>NZ_JAGGOI010000034.1:167059-230132 GCF_018614585.1 Streptomyces sp. ISL-1 | reverse complement strand
CAGTTTCGCGCCGCCAGGCCCGGCCCGCCCGGCGCGACCGCGTCACGGACCGCAGGCCGCGGCCACCCCGCCGCTCCATGGCTGGGCAATGTCGGGGGGCGAGGCCCCAAGCGCCCCCGCGCGACAGTTTCGCGCCGCCAAGATCCCGGCATGCCGTGGCCCGGCCGGACAAGGCGCACGGGCCCGCCCCCGGCACCCTGCGGGCAACAGCCCGGCGCGACCGCCTGCCGCCACGCAGGTTCTCCCGCCCGTTGCGGGCACTCGCGCGGCACAGGGCCCCGCGCCCCAGGGGCCCGGGGGCAGTCCCCGCGCCGCCAGCCAGAAAGTCCATTGACAGCATGCTGTCGACATGACAGGCTACTGTCATCCAATCAGGAGGCCACCATGAACCGCACCGTTCATCTCGCCGTCTACGACACCTACGCCGACTGGGAGACCGGCCACACCACCGCCCACCTCACCCAGCACGGCTTCGCCGTCAAGACCGTCGGCCCCACCACCGAGACCGTCACCACCATGGGCGGCCTCCGTATCCAGCCCGACCTCGCGCTCGACGACATCCGGCCCGGCGACAGCGCCCTTCTCATCCTCACCGGCGCGCATCTCTGGGACACCGGGGACGACCTCGCCCCCTTCGCCCGCAAGGCGCGCGAGTTCCTCGATGCCGGGGTGCCCGTCGCCGCCATCTGCGGGGCCACCGCCGGGCTCGCCCGCGAGGGGCTGCTCGACGATCGCGATCACACCAGCGCCGTATCCTTCTACCTCGACGCCACCAGCTACAAGGGCGGCGAGCACTACCGCGACGCGGACGCCGTCACCGACGGCGACCTGATCACCGCCGGCCCCACCGAGCCCGTCGCCTTCGCCCGCGAGGTCTTCGCGCGGCTCGGTGTGTACGAGGGCGAGAAGCTGGACGCCTGGTACCGGCTGTTCCACGACTCGGACCCCGCCGCCTTCGAGATCCTCAACTCGGGCTCATGAGCCGCGAACAGCAGGATCTCCTCAGCCGGACAGCCCTCGGCGTCTTCCGGTTGAACGGCCAATTCCTGTCCGTCTCCGAGGAGTTGGCCAAACCGGCCGGGCTGACCGCCGCCTGGTGGCAGGTCCTCGGCGCCGTGCTGCGCGAGCCCCTGACCGTCGCCGGGATCGCCCGCGACATGGGCATCACCCGCCAGAGCGTCCAGCGCATCGCCGACCTCCTCGTCGAGCGGGGCCTCGCCGCGTACGAGCCCAACCCCGCCCACCGGCGTGCCAAGTTGCTCCGCCCCACCGACGAGGGCCGCGCCGCGATCGCGAAGATCGACCCCGGTCACGCGGACCTCGCGGCCCGCCTCGTCGAAGCCCTCGGCGAAGACCGGTTCGCCCGGACGGCAAAGGCCTTGGAGCAGCTTTCCGAGGCCCTGGACAGCATCAGCGGCGAGAAGCCCGAACCGAATTGAGGGCCATGACGGTCTCCTCGCGTACGGGGCCGGGCTCGTAGAACCGGCGGTAGGCAGCGAGTAGGTCAGGTTGTGGCCTATAAGTCCCCGCTCGGCGCGCACTATCCTCGTTTCGTCCAACAAATGCGGTACCGGGGGAAGGCGCGCGGCGATGGAGCAGCTGGCACCAGGGGATCCACAGCACATCGGCGATTACCGCCTGTTGGCCCGCCTCGGCGCGGGCGGCATGGGCCAGGTCTTCCTCGCCCGTTCCGACCGCGGCCGCACCGTCGCCGTCAAGCTCGTACGCCAGGAGCTCGCCGAGCAGGAGGAGTTCCGCAGCCGCTTCCGCCAGGAGGTACGCGCAGCGCTGCGCGTCGGCGGCGAGTGGACCGCCCCCGTCCTCGACGCCGATACGGAGGCCCGGATCCCCTGGGTCGCCACCGGCTACATCGCGGGGCCCGCCCTGCACACCGTCGTCTCCGGCGACCACGGCCCGCTCCCCGAGCGCTCGGTCCGCATTCTCGCGTCCGGTCTCGCGCACGCGCTGCACAACATCCACGCGGCCGACCTCATCCACCGCGACCTCAAGCCGTCCAACATCCTGATCACCATCGACGGCCCGCGCGTCATCGACTTCGGCATCGCACGCGCCCTGGAGACCGTCACCGACGGCGGCCTGACCCGCACCGGCGCGCTCGTCGGGTCCCCCGGGTTCATGGCCCCCGAGCAGGTACGCGGCGACCGCGTGAGTGCCGCCTGCGACATCTTCTGCCTCGGCTCGGTCCTCGCGTACGCGGCGACCGGCCGCCTCCCCTTCGGCTCGTCGGACAGCGGCGTGCACGCGCTGATGTTCCGTATCGCGCAGGAGGAGCCGGACCTGGCGGACCTCCCCGAGGGCCTGCTCGATCTCGTACGGGACTGCCTCCACAAGGACCCCGAGGCCCGCCCGACGATCACACAGATCCTGGAGCGCACGACTGCCGACGCGGACCCCGAGCCCTGGCTGCCGAGCGCGCTGATCGCCCAACTCGGACGTCACGCGGTCCAGTTGCTGGAGGTGGAACAGCCCAACGCGACACCGGTGCAGCAGCCACCGACGATGACCGCGATCCGCGCGGACGCCCCGACGCCGCCCGCGCTGATGCCCACACCGCCGCCTCCCCCGCCCCAGCTGTACGCCCACAACAGCTACGGCTACGGATACCCCCACCAGCAGCCGGGCCCCACCCCGCCCTTCCACGCGCCCATTCCCGCGCACGAGCCCCCACGCCGCCGCGGCACCGTCGTCCTCGTCGCGGTCGCCCTGCTCGTGGCGGTCGCGGCAGGCACCTCGGTCTACGCGGTCATGGGCGACATGGGCAAGAAGAAGGCCACCGACGACCCCAAGCCGGGTCCGACGGCCTCCGCCCGGACAACCCCTGCGACACCGGATACGAACACCCCCTCGGCCACGCCCACGACGAGCGCGGGGGCCCAGGACGGCGGTGTCCCGCAGGAGTACGTCGGCACCTGGCGGGGGTCCTTCGACACCGCCGACGGCACCAACACCCGCGTCATGACGATCACCCAGGGCGAGACGGGCGAGAGAGTCATGACCCTGTCGGGCACCGGCCCCAACTACGACTGCCGCTGGTCCGCCACCCTCCGCGCCTCCGGCCCTCCGCTCGAACTCGGCCCCACTCAGGTCACGTTCGGCGACCCGAAACAGTGCTCACCGGGCCAGTGGAGCCGCCTGGACATGCCCGACGACACCACGATCGTGCGGGAGCTGATCGGCTCGGGCGGCGAGCCGATCACGTACGCGAAGCAGGGCTGACCTCAGCCCCAGCTCGCGCTGTAGAAGTTCCGGAAGTTCCTGCGTTCCTGGGCCGACAGAATCCAGCGGGCGCCCACCAGTCCGACCAGACTCGCGCCGATGACGACCAGCCCGGGACCGAGGCCTCCGAAGTCCGTGATCCCGGTGATCCTTCTCGACCGGTCCGCCACCCCCGACCCGGAGGACCCCGGTGGGACCGCCCCGGCGGCCGACGACGGGTCGGGATCGGCCGGGCCGCCCGTGCCGTCGCTTCCACCGGGAGCCGGAACCCTGCCCACCAGGCTCACCCCGAGGGCCTCGAGCGCCTTTGTCGCCGGCTGGAAGAACGTCGTACCCCCGCTGTCGCAGTCCCCGTTGCCGCCCGAGGTCACGCCCAGCGCCAGCCCCTCCGAGAACAACGGGCCCCCGCTGTCTCCGGACTCGGCGCAGACGGTGGTCTCGATCAGGCCGGTGACCGTGCCCTCGGGATAGTTCACCGTCGTGTTCAGCGCGGTCACCTTTCCGGAGCGGAACCCCGTGGTGCTGCCGCTGCGGAAGACGCGCTGACCCACGACGGGATCGGCGACGCCGATGATCCGCACGCCCCGGCCATTGCCGATGCCCACGATGTTGGTCGCGTCGAGCCGTTCGCCATTCTCGTACCGCACGAGGGAGAAGTCGGCGCCCGGGAAGGTGGCTTCCGTGGTGGTGCCGACCAGCTCGGCACCTCCTCCGTCCCGGAACCAGGTGGTGCCGACGGGGCCGCAATGCCCGGCCGTGAGTGTGAAGTTGTTCCGGCCGTCGGTCACGTTGAAGCCCGCGGAGCAGCGGCCGTCGCCGGAGAAGACCGGGACGCCGCCGTTCACCCTGGTGGTGAAGGCGCCCTCGGTCCGTTCCATGTGGACGAAGCCGCCGATCCCCTCGGCGACGCCGGACATGCGCGACCAGTCGTCGGCGGAGACGGTGCTGTCGGCGCGCACCATGACCCTGTTGGACGCGTAGTCCACCGCCCAGGCGGTACCGGCCACCCGAGGCGCCTCCCGCAGGGCCTCGGTGGCCGAGCGGAGTCGGTCCATGCTGTAGCGCACGACCTTGGCCTGCGCCCCCGCCTGCCGTACCTCGTCCGCCGCCTCCGCGTCGGTCACCGCGACGACCGGGCGCCCGTCGGCATCCGTCCAGTTCCCCGCGGTGCGGGAGGCGCCGAGCCGGGAGACCAGACTGACGACCGGATCGGCCGACGGGGCGGACGGTTCGCCCGCCATGGCGTCCGAGACCATCAGGCCGCCGCAGACCAGGCCGCCGACGGCCGCCAGCCGCGCGATCCGCTGGAGTTTGCGTCGTGCGTGCCTCATACGCGGCCCCAAGGTCGTACCGACATAGCGTCACAAGCCCGTGGGCCCCTGAAACCAGGGGCCCCCACCCTCAGTACGTGCCGTCCCCCGCTCCCGTTCACCTCGCGTCGGTGTCGGGGTCGCGACGATGCCGCGAAGGGTCAACTACCAAGCAGCGCTGACGCGGCCTTGAGGAGGATGAGCGGGTGTACGAACCGGTCCGCCTCGGTCGGCGGGAAGCGCCAGGACAGCGGCCAGGTGCGGCCGCGAAGGGCGGGCACGGGGATGTAACTCACGTGCGCGGGACCCGAGTTGAACCGGGTCACGCCACGCGGCCAGGCGCGGTGGGACGTGCTGCCCGCCGGTAGGAGGAAGTACACCGACCGTCGTCCGTACGCCTCGATGACGACGGGCCCGGGGTCGCCGCCGGTCATCGCCTCCAGGAGATCGGCGAGACGGCGGCCGTCCTCGTCGTCGACGCGGACGGCGTCGAATTGCACGCCCGCCTTACGGAGCTGGAATCCGGAAGCCGGAATCCAATCGAGGTTTACTTCGCGACTTTGCGTATCCACAAGGACAGTCTGAGTGACCTTGGCTAGCGTTTTCCATGACTCGCAGAGGCCGTCGGACAGGGGTTGACCTGCACGAACTCCCTTTGCGGCGGGTTGAATTCGGCGGGGACTGGTTGAGACCGGTTGAGTCCGGTTGAGTCGAAACGGTGATCGTAAATGGCACGAGCCGAAAACAAGGAAACGGCGGGCCCGGCGACGCGCCTGGTGGCGGGCATCGCCCGCAATATGCGCGTCAAGAAAGGGTGGACGCAGGAGCAGGCGGGAAACGAACTCGGATTCTCGGGTGCGGCGGTGAGCGCGATGGAGACGTGTGCGCAGCCCGCGAGCGACGAGATGCTGGTGGCGCTGGAGCGGGTGCTCGGGGACGGGATGGGGATCTTCGAGCAGGCGCGGGAGTACGTACGGCTGGACAAGTACCCGGCGCAGTTCAAGGACTACGCGCTGCTGGAGCAGCGGGCCCTGGGGCTGTCGCTGTACGCGACGCTCGTCGTCCACGGCCTGTTCCAGACGGAGGAGTACGCGCGGGCGCTGATCGGCGGGGGTTATCCGCCGCTTCCGGAGCAGCGGGTGGAGGAGCTGGTAGAGGTGCGGATGGCTCGGCGCGAGCTCTTCGACCGGGAGCCGGTCGCCCTCATCGAGCTGATCCTGGAGGAGTCCGTGCTGCGGCGGGCGATCGGCGGCGAGGAGGTCATGCGTGGCCAGATGCGGCACCTTGCGGAGTGCGCGCGGCGGCGCAATGTCACGCTCCAGGTACTGCCGCTGGACTGCGGGCTGAGCGGCGAACACGCGGGCGCCTATGGCGAGATGAACCTGGTGGAGACCCCGGACCACGATCACCTGATCTACCTGGAGCCCCAGGAGGAAGGTCTGCTGATCAAGGGCCCCGCAAAGGTGAGCACATACGCCCAGCGATATGCGAAGATCCGGGCACAGGCCCTGGGCCCTCGTGAATCGCTGGGCCTCATCGAGCGGTTGGCAGGAGACCGGCAATGAGCGACACCCTTCGATGGTTCAAGTCCAGCTACAGCAACCCCAGCGGCGGCGACTGCATCGAGGTCGCCTTCGACTGGCACAAGTCCTCGTACAGCGATGACAGCGGTGGCAGCTGCGTAGAGGTCGCCACCTGCCCCCACACCATCCACATCCGCGACTCCAAGGTCACCGACGGCCCCACCTTCGCCGTCACCCCCACCACCTGGACGAACTTCCTCGACTGGGCGAGCTGAACCGTACTCAGGAGAATCCATGACGATGACGGGCACCCAAGTACCGGGACCGGCGGGGCTGCCGTTACTGGGCTCGATGTTCGAGCTCAAGCGGGACTCGCTCGGCACCTTCCTCAACGCACAGCGCGAGCACGGAGACGTCGTCAGGATCACCGCGGGCCCGCCCGGGCTTCGGGCCGAGCTGTACGCGGTGTTCTCCGCGGAGGGCGCCCAGCAGGTGCTGGCGACGGAATCGGCCAACTTCCGCAAGGACAACGCCTTTTACCAAGAGGTCCGGGAGTCGTTCGGCAACGGCCTGCTGACCAGCCAGGACGACGACTACCTCCGGCAGCGGCGGCTCGTGCAGCCGCTCTTCACGCGCCGCCGGGTCGACGGCTACGCCGACGCCGTCACCGCCGAGACCTCGGCCCTGCTCTCCACCTGGCGCACCGCCCCGGACGCCACAGTGGACGTCGTCGCCGAGACGACCCGGCTCACTCTGCGAGCGATCGCCCGCATCCTGTTCGGCACGGACGTCGAGGCGGCGGTCGACGTCGTGCAGCGCTGCTTCCCGATCATCGGGGAGTACACGCTCACCCGCGGCTACTCCCCCGCCAACTTCCCGCGCGGCTGGCCGACTCCCGCCAACCGGCGGGCCGCCGCCGCGATGGACGAGCTGTACGCGGTGTGCGACGGGATCATCGAGAAGCGGCGCGCCGATGGGGAGGCGGGACAGGGCGAGGATCTGCTGACGCTCCTCTCCAAGGCCGAAAGCGCGGAGGACGGGGCCCTCGACGCGTCCGAGATCCGCGACCAGGTGCTGGTGTTCCTGCTCGCAGGGCATGAGACGACGGCCACCTCGCTCGCGTTCGCGCTGCATCTGCTGGCCCGGCACCCCGAGCAGCAGGCGCGGGCGCGGGAGGAGGTCGTACGCGTACTGGACGGACGGACCCCGGGGGCCGCGGATCTCGACGCACTCCCGTATCTGACGCAGGTGCTGAAGGAGGCGATGCGGCTCTATCCCGCGGGTCCGGTCATCGGCCGCCGGGCGGTAGCGGCGGCCGAGGTCGGGGGACATACGATCCCGGCCGGCGCGGATGTGATCGTCGCGCCGTGGGTGACGCACCGGCATCCCCGGTACTGGGACGATCCGGAGCGCTTCGACCCGGAACGGTTCACGCCGGAGCGGGAGAAGGAGCGGCCGCGGTACGCGTGGTTCCCGTTCGGCGGCGGGCCGCGGGCATGCATCGGCCAGCACTTCTCGATGCTGGAGTCGGTGCTGGCGCTGGCGATGATCCTGCGGGAGTACGAACTGGACGCCGTCGACGTCGACGTCCCGGTGGACACGGGGATCACCCTGCGCGCGGCGGGCCAGGCGCGATGCGCGCTGCGCCGCGTGGACGGGGCGTCCGCCTGACGCGGAGGCGCGGGGCCCGGGCGTAAGCCGGGTCCCGCGCCGCGTACCGACCGGCGCGGGACCGGGCGCGCTCACGCGCCCGCCCCACGCCCCGCCACCCTGCGCACGACGCGCAGCAGGTACTCCTCGCGGTTGAGCGGATCGTGGTCCGTCCGCGGCCGGGCAGGGGTCGTGCCGCGGACCGGCCGGTAGTGGTCGAAGGCGCATTCCAGCACGCCCTCGCCGCGGGTCAGCCCCGGCAGTTGCTGCTCCAGCGCGTGCACCCGGGCCGCCGGAATCGCACCCTCCAGCAGGCACGACGTACCGCGCACCTCCTGCGTGTGCGCAATGGCGTCCAGCCGGGCCAGCGCGGACACAATCGGCCCCAGCACGTCCGCCGGGGCGTCCAGCCGGAAGTGGTGCATCGGCTCGTGGACCCTGGTGCCGGCCTCCTTCAGCGCGCTCATCAGGACCAGCGGCGTCAGGTTGCGGAAGTCACCGGCCGTGCTCGACATGCTCTTGTCGAAAATGGCGTGGGAGTGGCTCTGCCGCGGCCAGTAGCCGGAATGCGTCATGGTGACCGTGCAGTCGGTGACCTCCCAGCCGTAAATGCCCTGGTGCAGCGTCTCCTTGACGGTTTCCTCGACCGCCTTGAAGAACGCGTACGGCATCGACCCGAGCTCGACCTCACGACGGAATTCGACGCCGGAGCCGACCGGCGCGGGATCAACGCGCAGCCCGACGGTCCCGAGGAATGGATCGAGGTCCTTCTCGTAGCCGGAACCGGTGCCGACGGGCCGCTCAACGCAG
The DNA here is from genome assembly GCF_018614585.1 of Streptomyces sp. ISL-1. GTDB lineage: Bacteria > Actinomycetota > Actinomycetes > Streptomycetales > Streptomycetaceae > Streptomyces > Streptomyces maoxianensis. Next base: position 221,602 of record NZ_JAGGOI010000034.1, on the reverse strand, counting down.
ATGGTCGTCGTCTCGCGGAATGTGACGTCGATGCCGAAGTCGTCGGCCAGCGTCGCCTGGATGACTTCCTTCTGCACCTCGCCGTAGAGCGAGACGGACACTTCTTGGCGAATGTCGTCCTGCCGCAGGTTGATCAGCGGGTCCTGCTCGGCGAGTTGGGCCAGCGCGAAATGCAGCGCGCCTTTGTCGGCCGGCCGGCAGGGAACGACGACCGTTTCCAGCGTCGGCGGGGCGAAATAGCGACGGGTCGAGTTCCTTCCCGATACGCCGATCTCATCCCCGATCCGGATTTCGCCAAGTCCCCAGACCTTGCCGATCTGCCCAGCGGCGACCGAGTCGCGCCGGACGGCCGAGCCAGGCTCGAAAACGCTGATCGCGGTGGCCTTGCCCTCGTCGTCATCGCGGAATCGCAGCCGATCGCGGATTCGTACCGTCCCCGAGAACATGCGCACGTACGCGATCTTCTCCCCGGCCGGACCACGTTCGACCTTGAAGACCGTGCCCGAAACGGGGCCGTCGCAGTCGCCTTCCGTCGCGGGCAGCAGCTCCTTCACGCCGGCGATCAGCGAATCCACGCCCGCGCCGGTGATGGCCGAGCCGAAGTACACCGGGTGCACGAGCGCCCGCTCGGTCTGGGCCGCCAGCTCGCGGCGGAGCCGGGCGTACGAGACGGCCGTCTCGTCGTCGACGTACGCGGCGAGAAACGCGTCGTCATGGTCGGCGAGCAGATCGACGAGGCGGGAGGTGAAGCCGGCGTCGGCGTCGGTACTGGGGTTCCAGCGGGCGCCGCGGGTGCCCAGTTCACCGGCCGACCCCATCGGGAGGGAGGCCGGGGCGAGCTTCTCGGAAATGCTCCGGAGGAGGCGTTCGTACTGCGCGCCGCCGCGGTCGATCTTGTTCACGAAAATGAGTGTGGGGATGCGGAGGCGCTGGAGCGTCCGCATCAGCACGCGGGTCTGCGCCTGCACGCCCTCCACGGCGGAGACGACGAGCACAGCGCCGTCGAGCACGCTCAGCACGCGTTCCACCTCGGCGATGAAGTCCGGGTGGCCGGGGGTGTCGATGAGATTGACGGTGATGTCGTCGATGGCGAAGGAGACGACGGCGGATTTGATGGTGATGCCGCGTTGCCGTTCCAGCGCCAGGGAATCGGTCTGGGTGCTGCCGTCGTCGACGCTGCCGATCTCGTCGATTACGCCGGCGGTGTGAAGCAGCCGCTCGGTCAGGCTTGTCTTACCGGCGTCGACATGCGCCAGGATTCCGAGGTTCAACGTTCGCACGAAGCGTCATGTCCTTTAGGTAGGTGAAAATTACCTGCTGGGTGGACATGGACGCAGTTCGCATGGGTGGCTCCTCGGTGGTTCGGCTGTCGCCGGGAGTACAGCGGATGGCGGCGCAGTGGGCAACCGAATTAACGGCGGGTACGGGACCGGGCGCGCTCCGGTCCCGTACCCGACTCGGGTCAGCGCTGCTCAGGCAGTCTGATCGTCCGCACTAGCGGCATATCCGCGTACAGGTCGGGCGAAGCTGTCACCACGGGCCGCCCGTCCGGCCATTCGACTGTCGGGCGGGAGAGGTGGATCGCATGGCCGAGCCGCCACTCCACACCGTCCCGGAGCAGCGCCCCCAGCGTCGACGCACCCGCGAAGTCCAGCTCGACGATCTCGGCGGTGGGCAGGGCGCCCACATGCTCGGCCAGCCCCTTGCGCATACCGTCGGCCGCCGCCAGGCACAGCGCCGGTACGTACACGTGCCGGGTGGGGCCGTGCGCGGTGTTGGAGATGAACTGCGAGGCCAGCCAATTGCCCGACCCCAGGGCGAGCAGGGCGCTCTCGTCGTAGATCACCGCGGTGGATCCGCTCACAGGCTGTCCACGGGCCGGGCGGCCTCCAAGTCCTTCCAGACCTGCTCGGCCCGGTCGTGATCCTCGTCCGTGAGCGTCACACCGAAGTGCGTCTCGCAGTAGGCCCTGGTCTCCTCGTACCGCTTCCTGAGCTCTTCCTTCGTGGGCGTGGCTCCGGCCAGCTCTGCGATGAGATCGCGCATCGTCATGCCGCGCTCCCGGGCAAGCACCAGGAGGCGGTCTCGGACGGCGGGGTCAACCTTCACGGTGGTGTCAGCCATGACGACAGTATACCGGTGGTATACCGTCTCGGGCCGGTCCAACTGGATGGTCACGACGACCTTCCTTCCGTCGGGTCCGGTGACCGTATCGCCACACAGGGTTACGTGCACAAGTGCCAACTGACTATGCCAAACGCGCAGTTCGAATTGCCGAGGCCACAATTCGAGTCCCCGCGACCGTCATTTGCCGAATACAGGGTCGAATCCACAGGCACCGAGACCCACTCACCCCTCGGGAGTTCACCCTCCAGAGTGACTGAACGACCGGCGAACATCCGGCGTCGGGACGCCAACTCCCCGTCCCCCTCACCCCACTTCCCCATACGGTGGCCGCCCGCGAAAGAGTGCGAGGAGAAGACCCCGTGGAGTGGCTCAGCGCCGAGAACGTCGTCGCCGTCGGCACCGCCGTGCTCGGCATCCTCGCCTCCGCCGCCGTGCTCTGGTACGAGCGCCGGGTGCCGCGGCGCAAGCGCATCGGATACCGGGTGCAGCTCGACACCCCCATCGGCAGCAACGTACGCAGCGGGCGGCCCAACTTCCGGCTCGGGCTGTTCAACGAGACGCCGGAGATGTCCGACGCCACGCTCGTACTGCTGCGTATCGAGAACGACGGCTCGCAGAGCATCGCCGACAACGACTACACCGGGCGCGAAGTCCACGGCCTGACCGCCGAGTTCACCGACCGCACCATCCGCGCCATCGCCGTCACTCAGCCGCTCGGCGCCGAGCATCTGATGGACCACTTCACGCCCGCCGCGGGTATGCGGCACAGCGGCAGCACGATCTATCTGCCGCGCGTCCCGCTCAACCACGGGCAGCACTTCAAGCTGCTGGTGCTGCTGACCGGCGCGGGCGTCGGCAGCGAGATCACCGTCAGCGGCGGCATCCGGGACGGCCAGGTGATGCCGAACCGCTCCGTCACGCCCGACGAGAAGCCGCCGCTGTTCAGCCGGGCGGCCCGCTGGATCACCGTGCTGCTGACCGTCTGCGTGGTGACGCTCTCCACGATCATCGTCGTACGGGACGACACCCGGCCGCCGATCGGCTGCGCCAAGGGCACGCTGACGCTGACCGGTTCGACCGCCTTCGCGCCCGTCGTGAAGGAGCTGGCGAAGAAGTACGAGAAGGACTGCGAAGGGTCCACCGTCGTCGTCGACGCGCACGGCAGCACCGCCGGGATAAGAGCGCTTGCCGAGGAGGGCGCACAGGCCAGGAGCGGCTCCCCCGCGCTGATCGCCCTCGCCGACGGGCCCAAGCCGGGTGGCTATCCGCAGCTGCGGGAGGAACGCATCGCCGTCTCCGTCTTCGCGCTCGTCGTCAACGACAAGGTGCCGGTGCGGAATCTGTCGACCGACGACATCCGCAGGCTCTACCGCGGCGAGATCAACAACTGGAGCGAGCTGGGCGGGCCGGATATGCCCGTACTGCTGGTGAGCAGGGACGCGAACTCGGGGACCCGCGAGGTGTTCCAGCGCCGGGTGCTGCTGCGCAACGAGCCCGCGAACTCCTCGCGCGACTGCGAGAGGAAGGACGACGGCGAGGCCAAGGTCGTACGCTGCGAGCTCGACAGCACGGAACAGGTGTTGAGCACCGTGGCCCGGCTGGCAGGAGCGATCGGCTACAGCGAACTGCGGGCCGGAACCGGGCTCAAGGGCCTGCACCGGCTGAACATCGACGGGGAACCGCCGTCCGTGGACGACATCGGTGAGAGCGCGTACCCGTACCGGGAGATCGAGTACGCGTACACCTACGGCCAGCCGCCGGCCGACTCGCTCGCCTCCAGCTTCCTCGGCTATATGAGCCGGGGGAACGGGCAGGACGTCATCCGCACGCACGGCCATCTGCCGTGCGCGACACCGAAGGGGCTGCGAATCTGCGGCGAGGGCTGACTGCGCAGGCAACCGGTCCTTCCTCGACGCCGGCAACTCGCCCCGCGAGTACCGGCGTCCGTAAGAACCGGTCAGTGGAAACGCAGAGCGCCCCGACCGGCCGCGAAAGGCCAACCGGGGCGCTCACACACGGCGTACGGGACGGGACGTGACGCGCGAGACGGACTACAGGAACGAGTTGATCTCGATCGTCTCGGTGCGGCCGGGGCCCACGCCGATCGCGGAGATCGGCGCGCCCGACATCTCCTCCAGCGCCTTCACATAGTCCTGCGCGTTCTTCGGCAGGTCGTCGAAGGTCTTCGCCTTGGTGATGTCCTCGGACCAGCCGGGCAGCATCTCGTAGATCGGCTTCGCGTGGTGGAAGTCGGTCTGGCTGTACGGGAGCTCCTCGACGCGCTTGCCGTCGATCTCGTACGCCACACACACCGGGATCTGCTCCCAGCCGGTCAGCACGTCCAGCTTGGTGAGGAAGAAGTCGGTGAGGCCGTTGACCCGGGTCGCGTACCGCGCGATGACCGCGTCGAACCAGCCGCAGCGGCGGTCGCGGCCGGTCGTCACGCCCCGCTCGTGGCCGATGCGGCGCAGCGCCTCGCCGTCCTCGTCGAAGAGCTCCGTCGGGAACGGACCGGCGCCGACGCGGGTCGTGTACGCCTTGAGGATGCCGATGACCCGGCTGATCTTCGTCGGACCGACGCCGGAGCCGGTGCAGGCACCGCCCGCAGTGGGGTTCGACGAGGTGACGAAGGGATACGTGCCGTGGTCGACGTCGAGCAGCGTGCCCTGGCCGCCCTCGAAGAGGACGACCTTGCCCTCGTCGATCGCGTTGTTCAGGATCAGCGTGGTGTCGGCGACGTACGGCTTGATCTGCTCCGCGTACTGGAGCATCTCTTCGACGATCCTGGGCGCCTCGATGGCGCGGCGGTTGTAGACCTTGGCGAGGAGCTGGTTCTTGGACTCCAGCGCAGCCTCGACCTTCTGCACCAGGATCGACTCGTCGTAGAGGTCCTGAACGCGGATGCCGACGCGATTGATCTTGTCGGCGTACGTCGGGCCGATGCCGCGGCCGGTCGTGCCGATCTTCCGCTTGCCGAGGAACCGTTCCGTCACCTTGTCGAGGGTGACGTTGTACGGAGTGATCAGGTGCGCGTTACCACTGATCAGCAGCTTCGACGTGTCGACGCCACGGTCGTTGAGCCCGCTCAGCTCGGAGAGCAGAACCGCCGGATCCACGACGACGCCGTTGCCGATGACCGGAGTACATCCCGGTGAGAGGATCCCGGAAGGGAGGAGATGCAGCGCATACTTCTGGTCGCCTACGACGACTGTGTGGCCGGCGTTGTTGCCGCCCTGATAGCGCACTACATAATCCACAGAACCACCGAGCAGGTCGGTGGCCTTTCCCTTGCCTTCGTCACCCCACTGAGCACCGAGCAGCACAAGTGCGGGCACAGGCGTACACCCCTTCCGGGCGGGGCAAGACCAAGGTCAGGGGGCCTGAGCCGTGCCTGAGCCTTCGGACCGGTTGCCCCGGAATAGACCAAGCCCCTGGCGCAATAGCGCAAGGGGCTCTTGCACAAAGATGCTACCCGAGGAAGGACCGAGGTGTCGGCTCACGACCAGCTACTGGTGGTCATCGACCCGGTCGCCCGCCGAAGTGACGGCGAGTCCGTGCGGATCGCGAAAGATGTTCTGTGTGGCGGGTCGGAGGCGAAAATCTGCCTTCCCGAGGGGCCGGAGGAATTCGCGCGGGCACTGGCCCGCAGGGGGTCACGGCGGCCGGTGGTGATCGGCGACGACCGGGCGCTGCTGCGTGCGGTGGCGCTGCTGCACCGGGACCGGTCGCTGGGGGACGGGGCGCTGGCGCTGGTGCCGGTGGGGCCGTCCGCCGCCGTGGAGCTGGCGCATTCCCTGGGCGTGCCACGAGGGGCGGTGGCGGCGGCGCGGGCGGTGCTCGACGGGGCCGTACGCCGTCTCGACCTACTGGTGGACGAGAGCGACGGGGTGGTGCTGGGGAATCTGTCGATCCCTGCGGCGCGGGCCGCTCCCGCGGCGAACGGGGTGTCGGTGTGGGACACCTGCCGCTCGCTGGTCCGCACGCTGGTCCACCCGCCGCCGCCGGCCCTGGTGGTGCGGACGCACCGGCTGCGGGTGGAGGCGGACGGGGTGCTGCTGACCGACCTGGACCGGGTGGTGGAGGCGGTGACGGTGCGGGCGGGCGACGGCCGCGCGGAGGTGGTCGTCCGGCACGGCGCGCATGCGGACCCGGTCATGGCTCGCGCCTTGACGGTGACGGTCTCGGGGGCGGACTTCCGCTACCGGGCGGACGCGATGGTGACGGGGCCGGTGAGGACGCGGACGTGGACGTTGCGGGCGGGGGCGTGGGGGTTGACGCTGCCGGCGGTGGGGGTAGCCGGGGGCGGGTAGCCGGCGGCGGTTAGCCGGGGCCGTCCGGCAGCCGGTTTGTCCTCAAACGCCGGACGGGCTTGAGTTGCCTGGGCGCCCCAAAGGCGGTGGACGGGCTGGATTTGGCCGCCTGCCCGGCAGGCGCGGGCCGTCCTCGCCGGGCGGGCTTGGACAGTCCGGCAGCGCTGGGCCCGGGCCGTCCCATGGACAGTTTGTCCTCAAGCGCCGGACGGGCTTGAGTTGCCTGGGCGCCCCAAAGGCGGTGGGCGGGCTGGAAATGCGGGGCGGGTTCAGGCGTCGGGCGGGGTGGGGGGCTGGGATTCGCGGTAGGCGCGCCAGCGGTCCAGGAGGCCCGCCATTTCCGTTTGCAGGAACGCGAAGAACTCCGCCGTCTCCGTCACCCGCTGCCCCGCCGCCGTCTCGAGCCCCAGCGTCTGCGCACCGTCGCGCAAAGCCTTCTCCCAGCGGGCCAGCAGCTGGTCGCGGCGCGTGAACGTCTCGTACCAGAGCTCGTTGTGGAGAACGTAGCGTTCACGGCGTGAGCCGGGGTCGCGTTCGCGGCTGACCATGTCGACCTGGTTGAGGTAGCGGACCGCGCCCGACACCGCGGCCGGGCTGATCTGTAGCTGTTCCGCCAGCTCCGCGGAGGTCATGCTGCCCTTCTCCGAGGACAGCAGCGCCGCGAAGACCCGCGCGGCCATCCGCTGCATGCCCGCCTCGGTCATCTCCGCCGCGAACCGCTCGACGAAGCGCGAGACCGCCTCGTCGTTTCTCCGCCCGGTCCCGCTCGCCTCCGCGCTCGCCCCCGCGCCGTTCTCGTCGCTCATCGATCCATCGTCTCCCGTCGCCCACCCCGTGCCGCCAACTTTATACGCTTCCTTAACTTCACAAGTTCGTGAAAATACCGTACGTTCAGAACCATGACGAAGGCAATCACCGTCGCCGGACTGCACAAGTCGTTCGGCCGGACGCACGCGCTGGACGGCCTCGACCTCGCCGTCGAGACCGGTGAGGTCCACGGCTTCCTCGGCCCCAACGGCGCCGGGAAGTCCACCACCATCCGGGTCCTGCTCGGACTGCTGCGGGCCGACTCCGGCGCGGCCCAGCTGCTCGGCCGGGACCCGTGGAACGACGCGGTCGAACTGCACCGGCGCATCGCGTACGTACCGGGTGATGTGACCCTGTGGCGGAACCTCTCCGGCGGCGAGGTCATCGACCTCTACGGCCGGCTCCGCGGCGGCCTCGACAAGGCGCGGCGCGCGGATCTCATCGAGCGGTTCGAGCTCGACCCCACCAAGAAGGGGCGTACGTACTCCAAGGGCAACCGCCAGAAGGTCGCCCTGGTCGCCGCCCTCGCGTCCGATGTGGATCTGTTGATCCTCGACGAGCCAACCTCCGGCCTCGACCCGCTGATGGAAGGGGTCTTCCGGAGCTGCGTCGAGGAGGAGCGCGACCGCGGCCGCACCGTCCTGCTCTCCAGCCATGTGCTCAGCGAGGTCGAGGCCTTGTGCGACCGGGTGAGCATCATCCGCAAGGGCCGGACCGTGGAGAGCGGATCGCTCGCCGACCTGCGGCACCTGACCCGTACGAGCGTGAGTGCCGAACTCGTCGGCGCGCCCAACGGGTTGACGCATCTGCCCGGCGTGCACGACGTCGACGTACAGGGCAGGCGCGTCAAACTCCAGGTCGACACCGACAAGCTGGACGCGGTGCTGCGCTCGCTCACGGAGTCGGGGATCCGCTCACTGACCAGCAGCCCGCCCACTCTGGAAGAGCTGTTCCTGCGGCACTACGCACCCGAAGAAGCGATGTCGCGATGACCGCCATTGGTCAGACAGCGGCGTTCGCCCCGCGGTCCGGCGGCTCCCGTCCACTGGCCGGCACGGGCGCGCTGCTGAGGCTCGCGCTGCGCCGTGACCGGGTGATGCTGCCCCTGTGGGTGATCGTCCTCGGCGGCGCGATCTCCAGCGCCCCGAACTCCCTCAGGAACCTGTACTCCACCGCTGCCGAGCGGTCGAACGTGGTCGAGTCGATGTCCACCAACGGCTCGCTCCGCGCCCTGTACGGGCCGGCGTTCAGCGACTCGATCGGTGGCATCACAGCCTGGCGCTACGTCACCTTCGGTGCCCTGATGGCCGGGATCATGAGCCTGATCATCGTGGTCCGGCACACCCGCGAGGAGGAGGAGACCGGCCGCCAGGAGCTGCTCTCGGCGGCCATGGTCGGACGGCGCGCCCCGCTCACCGCCGCGCTGCTCACCGCGCTCGTCGCCAACGCCGCCCTCGCCCTGCTCATCGCGGCCGGGCTCGGCGGCGAGGGCCGCGGCGGCGCGCTGACGCTCGGGCTCGCCATCGGCGGTGTCGGCATGCTCTTCGCCACCATGGCGGGCATCGCCGCCCAGCTCACCGAGAGTGCGCGGCTCGCCAAGGGCCTGACGGCAGCGGCGCTCGCTCTGGCCTTCGTACTGCGGGCCGCGGGCGACGCCGGGGCCAGGGACGGTTCGTCCGTGCTGACCTGGCTCTCGCCGGTCGGCTGGGCGGAGAACACGCGGGCGTTCGCGGCCGAGCGCTGGTGGGTGCTCCTGCTGTTCGCCGGGGCCATCGTGGTGCAGGGCGTCATCGCGTTCAACCTGGCCGGGCGTCGCGACATCGGCATGAGCTTCCTGCCGACCCGCCCGGGCCCCGCGGAGGGCAGGCTCCGGGCGGCCGGCTCGCTCGCCTGGCGGCTGCAGCGCGGCAGCGTGCTGGGCTGGGGCGTCGGCTTCCTGGCCACCGGGGTGATGTTCGGCGGTATGACGGAGGGCGCGGCCGACCTCGTCGGCGACAGCGAGAAGACCCGCGAGATCTTCGAGCGGATGGGCGGGCAGTCCTCACTCACCGACGCCTTCCTCGCCGCGATGGTCGGCATGCTCGGCATGGTGGCGGCGCTGTATGTGGTGCAGACGGTGCTACGGCTGCACAGCGAGGAGACGGCGCAGCGCGCCGAGCCGATCCTGGCCAACGCGGTCGGCCGGATCCGCTGGGCGGCCGGCCACCTGGTCATCGCCTTCGGCGGCGCGGCACTGCTGATGGTGCTCGGCGGCCTCGGCCTGGCCATCGGATCCGGCAAGGAGCCCGGCCCGATCCTCGGCGCCTGCCTGGTCCAGCTGGCGGGGATCTGGGTGTTCGGCGGCCTCGCGACGCTGCTGCACGGCGTCTTCCCGAAGGCGGCGGTGGCCGCGTGGGGGGCGTCGGGCATCGCGCTCGCCCTCGGCTGGATCGGCCCGGCGCTGAATCTGCCGCAGTCGGTGATGAACCTGTCGCCGTTCGAGCATCTGCCGTCGCTGCCGGGGCCGGAGATGCGGTGGGCGCCGGTGCTGACGCTGACGGTGGTGGCCGCGGGGCTGGTCGCGGCGGGGCTGGCGGGGCTGCGCCGGCGGGACATCCAGACCTGACGTCCCCCGGTAACCGGGGCGCCGTCCCGGCCCCCGCGCCCAAACGCCGGCGAGGCTGGGTTTCGGGGCTCCGCCCTGGGACCCGGTCCTCAATCGCCGGAGGGGCTTGAAAGTCCGGTCGGCAAATCGACACAGCGGGAAGGGGCGGGGTGGGGGAAGGTCACAGCTCGACCAGCAGCTCCTTCACGCCCCGGATCACAAACCCCGCCTTCCACTGCGGCTCCGCCGCAAGCCCCATCGTCGGAGCCTCACGCAGCAACTCCCCGAAGGACGCCGCCAGTTCGATACGGGCGAGCGGCGCGCCGAGGCAGTAGTGGATGCCCGCGCCAAAGCTGACGTGCGGGTTGTCTGCGCGGGCGAGGTCAAGGCTGTCCGGGTGCGCGAACTTCTCCGGGTCCCGGTTGGCGGAGCCGAAGAGCAGGGCGAGTTCGGAGCCGCGCGGGACGACGGTCCCGTCGATCTCGATGTCGTCGAGCACCCAGCGCTCGAACAGCTGGAGCGGGGTGTCGTACCGCATCAGCTCTTCCACAGCTGTGGACAGCAGCGTGTGGTCGGCGCGGAGGGCGGCGAGCTGGGCCGGGTTGCGGAAGAGGGTCCACCAGCCGTTCGCGGTGGTGTTGACCGTCGCCTCGTGGCCCGCGTTCAGCAGCAGAACGCAGGTGGAGATCATCTCCTGCTCGCTCAGCCGGTCGCCCTCGTCGTGCGCGGCGATGAGCGCGGTGATCAGGTCATCGCCCGGCGAGGCACGTCGCGCGGCAATCAACTCCCGTAGATACGCGCTGAATTCGGCCGATGCACGGACCGCACGGGCGGCGGTCTCCTCGGACGGATTCAGCTCGTACATCCCGCAGATGTCCGCCGACCAGGGCCGCAGCAGCGCGCGGTCGGCGGGCGGAATCCCGAGCATCTCCGCGATGACGGCGACCGGCAGCGGCTCGGCGACCTCGGCCAGCAGATCGCCCCCGCCGTTGTCCTTGACGCCGGCGACAAGCTCGGCCGCGAGCCTGCGCACGGTGGGCACGAGCTCCTCGACGGTGCGCGGCGTGAAGGCCTTCGACACGAGCCGCCGGATGCGGGTGTGGTCGGGGGCTTCGAGGTCGAGCATCCCGTAGTCGTTGAGCGTGTGGAACGGCTCGTGCGCGGCGGGCGGGGGCGTACGCCCGAACTCCTCGTGCGTGAAGCGGTGCAGGTACGTCCGCCCGAGCCGGCGATCGCGCAGCAGCGCGGAGACGTCTGCGTGGTGCGGGATCAGCCACTGGCGGGTGGGCTCGTAGTAGTGCACGCGTCCGCGGGTGCGCAGCTCGGCGTAGGCGGGGTAGGGGTCGGCGACGAAGGCGGGCGACCAGGGGGCGAAGGCGGGCATGCGCCGACGCTACCGGGTGGGGTGTTCTTTCCCCAGTCCCGCCCTTTCCCTACGGCCTGGCGGCCGTGGGGGTACCACTTCCCGTTACCGGGGCTCCGCCCCGGGCCCGCCCCCTACGCCCTGCGGGCGTGGGTGGGCACCCCCCAGTACGCCCGCTTGGGGTCCCCCCACGCCCGTAGGGGGAGTTGTCCTCGATCGCCGGACGAGCTGGATTTTCCCGCCCGCCGGGCGAAAATCCAGCCCCGCGGCCCAAAACTTCCGGCCCGCCCGGGCCCCGGTACCCCTTCGGGCGTTGTCCTCAATCGCCGGACGGGCTGACTTCGTCAACCTCGTCGGCGTTTGAGGGGTGAGGCCTCCACGCCCGCCAGGGCGTAGCGGGGGGTCCGGGGGCGGGCCCCGAGTATCAGCCCGTTGGGGGTCCCCCCTGACGAAGTCCGGGGGGAGATTGATGCGCCAGGTCCGGGGCGGGTCCCGGGGAGGCTCAGCCCGGCGTGACCAGTCTCGCCTCGTACGCGAACACCGCCGCCTGCGTCCGGTCCCGCAACCCCAACTTCACCAGCACCCGGCTCACATGCGTCTTGATCGTCGACTCCGCCACCACCAGATGCGAGGCGATCTCCGCGTTCGACAGACCCTGTGCGATCAGCACCAGCACCTCCGTCTCGCGCTCCGTCAGATCGCCCACCTGCGCCAGGGCCGGCGGGCGCGGGTTCTGGGAGAGCTTCGAGAACTCCGTGATCAGGCGGCGCGTGACCGTCGGCGCCAGCAGCGCCTCGCCGGCCGCCACCACCCGTACCCCGTCCGCGAGTTGACGCGCGGACGCGTCCTTCAGCAGGAAGCCGGACGCCCCCGCCCGCAGCGCCTGGTACACGTACTCGTCGAGGTCGAACGTCGTCAGCACCAAGACCTTGGACCCGGCATGCGCGGCGGCGATCTCGCGGGTCGCCTCGATGCCGTTCAGCTCCGGCATACGGATGTCCATCAGCACCACGTCGGGCGCGAGTTCGGCGACCTTGGCGATCGCCTCGCGGCCGTTCACCGCCTCGCCGACGACCTCGATGTCGGGCATCGCGTTCAGCAGGACCGAGAAGCCCTCGCGGACCATCACCTGGTCGTCGACGACCAGGACGCGGATCGTCATGACGGCTCCTCGGTGGCGGTGGCGGCGGGGGCGGCGTCGGCGGGGACGGCCGCGACGGGGATGAAGGCGGTCACCTGGTAGCCGCCGTCCTCCGTCGGCTCCGCGGTCATCTCGCCGCTCAGCATCGTCACCCGCTCCCGCATGCCCGTGATGCCGTGGCCCGCGCCCGGCGACGGCCTGACCAGGCCCTGGGGCGCGGTGTTCACGATGCGCAGGCCGAGGCCGCCCAGTACGTAGGAGATCTCGACCTTCGCCGTCGAACCGGGCGCATGGCGCAGCGCGTTGCTGAGCGCCTCCTGGATGATCCGGTACGCCGACAGCTCGACGCCCTGCGGCAGAGCGCGGACCGCGCCCGTCACCGTCTTGTCGACCTCCAGGCCCGCCTCGCGGACATTCGAGAGCAGGTTCTCGATGTCGGCGAGCACCGGCTGCGGCGCGTCGGGGGCCTGGTAGTCCTCCGCCCGTACGACACCGAGGACCCGGCGCAGCTCGGTCAGCGCCGCCACCGCGTTCTCGCGGATCGTGGCGAAGGCCTTCTCCAGCTCGGGCGGCGGGTTCTCCACCCGGTAGGGTGCGGCCTCCGCCTGGATTGCGACCACCGACATGTGGTGGGCCACCACGTCGTGCAGTTCGCGGGCGATGGTCGTGCGCTCCTCGAGGAGCGTGCGCCTGTCCCGCTCGACGGCCGTGACGGTCTGCTGCGCCGCGACCTCCTGCTTCGCCTCTCGGCGGACGTGCCGCACGGTCGTCACCAGCAGCACCATCGCCGAGATGAAGAGCATCTGCGGGGTGGTTGACATTTCACTGCGGGAGAGCAGGACCTCGGCGAAGAATCCGTACACCGCGGTCAGCAGCCACATCCAGGCGGCGGCCCGCGGCCGCGTCCGCACCGCCACCACCGTCATCACCGTCAGGTGCGAGACGAACGAGCTGGGCGTCCACGGCCAGCCCTCCCAGTAGCCGGCCAGCACGCCGACGACGGGTGTGCTGAGCAGGGAGAGCCAGTACGCGCCGACCGGCCTGAGCAGCGTCATCACCATCGCGGCGGCGGGAACGAACCCGGTCAGGACGAATTCCAGTCCGGCGCCCCCACTGTCGCCGGCGACATACGCCATGACGAGCACGATGAACGTCGCGACCACGAGCACGGCGTGCGGGGTCCACCCCGCGTAGTCGCGTATCCGGCCCGGGAGCCGGCGGGTGATCGGCCCGTCCGTGCGCATGCGCGGCAGGGGGCGGTAGGCGAAGGCATCGTGGAAAAGGTCCTGGCGGAGGCCGCTCAGGGCCCCCATGGCCAGGCGGAATTCGGGGCTGTGGGTCTTCTCGGTCACGTACAGAACGGTAAGCGGAAGGACGGACGCGGTCGTCAGCATCGCTGCGGATCCTGCCGCGTCCGTCCTGAGTACTACGAGGCGCTACGAGTCGCTACGAGCGGCTACGAGTCGCCGCGAAGCCATACAGGGCGATACGGAACGTTCTTACGCGCGGAAGGCGTCCGCGTGCTCCGCCGCCCACTCGGCGAAGGTCCGCGCCGGGCGGCCCGTGACCTTCTCAACGGTGTCGACGACGGTGCGTCCGACGAGTGGCGTGTTGCCGTACGCCTCCAGCAGGAAGCCGATCACTTCGTCCGGCTGGCCGGCCGCCCGCCACTGCTCTACCGCCTGCTCCTCGGTCAGTTCGACGAGCCGGATCTCCCGGCCGCGGGCCGCCGCGATGGCGTCCGTCTTGTCCTTCAGGGTCAGCACTTCCGGGCCGGTGATCACGTATTCCCTGCCGCCGTGGCCGTCCTCGGTGAGCGCGACCGCGGCGACCGCGCCGATGTCTCCCTCGTGGACCATCGCGCTCAGCCGGCCGGCGAACGGCTCCCGCACCGCGTCGCCGCCGCGAATGCCGTCCGCCCACTCCAGAGCGTTCGACATGAACTCCACCGGCATGACCACGGTCCACGCGAGATCTTCCCCGGCGCGCACCGCGTCCTCCAGCGGGCTGGGGCCGCCGCCGTGCAGCACGGTGATCCGGCGAACGCCCGCCTTGCGGGCCAGTTCGAGGATCTGCGAGCCGGTCTCCAGAGGGGCGAAGTACGGCCCGCCGAAGGTGATCAGATGGAGGCCGGTCACGCCCTCCAGAGCGCTCACGAGGGATTCGGGGTCGGTGAGGTCGCCCTGCGCGACCTCGACGCCGGCGGGGAAGTCCGCCTTGGCGGGGTCACGGGTCAGCGCACGCACCGAGTGTCCACGGCGGAGGAGTTCGGTGACGACCTGGCGGCCGACGGTTCCGGTTGCTCCGGTGACCAGGACGGTTCCTTCGGTGCCCGTTGTTCCTTCGGTGCTCTCTTGATTCGTCATATGCCCCACCGTAGAAAGGCTTGCGGTCAGCTTCTGTCCGCAATGCAAGCCCGGGAGCTTCAGCCGTGGTCAGCCGTGGTCAGCCGTGGGATTCAGTAGCCGGTGGGACGTATGAGTCCCGTCTCGTACGCGAAAACCGCCGCCTGCGTACGGTCGCGCAGCCCGAGCTTCACCAGGATCCGGCTCACATGCGTCTTCACGGTCTGCTCCGCCACCACCAGCCGCGAGGCGATCTCCGCGTTCGACAGGCCCTGTGCGATCAGGTTGAGCACCTCCGTCTCACGCTCCGTCAGATCGCCGACGCGCTCCTTGAGCGGGGTGCGCGGCGCACCGGCCGTCCGGGAGAACTCGGTGATCAGCCGCTTGGTGATGTTCGGCGAGAGCAGCGCGTCGCCGGCCGCCACCACCCTTACCGCTTCGGCGAGTTGACTGGCGGACGCGTCCTTCAGCAGAAAGCCGGACGCGCCCGCGCGCAGCGCCTCGTAGACGTACTCGTCCAGGTCGAACGTGGTCAGCACGAGCACCTTGACGGTGGCACCCGGGGCCCGGGTGATCCGGCGGGTGGCCTCGATGCCGCCGAGCTCGGGCATCCTGATGTCCATCAGGACCACGTCGGGGTCGAGTTCGGCGACCTTGGAGACCGCCTCGCGGCCGTCCACGGCCTGGCCGATCACCTCGATGCCCGGCTCGGCATTGAGCAGCACCGTGAAGCCCTGCCGGACCATCGCCTGGTCGTCGGCGATCACCACCCGGATCGTCATGCGTCGTCCTTCGATGCTTGCAGGGGCAGGTGTGCGGTGACTTCGTAGCCGCCGTCGGGGGTGCGTCCCGCGGCGAGGCCGCCGCCGAGCATCGCGGCGCGTTCACGCATGCCGAGCAGGCCGTGGCCTGCGCCGGGAGACGGCGGGGCGGGCTTCGCCGGAGCGGTGTTGATCACCCGGACGCCCAGCACGCTCGGCTTGTACGCAATCTCCACGCGTACCTCGGCGCCGGGCGCGTGCCGTATCGCATTGCTGAGCGCCTCCTGGATGATCCGGTACGCCGACAGTTCGACGCCGGGCGACAGCGGGTGCGGCTCGCCGGAGGTGTCGGTGGTGATGCTCAGCCCGGCGCTGCGGACGTTCTCGACGAGGGAGTCCAGCCGGTCGAGGGTGGGCTGCGGTGCGTGCGGCGCGCCTTCCGGATTCTCGGACCGCAACACGCCGAGCACCCGCCGGAGTTCGGTGAGCGCTTCGAGGGCGTTCTCGCGGATGCCCTCCAGGTTCTCCTTGAGCTCGTCGGAGGGATTGCGCACGAGGTGCGGGGCGACCTGTGCCTGGATGGAGATCACCGACATGTGGTGGGCGACGACATCGTGCAGCTCGCGGGCGATCCGGTTGCGCTCTTCGAGCAGTGTGCGCCGGGACCGCTCCTCGGCGGTGAGCGACTCCTGTTCGGCGAGCCGGTCACGGGCCTCGCGGCGGCCGTGCAGTGATGTACCGACGAGGACCACGACGGCGTACACGAGTGCGGCCGTCGCGGACGACGAGTTGTACGGAGGCATCGCGAGCCCGAAGAGGTCGAAGACGAACCCGACCCCGACGGTGACCACCAGGGCCTTGACGGCGATACGGGTCCGGACGCGCAGGGCGAGAAGGAACAGGACGGCCGCGTTGGCGATGACACCCGGTACGGTCCACGGCCAGGGCTGCCCGCTAGGCAGTTGGCCGCCCACGGCGAACGCGGTCAGTGCGGCGATCCCCAGCGACATCCACCAGGCGGCCAGCGGCCGGCGCATCGCGTACCCGACCACGGCGGCGGTGGCGACGCCGAGCGGGATGCCGTACTGGCCGTGCACGCGGAACTGATTGACGAGTTCGTCGGAGCCGAGGATCGCCAGGGTGAGGGCGCCGTAGCCGATCAGGACATGCGGCAGCCGGCGGAGCCAACGGGGGCGGGCCATCGGCGGAAGGGGCATCGCTTCGAAGTTCCACAACTCAGGAGGGCGCAGAGCCGCCCGCTCCCATCTGTTGAGGTTTTCTTCGTCCGCCACAGGATGAAGCCTAGGCATCGCGCACCACCTTCGGCGGGGCGGGCCGCCGCCCCTGTTCGTACAGCCGGAACGCACCCCAGCAGACCGAAAGCGCAAGCGCGAAGACCGGGAGCCAGGCAAGCCTGGCCAGCACCCAGCCGGGGGTGTCGGGTGCGGTGTGCAGACCGGGGAGCGCGCCCGCGAGCAGGCCGGTCGTGGTGACCGCCATCAGCGCGGTCTGGTGCCAGAGGAAGACCGTCATCGCCGAGAGGTTGACCAGCGCGACGGCCGCCCAGGCCGCGGGCTTTTGAAGCACCCGGCGCAGCGGGCCGAGCAGCAGCAGGGCAGCTCCGCACTGGGCGAGCCCGAAGGCGACGGCGGCGAGGGTCGGCGGGTCGAGGTTGGAGATCTCGGCGCCGGGCACCCCGACCATGGAGGCGGGGTAGCCGGCCCACAGGACGAGGGCGGCGGTGGCGGCGGTGCCACCGAGCAGCAACGCCCATCGGGTCGCACGGACCCGCAGGCCGCCGCGGGCCCATGCCGCGCCGAGACAGTAAGGCACCAGCCAGCCCGCGGCCACATTGATCCAGCCCAGCCAGGCCGGTCCGCCGAAGCCGAAACGAAAGAGGTCGACATGGAGGACGACTGCCAGCGGCCAGAGCGGATGCAGCCTGGCGACGAGCGGCGTGGCGGCGGTGAGCACGGCGAAGACCAGCAGGAACCAGAGCGGGGAGAGGGCGAGGGTCACAAGGGTGCGTACGGTCTCCAGGCCCACGCCCGTGACCAGCATCCCGGCCGCGGCGACCGTCCACAGCACGAGGACGGCCGCGACCGGCACGAAGAGCCGGGCCAGGCGGGTGGCCAGCCACTTGTGGTAGCCGGTGCCACGGGCCCGCGCCGCAGCGTGGCTTTTGGCGCCCACGTGACCACCGACCAGGAAGAAGACGGCCAGGGTCTGGAAGATCCAGGAGACCGGGGCCAGCCACTGCATGTGCTGGAGCGGGCTGGCGCCGTGGAGCACACCGCCGCCATCGGTGACCAGCGCGGTGACCAGCCAGTGGCCGAGGACCACCCCGAGGATCGCGAGCGCGCGCAGGGCGTCGACGGCGCGGTCCCGGCCGGGCGGGGTGGCCGCGTCGACACGGCGCGCCAACTCAACCATGGGTCACCTCCGTTGCGCGGCCGAGAGTGATCCGGGCGATGTTGTGCAGGGAGAGGGAGCCGGGCTTCAGGTAGTCGCTGTGGCCGCCGTCTCCCGCGTCGAAGGTGCGCGCGCCGAAGCCGGGCGAGACGGGATCGGCGCCGAACCCCACGGTGGTACCCAGGAGTTCGAGCCGCAGGTGCGGGACGTCCGCGATCCAGTCGTCGCTGCCTCGGCCGGCCCAGACGGCGGCGCGGGTGCGTAGCCCGGCCATGTGATCGACACCCGCGCCGGGGCTGCCGTAGAGGACGATGTCGGCGACGTCGATGGAGGGAGCGGCGCGCCCGCAGACGACGGAGCCGTACGAATGGCACAGCAGGCTGACTCTCGCGCTGGGCTGAGCTTGGCCCAACTCATTGATGAATAAGCGCAGTTGGTCGGCGGCACCGTCGGCGCGCCCATCGGTCAGGACCTCAGGGCTGACGGTCCCCGGCGTGGCATAGCCGAGCCAGGCGATGACCGCTGCGCGACGGCCCAGCTCGCCGTGGAGGGCGACGGCTCCGGCCCGGAAGCGTTCGTACGTATCGAGGTTGGTGTCCGAGCCCGGCACCAGTACGGCTATCCGCTCGGCGACCGCGAGATCGCCGAACACCTCGGCGGTGCGGCCGCCGTCACGCCCGTCGAAGGTGAGGAAGTGCCGCGCCGGGTCCGCCATGACCCGCAGCCGGGTGGCCCGCCCCCGGTCGCCGTGGTCGGCGGCCGTCCGCGCGGCTTCGCGGATATTGCCGCGGTTGGCTTCGTAGCGGTCGCCGAGAGCGGGCAGTTCGGCGGCGGTGACCGGCGGGAGCGCGACCGGGGCGGGCGCGGGGACGGCTGCGGGCCTCGCTGCCGCGGACACCGGCACGGCCACCGCGGCAGTGACAAGCGCGGCAAGCAGGGTACGACGCAGGCGGGACGCCATGAGGATTTTCCTTCCGTTCCAGACGCTGTCTTGGGAACAGAAGTTATGAATCACGGCCCGTGGTCGGCGTCCCGCTTCAGAGCGCATCCGTGAGGTAGCTCCGAAGTACTACGGGTACTCGGCGGGCGAGACGAACTCACCAGGCCAGCTGGGCGATCTCCTCCGCGACGACCGCGCACGCGTCCGCCGCCGGGTCGATGAGCGGGAAGTGCCCGACGTCTTCGAGGAGGGTGAGCCCGACGGTCTCCCCGGCCTTCGCCGCGGCGTCGACGTACGACTCGGTGACGGCGTACGGCACGACGATGTCGACGCGCCCCTGCACGACGGCGGTGGCGATGCCGGTGGGAAGCAGCGCCGAAGGATCGGCGTGCGCGATCCTCGACGAGAATTGCGCATCGCCGCCGAGGAGTTGGACCACCGCTCCGCCGCACACATCGAGCTCGACGGCCCGCGCGAAGTCCGCGATCGGCGCGAGCGCGACGACCCCGCGCAGCGGGGGCGGCGAGGCCAGCCGCCACGGCGACCCGACGGGCAGCACATGCCGCGCGGCGGCCCACAGCGCCAGCTGTCCGCCCGCGGAATGCCCCGTCACCACAACACGCCGGACATCCGCCTGCGGCAGCGCCCGCCGAGCGAGCCCGGGCAGCGCGTCCATCGCGGCGGCGACATCGTCGAACGTCTCCGGCCACCGCCCGGCCACCGGCTCGCTCCCCCGCTGCTGCGGAATCTCGCTCCCCCGCCGGTACTCGACATTGGCGACGGCGAGCCCGCGCCGGGCCAGAAAGTCCGCGAAGGGAGTGACATGCTGCCGGTCGTACGGCGCCCGCCACGCCCCACCGTGCAGCAGAACAACGAGCGGCACACTGTCCTGCCCGCCTCGCGGCGCGTAGAAGTCGACGACCTGGTCGGGATGCTCCCCGTACGCGACGGAGGCGTCCGGCGCGACGGCAGGATGCGAAAAGACCGACTCGGCCTCGGCGGCGTCACGGGCGACGGGGTCCGGCATTACTGCTCCAACCTTCCGGCACAGTGGCGGAATTGGCCGCGGATCCGACCGCGGAACCGACCCGCGAAATTGACCTGACCAGCGGGGACGGTACCAGTCTCCCCGCTGGTCAGCTCAGCGCGGTGTCAGGCGGCCAGAACCTCGGCCAAAGCCGCCGCCGCCCGCTCCGTGTCGCCGAAGCCCACATACAGCGGCGTGAACCCGAACCGCAGCACATCCGGCCTGCGCAGGTCACCCACCACCCCGCGGGCGATCAGCTTCTCCATCACCGACGGGGCGTCCGCGCAGCTCAGTGCGACCTGGCTGCCGCGCGACGCGTGGGCGGAGGGCGTCAGGGAGGTGACCAGGCCCCCCGGGACGTACGACTCGACGCACTCCAGGAAGAAGTCCGTCAGCGCCAGGCTCTTCGCCCGTACGGAGTCGATCGAGACGCCGTCCCAGACGTCGAGCGCCGCCTCCAGGGCCAGCATCGACAGGATGTCGGGCGTCCCGACCCGGCCGCGGACCGCGCCGGGCGCCGGCGTGAAGTCGGCCGTCATGGCGAACGGGTCGGTGTGCGAGTTCCAGCCCGGCAGCGGGGAGTCGAAGGCCTCCTGGTGGCGCTCGGCGACGTACAGATACGCCGGTGAACCCGGGCCGCCGTTCAGGTACTTGTAGGTGCAGCCGACCGCGAGGTCCACGCCGTGGGCGTCCAGGCCGACCGGAAGGGCGCCCGCCGTGTGACAGAGGTCCCAGACGGCGAGGGCGCCCGCCTCATGGATCGCCGCGGTGAGGGACGGCAGGTCGTGGAGGCGTCCGGTGCGGTAGTCGACGTGGTTGAGCAGCGCGACCGCCGTACGGGGCCCGAGCGCGGCGGGCACGTCGGCAGGCGCGAGGGGGACCAGGCGTTTGCCGGTGAGCCGGGCCGCCGACTCGGCGATGTAGCCGTCGGTGGGAAAGGTCGTCGCGTCGACCAAGATGTCCGTACGGGAGTCGTCCCCGCACAGCCGTACCGCGCCCACAACCGCCTTGAAAACGTTGACGCTCGTGGAGTCCCCGACCACCACCTGGCCCGGGCCCGCGCCCACCAGCGGCGCGATCCGGTCGCCGATCCGCTCCGGCGCCGTCCACCAGCCGCTCTCGTCCCACGAGCGGATACGCAGCTCGCCCCACTGCCGGGTCACCACATCCGCGACCCGCGCGGGCACATGCGCCGGCAGCGCGCCGAGTGAGTTCCCGTCCAGATAGACCGTCTCGTCGAGCGCGAACAGCTTGCGCGCCCCGGCCAGTTCGTCTGCGGCGTCCAGCGCCGCGGCCTTGTGGGCCAGTGACTCAGACATGGCTGCGCGCCGTCCACAGCTCCGGGAAGACGTTCTTGCGGGCCCGCTTCTCCAGCCAGGCCACCCCCGCCGAACCGCCCGTACCCGCCTTCGAGCCCATCGCCCGCCGGGTCGCCACCAGATGGTCGTTGCGCCAGCGCCACACCAGCTCGCCGACATCCGTCAACGCCTCGCCGAGCCGCACCAGATCGGTGTCCTGGTCCGCGCCGCCGTACACCGCGGCCCAGATCTCCTCGATCTCCTCCGACGGCTCGTACCTCTGCGAGAGATCCCGGTCGAGGACCGAGGACGGCACCGGCAGCCCGCGCCGCGCGAGCAGCCGGAGCACCTCGTCGTACAGGCTCGGCTCCTGCAGCGCCTTCTCCAGCTCCGCATGGACGCGCGGCGCGCCCCGGTGCGGTACCAGCATCGACGCGGACTTCTCGCCCAGCAGGAACTCCATCCGCCGGTACATCGCGGACTGGAAACCGGAACCCTCGCCCAGAGCGCTGCGGTACGCGTTGAACTGGGCGGGCGTCAGATGCGCGAGCGGCTTCCAGGAGGCGTTGAGCGACTCGAGTTCGTATGTGCTGCGCTTCAGCGCGGCGAGGGCGACCGGCAGATCGTCCTCGCGCAGTGCGCGCGCCGCCGTCTCCCACTCGTGGACGATCACGGTGAACCACAGCTCCATCACCTGCGTGGTGACGAGGAAGACCATCTCTCCCGGGTCGTCCGAGAGCGGCTTTTGAAGGTGGGTGAGTACATCCGCCTGGACATAGTCCTCGTACGGAGTGGTGCCCGCGAAATCCAGGTTCGGGGCCGCGTCATGTGACATCGCTGTCTCCTCGACGTGTCCGGGTAGCGGTCCGCCCCTTCCTTGTCCGGTGTGGGAGCCCCGGTCCCCACCGCATCATAAGCATGGGATCCGTCGATCATCACAGCGTCGGGCCGGTGATGTACGTCCCGTCCTGGTCGTACGGCCAGGCATTGGAGCGGCAGCCGTCCAGCCCCTTGATCTGCTGCATCATCACCGGCGCGAGCCTGCCCGGGCCCGAGCAGCCCAGGTGCTCGCGGTTACCGATCTCGTGCCCGACCTCGTGGTTGATGATCAGATGCCGGTACTCCGCGGCCGAGCCGGTGAACGTCGGCGAGCCCAGCATCCAGCGACGCAGATTCACCACGACGCCGTCGGCGGTCTCGCAGTTCAGCTCGCCGCCGGTGTCGAGACCCTGCGCCCGGCAGAGCCGGTCCGCGGTGGCCGGTGTGGCGATCCTGATCACGAAGTCGGCGTCGTCGCCGGAGACCAGCCGGAAGGAACCACGGCCGTGCGCGGCCCAGCCGCGCGGGTGGGCGAGGATCTGCTCGATCTCGGCGGCGGCGTCCTTCGCGGAGATGTCGATGCCGTCCTCGACCTGGACGCGGTAGCGGCGCGGCGGGCCCGAACCGGCGGCGCGGCCGGATGCCTGCGCGGTGGTGAAGGTGCCCGGGCCGGACGCGGGGACCTTGACCGGCGGCCGGGGTGAGGGGGGCGTACGGCCCTGCTCCGGAATCGAGCGGTCGGCGCGGGGCGGGTCGGACGCCTCGGGGGTCACGGACGGGGACGCGATCAGTCGGTCCGTGTCGTCGGCCGCCCCGGGCACGGGTTTCGCGGTGCCGTGCCAGTGCGCGAGGGCCACCCCGCCGCCGAGCGAGAGGACGAAGAGGGCCGCGCCCAGCGGGAGTATCCGGGCGAGCGGGCCGCGGGTGGGTCTCCTGCTACGGCTCCGGCTCCGGCTGCGCCCTCGACGGGCGGCGGCGCGCTTGCTCGCCACAGACATCTCCCCCGCTTGCGATCAGACAGACCGAAGGCCCGTATCCCGTGATCAAGACAGGGGATACGGGCCTTCGGTTCCACGCCTCAGCTCAGCGTGTCCGCCGCCGTCTGGGACGAATCGCGCAGGAACGTCGTGCAGCGCTCGTACTCGGCCTGCTCACCGATCGCCTGAGCCGCGCGGGCCAGCGCGTGCAGCGCGCGCAGGAAGCCGCGGTTGGGCTCGTGCTCCCACGGCACCGGGCCGTGGCCCTTCCAGCCGCTGCGCCGCAGCGTGTCGAGGCCGCGGTGGTAGCCCGTGCGGGCGTAGGCGTACGACTCCACGACACGGCCGCCCTCAAAGGCGTCGTCGGCGAGCCGGGCCCAGGCCAGCGAGGAGGTCGGGTACTTGGCGGCGACGTCGGCCGGGGCGGTGCCGGCCGCGAGAAGCTCGCGCGGCTCGGGTTCGTCGGGCAGGTGAGTCGGGGGAGGACCCCCCAGCAGATTCTCATGGTTGACCATGGGTTCCAGTGTCACAGGTCCACGAGGAATCCGTGAAAGCGGTGAAACCGATCCCGCCCGGCGGGCCCATATGCCCGACGGTCAGTGCTCGGGCGGGGCCGACTGCTCCAGCGGCGGCGCCACCACCCCGCAGTTGACCTTGCACTCCGGCCGCGCCGCCTCCCGCGCCGGCTTCCGCACCGTCGACCACGCGATGAGCGACCCCACCACCAGCACCCCCGCACACATCGGCATCGCCCGCCGGAACGCCGCGCCGAACTCCACCGCCGAGCGGTACACCTCCGGCCCCATCCCGGCCAGCAGCGGCAGCGCCGCCACCGCGAGCAGACCGGCCACGCGGGCCGCCGCGTTGTTGATTCCGCTCGCGAGCCCCGCCCGCCCGCTTTCCACGGACGACATGACGGACGAGGTCAGCGGCGCGACCAGGGTCACCATGCCCATGCCCATGACCAGCATCGCGGGCAGCACATCACGTACGTACGAGGCGTCCTCGCCCACGCGCAGCATCAGCAGCATCCCGCTCGCGCACAGCAGCGGGCCCACGGTGAGCGGGATGCGCGGGCCGATCCGCTCCCCCAACTCGCCCGATTTCGCAGAGAGGACCAGCATCAGCACCGTGGTGGGCAGCAGCGCGACACCGGCGCCGAGCGCCGAATAACCCGCCACCACCTGGAGTTGCAAGGCGGTCAGGAAGAAGAAGCCGGCGAAGGCCGCGTACACGCACATCGTCACCAGATTGACCGCGGTGAACTGCCGTGACTGGAAGATCGACGGCGGCAGCACCGGGTCCGGCCGCCGCCGCTCGACCATCACGAAGGCCACCGCGACGACCACGCCCGCGACACCCGCCCACACGTGCGGCCCAATGAGGCCATACGTCACCAGCGCCAGCGCCGCCGCGCCGAGCACCGCCCCCAGCACATCGAACCGGCCGTGGTGCTTCGGGTCGCGCGACTCCGGCACATGCTTCTGCGCGACCGCTACGCACAGCGCGGCCAGCGGCACATTGACCAGGAAAATCCAGCGCCAGCCGGGCCCGTCCACCAGCCAGCCGCCGAGGAAGGGGCCGATCGCCGCGCCGACGCCGCCGAGACCGGACCAGAGCCCCACGCCGCGGGCGCGGTCCTCCGGGTGGAAGCTCGCCTGGATCAGGGCCAGCGATCCCGGGGTGAGCAGCGCGCCGCCGATGCCCTGCAAGGCCCGGGCGGCCACCAGGACGGCACCGTTGGGGGCGAGGCCGCACAGCAGCGAGCCGACGGCGAACCACACCACGCCGAACACGAAGATCTTGCGCCGCCCGTACCGGTCGCCGAGCGACCCGCCCAGCAGGATCAGACCGGCCAGCGTCAGCATGTAGGCGTTGACGGTCCACTGAAGGACCGCCAAGTCGGTGTTGAGATCGGTCCCGATGCGGGGCAGTGCGACATTGACGACGGTCGAGTCCAGTAGCGCCATGCTGGACCCGAGCACGGTCGTGAGAATCACCCAGCGGCCGGTGGCCGTGGAGAGCCTGATACTGCCCGGACTGTTGTCCATACCCGGATCATCCCAGCCGCCCCCGGCTCAGACGAGTCGGCGAAGGGCACGGATCAGGGCGTCCACCCCCAGCTCCGCCTTGGCGCGGGGGCAGCCGACATTGAGCCGGACGAATCCCTCGCAGCCGTACGTCGTGCCCGGCATGACCGCGACTTTCTCGCGCTCGATCAGCTCCCTCTGCAGCGCCTCGTCGGCGATGCCCAGGGAGCGCAGATCGATCCAGGCGAGATAGCCGGCCTGCGGCGGCTTCCAGGCGACCGACGGAAATGCGGAGCCCAGCCGCTCGGCGACCATCCGCAGATTTCCCGCCACATACGCGCCGAGCTCGTCCAGCCACGGCCCGCCCTCCCGGTACGCGGCGATGTGCGCGGTCAGCGACAGCACGGCGGGCGAGGCGAGTCCCTCCCCCGTCCCCATCCGGCGCAGGAAGGCCGCGTGGTCGTCCGGGTCGCCGATGATCCCGTACGAGCCGCTCAGCGCCGGGAAGTTGAAGGCCTTCGTGGCGGACGTGATCAGTGCCCAGCGGCCGGTCCCGAAGCGTGTCCACGGCAGATGGCGCTGCCCTTCGGCCACGAAGCCGGGGTGTACGAAGTCGGCGTGGATCTCGTCGCTGATGACCGCCACGCCGTATGCCGCCGCCAGCCGGGCCGTCTCGGTCAGCTCGGCCTGCGTCCACACCCGGCCGGTGGGGTTGTGCGGCGAGCAGAGGACCAGCACCTTGCTGTCCGGGCGGGCGAGCTGCCGCTCCAGGGCCGCAGTGTCGCCGACGGGCGCGCCGCGCAGCTCCCGCCCGAGGCCGGATATCGCCTTCAGGAAGCCGTCGTACGTCGGTGTATGGACGACGACCCCGTCGCCGGGCCCGGACCACATCCGCAGCAACTGCGAGAGCTGGTTGAGCACGGACGGCCCGTAGACAACGCGGCCGGTGTCGATGTCGGTGGCATACCGGCTGCTGAACCAGTCGCGTACGGCGGACAGGAAGTCGTCATGCCGCCAGTCGGTGTAGCCGAAGACGCCGTGCTCGACGCGCCGCCGGAGCGCGTCGAGCACCTCAGGCGGGGAGGCGAAGTCCATGTCGGAAATCGTGAAGGGCAGCAGCCCGTCCACGCCAAAACGGTCCGCGACCCCGTCCCACTGCACGCACCAGGTGCCGCGCCGGTCGATGGCCTTGTCGAAGTCATAGCTCACGGTGAAACCCCCTGGGACGACATGCCGCGGGCCCGGCACCCCGCGAAGGGGGTGCCGGGCCCGGCTGCGTACAAAGCGCGCCTACTTGAGCTTGGTGCCGGTGGAGCGCAGGGCCGCACAGGCCTCGGTGACACGCTTGGCCATGCCGGCCTCGGCCGACTTGCCCCAGGTGCGCGGGTCGTAGGTCTTCTTGGAGCCGACCTCGCCGTCGACCTTCAGGACGCCGTCGTAGTTCTTGAACATGTGGTCCGCGACGGGGCGGGTGAAGGCGTACTGGGTGTCGGTGTCGAGGTTCATCTTCACGACGCCGTTCTCCAGCGCGGTGGCGATCTCCTCGGCCGTGGAGCCGGAGCCGCCGTGGAAGACGAAGTCGAACGGCGCGGTCTTGCCGTACTTCTCGCCGACGCCCTGCTGCAGGTCCTTCAGCAGCTCGGGGCGCAGGACGACGTTGCCCGGCTTGTAGACGCCGTGGACGTTGCCGAAGGAGGCAGCCAGCAGGTAGCGGCCCTTCTCGCCCAGGCCCAGCGCCTCGGCGGTGCGCAGCGCGTCGTCGACCGTGGTGTACAGCTCATCGTTGATCTCGTGGGTGACGCCGTCCTCCTCGCCGCCGGTCGGGGTGATCTCGACCTCGAGGATGATCTTGGCGGCGGCGGCCTGCGCCAGCAGTTCCCGGCCGATGGCCAGGTTGTCGGCGAGGGTCTCGGCCGAACCGTCCCACATGTGGGACTGGAACAGCGGGTTCTGACCCTTGGCGACGCGCTCGGCGGAGATGGCGAGCAGCGGGCGGACATAGCCGTCCAGCTTGTCCTTGGGGCAGTGGTCGGTGTGCAGCGCGACAGTGACGTCGTACTTGGCGGCGACAATGTGCGCGAACTCGGCGAGGGCGACCGCGCCGGTGACCATGTCCTTCTTGTACTGGCCGCCCAGGAACTCGGCACCGCCGGTGGAAATCTGGATGATGCCGTCGCTCTCGGCCTCCGCGAAGCCGCGCAGCGCAGCGTGCAGAGTCTGGGACGAGGTCACGTTGATCGCCGGGTAGGCGAACTTGCCGGCCTTCGCCCGGTCGAGCATCTCGTTGTAGACCTCGGGAGTCGCGATGGGCATGTGTCCGCTCCTTGTGATGTGCGGGTGTGTGGTGCTTGGCCCTGACCTGGGGGCGACGTCATCGTCGGCGCCTATCTTTCCAGACTCTCGGCGCGACTCCACCAAGCGTGCGGCATGGACGTGCGTGAGGGGTGTGGCGTTTCACGTGAAACACCACACCCCACATCATCACAGCAGGTCAGAGCCCGTACTCAGGCGAGACCGAGCTCGTCGAGCGAGTACGCGTAAAGGTACGGAACCCCGGCCGTGCCGCTGATCTTCTCGCCGGCGCCCGTCGCCCGGTCCACGATCGTGGCGACCGCGACGACCTCGCCGCCGGCCTCGCGTACGGCCTCGACGGCCGTCAGCGGGGAGCCACCGGTGGTGGAGGTGTCCTCGACGACCAGGCAGCGCCGGCCCTTGATGTCCGGACCCTCGACCCGGCGCTGCATGCCGTGCTCCTTGGCCGCCTTCCGTACGACGAAGGCGTCGACCTGCTTTCCGTGGGCGGCCCAAGCGTGCAGGATCGCCGTCGCCACGGGGTCGGCACCGAGGGTGAGGCCGCCCACACAGTCGTAGTCCAGCTCCGCGGTGAGGTCGGACATCACCTGACCGACAAGCGGGGCGGCCGCGCCGTCGAGCGTGATCCGGCGCAGATCCACGTAGTAATCGGCCTCAAGACCCGAGGAGAGGGTCACCTTGCCGTGCACCACGGCCTTGTCCTTGATCTGCTGGAGCAGATCTGCGCGTACATCAGTCATGCCCATGAGCTTAAAGGCGGCGCCAGCTCCAGGTCGTCGCGATCTCCAGGGGATCGATCGGGGTGACGAGCCGGGGGTGGGTGTTGAGGCCGTTCGGCGGGCCGGACTGCGGTTCGACGCAGACGGCCGCTTCCTGCTCGTCGTAGATCACGACCCATTCGGCGCGGCTGGCGACGGTGAGCTCCAGCTGCCCGGGCCAGGTGAGGGTGACCGAGACGTCGTCCGGCATGCCGAAGCAGTCGTCCCAGGGGCCGGGAAGGGGCGGGATGCGCCGGCCGGTCGGCAGGTGGTCCTCGCCGCGCTCCTCCTGCCATGCGGCGGTGAAGTCGATGCGCACGTCCTCGCCGGGCGCGCCCTCGCCGCCGAGGTTGCGCAGGAACCAGGGGTGCCAGCCTGCCTGGGCCGGGAATGACGTCTCGTACGTCTCGACGCCCATGGTGAGCGTCAGCGAGTCCTCGGCCAGCTCGAAGGTCTGGGTGACCCGCCCGGTGTACGGCCAGGGCTCGGCGAGGTCATACGTGAAGGCAGCCTCGCTCTTGGCCGTACGGGCGGTGCGCCAGGCGGTGTCGCGGCCGGTGCCGTGGATGGCGTGCGGCGGGGAATTGAGCGGGAGTTGATGCGCTACGTCGCCGTTGCGGAACCGGCCGTTCGCGACGCGCCCGCACCAGGGGACCATCGGGAAGGAGCCGTACCGCTCCCCTTGGCGCAGCACCTCGGTGCCGCCGATGGTCAGGCTCGCGACACGGCAGCCGTTTCGCGGGTGCACGGTCAACTCGGCGTCCCCGGCGGCCAGCCGGATGCTCTCTTCGCTGCTACTCACACCACGACATTACTTGCGTCGGCGCAGCACGCGTCCGACGACCACGGCGGAGGCGATCGCGAGGGCGGCGGCGGGCGCGACCCACCGCAGGGTGGCCCCGGCACTGCCGGCATCGGGCGGGGGCGTGGGCGCGTAACGCCCGCGCGGCGGCGCGTGATCGACCTCCTCGGCACTGCGCCCGATCATGGTCCGCCGTGCGTGGGCGGCCTCGGCGGGGGGCTCGTCGGGGATGACGGGGATCTCGTGCAGTTCCTCCGCCTCCGTGGCGTCGGTGCCGTTCAACGCGCCGAACCGCTCCTCGGCGACGGGGTCGAGGGAGGGCGGCGGCACGGGAGCGTCGAACACGGAGGCGTTCGCGTCGGCGTCGGTGGCGTCGGCGTCGGTGGCGTCGGCGTCGGTGGTAGCGGACGAGGTCGCGTCGTCGGCGTCGCTCGCGGACGGCTTCGCGTCGTCGGCCGCAGTGGCGTTGTTCCGGCCGGACGGCTTCGCATCGTCGGCGTCACTCGCGGACGCCGCCTCACCCGCGTCCCCCGGCTTGTCCGCCGCCCTCTCGCCCAACCGGTCCGCGAAGCGGTCCAGCAGGCGGTGGGCCGCCGCGGTCGTCTGTGCGGGATCCAGCTGCGCCAGGCGGCCCTCCGCGCGGGACGTCGCCGTGAACGTGAGCGTCGTGCCGCCCTCCGCCGGTTGCGGACGAATCGTCAGCGTCACCTTCGCCGAGCCCGTGCCGCGTGCCTCCACGCCCTCGCCCTCGACCGCGAAGACCTCGCCCTGCTCCACGATGCGCAGCGTGCCGCGGTAGGTGATCGTGTGACTGCCGATGCGGACCTTCAGGCGGCCGGAGAGCGGGCCTGCCGACTCGTCCGCGTCCTGTTGGAGCCCCGGCACCCACCGGGCGACCCGGGCAGGGTCCCGCAGTGCCTGGCGGACGGTCTCTGGCGCAACCGGAACGAACACCTCATGCTCCATGGGAGTCGAGCCTACTCAGACACGACCGTCACGTCTGCTTTTCGGTCTGTGTACAGCGGAGTCCGTATACGGCATAAGACTCTGTCCGCGTACGGCTCACCCATGGACGGCCCGGTCCGTATACGACTCGTCCACGGACGCTCAGTCCATGTACCGCGGGTGCACCAGCGTCGACGGCGGCAGCGCCGGCAGCCTCGTGCGCTCCGCACCCCGCGCCGCCGCGGCGAGCGCCGACGGACCCAGCGTCCGCAGCCGCGGCGCATCCGGATCGAGGCCGAGCCCCGGCGCCCACCCCGCCCCGGCGAGCAGGAAGCCCCAGTCGCTCGGCGCGGACGCCGTGCCGGTCGAGCGGTCCGGGCCCGTGGTGAAGCCGGAGAGCCGTCCGGTGGCGCAGTACGCACGAGTCCCGAATCCCGCCCCCCGCAGCGTCGCGTCGACGGTCCAGAACGTTCGCGGACGGGAGACCGCCGACCCCGCGTGCACCACGAGCCGCCCGCCGTCCGGCATGACCCGCTCGATGAGTCCGTAGAACTCCTGGGAGTAGAGCTTGGTGCTCGGCGTGATGCCCGGATCGGGCAGATCCGAGATCACCACGTCGTACGCTCCCCTCGGCTCCCGCAGCCAGGAGAACGCGTCCGCGGCGACGACCCGCACCCGCGGGTCCCGGTACGCGTACTCGTTCAGTACGGCCAGCGCCGGATCCGTGCGCGCCAGCCGGACGACACCCGGGTCGACCTCGACGACGGTCACCGACTCGACGCCGGGGTAGCGCAGCACCTCGCGTGCCGCGAGCCCGTCGCCCCCGCCCAGGATCAGCACTCGCGCATGCGGCCCCCGCATCGCCGGGTGCACCAGCGCCTCGTGGTAGCGGTACTCGTCGCGCCCGCTGACCCGCAGCCGCCCGTCGAGGAAGAGGTCCAGTGGCCCCGACGGGCCGCCGGTGAGCACGACTTCCTGCACATCGGTGTGGATGGCGACCCTTACCTCGTCGCCGTAGACCGCACGCCGCGCCGCCTGCTCGAAGTCGTCGACCAGGATGGTCGCGGTCGCCAGCAGCGCCAGCACCGTCACATTGGCGACGAGCAGCCAGCCGCGGCAACGCACAGTCAGATCCCGCCGGAACAGCCACAGCACGAGCGCCCCACCCGCCACCACGTTGACGCCGCCCGTCAACAGCGCGCCCGTGACCTCACCGAGCCACGGCAGCAGCAGAAACGGAAACGCGAGCCCGCCGACGAGCGCCCCCACATAGTCCGCGGCGAACAGATCGGCGACCGTGCCCTCCGCGTCACGTCGCGAGATCCGCTGGATCAGGGACATCAGCAGCGGGATCTCCGCGCCGATCAGCACCCCGATGGCGAGGGAGAAACCCACCAGCACGACGCGTGACTCGCCGATCCAGGCGAACGCGGCGTACAGCACCATCGCCGAGCAGCCGCCGACCAGCGCGAGCGCCGCCTCCAGCAGACCGAAACAGACCGCCGGCCGGCAGCGCAGCCTCTTGGCGAGGAGCGAGCCGATGCCCATCGCGAAGACCATCAGCGACAGTACGACGGAGGCCTGGGTGACGGAGTCGCCGATCAAGTACGAAGCGAGGGCGACCAGTTCGAGCTCGTACACCAGTCCGCACGCCGCACAGACGAAGACCGCCGTCAACACGAGATACCGGCCGGCGTCGGGGCGCACGGGCAGCCGAACCGCCTGCGGGGGCGGTGAAGTCGGCAGCCGATCGATCATGTTCGTAACGCTACGTCAGGGGTAGTGCGCCGCCTGTCACCCACAAGGGTGCTACTGAGGCGCGGGAGGCATAACTACAGGGCGGCAGGCATACGGGCACCAACCCGCGTACGGGTGACGACGAGACTGCCCTCCTGCGGATACGCGTGCCATGTGCGCCACCGCACCTGCCCATCGCGCCGCTGCGCCAGCATTGCCGTAAAGGCGTGCGGCGAGCCGGGGAACGTGCCCGCGAGACCTTGGGGGTGGTCGGCGACCAGCGCGAGGAGCTCCTGCGCGCGCCCCGCGAACGAGCCTTCCGAGAGCGTCTCGACGCGGGCCGCGAACTCGTACTCCCACGCACCGATCCGCTTGGCCACGCCGAGAGGCAGGGGCGTGCTGCTGCCGGGCATGCAGGCAACGGTCTCGGAGCAGCTGCCCTGTTCGTCCTCCAGCAGCACCTGGTGGGACGCTCCCAGCAGTCTCAACTGCAGCTTCGCTCCGGACAGTTCGAGGTCGAGGACGGCCAGGGCGGGCAGCGGCTCCCGACCGAGCGCCCAGGCAAGGTCGTCGGCACGGGTGTCGGTGTAGGCCGTATGGAGGGTCGTGAGCATGGGTCGGCTCCGCAAACACGCTTTGGCGAGTGAAGGACACGTGGACAGGGGGGCGCCCCTGAGGGGGAGTTGAAGAAGATCCGGGGACCGCCTGCTCGGGTCCACATCAGGTCCGAGGGCTGGATGGTTCCAACAGGTTCCGACAGCGAGAGAATCATGAAGTGCGCGGCACCCACAGCGATTTTACCCAACTTGAAGGGGTTTCCATCCCCCCGGGGGCCTCACGGTTCAACTGTTCAACTAAAAAGTTCCAAGGAGGTCACCAAAAACGTCAACAAGAAGGCACCCGGCGGGAGTTCACCCACCGGGTGCCTTAAGTGGCCGCGGACCAGCTGCCCCGTGTCAGCTGCCTCCGCCGCCGCATCCACCCCCGCCGCCCCCGCAGGACGAGCTGCCGCCGCACGAGGAACCGCCCCCGCACGATGAGCCCCCACCGTCGCTGCCCGCCCACCAGCTGCCGCCGCCACCCGCAGCCCCGCGCCGACGGTTCTTGCTGCTCCCGCGCGACATCGCGATGACCACCACGAGCACGAACACGACGATCAGAATCCCGAAGAAGAAGACCACTGCCCCCACCGTCCTTCCGTTCCCCCGAACTTGCGTGTGAGGGGGATGCCCCGGGCCCCGCGGGCCCAAAGCAGACTTGAGCAACTCCAGAGCTTCGGCACAGGACGCTTCGGCACAGGACGCTTCGGTACAGGGCGGAGACCGTCACTGACGCGAACTACCCCCAACTACCCCGTGCCCTCCACGCTCTCGTCGGATTTGGGCAGCGCCAGCTCCGCCCAGATGACCTTTCCCCCGGGGGTGTAGCGGGTGCCCCAGCGTTCGGTCATCTGCGCGACGAGGAACAGGCCGCGGCCTCCTTCATCCATCGTGGCCGCGTACCGCAGATGGGGCGAGGTGCTGCTGCCGTCGGCCACCTCGCAGGTCAGGGCGCGGTCGCGGAGCAGTTGCACCGTGACCGGTGCGGAGCCGTAGCGGATGGCGTTGGTGATCAGCTCGCTGATCACCAGCTCCATGGCGAACGCGACCTCGGCCAGACCCCATTCGTCCAGCTTCTCGGTCACGGCGGCGCGCATGTCCGCCACGGCGGCGGGATCCGACGGCACGTCCCAGCGGGCG
The DNA here is from genome assembly GCF_018614585.1 of Streptomyces sp. ISL-1. Classification (GTDB taxonomy): domain Bacteria; phylum Actinomycetota; class Actinomycetes; order Streptomycetales; family Streptomycetaceae; genus Streptomyces; species Streptomyces maoxianensis. The sequence goes on along the minus strand of NZ_JAGGOI010000034.1, from coordinate 188,367 downwards.
ACTTGGTCGGGCGGGATTGCCCGTGTGCGGGCGATGAGCAGCGCCACATCGTCCCTCGGCCGACTGGGCAGGAGCTCGTCGAGCACCGCCTGACAGCTCTCTTCCGGCGGCCGGTCGGGATGGGACGCCAGGGCCTTGCGCAGCAGCTCGATCCCGACGTCGATGTCCCGGGTGCGCTCCTCGATGAGCCCGTCGGTGTAAAGGACGAGTTGTGTGCCCTCCGGCAGTTCCAGTTCGGCGGTCTCGAACGGCATGCCGCCCAGGCCCAGGGGCGGCCCGGCCGGAAGGTCGGGGAACGACACACTGCCGTCGACGTGGACCATCGCGGGCACGGGGTGACCTGCCCGCGCCATGGCGCACCGGCGGGAGACGGGATCGTAGATCGCGTACAGACAGGTGGCGCCCACGACCCCCGCACTCGCGACCGCCCCCTCCTCCTGGTCGATGCGCCCGACCAGATCGTCGAGATGGTTGAGGATTTCGTCGGGCGGCAGGTCGAGCGTGGAGAAGTTGTGCACCGCGGTGCGCAGCCGTCCCATCGTGGCCGCCGCGTGCAGGCCGTGGCCGACGACATCCCCGACGACCAGCGCCACGCGACTGCCCGGAAGCGGGATCACATCGAACCAGTCGCCGCTCACCCCGGACAGCGCGGGCAGGTAGCGGTGGGCGACATCGAGGGCGCTCTGCTCGGGCAGGGCCCGCGGCAGCAGGCTGCGTTGCAGAGCGACGGCCCGGGTGTGCTCACGGGTGTAGCGGCGGGCGTTGTCGATGCTGACCGCCGCCCGGGCGACCAGTTCCTCGGCCAGGGACAGGTCGTCCTCCTCGAACGGCTCGGGCTTCTCCGAGCGCCAGAAGTTGGCCATGCCCAGGATGACGCCCCGCGCCTGGAGGGGAACGACGAGGAGCGAGTGGATGCCGTACTCGACGATCAGCTGTGTCCGGTCCGGGTCCTGGGCACGCCAGCCGGGCGCGTCGGCCAGGTCGGGCACCAGCTCCGATCGGCCGCTGCCGAAACCCCGTGCCTGCGGGGTGGAGGGCAGGAAGTCGATCAGGCGGTCGAGTTCGTAGAGGGGATGGTCGTCCCGGATGCCGTGGACGGCTGTGCGGCGCATGTCCGTGCCCGTACTGGCCGGCTCCTCCCCTCGCAGGACCGGGTCGGACAGATCGACGGTGACGAAGTCGGCGAACCGGGGGACCGCGACCTTCGCCAGTTCCTCGGACGTACGCACCACGTCGAGGGTGGTACCGATGCGCAGACCGGCGTCGTACAGCAGTCTCAGCCGCTCGCGCGCGATCTCCGCCTTGCCGTACAGCGCTCGCAGCTCCGTGGAGTCACGCAAGGTCGCGACCGTCCCCTCGGGGCCGCCGTGACGGTCCGTGGGCCGCTGGTTCACCGCGAGCAGCCGCTCCCCGGCCGGGTGCACCTCGTCCGTGGCCAGGCGACCCGAGATCAGCAGCTTGATCATGCCGGGGTCAAGGCCGGTCAGTTCCGAGATGGGCCGCCCTTCGGCGTCGGGCGGCAACTCCAGCAGCCGCCTTGCCTCGTCGTTCGCCAGCATCAGCTGACCGTCGTTGCCGACGATGAGCACACCTTCGCGGACGGCGTGCAGCACGGCGTCGTGATGCTCGTACATGCGGGTCATCTCGGCCGGGCCCAGACGGTGGGTCTGCCGCCGCAGCCGCCTGGCCACCAGCGCCGTCCCACCCGTGGCCAGGGCCAGCGCGGCCGCTCCGGCGCCGAAGATGATCGGCAGCTGTCGCTCCACCACACTGGTCACGTTCTTGACCTTCAGGCCGGCGGACACCAGGGCCTCGACTTTGCCCTTGGGATCTCTGACCGGGACGACCGCCTGCACCTCGTGGCCGAGCGGGCCATGGACGCTTTCCGTGTACACACGGCCTGCCAGCGAGGGCTCGATGGTGCCGACGAATCTCTTGCCGATCCGGTCCGGCTTGGGATGCGTGTAGCGGATTCCCTTCGTGTCCATGACCACGATGAAGTCGACGCCCGTCGCCCTGCGCGCCTTCTCGGTAAGAGGCTGGAGCACCTTGGAAGGATCAGGAGTCTGCAGCGCGGCATGAACACCCGGCGAATGCGCGAACGTCTCAGCCACCGCGATTGAACGGTGCTTCGCCTCTGTGCTGCTGTCGTGCCGGGACTGCAGCACAAGCACCAGCATCGCGCTTGCCACGAGCAGCACCACCACAGCCACCTGCAAGGCGAAGACCTGCCCGGCGACGCTCCGGGGGTGCTTGTCGGTCAGTGACCGAACCGGTGCGCTCCGGGTTCGATCGGAGCGTTTGACCACATTGCCTTTTTAACACCGCTAGGTGCTCTGCGGCCAAACATTGCTCCTATGCCGACGCGTGGGATCGGACCGGCACCGGTCATCGCGCGTTGATCAACTGGTCGACGGCCTTACGGATCGAGTCCTCCCGCTTGCAGAAGGAGAAGCGGACCAGCCAGGCCGGAGCATCCGCGCTGACGTAGAACGCCGACGTCGGGATTGCCACCACCCCGGCGCGCTCCGGAAGGTCCCGGCAGAACTCGACGCCGTCCGAGAAACCCCAGGGCCGCACATCCGCCTGCACGAAGTAGCCGGCATCCGCGCGGAAGGGCCGCAGGCCGGCTTGTGCCAGGCCGTCGCTCAACAGGTCCCGGTTCTTGCGCAGGGTGCCCCGCAGATCCGCCGCCCACTCCTCCACAGAGCCGAGCGCCCGCGCAAGCGCTTCCTGATACGGAGTACCCGAGGCGTACGTCAGGAACTGCTTGGCCGCGCCCACCGCGGCGACCAGCGGCGCGGGCCCGCAGACCCAGCCGACCTTCCAGCCCGTTGTGTTGAAGGTCTTGCCCGCCGAGGAGATGACCACCGTCCGTTCCCGCATCTGAGGCAGCGCGGCGATGGCCAGATGGCGCGCACCATCGTTGTAGACGAGGTGTTCATAGACCTCATCCGTGATCACCGTCAGTGAGTACTCACGGCACACATCCGCGATCGCTTCCAGCTCTTCGGCCGTGAAGACCATGCCCGTGGGGTTGTGCGGAGTGTTCAGGATCAGCACCCGGGTACGCGGGGACACGGCCGCGCGCAGCGCGTCAGCGTCGAGGGCGAACCCGTCGCCGTCGAGGACCAGGGGGACGGCGACCAAACGGGCCCCGGCAAGCCGGGCATCCGCCGCGTACGCGTCGTAGCAGGGGTCGAAGGCAATGACCTCGTCACCGGGGTCGCAGAGCGCCAGCAGGGCCGCGGCGAGTGCTTCCGTCGCGCCGGTGGTGACCAGCACCTCGCCCTGAGGCCGGTAGTCGAGGCCGTACCGGCGCAGCTGATGAGCGGCGACGGCCTCGCGCAGCGCCGGGAACCCATGGGCCGGCGGGTACTGGTTGCTGCCCGCGAGCACCGCATCCGCCACGTCCTTGAGCAGGACGGGCGGGCTGGCCAGCTCCGGCACCCCTTGTCCGAGGTTCACAGCCCCGGTGCTCCGCGCCAGCTCCGTCATCTCCGTGAAGATCGACGTGCCCATGCCGCGCACCCGAGCCGCGGCGCTCCAGCCTGCCGAGCCCACTGCGCCGCGCGCGTCGGTCGTCCCCGCCGCCGTATTCATGCGATCCCGCTTTCCCGAGTCCACCAACCAGGAGATTCGGCACTCACGATAGGCATCCCGGGGAACACCGGCCTACTGGTGCGCATGTTCAGGCCTCTGCCGGCGCGCAGGGATGCCGCAGGAGGCGGTGACGCGCCTAAAGAGGCCGCTAGCAGCCTCACCGTCCGCTGTCCTGGGCGACACGCGTCCCTTCAGCCGACCGGGTAAAAACCGGGCCCGTCCGCCGGTCAGCAGTCGCGCGCGAGGCCTTGGCCGCTCATGGTCGGGTTGACCGACCCCTGTGCGCGCCCGGAGGTGCCCCCTGTCCGCCGAGACTTTCGACAGCGCAGGGGCGGCGGGCTCCCGGCCCGTTTCCCGCCGGCGGGCCGCGCTCCTGCGGGCCGCCCCGGCGTTGGGGCTGTTCGCGGCGGCGCGGCTGACCGGGCTGCTGGTGATGGCCGGCTGGGCCTGGCACATCGGCCGCTCGCCGCGGGCGATCGTGGCCCGCGCCTGGGACTCCGACTGGTACATGCTGATCGCCGAGCACGGCTACGGCCGCACGCTGTACTGGCCGGACGGCGCGGTCCAGAGCGATCTGGCGTTCTTCCCGCTCTATCCGGCGCTGGTCCGGGCGGTGACAACCCTGCTGCCGGTGACCAGCGGCACGGCGGGGCTACTGATCTCGTGGACCGCGGCGGCGGCGTCCGCGTGGGGGATCTACCTGGTCGTGGAGCGGCTGCACGGGCGGCGCACCGCGACCGTGCTGGTGCTGCTGTGGGGCCTGCTGCCGCACTCGATCGTGCTGTCCATGGCGTACACCGAGCCGGTGCTCACCGCGTTCGCCGCGTGGTCGCTGTACGCGGTGCTCACCCGGCGCTGGGTGTGGGCGGGCGTGCTGGCGGGGCTGGCCGGGCTTTCCCGGCCCAATGGGATCGCCGTGGCGGCGGCGGTGCTGGTGGCGGCGGCGTACGAACTGTTCCGGGCGTACCGGCGGCGTGAGCGTGACGACGCGCTCCGGCGGATCTGGCTGGCGGCGGCGCTGGCTCCGCTCGGCTGGTCCGGGTACGTGCTGTGGGTCGGCTTCCGCATGGACGACCCACTGGGCGGCTACTTCGCCGTGCAGCGCGGATGGACCTCGCGGTTCGACTTCGGGATCGGCGCGCTGAAAGTGGTGCGGGACATAGTGCTGCGCCCCACACTGCTCTCGCTGATGGTGGCGATGCTGATCGTCGTGGCGGCGGTGCTGCTGTTCGCGCTGCTGGCGCTGGACCGGCCGCCGGCGGCGCTGCTCGTGTACACGGCGGTGCTGGTGCTGATCACGGTCGGCGGGTCCGGCTTCTTCGAGTCCAAGCCGCGGTTTCTGCTGCCGGCGTTCCCGCTGCTGCTGCCGCCGGCGTGCGCACTGGCGAAAGCCCGGCCGAGGGCGGCGGTCGTGGTGACCGTCGTCCTGGCCGGGCTCTCGTTCGCCTACGGGGCGTATCTGCTGACGCTGTCCCCGATCGCGCTGTAGGGCGCGGCGGGGGCGTTCAGGGCAGGGTCAGGCGTCGTCGGTCGGCTTCCCGTCCGTGTCCGCCGGCTCGAGACCGAGCTGCTCGACGAGCCACTTGTCGAACTCGATCGCAGCGCGGACCCAGCTGACGGTGGACGACACGAAGTGCTCCAGGCTGACGCCGGTGCCGATCAGCATCTGCGCCTCGCCGATGAGGCGGACGGTGGGCCCGCCCTCCTCCTCGTCGTGGATGTGCGTGTAGACCTTCGGCCACAGGGTGCGGCGGTTCCAATCGTCGATCACGTCGAGGAGCTTGGGCTTGTCCTCGACGGCGTGCGGCCGGTCGTAGAACGTCCGCACCGAGAAGACCTGCTGGTCGTCCTCGCCGCGGAACATGAAGTACGTGCGGAATTCCTCCCACGGCGCCGCAAGGTCGCCTTCGTCGTCGACGACGTACTTCAGCTCCATCTGGTCGAGGAGCTGCTTGACCAGGTCCTGGTCGGGAACGACGGGTCCCGGCTCCGGTCCTGCGGCCTGAGGCTGGGGCTGGCCCCCGAAATTCGGAATCGAGGACGGATCGATGGTCACCGTGGATTTCCCTTCATACGGTTCCTGCCATCCTCCCCCATGTCAGGCGGTTACTGGCAACCCCTGCCGGAGGCCCGGCGGGATGCGGGCGCGGGGGCGAGCCGCGCACCCCGCCGCGGGGTCCCGCTGTGCGGGACCCCACGACTGGCGTTACAGCGCCGGGCCCACCATGAGGCCGTCCTCGACACGGTCCACGCGGACCGTGTCGCCGTCCGTGACCTCGCCCGACAGGATCTCCTTGGCCAGCCGGTCGCCGATCGCCGTCTGGACCAGGCGGCGCAGCGGGCGGGCACCGTACGCCGGGTCGTTGCCCTCGTCCGCGAGCCACTCCAGGGCCGCCGGGGTCACCTCCAGGGTGAGCCGGCGCTCGGCGAGGCGCTTGGTGAGGCGGTCGATCTGGAGCTTCGCGATGTGGGTCAGCTCGTCCCTGGACAGGGCCGAGAAGACCACCAGGTCGTCCAGCCGGTTGAGGAACTCCGGCTTGAACGAGGCCCGTACGATCTCGAGGACCTGCTGCTTCTTCTCCTCTTCGCTGGTCAGCGGCTCGACCAGATACTGGCTGCCGAGGTTGGACGTCAGGATCAGGATGGTGTTGCGGAAGTCCACCGTCCGGCCCTGGCCGTCCGTCAGACGCCCGTCGTCCAGGACCTGGAGCAGGATGTCGAAGACCTCGGGGTGCGCCTTCTCCACCTCGTCCAGCAGGACGACGGAGTACGGGCGCCGGCGCACCGCCTCGGTCAGCTGGCCGCCCTCCTCGTAGCCGACGTAGCCCGGAGGCGCGCCGACCAGCCGGGCCACCGAGTGCTTCTCGCTGTACTCCGACATGTCGATGCGGACCATCGCCCGCTCGTCGTCGAAGAGGAAGTCGGCCAGCGCCTTCGCCAGCTCCGTCTTGCCGACACCCGTCGGGCCGAGGAAGAGGAACGAGCCGGTGGGCCGGTCGGGATCCGCGATCCCGGCGCGGGAGCGGCGTACGGCGTCGGACACCGCCTGGACCGCCTCCGTCTGGCCGATCAGCCGCCTGCCCAGCCCGGACTCCATCCGCAGGAGCTTGTGGGTCTCCCCTTCCAGGAGCCGTCCGGCCGGGATGCCCGTCCAGGCCCCCACCACATCCGCGATGTCGTCCGGGCCGACCTCCTCCTTGACCATCGTGTCCTTGGCCGCCTCCTGCTCGGCGACCGTGGCCTCCTCCAACTCCCGCTCCAGGCCCGGGATCTCCCCGTACAGCAGCTTGGAGGCGGTGTCGAAGTCGCCGTCGCGCTGTGCGCGTTCCGCCTGGCCGCGCAGGTCGTCGAGCTTCTCCTTCAGCTCACCGACGCGGTTGAGGCCCTGCTTCTCCTTCTCCCAGCGCGCGGTGAGGCCACGCAGCTCCTCCTCCTTGTCGGCGAGATCACGGCGGAGCTTCTCCAGGCGCTGCTTGGAGCCCTCGTCGGACTCGTTCTTGAGCGCCAGCTCCTCCATCCGCAGCCGGTCCACGGCCCGCTGAAGCTCGTCGATCTCGAGGGGTGAGGAGTCGATCTCCATCCGCAGCCGGGACGCGGCCTCGTCGACGAGGTCGATCGCCTTGTCGGGCAGGAATCGTGAGGTGATGTACCGGTCGGAGAGCGCCGCGGCCGCGACCAGGGCGCTGTCCGCGATCTGCACCTTGTGGTGGGCCTCGTAGCGGCCCTTCAGCCCGCGCAGGATCGCGATCGTGTCCTCGACGGTCGGCTCGGCCACCAGCACCTGCTGGAAGCGCCGCTCCAGCGCCGCGTCCTTCTCGATCCGCTCGCGGTACTCGTCGAGCGTCGTCGCGCCCACCATCCGCAGCTCACCGCGCGCCAGCATCGGCTTGAGCATGTTGCCCGCGTCCATCGCGGAGTCCCCGCCGGCGCCCGCGCCCACGACGGTGTGCAACTCGTCGATGAAGGTGATGATCTGCCCGTCGCTCTCCTTGATCTCGGAGAGGACCGTCTTCAGCCGCTCCTCGAACTCACCGCGGTACTTCGCACCCGCAACCATGGCGCCGAGGTCGAGCGCCACCAGCCGCTTGTTCCTCAGTGACTCGGGCACGTCGCCCTTGACGATGCGCTGCGCCAGCCCCTCGACGACCGCGGTCTTGCCGACGCCCGGCTCGCCGATCAGCACCGGGTTGTTCTTCGTACGACGCGACAGCACCTGGACGACCCGGCGGATCTCATGGTCCCTGCCGATGACCGGGTCGAGCTTGCCCTCGCGTGCCGCCGCGGTGAAGTCCGTACCGAACTTCTCCAGCGCCTTGTACTGCCCCTCAGGGTCGGGTGTGGTCACTCGGCGCCCTCCTCTTGCACTCTCGAACGCGTCCAGCAACTTCTTCGCCGTGGCCCCCTGCTGGGCCAGCACCTCCCCGGTCTGCCCGCCCTTCGCGGCGATGCCGATGAGGAGATGCTCGGTGGACAGATACTCGTCCCCGAGTTCCTTGGCCCGCTGCGCGGCGTCACCGATGACGGCGAGCAGCTCCCGGTTGGGCTGCGGCGGCGCGACGGTGGACCCCGTCACGCTGGGCTGTGCGGCCAGCACCCGCTCGGTCCCGGAACGCACGGCGGCCTGGTCGGCGTCGACGGCGGCCAGCAGGTCGACGACGTTCTCATTGTCCGCGCCGGCGAACAGCGCGAGCAGCAGGTGAGCGGGGGTCAGGTCGGGATGTCCCTCGGACACGGCCCGGGTGGTGGCGGCGTTGATTGCGTCCCGGCTCTTGTTGGTCAACTCTGCGTCCACGTGCGGTCTCTCCTCCTTGCTGGTGCGGCTGTCCACTCAACACTGACTCATTCAACGTGCACAAAGTTGAGTCTATTTCACTCAACCCGGTGGGAGGTAGCCGCCGCCTGTAGGTTCCTGGCATGGCCATCGACCCGCGCAATCCCGACGCGTCGTATCTCCGCTTCTGGCGTGAGTACCACATGTGCACACTGACAACCCCCCGCCTGGACGGAACCCCGCACGTTGTCGCGGTCGGTGTCACCTACGACCCGGAGCGCGGACTGGCCCGTGTCATCACCAACAAGCACAGCCACAAGGTCGTCAACATCCTGGCAGCGGGTCCCGACGGGGCGCCGGTCGCGGTCTGTCAGGTCGACAAGGGGCGCTGGGCGACCCTGGAGGGCCGCGCGAGGGTCCGTACGGAGCCGGAGCTCATCGCGGAGGCGGTGGAGCGCTACGCGGAACGCTACGGACGCAACCCTGCCCCGAACCCGGACCGGGTGCTGATCGAGATCGCCCTGACACGGGCAATGGGCCGGGCGTAGCCGGCGGAAGCACGGGAAGCCCGAGAAACCAGGGAAGCCCGGGAAGCCCGAGAAACCCGGAAACAGCCCGGGAAAAGCACAGCGGCGCCATCGTGTTTCAGGTCCACGATGGCGCCGCTGTGTGGGGGAAGCGCCCGAGCGATTTACAACGACGGGGGAACCGCTCAGGCACTGCGGGGGGTGGCGGTGGTGGTGTCGGGCTCGACCAGCTGGTGGTCCCGCTGGTCGAGCTGGTGATCCCGCTGGTCGAGATTGACAAAAATCATGCCGTACCGGATGGCACAGCGGACTGGCTGCGGAGCTCCACGGGGCCGGCGAAGGCACCGATACGCACGGACGTCCTCGTCCTCCTCGCGCGCCACGACAATCGGCTCTCCGAAGAGGGTGACCATCAACGAGTCGCCACGGTGGGGGATTGCCGTGACGAGGTCGATGAAATGCCACCCCGATCTGTAAGCCGTAGCCATCTCGCGCCGGAAGACCCGGTCGTCCGGTGGAACGGTCATGCTTCCGTGCGGGCCGGAGCGACACCCCAGGAGGGCTCACCGTTCGTACCCGTGACGACTGCCGGACCGACACCCCATGAAGGCTCTTCGGGCATATTGGCCACGGCGTCCGCGGGAGCGAAGCCCCACGAAGGTTCGCCAGGGGCTGCCGTCACCGCGGCTGGAGAGCTACCCCAGGAGGGCTCACCGGAGGCCACCGCACCGAGGGCGGCCGCCGCTATGGCAAGAGCACAAAGAGCACGAAGCGTCCTAGACATGGGTGATCTCCACCTCTTTTGATCATTCCTCCTCCCCCCGCGCATAAGACGATGTCTCACTCCGAACGCTTGCACCAGCGACGGCAGGCATCATGTTCCTGTAATGCAGGAGCCTGAGGGGGTGCATATGCCAGCTAATGAGGGCGAATCTGGACACCCTCACACAGACGGCGAACTGTGCGAGGCGGGGAAAAGTCTTTACATCACCGCGCTGCGTACCGGGCGAATAGCCCGGTCAGAAGCGGAACCAACACCCTGTCTTTTCGATTTCGCCTTGCTTCACCCGGATCCCGACGACGCTCAGTGGCTCCGCCCGGTCCCACCGACCACTGCGCTGACACAGCTGATACACCCCATCGAGCGGGAGATCCAAGAGCGCCGGCGACGAACTGTCGCTCTGACCGATGCTCTTGAGCCATTCATGGCCTTCACCGCTCAGAACTCCACCGTCCCACAAGGGATCACCGTCCTCGAGGGCCTCAACCGCATCAACACAACCCTCGACCAAGTCACCGCAGACTGCACCGAGGAACTTCTCACTGTCCAGCCCGGCAGCGGGCGACAGCCGCACATCCTGGAGAAGGCTCTGCGCCGCGTGGAGCCGCTTATCGACCGCGGTGTGCGAATGCGTACGCTCTACCAGCACACGGCCCGCCACCACCCGGCCACGCTGTCCTACATGGAACAGGTCGGCCCGTCCGGCGTAGAGGTGCGCACGCTGGAGGAGATCATCGACCGGCTGATCATCGTCGACCGGAAGGTGGCCTTCATCCCGGCCAGCAGCGACCGCCTGTCGGCCCTCGAACTGCGGCACAAGGGCATCGTCGAGTATCTCGTCGGCGTCTTCGAGCAGTTCTGGCTGCACGGCATCCCATGGGAGGAACAGATCTCCTACGGGCCCCAGTTGGACGGCATCACGGGCGTCCAGCGCTCGATCGCCAAGCTGCTGGTCGAGGGGCATGTCGACGAGGCCATCGCCCGGCGCCTCGGCATGAACGTCCGCACCTGCCGTGCGCACATCGCCAAGCTGGGCTCCGCGCTGGGCAGTGGCAGCCGGACCCAACTCGGCTATCTCATCGCGCAGTCGGGGGTTCTCGAGCACGAGGCCTGACGGCGAGGGCCCCGGCGTCCGCCGACACGCCGGGGCGCGCATGCCGCACAGCCTCTGTTTCACTCCATCCCAAAAGGGATCATCTACCGCATACTAGGCAGCCTTGACGGAGTGCGCGGCGTCCCACCCGGAGGCGCCGGACGACTGACGGGCAGGAGTGCGATGGACGGCCACCGGCGGGAGCGGCGTGGACGAACCGGCGAAAGTCCCGGCTCTCCCGGCTCTCCCGGCTCTCCCGGAGCTCCCGGCTCTCCCGGCTCTCCCGGAGCTCGAGGCCACCGGTGGACCTGAAGATTCTTCCGCTCGCCGTCACCATGATGGTGGGACCCCAGATCCTGTCGGCGATCATCTTCGTCACCAGCCCCAGAGCAGTCCGGGCGTCCCTGGCGTTCCTCCTGGGCATCGCAGCCGGGACCACGGCCGGGGTGGCCCTCATGCGGGGCGTCGCCGCGCTCCTGGGCCACGCCGTCGACACGGGCAGCCCGTCCGACAAGGGCTCGGCCGGCCACATCATCGAGTACGTACTGGTCGGCCTGCTGGTGTTCGTCGCGGTGAAGAACTGGCGGGGACGCGAAGGGGCCGAGCCGCCGAAGTGGCTGAAGTCCCTGATGACGGCCGGCCCGAGGAAGGCGTTCACCGTCGGCCTGCTGCTGATCCTGCTGATGCCCTCCGACCTTGTGGTCATGCTGACCGTAGGGATTCATCTGCAGCAGCACGACGCCGGCCTGTGGGAGGCGCTGCCCTTCATCGGGCTGACGGTTCTCATCGCGGCACTGCCGTTGCTGGGCCGCCTGCTGTTCGGCAGGAAGGCCGAGCGCGCCATGCCGAAGGTGCGCGAGTGGATGAACTCCCACAGCTGGCTCATCAGCATCATCGCCTGCGGGATCTTCATCGTCCTGATCCTCTCCGGAGGCTGACCGGGCCTCACAAGACCGCGGGCCGCACACGCCGAAGGGGCCGGAGAGCGACTCGCTCTCCGGCCCCTTCGCCGTACAACTACTGCCCTATTCAGGCCGCTTGGGACGCCAGACCACCAGCGCGCTGGCCTGTTGCACATCCTGGTACGGCACGAGATCGCGCCGGTAGGAGGCGTGCACCTGGGCTTCGCGCTGCTGCATCGCCGCCGCCGCGCCCTCGACGGCCGTCGACAGCTCGACGACCCGCTGCTGGAGCGCCGCGACCTGGTTCTCCAGTTCGATGATGCGCTTGATTCCGGCCAGGTTGATGCCCTCGTCCTGCGACAACTGCTGGACGTTGCGCAGCAGTTCGATGTCGCGGGCGGAGTAGCGCCGACCCCGGCCCGGGGTGCGGTCCGGGGAGACCAGGCCGAGCCGGTCGTACTGCCGAAGAGTTTGCGGATGCAGACCCGAGAGCTGGGCCGCCACCGAGATGACGTATACCGGCGACTCTTGGGTCAGTTCGTAGGGATTGCGGCTGCGTCCGGTTCGGCCGTCCATCTCATGCTCCCTTCGCGGCCTGGAACAGCTCGGCCCGCGGGTCCTCGTCCGCAGTGGCTTCGCGGTAGGCCTCCAGCGCTTCCTTCGCTCTCTCGCCGAGATCCTTGGGCACTGCGACCTCGACCGTGACCAACAGGTCCCCACGGGTGCCGTCCTTGCGGAGCGCGCCCTTGCCGCGGGCCCGCATCGTACGGCCGTTGGGCGTCCCGGCGGGCAGCTTCAGCGTGACCGGCGGACCGCCGAGGGTCGGAACCTTCACCTCGCCGCCGAGCGCCGCCTCCGCGTAGGTGACGGGCACGGTGACCGTGAGGTTGTCGCCCTTGCGGCCGAAGACCGGGTGCGAGTCGACATGGACGACGACATACAAGTCGCCCGCAGGGCCGCCCCGTTCGCCCGGAGCCCCCTTGCCGCGCAGCCGGATCCGCTGGCTGTCGAAGACGCCCGCGGGGATCCTGACCTGCATGGTGCGCGAGGAGCGGGCGCGCCCGCTGCCCTTGCACACGTCGCAGGGGTCCTGCGCGATCAGTCCGCGGCCCTTGCAGTCCACGCACGGGTCGGTGAGCGAGAAGGATCCGCTGCCGCCGCGCGAGACCTGGCCGGTGCCGAGACAGGTCGGGCACACCCTGGGCGTACCGTTTTTGTCGCCGGTGCCCGAACAGGCCTTGCACGCCGCCGAGCTGGACATCCGCAGCGGGACCGTGGCCCCGTCGACCGCCTCGGTGAAGCTGAGCGTCACCTCGGACTCGATGTCCTGGCCGCGGCGCGGCTGGGTACGCGTACCCGTACCGGCGCCGGCGCCGCGGTTGAACAGGCCGCCGAACACATCGCCGATACCGCCGCCGAAGCCCCCGGCGCCACCTTGCGTGCCGCCCTGGGCGCCCCCGAAGAGGTCGCCCAGGTCGAAGTTGAAGGAGCCGCCGGGGCCGCCGGGGCCGGGTGTGCGGAAGCCACCGTTGCCGAAGAGGGCGCGTGCCTCGTCGTACTCCTTGCGCCGCTTGGGGTCGCCGAGGATGTCATGGGCCTCGGAGATCTCCTTGAAGCGCTCCTCGGCCTTGACGTCGCCCTTGTTGGCGTCCGGGTGGTACTCGCGGGCGAGCTTCCGGTACGCCTTCTTGATCTCTGCCTCGGTGGCGTCCTTGGGGACGCCGAGAACCTTGTAGTAGTCCTTCTCGACGAAGTCCTTCGTACTCATCGACGTCCCTCCTCTCGGACGATCATTGCGTCAGCCCTCGTCCGGGCCACCGCTCTCCTCGTCGTTCGCCGTCTCTTCCTTGCCGGCCACCGGGGTCGCGCCCGGCTGGGGCTCGGCCACCGCCACCCGCGCGGGGCGGATGGTCCGTTCGCCGATGCGATACCCCGGCTGCAGGACCGCGACGCACGTGGTCTCTGTGACATCCGGTGCGTACGAGTGCATCAGGGCTTCGTGGATCGTCGGGTCGAAGGGCTCACCCTCCTTGCCGAACTGCTGCAGGCCCATCTTTGCGGCGGCCGTCTCCAGAGATTCGGCAACCGACTTGAACCCGCCCACCAGCTCCCCGTGTTCACGGGCGCGGCCGATGTCGTCGAGTACGGGCAGAAGCTCGGTCAGGAGGCTCGCCGTGGCGATCTCCTTGACCGTGATCCTGTCGCGCTCCACACGACGGCGGTAGTTCTGGTACTCGGCCTGGAGCCGCTGGAGGTCTGCCGTGCGCTCGCCGAGCGCCATGCGGACCTGGTCCAGCTGCGCCGTCAGGCCGGCGATCTTTGCTGCGTCCCCTGCCGGGGCCGCCGCGCCCTCCTCATGGGAGGACTCGGCGGACTCGGCGGCGTCGTCAGAGGTGGCGCCGGAGGGGACGTCAGGCTTCTCGTCGAAGCCCGGGGTCTCCTCCGTCACGCGGCACCACCCTTGGCGTCCTTCTCGTCGTCGACGATCTCGGCGTCGACGACATCGTCAGCGTTGTCTGCGGGCTGGCCCTGCCCACCGGCCGGGGCGTCGGCTCCGGCAGCGGCGCCGTCGGGCGTGGCGTTGGCGTACATCGCCTGGCCGAGCTTCTGGCTGACCGCTGCGAGCTTCTCGGTCACGGTGCGGATCTCGGCCGTGTCCTCGCCCTTGAGCTTCTCCTTCAGCTCGCCGACGGCGGTCTCGACCTCGGTCTTCACATCGCCCGGGACCTTGTCCTCGTTGTCCTTGAGGAACTTCTCCGTCTGGTAGACGAGCTGCTCGCCCTGGTTGCGGGTCTCGGCGGCCTCGCGGCGGCGGTGGTCCTCGTCCGCGTACTGCTCGGCCTCCTGGCGCATCCGGTCGACCTCGTCCTTCGGCAGCGAGGAGCCGCCGGTGACGGTCATCTTCTGCTCCTTGCCCGTGCCCAGGTCCTTCGCGGTCACGTGCATGATGCCGTTGGCGTCGATGTCGAAGGCGACCTCGATCTGCGGGACCCCGCGGGGGGCCGGCGGCAGACCGGTCAGCTCGAACATCCCGAGCTTCTTGTTGTACGCCGCGATCTCACGCTCGCCCTGGTAGACCTGGATCTGCACGGACGGCTGGTTGTCCTCGGCCGTCGTGAAGATCTCGGACCGCTTGGTCGGGATCGTGGTGTTGCGCTCGATGAGCTTGGTCATGATGCCGCCCTTGGTCTCGATACCGAGGGACAGCGGGGTCACGTCGAGGAGCAGGACGTCCTTGACCTCACCCTTGAGGACACCGGCCTGCAGGGCGGCGCCGATGGCGACGACCTCGTCGGGGTTCACACCCTTGTTGGCGTCCTGGCCGCCGGTGAGCTCCTTGACGAGCTCGGCGACGGCGGGCATCCGGGTCGAGCCGCCGACCAGGACCACGTGGTCGATCTCGGACAGCTGGATGCCGGCGTCCTTGATGACGTTGTGGAACGGGGTCTTGCAGCGGTCGAGCAGGTCCGTGGTGAGCTGCTGGAACTGAGCGCGCGTCAGCTTCTCGTCCAGGTGCAGGGGGCCCTCGGCGGAGGCCGTGATGTACGGGAGATTGATCGTCGTCTCGGTCGAGGACGACAGCTCGATCTTCGCCTTCTCCGCGGCTTCGCGCAGACGCTGGAGAGCCATCTTGTCCTTGGACAGGTCGACGCCGTGCCCGTTGGCGAACTGCTTCACCAGGTAGTCGACGACGCGCTGGTCCCAGTCGTCACCACCGAGGTGGTTGTCACCGTTGGTGGCCTTCACCTCGACGACGCCGTCGCCGATCTCGAGCAGCGAGACGTCGAAGGTGCCGCCACCGAGGTCGAAGACCAGAATCGTCTGGTCGTCCTTGTCCAGGCCGTAGGCCAGGGCGGCAGCGGTCGGCTCGTTGACGATACGCAGGACGTTGAGCCCCGCGATCTCACCGGCCTCCTTGGTGGCCTGCCGCTCCGAGTCGTTGAAGTACGCCGGGACAGTGATCACCGCGTCGGTGACCTTCTCGCCGAGGTAGGACTCCGCGTCGCGCTTCAGCTTCTGCAGGATGAAGGCGCTCATCTGCTGCGGGTTGAAGGTCTTCCCGTCGAGCTCGATCTTCCAGTCGGTGCCCATGTGGCGCTTGACCGACCGGATGGTCCTGTCGACGTTCGTGACTGCCTGACGCTTCGCAACCTCGCCGACCAGCACCTCACCGTTCTTCGCGAAGGCGACGACGGACGGCGTGGTCCTGGCACCCTCGGCGTTGGTGATGACAGAGGGCTCGCCGCCCTCCAGAACGCTGACGACGGAGTTAGTCGTGCCCAGGTCGATGCCGACCGCACGTGCCATTTCAATTCCTCCAGCTGACTTGAGTAGATCTGGCTCAAGAATGCATGACCGGCCCTACCGGCGTCAACAGACCTGAGTCGACCTCACTCAACTTTTATCCAGCGCTTACCTGCACCCTTGCGCGGCCGACGGTACACGCGCGTGGCGCGTCGGCTCGACCGGCCTTCATCTGCGAGAGTCATAGCCGCAAAAAACGGTCATGAGATACCAATCGTGACGAAGATCAGGATGAAATTCGTGACGAAGTTCGTGACGAAGATCGTGACGAAGGGCCTGCGTCCATGCCTGCGAAGCGAGTCGTCGACCTGGCGGGCAGTCTGATTCTGCTGCTACTGCTGTCCCCCCTGCTGCTCGCCGTCGCCGCCGCCGTCGCGGCGACCTCCCCCGGCGGCGTCCTGGCCCGCCAGGCCCGCACCGGCCTCGGCGGCGTTACGTTCGCGATGCTGACGTTCCGCACCCGGCGGGCGGCCGACTTCGACCTCACGCCCGTCGGACGGCTGCTGCGCCATTTCTTCCTGGACGACCTCCCACAACTGATCAATGTGGTGCGCGGCGAGATGTCCCTGGTCGGCCCGCGGCCGCCGGGCCCCGACGACTCCGACCACGCGGACCGGGCGCGACTCGGCGTACGCCCGGGAATCACCGGCCTGTGGCAGATCAGCGACCGCTCGGATCTCCCCTGGGAGGAGATGGCGGTGCTCGATCTGCACTATGTGGAGCAACACTGGCTGGGACTGGACCTGCTGATCCTGGCCCGCACCCTGCCGACCGCGCTCGCCGGACGCCGGGCGGACCGCCCGGTCAGGCTTGCCTGAGCGACACAGATCACCGGCTGCCCGGCTACAGTGCGGCGGCATAAGTGGGTACTCTCAGCAACGAACTGAATAAGTTACCGCTTAGTAGTGCTGGATTCCCCACCTCGCAGGCCCGAGGAGCCCCCAATGCAACTCGCCGCGATCATCGTGTCGCTGGTCCTGACCGTGGTCGGCGTTGCGCTCATCGCCCGAGCAGTCGCGCAGATCTACCGGTTCGTCAGGCTCGGTCAGCCCGTGCCTGCGGGCAGCCGTACCGACAACCCCAAGCAGCGAACGATCACCCTGGCCAAGGAGTTCCTCGGCCACACTCGGATGAACCGGTGGGGGATCGTCGGCTTCGCCCACTGGTTCGTCGCGATCGGCTTCCTCACCCTGCCGCCCACCCTGGCGCAGGCGTACGGCCAGCTCTTCCAGGCCGACTGGACTCTGCCCATCATCGGCGGCTTCCTGCCGTTCGAGATGTACATCGAGTTCATCGGTCTGATGACGGTCGTCGGCATCGTCATCCTAATGGCGATCCGGCTGCTGAACCTGCCCTCCCGGGCCGGCCGCAAGTCGCGCTTCGCGGGCTCCAAGGCCTGGCAGGCGTACTTCGTCGAATACGTCATCCTCACCATCGGCCTCGCGATTCTCGCCCTGCGCGGGCTCGAGGGCGCGATCCACCACGTGGATCACTACGAGGCCGCGTACTTCGTCTCGTACCCCCTGGTCCTGGCCTTCGACGGCCTGAGCGTCCCCAGCCTCCAGACGCTGATCTACTTCACCGCGATGATCAAGATCGGCACCTCGCTGATCTGGATGATCACGGTCTCCCTCAACACCAACATGGGTGTCGCCTGGCACCGGTTCCTCGGCTTCCCGAACATCTGGTTCAAGCGGAACGCGGACGGCTCGACGGCACTGGGCGCGCTCCAGCCGATGACGAGCGGTGGCAAGGAGATCGACTTCGAGGACCCGGGCGAGGACGACGTCTTCGGCGTCTCCCAGGTCGAGCAGTTCTCCTGGAAGGGCATCCTCGACTTCTCCACGTGTACGGAGTGCGGTCGCTGCCAGTCGCAGTGCCCGGCCTGGAACACCGGAAAGCCCCTCTCCCCGAAGCTGCTGATCATGTCGCTGCGCGACCACGCGCACGCCAAGGCCCCGTATCTGCTGGCCGGCGGCGGCAAGACCATGGAGGGCGAGGAGAAGGCGTCCGCGGAGCAGCTGGCCGGTGTCCCGGCGGCGGCTCTCGCCGAGGCCGAGCGCCCGCTGATCGGGACGCTCGAGGAGAACGGCGTCATCGACCCGGACGTCCTGTGGTCCTGCACCACCTGCGGCGCCTGTGTCGAGCAGTGCCCGGTCGACATCGAGCACATCGACCACATCGTCGACATGCGCCGCTACCAGGTGATGATCGAGTCCGCGTTCCCGTCCGAGGCGGGCACGATGCTCAAGAACCTGGAGAAGAAGGGCAACCCCTGGGGGCTGGCCAAGAAGCAGCGGGTGGAGTGGACCAAGGAGGTCGACTTCGAGGTCCCGATCGTCGGCAAGGACGTCGAGGACCTGTCCGAGGTCGACTATCTGTACTGGGTCGGCTGCGCGGGAGCGCTGGAGGACCGGGCGAAGAAGACCACCAAGGCCTTCGCTGAGCTGCTGCACATCGCGGGCGTGAAGTTCGCGATCATGGGCGGCGACGAGAAGTGCACCGGTGACTCCGCCCGCCGCCTCGGCAACGAGCCGCTGTTCCAGCAGCTCGGCCAGGAGAACGTGGCCATGCTGAACATGGCGTACGGCGAGGACGACGAAGACCCGTCGACGAAGAAGCCCAAGTCGTCGAAGAAGATCGTCGCGACCTGCCCGCACTGCTTCAACACGATCGCGAACGAATACCCGCAGCTGGGCGGCGAGTTCGAGGTCATCCACCACACGCAGCTGCTGCAGCACCTGATCGACGAGGGCAAGCTCGTCCCCGTGACCCCGGTCGAGGGTCTGATCACGTACCACGACCCCTGCTACCTGGGCCGGCACAACAAGATCTACACGCCGCCGCGCGAGATCATGTCCGCCGTCCCCGGCCTGCGCCAGCAGGAAATGCACCGCCACAAGGAGCGCGGCTTCTGCTGCGGCGCCGGCGGCGCCCGCATGTGGATGGAGGAGCGGATCGGCAAGCGCATCAACACCGAGCGCGTCGACGAGGCCCTCTCGTTGAACCCGGACATCGTCTCCACAGCCTGCCCGTTCTGCCTCGTCATGCTCACGGACTCCGTGAACGGCAAGAAGAACGACGGCCAGGCCAAGGAATCGCTCCAGGTCGTCGACGTGGCGCAGCTCCTGCTCGATTCGGTGCGTACGCCTCCGGCGGACCCGGCGACCGACGAGGAGCCGGCGGGCGCGCCGGAGCCTGAACCAGTGAAGTAGCCCGTGCGTCTGTAAGTACAGGAAGCGGCCGGATCTGCCTCGGGGGCAGAACCGGCCGCTTCCGTGTTTCGCCGGGCGGGGATCGGCCGGGCGGCATCACGTCGTGCGGGGTTTCTCCGGGCGGCGGCGGCCCGGCTTCGGGGCACGCGTATCCCTTCCAGGCTTCCCCTAGGGGATGTCACAGCTCAGCCGCAAAGGCACCCCGGTTCCTGATCCTCGGTCACCCGGCGGACGCGGACCGGGTACGTTCGATTACGTGGCTGGATTCAGGATCGGACGCGGCCGGGACAACCGCACGTCGCAGCAGCAGCAGCAACCGCAGCAGGCACCGCCGCCTTACAGAGGCGGCGGCGGCCATGCGGCACCGCCGTATGCGCAGCAGCAACCACCGCCGGGGTGGCCCCAGGCGGGCGGCGGCGGCCATCAGCGCCCCCAAGGCCCCCAGGGCCCGTACGGCGAACCGGAGTACTTCGGCGACCCGTACCGCCAACACCCCTCCGCCCCAGACCCGTACGCGGCCAACAACCCTGGTCACACCCAGGCGTTCAGCGTCAACGAGGACCCGTACGACAGCGGCGCGACCTACCGCGCGGGCGCTGCCCCCGCCGCGCCGACCGGCCCGCGCCTGCACTGGAAGCAATTGCTGAGCGGCATCGTGCTGCGGCCGGGCTCGACGTTCTGGCAGATGCGCGACTACCCCGTGTGGGGCACCGCGTTGATCGTCACGTTCATGTACGGCCTGCTCGCGCTGTTCGGCTTCGACAAGGCCCGCGAGGAGACGATCAACGCGACGATCTCCACGGCCATCCCGTACGCGCTGACGACGGCGGTCGCTTTCGTCATCGGCGGCATGATCCTCGGCGCGGTGACCCACACCCTGGCCCGCCAGCTCGGCGGCGACGGCGCGTGGCAGCCGACGGTCGGCCTCTCCATGCTGATCATGTCGATCACGGACGCCCCGCGCCTGGTCTTCGCCCTCTTCCTGGGCGGCGAGAACTCCCTGGTGCAGGGGCTGGGCTGGGCGACCTGGCTGGCGGCGGCGGCGCTGTTCACCTCGATGGTGAGCAAGTCGCACGATCTGCCGTGGCCGAAGGCGCTGGGTGCGTCGGCGATCCAGCTGATCGCCCTGCTGTCGATCATCAAGCTGGGAACGATCTGACCCGTACGACACCCGTACGACCGAGCCCGAGCTGTCCAGAAGGCCCCTACCGCGCCGGTAGGGGCCTTCTCTGTGGGCATGGCGGCCGGGCCAGTGCAGCGGGGAGGGTTCGGCGAGGAGTGCCGCTGAAGGCGACGGGTCCCGGGAGGGGGATTCAAGGCGTCCGTACGGTCCTATCCGGGATTGCCTGCGGTCATGCGCTGAAGGCGGCCCATAGCGTCGGACCGGCGATCATCAGCGCCGCGGCGATCCCGTCCATCCATGACGGGACATCAATCGCCGAGTCCATTCGGAACATGCGCATACACCTCGGTGTGGTGCGCTGCAGGAGGTCTTCATGTCGGGTATCGCGGTACGGGCGGCGTCGGAACCGGGGTGTGGGGGGGCGAAGTCGCGGGGGCGGGGGTTCGTGGTGGGTGCTGCTGCGGGCCTGGGTGGCGGGACTGGCGGTCCTGGCCGGCGTGGTCGTCCCGATCGCCGTGGCCACGCCGGCCGCCGCGCAGACCGGAACCTTCGCCTATGTCGCCAACTTCAGCTCGGACAACGTGTCGGTGATCGACACCGCCACCAACACGGTCACCGCCACCATCCCCGTCGGCAGCGGCCCCACTGGAGTGGCGGTCACCCCGGACGGCACCCGCGTCTACGTCGCCAACCTCAACACGAACGACGTATCGGTGATCGACACCGCCACCAACACCGTCACCACCACCATCCCCGTCGGCAGCGGCCCCGATGACGTGGCGGTCACCCCGGACGGCACCCGCGTCTACGTCGCCAACACCGGCTCGAGCGACGTGTCGGTGATCGACACCGCCACCAACACCGTCACCACCACCATCCCCGTCGGTGGCAGCCCCACTGAGCTGGCGGTCACCCCGGACGGCACCCGCGTCTACGTCACCAAGATCGCCTCGGACGACGTGTCGGTGATCGACACCGCCACCAACAC
>NZ_JAGGOI010000034.1:0-167014 GCF_018614585.1 Streptomyces sp. ISL-1 | reverse complement strand
ACCACCATCCCCGTCGGCGACGGCCCCAATGCAATTGCGATCGGGACCATCACTACGGAGCGGACCCCGACCAAGCTGACGCTGAAGGCGAAGAAGAAGGGGTACGGGAAGTGGGACGTCCTGGGCAACCATGGCCTCACGCTGACCGCCAAGCTGACCGCCGAGGGCCTGCCCCTGGAAGGCAAGGACATCACCTTCACCAACGCCGTCCTGCTGTGCACCGAAACCACCGACGAACGAGGCAAGGCCACCTGCAAGGTCCCCGGCAAGCAGGACAAGGACACCTGCTACACCGCCACCTTCGCCGGCGACGACACCTATCTGCCCGCCACCGTCACCCTGTGCAAGAAGCGCGACAACGACAAACCCGACCTCTTGTCGCAGCTGCCCAGCCTGAGCGAGGTCCCCGTACCGGCACTCTCGCCGTTGGGGGCATCGGCGTGAGCCTGCCCGGCCGAGCCCCGGCGACTTCACGCCGCCTCCTGCAGCCCCACGACTGATCACCTCGAAGGCGCGCCCCGACAGGGCACGCAGTCGCCTTCACGACTCGTGGTTCTGACCCCGATTGGGGTCAGGGCCACGACGGTGCCATGGGGACTCGATCGATGCGTGTCCTACAGAGCGTCGAGCGACGGGGTGATC
Organism: Streptomyces sp. ISL-1; assembly: GCF_018614585.1. Lineage (GTDB taxonomy): Bacteria > Actinomycetota > Actinomycetes > Streptomycetales > Streptomycetaceae > Streptomyces > Streptomyces maoxianensis. Next base: position 166,372 of record NZ_JAGGOI010000034.1, on the reverse strand, counting down.
GGTGTGCCGGACTTACGGCATGGAGGCAGCACAGACCAGGGGAAGTTGATCCACTCGTCGGTGCGCTTCCAGACGTACTCGCACTTCACCAGCGATTGAGACTTCTCGTAGATGACGGCGCTGCGCACCTCGGCGACGTGGTCGACGCAGAAGTCGTACACGAGCTTCAGCGTCTTGCCGGTGTCCGCGACGTCGTCGGCGATGAGGACTTTCTTGTCCGAGAAGTCGATGGCATTCGGCACGGGCGCGAGCATGACGGGCATGTCGAGCGTCGTACCGACTCCCGTGTAGAACTCCACATTCACCAGGTGGATGTTCTTGCAGTCGAGCGCATACGCCAGCCCACCGGCGACGAACACCCCACCACGCGCGATGGAGAGCACGACGTCGGGCTCGTAGCCGTCGTCGGCGATGGTCTGCGCGAGCTCGCGGATCGCGCCGCCGAACTCCTCGTAGGTCAGGTTCTCGCGCACATCACTCATGGCTCACACCTGCGTCCGGTGGAAGTTCATGAACGACCGCGAGGCCGTGGGCCCGCGCTGCCCCTGGTAGCGGGACCCGTAGCGGCCGCTCCCGTACGGGAACTCGGCCGGCGAGCTCAGCTTGAACATGCACAGCTGGCCGATCTTCATCCCGGGCCAGAGCTTGATCGGGAGCGTCGCGAGATTCGACAGCTCGAGCGTGACGTGCCCGGAAAACCCGGGGTCGATAAAGCCGGCGGTCGAGTGTGTGACGAGCCCGAGCCGCCCGAGGCTGGACTTCCCCTCGAGGCGCGAGGCGAGGTCGTCAGGCAGGGAGATGACCTCGTACGTCGATGCCAGGACGAACTCGCCGGGGTGCAGGATGAACGGCTCGTCCCCTTCCGGCTCGACCAGCCTGGTCAGATCCGCCTGCTCCACAGCCGGGTCGATGTGCGGATAGCGGTGGTTCTCGAACACCCGGAAGTAGCGGTCGAGCCGCACATCGATGCTCGAGGGCTGCACCATGGATTCGTCGTACGGGTCGATGCGCACCCGTCCGGCGGCGATCTCGGCCCGGATGTCCTTGTCTGAGAGAAGCACGCCCTGAGGATACGCAGAGCGCGCGGGCCCACCCCAACCGGACGGCCCCACGCGCCCCTGACCGCCGCGTTTCCTACCGCTTGACCGGCTCCACAGGCACGACATTCCGAAGCCGCGCACAACGCGGACACCGGATGAGCCGCCCGGGCCCGATCCGGTCGGGGCCGAGCTGCTGCAACGGGAACGAAGCGGTACTGAAGACGTGCCCATCGGCACAGCGGACGACGGTGCGCTCCATCAAGTCCATCGAGTCCCTTCCCCATGAATGCGGACGAACGCCCACATTAGGGGATCTACGGGACGCACCCACGGGCGGCACTCCGTCGCTCAAAGGTACGCCTCAACTCCCGCACCCCGCAGCCACATCGGGCCACAGGAGAGCGCGAAGGCCCCGCGGCTTCATTCGCCGGGGGCCTGTGATGAGGTAGAGTGTGCGCCGATGCGGTGCCGGTGACGGCTCGCCGCGCGGGTGTAGTTTAATGGTAGAACATGAGCTTCCCAAGCTCAGAGCGCGGGTTCGATTCCCGTCACCCGCTCCATGGAAAAGGCCCAGGTCATAGACCCGGGCCTTTGTTGTTGTCTGGACCACGCTAGGCGTCTCGTGCCCGTTGCGTGCCCGATGCCTGATCGTCGGGCACGGGGCCGGCCTTCTCCCGCTCGGCCTGGACGCGAGCGTCGATCCCGTCGGCCACTTCCCTCTGCCGCTCCAGGTTCGAGTGCTGATAGATCAGTGCGGCCCGCTCCGAGGACTGCCCGGCCCGCACCATCGTGTCCTTGAGGGTGGCGCCCGACTGTGTCGAGAGCGTGTGGCCGGTGTGACGAAGATCGTAGACGCGGAAGTTGTCCGGGAGCCCGACCGTGGCACGAGCCTGCCGCCACTTCCGTCCAAAGGACGACCGCCGGAACGGGGCACCCTTCTCCCCCACGAACAGCAGTCCGTCCGGAGCCTTCTCCGCATACCAGGCGAGGTGTCGCTTCAGGTCCTTCTCCATGAAGGCCGGCAGGACCAGGAATCGCCTGCCCGAGTCCGACTTGGTGTCGCCAGGTGCCCGACGACCTGTGGTGAGTTCCGGCTCAGCCGCACGCACCCAGATGCCGACGTGCTCCAGGTCGACGTCGCGACGCCGCATCGCTGCCTGTTCCTCGGGACGGGCCGGGCCATACGCGGCGACGTAGACCATCAGTCGCCAGCGGGGTCCCATCGCGTCGGCGAGCGCGTCGACCTGGGCGACGGTGGCGGTGGGGCGCTCCTCAGCAACTTCCTTGCCCGCACCTCGGATGCGGCAGGGATTGCGTCGGATCAACTCGTCGTCCGCAGCCGTCTGCATGACGGCTTTCAGCAGTCGGTAGGCCTTGGCGATCGTGGTGTGAGCCTCGGTGGTGTCGAGTCGTTCCGAACGCCAGGAACGGACCCGGGGTGGGGTGATCTCGTCGAGATCCATGCCGCTGAAGGTGGGCAGGACGTGCAGACGGAGCAGCCGCCGATACAGCTCATCCGTGGTCGGCGAAAGACGACGCTCCTTGACCCACTGAAGGGCGTACTCCTCGAAGTTGACCGCGCCAGCGTCGGGGTCTGCCCAGTCCCCTCGCCGGATCTCGGTCTGCTGTTCCGCGAGCCAGTCGTCAGCGTCTCTGGCCGACTCGAAGGTCTGCGGTGCCGGGCGGTCGAGGCCGTCGGGGCCCTGATAGCGAGCCTGGTAGCGGCCGGACGGCAGCTTGCGGATGCGCCCGAAGCGCCGCTTCTTCTTGGCAACCATCAGGCAGCCCTCCCGTAGCGCGAGCGGCGACGGCGGATGGGCTGCACGGTGTTGCCCTCGATGTACGCCGTCAGCACGCTGTCCGCGATCCGCACATGGCGGCCGATCTTCACGAAGGCGATGCGCCGCTCGGCGATCAGCCGCCGAGGAAAGCGTTCGGTGGTGCCGAGGCGTTCGGCGGCTTGCTCCACGGTCAGCAGCAGGTCGCTGCTCATGACCGGACTCCTTCCAAGGCGAGGTCGTGCAGGGCTTCCCGGGCGGTTTGGCGGTTGAGCTGGAGGTCTCTTGCGATGGAAGCGGCGAACAGCGACTCACCGGGCGAGTGGCCCTGACCGGCGAACTGCCAGGAGGCGAGGACGAGGACGGTGAGGTCCTGGTCCGGGTCGGGCAGGTCGAGGGCTTCGCGTTGTTGGGCGGCGCGGTAGTCGGCGCGGACCTGGCGGAGGGCGCCGAGGGTCGTCGAGTAGTGGCGGGACTTGGAGGAGAAGTGGCCGCGGAAGCCGAGCATGTGGGCCCAGGCGCGGAGTCGGCGGTCCGGGTACAGGGCGTCGAGGTCGAAGCAGGCTTCGATGAGGCGGCGCGGGTGGTCGGGTACCTCGAGGAGGTCCAGGACCTCGCGGTTGCCGACGCGGCGGTCCACGGTGCCGGTCGTCTCGGCCGCCTTGGTGGCGTACTTGGCGACGTAGGCGGCGACCTTCTGTTCGGTGATGTCGGTGCCGGCCCCGAAGGCGCGGATGGGTCGGATGTCGAGTTGCTTGCCCCAGCGCAGGGAGCGGGCGGGCCGGTCGGCGGCGGCCGGGACGGTAATGGTCGTGTAGGCGTGGTGGGCGGCGGCGCGGATGGCGTCGGTGAGCAGCTGCACGGTGGCCCAGGAGGGCGGCGGGTCTTCGGGGCCGTCCGGTCCGTCGAGGCGCACGACGGCGTGGAAGTGGATCGCGCCGCGCTTCTGGAATTCGGCGACCTTGCCGTAGGAGACCCGGGCGGTTTCCTTGAGTTCGCGTTGTGAGAGTCCGGCGCGGGCTGCGATCTCTCGGCGGAGCCTGTTGGTGAAGCGCTGCCAGAGTTGGCCCGCGTGGTTGTTGAAGAGGACGGCGGCGGTGTAGTCGTACGTCGTCGGGTCGAGCGGTGTGCCGAGTGCGTCGTCGTCGGGCGCGTGGGTGAGGCCGCAGCGGCAGCGGCCGGAGTCCGGGCGGTTGTGGACCGGGCCGAACGACGGCGCGGTGAGTGTGGTGAAGACGCGGGGGTGGTCGCGGACGGTGGCCGGGACGTCCTTGTCCTGGTCGCCCGCGAGTCCGGCACGGATCAGGTGGTAGGTGTCGGCGGCGTACGTCCAGGCGCAGGCCGGGCAGCGGGAGGCCCGGCGGTTGCCGCAGGCGAGACGGAGCCGCCCATCGGGCTCGGTCTCGGTGGAGTAGCGGTGCATGGTCTCGCCGGACGTCTTGTCCTTGGTGAGGGTCCAGCCGGTCAGGTGGATGGGGTTGGCGCATCCACCGGTGCGGCGAACCTGATCGCGCCAGCGGTCGAAGCCTGAGGACCCGGCCACCCGCAGCATGTCGCCGAGGGTGGCCGGGTCCAGGCCAGCGACAGTCGCGGTGTCGGTCACGCACCCTCCCTCACGACGATGACGACGGGAGCGGATACACAGGCCATGCCGGTGCCACGGCAGCGGCGGCAGACCACGTTGAGCGTGGCGCGAGTGCCGTCCGACAAGAGCGAGCCGGTGTCGATGGCGACCACGGGGAAGCCGTCGCAGTCGGGGCAGATGCGCGTTCGGGCAGGGCGGAGCTGGGCCATGATGGTGGTCCTTTCGATTGCGGTTGGAAGGGGCCGGACCGTCCGGGCGGCGGCGATGCTTGGCGGCTTGTGCGTCGCCCGGAGGCCGGTCAGTGCGTCAGTGCTCAGTGCGAGAGAGTGCGGGTGCCACGGCGGCCGGCCTTGCCCTTGGCCGCGTACATCGCGGAGTCGGCGGCGGCGAGCGCGTCGGACAGGCTGCGGACCGGGAGGTCGGCGAGGCGGCAGGACCCGACAGAGACGTACAGCGGCAGTCGTCGCCCGGAGTACGCGAGCGGCCGATGCAGAGCGCTGGTCAGTGAGTCGAGGTCGGGACCGGCGCTGGTGCGGATGATGGCGACGAACTCGTCTCCGCCGATACGGCCCGCGATGCCCTGTCGGCCGCACCAGGCGGTGAGCCGTTCCGCGGTGGCGGTGAGGGCGACGTCTCCGGCGGCGTGGCCGTGGGCGTCGTTGAGGTTCTTGAAGTCGTCAAGGTCCAGGAGCAGGACGACGGCGTCCCGGTGGCGACGGATGATGCGTTCGGCGCGAGCGGTCCATCCGGCGCGGGTGCGCAGGCCGGTGAGCGGGTCTCGGCGAGCAGCGGTCAGCCGCTGGGCGAGGTAGGCGGAGTGGGCGGTCCAGCCGATCAACGGCAGGGATAAGGCGAGCGCTTGGGTGTCCACGGTTGTCCTTCGTTGCGGTTGGAAGGGGTTACGTGGGCCGTCCGGGCAGCGGCGATGCTTGGCGGCTTGTGGCACTGCCCGGCGGCCGGTCAGCGGCGGAATTCCTGGCGGAGCATGCGGACGAGGACCAGGAGGACGACGCCGCTGATGGACAGGGCGAGTCCGGTGATGGCGACCGCCAGGAGCATGGAGGTGAGCACCACGCCGGTGACGACGACACCCGTCACGACGGCGGCCGGGTTGCTGCGGACCAGGTCGAGGACTCCGGAGCGGGTGGGTGCGGGTGCCGGCGGGGCGGACCGTTCGGCCGGGTTCGGGGCGTGGGTGTGCGCGGTCGGGACGTACGTGTCGGGCGTCGGGTACTTGGGCTTGAACATGGCGTGCTCCCTTCGGGACGGGGCTACTTGGCGAGCGGGTCGATGACCGGGGCGAGGAGGCTGTCCGCGAGGAGGTAGCCGCCCAGGAGCAGGACGGCGACGAGCCAGATGGGCGGGCGGACGAGCTTGATGCCGAGCCAGCCGACAACGATCAGGGCGAGCCAGAGCGGAACGTTCATGGCGGTCATCTCCTCGGCGGTCAGCGCGGGTTGCAGCGGTGCGTGCGAGCGGCGAGCTCGGCGGCGGCGCGGTTGAGGTAGTCGGCGGACCAGTCGCAGCCGGGGGCGGTGCAGGCGGTTGCGTGGGCGTCGCGGCCGTGGCGGTCGTGGTGGGTGCCGATCTGGACGGGGCCGATGCGGTCGACGCCCCAGAAACGGTTTCGGGGCATGGCTCACCTCCTCTCAGGCGAGCTGGGGGTGAGTTCGGCGGCGGTGTACATCTCGACAGCGGTGACGTAGGCGGCGACGGCCGTGAGTAGATCCTGCGCGAACCTGAGCTGCTCGGCCGGGGGAACGCTGTCCCGGGCGTAGAGCGTGAACGACGCGTGCTCGTCCTGGACAGCGAGGATCGGAGTGCGATTAGTGCCGTAGTCGTGGCACATCACGAACGGCTTGTCTGTGAGGTGAAAGCTGATCGAAGCGCCGATGGAACTGGACATCAGGAACTCCCTCAAGCGAGTTGCGTGGCGATGGCCTCGGCCATCGCGGCGGGGACACCGAGGCGGGCGCGCAAGGTGTCGGGGTCGATGGCACGGCCGGTTGCCGAGTGGTGAGCGTCGGCGAGCTTCCGCGCGTGGGTAATGAGGGCGGGCGGTACAGCCGGAGAAGCGGGCAAGGCCGGGGCGGGCTCGGTGACCTGCTCTCGTGCGACCTCGGTGTCGGGCTCGGCCGTTGCGGGCTGGGCGGACTCCTGCGGCTCAGGCCCCGGGGTGTGGACGAGCAGCGTCCCGCCGAGGAAGGCGAGGGCCGGCCATCCCGCCACGAGGATGCGCAGCCAGTCGGGCACGTCGTTCAGGTCGAGCAGTCCGGCCGTGGCGACGTTCGCGCCGAGGGAAGCGGCGAGCGCCACCGCGAACCAGGTCCATGCACCACGCCTGGGGGCATCGGAGTCCCGCAGGGTCCGGAGCCGACGCCAGGCGGCGACGAGCAGCAGATCCACGGAGACCGGGTAAGCCCACGCCTTCCAGCCGCTCTGACCGGCGGCCTCGGCGAGGTCGTGAAGGTGGGAGAAGGACAGCGCACCCGCGATCACGGCCTGTACGAGCACGGCGTCCAGTCGGAGCGATGACCTCATGGCGTCAGTCCTTGTCCGCGACCAGGGCGAAGGCCCGGGACGGTGCTGAGGGTCGGAACGGGTCGAGATTCGGTACGGAGGGAGTCATGGCGGCGTGCTCGGCGCATACCGCGACCGCGTCGGGCAGGCTCGTGAATGGGCTGCGGACGAGGGACCAGCCACCCGAGGAATCGCCCGCCACGGCCACACCGCGCTGGTCGGGACCGATGGTCGTGGCGGCGAGGACGGCGACGGGGCTGATGTCCCCGAGCGCCATCTTGGCCGTGGTCTCGTCGTTGACACGGTGCGAGATGCGCCCGGTGAGCTGGGCACGCAAGGCCGTTGCGCCCTTGCCGAGTTCCGCGCCGAAGCGCTGCCCGCAAACCTCGAGGTAGATGCCGGCGGCGCGGCCGAGCTGGGCGAGCCGAACGAGCTGGGTAACCATCTGGTCCCGCCGCTTCTCGTCGGCGCTGGTGGCCGTGAGGAAGAGTTCCGCCACCTCGTCGACGACGACCACGACCGGCACCGGCCGCATGTCCTCGGGCAGGCCCCAGATGTCCGAGCTGATCGCCTCAGCAGACGTGCCGGGTGCGAGCCGCTGAGCTGCCCGGATCAGTTCGTATCGCTCGGTCATCTCCCTGACCAGGGCATCCAGCAGGTCGGCGGCTTCCTCAGGCATGCAGGCCAGGGCCGACAACCGCGGTGAGAACGGGGCCAGTTCCACTCCCCACTTGCAGTCGATCCCTACGAGGGCAACCGGCTGAGGAGCGAGCCCCGCCAGCAGACCGCGCAGGTAGACCGACTTACCCGACTCCGTCGCGCCCATCACCAGCTCATGAGCGATCGCCCGGAAGTCCCGCGTATGAACGGCACCGTCGGAACGCAGGGCCACCGGCACGCTCAGCAACTTCTGTTGTGCGGTGCGAGGCATGACGACCCGGCGCAGCACGTCGTACCCGATGACCCTGACTTGCAGCCACCCCGGGGTGAGCGCGGTGACGTGCACGGCGTAGGCCCGCCAGGAGTGCCGCAGACGCTCGGTCGCCGTCTCGAAGTCGTGGACCTCCTGGCCCGGCTGCATCCTGATCCGGAGCACGAGGCCGCTGGCGGTGATCCGGGCCCCTGTCAGGCGCGGGACCATCCGGGACGGCGTCCGCTTCGTGGCTGCCGCGACGGCGAGCCGGAGCCGGGACGGAGGCTCGGTGAGCCCGCACGCCTCCAAGACCGAGCGATACGTGATCGCGATCCGAATCAGCTTCGCCAGAGCTCCGAAGGCGATCCAGTACCAGACGGGCCGCGTCCGACGCAGGACCAGCAGTCCGGCGACTATCAGCACCAGGCCGACGAGCGCGGTGATCTGTCCACCCGTCATCGCTCAGCCCGCCAGCGAGGTGACGGCAGCGGCGCGGAACGAAATGCCGTGCCGCTTCTGGCCGTTGAACTCGTTCTCCCACGGCCGCGCCATGAGGCCGGTCAAAGCCACCGGCGTACCTGTAGCCAGGTCACCGGAGATGTCGTCCTCGATCACGGTGACCGTCACGACCTCGGCGTTGCCGTTCCCGACAAAGAGCACGTCCACCGTCATCAGCGGCTTGCTCGTCTCGGTGTCGACGGCGATGAGGCCGTTCTTCTTGTCCTTCATCTTCTGCTGCGGGGGCTGGGCGACCATCACGGTCACACCGGTCATGTCCACAGGGATCACACGCACAGAGATCACTCCTCTAGAAGTGCCTAGCTCCTTCACTCATGTATATGAGTGACATGAAGAAGAGTGCATGACTCCTATACATGAGTCAACCCGCCGAGACGAAGAAGTCGCGGCGGGCTGTGGGGAGTTGAGCGAGCGTCAGTCGGCCGCGGGGATGCGGTAGCTGAAAACGAACTGGTCAGCGGCCATGAGGGTGTCGCAGACCTCGACCACGCGGCCCTCTTCGGTTACCGCCTCGCGGATGAGATGAACGACCGGAGCACCGGGGCTCAGGGCCAGTTCGGAGGCTTCCGCCTTCGCGGCCGGGCGCGCTTGCAGCGTCTCGACGAACTCGGCGAAGACGTGGCCGTCACCCTCCAGCCGGGCGTAGATGCCACCGGGGCCGGGGTTCTCGGCGAACAGCTCGGGGATGTCCTTGACCACGTCCCACGGAAGGTACGAAGTCGCCGTCTCGACGGGTGTCCCGTTGCGGAAGTAGAGCCGCCTGCGCGCGAGCACCTGGGCGCCGGCCTCAACGCCGAGCCGTTCCGCGATGTCCTCCGGGGCTTCCATCGGTCCGATGTAGAGGACGCTCACCTTGGCGGTGGCACCAGACTGCGCGGACTCGGCCAGGTACGCGGCCTTGCCGCCACGACGATGCGATGCCCGGAACCGGTCCGACGACCGCAGCCGCACGGGCGGACGGTCCTTCACGATCGAGCCCTTGCCGTGCCGGGTGTCGACGAGCCCACTGGCCCGGACTTCCACCATGGCCTTGCGAATCGTGCCGCCGGCGACGCCGTAGCGCTCGACGAGCTCGGACTCACTCGGCACCATGTCACCAGGCTTCAGGATGCCAGCCCTGATCTGCTGGATGATCTCGTCGGCGATCTGAACGTACCGGGGTACGGCCCTGCCACCTCCTACCGCGGTTCCCATCGTCCTGCTCACTCTCCTATGCTCCTGTACATGAGTAACAGCGCTCGCGAAGCCCAGTCAACGCCACTGCACTCCGTGTCGGTGGCCGGGGCCGTTGTGCGCGAGGACGGCCGGCTACTGGCGATCCGCCGAGCGGACAACGGGACTTGGGAACTGCCGGGCGGCGTCCTGGAGCTCTCGGAGTCACCCGAAGCAGGCGTTGCCCGCGAGGTCCTGGAGGAGACGGGCATCCACGTCGAGGTGGGCGAGCTCTCCGGCGTCTACAAGAACACGGCCCGCGGCATCGTCGCCCTGGTCTTTCGCTGCAAGCCCTCCGCCGGTACCGAGCGCACCTCCGACGAGTCGACGGCAGTCACTTGGCTCACGCCTGAGGAAGTCGCCGAGCGGATGTCCGAGGTCTACTCGGTACGGCTGTTGGATGCCCTGGACGAGGCAGGCCCTCACGTCCGGAGCCATGACGGCAAGCACCTGATCCCAGCGCGGTAGAACTTTCTCTACTAGATCAAGGCTCGCTTCGCTCGCTGCCCGACCGGCGTTCGGGCAGTGAGCGGATCACTGCCAAACCAAGCCGTCACACGCGTCCCGGTCACACGGGACCGGCCCTGTCGCACGCCCGCCATGCGCCCGAGTGGCCCCCAGAAGAAGGCAAAGACCAGAGCACCAGGCCCGGGGGAAGAGGCGGACGCTCGGGAGAACACCACATTGGACGCATCGAGCGTCTGCATTCCCGACCTCCTGAACTGCAGTAGCAGTCTGATCAGAGATCAGAGGTGCCGCGCCAAGGCGCGGCGGCGCCGGCCGGACGCCGCCGCGCTTGCCCCTCCATGTCTACGCCACCGGGGCCGCACGTCGTCGCCCGCCCGCGCCCACAAGGGGGCGAAAAGACCAGGCCGGGGGTGGGGACGGACGGCTCCACGGCCTTACCCACCTCCCCGGTTCGGGACCCGCGTCGAGCAAGACCAGGGGGCCACTCGGACACATTGCGGGCAGGGGACAAGCCTGCCCGAGCAGCCGGAAAGCGTACGGCCCCCTGATCATGCACGACCCCAAACCGGGCAGGACACCGGCCAAAGCCGTTCCACCGACCGCGCCAAGGAGCCCGCCCGCATGGTCAGCGGTGCTCTACTCAACGAGCTGGATACTTGGCAGTGCGGGGTGGGGGCTATGGACCCGTTTGAGGGGTCGGAGCCTGCTGAGCCTTCTTTGCTGCCTCATGACGCAGCTTGCGGGACTCGGCCAGTCGACGACGCTGGGCAGGCTGGACATAGAGGATGACTGTAGCCTCGGCGACCAGCTCGGCGATATCGGACAGTTCCTCAGGTGTGTACTCAAGGCCATGGTGCGCGCTGTCGTTGCCGACGATGCGGGTTTCGTCGAGCGCGTTGATCACCTCGGACGGCAAGCCCTTCACTGCCAGCTCTTGGATCTTCCCGTGGAGCGTGTGATGGGTGGCACCCTGGTCCTTGCATATCTCCTCGACGGTGGCTCGGTAGCCAACGCCTGCAAGACGAGGCGCGCCGACGTTCTCCGTCCGAGACGCTTCTTCGTAAAGGCTGCGGATCTTCTCCGGCACCTCCACACCAAGGACACGAGGCGGAGGAGCGGGCCAGAGCACCTGTCGGCTCACCTCAACGGTTGGCCGATTCACATGGTCGGGCATGCCACCCCGCTTGCACGAGGCGATCTCCAGGACGGTGCGACCGCACATCTGGCAGACCCAGGTTTCTCCTTGCTGCCACGAGTCGAGACCGTGGGTGTTCAGGTAGCCGCCGGAGGGAGACTCCCACGTGTAGGTTCGGCACTCGGGGGAGATCACCCACTGATCTGCGAGATCCATGGCGGATCCAATGCCGCAGTCCGGGTACGGACAGACAGCCCTGCGCTGACGTATCACAGCGAATTCGTCCTTGGCCATTCGGAAAGCCTACCGATCTTTCGTGCCCAACTCGCCTGGTTTATCCGGAGGGAAACGTGCTCCACTCGCCGTTGGCCGTACCCAAGCGTGTTCGATCGAGCGGTACCCACCAGGGCACAGCGGGTACCAATGCCCACCCACCTGCGCAGCACCGCGGCGTTGTCCTCCCGGCTGGCGGACGGACGCTGGCCCGAGGGCGGGGGCCGCCTCCCTTTGATCAACCCCAAGGCACATAAACCTTGCCGCTGCCATCATGAGGCCATGTCGAACTCTCTACTTGTTGCGGCAGTGAGCGTCCTGGGCACACTCGCCGGCGGTGGACTGACCGCGGCAATTACCTTCCGGTCGGAACGACGCAAAGACGCAGCTCTCGCGGAGCAGCAACGACTACAGCTCCGGTCCGCTGAACAGCAACAGGCGCAGCTGCTGAAGGCAGAGGAGCGTCGACAGATACGAGAGCTCCAGATCGATCACCGTCGACAGGTGTATCAGCAGTTTCTAGCCGACGCCCATGCTGTCAACCACGATGGCGACAGGCTCGGCGACATGATCATGCGCTCCTACTACGAGCCAGTCGACGACATCGAGGCCTTGGTTGCGGGGGTCGACGCGGCAGTCAGAGCAGCCGGAGGCTCGCTACATAGAGTGCAATTGGAGGGGCCCGAAACGGTATCACAGCTAGCCACTGATGTTATGTCGTGCCTATCTCAGCTGCCTCCCACGCTTCGCATACTCCGGCGTTGGCGAGAGAACGGAAATCGTGGTTATGACCCCGGGGAGGAACCCCTGGACGGGTGGGTCGAAGTTCACTCACGCCTGAATGAGCGCCTCGACGCCTTTGTTCCGGCAGCACGTAGCGCCATAGACGATCTACTTAGCTCAAGTGGACCAGAACGGTGATGACGGATGCCCGTGGCACTCCCGTGCCAGTACCGGGAGAATCACGGGAAGTCGCCGACGACTTGCCTTCCGAGGGGCCCAACACAGGACAGGTCTCGGCAGGTTGCGCCACCGATTGCGGCGAGGCCTTGCGCTGGGCCGGAATCGCATGGGGCGTCCGGGGTGCCGTCGAGGGACTGACAGCGGGCGAGGAGCCCGCGATGCATGGAGGGCACGGCGCGGACGCGCAGCGTGTAGCCCTGGCCGCGCCGTACGGTCACGCCCTGGTCGAGCTCGGCCCACTCGCGCTCGGTCCAGCTCGGCCGTGTGAAGGAAGTCGGCGACCTTGCCCGCTTCGCCGCACAGTCATCGCCTACCGGAGCTGCCAACGCTGGTCGTCATGGCGGCTGTCGCTGGTGGAGCCGCCTCATGCTCGTCTCGTCATCCGTGCCCGATACGTGCCCGATACGGCGGTAAACCACGGTCAACAGTGGGCAACGACGAGAGGTTGAGAGCGTTCCGACTGGGGTGTTCGCCCGGGTCAAGTGCTTGATAGCTACTAAAAGACCGTTGATTCCCAAGCTCAGGCCTCAGGCGAACGGCGAAATCCCCAAGCCTTCCAAGTGCGCGAGAGTTGCCTCAAGGCACGCGTCGGCGGACGCCTCATCTGACCTGAAGAACGACTCCGCGCCCAAGACACCACCGGAGACGATCACCATCCAGCGATGGCCCCCGTGATCTCTCACCGTCAGCCTTGAAGACCACCGAGCACCCTCGCTCGGCTAGCCACCCCATCAGTTCCACAACGTCCACATCCGCCCCCTCCAGGGGGATCATGCCAGCCACGGGGATGCGGCATCGTCGGGCAGTCTCGGGGCCCTACGAGGGCGACCAGGCGGAGCGACTGCACTGAGCACGCGGCTACAGCAGCGCAGTACCGCAACTGCAGCAACCGTCCCCGTCCAGCCAGCTGGTGCGGGCCGCCAAAGACCGCCTCTGAAGCGGTCCCGGGCCGTCGCGGGGGCTACCACGGTGGCGGCTTGCGCCCCTATACAGCACTGGTTGGAAACGCCTAGCAGCGGGGCAGGGTGCCGCTCTCCTTGGTGAGTTTGGTGCTGTGGGCCCAGCCTTCGGTGTTCGTTCCATCGATACGGGCGTAGATCCACTTGTTGCCGTAGGCGTTGGTGATGTAGCAGTGGTAGTAGAGCTTCACACCGGTCTTGACCACGGTCACGTACTGGCATTCCGCGTACGGCCCGGTGTAGAGGTGGGACGTCTCGGCCAGGTAGCCGTAGCCGTCGCTGCGGTTCTCGTGGCCCCAGCCGGTGCAGGCCGTCGACACCGGGGTGGGCTCCTTCACCGTCGGGCTGGGCTTGGTCTCTGGGGAGGCCGACGGGCTCTCGGTCGGCTTGTCGCCTTCGACGCCGGGCTTCTTCGTGGGGCCCAGCTTCTCGTCCTCGTGACCGTCCGGCTCCTCCGAGGTCGACGGCTTCGAGGACGTTCCGGGAGAACCGGCGGACGACTGGGTGCTGCCCCCGGTCGGCCAGGGGCTGTCCGTGGGGAAGCCGACGCCGGGCGGCGTCGCCTGTGCGCCGTCCGTGGTCGTGCCGCCCTGTTGGGACGTCAGGGCGTAGGTGATGCCGGCGCCTGCGGCGATGAGCACGACGGCGGCCGCTGCCGCGACGACGGTGCGGTTGCTGCGGCGCCGTGCGCGATGGGCTGCCGTCCGGCTCGTCTCGGGAGCGGGGACTCCGGCGTGGCCCGCGACCGGCGCGCCGTGCTGCGGCAGCGTCGGCGGCAGGTCGGGCTGCGCGTAGCCGGCGTGCGGAGGCTCAGGCTGCGGGGCGGGCTGGGGGAACAGCGGGGGACCGAACCCGGGGGCCGGTGCGGCGGCGGCCGCAGCCCCGGGACCCACTGTGGGAGCGGGAGCGGGAGCGGGTGTCGGCGTCGGAGCGGCGGATGCGAGGTGCACCGTCCCGCCCGAGGCGACGCGCTCTAGCATGCCGCGCGCCTGTTCCGCGGTGGGCCGGTTCTCCGGCTCCTTCGCCATCAGCGCCTGGAGCACCGGCGTGAGCGGTCCCGCCCGGCGGGGCTCCGGCAGGGGCTCGGTGACGATCGCCGAAAGGGTGGACCACGCGGACGTGCGGCGGAACGGCGGAGTGCCCTCCACGGCCGCGTAGAGGGTCATGCCGAGCGACCAGATGTCCGACGCGGGACCGGGCTCCCTGCCCTGCGCGCGCTCCGGCGGCAAATAGTCGAGGGAACCGACGAGTTGACCGCTCTGGGTCAGCTTGGCCATGGCGTCGTCGCCGGAGGCTTCCATGCTGGCGATGCCGAAATCGGTGAGCACGACCCTGCCGCCGTGCTCGATCAGCACGTTTCCCGGCTTGACGTCCCGGTGGAGTACGCCGGCCCGGTGCGCGGCGTCGAGCGCGTCCATCAGCTTGGCGCCGATCGCGGCGGCTTCGTGGGGCTCCAGTGTGCCGCGCTCCATCAGCACGTCGTCGAGCGAGGGCCCGTCGACGAGTTCCATGACGATGACCGGGAGACCCTGCTCCTCGGTCACGTCGTGCACGGTGACCACGCCGCTGTGCCGGATGCGGGCGGCGGCCTGCGCCTCCCGCTGCATCCGGGTCCGCACGTCGGCCAGTTCGGCTGCGGAGGTGTCGGTGAAAGCCCGCAGGACCTTGACGGCGACCTCTCGGTTCAGGAGTTCGTCCACCGCCCGGGCGACCACTCCCATGCCGCCGCGCCCGATCATGGAGGTCACCCGGTAACGCCCGCCGAGTACCTTGCCCGTCAGCTCTCCGCCATGCGCTTCCCCCGCGGTCACCGCACGCTCCGTTCCGTGGTTGTTCGTGAACCATCAATCCGAAGTCCTCAAGGGTAGAGGCAGGGGCGTGAGGGGAAGGCGGCGGCCGTGCGCAGGTATGTGACTGCCCATCAGGGTTGTCGCCCATGGCGGGCACGGCGGTCCCTGGACGTGCGTCTCGGCTGGCGTCAGATGTCAGAGCCGGGTGCCAACTTCCGCCGTCCAAGGGAAAAGCGAAGACGAAGGGCCCGGGGGAAGCCCCACTAGCTCAGCAATGATGCAGGGTGCGCCTGCACGGCGAGCGCACCAGATACGCACCAGATAGGGCAGCGATCACCGGTAAACCACGGTCACTCGGGAAGGCTGGAGCACACCCCGATTCGTATCGTTTCCACAGGTCAGCAGGCATGCCTGGTGGAAGCGGCCCGTGATTCCCAAGCTCAGAGGGCGGGTTCGATTCCCGTCACCCGCTCCAAAGACGAAGGCCCAGGCCAGGAAGATGATCCCCAACCTGGGCCCTTGTGCTCTCTGGACCGCTTCAGGCATCGCACACTCGACGTGAAGCTTCCCGGCCGTCAGAAGACAGCGATGTTCTTGACACTGGGCCAGGTTCCCGTTGTCCCCCGTCGGGGAGCGAAGGGTGCCCGCCAATCGCCGGTGCTGGCGTATACGTAGGCAGGGCCGGCGCCGTAGGCGACGAGGTCGGGGCGTCCGTCGCGGTTGGCGTCGCCGACCGCGACGAGGTGACTGTAGGCGTTCCAGCCGCCGCCGATCTTGGTGCGGGCGGCGAAGGTGCCGTCGCCCTTGCCGAGGTAGAGCCACTGGACACCGTCCCTGTCACGGGCAACGAGGTCGTCGGCGCCAGTTCCGGCGATGTTGCCGACGGCGGTGATCTGGTTGTAGATGCCCCAGCCGCCGCCGATCTTCTTGCGCTGGGAAAACGGCGTGGTGATGTTGCCTGTGCCCGTGTAGAGCCAGAGGCCCCCGGCCTTGTCGGCAGCGAGTAGGTCAGGCTTGCCGTCCGCGTTGAGGTCGCCGCCCCCAGTGATCTTGTCGTAGATCTGCCAGCCGGGTCCGACCTTCTTGCGCGGTGCGAAAGGCGTGCCCGGAGTGCCCTTGCCCTCGTAGGTCCAGAGACCGCCCGTCTTGTCCCGGGTCACAATGTCGGCATGCGAGGTGCCACCCAGGTTTCCGGGGGCCGTGAACCGGTCGTAGATCTGCCAGCCCGTCCCGACGGCCGAGACCGCCGGCCAGTAGAGCCCGTTGATGTCTAGGCGGTAGGCACTGTCGTGGCGCTTGAGCCGGCCCGTAGCGTCGACGACGAGCAGGTCCGGAGAACCGTTGTCGCTAAAGTCGTGCGGTGCCTGCCCGCGGACCACGGTGAAGGCCCCGGAGACCTCCGCCACGGGACCGATGCCGTTCAGCGGCGTCGCCTTGATGCGCCAGGTGTAGGCGCCGTTGTATGCGGCCACGAACTCTCCCGTCTCGCCCGGCGCCAGGTTGAATCGGCCGTCCCATGAGACGTTGATGGTCTCGGCGCCGGGGTCCCAGGTGTTCTGCGGGACCCTCGTCACCGTCCATCGCCGCTGGGAGGCTGTGTGGGTCAGCTCGATCTCCAGTCGCATGTTGGGGCGACTGACCGTCGTGTCCAAAGAGATGACGCCGCGATTGCGGTCGAGGTCGATCACGCTGGGAATGGTGTGTCCCAGGATGGTGACCTTGGTCGGCTCGCCGCTGCTCGCGACCATGGTGGCGATCGGCATTCCGTCCGAATCCAGGGAAATCCGGTACAGCCCTTCCCCCTGCGCCACGGTGCCGCCTTGAGCAACGAGCGAGCCATCAGGCGCGGTCATGCCACCGAAGTGAGTGTGGTCCAGCAGTTTGACTGTGGCACCGGTCTCCAAGGAGCGCGCGGTCAACGTGTACAACGGGTCCGGTTCATCGGCCTTGCCGCCCCCCGGCTGCGCGTACAGAACCCAGTCGCCGAGCAGGTCGACTCTGAGGAGGCCGTAGCCTCCCAGCCCGATGCGCTCGGGCTCGCCAGAGCCGCGTGGAGCGACAACGAGGGTCCGGCCGGCCTCACGACTGTTCTCGTTCCAGGCCAGATGTGTTGCCGATGCGGAAACGGATATCAAAGGCTCGTCGTTCCGGGTGTCACGCGTCTCGATCACGGCGCCCGTAGCGACATCCACCAGTGCAAGGCGGCTCGTAGTGGCCGTGGGGACGGTGTAGCTGACGAGCAGCATGCCTGCTGGAGCGTCGATGCTGACGGATCCGAAGGTGGCGTTCTTGGGCAAGCCCGTCACCGTTCGATCCCGCAGCGCGCCATCTTGTTTGTCGACGAAATGCAGGTCGGTCCCACCCGCCGTGTTGGTGACTGTCATGACGAGCGTGGCGCCGACGACCCGGCGCAGACTGTAGGTGCTGTTCAGGGCGCTCCGGTCGATCTGCACGGGAGCGGCGCCACCGCTCATGTCTTGCAGGATGTATGCGTCTCCCTGCTCCACAAGAACGATGTCCGACGATGAGCCGTAGGCCCTGCCGTTCATCTCGGTCGTGGAGCCGTCCGCGAATCGCGTCCACCTCCACCAAGGGTTGGCGCCGTCAAGCGTGGTGAGGAAGCCAGTCGTGCCGACGCTGGTCAGCACGGCACCAGGCGGAATACTGACCGGGGTCTGCTCGACCGTGACTGCAGTGACCCCGGCGCCGTCGACAGCCGGGACGGAAGCTGCAACTGCCGCAGGCGCAGTAAGTACCAGGGGAACCGAGGTGCCGACCGTGACGGCGAGTACCGCCGTGACAGCCGCGGTCAGCCGACGACAGGCCACCGGACGTGCGTGGATCAAATTCTGTTCCTCCCCGCAGAAACCAGGCGCAACATGCGCCACTCCCATGGGACACGTGGCCAGTTCGAATGGTTGTACTGAACCCCCAGGGATTGGTGGAGCTCTGCAGACCGATACCAGCCGCAGGCCTCCTCCAAAGCGGCAGAGCAGCTCACGAGCCAACTCCTCATAAGGCGAAAGCCGTAGAAGCGGAAGCCTCCGGCATCCCGACGTTGGCTCGCGCCTTCCGCCACTTCCGTCCGAAGGAGGAGCGTCGGAAGGGAGGGCCCTTCTCCCCCACGAACAGCAGGCCGTCCGGCTCCTTCTCCGCGTACCAGTCGAGACGTCTCCCCAGGTCCGTGTGCAGAAAGGCCCGGCCAAGGAACCGCTGCTTTTCCGGACTTCGTCGGCATGGGGCTGCAGGAGGCTCGAGACGCGGCGCAGGCAGAGGGCTTCTGTCCCCGTTTGTTGTCCGGACCTGTCCGGGCGCCGCGCACCAGACCCGCACCACCGCCTGTCGTAGACACCCCAGCGGGAGATCCCCCTGCGCGATCACGGCGCCAGGGCATCCACGCCCAGCGTCTCCGAGCGGACTGGATCGACGACACAGAGTTCGCTGCGTACGGCTTGACCGATAACGCTATTGCGGAACTCCGCGGATGGGCACAGCGGTGGGCCGGTCCGAGCCGAATGGTCGTTCAGCGCAATCCTGCTTGCGCCTCCGGCGGCGGATGTAATCTCCGGCCCTCGTTACTGACCCACCCGTCCGTCAATGCACTCGCGCACCAGGTCGGCGTGCCCGCAGTGACGGGCATACTCCTCGATCCTGTGCACCATCAGCTCCCGAACTGCGATCCCGTCCTTCCCCAGACGCTCGCTCAGATCCGAGTGCTCGGCCAGCGCGGCGTCGGTCGCGGCCTGCTCGCGCTCCAGAGCGGAGTACGCGGCGTCGACCTCGACCTGTTCGGCGACAGCTCCGTCGAAGTCCGCGTTCCCCTCGCCGTACAGCTTCGGCAGCGGATCACCGTCGCTGATCCAGTTGCGCCAGTCCCGTTCCACCTCGACGAGGTGCCGAAGCAGGCCGAGCAGCGACATCGTCGACGGCGGAACCGACCGACGGGCCAGTTGCTCCGCGTCCAGGCCCTCGCACTTCATCCGCAGGGTGATGCGGTAGTTCGTCAGGAAGTCCTGCAGCGTCGCAAGCTCGCCGTCCGGACTGGCACCTTCGCTGTTGCGGGGGTCGTCGTCCGGGTCAGCCCACATGTCGGGGTAGATGGTTGCCCGGCTCCATCGTGCGGGTTGATCACTCATGCGTTCCATGCTCGTCCGTGAGGACCCACGCTCGCTACTGCTTTCTTCGGCTCGGGGTGATGCAGTGGCCCGCGTTTGAAGTGTTCTTCACGGTTTTGAAGTGTTCTTCACGGTTGGCATTCTTGAGGATCTGGTCGGCAGTTCTGGTCCAGACGTACGGGTGTGCGCGGTCGTTCCAGCCTTCGATGAACGCGCGGATCTCGGCGTTGGGTCGCGGACGGACCGGAAGGTGCCGCGGTGGATGGCTTTTCACCCTGCCTCCCGGGCGGCTGCGCTCAGCTCAGCCTTCCGTCGGCGAAAGCCCCAGGCCGGCGGCCCGGGGCTCTATTGTCATCCAGACCAGTTTCGGCCCACCGTGTGCCCCAACTCCGCGAAAACCGCGGGCCCGCGACCAGCACGGTCCGGCCCTGCTGATGGCGGACAGCCGCCGCTCGCTGCGAATTCGGGCACGCTCTTCGCGTTGGACGGCCAGGACGTCGGCGTGACGGAGTTGGTGTTCCGCCGGCGCAGGTAGGCGTGCAGGGTCCGAGCCTGGGTGGCGTGGTTGGGGTGATGGGAGTTGGCCGGCGTGAACTGCCGCAGCGGTCCGAAGTGCGCCTCGAGTCGGTTGCTTACCTCGGGACCGCGTTCCACCAGGAGCGGTGCTCCCGGTACCAGGCCACAGTGGCGGCCAGCCCCTCGTCGAAAGAGCGCTGGGGCTCGTAGCCCAACTCGTCGCGGATCTTGGACCAGTCGACGGAGTAGCGGGCATCGTGGCCCTTGCGGTCCTCGACCTGCACGACGCTGTCCCAGTCCCTGCCGCAGGCGTCCAGCAGTCGATCGGTGAGCTGCTTGTTGGTGAGCTCGGTGCCGCCTCCGACGTTGTAGACCTCTCCCGGACGGCCGCCTTCCATGACGAGCCGGATGGCACGGCAGTGGTCCTCGACATGCAGCCAGTCGCGGATCTGTCCCCCGTCTCCGTACAGCGGTACGGGACGCCCGTCGAGGAGGCTGGTGATGAACAGCGGAATGATCTTCTCGGGGTACTGGTACGGCCCGTAGTTGTTGGAGCAGCGAGTGATGCGTACGTCCAGGCCGTGCGTACGGTGATAGGCGAGCGCGAGAAGGTCGGAGCCTGCCTTGGCCGCGGAATAGGGAGAGTTGGGGGCGAGCGGCTGTTCTTCGGTCCAGGAGCCGACGGGGATCGAGCCGTACACCTCGTCCGTGGAGACATGGACGAAGGTGCCCAGGCCGGCGTGGACGGCGGCCTCCAGCAGTGTCTGAGTCCCGAGCACGTTGGTCGAGGCGAAGTTGGTGCCGGTGGCTATCGAACGGTCGACATGCGACTCGGCAGCCAGATGCACCACTGCATCGTGCTCGGACATCAGCTCGGCCACCCGTCCGGCGTCGAGGATGTCGCCTCGGACGAAGCGCAGCCGCGAATCGTCCTTCACAAGGGCGAGGTTGGCCGGATTGCCCGCGTAGGTGAGCGCGTCCAGGACGGTGACGGCCTCGGGCGCCGAGTCGGACAGCAGCGATCGTACGAAGTGGGAGCCGATGAAACCGGCTCCTCCGGTGACGAGGATTCTCATGGCGGGTGTCGCGGACTTTCGTGTTGTAGGTGTCTCAGGAAGCGATCTGGACCTGGCTGTGATCACCGAGAACCAGACGGTGTGCTCGCGGTGCCCGGACCGCCCCGGAGACGTGGACGGAGCGGCCGATGAGCGAGCTCTCGATACGGCCCGCGTCCTCGATCCGGGATCCCTGGAGGACGATGGAGAACTCCACCTCGCTGCCGCTGATCCGGCACCCGTCGGCGACGGAGGTGAAGGCCCCGATATGGGAGTCGCTGACGACGGTGTCGGCCCCGATGACAGCGGGGCCGACGATCCGCGACCTGACGATCCGGGCGCCGGGCGCGATCCTGACCCGGCCCACGATCTCGCTTGCCTCGTCCACCCATCCCGCGACGGCCGGCTCCACGGTCTCCAGCACCGCGCGATTGACCTCCAGCATGTCGGACACGTTCCCGGTGTCCTTCCAGTAGCCGGTGATGATGGTCGCGCCGACGCTGTGGCCGGAGTCGACCAGCCACTGAATGGCATCGGTGATCTCCAGCTCGCCGCGCCGCGAGGGCGTGCAGGCGGCGATGGCCTCATGCACCGTGGGGGTGAAGAGATAGATCCCGACCAGGGCCAGATCGCTCCGCGGCTCCCGGGGCTTCTCTTCCAG
Source organism: Streptomyces sp. ISL-1 (assembly GCF_018614585.1). Lineage (GTDB taxonomy): Bacteria > Actinomycetota > Actinomycetes > Streptomycetales > Streptomycetaceae > Streptomyces > Streptomyces maoxianensis. The sequence goes on along the minus strand of NZ_JAGGOI010000034.1, from coordinate 144,870 downwards.
GCGCATCACGGCGCCGTCCGGGTCGAGTTCGGCGACCCCGAACATCGAGGGGTCCGCGACCTTGGTGAGCAGAATCCGGGCATCCGGCCGCTCCCGGCGGAACTCCTCCACCAGGTCGGCGATCCCGCCGACCACGAAGTTGTCACCGAGGTACATCACGAAGTCCTCGTCACCGAGCCAGTCGCGGGCGATGAGCACGGCGTGGGCCAGCCCGAGGGGGGCCTCTTGCGGCAGATACGTGATCCGGGCCCCGAAAGCCGAGCCGTCGCCGAGCGCGGCCCGAATCTGCTCGGCGGTCCCGCCGACGACGACACCTATCTCGGTGATGCCCGCCGCGACGATCGACTCGATGCCGTAGAAGAGCACCGGCTTGTTGGCGACGGGCACGAGCTGCTTGGCGGCGGTGTGGGTGATGGGTCGCAGCCGGCTGCCGGTTCCGCCGGCGAGAACGAGTGCCTTCATCGGCTACCGGCCCCCGCCAGGGCCTCGGCGCACTCCGCCGCAACCGTGTCGAGAAGGGCGAACAGCCTCGGCTGGTTCCGCCGCACCAGGGAAGTGACGCGCTCCGCGTGTTCGGCGGTGGCGCAACGGAGCGGCTGAGCCAGGATGAAGCGGTTCTGCTGCCGGACGACCACGAGGTCCCGCCAGAGTTCCTGCGACGCGCACTCTCTGGCCCGGGCGATGTCCGCCGCCGGGTCACCGTTCCAGCCGAGGGGCTTGACGAACTGGCCGTCCGCCGCCAGCCGCGCGAGCCAGTCGTCGGTGTCCGCGAGCTGGGCGGCCCGATGCGCGGCGTCATCGCGCCCGCTGCGCAGGAGTTGGAGCATCGTGTGCGCCGCGCGGGGCTCGTCGAAGACGGCGAGCCGCAGCTGGTGCCGTGGCGATATCCGGTGCCGGCGCGAGCCGCTGTCGTCAAGCAGTACGGTCGTACGGTCGGCCACCGTGGTGAAGCGCGCCCCGGCGTCGGTCATCCGCAACCACAAGTCCCAGTCCTCCATGCCCGCACCGGCGCGCCAGCCGCCCGCCCGCTCCGCGAGTCCGCGCCGATGTGCCACCCGCGACGGTTCGAAGACCACTCCGAGGAGCTGAAACTCGGGGTGCCAGCACATCTCGTACGGCTGCGACGCCGCGGTCGGCGCGCCCTCCGGGTCCCGCAGTTCGAAGCCGGTGGCCACCAGTTCGGCACCGCGGTCGATCAGCGAGAGCACCACCTCCAGGTGGTTCTCGCGCCATTGGTCGTCGTGGTCCAGGTAGGCGATGACCGCACCACGGGCCTCGGCCAGCGCGAGGTTTCGGGGGCCGCTGGGGTGGCCGTGGCGTGGGGTGCGCAGCAGCCGTATCCGCGGATCGGTGCGGGCGGCGTGGCGTACCCAGTCATCGGTGTCGTCGGAACTGCCGTCGGACACCACCAGCATTTCCCAGTCGGTGACGGATTGGGCGGTCACCGATGCGAGGGTGTCCAGAATGGGCCGGGACCGGTTGAATGTCGGGCAGATCACCGATACGCGGGGTCCGCTGGAGGGCTCCATCTGTGCAACTTTCCGCGCGGTGAAACTGAAGGTCTGCGTGGGGTGCACCGGTGCCGGTGAATTGTGCGACGAGAAACAAACTCAATCCGAATTCGCGGCAGCGCGGCGCTTGGCAAAAGTAGCGCCAAGCGCCGCGTGGGCGCGCCCGTCGGGGGTCGAGTCATTCCCCGCCCTGGGACGGGGCCCGGGTCATGCCGCCGCGAATCGGACCGGCAACGTGTGTGAATGCCAGAGAACCGCAAGCTGTGACCGGTCTCGGCAGCGCAGCTTGCGCAGCACATTCGACACATGGAACTTGACCGTGCTGCGCTCGATGGTCAGTTGCTCGGCGATCTCCGAGTTGGAGAGGCCCTCGGCGACCAGTGCGGCCACGCCCTTCTCCCGGTCGGTGAGCAGCGTGACCTCGGCCGACGGCGGCTCCGGCAGTCGCGAGCGGCCCATGCGGCCGGACAGCAGCGTGGGCACGAGCTCCGGGGAGACCCAGCCCCGTCCGCTCAACACCTCGCGCACCGCGGTGACATAACCGTGGTCGGGGTCGTCGCGGTCGATGATGCCGGCCACCCGGGCGCAGGCCGACGACCGCCAGAACCCGTCATGGCGGCCGTTGACCAGAACGATGACGCGCGTTCCCCACGGGGCGAGCGAGGGATCCCCGTCCAGTGCTCCCGATTCCACCACCGCGATGTCAGCCGGGGTGGTGGGCTTCGCCGCCCGGCCCTCTTCCCACCCGGACACGAGCCACCCCGGCGCTGCCAGCACCTCGGTCATCCGGCGCCGCAACGAAGGAGAATTGATGACAAGAAAGATTCGTTCCATGCTTCCCCGTAATTCTGATGCACAGAGCGGTCGGAAACCCGGGCCGGTCAAGCCCAGTTGTCCCCCGCGACAACCTTGATCAGTGACGAAGAAGTTAACACACGCAGCCACCTGCGCGAATGGACGAAGTCGGGTGGGACCGAGTAAGCCCGGAGAATTGAGGAAGAGCTGAGGAAGCGTCATCCCGAGAGCAACTCGGTGCGCCTGATAGGCCTTAGATGCCCGTATTGGTCACCCCGACGGCCGTCGATGCCGAAAAGGCCGTCAGCGCCACGAACACCGAGTCCACCAACTGCTTCATGGCCGGCTCGGCCCAGTGACCCTCGGTCAGCTCCGCCACGCGCTTGTCGACCGCCGCCTGGTCGGCCTCGGCGAACACCAGCTTGTGCAGGCCGCCGCTGTGCAGCAGCACCAGCAACGCCGCCGTGCGCGCGTCCGGCTCCTGCCCCTCAAGCACCGCCGCCGTGAGCTTTCGCCGCACCTCCTGCTCGACCGTGCCGTCGGCCTCCGGGTAGCGGTTCGTGGGGAATATCCCCCAACGCCGCGCCCGCTCCTCACGGATGACGCCCTTGTCGAGCAGCCCCAGCCGGGCACCCTCGACGGCTTCCTTCTTCAGCCGGAAGATCCACGCCTGAGCGTCCTCCCGCTTGTCCTGCCCGGCGATCCGCTTCAGCGTCTCGTCCAGAACCGGAATCCCCAGCGGAGTGGGGTCGGTGGCGACAAGGTGGTCGCCGTCCATCCGGACGCGGGCCGCGAGCGCCAGCTCCAGCACGGAAGCGCTGGAGATCATGTACTCGGACTGCGCCTGCAGATGAGGGGCTCCGGTGGTGTCGTCGAGCGAAAGGAGCATGATCTGCTCGCCGAGTGTGGTTTCCATACTTATGGTCCTCTCCTACTGCTGATCTGCGAAACGTTCCTGATCATGGCAAGGGGTGGGGGCGGTTCCGGCAGGCGGGCCTCCCATCGGCGGCCAGTCCTGTCCGCGACTCCGCCGTCCGCAGCCGTTCAGTGTTCCAACTGAAGCCGTACGACTCGGTCATCCGCAGCTGTTGGTACCCGACCGGGACCACCTTCACCGCCGCCCAGCCCATCTCCCGCAGTGCGACGGGAAGTCGGCCGGTCAGGTCGATGGCAAGCGGGTCGGCGCCGTCCGCGAGGAGGCCCCCCACGATGGCGGCGGTCGTCACCGCGCGCTCCGTACGAGGTCCACGCGGGCCCCGGAACCCGCCGGCCCACTCACTGACCAGATCGAAACACTGCCGGGAGGCGACGTACCGCAGCCGGTCGTCATCGTCCACGATGTCGGACGGGGCCTCGCCGTAGCCGTGGCTCTCGCGTTGGTTCACCACCGCCGAGCGTATCTGGAGCGCCTCCTGAAGTGCGCCCAGCATGCTCCAGCCGACCTGGTCCGTGGCATTGCAACCGACGGTCGCCAGCGGCTGCGGGCCCGTCTCGTCGATGATCACTCCGACGGTGCAGACCACTCCGGGGACGGCCGTCGGCAGATCCGCGACGACCGGTACGAGCCCCGCCCGACGGGCACTTGCCCACAGCCGCAGCAGGCTCCGCCAGTGTGCGTTCTCCCTGCCCCTGCGCACCGGGCCTGCCTCGACGGCGTCGACATCGATGCGCAGCGGGCGCAGTCGGCGTTCCCAGGCGACGAGCAGCGCGTCCCGTTCGATCATCTCCAGCAGGGCGGAGCGCAGCGCCATGTCGTATCCGTGCCCGGATGCCGCTCCCGAAGGGCCGGGGTCGAAGCCCTCCGCTTCCTCCGTGTGCGCGGGGTAGTCGACCAGGCCCGCGGGGACCAGGATCTCGGCGCCGTCCCTGAGCCGGTGCGTCGGGTACCACGTCAGGGTCCGCTCCGCATTCCGCGAGTCGCCGAGGGCAACGCCCGCATCGCTGAAGGACAGCGCACGCGCGCCGAGGGCGGCCCGGGTGGCGCGGACGGTGCCGTGGGGCATGTCGTCATCGGGGAAGAGCGCGTACCGCTCCACCGCTTCACCCGCGCCGCGCACCAAGGCGTCCATGCGCGAGTGCCCGTACGCGCCGACGACGCACGGCGACAGCGCGTGCCCGGTGTTCTCCGCCCTTCCGGTGCCACGGGAGAGCCTGACGAGGGCCCGCCACAGCAGATCGTCCGGAGGTGTGGGGGGCAGCATCCCGGACTTCTCCGCAAGGCCGTTGTGCGGGTCGAGTGTGGCCAAGAAGTCGATCACGAGAGAGTTCCTGCCGTGCTGCGAGAGGCGGGTGGGCGTGCGGAGAGGGAGAGGGCGATCCCGGACAGGGGATCCGGCCCGGCTCGCCCGGTCGGGGGGATCAGAAGAACGGCAGCCGTGAGCGTCGCTCGCTCAGCGCGGCGCTGAGCGCGAGGAGCACCCCGGCGGTTCCGGTCGCCAGATCGGAGGAGATCCGCAGGCACTCCTGGCCGAGGAAGGCGGGACGGCCTTGGTGGCAGACTGCGTGGAGGCCGAGGCCGGCCACGTGCCGACGCAGTACGGGGTCGGCGTCGCCGGAATGCTCCACGCGGCTCGCGGCGCCCGTACGGTTCGTGGTCTCTGTCAGGTGCAGACGCGTCATGATGACGCCCGCGCGCCCGTTCAGCAGACCCGCCTGCGGAACGAAGGAGAGCTCGGTCGCCGCGCGGATGGCGTCCCGCGCCTGGGCCAGCTCCGGGTCCGGGCGATGCGCCAGCAGGTCGTGCAGCACCATGCCCGTACCACCGCTGCCCGCGATCAACGGCAGTCTTCCCGCGGCCCGTTCCGCGAACGGAGCCCCCGGAGTCCAGCCGAAACCTGCGAGGTCGCGCCGCAGCGCCTGGGCCGCACGATCCAGCAAGGCGGTGTCCCGGGTCTGTTCGTACAGGCGCAGCAGGAACAGTGCGCTGCCCGATTCCCCCCGCAACAGCCCTGCGGCCGGGCGGTTGGCGGGTCCTTCGGTTGCCGAGGCCGCTGCCGCCGAGGTCCCGTCGGCAATGAGCCCGGCGATCTGGACCGTGCGGTCCAGCAGTGCCGGCTCGCCCGTGGACCCGGCGAAGTGCAGCAGGGTCAGCCCGATGCCGGAGAGACCGCCGTAGAGGCTGGGGTCGAGGCCCCGCAGAGGGGCCTCGGTGATCCGGTCGAGGAGTTCGCGTGCGGTGTCGGAGCGGCCGAGGCGGTCCAGCGCGTAGGCGATGCCGCCCAGTCCGTTGTAGAAGCCGGGCCGCGGGTCCTCCAGGCTGCGCACGCCGTCGACTAGCCAGTCGAGGTGGTCCTCGGGGACCTCCACCCCGGCCTCGCCGAGTGCCCAGAGCACACCGGCGGCGCCGTGGGCGAGGCCCAGCCCGCCCTCCGGGGTGAAGAACTGCTCGGCATCGCCGGGGAAGAGCCGGTCGTCGCGTCCCGTCTGGGCGGTAGCGAGGACGCTTTCGCCGAGGGACCGGAGCAGCGCGGGCCGGTCTGCCGTTCCGCGTGCGGACCACACGGGCTCGCTGCCCCGCTCTTCGCCGGCGCCGTCGTCGGTGACCGCCGGGTGGGTCGCGAGCCCAAGATCGCGGCGCACGCGCTCCGCGAAGTCCTCCGGCAGCCGGTAGGACGCGGTGATGAGGTCGATCAGCTGGTCGGCCTTCTCCGGGGCCCAGGGCACCGCGGCCACCATCGGCGCGAAGAGCGCGAGCCGCAGGCATCCCAGCGCATAGCGGTCGATGGCGAATCCCGAGTAGCCCGCCGGAGCGATGAACCCCACGGCTCCCATGGTCTGCGCGGGCTTGGCCTCCGGTGAGCCGGCCGTCTCGAAGTCGATGAAGACGACCTGCCCGTCGGGCCGGACGAGGATGTTGCCGGGGTGGAGGTCGGCAAAGACCACCCCCCGGTCGTGCATGCCGTCGAGCCCCCGCTCGATCTGGTCGAGTACGTCCAGGGCCCAGCCGGTGTACTCGGCGATGTCCTCGGTGGAACTGACCGCATGAAGCAGCGGGTTGCGCCGGACGAGCTCCTTGGACAGCGGCGTCCCCTCCACGTACTCCCGCACCAGGAAGTAGTGTTCGTGGCCCTTGCGGTAGTCGACCAGGCGGGGAATGCAGGGCAGCCCGGTGAGCCGGCGCAGCGCCCAGTGCTCCTGCTCGTGGCGGGCGACGGCATCGTTCCCGTCCGAGTCGAGACCGGCGTGCGGGCGGGCCTCGCGCAGCAGAACGTCGGATCCGTCCCGGGTGTCCTTACCCCGGTACACCCCGCCGCCGTTGGAGAAGTGCACCGCCTTGGTGACGCGGTACGGGAAGTCCTCGAGGGTGCCCGCGTTGCGGCCGGCGATCGCCTCGGCCAGACAGGCGGGCGGCGTCACCCACTCGGGCGGCCGGAATCCGGGACCCCGGCGGTCGGGGACGAGTTCGCCGTCGGGATTCTCTATGCAGTAGATGAGTTCACCCGACTCGGACCGTATCGCCTGCAGGACGAAGCCTCCGTAGCGGACGTAGAGCGGTCCGGAGCGCCACCGGAGGTCGCTGAGGATGTACGGCCCCGGCTCACCGTCCAGCAGATCGCCGAGCTCGTGGAGGATCCGTTCGAAGTGCTCGTCGTCGAACGGGTAGATGGTGACGAACTTGCCGCTCGCGCTGCGGTCGCCGTACTTGCTGTTGCGCCGCTGGAGCAGGTGCCGGCCACGGATGAACTTGAACATCACCTGCTCGGTGGTGCAGTACTTCGCCACCACGTCAAGGATGTGCTCGGCATTGTCCAGGGTCGCCGAGACATGGATCTTCCAGCCCTGGCGCGGAAGCCTTGGATCCGGCGGGGTCAGCACCACCCACTCGGCGCCCGGATTGCGCTCCCAGCCCTCGGGCAGCGCTTCGTGGGCGAGAGCGAAGTCGTCCTCGGCCGCGGCACCCCGGGACGGCAGATCGAAGAACGGGGTGCCCGGGGGGCAGAAGTGCAGATGCCGAATGATGTCCATGACGTCCTGTGTCCTTTTCCCGTGCGCTGCCGACGGGTACGGGCATGACGGCCCGGGCCGTCAGCGAGCGGCCGGGGCGATGTACGAGAGGTAGAGCCACTCCCCGAGCGAGCGGCTCCCGGCCACCACGCGTGCTGTTCCGATGCGGTCGGCCGGAGCCGTGCCGACGGACAGCGGGAGAACCACGGCGGGCACGGGGACGGAGTCGCCGTCCCGCACCGGAATGAAGGCGGACAGCGGCGCGGTGGCCTTTACGGCCCGCCCCTGTCCGACGGTTGCGGTCCCGGTCTCGGTACGGGTGACCATCCCGCGGCGGAACAGCGTGACCGTCGCGCCTTCGGTGATCGCCTCGCGGTCGGCCGAGTCCGAGACCACGAGCGAGGTCCTGCCGTCCTCAACGACGTATCCACCGGTCACCGTGTACGGCACGGTGACCGTCGTCAGCGCGACACCGGCCACGACTGCGCTCAGCAGCGGCGCGGCGCAGATGCGCCACACCCGGGCCCCCGCCGTGCGCGCCTCGCGCAGCAACAACCGGCCGCCGTTCCAGGCGCGGTAGCCCAGATAGACGACGCCGACGAGCAGCACCGTCGCGCCGATGATCCCCATGCCCTGGAGCACGTCGAGCCAGAGCGTGAACGCCATCGCGATCAGATAGAGCGGGAAGAGCATGGAGGCCAGGCCGAACGGAACGGACCACCAGAGCCCGGGCAGTTCCCGGGTGTACCGGCCGCCGAAGAGGATCTTCGACAGGAAGCGGCGGGCATCGGTCATGGTGCGGTCCCGCAGGTGCGAGATGTCGAGATGCGTCATCAGCGCGATGTAGCCGTCGAGTTTGACGAAGGGCAGCAGATTGAGCAGGCCCGTCACATAGGTGGAGACGGCGAAGACGAGCATCCCGTGGCGCAGGCCGGGGTCACCGGCCGCGGGGCCGGCGGCCAGTGCGCCGAGGGCCACCGATCCGGCGATGACCATCTGGGTCACGATGCCGGCGAGAGCGACCTGGACACGCTGCTCCTTGCGGGGCAGCCGCCAGCCGTCGGACACATCGCAGAAGAACGCGGGCGTCAGGTAGAAGAGCATCACGCCCATCCGGCTGGGGCGTCCGCCGTGGTGGGTGAGGACCGCGCCATGGCCCATCTCGTGCAGCGCGGTCGCGACGAGTGATGCGCCGGCGACACCGAGGAGGACGTCCAGCGTCAGGGGGGTGCCCAGCGCCTGCTGAAGTACCGGGGCCTGAGCCGCGAGAGCCAGGAGACCGCCCAGCGCGAGGACCACTGCGAGGACCGCGCCGGTCCGGTTGGCCACCAGATTGAGCAGGGGCGCGAGCCGGGCCAGCATCCGCTCCGGCTTCACCACGGTGAACTGGAAGGTCAGCGGCGGTACGAACTTGAACCAGCTGCTGCTGCGTTTGGGCGGCCGCCCGTCCTCCAGGAGCCGCATCTTCCGCAGGTTCCCGACCGCCTTGTCGACCTCCGAGTCCGTCCAGGGCGGGCCAAGTGTCTCCGCCAGGGCCGCGTGATCGCGCTCCCCGTCCATCGAGTGCAGCAGCCGGACCATGTCCGCCCCCGCCCGGAGGTACTGCTGAGAGCCGCGCTGGACGACCCACGGGCCGCTGTCGGTGATCGGCTCGTGAACCCGGACGTCCGCGGCGAGGCGCGGTCTGGCCAGCAGCGCGCCCTCCCGCTCGGTTGCCGGCGCGGCACCGGCACCGGCCCGGCCGCGCCTCACACGACGTCCCGGGTCAGGAACATCTTGCGGGCGGCGAAGCCGACCACGGCCAGCCAGACGCCGATGACGGCCAGAGCGAGGGGCACCGAGAGCAGTTCGGGCTTGCCGTCCCGGTAGACCGAACTCATCGCGATCGTCATGGTGAACTTGCCCACCGCGGGGAGCAGTCGCAAAAGCGCCTCGTCGACGAAGAGCGTCAGCCCCAGCAGGACGGCCACCGAGGCGGTCTGGTTACGGATGATCCACCCGAGCAGCACGCCCCAGGGGGCGCCGAGCACGGTGACAACGAAGACGCCCACCAGGGTCAGGGTCGTCTCGCCGGTCCAGACGGGCCGGTGCTCGGTCGTGGACAGGAACACCTCGGGGGAGGCGGCGGCAAGGGCCGTGGCGAGCAGGGCGAACACCACGCCCATACCGGTGCCCACCAGCAGCTTCGCGCCCAGCAGGCGGCGGCGTCCGCCGCTCAGCAGTACGGACCGGGCGATCGCCCCGGAGTTGTACTCCTTGGTGACGAAGACAGCGCCGAACAGGGCGGAGAACAACAGCAGCATGAACCAGGAACGCACTACCTGGTCGGTGACGGCCTCGATGGTCTCCTGGCCGCGGGCGATGCTCTCGTCGGCCTGGGCGACATATCCGGTGCTCGCCAGGAACCCCAGAAACACACCGATCAGAGCCAGGCTCCACCAGGCGCGGCCGGTCCATGCCTTCGACCACTCGGCGGCTACCACGTTACGCATGGGCGACTTCTCCGGTTCCGGTCGTCTCGGCAAGCTCGAAAAAGCGTTCCTCCAGGCTGTGTTCTCCGGCGGAGGTGAGATCGCTGAGCGATCCGCAGTACCGCAGGGTCCGCTGGAGGATCACCACGTCGTCCACCGTCTGTTCCACTTCGGCGAGGAGGTGGCTGGACAGCAGGATGGTGCGGCCCTCGTCGGCGAGGGATCTCAGGAAGGTACGCAGCCAGCGGATGCCGTCCGGGTCGAGGCCGTTGGCCGGCTCGTCCAGTACCAGTAGTTCAGGGTCGGCGAGCAGCGCGCAGGCCAGGACGTGGCGCTGCTTCATGCCGGTGGAGAAGCCTTTGAGCCGCTTGTCGGCGCGGTCGGCGAGACCGACGCGTTCCAGCACCTCTTCCACACGCCGGTCCGGCAGACCGAGCATCCTGGCCCAGATCCTGAGGTCGCGGCGGCTGGACACGCCCGGCATCACACCGATCCCGTCCATGGTCACCCCGACCCTGTGGGCGGCATCGGGCAGTTCGGCGTAGGGCTTGCCGAACACGGTGGCGCGGCCGGAGGTTGGCTGCGTCAGACCGAGCAGCATGCGCAGGGAGGTTGTCTTTCCCGCACCGTTGCGGCCGAGAAGGCCGACGATCCGCCCCGGAGCGACATCGAAGGTGACGTCCTCCGCGGCTGTGAACGCGCCGAAACGCTTGGTCACGCCCTGGAAGGTGGCTACCGCGACACTACTCATGCGTTCTCCATACGAGCTTGCACAACGATCCGACACACACGCGCGATCAGACTGCGTTTTCTTGACACCGCGGTTCCTCAGTCGTCCAGCTGGGTATCGGATGGCCGGGAACCCGGTCCCCGGAAGGAAACGAGACTTCCTTCCGGGGCCGGGGTTCATCGGTTCACGCTGATCTCCGCGGACGGGATCAGGTGACGGCGACCGCGGACGCGACACCGCCGTAAACGGCGCTCACGGCGATCGAAGCACCGACACCGGTCTTGAAGTTGGACCAGAAGCCCGGGGCCTCCATGACCTCCAGCTCCTGCATGCCCAGCTCGAGCGCGGGCGTGATGTCCTTGTTGATGTTCTCCTGCATTGCGACACCTCCTTTCCTCGGCTCGTAGGGAATTCGGGCTGTCACCCGAACTCGTGCATCAGGTGGCGATGACGGTCGCGACGACGCTGTAGGTGACGGCGCCGCTGACACCCGCACCGCTGACGAAGCCGGTCACGGACCAGAAGCCCGGGGCCTCCATGGCCTCCAGCTCCTGCATGCCCAGCTCCAGCGCAGGAGCGATCTCCTGCGCGGCAGAGTTGTTCTGCACTGTTGTTCCCCCCTCTCCCCATGTCCGGTGGTGTGCTCTCTCCATCCGCAGGCGCCGGGCCGAGACCCTTCGCGTGCGGAAGCCTTGGTCGATCCGGCGGTCAGCAGCCGACCGGCGTCGAATCGTTCACCGCTCGTCCCAGGAGCTCCTCGATGTCGGCGGTGTTCAGTCCGTCGAGCATCGGCAGTCCCGCGCCCCAGGCGCGCACGGTGCGCTGGGCAATGGCGGTGAGCTGTTCCGGCTCCGCGGTGATCCGCCGTGCGATCCCCCAGGAGTCGATCAGTGCCGCGATCCCGGCTGCGGGATCCTCGGGCAGAGGTGGCGCGGGCCGCTCCGCGGACCACGGGTCGAGGGCGGCCGACCGCAGCCGCCGCCACAGCCCGTCCAGCCGGCGTGCCGAGCCGAGCCGCGTATCGCCCGCGGCGATGGCTCCCCACATGGGCGGCAGCAGCGCGGCGACCGCTGTCATCTTCCGCAGGCCCATGCCCGTCGAGAGCTCATTGGCGAGGTACCAGCCCTTGCCCGCGTACGGCACTCGGCCCAGCACCACCCAGCCGGCGTGGCTGAGGCCGCTCACCTTGGCGATCTCCGTCCGCAGCCGGTCGTCCGCGGGCAGGCCCCGGCTGCGGACGGCCCGCAGCTCGTGCCCGAGCTCCACCATCCGGACCGCGAGCGTCTGCGCCAGGGCGTCCTCGGTGGGCAGATCACGGTGGTCACCGATGTAGAGGCCGGAGATTCTGAACAGCACCTCCAGCACGCCTTCCGCGACGAGCGCCGGCGGCAGCGTGGCCGTCGCCGCCGGGTCGATCACCGCGGCATCCGGCCTGAGCGCGCTGCCCATGATCAGCCGCTTGCCCTGCTGGTACTCCAGGCAGGCGACCGCGCTCAGTTCGGACCCCGTGCCCAAAGTGGTGGGCACGGCGACCAGACGGGGCCCCCGGCTCTCCGGAGGCGGCAGCACGATCAGTCCGCTGCGCTGGGGCACCGTGAGCCGGGCCAGGGCTCCGGGGCCCGCCCTCAGCAGCACGGCCAGCTTGGCCCGGTCGAGCAGCGAGCCGCCTCCGACCGCGACCACCAGGTCCGTGCCCTCCAACTGCCGGGCCAGCTCGGTGATGTCGGTCAGCCGAGCGGGCCCGGTGACCGTGATCGTCCGCACCATCCGACCGGTGCGGACGATCTGCTCGCGGACCGAGGCGGCGATCGACGCGTCGGCGACGCCGCTGTCCAGCAGCAGAGTGACGTCACATGTGGGTTGGGTGTTGAGCCAGGCGGTGAGCCCGTCATCGCCGTACATCATCACCGTCGGGCAGTGCCAGCCAAGGCTCATGCTGCCGCCTCCGCCTTCGCGGAGCTCTGCGTGTACGCCGCGATTCCGGCGCGTACGCACTCCAGCAGCTCGGTCAACTCGGCCTCGGTGTAGGTCAGCGCGGGGAACAGCTGGATGCCCTGGACCCCGGGGTGCACGATGGCACCCGCCTCGCGGATGGCAGTGACCAGAGCGGGCACGTGGGCCTGAGGCAGCGGCGAGCCGTCAGCCGTGGTCAGGCGGATGGAACGGAAACAGCCCATTCCGGTCGTCCCGGACACCCGGGGCTCCTCGGCGGTCAGCCGCGCCAGTTCGGTGTCCATACGAGCCGACAGCCGTCGGCCCTGGGCCACCGCGTTCAACCGCCGCATCTCCTGGAGGGTGGCGAGGATCGCCGCACAGGTGACGGGAGTGCCGGCCTGCGTCTCCCCATGGGAGAGCATCGCGCCGGCGTCCGTGAAGGCGTCCGCCACTTGGTGGGAGGCGACGACGGCAGCCGCCGGCATGGTGCCGTTGGTCAGACCCTTCGACGTGACCAGTAGGTCCGGCTGCCCGGGCCACCGCTGAGAGGCGAAGAAGGTGCCGGTCCGGCCGAAACCGGTGGCCACCTCGTCGGCGACCAGCAGGAATCCGTACTCGGCACGCAGTCGCAGGAGTTCGGCGATGTACTCCTCGGTGAGCGGAACGGCGCCGGAGCCCAGCACCGGCTCGACCACGACGGCAGCGATCTGCGCGCCCTGGCGGGCCAGCAACGCCTTGATCTCGGCCGGCTCGTTGGGCGCCACATGCCGGACCAGCCGCTGGTCGACGCCGTAGACCTGCTGGCCCAGGTTGTCGCCGGTCAGCGCGAACCCGCCGAATGTCAGCCCGTGGTAACTACCGCGCAGGCCCACCACGACCTTGCGCCGGTCCTGACCGCGCAGCGCGTGGTAGTGCCGCGCCACCTTCATCACCAGGTCGTTGGCCGCGCCTCCGGAAGTTGAGAACAGCACCCGCTGGTAGTGCCGGGCTCCGCATACGTCGATCAGGGCCGCCGCGGCCCGGCGGGCGTAGACGTTCTCGTAGCGAAAGACGCTCAGATACGAGGCGTCGCGAAGCGCCTCGGCCCCCGCGTCGGCGATGGTCCGGTTGCCGTAGCCGATGTTGGTGTTCCACAGGCCACTTGAGCCGCACAGCAGCTCACGGCCGTCGGCGTAGCGGACCCGTACGCCCTGCGCCGATACGGCGCACAGCTCGTCGGTGCCCTGCTGTGCCTCGCCGAGCAGGGAGGGCCACAGGGCCCGCCCGGAACCCGTGCCGGTGCCTGTCATGCCGTCACCCCTACTTCCAGCAGCACGTCGCGATAGCGCCAGGCGCCGGGCAGCGGGTGTCCGGACAGAACCGTCAGACCGGCGCGTCCGAGCTCCGCCCCCAGCTGATCGACGGGCAGTACGCCGACGGTGGTGGTGCACACCGTGACGGGGCCCTCGTCGCCGATCTCGGCGGGAAAAATGGTGACGGTGCGGGTGTCGGCCCCGGCGGGCCAGTAGTCGTGCATCCGGTAGGCACGTCCGCCGGCACCGACCGCTGCGATCACGGCCTCCGGCACCGCCTCTGCGGCCTCGGGGTCGTCGGGGGTCACGATGTCAACGGTGGAGAGCAGGAACCGGCCGCCCGGTGCGAGATGTTCGCGCACCGCCGCGTACAGGCCTGCCCGGCCTTCCTCGTCGAGCAGCGAGATCGAGGTCGTGCCCAGCACGATCACCTCGAAGCGGCGGCCCAGCGCGAAGGAGCTCATGTCGGCCTGGACCGGAACGCAACGCTCCCGCAGCCGTTCGGGTGCCTCGGCCAGCCGCTCGGAGAGCAGCTCCAGCATGGCCGCCGACAGTTCCACCGCGGTGACCTCGCGGCCGAGAGCGAGCAACGGCATGGTCAGCCGGCCGGAACCGGCGGCGAGTTCGAGTACGGCGCCCGGGATACGGCGGACCAGCGCGACCAGCTCGCGCACCTCATGGGTGTCCCGCACGGAGACGTCGTGGTAGACCCGCGAGCCGGTCTCGTCGTACACATCGTGCAGCTCCGCTCGGTCACCGAGCTGGGACACCAGCTGTCCTGCCCGGCCGGGGATGCTGAGGGGGGTCAAGGCGACGGCCACGATCTCACGTCCCCGCACCGAGAAGTTCGGGGGCGCACAGCAGCACACCGGCATCGGCGAAGAAGGACTCCACCTGACTCAGCCGGTCCCGGTCTGCGTGGCCGGCGGCGGTGTCCAGGGGGCCGCTCACCAGCAGCGTCTCCACAAGCTCGGCTGCCGCGTGGCTGACCTGGAACGTCCTGGCGGCTGCGGGGCTGTGCACGTAAGCGGCCTCGTCCGTCCACAGCAGCAGCGGCAGTTCGCTCGCACAGGCGTCTGCCGCGTCAGCCCGGTCGGCCGACGCGGGAACGAGGCGACCGCCGAAGCCGGAGACCCGTATGCCGGCCAGGCCCCGGGCACGCAGTTCCCGTACCGCCACGAGCGCGGCCAAGTACCGTCCCATCCAGGGGCGTTCTGCAAGCGCCCCTTCGCGGGTGTCCTCGGACACGGTCGCGCCGAGGGCGACCGCGCAGGGATGCGCGCTCCCTGCGTTTACGCGGTCCCACTCGGCCACGACGGATGCGAAGTCGTCGCCCAGCGAACCCAGTCGCCTGCCGCAGGGAGACGTGGACAGCTCCCCATCCGGCCCGACGTACAGCCGGGTCCGGGGGCCGTCCCCGACCGGGCCCGCTCCCAGCGCGGAGACATCCGCGAGCTGTACGGCGGGGTCGGTGACGAAGGGGGTGAACTCGCCCTCGTCACGCGCCCGGTCCGCATCGGCGAGGAAGGCGTCGAAGTCCGCTTCCTCCGTGACGCGGATCAGGGTCGCGCCGATCACCGACATGTAGGCGGAGACGGCGTAGTCCTGGGACTGGAGAAAGAAGTCGTCGTCGACGGACATATCGCCGCCGGGCTCGCTCAACGAGCCCTCGTAGCCGACGAGAAGAGGGCCGGCCTCCTGGCCGTCCGTGGCCGCGCCCGCGGGAGCACCGGGGCAGAAGATCACCGTGTGCGGTCCGACCAGATCCGAGCCGAGCAGCGTGGTCAGGTGCTCAGGGTTCTCCACAACCACCGTCGCGGCGCCCTCGTACGCGCCGTGGGCACGGCCGGGCAGCGCCCGGCCCACACCCCAGGACATCAAGTGCCGTTTGGCCACGGACATTCGGTTCCCGCTCATGCTTCCCACCCCCTTGTCCCTTTTCATCATCGTCATGACGCGACCGCGGCCAGAATGCTCTTGAGGTCGTCCATGGCCGCCTTCGCGCCGTATACGTTGAACACCCCGGTGACATTCAGGATGATCTCGTCCACTCCGGCTTCCCGGTATGCGGCGAGCTGCTCGACTATCCGGTCGATATCGCCATGCACGAAGGCGCCACCTTCGATCATCCGTTTCGCCGCTACCGGAAGCTCATCGCCCGATATGTCAATCCCGGCCTTTTTCAGCATGTCAATGTAATGCGGCGCCTGCATATGCCGAGAATTACTGGCGATCACCATGTCCGACGGCTCACGATCGGGCCTGTCCAGCGCCACAGGAACGATAGCCGACAGCCGAGGAACGGTACGCCCGGCCGTTTCCGAGCCCGCCTTCATGGCCGGCAGCACCGTATCGCACAGATAGGAGGCGGGTGTCAGCCAGGTGATGGCGGCGTCGGCGACCTCGCCAGCCAGCCGAGCCATTCCCGGCCGCAGCACACCGAGGCCCAGATCTATCCGCGGCGATATCGCGGGACCCATCTCGGCATGGCAGGAGAAGTACTCGCCCTGGATATCCACCGTTTTCCCCGAGAGGAGACCGCGGACGATCGTCAGATACTCGCGGGCCGCCGTCAACGGGCTGGCGTACGGCGTGCCGAGCAGACTCTGCTGGAACGACCTGCCGCCCGGTCCGAAGCCCGCGATCACCGACTCACCCGTGGCCAGAGCCAACGACCTCACCTGGTGGGCGGCTTCGTACGGGTGGCGCAGCGGCATCAGCGTGACACCGAGACCGGTCGGCACCCGGAAACCGGCGCCGGCCGTCGAGGCAAACCCCTGGAACGGCTCGACCAGCATCGCCTGCCCCTGCCACAGCCGGTCCGCACCGGTCCATTCGACCAGGGCGGCGTACGGCAACAACTGTTCCGGCCTGCGCGGCAGAAACGGCATGAGCACCGAATACGCGGTCATTTGTCACTCCGACGTCGAATCACGCCCCCCAAAAAAAGAGGCGTATCGAATTCTTCCCCCGACAGCGTCGCGGCGGATCAGAGGACCGGAAACCCTGTGCGGGTTCCCGCCGAACCGGCCGGACAACAGCAAATGTATTCGCTCAGCGGCTTGCGCACCCCCGCCAGGAGAACAGTCTCTCCCCGTCCCGGGACGGGGAAAGGCCCTCTCCCTGAGCCGGCGGCCCGCCTCGGCACACATTCACCTTGAACCAGAAGGCCACTGTCGCCCATACTCCGACGCACCGGACCTTGGAAAGGCCACAACCCCATGCCGCCACGCCTCAGCGTGATATGCCCCACCTACAACCGAAGCAAAGCCATCCTGTCCACGCTGGAATCCGTGCGGGCACAGACAATGCGCGACTGGGAAATGCTTGTGGTGTCCGACGCGAGCGACGACGACACGGATGCGGTGGTCTCCTCGCTGGCAGCGCGGGACCGCCGCATTCGACTCCTGCGCACCGAGCGTTTCGGCTCCCAGTCCGGGCCGACCAATATTGCGCTGCGTGAAGCCGAGGGCGAGTTCATCGCCTACCTGGACCACGACGACCACTGGGAACCGGACCATTTGCTCCGGCTGTGGGAAGCCTTCGACGACGGCGCACGGTTCGTGGCAACCCGGGCCCGCAAGGTGAATGCCGCGGGGGCGGTGATTGCCACGGCCCATC
Organism: Streptomyces sp. ISL-1; assembly: GCF_018614585.1. Taxonomy (GTDB): domain Bacteria; phylum Actinomycetota; class Actinomycetes; order Streptomycetales; family Streptomycetaceae; genus Streptomyces; species Streptomyces maoxianensis. The sequence continues at coordinate 127,571 of NZ_JAGGOI010000034.1, read as the reverse complement.
CCTTGTCCATGTGCTGGCATCCGGAAATCCAGCTGATGAGCCCTCTGTTCGAGAATTCCTGCGCCGGACACGCCGCCGGACTGGCCGAGAAGGTGGGCGGCTGGCGGGAGTCACCGGTGGGCCTGGAGGACTGGGATCTGTGGCTGCGCTTCGCCGACGCGGGCGAGCGCTGCACGACCCTCCTCGACCGCACGGTCACGCTGCTGGACGATCCCGGCACCCGGACCCACGGCCTGGCGCGTGAATTCCGCCATGAGATCGCCCGGTTCGACGACGTGCGTACCGCCCGCGCCGCCTACCGGGCACTGTCCGACTCCCGGCTCCAGGAGCGGGAACTACTGGCCTGCGAGAAGGACCTGCTGGCCTGGTACGGAGCGCTGGCCGAGCGGGGCGAGCTGGTCCTGCCACGCGGCTGGCGGGGCGGAACGGGGGCGCTCGCGGCCGCGGTTGAGTCACAGCTGAGCGAGAACGGAACAGTGTGGAAGGGCCTGGCCATCGTCGCGCGCGACACGCATGTCTCGTTGTGCGTACCGCTGTCGACCATGACCGCGGAGCACGCGGAGCGCTATGCCCGGCTGTTCCGGGCCACCATGCACCACCAGATGGCCTTCCTCGAGGACGTGCTACCCCACGGGAGCGTGCTGCGGTGAGCGTCGGCGTGGACGCGGACCGGGCGGACCTGGCCGAGCTGCTGTGCTGGGTCGACGACGCCCGGGACCGTATGTACACCCGGGTCGAGCGGGTACCACTGGACGCCCTGGCCGACTGGGACACCGACGCCGCGGACGGCGCCATCCGGCACCGCAGCGGCCGCTTCTTCTCCGTCGAAGGGCTGGACGTCAGGTTGCCGGGGCATGCGATACCCCACTGGCAGCAGCCGATTATCCATCAGCCGGAGATCGGGATGCTCGGCATCCTGGTCAAGCGGTTCAACGGCGTACCGCACTGCCTGATGCAGCTCAAGCCCGAGCCGGGCAACTGGGGCGGGCTCCAGATCTCCCCCACGGTTCAGGCCACCCGCAGCAACTACACCGGGGTGCACCGCGGCGCCCCGGTCCCCTATCTCGACCACTTCCGGGACGGCGCCGCCCGGCACCGGGTCATCACGGACGTACGGCAGTCCGAACACGGCTCGTGGTTCTTGCGCAAACGCAACCGGAACATGGTCGTGGAGGTCACCGAAGACGTCGAGGCGGTGCCCGGCTTCCGCTGGCTGACTTTCACCGAACTCCGGCAGCTGCTCCGCGTCGACGACCTGGTGAACATGGACACCCGCTCCGTGCTCTCCTGTCTGCCGCGCGCGGCGACCACGGAAGAGGCCTCGCTGCACACGACCGGCGAACTCCTCGACTGGATCTCCCACTTCCGGGCCCGCTCCGGGATGAGGGTCGAACGGCAGCCGCTCCACCTGCTCGCCGGCTGGCGGCGCGACGCCGAGGGAATCTCGCACGAGAGCGGCAGGTTCTTCGACGTCATCGGGGTGCGGGTGGAGGCCGCCGGCCGCGAGGTCAGCCGCTGGAGTCAGCCGATGATCGCCCCGCGGGGGACCGGGGTTGTGGCGTTCCTGATGACGCGCATCGACGGCATACCGCATGTACTGGCCCAGTTGCGGGCGGAGCCGGGATGCGCGGATGTGGCCGAACTGGCGCCGACCGTGCAGTGCACTCCCGGGAACTACGAGGTGCTGCCTGCGGCCGCTCGCCCGCCGTTCCTGGACGCAGTGCTGGGCGCCGGACCCCGGTCGATCAGATTCGACACGACCCTTTCCGACGAGGGGGGCCGCTTCCACCACTCCCGCAGCCGCCATCTCATCGTCGAGCTCGACGAGCGGGCCGAGCGCCCGGAGCACCCGGACTTCCGTTGGCTGACACTCCGTCAACTGCAGGAACTACTGGGCCACAGCCGCTACGTGAACATGCAGACCCGCAGCCTGCTGGCCTGCCTGCACAGCCTGACGCATCCGATCGAGACCACGGCATGGTGAACCGCCCACTGATCACCGTGCTCGGCGCCTCGGGTTTCATCGGCTCCGCCGTCGTCGCGGCTCTCTCCCACCGCCCCGTCCGGCTGCGGACCGTGGCCCGCCGACCGGCCGCCGTGGCCGACGCCGGCCGCACCACGGCCGCCATCGAGCACCGCACCGCCGACCTCACCCGGCCCGGCGTCCTGGCGGAGGCAGTGGCCGGCTCGGACGCGGTGATCCACCTCGTCGCGCACATCGGCGGCACAGGGACCTGGCGAACGACGGACGGCGACCCGGTGGGCGAGCGGCTGAACACCGGCCTGGTCCACGATCTCGTCGACGCCCTGCGGCAGGCGCGCACCGCGGGCCCGCCGCCGGTGGTTCTGTTCGCGAGCACCGCGACCGCCTCTGCCGATGGGGAGCCCGCCACCGCCTACGAGCGGCAGAAGCTCGCCGCGGAGCGGGCCCTCAGCGAAGCCACCGCGGAGGGTGTGCTGCGGGCCGGCGCCCTGCGGCTGTCCACCGTGTTCGGCCCGGGCCCGACGCCCACCGCCGCCGACCGCGGCGTCGTATCGGCGATGGCCAGGCGCGCCGTGGCGGGCGCGCCGATCACGATGTGGCACGACGGCACGGTGCGGCGCGATCTGCTGTACATCCAGGACGCGGCCGCGGCCTTCACGGCCGCGCTCGACCACGCTTCCGCTCTCGCCGGGCGCCACTGGCTCGTGGGCAACGGCCGCAGCACACCGCTCGGCGAGGTCTTCCGCGCCATCGCCGCCACCGTGTCGGACCGCACCGGCACGCCCCCCGTCCCGGTGCACCGGGTCGAACCGCCCGCCTACTCGTCGGCCGCCGACTTCCGGAACGTCACCGTCGATTCCGCGCCGTTCCGCTCGGTGACGGGCTGGGCCCCGCAGGTCCCCCTGTGCGAGGCCCTGGACCGTACCGTCACCGCGCTGACCGGCGCACATGGAAAGGACCTTGTATGACCACCTTCGTCTGGGACTACCTGCGGGAGTACGAGACCGAGCGCGCAGACATCCTCGACGCGGTTGAGACGGTGTTCAGCTCCGGTCGACTCGTGCTCGGCAAGAGTGTGCACGGCTTCGAGAGGGAGTTCGCGGACTTCCACGGAGCCCGGCACTGCGTGGGCCTGGACAACGGCACCAACGCGATCAAGCTCGCCCTCCAGGCCCTGGGAGTCGGCCCGGGTGACGAGGTGATCACCGTCTCGAACACGGCCGCGCCCACCGTGGTGGCGATCGACGCGGTCGGTGCAACCCCGGTCTTCGTCGATGTGCGCGAGGAGGACTTCCTCATGGACACGGACCAGGTCGCCGCAGCGATCACCGACCGGACACGCTGCCTGCTCCCGGTCCATCTCTATGGCCAGTGCGCCGACATGGACGCACTCAAGGGCCTCGCCGCAACGCACGGTCTGGCCCTTCTCGAGGACTGCGCCCAGGCTCACGGCGCTCGCCGGCACGGCCGTCAGGCGGGCACCTTCGGCGACGCGGCCGCGTACTCCTTCTATCCGACGAAGGTACTCGGGGCCTACGGCGACGGTGGCGCGGTGATCACCTCTGATGAGGACGTGGCCCGCCGACTGTGCCGTCTGCGGTACTACGGCATGGAGGAGCGGTACTACGTCGTCGAGACGCCCGGGCACAACAGCCGGCTCGATGAACTCCAGGCCGAGATCCTGCGCCGCAAACTCGGCCGGCTCGACTCCTACATCGAGGGCCGTCGCGCCGTCGCCCGGCGCTATGCGGAGGGCCTCGACGACACCGGCCTGGTGCTCCCCCGCACTACGCCGGGCAATGAGCACGTGTACTACGTCTACGTAGTCCGCCACCCCGAGCGGGACACCATCATCGAGGCACTGAAGTCCCGCGGCATCTCCCTCAACATCAGCTATCCGTGGCCTGTGCACACCATGTCCGGCTTCGCCCACCTCGGCTACTCCCGCGGAGCGCTTCCGGTCACGGAAGCCCTCGCCGGTGAGATCTTCTCCCTGCCGATGTACCCCTCACTGCCGCGCGAGGTGCAGGACACTGTGATCAGCGCCCTGCGGGACGTACTGGCGGAGCTGTCATGAAGGCTCGCGAACTCGCCGTACTCGGCGCGGTGGAATTCAGCCCCACCCGCTACCCCGACGACCGGGGCCTGTTCGTATCCACCTTCCAGGAGAAGGCCTTCACCGAAACTCTCGGCAGGCCGCTCTTCCCGGTGCGGCAGGCCAGTCAGAGCGTCTCCCGCCGAGGAGTGGTACGGGGCGTGCACTTCACCGCCGTGGCACCGGGCACCGAGAAATACGTCCACTGCCCGCGCGGCTCGGCCCTGGACTTCGTAGTGGACCTGCGCATCGGTTCACCGTCGTTCGGAACCTGGGACTACGTGGTGCTGGACGAGCGGAGCTTCCGCGCGGTGTATCTCCCCGCGGGCGTGGGCCACGCCTTCGTGGCCCTCGAGGACGACACGGTCATGTCCTATCTCATGTCGGCCGGTTACGTCGCGGAGCACGAACTCGCCGTATCCGTCCTGGATCCGGAGCTCGGACTGCCCATTCCCCGGGACATCACGCCGGTCCTCTCGGAACGGGACCGGCTGGCGATCACCCTCGCGGAGGCAGCCGACCAGGGCATGCTCCCGCGCTTCGCACACTCTCAGGAGAACTGATGACCGACTGCCGTATCTGCGCAGGACCTCTGACCGAGTTCCTCGACCTGGGGGCGCAGCCCAACTCCGATGCCTTCCCGAGACCCGGGGAGACCGACGGTGAGTTCTTCTTCCGGCTCGCGGTCGGCCGGTGCGGTTCCTGCACGATGGTGCAGCTGATGGAGGAAGTCCCTCGCGAGAGGATGTTCCGCCGTGACTACCCGTACCACTCCTCGGGCTCCTCGGTGATGCGGGAGCACTTCGAGAACACGGCGCGGCAGTTGCTCGCCACCGAGGCCACGGGGACTGATCCGTTCGTCGTCGAGATCGGCTGCAACGACGGCGTCATGCTGGCGACCGTCAGCGACGCCGGGGTGCGCCATCTGGGCGTGGACCCGTCGCAAGGCGTTGCCGACCAGGCGCGGGCCAAGGGTGTCCGGGTCCGTACCGCATTCTTCGAGGAGGCGACGGCGCTCGACATCGCCGCCACCGAGGGCCGGGCGGATGTCGTCTACGCCGCCAACACCCTCTGCCACATCCCGTACCTCGACTCGATCTTCCGCGGACTGGACGCCCTGCTGAAGCCGGACGGGGCATTCGTCTTCGAAGACCCCTACCTCGGCGACATCGTCGAGCGCACATCGTTCGACCAGATCTATGACGAGCACTTCTACTTCTTCACGGCCCGGTCGGTGCAGACCATGGCCCGCCGCTACGGCCTCGAGCTGGTGGACGTCGTCCGACTGCCCGTGCACGGCGGCGAGGTCCGCTACACCCTCGCGCGCCCGGGCGCCCGCGTGCCCACGGCGGCAGTGGCCGCGTTGCTGGCCGACGAAGACAGCAAGGCCCTCGCCGCGCCGGCCACGCTGGAGCGCTTCGCCGCCGAGGTCCGGCGCACCCGCGACGACCTGACCGCCCTGCTCACCCAGTTGCGCGCGGAGGGCCACCGGGTCGTCGCGTACGGCGCCACGGCCAAGAGCGCCACCGTCGCCAACTACTGCGGCATCGGCCCCGAACTGGTCTCCGTCGTCTACGACACCACCCCCGCCAAACAGGGCCGCCTCACCCCCGGTTCCCACATCCCGATTCAGCCCTCGGAGGCCTTCAGCGAGCCCTACCCGGACTACGCGCTGCTCCTCGCCTGGAACCACGCGGAGGAAATCATGTCCAAGGAGCGGGAGTTCCGCGCGATGGGCGGCAAGTGGATCCTCTACACCCCGAAGGTCCGCGTTCTCTGAGTGGCTGCCACCGTGACGCCGGAAACGAGCGGGAAATCACGGGAAACACCGGTCGATCACGTGGCCGGACATGCGAACGGCCCCTGACCGAGTTGCCTGATCAGGGGCCATTCGTCTGTGGTGGAGACGGGACTTGAACCCACGGCGACATCGCTGCCACGACGGTTTTCGACCCTGTCGGTCCCTGCCCGAGGGCTATCCCGACCAACTGCCTCAAGACAGGATCGGCTCAGCCCAGACAGTGCTGACGAATACCGAGTGGGAAGTCACGGCTCGACGATTCAGCACAGCGTCGGCAACGCAAGCTCCGATGTGCTCATCGGGGGCGATGATCGCCCGGCCACGGCCCCGAGGTCCGACACGGACCAGATAGCGCAACCCCTCGATCTCAACGACACCACACTCACCCGCTGACCGATCAACGGAGTCGCTCAGCCCCTCCACATGCCAACCGGCCTTGCGCGCGTAGTGCATCCAGACGCCAAGCGCCTGCACTTGATCCTCCGTGACATTGTCGCTCGGCAGGGCGATGATCTGAACAGGATCAAGGCGCTCTTCCATCCCCACCCCTCGCATGCCGGACCAGTGGGGGCGAATCTTGCCAGGTCGACTTGGGGCAGCGTCGGCCCGGCTCCCGCAGGGCCATCTGTGGCAGTCGAAGGACGCTACTGGCGGCTCTAAGTCACGGCCGTCGCGAGCGTTGTCGCGGCTTGCGATGCCTTTGATCCCCAAGCTCCTGTAGCTGTGCCCGAGGTGTGACCGTCACGGCGGGGCCTCACAGGGACTGCCGGGGAGCATACCCACCCAGCACGGATCAGCCCTGGTCGATAGCGGTCCTGGCCAGCCACCGTGCACTCCGAACCAGGGGCCCACCCCCTACGTTACGGTGTCGTCATGGACGTAGCGTTGGGCAATCTCGCTCATTGGTACGAATCGAAACGCCTGATGGTCAACCCCCGCACGGACATCGAGTCCTTGCGGCGACTCATTCCCGTAGACGACGACCCTTTGTTGCTCGCCGTCTACGACGAGAAGTGCAACGGCATCGTCCGCGATTCCTGACAGGTCGTGATCATGGCATCCGACCCTTGGCAAGGGCACAACTTCGCAGCGCTGTTCTCCGTCCTGGTCGCCGGTGCGGCGACCGTGCTGGGCCTCACCGTGTACCTGTGCTCACGGTTCACACGACAGGCCCGTCGGCGGTACACCCCGTTCGCCGTATGGCGGGACGTCTCCCTGGTGACGGCCGCCGTGGGGCTCGCCCTTTATCTGTGGGGGTGCCTCCACGTCCTCTTTCTCGAGGACCAGGAACAGGCCGAGGAGTGCGAGCGGCAGCGCCCCGAGGGAACACCGACCCTGGTCGGCCTCAGAGGCGACTTCATCCCGCTGCGGCTCGTATGCGAGGCATCGGACGGCCGCGACTACTCCATCGTCATCCCCGACTACATCAACCCGACCGTCGCCGTCCTGCTACTGCTCGCGCTCGCCTGCGCCCTCACCTCCGCCCTTCTCCGCCACAAGCAGGGCACGACAACACCGGGGAAAAGCTGACCTGTTGAGCCCCGCCGACATGACCCGCCGCTCCTAGCTGCGGAAGTGGGGAGGAACCGGGCCCGGTACAAACCCGCGTAGGCGCCGGCGATCGAGCAACTCCTCGTCGATTCGGTTCTGTGCCAGGGAGCTTGATCCGACGAGTCGCGCTCCCACAGCCAGCAGGGCCCAATGTCGGCGTCCCGCAGGTCAGGGCCCACTCAGTGTGAACAGCAGCCCGATCGACACCTGCAAGGCACCTGATCAAGTGCGATCGCTGAAGGTCGCAAGGACCCCTTTCACGAAAGGTGCCTTGTGTTCCGTGTACGCCTCGCGGTCGCTGCGGAACCGGGCAGCGAGGTCACGCTTGAGAGCTGCGTAACGTGCAGCCAAGCCCGGATCGGCCCGGAGAGCATCGCGGAACGCGAGCTCGTCCAGGTAGCGACGTGACCCGCCCTTTATCGCCACTCGCCCAGCAGGGGGCAGCGTGCCAGACCCGTGCCCGTCCGGCGGGGGGCGCGGGGGCGCCCCGCCGCCCGAGCCATGACCGACCCCCGGATCAGAACTACTTCACCGCGGTAGACGACGAAGCTTCGTCCGAAGCCCTGGCCAGTCTCAGACTGCGCCACAGCAATGCGAAGACCGACGATCGCATTGGCGCCCCGCCCGGGGGCTTGCTCCTCTATGGCTGACAGGGCCTGCTCGAGGCTGCCCTTGTAGCCCGTGTCTGGCGGTGACCAGCCACGCTTCCGGGGGGCGGGCTGCCGTACGCAGCAATGGGGCTCTTGTTGGTGGTGCACCTCTCCATGACCGCAGCTTGGGTGCTGCTCCGTGCACCCGGAGGCGGGCAGCGTCGTTTGGCGCTCCGCCGTGGCGGACGTGGATCAGGAATCGAACACATGTTTTAATTTAGTCATGGTGCGAACGATGTTTCCTCACGACCTGGTGCGGGCGCAGCACGACTGGAACCGAACGTACGCGGCGCTCGCCGCGCCCCGGCCCGGCAACACCACGGTTCTGCGTCGCCGACTGCTGCGACTGTCCGTCGAGGTGTTCTGGCATCCGTTCTGGTCCACAGGCCGCGGCCGGTCTCCTGCCGCCCGGGTGGCGCTGCGCCAACACGTTCATGCCCAGGAGCAGGGAGAGGTGTGGCCGCGGTGAGGATCATCTGACGACCGCAACAGCGGCATCCCGTCCGCCGGCGACCGGCGAGAGCCTGATCGAGGCGGCCGAGAGGGGTGCGGGCCGGGGCGGTCGGTGTGGGCCGGCGATCCGGCCGGCGAGCCTGCGCCGGTCGACGGCGTTCTTGCGGGCCCGGCGGTGACGGTGCGGTCGGCGGCGCGCCTCTTCACAGCACTGACGGGCGGCCCCCTCGCGGAAACACTTCGTCAAGGACGAGCCAATATCTGTGGCCGCGAGGTGAGAAATCGACGCAACGCGCGGTGAGGCTATCTCACCAGCAGGCCGGCTGAATTATCCACCAGCGCAAGGTCCGATCTCACCGTGGTACTCTCGATCCCAGTTGCAGTTGTGGTTCCCAAAACTCCAAGTGCCCCTACCTGTTGTTCATTCCAGGTGGGAGCACTTTTGTATTTCCGGTCATTTTCCGGGCGGGGCAATCATTAAAGCGACACGGAGTCGGCAAAGTGCGGACTCCGGGCACTGCCCCGAAGGAGATTTGACATGGCATCTGGCACCGTGAAGTGGTTCAACGCTGAAAAGGGCTTCGGCTTCATCGAGCAGGACGGTGGCGGCCCGGACGTGTTCGCCCACTACTCGAACATCGCCGCCCAGGGCTTCCGTGAGCTGCAGGAAGGCCAGAAGGTGAACTTCGACATCGCGCAGGGTCAGAAGGGCCCGACGGCCGAGAACATCGTTCCCGCCTGACGCTGACGCATAGTACGCAGCTGGGGCCCGCACCGTGAGGTGCGGGCCCCAGCTCGTTGCATTGCGGGGCAGAGCCCTCTCCCTCGTCCTCATCGCGGCCTTCTCCGGACTGGCGGACGCGGACCATCGCGTTTTCAGCGCGTGCCGGACTGCGTCGACAGGGTGCGCCCGGTGTGGCGCAGGTCGTAGAAGCGACCTTTGGCGGGTCCAGGCCCGCAGCACAACCATGGCCCACAATCCCGCCGGGGGACACGTCAGCCCTTGGCCAAGGCGCTCTGCAGCGCGGCATTCGTGCTGTGAACGTCCAGGGAATCCAGGTGAGGAGGGACACTGGTCGTATGCCCCTACCCAAAACGCATCATTGCTCGGCCTGCTCAGACGATGCCGCGCCGGACACAGTCCTTCACGAAGACCTCGTCGTCGGAGCACCGCTGTCCATGGAGGATCTCACCGACGCGCAGCGCCTCGACCGGTTCGCCCGCAAGTATGCACACGACGGTTGCCGGGTCACGGAAGTCCGGCGGGTGCCGCACGACACCTTGAGCGGCTACGCCTGGTCTGTCCGCTTCACCGCGAGTTCGTGACAAGTTGATCACCAGGCAGCTCCGGGAAGACACCTGCGGAGGAGCCCGCCCCGGCGGTCAGTTCCGGACTTTGCGCAGCGGGACGGCGATGCCGCGGCCTGCCTGAGCGGAGGGGCCGTGGCACGCCCTCTTCGCGGACTGGCATCCACCGCTGACGTCAACGACGGCGGACAGCGGCGGAAGCGGACGTACGAGGACAGCCCGTCCGAGGGCGCTCCGCAGGCCAAGTTCAGACTTGCGACCGAACTCCTGGAGCGGGTGTCGGCCCGCCCGGCCCGGCTCGAACGGGCTGGCGCCCCTCCACAACGGGACGGTGCCGCGGGTCTACAGCTCCGGCCGATCGCCTCAGGCAGGCTCCCTCACCGGCCGTGCTCCGACCGCTCGATGCGCTCCACCAGTTCGGCCGCCATCGTCTTGATGGTCTCCAGCCCTTTATGACCCCAGGGCTGGGGATCCTGGTCCACTACACAGATCGTGCCCAGCACCATGCCCGTGTGGTCGATCAGCGGCGCTCCCAGGTAGGAGTGGATTCCGATCGCATCGACCACGTGATTCCCGGCATAACGTGGATAGTCGCGGACATCCTCCAGCACCAGAGCCTTGCGCCGCCTGACCACATGCGGGCAGAAACCAATGTCGAAGTCACGAGGCATCACCCGGCCGGGGACGGGGTCCTCGAGAAGGGGGGACTCCAGCTCCACGGTGGTGTCGGAGGCCGCGCTGTACAGGCCCGCGAAGTACTGACGGTTCTCGTCGATGAAGAAATTGACCCCCGCGTAGCACCCCCCGGTGCGCTTCGCCAGTTCACGCGCGAAGTCGTCGAACTCAGGAACGGGCTTGTCCTCGATCCCCAGTTCCCTGAGCCGGAGTGCCCGGGCCTGCGCCTCAGGGTCCTCCGGAGGGAGAAGCAGATGACGCACTGCGATCTCCCCTCCGAAGGGAGATTTGTACACCGTCGCTGCCATGGGAACCCCTTGAATCGATCAGATGCTGCACGAGGGAAAGTAGAATCCGAATACCCGATCTGGACAGGCGGGCATCACACAGGACCACCGGCACCTCGGGCTTGAGGTCCAGCGCCGCCCGTACCTCTTCCGGCTGATAGTGGTGCGCCCCGTCGAACTCATTGACCGCGACGAGGAATCTGATGCCACGCGCTTCAAAGAAGTCAACCGCCGCGAAACTGTGGTCCAGCCGGCGGGTGTCGGCGAGCACTACGGCACCGAGTGCGCCGGCTGACATCTCGTCCCACATGAACCAAAAGCGCTCCTGGCCGGGCGTGCCGAACAAATAGAGCACGTGGTGGGGGCTGATGGTGATCCGGCCGAAGTCCATCGCGACCGTGGTGGTGGCCTTGTTCTCCACCCCGTCCAGCCTGTCCGTGGCGGCACTGACCTCGGTCAGCAGCTCTTCCGTGCTCAGCGGCTCAATCTCGCTGACAGATCCCACAAAGGTGGTCTTGCCCACCCCGAAGCCCCCGGCGACCAGAATCTTGATCCCCATCGGAAGTGACTCTGCACCGGGTGCCTCAGAGTCGTTTGAGGAGCCCATCGCGCAACGCCTCCAATAGATCTGGATCGGGGCCAGGATTTGGCCCCTGTTTTCCCGTGTTGAAGGGTCGCGTGACGACCGCGCCACGCTCCGCCAAGTCGGACAGCAGCACCTTGATCACCGTTGCGGGCATTCGTGTGTGACCCGCGATCTCAGCCACCGTGACCGGCGTCCGGCACAGCTCAAGCACATGTGCGTGATCCAGTCCGAGGTTGCTCCGAAGCACGGTGCCCGTGGCCACCACCATGGTCATCAAGTCGAAGTGGCACGTGGGTCTGGTGCGTCCGTCGCTGACGGTGTACGGCCGGACCAGCCGCCCGACGGCATCGTCGAACAACGGCCCATCCGGATCGTCCGAGTCGTCCGGCATCTGTCACTGCCCGACCGACTGACGGGGAGCGGCCCCCAGGTGGGGGCGGACGCTCTTGACCATCATGGTGATCTCGTAGCCCAGCACCGACACATCCGCTTCGCGCCCGGCGAGCACTGCCAACAGCGCACCCTGCCCGGCCGCGGAGACAAAGAGCAGCGAGCTGCTGAGCTGGGTCACGATCTGCTGCACATCACCGCCGTCGTCAAATCGCTTGCCGGCACTGCGGGCCAGGGAGTAGAGCCCGCTGGAGAGGGCCGCCAGATGATCCGCTGCGTCTTTGTCCAGTCCGTCCGAGGCCATCACCAGACCGTCCGAGGACAACAGCAGTGCGCTCCGCGTATGCGGTACGCGCTGTACAAGGCCGCTCAACAGCCAAGAAAGATCTTCGCTCACCACGATCGCGCACTTCTCCTCAATGACGTGAAACTGCTAGGGGGCCGGGTCCGGTCGGGTATGACCGGCAAGTGATGGGGAGGTGCCGGTTTCCTCGGCTTCTTCGGCCAGGCGGACGCCGGTCTGGAAGGCGGCCATCAGGCCGGGATCGTGCTCGACCTCCTTCGGCGCCGCGGCGGCGTGGGAGGGCTGCCGCAGTTGCGGGGAGAGGTGTTCCTGACGGCGGCGCTTGGGCAGCACGGGGCGACCAACCTCCGGCGCGGGGGACGCGACGGGGGCGAATGGTGGTCCGGCCACCGGTGCGGGTGCGGGTACCGGTGCGGGTACCAGTGTCGGTACCGGGCCCGGAGCGATGGGCGTGTCCCGCACAACTGCCTGCTCCGCCGAGTCGTCGACGTGCCCATGAGGGGCGGACGGAGTGACGACCGACGGTTGTTGCTGTGATTCCACCACGTCCGGACGCCGGCCCAGCAGCTCATGCGGCAGCACCACCACAGCCTCTGTACCGCCGTAGATATTGCTCTTGAGCTGTACGGCGATGCCGTGCCGCCGGGCAAGGACAGAGACCACATACAGGCCGATCCGACCGTCCTGGAGCCGCTCACCCAAAGCGATCCCATCAGGGGAAGCGAGCAGGGCATTCGTCTGGTTCCGCTCGGTGGAGGTCATGCCCAGGCCACGGTCCTCGACCTGGACCGCCAGACCGGCGGTGACGTGCTCGGCACGCAGCAGCACCTGGGTCTGGGGAGGGGAGAACACCGTGGCGTTCTCCACCAGCTCCGCCAGCAGGTGGACCACGTCGACGACCGCGTGCCCGCTCACCGTCCCGTCTACCGGGGGCACCATCTTGACCCGCGAATACTGCTCGATCTCCGCAGCCGCGGAACGCAGCACATCGCTCATGCTGACCGGTCGGGTCCACTGGCGGTAGGAGACTGCGCCGCCGAGCACGGCGAGATTCTCGGCGTATCGCCGGATACGGGTAGCCAGGTGGTCCACATGGAACAAACCCTTGAGCAAGTCCGGGTTCTCGACCTCGTTCTCCAGGTCGTCCAGCAGCCCGATCTCGCGGTGCACCAAAGACTCCAGCCTGCGGGCCAGATTGGCGAAGACCTCGAACTGCTCGCCGCCGCGCGACCGTGCCGCGAGATCCACCGCCGTCGCCTCGGCAGCGCGCTGGGCGGATGCGACCTCGTGTCCAAGCCGATCCGGCGCATCCCCCGTCGGCACGGGCAACGGGCTGTCCTGCTGCCGCTGACGCTCTATCAGCTCTTGGCCACGCTCCATCTGCTGCCGCAGCTTGGCCAGTTCGGCCTGGCCGCGTGCGGCGAAGAGGCTCAGCTCGGTATAGCGGCGCGCGACGGCCCGGGCCTTGGTGGAGGCGAAGAGCCCTGCGCCCATGAGGATCGCGCAGATGAGCAGCAACTCGCCCGTGAGCAGAACCCAGAAGGCGGCCTTGTCGACGTGGCCCACACCCGCGGTGAACAAGAGAGCACCGGCTGCGGCTCCGGTGATTGTGACCAGCCCGGCAGGCAACACCGCGAGAAGCACCATGTGGCGGTCAACTGCCTTGCCACCCTCGCCCAGAGTGTCCGGGACATGCCACGCCTTGGAGTCGACTGACGTCATCTCCTCGCGGGCATGAGCGGGCCACATCGAAGGTTCCTGCATCACAGTCCCTGGTCGCGATATCAGCCAGCAGGCCGAAAAGTGTACGGCGCACGTTACCTCTAACAGCACTCCACGTCACGAGCGGTGACGTCATGGGGAATGATTTGCCGGACCGGACGTTCCCGAACTGGCCTCAGTGCTGTGACATATGTCGGATCGAACCACTTCGAGCCTTGCGCCACTTCCGCCCGAAGGTGCACCGCGCCGGAACGGCTTGCCCTTCTCCCACAACAGTCAGGCGTCCGCGGATTGTGGTGGCTCCAGCAGCTTGCGCGCCAGATCGCGTAGGTCCTTGCCGGTCGAGGAACGGACTTTTCTTGCCATGATGGGCGCGGCCAGGCGGTAGTAGCGGCCGGCGTCGCCCTGAACCCGGATGCGCGCGAGTGTGCCCTGTGGGTGTGGGTCGAAGGTGTACGTGACGTGCATGGGCATGGGCCCCGCCACGGAGACCATGTCCAGCAGCTGTGGAGGTTCGTACACGGCGACGCGGAGCACGTAGTCGATGCGTTTGCCGAGGAAGTGGGCGGTACGAGTAACCTCGGCGCCGACGCCGAAGCCGCCTCCATCCGCCTCCCGGGTCTGCTCGGCCGTGCGGATGCCCTGGGTCCACTCGGGATCGTTGCGCCAGTCCATGGCGTACCCCGCCACCCGGTCGGGCGGGAGCGGGATCACCCGCTCCGCTGTCTCGTCGATCGTCATTCCGGTCCCTCGATCTCCTTTCCGGTCGCCTCTCGCCGGGCGGTCATCCGGCCCACTCAGGATTCCTCCCGCTGGCACCGAGGGCACGCTGGAAGGCAGGCGCGTCGACGGATACGGGGACGAGGGGGCCATAGGCGCCGTTGGTCCGGGCCTGCTCCGCGATCTGCTCGACCGCGCCGAGCGCGAGTTGCGCTGTGTCCTCGCTGATGGCGAAGGTCTGCCCGGTGGCGCGGGCCAGGTCCCAGCCGTGCAGGGCGAGTTCTTCCAGGGTGATGGCGGACGCGAAGCCGGCCGGCATCTCGCCGGGGCCGAAATCGGTGATGCCCTCGTACGCGCCGGGGTTGCCCCAGGCCGCCGCGGCTCGGTCCGCCGACTCGGCGACGTCCGTCGGTGACGTGGCCGATCCATCGGCCTCGGCCGGCTGCTGCTCCTTGCGTGCGGCGCGCGCGGAGGAGGACAGCGTCTCGCCCAGGTGGTCGAGGAGCTCGGCGACGGTGTACTTCTCGCACGGGGTGCGGTAGCCGAGCTGTTCGGTACGGATGCCGGTGGCCGTCGCCGCGACCTCATCGGCGCATTCCCGGATGGCGGTGCGCAGCGTGCTGTGCTCGATGTTCATGACATCTCCCTCGGAGGTCAGCTGTTGAAGAAGGGTGCGGGTTTGCCCGTCTCGGCATAGGCCTTGAGCTGTACGAACTTCGTTGCCCAGCCGTATGTGAAGTCCCGGTAGGCGTCGTCGACGGCGGGGAAGCCGCTGTGCGTGAAACGCAGAGTGACGTCGCCCTCGGGGCGGGTGAGGACCTCGTAAGACTGCAGAGTGCCGGTCCAGGGGCCGTTCTCGGCCGCCAGGACGAGCCGCTTGCCGGGCTCCGCCTCGGTGATGCGCAGCCGCCACGGCTCCGGCACGCCCGGGAACTGCAGCTCGTGCAGACCGTCCACGTCCTTGTCGGCGGTGGCGGTCGTGGTGAACCAGCCCCTGATGCCCTCAGTCGTGGAGATCGCCGCGTACACGGTGTCCGCGTCGGCCTCGATGTGCAGCTGCATCGCGATGTCCGCCATGACGTGTACTCCTATGTCGGTTGCTTTAGTAGAGACTAAAATGACTTCCCCACCGATGGCAAGTTGAAGTGGCCGCTAAAATGAGGTGTATGGATGCGGTACGGGCGGTCGCCGAGCCGAGACGTCGCGAGATTCTTCGCCTCGTCTGGGACGGAGAGCTGTCCGCGGGCGAGATCGCCGAGCGGTTCGACGTCACGTTCGGCGCGGTTTCCCAGCACCTCAAGGTGCTCAGGGACTCCGGCCTCGTTACGCTGCGCCAAGAGGGCAAGAAACGCTTCTACCGGGCCGACCGCGAGGGCATGGGCCCGCTGGCCGACTATCTGCAGTCCATGTGGGCCACCAAACTGGACACGCTCGCCGAGCTGGCGGAAGCGGCGGAACGAGCCGAGCAGCCCGAAGAGTCCGAAGGGACGAGCCCGTGAGTACCGACGTGGTCACCCTGGAACGGCGCATCGCCGCCCGGCCCGAGACGGTGTTCTCCTTCTTCACCGACCGGAACAAGTGGCTGTCGTGGATGGGCAAGGACGGCCGGTTCAGCTTCGAGCCCGGCGGTGCCTACCGGACGAACATCACCGGCGACAACGTCGCCGAAGGCCGTTTCGTGGAGATCGACCCGCCCAAACGCCTCGTCTTCACCTGGGGCTGGGCCGAGGGCGGTATGTCCATCCCGCCCGGCTCCACGACGGTCGAAATCACCCTCGAACCGGTCCCGGACGGCACCCTGCTCCGCCTCGTCCACCGCGGCCTGCCCACCCCCCAGGCCTGCGCCGCACACAGGGAGGGCTGGGTGCACTATGTGGACCGGCTCGCGACCCTGGCGGCGGGCGGCAACCCGGGTTCCGACAACTGGATGTGAACTGCCCGGCCATTGAGTCACTTGCATGAGCCCGGCCGACGACGCCACTGTCCGTTTGGTGACTCATTTTTGTGACGCATCGTCCCCGCAGGCCCGGGCCTGGGCGGCGACGGCGGGTCGTGGCGCTCAGCCCGGGTTCGCGCCGTGCCCGTCGTGTACGGCGTCCGCCTGGCTGGCGGCCTGCGCGATGTTGCGGGCCATGCCGCCGAACACGACCGAATGGAACGGCGACACGCTCCACCAGTAGACATGCCCGAGCAGACCGTGCGGGTGGAATAGCGCCCGCTGCCGGTAGCGGGTGCGCCCCTGGCCGTCGCGGTCGGAGTACATCTCCAGCCAGGCGAGCCCCGGCAGACGCATCTCCGCACGCAACCGCAGCAGCCGGCCCGGTTCGATCTCCTCCACGCGCCAGAAGTCCAGCGAGTCCCCCACCCGCAGCCGTGCGGCGTCACGGCGGCCACGGCGGAGTCCGACGCCTCCGGCCAGCCGGTCGAGCCAGCCCCGTACCGCCCAGGCAAGCGGGAAGGAGTACCAGCCGTTGTCACCGCCGATCCCCTCGATGACCTGCCACAGCGCCTTCGGTGATGCGTCGACGGCGAGCCCGCGCCGGTCGATGTAGAGGCTGCCCCCTGCCCAGTCCGGGTCCGAGGGCAGTGGATCGCTCGGAGCGCCGGGCAGCGCGGAGGAGGACCAGCGGGTGGTGACCTGGGCGTCCCGTACGCGCTGAACGGCCAGGGTGAGGGCCTGGTCGAAGCCGATCGGGGCACCGGGCGGATCGGGTACGTACTGGGCGATCTCGTGCTCGCGGCAGACGACTTCGTGGCGCAGCGACTCGGCCAGCGGGCGGGCGAGGGAGGGTGGAACGGGCGTGATCAGGCCGATCCACAGGCCGGACAGACGGGGGGTCAGCATCGGTACGCGCAGGATGAGACGGTGGGGAAGGCGGGTCACCACCGCGTACCGCCGCATCATCTGCTCGTACGTCAGGACGTCCGGCCCGCCGATGTCGAACGCCCGGTTCACCTCGTCGGGCATTCGCGCACTGCCCACCAGATACCGCAGCACGTCCCGGACGGCGATCGGCTGGATGCGGGTGCTGACCCAGCTCGGGGTGACCATGACCGGCAGCCGCTCGGTGAGGTAGCGCAGCATCTCGAAGGACGCCGAACCCGATCCGATGATGATCGCGGCGCGGAGCACCGTCGCAGGCACGGCCGAGCGGAGGAAGGTCTCGCCGACCTCGGCGCGGGATCGCAGATGGGGTGAGAGTTCGCGTTCCGGCACATCGGCCGGGGTCAGCCCGCCCAGGTAGACGATGCGCCCTACGCCCGCGGCGCGGGCCCGCTCGGCGAACAGCCGGGCGGCCCTGCGGTCGGTTTCCTCGAAGTCGTCTCCGGTCCGCAGGGCGTGCACCAGATAATAGGCGACATCGATACCGCGCAGTGCGTCGCCGACCGAATCCGGATCGGTCACATCCCCGCGTACCACCTCGGCACGACCTGCCCAGGGGTGATCGCGCAGCTTGTCCGGAGACCGGGCCATGCACCGTACGCGGTGCCCCGCGTCCAGCAGTTCGGGCACCAGCCTGCCACCGATGTAACCCGTCGCGCCTGTCACCAGACAGTGCAGGCTCTGCGTGTCCCGGCCGCTCATGGAAGCCTCCGATCCGCGGGGGTTCCCCAATGCCACTCTCCCGCGTGCGTATCAGTCCCGCCGCAGCAGCGGCCCCAGCGGTCCGAGGTCGATGTTCAAGTCCTCCTGGGACAACCCGAAGTGCTCACGCAACTCGGCCATCCGCTCCTCGAGCGCCATCAGGGTCAGTCCGAGCTGCTCCACCTGTTCGTCGCTGAGACCACCCGCGTCCACGCGGCGCAGCGCCTGCCGCTCCATCAACTGGCGCAGCAGTTCCACGACGGTGAGCACCAGCCCCACCAGACCGCGCTCCACCGACTCGGGATCCATCGTGACGCGCCGCGCCGGCCCCCGGGCTCTGTTGTCGCGGGTGAGACGCGTGCGACGCGTTCCTGCCGCGGGGGCATGCGTCGCCGCTCCGGCCCTCCAGTAGTGCCGCGTCCGCTTCACGGCCGGCTCACCGTCTCGCCGCACGCGCTCACTGTCGGTCATAACGCCCTCCGGTTCCCTGGAGGGTCCCGCCGGCGTCGCGGCCGCCGCCACCGGCGATCCACTCCTCGCGTACGGAAGCCACCAGCGCCCTCAGCGAGATGCGGACCAGGTCGATATCGGCGATGCACAACGTCACGTCTCCGGTGACCACGACGCCGCCGGCCAGCAGCCGGTCGAGCAGGTCCACCAGCGCGACCTGCCGGGACTCGAGCGCACGCGACGGCCTGCGCACGGGCTCGTCCCCGCGCACGGGCTCGTCCCCGCCGATGGGCTCTTCACTGAGCACGGCTCTCACCCTCCTGTCCGCTGTCCTGTCCGCTGTCGCTGATCGCGGTGAACGAGTACGCCGGCCACGGGCCGCTGAGCTCCAGCCGGATCTCCGGGAAACGCTGTTCGAGGGAGGCCACGGCGGCGGCGAACTCCTCCACGCGTGGGTCGGGCACCAGGTAGGAGTTGTTGAGAACCATCCACCCCTCGTACTCGGCCAGCCGTGCGTCCTGCGGCGGATGCTCCGCAGTTCTCACGGCCAGCTCGGCGAGCGCCGCGTGGATCGCCTCCGCACACTCCGTGGCACGTACATGCGCGGTCTCCCGTCCCCTCTGCTGCTCTTTTCGGCGCAGTAGATAGGCGGTGCCGGGGCTGCTGTGGCCACCGGTCCGGTCGCCCGGGGAGTCCGGCACGAACGCCTGCGGGTCCACGTACGCCTTCACGCCCCACTCGGTCCGGCCCGCGAGCAGGTCCAGTACTGAATCGAAATCGGCTCGTCGTTCGTCCAGAAGGGAGCGGATCCGTGCGTCGTCGCGGTACATGGTCGCAAAGCGCAGCGGTACGACACACCCGCTGCGGGCCGCATTGTCGATCACCCAGTGGTGGGCCCGGACGGCCGCCTCCAGCCAGGGCAGATCCTCCAGGTGGGCGCGGAGTTCCTCCTCCCCGAAATCACTCAGCGGCACCGACCCGACGACGGCCGAG
Source organism: Streptomyces sp. ISL-1 (assembly GCF_018614585.1). Taxonomy (GTDB): domain Bacteria; phylum Actinomycetota; class Actinomycetes; order Streptomycetales; family Streptomycetaceae; genus Streptomyces; species Streptomyces maoxianensis. The sequence goes on along the minus strand of NZ_JAGGOI010000034.1, from coordinate 108,016 downwards.
AGTCCCGCGCCCTCGACGACGCGTACGGGCTCGCCCGCCACCCCCTTCAGACCGGCCGGAACACTGGTCCCCGCTGTGGGCGCCACGGCGTAGAGCCAGGTGGCAACGGCGTCGTTCATGGCCTTGACCCCCTGTCGCCACCGGACCTCCGGCCCGGTGGACGCCGTCGCGGCTCCGCCTCCTGCTCCTCCCGCTCCTCTCCCTCCTCCTGCCGGGGCTCCGCACGCCCGAGCCCTGCGTCGGCGGTCGAGCGGCGGCCGGCTTCGAGCTCGCCGATCCGGCGCCGCAGGCGCTCGTTCTCCTCGACGACGTCCCGCTCCCCCACCGACAGGGTCGGATCGTGCTCCCACCAGTCGATGCCCATCTCACGAGCACGGTCGACGGAAGCGATGATCAGCCGGATCTTGATGGTGAGCAGCTCGATGTCCAGCAGGTTGATACGGATGTCACCCGCGATGACGATGCCCTTGTCGAGCACGCGCTCCAGGATGTCGGCCAGGTTCGCCGGTTCGGAGTGAGAGGGCCGGCGGGCAGGGCTCGTACCGCCGCGGCTCGGGCCCGCCCAGTCCGGGCCCTGGCTCATGGTCACTGCTCATCCGCCCTTCCCCGGTAGTAACGGCGGTCGCGGCGGTACGAGACGAGTTCTCCCTCCTCGTCCACCTCGACCCGGTACACGGCGAGGATGTCGGTGGAGTCGGGTATCCGGTGCGTCTCGACGACCTCGATGCCCACCTGCCAGCCGTCCTCGGTCGATTCCAGGGAGGTCACGCCCTCGGGTGGCTCCCCGGTGAAGTCCTGGACATGGCGCGCCGCGTACTGGGCGGCCTTTCGCGCGGTGATGGCCGGGCGTCGGCGTGATGAATCCGGCTCGGAGTCGCCCCGGCGGCGTCGCGACTCGTCCGCCTCGGAGTCGCCCCGGCGGCGTCGCCGCTCGTCGGGCTCGGAGTCGCCCCGGAGACGTCGCGGCTCGTCCGCCTCGCCTTCGTCACCGTTCGGGCGGGACCGCCCAGACGTCCCGTCCCTGGTGCTGTGGCGGTCCGGGGACTCCCGTTCGCCGGAACGGCGCCGTTGCTCGGCCTCGGGCGCCCCGCGTTCACGTTCTGTCCGCGGCATGGATCACACCTCCAGGCCGCCGCGCGGAGGCCCCGCGGCCAACAGGCGGCGCACAAGTTCCTCCTCCAGGTCCGCCGCCTCTTCCTCCGAGATCTCGCCGCTCTCCCGCGCCTCCTGAACTTCCTCCAGGCGCCGGCGGATGACCGCTGGATCGGTGAACTCACGGTTCGCCTCTTCGTGCACCCGCTCGGCGATCCACGCCACGCCCCGGACCGGCGCGAGCGGCAGGGTCAGCAATCCGGTGAACAGTCCCATGGTTAACGCCTCTCCCCGAGGCCGGCCATCGCCTCGGTCACGAAGTCGTACGGGGCGACCGGCCCGAACAGGCGCAGCCGGATCCGGCCGTGCCAGCGCCGCGCAAGGTCCTCCGCCGCCTCCTCGAAGGCCGCACGCCGTTTCCCGTCGACCAGGAAGGAGACATCCGCGACCGCGTCGGCGGCACCCGGTTCCTCCGGCGCCACAGCAACCGCGAGCGGCGCCAGACAGCGGTCGATCTCCACGGCGTCCATGTCACGCTTGTCGGCAATCGCCTCGGCAAGGATCTGGCCGAGCTCGATCCGCCGGTAGTAACCGGCGTCCTCGGACATGTGCTTCAGCTCTTCGCGCAGCCGCTGGGCCTGCGGCTGTTCGTCCAGCACCTCCCGCAGCACCTCGTCCTGTACGTACCGGGCCCTGAGCGTGAACTGGGCGGAGCCCTCCAGCCGGTCGAGGGCGGTCATGAAGTCGTCGTAGCCGCCGACCAGCAGTTCATCGGTCACCGCCTGTGCGTCCCGCAGCACCGTCCCGAACCGGAAGGGCAATACGGGTTCCGACCCGGCCGCCAGCGAGTCCAGCACCTGGGCGTGCGCGCGCAGGTCGTCGGGCGTTCCGAGCGGCCGGTCGTCGGACACCTTGCTCACGACGGCCGCGATCCCGCGATGCCGGACGTAGGTGACGTGCGCATCGGAACTCGCCACCGTGGGCAGAGCCTCGACCTCCGTGGTGGCCCCGGATTCCCGGACGACTCCGTAGACGTACCAGCCGGCCCCGGGCGTCTGCGACGTGGACTCCGTCATCGGTCCCGTGCCTTACCACTGGCGGGCCGCGACCGGCGTCGGGGCTTCACTTCCTCCGGCTCCGGCTCCTCTTCTTCTTCGGGCTCGTCAGCTTCCTCGGACTCGTTCTCGTACTCCTCGTCCTCGTCGTCGTCCTCGTCGTCACCGTGGATGATTTCCTTGGCCTTGTCCTTCACCCCTTCCACGGCGCCCTTAGTCTTGTGCTTCGCCCCGCCCTCGCTGATTTCCTCCATCAACCCGGGCAAGCCACGTGTCTCGGTTCCAGTGCGGGCGAGGTCGAGACGGTTCACCGCCTCCGCGAAGCGCAGATAGGTATCCACGCTCGCGATGACTATTCGGGCGTCAATCGTCAACAGCTCGATGCCCACCAGCGAGACACGGACGAAGATATCGATGACCAGGCCTTTGTCCAGGATCAGGTCGACTACCTCTGCCAGGCCCCCTGAGGAGGGCCGCTCCAGGTAGCGGTTGCCTGAGCTCGCTACGGTCATCACGCTCACCTGCTCCTCGCCGAGGACTGCCGACGCCGACGGCCGGCCGGCTTCTCGTCCTCTGCCTCGGGTTCGTCTTCCTCAGGTTCCTCTTCCTCAGGTTCCTCTTCCTCAGGTTCCTCTTCCTCGGGTTCCTCTTCCTCCTCCTCTTCCTCTTCCTCGTACTCGTCCTCGGGCTGCTCTTCTTCCTCCTCCTCGGGCCGCTCCTCGCCCTGCTCCTCCTCGTCCGCCGCCTCGTCCTCGCGCACTTCCTCATCGCTGCGCACAACCTCGCCGTCGCGCACCTCACCCCGCCACCCCTCGATCTCCTCGGGGTTGAGAATTACCTGGTTCATGACGTGACGGCGGTAGTGCTTCAACTCCAGCCGCGCCCGGCGGCCTTGGGCGCGCCAGAGGTTCCCGGTCTGCTCGAACAGACCCTGCGGGTAGTACTGCAGAACCAGCAGGACCCTGGTGAGGCGAGGCGCGAGCTCATGGAACGTCACCGCCCCGTCGACATGGCCCTTGTCAGCCTTCGACTTCCAGACGATCAGCTCGTCCGGCACCTGCTCGATGACGGTCGCCTTCCACTTGCGGTGAGAGAGGAAGATCTGCGCCTTCCAGTTCGTTTCCGTCTCGGATTCCGTCTCGACGTCCTCCACCTTCTTCATGAAGGTCGGGAAGTCCTCGAACTGCGTCCACTGGTTGTACGCGACGGAGACGGGGACGCCCACATCGATGTGTTCGACGATGTTGACGACCTTGATCTTCTTGTCCTTCGAGTCTCCGCCCAGGCCTCCGGACACCGCCTCCTGGACCTTCTCCGTGGCCTGGGAAACGCCGTCGCCGACCTTGGACTTGATGAGCTCTTTGCCCCCAGCGAGCGCTGCCTTGGCCCCCGCGCCGCCGCCGAGCCCGCCGAGATGTGTCAGACTCCCGACCTTGTGCTTCACTGTGGAGAACGCTCGCTCTCCGACAGCGCCAACAAGGTTCCGTGCTTCTTCCTTCAAGCGGTCCGTAGGCAGTTCCTTGGCCAACGTACCGAGCCCGCCCGAAGACTGACCTTTTGATCGTTCAGCCATAGGTCATCACCCTCGGCTTCGCGGTGTGGACCGACCGGCGGCAGCGCTCTTGCTCTGGGAGGACCGGCTGCCGGTGGTCTTCTTCTTGTCTGCGGCGGGACGGGCTGCAGCCTTCTTCGTACGGCCTTCGCTCGCGACCGGCTTCCGCGCGGGCCGCTGCCTGTCCTGCTCCTTGGCCTCCTCGGCCGACTCTTCTTCCTCTTCTTCTTCCTCTTCTTCCTCGTCCTCGTCGCGCGGCTCTTCCTCGTCCTCGCCGCGCGGCTCTTCCTCTTCCTCGTCCTCGCCGCGCGGCTCCTCCGCCTCCGGTCCGGCGCGAAGCGACGAGGCTCGCCGCTGCATCCGGTCACTCAGCGAGTTGATGCGATTGCCGGCTGCAGCCACCGCGGCCGTCTTGCCCGCTGACAGCAACTCGTCGCGCACGGTGTCCGTGAGCTTGCTCAGCTCGGGGGACTTGAGGAGTTTCGTCCCCAAAGCGTCCCTACCGGGAAGCAAGCGACTGCCGGCCGCCATGCCGCCAAGCGTCAGCGCCCACCGCATCTTGTGGGAGCGCCCGAGGAGGTATCCGCCGGCAAGGGCAAGTGCTACCTGGCCGTTCTTCATGATCTCTGTCTCCTCCTGCATCGTTGCCGATGTCCGGTCGGCGACCCCGCACTCACGTCGGCCGGGGTCCTCCCTTTACCGGGACGCTCGAAATGTCGTGTTCCCGATCTCCGTGCGGGCATGCACTGAAAAGTAGGACATGTACTTAATTATGGTTCGTTATGACCCATTGACGCTTTGGGAGCGATGGGGCGGAGAGTTGCGCTTCGGTCACTGGCCGTCAGCGGTACGGAAAGGCCGACGCCACGACCGTCCGGCTTGACGCTCAAGCTCTTGCCGCGGCCTTCTTCGCCTGGTTGGGTACGCGGGCGATCCCGAACAGGTTCGTCGGCGGACTGCGGGATCCGCTGTCGGTACGAGGGTGATGAGCGGAGAGTCGTGGCGTCAGTGGCTGGGCAGGAAGTACGAGGCACTCTGCCTGAGGGGCTTGGTGACGCCATACGCGGCACCGCCGAGGACATCGCCGCGCTGCTGCGCGGGGTTGCCGACACAGGTGTTCCGGTCCCCGGGTCGCAGTGGAGCGTCGGGGCGGCCGCAGCGCATCTGGCGCAGGCCAATGAGCTGATGGCCGATATCGCGGCGGGGCAGGAGCGCAGCCATGGGGACGGCACCCCGCAGAGCCTCGCCGCGGCCAATGAGCGCGCGCTCGCCGCGTTCGACGAGCGCGAGGCCGATCCGCTGGCCGAGATGATCGCCGCTCAGGCTGCCGCCTTCCTCAAGGCGGTGGACGAGCACGCGGCGCAGGGGACTGTGGTCACGCCGCTGGGTCCGATGAGCCAGGCCGAACTGGGCTCATATCTGCTGGCGCACATGCTCGGCCACGGCTACGACCTGGCCCGCGCCCTGGACCGTCCGCACATGATCGACCGCGCCCGGGTCGAGCTGACCCTGCCCTTCTTGATCACGGCCATGCCACGGGTGGTCGACACCGCTGCCACCGCCGAGCTCACCGCCCGCTACACGATCCGCCTGTGGGGCGGCGCCCGCTTCGGCGTGACCCTCACCAACGGCGCGGTAGCCGTAAGTCCGCAGCCGCCGAGCCGCCCGGACTGCACCATCCTCACCGAGCCGGTCACCTTCCTGCTCATGGCGCTCGGCCGTTGCGAGCCGTGGGGCGCCATCGCCCGGGGCCGCGTCCTCGCCTGGGGCCGCAAGCCCTGGCTCGCCCCCCGCTTCCCGACACTCTTCAAGGCGCCCTGAACTCCGGCGCAACGAACGAACCGCCCCACCCCTCGGCACCCCCCGCGCGCACACCGAGTCCGGACGCACCCAGGTCCGGACTCGGTGACGCGACGTCAGCTGTCAGGCATCGCAGAGGCGGCTCATCAGGCGGCCTGCTCCAGCTTGTTGGCGCCCGCCTCGGCCGCCGAGAAGCCGAAGACGTCGACTGCGTGGTAGTACGTCCAGGCTGTGGCGGCGCAGGCCGAGTAGGTGGCGCCCGAGTAGTTGGCGCAGACGCGCCGGAGGTCCTCGTAGAACGCGGAGTCGACGCGGGCCTTGTTGGCGGAGAAGGTGCCGGCCGCCTTGTAGTTGCGGTAGCCGAAGTCGTGGCGGGCGCAGGCCGTTTGGAAGGGGAAGCCGAACGGGTTGTCGGGCGAGGAGCTGCAGTAGTCCGTCGACCAGTCGAAGCCGTACGCGGCCCAGGCGCCCTGGTTCTGACGGGCGGCGTACCAGGCGTTGTAGCTGGAAGCGCTCGTCTGGGTCCAGGAACTGAGGACCTGAGGCTTGTCCGCGGGGGCCGCCGCGGCGGAACCGGCCGGGATCAGGGCGATGGGCAACGACAGAATGGCGGCGGCGAGAGGTAAGGCGAAACGACGACGCATGCGTGACCTCCATGGGTGGGGGGCCGTGCACCCCGTGGGACTCACGAGGCGGCTCAAGCGTGCAGTCATGTCCCTGTCAGGCATAGACCAAATAGGACAGGCATAGGTGGATTCCTGAAGCTTTCGGTCCCCCATGGCCTCGATTTGCCGAGACAGCCACAGAAGTTCAAGGAAAGGAAGTTTCAAGGAGCGTCAGACCGGTCCTGGTTGTCCGTCGGTCCGACTGCCGGCCCCGGCTCCCGCCGAAGGACAGCTGGCCAACCTTCCCTGGTGACCGCCGAGTTGACGCTGCTGTCACAGGTCTCCTACCGCGACCACGAGATCACCGCGCCCCGCCTGCGCGGCTGGCCGCCCTCCTCGTGAGCGAATTGCGCACAGGGTGCAGCACCGCGCTCCTGGTGGACGGTCTCTGCCGGACGAGCAACCGGAGAACCCGACCAAGGCGCTGCAGATCCTTGCCTCGCGCCCGGGCACGGCTCGGCGCCGACATGATCGCCGGCACCCCCACCGGCTACCGCCTCGCGTTGGGCGAGGAGCAGGTGGACAGCTCCGCCGTCCTTCTGTACGCCGCCGCGGGCGCGGAGCGCTCCTGGGCCGGAGACCACGCCGGGGCGCGCTCGTGCACGCCGAGGCGGGTCTTGCGCTGAGGGGCGCAGGACGCACCGCAGGGCCACCCTCGGCGCAGATCTCTGCCCCCGGCCCCCAGGGTGCGCGCCGGGGCAACGCGGACGGCGGCGCCGCGCCTTTTCTCCGCCACGACCCCCGGCCCCCGGCCCCTCACGAGCGGCGCCGTGATCTCGTCGCCGTCCAGGGAAATGAGGCGTGGTTCCGCCATCGACCTGTGACATCGACCACACGGACATTTCGCACTTAGGTCGCTGAATAGTAGATGGCACCTTGGCGACATAGTGAGATTTGTCCGTCTTGGTTCAGACATACCCTGCGCTGGGTTTGGGGGCATTCGATCCCCTCGGTGCTTTCGCCCGTTCATCGAGTTACCAAGGGTTCCTGACGGAGCATCAGCGCATTCCCGGAACTCCAGGACCCGGCCCAGCACGGCTCAGCGCCCGTTTCAAGAGCCGACCAGTACTACGAAGCGAGGTAGTACTGACGCTCTTTGCCCTGCCCTGACAGCGGTTCTAAGAATGGCGGCCGCAAGGCGTCTCCGCAGCTCAGACGCAGGACCTGCGCAGAGTCGGCCATAGCCGGGGGCGCTCCGCGATTTATCGAACGAGGTCACGCATGAGGAAGCACCGCAAGAAGACGCACTACCGGAAGATAACGATCGCCGCCGTCGCCCTTGGCGCCCTGGGTGTTCCCTCTGTCGCCATGGCCTGTGTCGACCCGCAGGAGAACGCGGGCACCCAGTCGCACAGCCGCCACTGGAAGAGGGCGAACTCCGAGCAGCGGTGGACGGGTGGCCCATGGGGACACAATCCGCGCGCGGGGGCGTCGAAGACGCCCGCTGCTCCGGCCGCCCCGAAGGCCACCCCGGCTCCGAGCGCACCCAAGACCAGCGCTCCGGCCGCGCCGAAGACCGCCGCCCCGGCCGCCCCGAAGGCGACCGCGGCTCCGAGCGCACCGAAGACGGCCGCTCCGGCAACCGCGGCCCGCGTATTGCAACTGGTCAACAGCGAGCGCAGCAAGGTCGGCTGCTCTGCGCTGGTCATGAACGCCAAGCTGACGAAGGCCGCTCAGGACCACAGCAAGGACATGGCATCCCATCGGAACATGTCCCACACGGGCTCCGACGGGTCGTCTCCGGGCGACCGGATCACGCGTGCCGGTTACAGCTGGAGCACCTACGGCGAGAACGTCGCCTATGGCTACGACACACCCGAGAGCGTCATGGCGGGCTGGATGGACAGCCCCGGCCACAAGCGCAACATCCTCAACTGTGCGTTCAAGGAGATCGGCATCGGTCTCGCGCAGCCCGACGATTACTGGACGCAGGACTTCGGAACGGCCCGCTAGAGGAAACAGGGAATCCGGGGCCACCACCTGCCCCGGCCCCACTCTGCGGGGACGGCGTGACCTGGGGCCCCGCGCTTTTCGGGCGGCCGTCGGCGGCCTGCGGCCGAGGCGCTACGAATCCCCATGTCCCGCACTGCCTGATCGGAGCCGGTGGCGTCGCCCGCGACGCCACCGGCCGGTCCGGGCAGGCGGACCTTTGGGCGGCGGCCCTGATCTCGTCGAGCAGCACGGCGTCGACCTGCTCTCCGACCTGGACCGGACCACTCCGGTTGCCGCCCCGAAAAATTCTCAGAAAAACTCCGCGGGAGCTGTCGATCCAGTCTGCTCCCGTTCGACGCATGGGTGACAGGCAGGGAAGGCTCTGCCGTCCCGACCGAGGAGTCACCATGCCGCGCTACCTGACGACGATCCGCATCGACGAGCAGAACGCCCCCACCGATGACCCGGGCCCCGAGTTCGAGGAGCGCATGGGTGCGCTGTTCGAGGAGATCACCAAGGCTGGAGTCATGCTGGAAACAGCCGCGCTCACCCCGACCTCCGAGGGCACCCGGGTGACCTGGTCCGGCGGCAAGGTCCGCTACACCGACGGGCCCTTCACCGAGAGCAAGGAAGTCATCGGCGGCTACTCCATCACCCAGGCCAGGGACAAGGCCGAGGCCCTGGAGTGGACCAAGCGATTCCTGCAGATCCACCCGGAGCACTGGACCGTCACCGCCGAGGTCCGCGAGATCGCCGAGGGCTGAACCCGGCGCCGATCTTGCCCCGCCCCCATGCGGCTGCGCCGCATGGGGGCGAGACGTGAGCATCGCTGCATGTGGGCGCCGCAGGCGCAGTCGACCGGCGCGGGGTGGGTAAGTGCCGGGAGGCGAAGCCGCCGACCTTCCAGCCCGGCGGGATGGACAGGTCCCCCTGGTAGGTGAGTTGATCGGGCTGTGCCCTCGTAGACCGACTTGGTTGCGTACTGCACGATCTCACCGTCGGCCGGCCGTACGGCCGGCCGCGGAACAGTGAGAAGTCGCTCCGTTCGTCCGGTTTGTTCGCCGCGCGCTCCGTGGACTCGGCAGAACGGCCGCACTCGGCGCATCGGACAGTCATACGGCGATGACGCCAAAGACGCCCAAAAGACAGACCCATGTCGCCAAGGTCATCGGCACGACCCGGTCCGAGGTCTCTCGCTTCGAGCGGGACGCGTCGAGGACGCTCGGATCCGGCTGCCACGCGACCGGCATCACCAGAGTCAGGCCGCAGTCGCGAGCGCTGAGGGCCACATGAGTGCAACCACTGCGCCGTCCTGCGGAGCACCAGGCGAGCCTGTTTGGCCCGAGCCGCCCACGTCTATGGATCCTGTTGCTTGATTTCGGTCAATGGCCTTGCTGTCCGATAAGTCGTGGCCCGGGAGTCGTCCGAATCGGGCAGTCGACGGTGGCACAAGGCCTGCGGCAGTGCCGATTGAAGCAAGGGAGTGATCAGCGCGATGTTGGTAGAGGTGGTGCAGACGGCGGAACTGTTCACCCACGCCATGGTGCGCCCTTCGAGCGCGCGAACACGGACCGAGTCGAACTCGCACTGGGGCCGGTCCACGTGGTCGTCCACACCGAGCTGCTCGAGGACAACGCGGTGGGGAATGCCACACCGGCGCGGCGGTTCAGTCGGTAAGGAAGCGCTGCAGCACATGCCGAAAGGAGCCGAAGACCGGCGGGAGTTGCCACCAGGCAATAGCCGGCCACGGAGCCACGGCCTGAACAGAAACATCCCACCACGAACGATCACTCATCAAGCGTCTTCCGAAGGAGCCCCGAACCGATGCCCAGACGTTCTAGACGGCGTGTCGCCATGGCCGTCGCCACCGCAAGCTTGATTGCAGCTGTTCCGCTGGTGGTCGCCGAGCCGGCGTTCGCACAGTACCCACCGGCCCCAACTATTCAGATCGACGACGTCTCCGTGCCCCCCGGTGACGACATCAACCACACCGCGACCGGCTTCCAGTCGGGCGAGGGCGTTCTCGCGCGCCTGTTCCCGGTGGGGGCCGTCGGCGCCGCCGGAGCCGCGGCTGCCCCCCTCACACAGTCCCGTGCGGTGGCCGGCCCCAAGCCGACAGCCACAGCGACGGCGACGGCCTCACCCTCGCATTGCCCCTCACCCGCCCCGACCAACGGGGGTCCCCGGCCCATCGTGGAGCTCGACACCTTCGTCGCCGACACCAACGGCAATGTGGCGGGAAGGGTCATCATCCCCCAGGGCACCCGACCGGGCGCCTACGACTTCCAGCTGGTCGGCCAGACGTCGGGACTGATTCTGTCCGCACGGGTGACCGTGCCCCTTGACGGCGACTGCGACGACGACCACGGCCGGCCCGGCGACGGCGACGGCGACGATGACCACGGCCGCCCCGGCGACGGTGACGGTGACGGAGACGATGACCACGGCCGACCCGGTGACGGCGATGGCGACGGCGACGGCGACCACGGCCGCCCCGGCGACGGTGACGGAGACGACGACCACGGCCGACCCGGCCACGGCAACGGCAACGGCAACGGCAACGGATCCTCCGGTCATGGCAACGGATCCTCGGGACTCGCGGACACCGGTTCCTCGGATGCAACGGTGGCGCTGCTCGCAGCGGCAGGTGGTCTGGTGCTTCTCGGTGGCGGGTCGCTGGTGATCACCAGGCGTCGGCGCACTCGCACTGAACGCGGCTGAGCAGCCAAAAATGCCGTGGACCATCCACAAACTCTCGGACAGCACCGTTCTGTCCCATCTCACCGGCCTGGTACGACGGAACCACCGTCGTACCAGGCCGTTGATGTGGGCGGCGGCGGGGCTTCTCATCGCCGTTCCGGGCTGGGTGCTCGTAACGGGCCTGTACGCCCGTAGCGAGCTGCTCGCGGCCCAGCACGACCTGGAAACGCTGCGGAACACGGTGACGGCACCCCCCTCTCCGGTCTCGACGGCTGGGGACGCCACGGATCGCGGGGCGGGCACCGAAGCAGCGGCCCGTTCCGCTGCGGCGCACGCGGCCCGGGCGCATCGGCTCACCACCGGACCCGCGTGGTACGTCGCCGCGCATCTGCCCCGCCTCGGAGACCCTCTCGAGACCGTTCGCGGTACGGCCAAAGCCGTCGACCGGCTGACCGGCGAGGTGCTGCCTGCCGTCGTACGCACCGTCGGCAACCTCACCAACGAAGCAGGCGCCGGTGGCGGTCACCTCAACCTGTCCGAACTGCGCAGGGCCGCCCCGCCTCTCGAGCAGGCCTCACACCAGGTGGCCGCAGCTCGCAGGGAGGCCCGCAAGTTGCCCCGCCGCACCTGGCTGCCCTCCGTGGACCGGGTCCGGGACCAACTCGTCAGCCGACTGGACCGGTTGGCGCCCGCTATGGGGGACGCCGCCACCGGCGCCCGGCTCCTGCCGCTGATGCTGGGGATGGACGGTCCGCGGCGTTTCCTCGTGGTGTTCCAGAACCCCGCAGAGTCGCGTGGAACCGGTGGAATGCCCGGTGCCTTCGCCATGCTGACAGCCGACCGGGGGGCGCTGGAGCTGACGCATTTCGGAAGCGACGCGGAGATGGTGGGCGCTCGCCCCGAGGTGGACCTCGGTTCCGAATTCGCCGCCATGTACGGACGTGGCGATGCGGTGAACACCTGGGCCAACTCCAACATGAGCCCGCACTTCCCCTACGCCGCGCGTATCTGGTCGGCCACCTGGCTCTACCAGAGCGGCGAGCGAGTCGACGGCGTACTCGCACTGGATCCGGCCGCGCTGGCCCGGCTACTCGCAGCCTCCGGCCCGGCGCTCACAGCCGACGGAACGGTCGTCAGCGCGGACAACGTGGTGGATCTCAGCGAGCGAACCAACTACGTGACGCACACGGACCAGGTCAAGCGCAAGGCCTATCTGCTGGACGTGGCCCGAGCCGCCGCCGGGCGCTTGCTGACCGCCGCCGAGGATCCCCAGCGGCGGCCCTCGCTGCTCCTCGGCCTGTACGAGTTGCTGGGCAACGGGCAGGTGACCGCCTGGAGCGCCCACGCGAAGGAGCAGCAGGAGCTGGAATCACGCCCGGTCGGCGGCTCCTTGCCGCGGCGTCCGGAGCCCTACGCCGGGCTGGTGGTCAACAATGCCGCCGGCACCAAGCTCGACTACTACCTCGACCGCACCCTGGACTGGTACCCCAGCCGCTGCACCGCCGACGGCCGCGAGGTCACCGTCAAGGCGGTCTTCTCCAACGGTGCACCGTCCGCAGGACTTCCCACCTACGTCACCGATCGTCTCGACAAGCCCCCCTACCCGACGCGTAAGGGGGACAATCGCCTGCTGGTCTCCTACTTCGCGACCGGCGGGGCAGATCTGGTCAAGGCTGCACTCGACGGGCGGCCCGCCCTCCTGACACCGGGTGTCGAGCGCGGCCATCCGGTGTACACGTTCGACGTCGAAGTGCCCGCGGGCAGCAGCCGGACGTTGACGCTGCACCTGCTGGAGCCCCCGACCGACCAAGGACCCATCGTCTTCCACCAGCGACTGCCACGCCCGCTGCGGGCCAGGGTGCACCCGTCCCCGGGCGGCTGCCCCGCAGCCTGAGCGAAGGCCCTGCCGGTCAGCCCAGCACTGCTGCCGCGATCCGTTCCACGGCTTCGGTGATACGGGCGGCGCACGCCCTTGCCTCTTGCTCGGACGCACCGTACGGATCGGCCAGGTCGTCGTCCCAGGATCCCCCTCCGCCCACTCCTCTACGTGCGGCGGCCCCTTTAGTCAGGGCCTCGGCCCGCTCTGCCGGGTCGGTCAGACCCGCCGCATCGTCCTCGTGCAGCAGCCGTGCGAACTCCCGCAGCGTGAAGGCGCGTCCGAGCCCATGCACCGGGCAGAGCCGTACCGCGGCTTCGCGGTGCTCTGTCGCGGCACCCAGAACCAGTGCCGCGCCGCTCACGAGGCCTGCGGTGAGGCTCCGGGCGGCGGCTCCGGCGGCATCCCCGCCCCGCTCGGTGAGGAGGGCGACGGCGACCGGGTCCATCGGTGCGTCGTTCACCGCGTCGGTTCCCGCGCTCGAGACCCGGAATCTGTCCCATGCCGAAGCCAGTCGGGAGGTCAGCAGGCGTTCTGCCAGTGGCGAGCGGTGCAGGTTTCCGGTGCAGACGACGAGCACGCGGAACGGTTCACGCACGCTTGAGCAGTGGATCACGGCCTCACCCACGACGGCGGAGCACCGCGAACATGGTGTGCCCGTACTCACCCCGGGGCGCAAAGCGGCCTTCGGCGGCCAAGCGCGCATGGCGACGTTCCGGCATGCGCACCCGGGCGGTGGCGCGGCCCGCCAACTGCGCCATCCATGGACCGGTCACGGGACGCAGCGCCGTCCGGACGGGTCGTTGACGTGCTGCTCTGGCGTGGGACAGGGAAGGCGGCTGGTACTCGACCAGGACGAGGTCCATGCCGAGGACTTCGGCCACGGCGGTGAACTGCCGGGGGCTCCATCTGGAAAGGTGATGCGGGGGGCAGTCGTTCGGCTCCAGGCCCTCACGGAACCGCTCACGGTTCGGCACGGAGAGGAGAACCTCACCGCCCGGCACCACGATCGCCGCCAGCGCGGAGAGAAAGCCGCGTACGTCCGCCACATGCTCCAGCACCTGGAAAGCGCAGACGACGTCCGCCCGGGTGGGACGAGCCAGGGCGTCGGCGCGGACGTCGTTCTCACTCACCTTGATGCCGGCCACACGCAGCAGGTCTGCGGCATGAGGGTTCTTCTCAAGCGCCTCGACGGAACTGCACCGGGGAAGTACGGAGCGCAGGAAGGCTCCTTCGCCCGAGCCCACTTCGACCACCCGCGCTCCGTCCGCGATCCTTCGTGCGGCTCGCTCGAACTCCCAGCGCCACTTCTCGTACCTGATCAAGCCTGTGAAGAGCTGGGAGTAAAAGCCGGAATCGCCTTCAAGCGCGGGGTCGAACCATTCCAGCTCGCAGCGCCCGCAACGGCGGAGGGCGACGGGTCCGTTCCCGTACTTCGCGATGACATCGTCCGAAAACGACGTGGCCCACTTCTCCGCGTATGCCCGCCATACATCGGAGAGGTGGATGTGAGAAAGCGTATCCGCGGAGGTCGAACCGCAGAGCGGGCAGGGATTCGGAGAAGAATCCAGCACCGGGCAATCCTTTCGGGAGCGTGTCTACGTACGGCGTTCACGAAATCGACGTGCCGCGCCCTGCCGGAGGCCGTGCACAAATGCCAGAGGAACAACCAGACCTATGACGCACACAGCCAGCCACTTGCTCCAGATCGTGGGAGTGAGGTGCGGGTTGTGTACGACGGCCACGGCGGCGATGCCGGCGAGCCACACATGGATCCGCATCATGGCCCTGGCCGGAGAGAGGGGGAGGTAGAGCACGACGAGAATGATCAGCACGCATTCAAGCAGGGAACGCTGCCGGTAAAAGGCTCCGCCGAAGGTCGCGATATATGCGGCGGCGTAGGCGGACATCCCCAGGACGGCGGCACGGCCGACCCCCGAGGTGTCCGCCCATGCCCTGCGCAACGCGGTGGGAGCAAGGGAAAGGGAGGCGATCCAGATGATGGTGCCCAGATAGAGCCAACGTTCCGGGACTGCGGTCTCCGGCCCGAACTCCCAGGGGAACGGCCCGAGCAGCAAGGTCACCAGGTACTGAGGATGATTCAGCAGGTTCTCTGAGCCGTATCCCCCGGTGAAGCCGAGACGGGTCCCGCCGCGGACCTCCAGACTGTCCACAAGACCGAAGAGCGTCGTCAGGCGAGGAAGAATGAAGAGGGCGGCGGCCCCTACTACGATCAGGGAACCCGCCAGGTACTCGCGGCGGAATCTCACCCGGGCGAGCAGAGCAACCCCGAGAAAGAGCGCTGCCGCAGGTCTCAGGTACAGACATGCGTGGATACTCAGCAGCGTGCTGACACAGGCAATCGAGAAGCGGGCACGCGTCTGTACGAGCAAGGACCACAGGACGAGGCTGGTGATCAGCCCGTCCTTCAGGCCCCAGGCATCCCACAGCAAGAGGGACGGACTCGCGCCCACCATCAGTCCGACGGCGGCGGCGCGCTTACGCCCCCGCCCGGACATGAGAGCCAGTCCGTACGCGGCGACCGCGCCGGTGGCCGCGAAAAGAGCCAGAACCGTCTTGGCGGCCAGCCACCCGCCACCGGTCAGAAGCCTGCACAGCGCCATGATCGCCGGGTAGCCCCACACCGCAGAACCGACCAGCCCTGAGAGACTGCGCGTTTCCAAGGGGCTCCCGTTGCGCCAGGCCACGGCAATCATGTCGCTGGCCGATTTATAGCCTTGGGCATCCGGAAAGAGCGCGTCACCGTTGGTCTGCGAGTGAACGACCAGGACAACACCGACGTGGAGAACTGCCGCTGCCGCGAATACCGCGAGAGCGCCCCAGAGCGAACCGGGCCGCGGGCTTTCAGACTTGGAGGGATGAGCGCCGGCTGGTGTCCTGAGCACAGTCGATGCGCGCATGGTCAACCGGCCTCTTTCGATCTGTGCGCGTGGCGCATACCGGCCCCGTGGACTGCGGCCCACTCTTTGCATGTAAGCACGACCCGAGTACGAAAGCCCCGGTAATGCGAGTCGACCATGGGCCATGAGATTACAGGAGGGAGAAGTTCCTGGGCCCGGCTGACGTTCTGTGTCGCGATATGAGATAACGCTCGATGAACTCGAACGGCGAGACGTGCTACCGAAGGCCTGAGAAATCTCCGGCTTTGTCGCGCAGTTGAAAGCGCTCGTCCTCTATTCAGTATTCCACGGGGCCCGGCGGCACGGAGGCAGCACTGGAAGGCCGGGCACCGGGCCTGCGCCGGTGAACTCGCGGACATGCCAGTGTGAGCCGTCTCCCCCGGTGCGACACTAAGCGGCCAAGGGTCAGTGCGCTGCTGCCGGGGAGAGGTGTGTCCAGCGTCCGATAGCGCGGTCAGAGGCCGCTGTCGATGGAACGCAAGGCTGATGTCCTGTCCGGCATTCTACTTCGTTCCACGGACGACATAGAGCCCGCGAATGCGTTCGATCTCGAATTCGCTCAGGCGAAGGTCCCTGCACCAGCGCTCGAGTCGGCGCCGCGGCTGGGGCCGCTCAAATTGAGGCGAGAGCCAGTCGAAGGTGTCCAGGATCGACCAGGTCCGCAAGGTTTCGGTGTCGGTCAACCCGAGGTGCTGATGATTAGCGACGGGAACCAGCCGGGTCAGATAGTCGCCCACCCGTGGGACTGCGCTGAGGAGCATGGAAACTGGCAGCAGTCGTGGCGTGATGGATTGGACAACGCTATAGAGCTTGCATGGAGGAATTCGCTTGGTGACGGGCCGCAGCAGTTGCCGTAGATGCGGATAGGCGACGATCGCCGCGTACACGTCGATGCAGAACTTTCCACCGGGACGCAGGTAACGGAAGATCGTCTTAAAGGCCCGCTCGACGTCAGGCGTGTGCTGGATGACCCCGAGGCAGACGAGGTAGTCGAACGACTCATCCACCAGGGGGAGGTCGTAAATGCTGGCCTGAAGCAGCCGCAGGTTGGCGAATCGGCCATTGGATGTGGCGTTGGCCTCCACCGCATTGGAGATGTCGAAGGAGGTTACGGCAGCCCCGGTCTGGCAGAGCACCTCGGTGAAGCGTCCGGCGCCGCTTCCGCACTCAAGAACTTCGCGGCCCTGAAGTTCATCAGCGGTCCAGCCGCTCTCCCGCAGTAGACGATCTCTGGATACGGGGAGCCCCACATAGGAGTCAAGCTGGGTAAGCCGATGCACATTCCATTGATACCCGAACGATTTCCCGTAGTTGTCCTCGGGAACGAATCGCGGGATCCCGTCACGCACCGGATAGGTCCGTCCACACCGTTCGCAGGTCAGTGTGGTCTCTCCGTGAAGCCGCGCACGGCAGTTCGGACACTGAAGCGTTTCGAACCAGCAACCGTCTCGGTTCTTCTCCGCGAGGCCGTCGGCCAATCTCCTGTGCATGCAGGACAAGCTAACTGATCGTTCGCTTTGGGCGGGCAAGGACTCGCGTGTCGTGTTTCCTGCCGCATATTATGCGACGAGTTAGGCATGCAGCCGACTCATGAGATCCACCAAAAGCATTTTCAGCGGTGCTTCTCCAGGATGAGTACGGCGGCTGTGGCTGACGCGAGCCAGTGGGGCCTGCACCGTGCCTTGCGGACCGCGAACGCTGCCCACGTCATGGCGACCCGCCGCAACGACACCGTGGTCACCGGTGTCAGCATCGACCACCGCGTCGATGAGTTGATCGCAGAACTGCCGCGGCAGAAGTGCAAGCGCCGCTCGTGCGGGGCCGGGGCTCACGGCCCGCGTGTGTATTGACTGGGCCCGCAGGACCAACCCGCCATCCGGGCCTCACCACCATGCCGACGGTGCTCGTCAGAAGAGGTCACCGGTTCAGAGCACACCGCGATGTTTCCCGAAGGGAAGGGGCAGGCGTTGCGCAGTCAGGCCCGGCTAAATGCCCGCATATGTGTGGTATGCATCTCGGAGGCTTTGCGGTCAGCCCGCGAGGCAGTGCACCGGCGAGTGGGAGCCGGCGATGTCGACGGACGGTGCAACACATGGGGAGCGTTTATGTGCGGTGTAGCTGGAATCGTGTCCACCAGCCCTCCCGATCCCGAACAGGTGCGCGTGATGTGCCGCCGCATCACCCATCGGGGGCCCGACGGAGAGGGCTACCACACCGACGCCCACGCGGCGCTGGGGATGCGGCGACTCGCCATCATCGATGTGGCCGGCGGAGACCAGCCCGTCTACAACGAGGACCGCACCGTCGCGGCAGTCTTCAACGGAGAGATCTACAACTTCATGGAGCTGCGCGCGCAACTGGTCGCGCGCGGGCACCGATTCGCCACCGACGGCGACACCGAGGTACTCGTCCACCTGTACGAGGAACACGGCGAGGACCTGGTCGCGCACTTGCGGGGCATGTTCGCCTTCGCGATCTGGGACATGGCACGGCGCCAGCTGCTGCTCGCACGGGACCGGGTGGGCAAGAAGCCGCTGTACTACCGGCAGTCCGGGACCTCACTTGCGTTCGCGTCGGAGTTGAAGGCTCTGATGGCCGACCCAGCGGTGTCCCGTGAGGTGGACCCGGTGGCTCTGCATCACTATCTGACCTACCAATACGTGCCGGCACCCTGGTCGATCTACAGCGCAGTCCGCAAGCTGCCTCCCGGGCACCTGCTGGTCTGGCAGGACGGGGAGGTGAGCCTGCGGCGCTACTGGAAGCTGGACTTCACGCCCCGGCCGGCGGGCGGCGAGCGGGAGGCGGCAGAGCAGGCAAGGGAGTTGCTGCTGGATGCAACACGGGTCCGGATGGTCAGCGAGCGTCCGCTGGGGGCGTTTCTGTCCGGCGGCATCGACTCCTCCGCGGTGGTGGCCGCCATGGCCCGGCTCAGTGATCGGCCCGTGAAGACGTTCTGCATCGGATTCGACGACCAGCGTTTCGACGAACGTACCTACGCGGCGACCGTGGCCCGCCGCTATGGAACCGACCACCATGAGTTTGTGGTGGCGGGTTCGTCCGCGCTGGAGGTTCTGCCCACTGTGGCCCGGCATTTCGACGAGCCGTTCGCCGACTCCTCGGCCATTCCCTGCTTCTTCGTGGCCGAACTGAGCCGCCAGCAGGTGACGGTGGTACTCAACGGCGACGGGGGCGACGAATGTTTCGGAGGCTATCGGCGCTACGCGTTCATGAAGAGAATGGGGCGGATGCAGCCCCCGAACGCGCTGCGTGGCGTGCTGAACCTTGTCGGCTCCGCGCTGGCGCAGGGGAATACCACCCCTCGGCTGCGCAGGGTCGGCAGGGGGTTGCGGCTCCTGGCTGAGACACCACAGCACCGCTACGCCAGTCTCATGTCCTACTTCACCCGCGAGGGCAAGGACGCTCTCTACACCGAGGCGCTGCACGAACAGGTGGCCAGTATTGACAGCTATGAGCTGATCAGGCAGGTGTTCGACACTTCCCGAGCCGACGAGGACGTCAACCGATTGATGGATGTCGACGTCAACACCTACTTGCCGGGGGACCTGCTCGTGAAGGTGGACATCACCACCATGGCTCACTCACTGGAGGCTCGTTCTCCGTTCCTGGACCACCATCTGATGGAGTGGGCCGCGGGCCTGCCCGGGCGGTGGAAGGTCGACGGCCGGGTGACCAAGGCGCTGTTGAAGAAGGCGATGATTCCCTGGCTGCCATCAGAGCTGCTCACCCGGCCAAAAGCCGGCTTCGGAGTGCCGCTGGCGGACTGGCTGCGCTGCGAACTGCGGCCGCTGGCCTACGATCTGCTGACCGACAACACCGCTCGCTCCCGCGGCCTGTTCCGGCCCGAAGTCGTGCGACAACTGCTGCAGGACCATGACGAGGGGCGCGACCGGTCCAATCAGCTGTGGTCCCTGCTGCAGTTCGAGCTATGGCAACGCACATGCGCAGAGCCTTCCTGGGACACCGCGACTGCCACTGCCCAACCCGCCCAGGGGTCCTGTGGCTGACACCGCGCGGCAAGTGCTGGGCATGCTGGGCAGCCGGGCCGCGTGCGTGGTGCTGTCCGTGTTCACCAGCGCTGTCATCGCCCGGTCGCTGGAGCCGGAGGGCCGAGGGGTCTACTACATGGCGGTCACGGTCGCCACGACCGCCACCATGCTGGGGCACCTGTCCGGGGAGCAGGCGCAGAGCGCGTTGTGGACCGACGCCGGGCGCCGGGAGGCGCTCGCCGGCAACAGCGTGCCGCTCGCCCTCGTGCTCGGAACTCTCAGCGGTCTGGCCGCAACAGCCCTGGTGGCCGTGATCGGCCCCGAAACTCTGGACCTGCCGGGGCAGTACCTGGTGATGGTGGCCTGCCTGAGCGTTCCGCTCAGCATCGCGTCGAACTACACCGCCAACATCGCGCTACTGCGGGGGCATGTGCGCGTGGCGAATCGGTCGATGCTGGCCGGCGGGCTCGCCCAATGCGCCGCTGTGGCCGCACTGTCGGCAGGTGAGCGGTTGAGCGTCGTGGCGGCGCTGATCGTCTGGGTCGCCGCCGGGAGTGTCCCGCTGCTGGTGTTCACCGCCGTGGGGGCGGCCTCGGGGCACCGCCGGGACCTGAAGCTGGCACGCGCCACGGTGGCGACTGGCGCCCGTTACCACCTTGGTCCCGCCTCGGTGTTCCTTCTGCTGAACGCCGACATCTACATGCTCAGTGCATTCGCCGGCGCGCGGGAGGTGGGCATCTACTCGCTCGCGGTCGGGCTGGCCGGGTACAGCCGCATGCTGGCGGATGTCGTCTCCCAGGTGATGCTCAAACGCCAGTTCAACGCAAGCGACACCGAATCCGCCGACGTCACCGTACGGATCACCCGTTACACGATCCTCCTGGCACTGGCCTCGGCGCTGGCCCTTACGCTGGCCGCCCCGGTGCTGGTTTCCGCCGTGTACGGCGCGGCGTACACCGATGCGGTGCCGCTCGTGATGCTGCTCGCTCCCGGCGTGATGGCTCTGGGGGCGAGCCGACTGCCGAGTGCCTACTTGCTGCGGTTGCGCCGCGCACGGCTGGTCGTCCTGCCGTCAGTGATCGCCCTGGCCGTCAACATCGCACTGAACGTGCTGCTGATTCCCGTGTGGGGCGCTGCCGGCTGTGCGCTTGCCTCCTCGCTGGCCTACGTACTGCTGGCCGCCTTTCAGACACGACTGTTCGCCAGGATGACGGGCATCCAGGCCCGGAAGCTTCTCCCCTCCCCCGCGGATCTGCTCGCGCTGCTCACCTCCGCGCGTCTCTGCGTTCCCGGCAAGCGCGCCGCGGCGTCTCTGCCGCCCGGATAGCCGCCACCGGCCAGCCGGACCGCCACCGCTGTGACCATTCACCCGGACGACCGCGCGTCGTGGTTGATATCGGTACAAAAACTGCTGAGAGCCTGGACAAGAAGGAAAGCACGCCTTGTCGTGCCTGAACTGCTGGCTGGATGGAGCTGACATCAGTGACTGGATGCCGCGAGACCAGGACCGTGCCGATCGCCGGGAGTGCCGTCGGCGATGCCGAGCTGTCCCGAGTCTGTCTGATGATCGGTCAACTTGGGTTGGGTGGTGCGGAGAAGCAGGTCGTGATGCTGGCGCGCGGTCTGGCGGCTCGAGGCATCGAGACCACCTTGCTCCTGCTGTACGAAGGAGGACCACGTGAGGCAGAGCTGTCCGGCTCCGGGGTGACGGCGGTCAGCCTGGGATACCGCGGAATCAACCGGCCATGGGTTCATCCTGTAGCCGCAGCAAAGGACGGCGCAGTCGGAGTGAGGGCGTTCACTCAGCTCGTGACACATCTGCGCCGCACGCGGGCGCAGGTCTTCCATGCCTACTTGTTCGACTGCTACATCGCGGCAGCTCCCGCGGCCCGCCTCGCACGGACTCCGGTGTGCGTGGCCGGGCGGCGCAGTCTGGGCACTTTCAAGGAAGGGCGCCGTGGGCTGCTGGCCATGGAGCGGGCCGCCACCGGTATGACCGACTTCGTCGTGGCGAACGCGCATGCCGTCGCCGAGGAGGCCCGGCGCCAGGAAGGTCTGCCACAGGGCAAGATCGCCGTGATTCACAACGGGATGGAGGAGCGGGACTTCCGGACGGCAACTCCCGCCGACCTGACCACGGACCTGCCGGTGGTGCTGTGCGTGGCGAACCTGCGGACCTACAAGGGCCACCAGTACCTGCTCGACGCCGTCGGCCGGATGCAGCAGAAGGGGCAGCGCTGCACCCTCGTGCTGATCGGGGAGGGTCCCGAGCGAAGCCCTCTGCAAAAGCAGGCCGACCGGCTGGGCATCGATGTACGCTTTCTGGGCCATCGCACCGATGTGCCCGCTTTTCTCGCTAGGGCGGACGTCGTCGTGCTGCCCTCCCTGGAGGAGGGGCTGAGCAACGCGGTCATGGAGGCCATGGCAGTCGGCCGGCCCGTGGTTGCCACCGCGGTGGGCGGAACACCGGAGTTGCTGCGCGAGCGGGGTGTGCTGGTGCCCCCGGCAGACACCGATGCTCTGGCGCAGGGCCTGCAATGGATGCTTACCGACCGCGCCGCCGCCGCACGACTGGGGAAGGCTGCCCGGCGGTGGGCTCTCGAGAACCTGAGCGCGGACACGATGGTGGAGCGGCACATCAGCCTCTACCAAGAACTCCTGGAGCGCAGATCCGTCAGGTAAGCGCGGGGAACAGCCGGAACGGAGCACCCCCGCGCCGGCATGCCCGGTACGGCCGGCCGCCGCCCTCTACTGACGTCGGCGGCGCCGGCCGGGCCCGGCAGCCCGGATCGGGCGCGGGCATCGTAACGCTGGTCAGGCCACCGCCGTCACGCTGCGTGCGGCGGCGGGTGGCGTCTGCGCGGTGTCCTGATCGGCGATCGAGGCGAAGACGTACTCGTTGCAGCCCAGGCCCCCTCCGCAGGTCTTGAGATGGCGCAGCTCCAGCCCATGGCGGCGGCCCACACGGAACACCTCTTCCGGAGCAGCGACTTCGAAGGGATAGCCTCCGACCCAGTCGATGAGGTCGTATCGGGCGGACATGCCGCGAGCACGTCGAGCCTGGCCGCCGACGGGACGTTGCCCCGTCATGGCCGACTTCAGCAGGGTGACCGCTCGTCGGGGAGCGTTCAGGTACATCCCACTCCCGGCGACCAGCAAACGCCGCGTCACCGGGCCGGAGGAGTTGTACGTGCGCTTGACATGTGTCCACGCGCGGCTGCGCAGACCCTGATCGTTGTAAATGGACACGTACAACAACCCGCCGGGGGCGACCAGTCGGCAGGCGGTGTCGAAGGCCTCCCACAGAGCGCCCGTGTGGTGCAGCACTCCCCAGGAGTAGACGACGTCGAACCGTCCGAGGCGGGAGATCTGGGAGGAATCCAGCACCGAACCCTGCTCCACACACCAGTCGCTGTCGGGCTCGTACCGGTTGCGTAGTTGCCTGGTGGTCACCACAGCGTCGGGATCGTAGTCGAAGGAGTGCACCTTCGCACCGAGTTGGAGTGCGGCCAGCGAGAACAGGCCGCTGCCGCAGCCGATGTCCAAGAACGTGCGCCCGGCGAGGTCGCCGGTTCCCAAGGCCGCCACGAGGGACTCTCGAGCGGCAGCGATACGGTCCTCGTCGACCAGCCTGCTGAACTTCTGCCAGTTGCGGCCGAAGGCGAAGCGCTTGCCTTGCTCTACCTCGCTGGAGCAGTCGATCACCTCATGGTCTCCTTCCTCCTGGGAGCGCATGTACCGCGGATTCCCCGGCAAACGTGCGTACTGACGCGGTATATCAGACGCCGGCCGGGATGAGCGTCGACGCTGCGGCGGTGGAGGCAAGAATCGACCGAATACCGGGCTCTCGGCGATCCTTCCACGGCCCCTCGAAATATTTCCGAGAGGCTTGTCCAAAGCAGCGGACACATACTTCGCGCCCTTGACAGATACCGGAGTGTGTTCGGCTTAATATCTGGCACATGTCGACCGCCATGTACCGAACCAGGGGTTTCGGCATCCCACGCCTGCGCGTGATGCGAGTGATCACGCGAATGAATATCGGTGGTCCAGCTGTGCAGGTCTCGGCCCTCTTGCGGGGGCTGGATCCTGAGCGATTCGACCATCACCTGATTTCCGGACTTGTGGGTTCGGATGAGGCTGACTATCTGGATCAGCGGGCACCCGACCTGCCGGTCCACCGGCTCGCTGGGCTGGGAAGGGCTGTGCGGCCCACGGATGATGTGCGCAGCCTTTTCGAACTGACGGCAGCCATGCGCCGGTTCCGGCCGCATATCGTCCACACACACACAGCGAAAGCGGGCGCACTGGGGCGGGCGGCTGCCGTACTGGCGCGTGTCCCCTCACGGGTGCACACCTTTCACGGCCATCTCCTGCACGGCTATTTCTCCCCGGCGAAGACTCGGCTCCTGGTGCAGACCGAGCGCAGACTGGCAGGCCTCACCGATCGGTTGGTTGCCGTGGGCAGCCAGGTGCGGGACGACCTCCTCGCCGCCGGCATCGGAAAGGCGGACCAATACACGGTCACGCCGCCCGGCACCAAGCTTCCAGCCGCACCGGAGCCCGCCGAGGCCCGGCGCCGGCTCGGAATCCCGCAGGGCGGTCCCGTGGTTGCCTATGTGGGTCGGATTACCGCAATCAAGCGCCCCGACCGATTTCTCGCCGTGGCCCGAGAGGTGCGCCGTGCCGTGCCCGCAGCGCAATTCGTGATGTGTGGAGCCGGCGACTTCCAGCCGGACCCGGAGGCAGTCACCGAGCTCGGTGACTCGCTGCACCTGCTGGGCTGGCGCGCAGACGTGGAGACGGTGTACGCGGCGGCCGACCTGGTACTGCTGACCTCGGACAACGAAGGCATGCCCGTCAGTCTGATCGAGGCCGGCCTGTCGGGGCTGCCGGCGGTGGCCACCGACGTCGGCAGCGTCGCCGAGGTCGTACAAGACCGTACGACGGGGCTCCTGGCAGGACTGTCGTCGGATCAACTCGCTCGCCACACGGTGACGCTTCTGCGCGACGGGAAACTGCGCCGGGAGATGGGGGCACGAGCGCGTACGTTCACCACCCAGCGCTTCGGCGAGGAACGTCTGGTGGCCGGCACGCAGGCTCTCTACACCTCCATCGCCGTCACCCGCGGCTGGTGGACCGCACCCCGTTCGAAAGGTGAGCACTGTTGAACGTCCTTGTTACCGGAGGCGCCGGGTTCATCGGCGCCAACCTTTGCCAAGAGCTCGCATCGCGTCCGGCGGTGGGCAAGGTCATCGCTCTGGACGACCTGAGCACAGGTTCCGCAGCCAACCTGGCGGGGACCGACGTGGAGCTGATCGAGGGCAGCATTCTCGATCCGGACCTCCTCGAAAGCGTCGTCGCCAAAGCGGACGCCGTCGTCCACCTCGCGGCCCGCCCGTCCGTGCCGCGCTCCCTGGCGGACCCCGTCGCCAGCCACAACGTCAACGCTACGGGGACGGTGTACGTCCTGGAGGCATGCCGTCACAGACACGTTCCGGTGGTCGCCGCCTCGTCCTCCTCGGTCTACGGCGCCGTTTCCGTACTTCCGAAACATGAGGAGCTGCCGACCCAGCCACTGAGCCCCTATGCCGCGAGCAAACTCGCCACCGAGTCCTATGTCCTGGCCTACGGCGCCTCGTTCGACCTGCGGGTTCTGGCGTTCCGGTTCTTCAACGTCTACGGGCCGTTGCAGTCGGCCGGCCATGCCTACGCCGCCGTGATCCCGGCCTTCATCGATGCGCTGCTGCGCGGCAGGCCCTTGAGGATTTTCGGCGACGGACTGCAGACGCGGGACTTCACCTATGTCGGCACCGTCGTCAGGGTGCTGGCCGACGCGGTCCTGCGCAAGGTCACCTACCCAAGTCCGGTGAACCTGGCCTTCGGTACGCGGGTGCCTCTCATCGACCTGGCCCAGCAGCTCGAGGAAATCGTCGGGTCTCCGGCCGACATCCGGCACGAGGAGGCAAGGGCGGGAGACGTCCGCCACTCCCAGGCCGCGGACGGTCTGCTGCGCGGGCTCTTCCCCGATGTCGCCCAGGTGTCGCTGCCGCGTGGACTGGCCGAGACGGTGCGCTGGTTCCGCACGCTCCCCGAGTACGAGGCGCTGCCCCCGGCCCAGTCGCTCGCGGTGTAAGTGGGCTGACGACAGGCCTGAGGGGAGCCACGGCGACGCGCCGTGGCTCCCCTCAGGCCTGTCCGTCCGCTCTTACGGTGTAGACCGGGACTCTCAGAAGCAGGCCCCAGGCAACTACGGTCACCGTGACAACCGTGACCAGCACGGCGCTTTCCGGGACAGCCTTGAACATGACGAGTACTGCTGTCAGGCACGTCATGGCAGCGAAGCCTCCGATGACGACGGTGATCTGACGAACAGTCAGTCCGAGCCGCCGGAGCCGGTGGGCGATGTGATCCCTGCCGCCCTGCAGTACGGGCCTGCCCTCCCTGCGACGGGCGACCATGACCAGGCCGGTGTCCGCGGTGACGACCAGGGTGATGAGGAAAAAGCTGGTGTACCCGGAAAGGGCGGCGTTGTCCCTGTGCAGAGCCACAGTGGCGGACGACACCAGAAAGCCCACGAAAAGTGAGCCCGCGTCACCGAGAAAGATCCGCGCCGGATGCCAGTTGTGGAAGAGGAAGCCCGCGCAAGCCCCCGCCAACGCAGCCATGACCGAGGCGGTGCCGACCATACCGACGGAGAGAGCGGCGCAGCAGAGGAATCCGGCGGTGATCGCGGTCACCGTGGATACCACCCCGTCCATGTTGTCCAGCAGGTTGAACGCGTTGGTGGTGAAGAGGATCCACGCGACGGCGAGTACCACGTCGAGCCAGGTACCGAAGAACACGGGATGGCCGCACCACAGAACCACCACCAGGGCCGCCGCGGCCTCGACACAGAGACGAAATCGGATGCTGAGCTGACGCAGATCGTCGGTGAGGCCGAGCACGGCGATGAGCGCGGCGCATGTGAGCACGACGCCGACCGTGGCGTCGTGCTCCTTCGCGACGAGTGTCACCACACCCGCGGAGACCAGGGTGGCAATCGCGACCGCGATGCCGCCGAGATAAGGCGTGGGGTGGACATGGACTCTGCGTGCGTTCGGCTGGTCGGTGTACCCGCGCCTCAGAGCAAGGCGCCGCAGTGGTTCGGTCAGCAGTGCCGCGATGAAGAGAGCTCCCAGCCCCGCTACTGCCGACACCAGCCACGGGCTCAGACCGGACATGGACCCGCCAGCACGGTCTGACCGGTGGAACTGTCGGTGTCTCCCTTGGCCTGGCCTTCAGCGACAAGCCCGAGTACCTGCCGGCTCACCTCACTTCGGGCGTCCGCGACGGCGTCCGCCAGTACATCGTCGAGGTTCCGGTGCGGCTGCCAGCCGGTGAAGGCCCTCAGTTTCGTGGTGTCGGGGACCCGACGCTCCATGTCTTCGAACCCCGGTCCGTAGGCCTCGCTGTAGGAGAGACGGTTCACGGACGAAGTGCTCTCGGCGCAGGCGATGATCCGCTCCGCCAGATCGAGGATGCTGATCTCCTCGTCGCTTCCGATGTTGAAGGTCTCACCCACGGCATCCGGAAGGTCGATCAGCGACAAGAGCGCCTCGACCACATCCGCGACATGGAGGAAGCAGCGGCTCTGCTCCCCGGTGCCGTAGACCGTGAGGGGTTCTCCCCGGACTGCCTGACGGGCGAATCTCGGGATGACCATGCCGTAGGCGGGGCTCTGCCGAGGGCCGACGGTGTTGAAGAACCGCACGATGGTGGACCGCAGTCCGTACTCCCGGCGGTACAGCTCGGCGAGGATCTCGTCGACCGCCTTGGCGGTGCTGTAGGACCAACGTGGGATTGAGGGACTGCCCAGGATGCGGTCGGAGGTCTCGCTCAGCGGTCCGGAGGAATTCTTTCCGTAGATCTCCGATGTGCTGGCCAGGATTACTCGTCGGCCATAGCGGTGAGCGGATCCGATGACAGTTTCGGTGCCTTTGGTGTTGATGGTGAACGAATTCAGCGGCTGTTCGACGATGAGTTTCACGCCTACGGCCGCCGCCAGGTGCATCACAGAATCACAGTCACGCACCAACTCGTCGACGAGCGATGCATCCAGTACGGAGCCGTGGACGAATTTGAAGTTATCCTGCCCGCGCGCACCTGCAAGGTTCTCCATTCGTCCGGTGCTGAGGTCATCGAGTACAACAACCGGCTCACCACGGGCCAGCAGTGCATCGACGAGATGGGAGCCGATGAAGCCGGCTCCTCCGGTGACCAGGTACTTCGGACGTTCCATCACGCCGTCACTCCATTTTTGCCGGTGGGGAGTTGCCGGTGGGGACGTTGCCGGGGGCATGTGCACCGGCAACGCATGTCCACGATAGCCGTGGATACCGCAAATAGAATGAATGGAATCCTGCAATTAGGCCGTTCGCGGCCCCTCAGCGGCCGACATGGCTCCATTCGCCTGATGATTTTCACTCAAGAGACGGACAGGAAGCCGCGTCGAGCGAGTGCCAGGCATATTCCTCCGAAACATTCTGCTTGGCAAGCAGAGAGGAGTCACCGTGTCGGTGACAACAAAGAAGGTCGTAGTGGTCGGCCAAGGGTATGTGGGGCTACCACTCGCGGTTCGTGTGGTGGAAGCCGGGCACAACGTCGTGGGTCTCGATGTGGACGAGATGCGCGTCAAGCGTCTGGCCGCCGGCGAGTCGTTCGCCGAGGACGTGACGTCCCATCGACTACTGGCAGCCCTCAACTCGGGCCGCTATTCCCTGAGTACCGATTATGCCGATGCCGCGGACTTCGATGTCTGCGTCATCACGGTGCCGACCCCCCTGAAGGACGGCGTCCCCGACCTGAGTTTCGTGGAGACCGCCGCACAGGCAGTCGCCCAGCAACTCCGGCCGAACGCCACGGTGATCCTCGAGTCCACCACGTATCCGTGCACAACCGAGCACGTGGTGTCCCCGATCCTGGAGGCAGGCAGCGGGCTCCGGGCAGGCGAGGACTTCTTCCTTGGATACAGCCCGGAACGAATTGATCCGGGAAACCCGACGTGGCGACTGGAGAACACCCCCAAGGTGGTCTCCGGTTTGAACGACGTCTCCCTGCGGCATGTCGAGCAGTTCTACGACGACGTCGTGGACCGTACTGTCCCGGTGAGTTCACCACGCACGGCCGAGCTGACCAAGCTTTTGGAGAACACCTTCCGCCATGTCAACATCGCCCTCGTCAACGAACTTGCGATGTTCTGCAAACCACTCGACATCGACATCTGGGAAGTGATCGACGCGGCGGCGAGCAAGCCGTTCGGCTTCATGCGCTTTCTGCCCGGGCCCGGCGTCGGAGGGCATTGCTTGCCCATCGATCCCTCCTATCTCTCGTGGCAGGTCAAGCAGACGCTTCGGCATGACTTCCGCTTCGTGACACTGGCCAACGACATCAACAGCCATATGCCCGACCATGTGGTACTGCGCGTTGCCAGAGGGCTCAACGCCCGTCGTAAGCCGGTCAACGGCAGTCAGATCCTGGTCCTCGGGCTCGCCTACAAGAGGAATGCCGGCGACATCCGGGAATCCCCTGCCGTCGCCGTGGCTCTCGGACTGAGGCAACTGGGCGCTCACGTCCTCGCGGTGGAGCCGCACGTCGACCCTTCGCGACTGCCCGAGGACATCCTGTGCGTCGAACTCACCGAGGAACAGGTCGCGGCTTCCGACGCCGTCGTCATCGCCACTGACCACGACGTATTCGATTACGCATTGGTGGAACGGACCGCCCGCTATGTGTTCGACGCCTGCAATCGCTGCACCGCGGAAACCGTTGAGCGCCTCTGAAAGAAACGCCCGTGCACTCCGTTGGGGTACGAAATGGTGCACATGCATGCCACGTGCCGTAAATCCCTCAGTGTGGTCCTAGGGTGACGGTTCACTCACTCGCTCCGATCGGGGATGACCTTGGATTTGCGCGACTACCTTCGAGTCCTATCCCGCCGATGGCGCGTCATCGCCGTTGTGGCTCTGCTGGGGACGGCGGCAGGCATCCTGGCAAGTGCCGTCGCCACTCCTGAGTACCGCGCAACGACAACCCTGTTCGCTTCCCTCCAGGGTGGTGCCGACACGTCCCAGCTCAATCAGGGGAACGCGTTCACCCAGGCGAGAGTCCAGTCCTACGCCGACGTGGCGGCCAGCCCGCAGGTGACCAAGCCGGTCGTGAAAGCCCTCCGGCTCGATATGACGCCGACCCAACTGGCTTCGCGGATCTCGGCCGAGGCGCCGCTCAACACGGTGCTGGTCCGTCTGACCGTCACCGACATCCGTGCGGGACGAGCCGCCCGTATCAGCAACGCTGTTGCTGCTCGCTTCGCCCAGGTGATCAGGGAGCTGGAACGTCCGGAGAAAAGCAAGTCCCCGTCCCCGGTGCGACTCACCATCACCCAGCCTGCCACGGTGCCGGACGCGCCTTCATCCCCGAACACCATTCTCAATGTCGCGCTCGGTCTGACAGCGGGCCTGGTTCTCGGGCTGGGGCTGGGTGTCGCGCTGGAGACGGTGGACACCTCGATGCGTGATTCCAAAGCCCTCGACGAGTGCCTGGCAGGAGCGGGCGGGCCTCCGGTGCTGTCCAGCATCGTTCAGGACCCGCGAGCCGTACGCCAGCCGGTCTCCCTGCGCGACGACGTGCACGGTCCTCGCGCGGAAGGGTTCCGGAAGCTTCGGGTGAACCTGCAGTTCGCGGAGGTGGACCAGCGGCCGAAGGTGATCGCGGTCACCAGCCCGCTGCCTCGTGAGGGCAAGAGCAGCGTGTCGGTCAACCTGGCCGCCACACTGGCCGAAGAGGGGGCAAGGGTATGCCTGATCGACTGCGACCTGCGCCGCCCTTCGATTGCGGCAGCCCTCGGTCTGGTCAGGAACGCGGGGCTCACCACAGCTCTGGTGGGCCAGGCCGAGCTGCATGAGGTCCTGCAGTCGGCCGGGTCCTTTTCCGTACTCACCAGTGGGGTGATTCCGCCCAACCCGACCCAGCTCCTCGGAAGCAGCCAATTCGGCTCTTTGCTGCGGACTCTTGCCGAGCAGTTCGACCATGTCGTGGTGGACACCGCTCCGGTGCTTCCCTTTGCCGACACCGCAGCGATGGCGCCCTCTGTCGACGGCTATCTGCTCGTGGCGCGCGCCGGGCGGACTAGCCGGAGCCAGATCGTCGACGCCTTGCGCATCCTCGAACGCGTCAATGTCCCTGTGCTGGGGGCCGTCCTGAACGGCGCTCCGGCACGAGGGGAGGGCGAAGCGTACAGCTATGCGTACAAGTACCGGCCGAAGCAGAGCGCGAAAGCCCGGTTCACCGCGCTGGTGTCGTCGCGCTCGGCGGCAGTGGTCCCCAGCCCGGGGTCGGCCGCCAACGGCCACGGGGTGCCGGTTCCGGTCAAGACACGGCCGTAGAACCAGCTGGACCTTCCTCTCCCCCGACTCTGTCGTGCCCCGGCGCCGCCGGGGCACGACAGAGTCGGGGTCCAGGATGTGGCGCGCGCGACGGACACCCGCCCGGACGAGGCTCCCCCCGTGGACAACTACGCCTGGGGAAGAAGCGTCTGTGCGCTGCCGGGCGGGGCAACGTTGCTCTTGTCGGCCCCTGTGGCAGTGTCAGGATCATGCGTTTTGCGCTGGTGATCCCTGTCGCGGCCGTGGCCCTGGCCGGCGGGATGCTCGTACTTTCCTGTGATTCGGTGGGCGGAGCCGGGGACCACGGCCCCGGCACGCATAAGCGGCCCGCGGCAGGGGTCGAGGCCGAGGTCGAGGTCGAGCAACTGCGGGCCGAGGTCGTCGAGATCCTGCCCCATGACCCGACGGCTTTCACCCAGGGCCTGGAACTGTCCGGCGGCACGCTGTACGAGAGCACAGGCGTGGTCGGACAGTCGTCGGTTCGGGCGGGGCCGCTCGGCAAGCCACCGGAGGTCCGCGCCGATTTGCCCCAGCCGCTGTTCGGCGAGGGAATCACCGTCATGGGGCCCACTCTGTGGCAGCTCACGTGGAAGAACGGCATCGCGATCGAGCGGGACACAAGGACGTTGGCCGAGTTGCGCCAGGTCCCTTATGAGGACGAAGGCTGGGGAGTGTGCCACCAGCCCCTTCGCGACCGGCTGGTGACGACCGACGGCTCCTCCCGGCTCATCTTCCGGGACCCCAGGACACTCGCGAAGACAGGGGATGTTGCCGTCACCGCACATGGGCAGCCCGTGGGGCGGCTGAATGAACTGGAATGCGTAGGCGACATCGTGTACGCCAACGTCTGGCCCGCCGACCGGATTGTGCGCATCGACGCGAACACCGGCACTGTGACCGGCGACATCGAGGCTCCGGCCCTGCTCAGCGCGGCCGAGAAGCAGCGGGCGCAGGTGATGAACGGTATTGCGGCCGTTCCGGGGACCGATCAGTTCCTGCTCACCGGCAAGTGGTGGCCCAAGATGTTCCGGGTCACCTTCGTTCCCAGGTGACTCTGCAGCAGGCCATCTGCCGGAGGGGAACGCATCAAGCCCCCCGCCCAGGGACGCTGGGCAGGGGGCACCCGACGCCCCAAGGTTTCCGTTCGTGGCGGCGCGCGCTCCGCGGGGGGGCCGGCGGGACCTACTTCAGGCCGAGGTTCTCGCAGGCGGCCTTGTACTTCGGGGTGCAGATCTCGGCGACCGTGTACACGCCGTCCGCGATGACCGTCTCCTTGATGTTGTCCTCGGTCAGCGAGATGACCGGGACCAGCACCGAGGGGATGCCCTTGTTGGTCGGACTGTCGACGTCCGCCTGAGCCATGGAGTTGAGCGACATGCCCCTGGCGAGCAGGATCGCCATCTCGGCCGCTGCGTTGGCCTCCGGGGCGTACGGCTTGTAGACGCTCATGAACTGCTCACCGGCGACGATCCGCTGCACGGCGGCGAGTTCGGCGTCCTGGCCGGTGACCGGCGGGAGGGGGGAGACGCCGCCGGCCTTCAGGGCGGCGATGATGCCGCCCGCCATACCGTCGTTGGCGGAGTAGACGCCGATGATCTTGTCCTTGCCGAGGGCCGAGATCGCGGCCTCCATGTTGGCGTTGGCGTTCTCCGGCTTCCACTCCTTGGTGTCGTACTCCTTGCCGATGTTCACCTTGCCGTTGAGCTCGTTGTGCGCGCCCTTCTTGAACTGCGCGGCGTTCGGGTCGGTGATCGCGCCGTTCATCATCACGATCTCGCCCGACTTGGCATTGGAGCCGAGCGCCTGCAACAGCGCCTTGCCCTGGACATGGCCGACCTCTTCGTTGTCGAACGAGGTGTAGGCGTCGATCGGGCCCTCGGCGAGACGGTCGAAGGCGACGACCGGGATGCCCGCGTCCTTGGCCTTCTTGACCGATTCGGCTATGGCCTTGGAGTCGACCGCGTCCACGATCAGGACGTCGGCCTTGTTCGTGATCATGGTTTCTACCTGCTGCGTCTGCAGAGTGGCGTCCTGGTTCGCATTGGCATAGAGGACTTTACCCTTGCCGTTGGTCAACTGTCTGATCTTGTCCTCGATGACCGGTTTGTCGAACTTCTCGTAGCGAGCAGCCTGGTTCTCCGGAAGGAGCAGACCGACAGTGATGTCGTCGCCCGCCCTCACACCCGAGTCCTGAGTGCTGATACAGGAGGTGAGCGAGACGGCCATCGCGGAAGCAGCGAGGGCAACGGCGGCGCGAGGCAGATATGCGTTCATCGGTGGAAATCAACCTCCCTGACTGGCCACGTAGTTGTGGCCGAGGTGGCTGGAAGTCAACTCTGCCCCGACAAAAGCGTCAAGAAGTACAATATTAACGAGATGGCAACAGTCTTGTTCATTATTTAAATGAAGCCAGGCACTGGCCGACGGAGCGCGTTCCGGCATCCGTCGGTGGCGTACGTCAAGACCGTCGAGCGCGCCCGGTAACCGCATGTACGACGGTATGACGGCTGATGTTCGCACCGATGTCGCCTATGAGCGCGAAACATCGCCGAATATCTATATTCCGGGCGACAGGCGACGCTCACCGGGCGCCCCCTGCCGATTCGCCTCATTCGTGGTGTCTTAGGAGAGCAAAGTGCAGCGTCGACCCACGAAGGGACGGATCGCACTCGCCGCGGCGGCCGCGTTGACGAGCATGCTGCTGACCGCCTGCGACACGGACAGCTCCCCCGCCGGTGAGGCCTCGGCCGCCGACCCGGCCGCGGCCAAGATCGAGTGCGCCACGCAGGGTCAGCTGCCCGGCTCGGGGTCGACGGCTCAGCAGAACGCCATGGAGTACTGGATCAAGCAGTACCAACGCGCGTGCACAGGCGTGCAGATCAGGTACAACCCCCTGGGCTCGGGCGCCGGCGTGGCCCAGTTCCTCCGGGGGGCGACCGGCTTCGGCGGCTCTGACGGCGCCCTGAAACCCGAAGAGGTCCAGTGGTCGAAGGACGTCTGCGCGGGCGGCCGGGCCATTGACCTTCCGATGGTCGGCGGCCCCATCGCGATCGGCTTCAACCTTCAGGGCGTGGACGATCTGGTGCTCGACGCCCCGACCCTGGCGAAGATCTTCGACTCGCGGATCACCTCCTGGAACCACCCCGACATCCGGCGGCTGAACCCGGGCGCGAAACTGCCGTCGGTGCCCGTTCATCCCGTGCACCGGTCCGACGACTCCGGCACCACCCAGAACCTCAATGCCTACCTGGCCGGCGCCGCAGGCGGTTCCTGGCCACACCCCGTGAAGAAGTCCTGGGAGGGCAAGGGCGGTGAAGCCGCGAGCGGGTCCATCGGTGTCGCGTCGCAGGTGCAGTCGCTCGACGGCTCGATCGGCTACTTCGAGCTGTCCTTCGCCGCCGCGGGCAAGATCAGCACAGTCAAGATCGACACTGGAGCCTCCCGGCCCGTCGCCCCCACACCGAGGACCGCCTCCGCGGGCATGGCCGAAGCCGAAATCGCCGGCACGGGCAAGGACCTGACCTTGGAGTTCGACTACGCAACCTCCGCCGAAGGTGCGTATCCGATCGTTCAGGTCACCTACGAGATCGTGTGCGACACGGGAAACCGGGCCGAAACCCTCCCCGCCCTGAAGTCCTTCCTGGCCTATACCGCCGGTGAAGAAGGACAAAAGGCCCTCCCGGGAATCCACTACGCCCCGCTGCCGGACTCGGTCGCCGGCCAGGTGCGTCAGGTCGTTCAGACGCTGTCCTGATCGCGTCGCCTGCCCGCGAGCCGGGCGGCTGACGCCGACGAGGGTGGCGGCGGGGCCGGTCCGGGCGCCGTGGCCGAGCAGGTCTCGGGCGCGGCTTGCGCCGTATCCGTACGGCTCGTCAAGACGGCCGCGCCGCCCGTCAGATCAGTGCGCCGACGGGTGAGCGCAGGATGTCCCGCACCGCTCGCATCCCGTCGCGGTCGACCGAGTACCAGACCCAGGTGCCACGCTTCTCACGCGCGAGCAGTCCCGCGGTGGCCATGGTCTTCAGATGGTGACTGACGGTGGGCTGCCGCAGCCCGAGCTTCTCGGTCAGATTGCAGACGCATGCCTCGCCGCCGGGCGCGGTCTGGATCAGATACAGCAGCTGCAACCGGGTTGGGTCGGCAACCGCCTTCAGCACGCGGGCGATGCGCTCGACCCGGTCCCGCTCCGCCAGGGGGGCGGTCAGGGAAGGCGCACACCCTCCGATGGGCTCCTCGCCCGATTCCGGGCCCGATACAGCGACGGCCATCTATGCAGCATACGAAGCGGGTTCGCCCGAGCGACCGAGCGACGGGCACCTGCGCCACCTGTTCGCCCGGAGTTCACCGCTGACCGTCCGGAACAGGATCACGGTGGCCGCGGTGACCCGCGAGTTCCCGCCCGGTGTCGTGCCGGGCGGGGTGGCGGACGCCGGGCGGCCTCGACTGGTCCACACCAGTTAGAGATATGCCTGAAATGGGGCGATATTTTCTGGTTCCCTGGGCAGGGATCGGACCATGCCCATGCTCGTCGGAACCTCGGGATGGCAGTACAAGGACTGGCGCGACGTTCTCTATCCGCCCAGGCTCCCGCAGCGGCTGTGGCTGGAGGAGTACGCCCGGCGCTTCGCCACCGTGGAGAACAACAACGCCTTCTACCGGCTTCCCACCAGGGAGATCTTCGCCTCCTGGCGGGAGCAGACGCCGGAGGGGTTCGTCATGGCGGTCAAAGCCAGCCGCTATCTGACCCATATGAAGCGGCTGCGCGCGCCCGAGGAGCCCGTGCTTCGGCTGATGGATCGCGCCGAGGGCCTGGGCAGCCGGCTGGGGCCCGTACTGCTGCAACTGCCTCCCCACTTCCGGGAGGACATCGAGGCTCTGGACGCCTGCCTCAGGTGCTTCCCCGGCACGGTTCGGGTGGCCGTCGAATTCCGCCACACGTCGTGGTGGGAGGCGGAGCGCGAGCTCCGGGCGCTGCTGGAACGGCACGGCAGCGCCCTGTGCTGGGCGGACCGGGGGTCTCGCCCGGTGACGCCGCTGTGGCGCACCGCGTCGTGGGGGTACATGCGATTCCACGGCGGCATCTCGCAGCCACCGCCGCGCTACGGCCGGCAAGCGCTGAAGTCCTGGGCCCGGCGTATCGCCGACGCCTGGCCCGACGAGAACGATGTGTTTGTGTACTTCAACAACGACCTGGGCGGTGCGGCCCTGCTGGACGCCGCGAAGTTCGCCAGGGCAGGCTCCGCGTTGGGCCGGACAGTGAGCCGTACGCCTCCGGCCCTGGTGGCGCGGTCCACGTCCTGAGCGAGCCACAGCAGTGGGCAAGGCGCGCCCTGCCGCCGGGATGCAGTCGCGCTGACGCGGGGCGACGATGGTTGTACAGCCACACCGCGCGAATCCCCCGCGCATTACGCAGCGCCGGCACCCAGCAATGGAACGCTCGTGAGGGTATTGCCCGGCGATCGCTGAGCCCTTCTTCCAGGAGCTCGGTGCCAAGGTCACCTTCATGCCGGTGATGAGCTTCGACGACATCCAGGCCGGTCTCCAGGCATACGGCTCCGGCTGACCGATCACGGGAAAGGCGCAGACCGATGTCGAAATACCTCTTCAGGGTCAAGTTGACGGTGGACGGACTGAAAGGCCTGCTCAAGGAAGGCGGGACTGCCCGCCGTGAGGTCGTCGAGCGCATGGTCCAGAGCCTGGGGGGTCAGCTCGAATCAATGCACTGGGCCTTCGGCGACGAGGACGTTTACGTCACGGTGGACCTGCCGGGCAACGCCTCCGCCGCGGCCATGGGTCTGGTTACGTCCGCGGCGGGTGGCGTTCGCACGAGCACGGTCGTGCTGCTGACGCCCGAGGAAATCGACGAAGCAGTCCAGAAGAAGGTGGACTACCGCGCACCCGGCGCCTGACGAGCCACCCTTCGCGTAAGCGGCGCGGGACCTTGCCCGGTCCCGCTGCCGAGGTTCGTGGCGCCCGCAGACTGAACCGTCGTCTGCCGGGCGCCGCTTGCGTATCCGGCCGCCCCTGAGTCGTACGCGTACGCACTCGCTGTCCGGCGTCACCGTCTCGGCCAGGCGGCCCTCCGCGCGCTGCGGGGTGCGCGTAACGCGGCCCATGCGCTCGGCATCGAACCGGCCTGCGCCCTGCCCGCGAGTCGAATGCACCCCCGAATCGCCGCCTGCCGCTACCCGCGCAGCCGCCGCGCGTACGGCGTCGCCGTCCGCCGAGTCCTTTCAGCAATACCCCAATGCCCCTGATTCTTCGTCATGCCCTGGGCTGACACCGCCTCCTCCACCAGTTGCACCCCCGCATGCCTCCGGGATGATCCCGGCCCCAGAAGGCAACGCACCACGCACCCATGTCCTCTTCCGGCTCGGTAGCACCGATCCTCAGGAAGGGACGCATCTTGGGTACGAGCCATGCGAGACACGCGGCACTGGCCATTACCGTCACTGTGATCGGGGCCGTACTGGCTCCCGTGTCACCGGCGTTCGCCGCGCAGCCGCCCCAGGTCGACCTCCGGGCGGACGTGAACCGGGACGGGCGGGTGGACGTCGGCGGTACGACGGACACCAGCGGTGAGGACACCTGGTCCCCCGCGAGGGGAGCGGTGTTCCTCCCCAACATCGACGACGACACCAAGCGGTGCGCGGTCAAAGGCCCGGGCGGCAAGCCACTCCCGGACGCCAAGCTCGCCGCCTGCAACGACGCGGCCGACACCACGGTGAACGGCTCCGCCGACGCGGCCGACCTGGCTCGGGTGCGTTCCCTGCCGATGGCGAACCTGCCCGCCACGGCGACGGGCGCCCTGACCGTCGTGGCCGGCGCCAAGAACACCCGGATCTACGTCAAACGCTCCACCGGCTGGGCCTGGGTCACAGCCAAGACCCGCCTGTCCGCCGCCGAACTCCGCGCGGGTGTGGAGTTCGGGGTCGAGAGCACTGACGTGATTCGCGACAACGCCCGCTGGGGCGGTCGCTCCGTGATCCGGCTGACCGTCACCTCCGGCGGGAAGAGCACCTCCGACGAGGTCACCCTGCGGGTCGCTCCGCTGCTCACGCACCATCACCTGCAGAACGCGCAGCAGTTGCTCGTCACCCAGGTGCCCGGGAAGGACGAGTACGCGCGCCGGCAACAGGCGTTCGTCAAGGGCCTCGCTGCAGAGGTCAAGTCGGCGGGCATCAACAAGCCGTTGGCGACCTTCGACAAGTACGGGGACGTCTGGGCGCAGGACTTCGTCGAGCCCGGCTACGTGAGCATGACCGGCCCCGGTGGGGGCCGGCAGGTGATACGCGTGATGCTGCGCTCCGCGCAGGCGGACCGTGAGGCCGGCCGGGAGCTGTTCGAGAAGCTGCGCGGCAACGGCGTGGGCGTGGTACAGGTGTCCGGGGTCCGCGACTCGGAGGAGTGGACCCTCAACTCGATGGGGAATCTGGAGACCATCCCGCCGTACGCCCACGGCGACCGTTCCTTCCCCGCCGGGCGCATCATCATGGGCGAGCGCAAGGACAACGGCTCCAAGCCCGCGCAGGTGATGCGGACACTGCTGAAGTCCCAGGGCTTCCAGGACCCGCTGTTCCTGGACACCTCATGGCTGCATGTGGGTCACGTCGACGAGTTCGTCCAGTTCCTCCCCGCGGACACCCCGCGCGGCTGGAAGATCGGGATCGCCGATCCCGAGGCGGGGCTGCGGCTGCTGCGCGAGGCGCAGCAGGCCGGCCAGGGCAGGACGCGGATGTTCTCCGTGCCGGGAAGCAAGGACCTGCCCGCCCCCAAGGAGACCATCGACCAGGCGCTCGCCTCGAAGTGGCTGGTGGCCGACAACACCATGGCCGCGAAGCGGATCGCGGCGAATCTGGACGTGCTCAAGCGCGAGACGGGTGTGACCGACGCCGAGGTGGTGCGGGTGCCCGCGCTGTACACACGGGGTACGGGGGACGAGGAGCGGGGCGACCGCATGCCGCGGCTTTCGCGGATGGGCGCCGGCGAGATACCGGACGCGGTCCGCGAGCACGGTCAGCAGAAGGAGCTCGCAAGGCAGGGCGACCGCGCTGCGCCCCCGGGAACCGTCATGACCAGCGCCTACGTTCCGGGTGCCGTCAACGGGATCCTGCTCGGCCGGGACCGCTATCTGGCCCCGCGGCAATGGGGTCCGGTCGTCGGCGGCAAGGACATATTCACCTCCGCCGTGACCGACTCGTACACCCGGGCCGGCATGAAGGTGTCGTACATCGACGACTGGCACACGTATCACGTCGGCATGGGCGAGGTGCACTGCGGCACGAACACTCTGCGCGATGCCTCCGCCGCGTGGTGGAAGCCGTAGCGAGCCGTGGTTCGCGGCGGGTGACCGCCGGGTGCGCACGCCTGTCACGGCGGGCGTGCGCACCACCGGCCCGTCGGGTTCCGCCCGTCAGGGCTCGCGCCGTGGCAGGAGGGTCTCGGCCCACACCTGCTTGCCGCTGCTGAGCGGCACTGAGCCGTACGACGCCGACACCGCCTGGACCAGCAGGATCCCCCGCCCACCGGTCGCCTCCCAATCCACGTTCCCCGGCTTGACGGGCGCGCGCGGCGACGCGTCGCTCACCGCCACCCGTAGTCGCTCCCCGGACAGCATGAGGTCGAGGCCCACCTGGCCCTGGGTGTGCACCAGGGCATTGGTGACCAGCTCGGAGACGATCAGCAGGATTGTGTCGGACTGCTCCGTCACCCGTTCGTCCGTCGCGCGCCAGGAGCGCAGGGTGCGGGCGGTGAAGCGGCGCGCGTGCGCGACCGCGTCGGGCAGCCTCCACACCGTCCAGCGCGCCCGGAGCGGCCGCACTCCTATCCCGTCGTAGCGCAGGAGCAGCAGCGCCACGTCGTCGTCGCGCCGGTTGACGCCGCCGAGCAGCTCGTCGGCCATCCGCCCGGCGTCGGACGGGTCGGCTCTGGACAACGCGTCGCACACACGGCGCATGCCGTCCTCCAGGTGCAGGCTCGAGGATTCGACCAGGCCGTCCGTCAGCAGGGCGAGAACCGTGCCGGGCGTCAGCGCGAGCGCAGTCATCGGGAACTCGGCCTCCGCGAGCACGCCCAGCGGAGGCCCGCCCTCGACCTCCACCTCCTCGGTGACGCCCTCCGGGGGACGCAGCAACGGCGGCAGATGCCCGGCCCGGACGCACAAGGCGTTGCCCTCCTCCAAGTCGATGGCGACATAGCAGCAGGTGGCGAAGAGATCGGTCTCCATGCCGACGAGCAGGTGATTGGCGCGGGAGACGACCACGTCGGGCGGATGGCCCTCCACGGCGTAGGCCCTGATCGCCGTACGCATCTGGCCCATGATCGTCGCGGCGCCGGCGTTGTGCCCCTGCACGTCACCGACGACCAGCGCCACATGGTTCTCGGAGAGCGGGATGACGTCGTACCAGTCGCCGCCCACCTCGAGTCCCACCGTCGCGGGCAGATAGCGGGCGACGGCCACCGCGCCGGGCAGCCGCGGAAGCTTGCGCGGCAGCAGGCTGCGCTGAAGCGTCGTGGCGAGTTCATGTTCGGCGTCGAACGCACGGGCGCGCACCAGTGCCTGCCCCACCATGCCCGCGGTCGCGGTGAGCAGGGACCGCTCCTCGGGGCCGAACTCGTGCGGCTCGTCCCATCCGACCAGGCACCCGCCGACCACCCGGCCTTCGGCCGGGATCGGCAGGACGGCGAGGCCGCCGGGGCCGATGCCTTCGAGGCCCGGTTCGAGTGCGGAGCCCGCCGGCCACAGGCTCGCCCGGCCCTCGCGCAGCGCGGCCTCCAGTGTGGGCAGGGCGCCGGCGGGCGCATCGGGCCACTCGGACCGCCATTCGGCACGCCACAGCTCCGGCCAGGCGTCGGGTTCCGGCGGGTCGAGGACCTTGACCACCAGCCGGTCCCCCTCGAGTTCGGCGAGAGCCACCCGATCTGCTCCCAGCGGGTCGCGCAGGGCAGCGACCACCGCCCTGCTGACGTCCCGGACGGTCATCGCACCGGCCAGAGCGACGGACAGTCGCTGCACCCTGGAGACCTCGTCCGCGGTGGGCCGCAGATGCGAGGCGTCGGCGACCACGCCGAGCACCCGCTCCGGCCTGCCCACGCCGTCCGCGAGCACCCTGCACCGCAGGCGCAGCCAGCGCAGCTCGCCGCCCGGGCGGCGGACGCGGAATTCGAGGTCCCGGCCGCCGGATGTCATATGGCCCGGGTCGACGATGGACATGAGCGCGGGCAGGTCGTCGGGAACGGTGTGCGCCAGCAGGGTCTCCACGCGTCCGTCGAATTCGCCCCTGGGGATGTCGACGAGGTCGAGCACGCGGTCGTCCGCTTCGATGTGCCCGGTGCTCAGGACCAGGGTGAACGAGCCGACGCGCAGCCGGTCCAGGGCAGGGCCCAGTACCGGCCGGGGCCCCGTACGGCCGATGGCGTGATTGTTCGGCTCGCCGGTCGCTTCGAGCCATGCGGTGACCTGGTCCGCGTAGAGCTCCAGAAAGTTGCGCCGTTCGGCGTCGAAGCCGCCGCCGACGTCGTCCACGACGACCAGGCAGCCCAGCGGAGTGCCGTTGGCTCCGAGCGGCAGTGCGCCCAGCGAGATGTTGGCGGGTAGCGTCAGCCCAGGGCTCTCGCCGGGGCG
Organism: Streptomyces sp. ISL-1; assembly: GCF_018614585.1. Classification (GTDB taxonomy): domain Bacteria; phylum Actinomycetota; class Actinomycetes; order Streptomycetales; family Streptomycetaceae; genus Streptomyces; species Streptomyces maoxianensis. Next base: position 66,369 of record NZ_JAGGOI010000034.1, on the reverse strand, counting down.
CTCGCCGTACGCGGCGAGCCCTTCCGCGTTCAGCCACAGAGGGCGGCCGGTGCGGAAGGCTTCCACGACTGGCGCACGACCGGACAAGGGATAGCGCGGCGACAGCCCGTACATGGCACCGGAGTCTCCGGCCGATTCCGCGAGACTCAGACAGTCGTCCCGATTTCCCAGCACGTAGACAGCGGCCAGCACCGCCCCGCCGAATACCCGGATCCGCTCTCTCACGGCTCGCAGCGCCCCCGTCGCCGGGAGTGGACACGGTCGGCTGGGGTCACCGGGTGCAACCGTGGCTCGATAACGCCACGCCTCATATTCCCTCGCCTCCGACCAGTCTTCGCCGGCCGAGTCGCCTTCCGGGGCGGCCCGCCCGCCTCGTCATGCGTATGGGACCAGTCACGTCCAGCGTAGGGAAGGCGGGGGACACGTGCGGGCTTCTACCGGGGTTCCGCTGATCTCGGCCGCCCGAGACGGGTGGAGACCGGGATCAACCGGTCACACCGACAGGCCAGAACGTGACGGTGGCGGCGGTCGCGACGGCGAGGGCCGCCAGACGCCGGTAGTCGATGGTGTCAGGAGTGTCGGTCGGCCGGTGGTAGTTGCGGTTCCGGAAATTCGCCGTGCCGGTGAGCATCAGGGCCGGAATCCCCGCGTTCCAGAAGGCGGCGTGGTCACTTCGGTCGAGATGGCTCACCGGCGGCACCGCGAGGCCGATGAGCGCGCCCAGCGGACCGTCGGGTCGCGGGTCGCGCAGGGTGATGACAGCCAGCGGGGGCTCGGCGGCGCTCGCTGCCCGGCGCCACAGCCGGGCCGCCGTCTGCGTCGAGCGCCGGTGGACAACAAGGGTGAAGTCGCCCCGCTGCCCGGCTGAGCGGACCGCGGCGGCCGCGCGAGGGAAGACCGCGCCGAACCCGGTGGGCAGCAGTTGGGTTCCGGGCTCGTTCGCGAAGAAGCCGACCGACTCGAGGCAGATCATGCCCGCGACCTGCCGGGTGCGGCCCGGCCGCCGGGCGGCGAAGCGCGAACCGATCAACCCCAGCTCCTCCATGTCGAAAAACATGAGGGTGACCGCGGGCGGTTCCGGCAGGCCGCCGACCAGACGCGCGATCTCCAGCAGCGCGGCGACGCCGGAGGCGTTGTCATCGGCGCCGGGGCAGCCGGCGACGGTGTCCAGGTGCGCTCCGACGACCACGGTTCGGCGGTCGTCGCCTCCCGGCAGCCCCGCCACGAGGTTGGCGCCGGTCAGCCGCCGGTGGAGGCGGGGTGTGAGCGCGCGCGGCTGATCGCGGTGGCGGTCGGTGGAGCCGAGTCGCCACCGTACGTCGAAGGGCTGCCGCTCGGTCCGCCAGCCCGCGGCAGCCAGTTCACTTCTCACATGAGCCTCGGCGCGCAGCATGGCCTCGGGAGCGCGGGTCCTGCTGCGCGGGCGGTCGGCGAGGTACTCCACGTCCTGCCGCAGGCGCAACGGGTCGGCCCTTCGGGTCAGTTCGCGTACGAGCGCGGGCAGGTCGGGGGCGAGGTCCAATGGCACGCGATCACCGCCTTCGCCTCCGCCTTCGTCGGTGCACAGCCTCGTCGGCGCACACCTTCGTCGGCGCACAGCGGCCGACATTCATTGGCGGTGTTGTGTTCCACGTCCGATGGTGTTCCTGCCGAGGCGTCCGCGCCATGCCGGGGCTCGGCTCACCGGGTGGCCGCCGCGCGGGCCGCGGCCACGGACCGCCGCGCCGGCGGACGATCCACCTAGTCTGCCGCCATGGCAGACGTGGACGCGTCCGGCGCGCACCAGTCCGGTACCGGCGGCGCGCAAGGGCTGGGCGCCGTGCTGCGCAGCCGCGCATACGTACGCCTTCTCCTGCTCTCCGCTCTCCTCGGCGTACCGGTGTCCCTGGCCTCCTTCGCCTTCATCAGCCTGGAGCACGAACTCCAGCACGCCGTCTGGGAGTCACTGCCCGACGCGTTGGGCATGAAGGCCGCGCCGTGGTGGTGGCCGCTGCTCACACTGACGCTCGCCGGACTGCTGCTCGCCCCGATCGTCACGCGGATGGCGGGCAAGGGCGGGCACATTCCCGTCCAGGGTCTGGGCGGGCCGCCCATCGGCCCCAAAGCGGTGCCGGGCGTCGTCCTGGCCGCCCTCGTCTGCCTGCCGCTCGGCGTCGTACTGGGCCCCGAAGCCCCTCTCATGGGCCTCGGCAGCGGATTGGCGCTGCTCGCGCTGCAGTACGGCAGCCGATACGGCAAGCGGCACGGCGAGCAGGGGAACGACCCCCAGCACGCCGTGGTCCTGGGGGCCGCGGGATCGACAGCCGCGATCTCGACCATCTTCGGCAGCCCGATCGTCGCCGTCGTGATGACCCTCGAAGCCGCGGGCATCGGCGGACCGTCGCTCGTCGCGCTGCTGCTGCCCTGTCTGCTGGCCAGCGGCATCGGAGCGCTGGTCTTCACGGGGTTCGGGAACTTCACGGGCCTGGAGATCGGCGCCCTGTCGCTGCCTTCGGTGCCGACCGCCATGGCCCCGGACACCGGGGACTTCCTGTGGGGGATTCCGCTGGCTGTACTCATCGCGGTCGTCGTCTTCTGCGCGCACACCCTGGGGCGGTACGTGGTGGCCTGGACCGCTCGGCGGACAGCGCTGCGAACGGTGGCCTGCGCCATCGCGGCGGGTGTCTGCATCACGGCGTACGCCCTGGTCACCGGTCGTACGCCGGAAGAGGCGGCCCTGTCGGGCCAGGCCACGCTCGCTTCCCTGGCCGGCCAGCCGCACGCCTGGCCGGTTGCCGTACTGGCCGCGCTGGTCCTGTTCAAGGGTGTGGCCTGGGGCATCTGCCTGGGCAGTCTGCGCGGTGGCCCGATCTTCCCCGGAATGCTGATCGGCGCGGCGCTCGGCATCGCCTTCGGCGGGCTGCCCGGATTCGGCATGGCCGCGGGACTGGCCGTCGGTCTCGCCGCCTCCTGCAGCGCGAACACCCGGCTGCCGGTGACCAGTACGGTGCTGGCCACACTGCTGCTCGGCAAGGACGCCAGGGACGCGGTTCCCCTGATGATCATCGCCTCCGTCGTCGCCCTGGTGACCACTGAGCTGCTGCGAGCCCGGTTCGCTTCCCCGTCGGCCGCGTCCACCTCGTCGACCTCGTCCACCTCGTCCACGAGGGCTTCCGCCGCGTAACAATGGTTGGTGAAGGGCACGCCTGCCGTTGCCGAGAGGCGGGATATTCCGGTGCCGTACATAGCAGTGACTGCCTTGAGCCATGTCGGGCTGATCCGCGAGCACAACGAGGACAGCCTCGTCGCCGGACCGTGGACGCTGTGCGGCACGGTGACCGAGAATCCGCAGACGCTGCTGTTCCCCCTCGGCACACCGCTCGTAGTCGCGGTCGCCGACGGACTCGGCGGGCAGCCGGCCGGCGAGGTGGCCAGCGCGCTGGTGGTCCGCCAACTGGCCTCGTTCGGCCCTTCGCTGGACGACGAGGAAGCCGTCAGCGACGCCCTGGACATGTGCAATCACGCGGTGTACTCGGCCGCTCGCGACCATCCCGAGCTGCTCACCATGGGGACCACGGTCGCGGGCACCGTCGTCCTGACGGAGTCGCTGCTGGTCTTCAACGTCGGCGACAGCAAGGTGTTCGACGCGGCTCACGACGGACTCCGTCAGGTGAGCGTGGACGACAGCCCGCCGCTGCGGCCGGGACAGCGCACCACGTCGGCCGTCACACAGACGCTCGGCGGCAGCCACACCTTCAACGCCATCACGCCCCATGTGACGGCCAGGGCGCTGTCCGTGGACGACCGCTACCTGGTGTGCACCGACGGGCTGACCGACCCCGTGCCCGACGAGGAGCTCGACGGCCTGCTGCGGGCGCACGACGACGGCAGGGCCGCCTTCGAGATGTGGAAGGCGGCGATCGCGGCCGGTGGGCCCGACAACATCACGTTCGCGCTGGTACGCCTCGCCGAATAGAGCTCTTACGCGTGATCCCGGCAGGGACTTCGGCTACGGGTCCTTCACGGGGGCGTGGCCCGTCCCGCCCAGCCCAGGCGCTCCCCACACCGGGAACCACCGGGCCAGGTCCGTCTCGATGCGCAGGTCGTCCCCGAGCAGCGACCTCGCCTGGAGTTCCAGGGCGTTGTCACGCTTCTCCGCGTCGTCGGGGAGCGGCGCGAAGGGGTAGAAGGTGCCGCGTTTGTAGAGGTAGACCAGCGCCAGCGCGCGATCCCCGGTGGCCTCGCGGAAGGCGATCAGGGAGCAGAGCAACTGCGGGCCGAAACCGGCTTCCTCGAGGAGAGTGTTGACCGCGTGCAGGTCGTTGACCAGGGAGGCCGTGTCGCTGGCGGGGTGGCGGGCGAGGAGCCAGGTGTAGCCGTACGCGTCCTGGCTGAACTCGACCGGGATGCCGCCGTGGCCGGTGTCCGCATCCAGCAACTCCCGTACGTCTTCCTGCAGTTGGGCGAAGGCCCCGCCCTCGACGCTGGCGAAGCACACCGAGCCGACACCGGTCGGGGTGAATCCGGCGCCCGCCTGGAGGGTGATCGCGGCGGCGGGCAGACCGAAGAGCTGGTCGAGGTCGGGGCGTACCGGCTTGCTGCGGCCGAGGATGGTGTCGAGGAGTCCCACGGATGAACCTCAGTTCGTCGTCACGGGCGGCCGAGCTGCGCCGAGATCCTGCCCAGCTGGTCCAGGCGCTGCTCCAGCGTCGGGTGCGAGGAGAGGAGCCTGCTCAGGCTCTCCTTGGAGGAGAAGGCCGGTGCGAACCAGAAGGCGTTGAACGGCTCGGCCCTGCGCAGGTCACGCGTCGGGATCGCCGCCATCTCGCCGGTCACCTTGGTGAGCGCGGAGGCGAGCGCGGAGGGACGGCCGGTCAGCATCGCGGCGGCGCGGTCGGCGGACAGCTCGCGGTAGCGGGAGAGCAGCCGGGTCAGCAGGAAGCTGACCACGTACACGGCCGCGCTGACCACGGGGATGAGCAGCATGGCGATCGCGGCGTTGGGGTCGCGGCTGCTGTCCGGCCGGCCGAGGCCGCCCCAGAGCGCGATTCGCGTCATCACCCCAGCGAGGACGCCGAGGAACGACGCGATGGTCATCACGGCGACATCGCGATGGGCGACGTGCGACAGCTCGTGCGCGAGGACGCCCTCCAGCTCCTCCGGCTCCAGGCGGCGCAGCAGGCCGGTGGTGGCGCAGACCAGGGCGGTGTTCTCGTTGCGTCCGACGGCGAAGGCGTTCGGCACGTCGCTGTCGGCGATCGCGACACGCGGCTTGGGCATGTCGGCGAGGGCGCAGATACGGTCGACGGCACCGTGCAGCTCGGGCGCCTGCTCCGGGGTGACCTCGTGGGCTCCCATGCTGAAGGCCGTGATGCGGTCGCTGAACCAGAACTGAGCGATGAACAGCACGCCCGCGATCAGCAGGATGAGCGGCCACGAGCCGCGGAGCACGGCCAGCAGCACACCCACGAAGACGACATAGACCAGCCCGATCAGGAACATCGTCGTCACCATGCGGGTGGTGAGTCCCCGATCCGGGGCGTAGCGGGACCGGGGCCCCTTCCCCACCATCGTCCGACCGGCCATGTGATCACCCTCCAGACGGAACCCTGCCGCCCTACTGCTCCCTTCAGTGTGCCCCTTTCGCACCTATTGCTGGGATAAGAGTGTCTGGGCGGCGGCGGGTCTGCCGTGTCCACCCGCGCCGCGGAGCTGCCGGACTTCGGGCAACGGCGGCCCACAACCCCACATCGGGCGGGTGGCACACTGGCGGGCGAATGTCCGAAGGAGCCAGCCCGTGCCGATGATCCGCAATCTCCGCCGCGCCGTGAGCCGCGCCCGCCGCACGACCGTGGACCTGAGTCACCCGGCCCGCTCCCCGCTGGGCAGCACGGTCGTCAACTGCGTGATCTACGAGGACGGCGTACGGCAGCCCGACGCCGGCCCGGTGGACGACGCCCTGCGCCGGGTCCGCAAGTCCGGCCGCGGCTTCGTCTGGATCGGGCTGCACGAGCCCTCCGAGACGGAGTTCGCCGGGGTCGCCGAGCTGTTCGGCCTGCATCCGCTGGCCGTCGAGGACGCGGTGGTCGCCCATCAGCGGCCCAAGGTGGAGCGTTACGACGACACCCTGTTCGCCGTCTTCAAGACCTGCGGCTACGTCGAGCACGAGGAGCTCACCGCCACCAGCGAGGTGGTGGACACCGGCGAGCTCATGGTCTTCACGGGGCCCGATTTCGTGATCACCGTCAGGCACGGCAGGCACGGCTCGCTCGGCCCGCTCCGAGAGGCCCTGGAGGCCAGCCCCGAGCAGCTGGCCAAGGGCCCCGCCGCCGTACTGCACGCCATCGCCGACCAAGTGGTCGACGACTACCTCGCCGTGGCGGACGCCGTACAGAACGACATCGACGCCGTCGAGAGCACCGTCTTCACCGAGCAGGCCGGCCGCGGCGACGCGGGCCGCATCTACCAGCTCAAGCGCGAACTGCTGGAGCTCAAGCGTGCGGTGGCGCCGCTGGACCGGCCCTTGCGGGCCCTCGGCACCCAATCGCTGCCGCCGGTCGGCCCGGACATACAGCCGTACTTCCGCGACATCGCCGACCATCTGGCTCGCGTCACCGAGCAGATCACATCGTTCGACGGCCTGCTCGACTCGATCCTCCAGGCCCATCTCGCGCAGGTGACGGTGGCCCAGAACGAGGACATGCGCAAGATCACCGCATGGGCGGCGATCGTCGCCGTGCCGACCATGGTCTGCGGCGTGTACGGCATGAACTTCGACCACATGCCGGAACTGCGCTGGACCTACGGTTACCCCCTCGTTCTCGGCGTCATGGTCGTCGCCTGCTTCGTCATCCACCGCAGCTTCCGCCGCAACGGCTGGCTCTGACGCTCCCTTCGAACGGCCCTGACGATCCGATCGTGGCGGCGGCAGGTGCGGGTGCGGCTGCCGCGGGTGCACGTCGGCTGACCGGTTTCCCGGCGGCGGCCACCTGGGCCGGCTGGTTCGACATGTGTCAACATAGACGTATGTCGAATGTGAAGGCGTTGCCGCTGCTGGAGCCGGACGTCGACCCGGCTGTCGAGCCGTGCTGCCCGCCGCTGACCGAGCGGCCCCTCACGGCGGAGGAAGCGGTCCGCACCGCCGCCATGTTCAAGGCGCTCGGCGACCCGGTGCGCCTGCGGCTGTTCTCGTCGGTCGCCTCCCACCAGGGCGGCGAGGCCTGCGTCTGCGACATCTCCGACGTCGGCGTCTCGCAGCCGACCGTCTCCCACCATCTGAAGAAGCTCAAGGAGGCGGGCCTGCTCACCTCCGAGCGGCGCGGCACCTGGGTGTACTACCGGGTCGCGCCCTCCGTGCTGGCCGCGATGGCGAGGATGCTGGGGCAGTACGCCCCCTGATCGGCCCCGGCGGCGCTCAACCGGTCGGCGAAAGCGCCGGTCAGCCGCGCTCCAGCAGCGCGGGAAGGTCGGCGAACGAGTCGAGTACATGGTCCGGTGTGCCGTCGGCCGCCCGGTGCGTCTCGGGCAGATACTTGCCCGTCCTGACCAGCACGCCCGTGATTCCGCCGCGCTGCGCAGCCAGCACATCGGATTCGATGTCGTCGCCCACCATCAGCGCCTCGGACGCGGTGGCGCCCAGGTGTGCCAGGGCGGTGGCGAAGAACGCGGCGGCGGGTTTGCCGGTGACCTCCGCCTCGACGCGAGCCGCTCGCTCCAGCCCCAGGAGGAAGGCCCCGGCGTCGAGGTCGAGCCCGTCCGCCGTACGCCAGTAGAGGTTGCGGTGCATGGCGATCAGCGCGGCGCCGCGCTGCAGATGGCGGAAGGCGGCATTGAGGGCCGCGTAACCGAACTCGGCGCCCGCGCCGCCGAGGACGACCACATCCGCAGTGGCGTCCCCACTCCCGTCGAGGAGTGTCACGCCCTCGAGATCCTCACGGACGTCGCCGCTGCTGAGCAGCAGACACCGGGCACCCGGGTAGTGCTCTCGCAGATACGCGGCGGTGACGACGGGCGCGGTGAGGATGTCCTCGACGCCGACGGGAAAGCCCTCCTCGGCCAGCTTCGCCGCGATCGACGCGCGGGTCCGTGAGGTGGTGTTGGTGACGAGCGCCAGCGGAAGGCCGGCGGCGCGCAGCCGTTCCATGGCCTCGACGGTGCCGGGCAGCGGCTTCCAGGACACCGTGAGCACGCCGTCGATGTCGATCAGGACCGCTCCGATTCGTTCCATGCGACCGACCGTATCGCCGGCCCGCCTCCCGCTTGCGAAACAGTCACAGATGGGGTTATTACGAAGGGGATGGGAGTGAACCGCTGTGCTGTTCTCGGATCGCGTGGATGCTGGACGCCGACTTGCCGAAGCGCTGCGGCACGTACGGGGGGAGAGTCCCGTCGTCCTGGGCCTGCCGCGCGGCGGAGTGCCGGTGGCCTTCGAGGTCGCGCGGGCACTTCGCGCACCACTCGATGTGATCGTGGTCCGCAAGCTCGGGGTCCCCTACCACCGCGAGCTGGGGTACGGCGCGATCGGCGAGGGCGGGGTACGGGTCATCAGCGACGACATCGTCCGCCGCAGCGGGGTCGGCCGGGACGAACTCGAAACGGTCGAGCGCGCCGAGGAGACGGAGCTCGCGCGGCAGGCGAAGCGGTTCCGCGCGGACCGGCCGCGGACGCCCATCGGCGGCCGGACAGTGATCGTCGTGGACGACGGGATCGCGACCGGCGCGACGGCGGCGGCGGCGTGCGAGGTGGTACGGGCGCAGGGCGCGGCCCGCGTGGTGCTTGCCGTGCCGGTGGCGCCTCCGGACGGGGTCGCCTGGCTGCGTACCAAGGCTGACGAAGTGGTGTGCCTGTCCACGCCGAGGGCGTTCCGGGCAGTCGGCGAGTGGTACCAGGACTTCTCCCAGACCTCCGACGAGGAGGTCGTCGCCCTGCTCGCGCAGGCGGCCGCGTGGGCGGACGAGGACCGGGCCACGGATGGGACCGGGGATCAGCCCGGGGCGACCGGGGCGACCGGGGGCGAGACCGCGGTCGAGGTGGACGCCGGCGGGGTCCGGCTGGCCGGGGACCTCACGCTGCCCCGGGGCACCGAGGAGATCGTGATGTTCGCCCACGGCTCCGGCAGCAGCCGGCACAGCCCGCGCAACCGGCTGGTGGCGGCCGCCCTGAACCAGGCGGGCCTGGGCACCTTGCTCTTCGACCTGCTCACCCCGGCCGAGGAAGCCGACCGGGCGAACGTCTTCGACATCGAAACCCTGGCCGGGCGGCTGGCGGACGCCACCCGCTGGCTGCGAGAGCGGGAGTCGGCCCAGATCGGCTACTTCGGGGCGAGCACCGGAGCCGCGGCCGCGCTGCAGGCCGCCGCGTCATTCGGCGCCGCCGCTGCCACCGGTGCCGGCGGCGACACAGACATGGACATCGCCGCCGTGGTCTCCCGCGGCGGCCGTCCCGACCTCGCCGGCCCCCACCTCGCCGACGTACGGGCGCCCACGCTGCTCATCGTGGGCAGCCGCGACACGATGGTGCTCGACCTCAACCGCAAGGCCCAGGCTCGGCTGCGCTGCGAGAACCGGCTCGAGGTCGTCCCGGGCGCCACGCATCTCTTCGAGGAACCGGGCGCCCTGGAGCAGGTCGCGATCCTGGCCCGGGACTGGTTCACCAGCCACTTGGCGGCGAGCCGCTCCATGCGGTGAGGTGCCTGGGGCAGCGGCCGTCACCTCACGCAGGGGCGATGCTGTCACCTCACGCCAGGGCAGCGGCCGTCACCTCACGCCAGGCCGATGAACAGACCCAGCGTCAGCACGGCGAGGCCGCATCCGTACAGCGCCAGCCTTACGGAGTGGGCTTCCGCGGACGGGTCGGTGCTGCCCGCACGGCAGAGGCCGAAGACAGACATCAGGAGCAGGGCGAGCGCGGCCGCGCTGAACGCGGCGATCAAGGAATCCGTCACGCCGCGACAATCTCACGGGCCGTCAGGTGTCGCATGTCGGCCTACTCCGTCCCGGCGGGGACAGAGTCACGCCCTCCGCCCCGCCCGGAAGCGCGGACGGCCTGCTGCGTCCCGGCGGGGACGGAGTCATCTCGTCCGCCAGGCCCGGGAGCGCGGCATGCCCAGGGCTTTCCATGGCCTTTCCAGGGCCTTTCGATGAACTCTCGATCCGTCAGGTCCCGGGCCTCAGGCCGGTCAGCGCATCCGTCAGCCACTTCGTCCAGAACGTCTCCAGCTCGATCCCGCCCCGCAGCACCAGATGCCGGAGCCTGTCCTGCTCCGTCGACTGCCGCTCCGGCGGGAAGTCGCGCGCCTCGATCGCCTCGTACTGCGCCAACTGCCGCTGGTGGAGCGCCAGATGACGTTCGAGCTCCACCTCCAGGCCCGCGCTGCCGACCACCCCCGCCGCGCGCAGCCGCAGCAGCAGCGGGTCGCGGACCGGCTTCGGGTCCTCGGAGCGCGCGACCCACGCGGTCAGTTCCTCGCGGCCCGCGGGCAGGACTTCGTACTCCTTCTTCTGCCCGCGGGTCGGCTGCGCGGAGGGCAGGGCGCGGATCTGGCCCGCCCGCTCCAGTTTCCCCAGCTCGCGGTAGATCTGCTGATGCGTGGCCGACCAGAAGTAGCCGATCGACTTGTCGAAACGACGCGTCAGCTCCAGCCCGGACGAGGGTTTTTCGAGCAGGGCGGTGAGGATCGCGTGCGGGAGGGACATGGCCAGCATCCTAGGCAGGAGGCATCAGAGCGTCGCCGCGAGGCGCGTGCCCTGGTCGATCGCCCGCTTCGCGTCCAGTTCCGCCGCCACATCCGCCCCGCCGATCAGATGCACCGGCAGGCCCGCGGCGCTCAGCTCGTCGTACAGCCCGCGCTGCGGCTCCTGCCCGGTGCACAGCACGACCGTGTCGACGGGCAGGACCCTGCTCGCCCCGTCGACACTCAGATGCAGGCCCTCGTCGTCGATCCGCTCGTACGTCGCCCCGGCCGTCATCGTCACCCCGCGGTGCTTGAGCTCCGTACGGTGGATCCACCCCGTCGTCTTGCCCAGGCCCGCGCCGACCTTGCTCGTCCTGCGCTGGAGAAGGTGGACGGTACGCGGCGGCTTCGGGCGCTCGGGGGCGGTCAGGCCGCCGGGGGCGCTGTAGTCCATGTCGACGCCCCACTGCCGGAAGTATGTCGCCGCGTCCAGGCTCGCGCCCTCGCCGCCGTCCGTCAGGAACTCCGCGACGTCGAAGCCGATGCCGCCCGCGCCGATCACCGCGACCCGCTCGCCGACCGGCGCCCCGTCGCGCAGGACATCGAGGTAGCTGACGACGCTCGGGTGGTCGACGCCCGGGATCTCGGGGGTCCTGGGCGTGACCCCGGTGGCGACGACGATCTCGTCGTACGTGGCAGATGAGAGGTCTTCGGCGGTGACGCGGGCGCCGAGACGCACCTGGACACCGTGCAGTTCGAGCTGCGTACGGAAGTAGCGCAGCGTCTCGTTGAACTCCTCCTTGCCCGGGATCCGCTTGGCGACGTTCAGCTGCCCGCCGATCTCGTCCGCCGCGTCGAAGAGCGTGACCTCGTGGCCGCGCTCGGCGGCCGAGACCGCGCAGGCGAGCCCCGCCGGACCCGCTCCGATCACCGCGACGTGCTTGCGCCGCCGGGTCGGCGAGAGGACCAGCTCGGTCTCGTGGCAGGCCCGCGGGTTGACCAGGCAGGAGGTGATCTTCCCGCTGAAGGTGTGGTCCAGGCAGGCCTGGTTGCAGCCGATGCAGGTGTTGATGGTCTCCGCGCGGTCCGCCTTCGCCTTGGCGACGAAGTCGGGGTCGGCGAGGAAGGGGCGGGCCAGCGACACCATGTCCGCGCGCCCCTCGGCGAGCAACTGCTCAGCGATCTCGGGGGTGTTGATGCGGTTGCTGGTCACCAGGGGCACGGAAACGGAGCCCATCAGCTTCTTCGTCACCCAGGTGTACGCGGCGCGCGGCACCGACGTCGCGATGGTGGGAATACGGGCCTCGTGCCAGCCGATCCCGGTGTTGATGATCGTCGCGCCGGCCGCCTCGATCTCCTTGGCGAGCGTGATCACCTCCTCCAGCGAGGAGCCGCCGGGCATCAGGTCCAGCATGGACAGCCGGTAGATCAGGATGAAGTCCGGGCCGAGCCGCTCGCGAGTGCGGCGGACGATCTCCAGCGGGAGCCGGATCCGGTTCTCGTACGAGCCGCCCCAGCGGTCGGTGCGGTGGTTGGTGGCGCTCGCGATGAACTCGTTGATGAAGTAGCCCTCGGAGCCCATGATCTCGACGCCGTCGTACCCGGCGGACTTCGCCAGCTGCGCGGCCCGTACGAAGTCGTCGATGGTCTCCTCGACCTCGGCGTCGGTCAGGGCGTGCGGTACGAACGGGCTGATGGGGGCCTGGATGGCGCTCGGCGCGACGAGGTCCGCGTGGTACGCGTACCGGCCGAAGTGCAGGATCTGCATCGCGATCCTGCCGCCCTCGGCGTGCACGGCGGCGGTGACGGTCCGGTGGCCTTCCGCCTCGGCCTCGGTGGTGAGCTTGGCGCCGCCCTCGTACGGCCGGCCACGGTCGTTGGGGGCGATGCCGCCCGTGACGATCAGGCCGACGCCGCCGCGGGCGCGCGCGGCGTAGAAGGCGGCCATCCGCTCGAAGCCGCGCTCAGCCTCTTCGAGGCCGACGTGCATGGAGCCCATGAGGACCCGGTTGGGCAGGGTGGTGAACCCGAGGTCGAGCGGGCTCAGCAGATGCGGGTACGGGGTCGGGCTCATCGGGGCGCCTCCTCGGGCAGGGGTCGACGGTCCAGTTGTAGCCGCCCCGAAGCGATTATGCAACAAGGTGCAAAACAGTTCTCCAGTCTCTGCCGTCGCCTGTCCGACAAGTGTGCTGATCAGTCGTACGGGTGATATCGGCCCTCCGCCCAGGTCATGTGCCCATAGCGTGGCCATGTGGCGGGATGGGAGCAGTTGAGCGCACTTGGGGTCGCGGCGATTCTCGGCTCACAGGGGGTCGGGGCATCGGTGTCCGTGACGGTGTCCGCGTCGGTGTCGGTGTCGGTCCATTTCGAGGACTGCAGGCCGGCTCCGGCCCCGCCGCCAACGCCAACGCCGACACCACCACCGCCGCCCGCACAGCCCGAGCCGCCGGCTCCCACGCCGCCCGGCACTCCGACGCCGCCTCCCCCCACGCCGCCGCCTCCTTCCGCGCCTCCCACACCGGCCGCGCCGACGGCGCCGGCCGCACCACCTGCCGAACGGACCCAGCCGCCGCCCCCGCAGGCCGCCCCGGAGCCCCCTGCGGACAAGGCCCCCGAGCCGGCTCCCGAGACGCCCCCCGCACCCGTGGCCGATCCGGGGCCCGAGCGGCGGCACGTCGTCGCCGTACGCAACTACCGCCGCGCGACCGGGAAGCCGAAGGACGAGGGGACTCCCCTCGTGGTCCTGATGCTGGTCACCACCACCCCGGCCGTGCTCGCCGCGGCGCTGCTGCGACCCCGCTCGCGGTCCGCCGCCGGGCGCGGCCGCGCCTGATCCACACCCTCGCCGCTCTCCCCGCACCCCATTCGGAGAACCCTCATGTCGGAATGGCTGGTCCTGGCCGTCGCGATGGCCGCCGCCTGTGCCGTCGTCCTCGTCATCACCCTGTTCAGGCAGTACCGGCTGAGCAGGGCCGGGGCGAAGGAGGAAGACGACGCTCCCGAGACCCCCGACGTCCTCGAGTACATGACGATGATGGTCGGCGTCGTGTACGCGATCGTGCTCGGCCTGGCCATCGCCGGCGTCTGGGAGGCGCGCAGCGCCGCGCAGGACGATGTACGCCGCGAGGCGCAGGCGCTGCACGAGGTCACCCAGCGAGCCGCGGTCTACCCCGCCGGCTTCCAGGAGCAGCTCCGCACTGACATCGACCGTTACGTCTCCCACGTCGTCCACCAGGAGTGGCCGAGGATGATCGACCGCAACGAGCTCTCCGGGCGGGGAGCGGAACTGCTCGGCGACCTGCGCGCGCACATCGCACACCGGACACCGGCGGGCGAGCTTCAGACGCAGGCGTACCAGCCCATGCTCGACCAGGTCGCCGTCGCCGACGACGCGCGCAACGCGCGGGCGCAGAACGCCGGGGAGACGCTGCCGGGGGTCGTGTGGTTCGGCCTGATCACCGGGGCACTGGTGACGGTCGGCCTGATCTTCACGCTGCAGATCGGCCGCACCCCCAGGGAGCTGTTGCTGGCCGGTCTCTTCAGCGCCCTGATCGCGTTTCTGCTCTTCCTGGTCTGGGACTTCGACGCACCCTTCGGGCGGTCGGGCACGGAGTCGGCGGACGCCTTCCGCCAGCTGTTCGCGAACGCCGCGGGAATGGGCTAGCGGGACCCAGCCGGCTGCCTCCAGCCGGTCCGTACATGCGTCACGGGCCCTCGTCCCGCACAAGGGGACGAGGACCCGGAATAGGGCGGCCGGGGTCTCGGTTGTAGAGTTTGGTTCAAGATTCAACCAAACAGGATTTCGATCCCTCCCCGAAAGGTGGCCTCCATGCAGTTCGGCATCTTCACGGTCGGCGATGTGACAACCGATCCGACGACGGGCCGTACGCCGACCGAGCACGAGCGCATCAAGGCGACAGTCGCCATCGCTCTCAAGGCCGAGGAGGTCGGACTCGATGTCTTCGCGACCGGCGAGCACCACAACCCGCCCTTCGTCCCCTCGTCGCCGACGACGCTCCTCGGGCACATCGCGGCGCGCACCGAGAACCTGATCCTGTCCACCTCGACCACGCTGATCACCACCAACGACCCGGTGAAGATCGCCGAGGACTACGCCGTCCTGCAGCACCTTGCCGAGGGCCGCGTCGACCTGATGATGGGCCGCGGCAACACCGGGCCGGTCTACCCCTGGTTCGGCAAGGACATCCGCCACGGCATACCGCTCGCCATCGAGAACTACGCCCTGCTGCACAAGCTGTGGCGCGAGGACGTAGTGGACTGGGAGGGCAAGTTCCGCACCCCGCTGCAGAGCTTCACCGCCACGCCGCGGCCGCTGGACGGCGTACCGCCGTTCGTCTGGCACGGCTCCATCCGCTCCACCGAGATCGCCGAACAGGCCGCGTACTACGGCGACGGCTTCTTCCACAACAACATCTTCTGGCCCATGTCACACACCAGGAAGATGGTCGAGCTCTACCGCGAGCGCTACGCCCACTACGGCCACGGCACGCCCGAGCAGGCCATCGTCGGCCTCGGCGGGCAGGTGTTCATGCGCAAGAACTCGCAGGACGCGATCGCGGAGTTCCGGCCCTACTTCGACAACGCGCCCGTCTACGGACACGGCCCCTCCCTGGAGGACTTCACCGAGCAGACCCCGCTGACGGTCGGGTCCCCGCAGGAAGTCATCGAGCGCACCCTCGGCTTCCGCGAGGCCGTCGGCGACTACCAGCGCCAGCTCTTCCTGATGGACCACGCGGGACTGCCCCTGCAGACCGTGCTGGAGCAGCTCGACATCCTCGGTGAGGAGGTCGTGCCCGTCCTGCGCAAGGAGTTCGCCCGCCTGCGGCCCGCCGGTGTGCCGGAGACCGCGCCGCTGCACCCCGCCGTCACCGCACGTACGAAGGAGGCATGACCATGCGGACGCTGAAGCTGGTGGCCGTATCGGCCGGACTGAGCGTGCCCTCGTCGACCCGGCTGCTGGCCGACCGGCTGGCCCAGTCCGTACGCAGCCGGCTCGTCGAGCGGGCCGACGAGCGGGCCACCGACACGGACGTGCAGGTACGGGTCGTCGAACTGCGCGAGCTCGCTGTGCAGATCGCCAACCACCTGGTGACCGGCTTTCCGGCGCCGGCACTCGGCGAGGCGATCGAGGCGGTGACGGAGGCGGACGGCCTGATCGCGGTCACGCCGGTCTTCACGGCCTCGTACAGCGGGCTGTTCAAGTCCTTCTTCGACCTGATCGAGCCCGACGCGCTCGCCGGGAAGCCGGTGCTGATCGCGGCGACCGGCGGCACGGCCCGGCACTCGCTGGTGCTGGAGCACGCGCTGCGTCCGCTTTTCGCGTATCTGCGGGCGCTGGTCGTGCCGACGGCGGTGTACGCGGCGTCGGAGGACTGGGGCGGTACCGGTGACGCGCTCACCGACACGCTGCCGGTCCGGATCGAGCGCGCGGGCGGTGAGCTCGCGGGACTGATGACCGGCGGGGGCGTCGGCGCGGGCCGGGCCGTCGAGGCCGACGGCTTGGTGCCCGCAGCCCGTATCGCCTAGGGCACCGGTCGTACACGGGCCCGGCGCCGGGCCTCCTTCGAGGCGAAGACCGAGGCAGCCGGTCAGGAGCGCCTCCGGACCAGCCGGGGGCGCCCTGACCGCTCAGCCTCGCGCACCGCACCGCTCACTTGCGGTTGTAGAGCCGCATCGTCACCGAGCCGAAGACCAGTACCAGCAGTCCGGCCCACCCCAGCGACCAGGCGATGTCGGCGGTCGGCCAGTTGCCCACCATCAACTCCCTCACCGCCGTGGCCACATGGGTCACCGGGCTGTTGTTGACAAAGGCCTGCAGCCAGCCCGGCATGGTCTTCGGGTCGACGAAGACATTGCTCAGGAAGGTCAGCGGGAAGATCACCATCATGCTGACGCCCATCACCGACTTCTCGGTGCGCAGCAGCAGGCCGAACATCGTCCAGATCCAGGAGAAGGCGAACGAGAAGACCATCAGCAGCGCGATTCCGAGGACCACGCCCAGCGGCCCGCCGTGCGGGCGGTAGCCGATGATCATGCCGACGCCCAGCATCACCACGGAGGCGATGAAGTAGCGGACCACATCGCCGAGCAGATACCCGACCATCGGCGCCGGCCGCCAGATCGGCAGCGTACGGAACCGGTCGAAGACGCCCTTGGTGATGTCGGTGTTGACCGCGACGCCCGTGTACATCGTGATCATCACGACGCTCATGGTGAGGATGCCGGGGAGCAGGAACTGGATGTACGCCGAGACCGAGCCGGCCAGCGCCCCTCCGAAGAGGTACGTGTACATCAGAACCATCATGATCGGGAACGCCGTCACGTCGAAGAGCTGCTCCGGCACATGCTTGATCTTGAGCATGGCGCGCCAGCCGAAGGTGAAGGACGCGGAGAGCGCGCTGGGCCGCGGCGGGCGGTCCTTGCTCACCAGCAGCGCCGCGAGATCCTCCGCCCTGGGCGCTTCGAGGACGAGATCGGCCATGTCCTTGGTGGACTTGGTGGTGGTCGCGGTGCTCATACCGCCGTCCCTTTCTTGTCGTTCTTGTCGTTCTTGTCGTTCTTGTCGGTCAGTGCCAGAAAGACCTCGTCCAGGCTGGGCTGGCCCAGCGCGAAGTTGTCCACCGTGATTCCGGAGCGGGCCAGCTCGGCCAGCGCCCGCGCGGCCTGCTCGGCCGCGCCCTGCTCGGTGCCATGGCCGTTGACCCGGGCGGTGAGCGCGACCGGATCGGGGTCCAGCAGCACATCGGCGCCGAGCGCCGCAGCGAGCACCCGCTCGGCCTCCGGCCGCCGGCCCGGATCACGCAGCCGCAGATGTACGGCGCCGGACCCGACCGAGGCCTTCAGCTCACCCTTGGTGCCCTCCGCGATCACCTTGCCGTGGTCGATCACGGCGATACGGGACGCGAGCTGGTCCGCCTCGTCCAGATACTGCGTGGTCAGCAGCACCGTCGTGCCCTGCGCGACGACCGCCCGCACGATGTCCCAGACCTGATTGCGGCTGCGCGGGTCGAGGCCGGTGGTCGGCTCGTCCAGGAAGAGCAGATCCGGGGTGTTCAGGATGGACGCGGCGATGTCGATGCGGCGCCGCATGCCGCCCGAGTAGTTCTTCACCTGCTTCTCGGCCGCCTCCGAGAGCCCGAAGGCGTCGAGCAGCTGCGCGGCACGCTCCCGCGCGGCCGGCTTGGAGTGGCCGAGCAGCCTGCCGAGCAGCACCAGGTTCTCGGCGCCGGTGAGATCCTCGTCCACCGAGGCGTACTGACCGGTGAGGCTGACCCTGCTGCGGACGGCGTCGGCATCCTTCCGCACGTCCTTGCCGAAGACCCGGGCCTGGCCGCCGTCCGGCCGCAGCAGCGTGGCGAGCATCCGTACCGTGGTCGTCTTTCCGGCGCCGTTCGGGCCGAGGAGGCCGTAGACCATGCCCGCGGGCACGCTGAGGTCGACGCCGTCGACGGCCCGGTTCTCACCGAAGACTTTCACCAGGCCCGTGGTCTCGATTGCCAGATCTGTACTCATCGTCAGTTCCTTCTGATCCTTCTGGGAGCCCTGCTGGACGGTCCAGGGATTGACTCGGGCGGTCGGGTGAAGTCATCGGTGGAGCGCAGGGTCCCCCAAGTTTCCAGGACCAGGGGTGCGGGGCGCGAGACCGCGACGCGCGGCCGCCGGATCGGATCTGGCGGCCGCGCGCTGAGGAGTCCGGCAGCACTACTCCCTGGTGTGGAAGACGTAGAACGCGGAGACGAACATCGCCCCGCCGAGGATCAATCCCATGCCGCACGACTTGAGCACGCTCTCCCCGGTCTGGCTGTACAGATAGCCCATGGCCCCGCCGAACAGCGTTGCGTACGCGGCGGCCCGCAGCTCGTGCGACAGTGACTGCTGGATCCGGCCCAGCGCGAAGGCGAGAGCCGCGACGATGACGCCGCAGACGACGCCGAAGAGGACATCGCCCCAGTTGACGTCGCGGCCGGTGCGGCGGAGGAACCCCGCGTAGAAGCCGTAGGCCACGCCCAGGGTGAGGGGCACTGCCCAGGCGCGAGAAGCGCGGGAACCGTGGTGCCCTACCGGCACCGCTGCGTGTGCCATGGCCGAGAACTCCTTCCCTCGTCCCCCTTTTCAGGGCACACCCGCACCGACCGCCTGGCAAGTCGGAACACGGCTCTTCCAGAGCACGCCCGGTCGGCGGAGCAGCGCTCGCGCCCGGCCCGCGGGCCACGTTCCCTTGAGGAGTGCGGAGCTTCCTCTCAGCGGTGTCGGCGGTACTGATCGTCCTCGTGGCCGTTCTGACGCCGCTGAGCGCGCTCGCGGTCTGGGCCGACCGGGAGATCGGCGACACGGACGGCTACGTCGCCGCGATGGCGCCCCTCGCGTCGGACCCCGCGGTGCGCAACACGGTCGCCGTACGGATCACCGACGAGGTCATGCAGAAGATCGACGTCGGTCCCTTCCAGGAGGGCGTACGGAATCTGCTGTACGAGGCCGTGATCTCCTTCTCCGGCACCGACTCCTACAAGAACGCGTGGAACACGGTCAACAGGGCCGCCCACACCGCCGTCGAGCAGGCGCTGACCAGCGACACCGGGAATTCGGTCAACATGGATCTGGCACCAGTGATCGAGGAGGTGAAACAGCAGCTCAGCGCGGAGGGGCTGCCGTTCGCGGACCAGATCCCGGTCGAGCGGACCCGGATCACGATCCTGGAATCCGACAAGCTCGGCGTCGCACGCGAGATTTTCGACGGCCTGCGGATCGCGGGGGTGTGGCTGCCGGTCACGACCCTGCTGGTGGCGGCGGCCGCGGTGCTCCTGGCCGTCCGAAGGGGCCGCCCCCGCCGTGCCCTCATCGCCCGCGCCCTGATCGGACTCGGCATCGCGCTCGCAGTGGGCGGTGTGCTGCTGCGCATCGCGGTCACACTCGGCCGCGGCCTCGCCCTCGACGACCTCCCCCCGGACCTGGACCGCGCGGCGGCGGGCGCGGTGTACGACGCCCTGACGGCGACGCTGCGCACAACGGCCTGGTGGGTCCTGGGGGCGGGCCTTGTCCTGGCGGCCGGCGCGTGGCCGGCGGGGCGGCCGGGCGGGGCGCGGGAGCGGCCGGAACCGGCGAGCCCCCCACCCCGCCACGAGGTCACCGCAGAGGACCGACCCTTTCCTCGCTGAACTGCGCGAACTCATGCGCGTCGTGGGACGAGAAGATCCGGATCAGCCTCGGGTCCGCCCGGCGCAGCTCCCGCAGCCGTTCCACCTGCGTCATCCGCTGGCCGTGGTTGTCCGCCGTGAGGCGCTGGTGGAGCGCCAGCGGGCGGGGGCAGCGGGGGCGGCGCAGGTCCATTTCGCCGTGGAAGAAGTACGCGTCGCCCGCGTGCAGCAGCCAGCGGTCCGGCTGTTGGACAGCCACCCCGCAGTGACCGCGGGTGTGGCCCGGCAGGGGGACCAGCAGAATGTCGGGGAAACGCAGGACCCGGGCCGCGGCGAAGCCGTGCCAGTTGGAGTCCGCCGTGTCGTGGACGATCCAGCGCGGGCCGTGAGCCCACTGCGCGGTGACATAGCGGCCGGCGTCGAGGCGGGTGTCGCGGCGCATCGCCGCGCGGTACTCGTCCGCCATCACATGGACCCGCGCGTCCGGGAAGTCGGCCAGACCGCCCGCGTGGTCCAGGTCGAGGTGGGTCAGCACGATGTCCTGGACGTCGTAGGGGTCATAACCGAGCGCCCGGATCTGATAAGCCGCCGTACGGGCCAGATCCAGCGTCGGCCGCATGGTCCGCCGGAAGAACGCCCCGAGCCGCCGCGGGTCCCGGACGTCCGCGGCGCCCAGGCCCGTGTCGACGAGGACCAGTCCGCTGCCGGTGACAACCAGCAGGCAGTGGGCGACCAGCGGGGCGCCGCCGACCGGGTGCATCGGGGCGCAGTCGAGGTGGTGGATTGTGGGCACAGTCATGCGTGCTCCGGCTTACGCGGGGTGGGTGGGGAAGGGGAGGGACGGGACCGGACCCGGTTGGGCGAGGATCGTCGCGGTGTTGAAGCGCGAGTGCGTGCGCGGCAGGCCGGACTCGGCTGACGCCACGTCATCCACCTGCCGCGGCAAGCCCGGTTCCCTGCCGTCGAAGTCGTGCCGGTTCTCGCTCTCCAGGTGCTGGGGGAATGGAACTTCGCGCTTTTCCTTCGTCATCTGCCGGGCCCTCCAGGCCAGTTGATGCGAGTTGCTCACACGTTTCACTTACGGTGTAAGCGAGACAGAGGGAAGCACTTACGCTGTAAGCCGTCAAGGAGTACGACGAGAAGAGTCCGGCGAAAACTGGAGCCGTCCATGTCCGACACCCGCACCCCGCTGTCCCGCGAGCGGATCGTCGGTGCCGCCCTCCGGGTCATCGACGAGGAGGGCGTGGACGCCCTCTCCATGCGCCGCCTCGCCGCCGCCCTCGGCGTCCAGGCGATGTCGCTGTACAACCATGTGGACGGCAAGGCGGACGTCCTCGACGGGGTCACGGAGTTCATCACCAAGGACATGCAGCTGCCCAGGCACACCGAGGGCGGCTGGGAGGACGGCATCCGCTCGGTCGCGCACGGATTCAGGCGGGCTTCGCTGCGTCACCCGCGGGCCTGCGAACTGGTCCTCACCCGCCAGCTCTCCTCCCCCCACGCGCTCCCGACGATCAACTGCTCCCTCACCGTCCTGCTCGACCATGGCTTCGACGAGGCCGCCGCCGTCCACGCCCTGCGGCTGCTCATCTCCTTCCAGGTCGGTTCCCTGCTACGGGAGTTCCACTCCCCCGCCTTCAAGGGGGAGGAGGAGTCGGCGGTGCAAGAGCGCAGAGCGCGTCTGGAGGGTTCGGGGTTCGGGGCGGTGGCCAAGCTGGCGCCCAGGCTGGCGGTGATCGACCACGAGGCGGAGTTCACCTTCGGACTCGAGCTGCTGATCGGCGCGCTCCGTGCGTACGCTCCGCAGACGCAACAAACTCACCGGGACTGACGTCCTCATCCCCTACAGACTTCTTACGAACATCCACCGACATCCCGCGGCTAGGAGGCCGGTATGGACAGCGCCATCTCGACGGCGGCCCCGGCCCCCGCGCAGGACGCCCCCCTTCGCCCGTCGGGCGGCCGCCGCGCCGCCGCCTGGCTGGCCGGCCTGCTGCTCATCGTGCCCGGCGTGGTCGCCGCCTGCCGGGTTGCGGACACCGATGGCATCACGCCCGTCCCCCAGCTGCTGGCGTTCCTGCCCTGGCTCCTGCTGCCCGCCGGGACGGCCCTGCTGCTGGCTCTCCTCGCGCGGTGGCGCACCGGCATGGTCTGTGCCCTCGCGGTGCTCGCCGTCACCGGGTGGTACGTCAGGCCGTACGACACCGGGCTCACCGACGAGCCGCCCGGCCGGGTCGTCGCCCGCCTCGAAGTACTCACATCGAACGTCGAGTTCGGCAACGCCACCGAGGGGCTGCTCGCCGCCATCCGCCGTGAGCAGCCCGACCTGGTCTTCGTCCAGGAATGCGACCACACCTGCTCGGACGCGCTCGCGGCGCGCATCCCCCGCGGCGACTACCCGTACCGCAATGTCGTCGAGGGCTACTCGGCCTCCGGCTCGGCCGTACTCAGCAAGCATCCGCTGCGCTCGGCCCCGGGGATCGAGGCCACGCTCGCGATGCCGGGCGCGGTCGCCATGGTCGGCGAACGCCCGGTGAATCTGCAGCTCGCGCACCCTCTGCCGCCCATCCCCGGCGGGGTGGACGACTGGCAGCGGGAGCTCGGCCTGATGCGTGCGTACGCCGCCGGAACCAAGGGGCGGCCGACCGTCATCGCCGGCGACTTCAACGCCACCCAGGACCACGCCGCATTCCGCCGGCTGCTCGACGCGGGCGATCTGCGCGACAGCGCCACCCTCGCGGGCGCGGCCCGCACGCCGTCCTGGCCTGCCATGGCACGCCGGCCGCTGGGTGCCCAGATCGACCACGTACTGATCAGCGAGGACTTCTCGGTGCGCGGGGCACGCTTCCTGGATCTGGCGGACACCGACCACCGGTCGCTGCTGGTCGAACTCGAACTGCACGACGTGCGCTGACCGCCCGCCCGGGTAAGAGTGGGGTCGAGGTGGCCAGAGCGGGGGGCCGTCCATCGGGAGGCGTTCCGGATGCGCGCCGTCGCTGTCGAGGCGTTCAGGGCCGAGTCCGGACTGACCGAGGTCCCCGAACCGGAGCCCGGTGCCGGCGAGGTGCTGGTGAAGGCCGAGTACGCGGCGCTGAACCCGTTCGACCGGCGAGCCGCCGACGGGCGTCGACCTCCGTCTCAAGGCCTCGTCCGCCCTGCTGGACACCCTGGCGGCGGCCGCGGACGGCTCCCCCGATGTTCCGGTGGACGCCGAGTACCCGCTGGACAACGCGCCGGACGCGCTCGCGCAGAACCGGGCGGGCGGGGCACGCGGCAGGACGGTCTTCGTACTCCGACTTCGTACGCTGGGTTTGTACGCCGCGTTCGTACTCCGCGTACTCCGAGAGCAGGTGTCATGGACAACGATCAGATAATCGGCAGCATCAACGATCTCGTCGCCGAGGAACGCGCACTGCGGGAGCGGTCTTCCCAGCAGCACGGCCTCGACTCCGACGAACTCGCGCGGCTGCGCGCCCTCGAGGTCCAGCTCGACCAGTGCTGGGACCTGCTGCGCCGCAGGCGCGCCAAGGCGGAGTTCGGGGAGGACCCGAACACGGCGAGGGTGCAGCCCGCCGACGAAGTCGAGGGCTACCTGGGCTGACCGCCCCGCGCTGCCGTCCCGCGGGGGAGTTGCGCCGGAGGGCGACTTCGAGGTCTGTTGATGACCATGGGCGAAGACGTGGGCGGGAATTCCTCCGGATCAGGGACACGAGCGGGACGGCTGTCCCCGCCGGAGTGGCTGCTCAAGGGCCTGCGGCCGCAGACCGCGCCCGTCCCTTGGGCGGCCTGCGCCCGCGCTGCCGTCGCGCTGGCCGCACCGCTCGCGGTGGGGCTGGCCGCCGGGCAGCCCCAGTACGGGGCACTCGTGTCGATGGGCGCGCTGTCGGGCGTCATCGGCGACACCGCCGACGCGTACCGCATGCGGATCTTCAATATCGCGGTCCCGCAGCTCTTCGGCGCGGTCGGCGTCACGCTCGGCACCCTCGTGTACGGGGAGGGCTGGCTCGCGGTCGCCGCGCTGACCTTCGTCGCCCTGGTCTCCGGGATGATCTCGTCGATCGGCGCGGTGGCCTCCGTGGGCGGGCTGCTGCTCCTGCTCAACGCGGTGGTGGGCGCGGGCCTTCCGATGCCGGAACCGTGGTGGAGGGCGCCGCTGCTGCTCACGCTCGGCGGGCTTTTCGTCCTCGTGCTGACGCTGCTGGCCTGGCCGTTGCGCGGGCGGACAGCGGAGCGGACCGCGGTCGCGGAGACGTATCGCAGTGTCGCCGATCTGCTGGGGGCCGCGGGCACGGCGGCGTACGACGACAAACGCCAGGCCGTCACGCAGTCCCTCAACACCTCCTACGACCTGATCCTCGCCCTGCGGGCCCGCGACCATGGGCGGCGCAGCCCGCTCGTACGGCTGCTCTCACAGCTCAATGTGCTCATCCCGCTCGTTGAGGCGGCCGCGGCCGCGCATCTGCACGGGCGGGCCTCCCGGCAGCCCGAAATCGCCGCCGCCGTACGGGACTTGGCAGACGTGGTCGACCAGAGCGGCCGCGGCGACGTGCCCGATCTGGTGCTGCCGGAGCCGGAGGGTCCCGCCGACCGCGCCGTGGAGAGTGCGCTGCGGCACGCCGCTGTGGTCGTGCACAGTGCCGAGCCCGACCCCGACAACGTCGACGACCGGCTCGGCCGGCCGGCGGCACTGAGCATCCGGGCCCGGCGTGCGACCCGAAGCGCGCTGTTCTCCGAGCCCTCCTGGCGCTACGGGCTGCGGCTCGCGCTGTGCATCGGCCTCGCGCAGTCGCTGGTGTCGCTGGTGCCGGTGCAGCGCTCGTACTGGGTCGCGCTCACCGTCACCTTCGTCCTCAAGCCGGACTTCGGCTCGGTCTTCTCCCGCGCGGTGCTGCGGGCACTGGGCACGGCGGCGGGGCTGGTCGTCGCGGCGGCGGTGCTCGCGCAGGTGCCGCGCGGCTGGTGGGACGTGCCGGTGATGATGCTCCTCGCGGCGCTCATCCCCGCGTTCTCCGCGAAGGGGTACGCCTTCCAGACGGCGGCGATCACCCCGGTGATCCTGCTGCTCTCCGACATCCTCAGCCACCAGGGCCTCGGCCTGGTCCCGTCGCGTCTGGTGGACAGCCTCATCGGCTGCGCGATCGCACTGGTCGCGGGCTATCTGCTCTGGCCGGAGAGCTGGCACACCCGGATCGGCGACCGGCTGGCGACCGCGGTGGAGGACGCGGCGCGATATGTGGCGAGCGCGTTCGGCGCGGAGGCGGAGGACCAGGGGGAGCGGGTGCGAAGGCGGCGCCGGATCTACCGCGACCTCTCGTCGGTCCGGTTGGAGTTCCAGCGGGCCCTGACCGAACCGCCGCCGACGGGTACGCGGGCGGCGGCGTGGTGGCCGCTGGTCGTCGCCGTCGAACGCGTCGTGGACGCGACGACCGCGGCGAGGGTCCGGGTCGACCACGGCGCGGCACCCCCGGCGCGGGCGGAGGTGGCGGCGATCGAGCAGCAGCTGCGGGAGCTGGCGGAGGGGCTGCGGGCGAGCGAGGTGCTGGTGGAAGTACGGGCGGAGCTGGAGGGGGACGAGGAGGGGGTGCTGGCCCCCCTGCGCCAGGAGGTACTGGCGGCAAGGTCGATCGCCTCCCCGGACAGCCCGGGGTGAGGGGGTCGTTCGGGATCACCCGGGCGGTCGGAGTGGCGGGGGTGTTCGCGGCGACCGGGCGGTCAGAGTGGCGGGGGTGTTCGCGGCGACCGGGGGCAGACCCACCAGGCGTATCGGGAGCCACGGCTGTCACAGCGGGCGTGGCCGATCACAGGGCTGCCAGCACCTCGCGGGCGGCCCGCTCGCCCGAGCGCACAGCCCCTTCCATCAGCCCGTGCATCAGCGTCGCCGTCTCGGTGCTCGCCCAGTGGATCCGGCCCACCGGCCGGCGCAGTGCCGGGCCGTAGTTGGTCAGGACCCCGGGCGGGAAGTGGCCCACCATCCCGCCCAGCGACCACGGTTCGGCGGACCAGTCGGTTTCCAGGTAGCCGCTTGGGGAGTGAGCCTGCGGGCCGAACCGCTCGGCGAGCGCGTTCAGCCATACGTCCCGCCGCTCCTTGGCCTCCAAGCGGCCCATCTCCAGGGCGCCGGGGCCGAACGCGAAGCTGCTGAGTACCCCCGGCCGTCCCGAGCGCGGCGTCTGGTCGATGGTGACCGGGACGGGAGACCGGGGCGCCAGCGTCTGACCCGACAGGCGCTGCTCCCGCCAGAACGGCTCGGGGTAGATCGTGTGCACCCGGATGACCGCCCCGGGCACCACCCGTTGCAGGAGGTGGCTGTGGTCGGCGGGCAGCGGCGGATCGAAGGCGATCCGGCCGGCCAGCAGGGGCGGCGTCGCCACGATCACCCGCCCCGCCCGCACGGTGAGCGCTTCGCAGCGGACCTGCACGTCCGTCCCGTTGTGCGTGATCTGCCGGACCGGGCAGGACAGATGTACCGACTCCCCCAGACGCTTGGCCATCCGGCGGGCCAGCTCCGGCGCCCCGCCGTCCACCAGGTGGGTCTCGGTCTTCCGGCTGTCGGTGTAATAGGTGAAGCCGCCGCCGCCCCGGGCCAGGACCAGCGCCCCCAGCAGCGAGACTTCCGCCGGGTCGGCACAGAACACCAGGTTCATCGAGGCCCTGGCCAGGGTGCGGGCCGTCTCCGATGGCAGGTTGAGCGGGTGGGAGAGCCACTGCTCGAGCGTGCCGGCGTCCAGTGCCCGGGCGCCTTTTGCCTGCCAGGGGGCGTCGGCCGGGAGCCGCCGCGCCATCCTGTCCAGGCGCATGAACGCCACGCCGAGGGAGGCGACCGCCGCCGGTCCGATCTTGGGGATCAGCCCCCGGTAGCGGTGATTGACGCCGTCCAGGCGCAGGATCTGATCACCCTGCTCGTACTGCGGGTACACCTCCAGGCCGACCTCCCGGCAGAGGTCGAACATCCGCTCCTGGCCCTTGCCCAGCCAGGAGCCGCCCGCCGAGACCACCGGGCCCTCGGGCAGCTCGCGGTTCCACACCCGCCCGCCGACCCGGTCCCGGGCCTCGAGCACCACCACCTCGCGACCGGCCTGTGCCAGCTGCCGCGCGGCGGCCAGACCCGCGAAACCCGCACCTACCACGCACACGTCCGCATCCCGGCGTTCCATGGCTCACCTCCGGGGTGCAGCGTTCCCGCCCGCGAGCCGTCGCGCCCGGCGGGTCACCCAACCGAGGAGGATCAGACCCGTCCGAGGGAGCGACCAGCCCCGGATAGCCCCACCCGCCGGGCTGGCCGGACCGCACCGCCGCGTCCCGTCAGGTCCCGTCAGGTCCCGTCAGGTTCGCGCGCTGGAGGCGCTCCAGCTCCCGCCTGTCCCTCTTCGTCGGGCGGCCCGCCCCCCGTTCCCTGACCGCCACCGGCGCCGTGAATTCCCGTGGGGGCGGCGGCGGGCTGTTGTCCACGTAGCACTCCACCGCCACCGTGGGGCCCACCCGTTTGCGGACGATCTTGGAGACGACCACCAGGCGTTCACGGCCCGCGTGGAACACCCGCACCTGGTCCCCCGCCCGCAGCGCATGCGCCGGCTTGACCCGTTCGCCGTTCACACGGACATGTCCGGCCCGGCAGGCCGATGCCGCCTGCGAGCGGGTCTTTGTGAGCCGGACCGACCAGATCCATGCGTCGATCCGTACGGTCCCCTCGTCCGAAACCTCTGCAGCCATACCCCGACTCTACGATTCTTTCCGCCCGCGCCGCAGATCCAGAGCGGACCCGGGGCGGGGTCAGCCCCACCCCCTCACCCGGCCGACGCGCATCCGACTACGATGCGCTCGTTCCCCCTTTACGGAGGCCTTTGCTCCGCAGCGGGCGTTCGTTTCTGAGATGCCGACATATGTCGTGCGGCACACGGGCATTCAGCACAAGGGCGTTCGGAGAATCCCATGCGCAACAGCTCCGGCAGAGGGCTTCAGCCCAATGTCCTCGGCACGTTCGACACCATCGTGATGGCAATCGCAGGCAGCGCTCCCGCCTACTCCATCGCGGCCACCACCGCCGTACTCGTCGCATCAGTCGGCCTCGCCGGACCCGCCGCGCTGCTCTACTGCGCGATACCCATGCTCGGCATCGTCCTGGCCTTCAGCAGACTCGGCCGGATCGATGTCAACGCGGGCGCCAGCTACTCCTGGGTGGGTCGTACTCTCCATCCCTTCCTCGGTTTTCTGTCCGGCTGGGCGCTGGTGGTCTCCGCGACGATCTTCATGGTGGCCGGTTCGCTGCCGGCCGGTGCGATGACGCTCGCGCTCTTCGACCCCGCGCTCGCCGAGAACACCTTCCTCGCGACGGCCGTCGGCACCGCCTGGTTTCTGACGATGCTGCTCGTCGTACTCGGCGGGGCGCGGCTGACCGTACGGGCGCAGCTCCTCATGTCGGGCGTCGAACTGCTGATCCTGCTGGCCTTCATCCTCGCCGCCCTGCTGCACAACGGATCCGCCGCCGCCTTCGACTGGTCCTGGTTCGGCTTCTCGCACTTCGACGGACCGGCGGGATTCGCCTCCGGCGCGCTGGTCGCCGCCTTCTACTACTGGGGCTGGGACGTCACCAGCAACCTCAGCGAGGAGACGCGCGACAGCCGCCGCACCGCCGGACTCGCCGCGCTCGTCGGCGTAGGAGTCGTCTTCCTCCTCTTCGAGGCCTTCACGATCGCGGTGAACGTGCTCCTGACCGCCTCGGAGATCAAGGCCGACGGCGCCAACGTCCTCGGCCTGCTCGGCGATGCGGTCTGGCCCGGCGTCGGCGGGAAACTGCTGGTGGTGGCCGTGCTGCTGTCCACAGTCGCCACGTTGGAGACCACCCTGATCCAGGTCACGCGGTCGCTCTTCGCGATGGGCCGGGACCGTACGATGCCCGCCGCGCTCGGCACCGTGCACCGCCGGTGGAACACCCCCTGGGTCGCGGTCGCCGTCGTCGGCGCGGTGGCGCTCGCGATGTTCGTCGCCTCCACCGCGCTCGGCTCGATCGGCGATGTGCTGTCCGCCGCGGTCGCCGCCATCGGCCTGCAGATCGCGTTCTACTACGGGCTCGCGGGCATCGCCGCCGTCGTCGCGTACCGCGGAATGCTGCTGACATCCGTACGCGACTTCGTTCTCGGCGGCCTGTGGCCGCTGCTCGGGGCGTTGTTCATGTTCTGGATTTTCGTCGAGGCGCTGAGCGAGCTGAGCGCGGCCTCGATCGCGATCGGCATCGGGGGCCTCGCCGCCGGTCTGGTGCCGATGATCCGGTACTGGCGGCGGGGGAGTTCGTACTACCGCCCCGCCCGGCTGGACGCGACCCGCGCCGTCGCCGCCGAAGAGCACTACGCCAACTCCGCGTCTCAACGTACCGATTACGCCGACAAGTCGCCGGCCACGGACTTCTGAGGGAAGTGCCGCAGATGGCCGCAGCCCGCCGCCGCTTCATGCCGGACTTCGATCCCGCCCTCGGGGACCGGCCGCTCGCCGACGCCGTCCACGACATCGTCATCGGCCGCTGGCAGGGAGTACGGGATCTGCTGCGCGCCACCGGCGACGACTGGCCGCTGCGCACCCACCGGCTGCGGCTGCTCTCGCACGCGGCGGCGGGCTCGTCGGCGGTGGAGACCTGGCGGGCGGCGGAGCCCGACAACCCCGACGCGGCGGTACTGCGGGCGGCGACAGAGGTCGTACGGGTCTTCCACCAGGCGATCGAGGCGGGCCGCGGCGTCGGGCTCGACGAGGCGCGGCTCGATGTGGCGGTGATGGCCTGTCTGAGCGCGGCCGACGCGCGGCCGGCCGACCCGATGCCGTGGGTGTCGCTGCTGACTGTGGCCCGGCTGTACGAGGCGGGGATATCGCGGCGCGAACTGCGCTCCTGGTTCGACGAGTTGCGCCGCCGCGACCCCTTCAACACCGAGGGGCATGTGCAGCTGCTGCGCTACTACTCGGCGCGCTGGCACGGCACGCACGGCAGGATGTACGACTTCGCCCGCGACGCGGCGGGCGCCGCGCCGCCCGGGTCGCCGCTGCCGGTGCTGGTGCAGATCGCGCGGGTGGAGGAGTACCGCTATGCCACCGAGGGCGTGCTGGGCAGGGCGCCGGTACGGGACTTCGGGCGGCACTGGCACCACGAGCTCGCAGTGACCGAGGTGCGGCGCACCTGGGAGCGCTGGATCGACGGCCGGGCCGAGGGCCCTGCCGCCCCGGAGGAGATCGGTGAGCTCAACTACCTGGCGCACGCGGCCTGTTATGCCGGGCTGAGCGAAGAGGCCCGGCTGCTGTTCGAGCTGCTCGGGACGCGGGCGACGCGTGTGCCGTGGTCGTACACGGGCGACGCGACGGAGGAATTCACGAGGTGGCGCGCACACGTACGCGCCACCTCGTGAAGCTACGGCTTACACACCGATGTCGCGGCCGTCCTTGCGCCAGACGGAGACGACCGACGGACGGACGATCTTGCCCGGACCGTCCGGCCACACGCTCGCGGGCTTCTCGACGGACGCGCCGTCGAGCTCGCCCGGGTGCTGCACCGCGACCAGAACGCGACGGTCCTGGATTATCGGGCCGCAGGTCTCGGCGCCGGACGGGACGGTCAGGAACTGCTTGAGCTCACCGCGCCGCTCACCGTGGGTCGCGACGCCGAACAGGCCGTCGTGGGAGCCGAGCTGGTTGCCGTCCGTGGAGATCCACAGGTTGCCGTACGGGTCGAAGGCGACGTTGTCCGGGCACGAGATCGGGCTGACCTTGTCCTTCGGGAAGCCCGCGAAGTACGTCGACGGGTCGTTCGGGTCGCCCGCGACGAGGAAGAGCCGCCAGGCGAAGCCGTCGCCGGCCGGGTCGTCCCAGTTCTCGGCGAGCTCCAGGATCTGACCGTGCTTGTTGAGGTTGCGCGGGTTGGCCTCGTCCGCGGCGGCCTTGCCGGGCTTGCCGCGGTCGGTGTTGTTGGTCAGCGCGACGTAGACGCGGCCGGTGCGCGGGGACGGCTCGACGTCCTCGGGGCGGTCCATCTTGGTGGCGCCCACCTTGTCACCGGCGAGGCGGGTGAAGATGTACACCTCTTCGGCGGACATGCCGGGGACGAACGACTTGTCGCCACTGGCGAGCGGGATCCAGATGCCGCTGCCGTCGAACTCGCCGTCGTTCGGGAGCTTGCCGGTGCCGTCGATCTCGGCCGCCGGGCTGTCGCCGGTGAGCTTGGCGACGTACAGCGTGCCCTCGTCGAGGAGCGTGCGGTTGTGCTCGCGGGCGGAGCGGCTGTTGCCCTTCTTCATCTGCTTCGACGAGACGAACTTATAGAAGTAGTCGAAGCGCTCGTCGTCGCCCATGTAGACGACGGGGCGGCCGTCGTCGGTCAGGCGGGGCTGCGCGGCCTCGTGCTTGAAGCGGCCGAGTGCGGTGCGCTTGCGCGGGGTGAAGTCGGGGTCGTACGGGTCGAGCTCGACGACCCAGCCGAAGCGGTGGGCCTCGTTGGGCTCCTGCTTCAGGTCGAAGCGCTTGTCGAAGAGCTCCCACTTGCGCTCGGTCGCGGCGGTGCCGATGCCGTAGCGCTTGTCGGTGGCGCTGGAGCCGTTGGCGAAGTACTGGTTGAAGTTCTCCTCGCCGTGCAGCGTGGTGCCCCAGGGGGTGGTGCCGCCGGCGCAGTTGTTGAGCGTGCCGAGGACCTTGGTGCCGGTCGGGTCGACGCTCGTCCGCAGCAGGGCGCTGCCCGCGGCCGGGCCGGTGACCTTGAACTCGCTGGTCGCGGTGAGGCGGCGGTTGAGCGGGTGGCGGCCCACCGGGGTGAGCTTGCCGCTGCGGTGCTCCTCCTGGACCACGACGACGGACAGGCCGTGCGCGGCCCAGGCGATCTCGACCTGCTCGCGGGTCGGCTTGGCCGCGTCGTAGCCACGGAACATCAGGATTTCGTCCGTGTACTCGTGGTTGGCGACGAGGATCTGCCGCCCGTGCTCGCCGTGGAGGGGGAGCAGGGAGAGGAAGTCGTTGTTGTAACCGAACTGGCCCGCCTGCGCCTTGGCGGTCTGATTGTCGGCGTCGAAGGCGGGGGCGCCGCGGAGGATCGGGTCGCCCCACCGGATGACGACGTTCTGGGAGTAGCCCTCGGGGACGGTGACCTTGTCGTCCTTGTTGGGCGCGACGGCGGCGAAGCGGAGCCCGCGGGCGCCGTCGGTCCTGCCGGGCGTGTTTCCGTAACTGTCCGTGGCCGCGGGCGCGGCGACGGCCTGCTCGCCGCCCGGGCCCATGACGGCGGCGGAGCCGGCGGCAGCGGCGACGGTCACGACAGCGGCGGTGCGCATCATCGATCGTCTCGAGAGCGCGCCGGCGATGACATCGCCGACGTATTCGTTGTCGCTGGTGTTGGGCACTTCGTGGAAGCAGGCGTCGCCGCAGCGGTATCGGCAGGTGAGAGCGGAACGTCCGCCCGCGTGGGGGTTCGAGTTCAACAGCGGCAGCAATTTGCGCACTTCGTCCTCCTACGGCGCAGCCTGCGCCGACATGGTGTCGGAAATATGTTCCGCCGCGACGTTAAGGGTGTACACGTGCAATGCGGAAGCCGTGGCGTGAACGGGGGATGAATCCGGCGCGGACGGGGCGGGGTTGACAGCGAGGGCATGCCCCTGCAGGGGTCAGGGCCTGTTGGCCGGTAACCTGACGTGTCCGCCCTGGCCAGGACACCCTGAAGACGCCCGGCCCAAGTGCGGACATTCACGCACTCACTCATGCGAAAGGCCTCGCCCATGGGCATTCGGAGCTTGCTGCGCAAGGTGTTTGGACGCGACCGTTCGGAGTTCGACGAGTCGACGACAACCTCCGTCCCGCCCCAGCCCGGTCACACGGAGCCGCCCACAGCGTCGGTCCCGGCTCCGTCCCCGGCGGAACGGGCGGCGGCGGATCTGGTGTCGGCGGCTTTCGACAACCCTGCCCAGAAGGGCGGGGGCGCGTCGGTCCCGGCACAGGCGTCGGCGGAGAAGGCCTCGCCGAAGCGGACGGCGGCGGATGCGGATGAGGCCGCCGCGGCTCCGGCCGAGGCGGTTGTCGAGCCGGAGGTCACCGAGCCCCCGGCCGCCACCGAGCCGGAGGTCGCCCCGGCCGCCGAGACCGGAACCGCGCTCGCGCCGGAGGCCGCAGTCGCCGAAGCGGAGGCCGAGGCCCCTGCGGTCGTCACGGCGGACGCCGAAGCCAAAGAGAGCGCCCCGGCACCTGCCGCCGAGGCGGAGGCCAATGCAGACGGAGACGCCGAGTCCAAGGCTGACGCGCCTGCCGCCGAGGCGGAGGCGTCGACCGCCCTGGCCGAGGAGACCGAGCCCGCCGCCGCGGTGAAGCCGGAGAACGAGACGGGCGAGCCCGTGGTGCATGAGGCCGCCGAGGCGGTTGTCGAGCCGGAGGTCACCGAGCCCCCGGCCGCCACCGAGCCGGAGGTCGCCCCGGCCGCCGAGACCGGAACCGCGCCCGCGCCGGAGGCCGCAGTCGCCGAAGCGGAGACCGAGGCCCCTGCCGACGTCACGGCGGACGCCGAAGCCAAAGAGAGCGCCCCGGCACCTGCCGCCGACGCAGCCTCTGCCCCCGCAGAGACGAACGTCGCTCCGGCGAAGCCGCAGAACGAGACGGGCGAGCCCGTGGCGGATGAGGCCGCTGAGGCTCCCGCCGAGCCGGAGGCCACCCCGGAGGCCGACGCACCCGCAGCCAAGACGGAGGCCGAGGCAGACGTCCACGCCGAATCGAAGGCTGAGGCGCCCGACGCCGACGCAGAGCCCGACGCTGACGCTCCCGCCGCCGAGCCGGAGGCCGCCCCGGCCGGGACCAGCACGCCCGAGCCCAAGGCACACGCGCCCGAGCCCGTCGCCGCGGCCGTCGGCGATGTCGAGCCGAAGGCCGACGCAGACGCCGACGCAGACGCGGACGCGGACATTCCGCCCCGCCTCGCCCCCCACTACGCCGCCGCCGGCGCCGCCCTCGGCAAGCGTGGGCTCGCCGGGGCCCGTGCGCGGGTCTACCTCGTGCTCGACCGGTCCGGGTCCATGCGGGCCTACTACAAGGACGGCAGCGCCCAGCGCCTCGGCGAGCAGGCCCTCGCGCTCGCCGCGCATCTGGACGACGACGCCACCGTCAACGTCGTCTTCTTCTCCACCGAGATCGACGGCACCGGCGAGCTCACCCTCCCCGCCCACCAAGGACGGATCGACGAGCTCCACAACTCCTTCGGCCGGATGGGGCGTACGAACTACCACCTCGCCGTCGAAGAGGTCCTGGCCCTGCACGCGAAGGCCGACGCCGACGCGCCCGCGTTCGTGATCTTCCAGACCGACGGTGCGCCCGAGTCCAAGACCGCCGCCACCGCCGCCCTCGCCGCGGCCGCCGCCAAATCGGCAGGGGTCTTCTGGCAGTTCGTCGCGTTCGGCGAGCACGACGCGAAGGCCTTCGACTACCTCCGTAAGCTCACCGCCGACAGCGCCACGGCCAACACCGGCTTCTTCCACGCCGGCCCCGCCCCGCGCGAGCTCCCCGACGCCGAGCTGTACGAGGGGCTGCTCGCCCGCTGGCAGAGCTAGGTCACCGGCAGCGTCAGTGACGGCCGAGCCCGCCCTCAGGTCCGGGCTCGGCCGTCACTGTGCCGCCGTGGGCGTCAGCGCGGGACGCGGTCGCGACCGGCTTGCGCCCCACGTCGCCCCGTGGACCCGCGGCAGATCGCGGTCCAGGACGACGACGTCGTAGTCGTGCAGCCCGGATACGCGAGCGCGGCGTCTCCGCTGCACACGGTGTCGACGGCGAATCCGGCTCGTCGCGGCCCGGTCGCGACCAGCCCCGCCAGGACTTCCTCGTCCCCGGCGACCAGTACCCGCATATCGCCGTCCCCCGCTCCCCATCTCCACGCACCCGCCGCGCCCGCATCCGGGGCCAGGATGCGCCTTTTTGCAGGACGAGATGTTTCGCAGAGCTCTCCACCGTCTTTATGCGGGTGAGTGGACCTTCCGCGGGCCGTTAGGATTTCGACCATGGCGGCCACTGGATCCGAGAAGCAGGGGGCGAAGGCGTACTACGTCTCGACCCCCATTTACTACGTCAACGACGCTCCTCACCTGGGCCACGCCTACACGACCGTCGCAGGCGACGTGCTCACACGCTGGCACCGTCAGCGCGGCGAGAAGGTGTGGTTCCTCACCGGCACGGACGAGCACGGTCAGAAGATCATGCGCACTGCCGAGGCGAACGGCGTCAGCCCGCAGGAGTGGTGCGACAAGCTCGTGGAGGAGGCCTGGAAGCCCCTCTGGGAGCACCTGAACATCGCGAACGACGACTTCATCCGTACGACGGAGAAGCGGCACACGGACCGTGTGCAGGAGTTTGTGCAGGACCTGTACGACAAGGACGAGATCTACAAGGGCGGGTACGAAGGCCCGTACTGCGTGGGCTGCGAGGAGTACAAGATCCCCGCCGATCTGCTCGACGGCGAGGGCGAGTACGCCGGGCAGAAGCTCTGCCCGATCCACAAGAAGCCGGTGGAGATCCTCAAGGAGGAGAACTACTTCTTCAAGCTCAGCGAGTACGGCCCGAAGCTGCTGGAGTACTACGAGGCCAACCCCGGCTTCATCCAGCCCGAGTCCGCCCGCAACGAGGTCGTGAACTTCGTCAAGCAGGGCCTGCAGGACCTGTCGATCTCGCGCTCGACGTTCGACTGGGGCGTCCCGGTGCCGTGGGACCCCAAGCACGTCATCTACGTCTGGATCGACGCGCTGCTCAACTACGCGACGGCGGTCGGCTACAACGAGAACCCGGCGAAGTTCGAAGAGACGTTCCCCGCCGATGTGCACCTGGTCGGCAAGGACATCCTGCGCTTCCACGCGATCATCTGGCCCGCGATGCTGATGGCGAACGGCCTGCCGGTGCCCGGTCGCGTCGCCGCGAACGGCTGGCTGATGGTCGGCGGCGAGAAGATGTCGAAGTCGAACCTGACGGGCATCAAGCCGCAGGACCTCACCTCGCACTTCGGCGTGGACGCGTACCGCTGGTACTTCCTGCGCGCGATCGCGTTCGGCCAGGACGGGTCGTTCTCCTGGGAGGACTTCACCGCCCGGTACACCAGCGAGCTCGCCAACGACTACGGCAACCTCGCGTCCCGTGTCGCGGCGATGGTCGGCAAGTACTTCGGCGGCGCGCTGCCGGAGGCGACGGCGTCCGGCGAGGCGGAGAAGGCGGTCCAGGCCGGACTGGCGAAGGCGGTGGCCGAGGCCGACCGGAAGATCGGCGACGAGCTGGACTTCCAGGGCGGCATCCTGGCGGTCTTCGACTTCGTGAAGCAGGTCAACGGCTACATCACGGAGCAGGAGCCGTGGAAGGTCGCCAAGGACGACTCGCAGGAGGGCAAGGCCCGTCTCGCGACGATCCTGTACACGGCGGCCGAGTCGCTGCGCGCGGTCGCGGTGCTGCTGAACCCGGTCATGCCCGAGACCTCGCAGGCCCTGTGGGACTCGCTCGGCGCGGAGGCGTCGCTGGGCGCCCTCGCTGACCAGCGGGTCCAGGACGGGCAGTGGGGCAGGCTCCCGGCGGGCGTGACGGTGACGAAGGGTGCGGTGCTGTTCCCGCGCCTGGAGGAGAAGCCCGCGTAGTCAGGCGTACGACCCGCGTAGTCAGGCGTACGAATGGGGCTCCGGACCTGGTCCGGGGCCCCATTTGACGTGTGTAGGTCCTTCCCGCGTGTCAGCGTCCCAGCGCCGCGGCGTCGCCCATCACCACCACCGGCTGCTTCGCCGGGTCCAGCCACCGCAGCAGCTCCTTCATCCGGGCGAGCGGCAGCGAGACGCAGCCCTGCGTGGGCCCCCCGTGATCCACGTGGATCCAGATGCCGCCGCCCTTCTCCGCGCCGAGCGGCCGTGTCCAGTCGAGCGGGGTGTTCCCTGGCTCGCGGTTGTAGTTGATGGCCACGACATGGTCGAAGGACCCCTCGAGAGACTCCCCCTGGAAGCCGGTGCCGGGCGCGTCGAAGGCGGGTTCCTGGTCGTACGGGAGCTTCGTGCCGGGGTCGGGCAGTCTGCCGCCCGCGTCCGTGAGGCCGAAGACCCCGATGGGCGATCGGTTGTCGGCCGCGCGGTGGTCGTCGGTCCAGCCGAGCAGGGCGTTGTGCGCCGACCAGGGGCCGGCAACGGGCTTCCAGCCCTCTACGGTTTCGCGCTCGTAGAGCATGGCGACGGACTGGTTGGAGTTGGGGTGGTTGCCGACGACCACGACCGCCTGCCGGTTCGCCGCGGTGATCTTGGCGCGGGTCCGTGGTCCGAGGGAGGGGATCTCCAGCGCCGGGACGACCTGCGCCCTGGAGCCGAGCTGCCCGACAGGGCCGGGCCTGGCGTCATTCGCGGGTCTCCTGGCGGCCGGGGGCCCGGCATTGCCGGCATCGCCCGCGCAGCCGGTGAGCAGCAGACCAGCGACGGTCAGTGCGACCACCTGGAACGGTCCTGTGCGGAAGGACATGGGCGGGCCTTTCAGTTCGACGGCTTGATGTGCTGCTTCGGGGTCGCGGTCGGGCTGGGGACGACCTCGGCGCCCGGACATCGAATCGGACATGTACTATCATCTGTCGCGTTTCGGTCACAACGCGTGAGGCGTCGCCGGAGACACAGAGGCTGACGAAGATCACTGAGTCCGGGGGCGGCCGGGACTCCGCCGATCAGCGCGGGGCGTGGAACACGGTGGCGCGCCTGTCGGATTTGCCCGCGGCACGCAGGACGGGCCCCGGAACCGCTCGGTTCCGGGGCCCTTCGATCAGGGGTGCACGTCAGCCGGTGCCCTCGTGCGCCTCGTCCGGGCCGACGCCGAGGGTGAGCGAGGCCTGAACGCCCCTCAGCACGGAGCGACCCTCGCGGAGTCGAGCCATCCGGAGCGGGGGAACGCCGAGGGGGCCCCGGGACCTTCCGGTCCGGGGCCCCCTCGGCGTACGTACTACTTGGCTACTTGGCAGGCTTGTCCTTGTCCGCGACCGGCTTGCGGAGCGCGATGTTCAGCTCGCGCAGCCGCGACTCGTCCAGCTCGGTCGGCGCGCCCATCATCAGGTCCTGCGCGTTGCCGTTGAGCGGGAAGGCGATCGTCTCGCGGATGTTCGGCTCGTCGGCCAGCAGCATCACGATGCGGTCGACGCCCGGCGCGATGCCGCCGTGCGGCGGGGCGCCGTACTGGAAGGCGCGGAGCATGCCGGAGAACTCGTGCTCGACGGTCTCCTTCGAGTAGCCCGCGATCTCGAACGCCTTGAACATGATCTCGGGCTCGTGGTTCCGGATCGCACCGGAGGACAGCTCGACGCCGTTGCAGACGATGTCGTACTGCCAGCCCAGAATGTCCAGCGGGTCCTGGGTCTCAAGGGCCTCGAGGCCGCCCTGGGGCATCGAGAACGGGTTGTGCGAGAAGTCGATCTTGCCGGTCTCCTCGTCCTTCTCGTACATCGGGAAGTCGACGATCCAGCAGAACCGGAAGACGCCGTCCTCGAAGTGGCCGGCGCGCTTGGCGGCCTCGACGCGGACCGCGCCCATGATCTTGGACACCTGCTCGACGTCGCCGGCGCCGAAGAAGACCGCGTGGCCGGGCGCGAGGGAGAGCCGCTCGGTGAGGACCTTGACGTTCTCCTCGGTGAGGAACTTCGCGATCGGGCCGGTCAGCGCACCGTCCTCGCCCACGCGCACCCAGGCCAGGCCCTTCGCGCCCTGCTCGACGGCGAAGTCGCCCAGGCCGTCGAAGAACTTCCGCGGCTGGGAAGCCGTGTTCGCCACCGGCAGCGCGCGTACGTGCTTTCCGGCGAAGGCCTTGAACTCCGAGCCCTCGAAGACGTCAGTGATGTCGGCGAGCTCCAGCTGGGCGCGCAGGTCCGGCTTGTCGGTGCCGTACTTGAGCATCGCCTCGCGGAACGGGATCCGCGGGAACGGCGAGGTGACGTGCCGGCCGTCGCCGAACTCCTCGAAGAGCTCGGTCATCAGCTTCTCGATCGGCTGGAAGACGTCCTCCTGCTCGACGAAGCTCATCTCGACGTCGAGCTGGTAGAACTCGCCCGGCGAACGGTCCGCGCGGGCGTCCTCGTCGCGGAAGCACGGCGCGATCTGGAAGTAGCGGTCGAAGCCGGAGATCATCAGCAGCTGCTTGAACTGCTGCGGGGCCTGCGGCAGCGCATAGAACTTGCCGGGGTTCAGCCGGGAGGGGACCACGAAGTCGCGCGCGCCCTCGGGGGAGGTCGCGGTCAGGATGGGGGTCGCCATCTCGTTGAAGCCGAGCGCCGTCATCTTGTGCCGGATGGCGGAGATCACGGCCGTACGCAGCATGATGTTGCGGTGCATGCGCTCGCGGCGCAGGTCGAGGAAGCGGTACTCCAGACGCCGCTCCTCGTTCACGCCGTCGTCGGCGTTGATGGTGAAGGGCAGCGGCGCGGCCGCGCCGAGCACCTCGACGTCGGAGACTTCCACCTCGATCTCGCCGGTGGGCAGATCGGTGTTCACGTTCGCGGCGCCGCGCGAGACGACCTTGCCGTCGACGCGGACGACCGACTCCTTGCTCACCTTGTCGAGAGTCTCGTAGGCGGGGGTGCCGGGGCGGGCGACGAGCTGCGTGATGCCGTGGTGGTCGCGCAGATCGATGAAGAGGATGCCGCCCAGGTCTCGACGATTGTGCAGCCAGCCGCTCAGCCGGACGTCGGTTCCGACGTCAGAGGCGCGGAGCTCGCCGCAGGTGTGGGACCTGTACCGATGCATCGTCGTTCATCCAGTCTTAGCAAATTTGAGAGAGGTGGGCCCGTCAAGGGTACCGGCCTGCACCCGCACACCTCATTGACATACACATGCCAGGGGCCCCGGCAGGTCGTCGCAATGAAGATCGGAATAAAGTGAGGCAATGCGCACCGAGGACGTCCTGGCCGCGATCGCGACCGGCCTATGGCGGTGGGACAACGCATCCGGGACGGTGACCCTCGACGCCGAGGCCGCCCGGCTGCTCGGGATGCCGGGCGAATCGGGCGGCTTCCCCCAGTCCGCCGTGCGCTCCCGTTTCCACCCGGTCGACTGGAACGAGATCAACGGCATCGTCAATCTCGCGGTCGCCGAGGGAACCCTCGCCGAGGCCAGACTGCGGGTCGTCGACGAGGCCGGCCATGTGCTCCGTACCGTACGCAGCCGCTCCAAGCCCTTGATGCGCGGCACCGACCTGGAACTGGTCGGCACGCTCCAGGAGGTCGCCGAGCCGCAGCCGGGCACGACCGCCGCGCAGAGTCCGATCACCGGCGACTGGCGGCGCTCACGCGAGGCGTTCCTGCTGGACGCGGGCCGGGCGCTGGCCGAGGCCCGCTCGACCGCGGAGGTGCTGCGGGTCGCCGCGTCGCTGTCCATGCCGGGCTTCTCGCCGGACGGCCTGGCCGTCTTCGGGGTGGCGGGCGACCGGCTCACGATCGTCGGCCACCACGGGCACAAGCCGGGGGACGACCACCCGTTCAGCGACATGCCGCTGGACGCGGACTACCCGGCCGCCGAGGTGGTGCGCACCGGCCGGGCCTCCTATCTGCCGACGCCATTGGAGTACCGCCGCCGCTACCCCACCAGCTGGCCGCTGGCGAAGGACTTCGGCCGGCAGTCGTGGGCCTTTTTGCCGCTGATCGTCGCCGGGCGCACGATGGGTGCCTGGATGGCCGCGTTCAAGCACCCGGTCGCCTTCACCCCCGACGAACGGTCCGTGCTGACCACGGTCGCCAGGATGCTGGCGCAGGCCCTCGCCCGCGCCGAGGTGGCCGACTCCGAGCGCGAGCTGTCCCTCGGCCTGCAGCGCTCGATGATGCCGGTGCTCGGGCCCGAGGTCCCAGGCATGTCGGTCGCCGCGCGGTACATCCCGACGGGCGGCGGCCTCCAGGTCGGCGGTGACTGGTACGACATGATCCCCATGCCGACCGGACGCGTCGCCCTCGTCATCGGCGACGTTCAGGGCCACGATGTGCGCGCCGCCGGACTCATGGGCCAGCTGCGGATCGCCCTGCGCGCGTACGCCTCCGAGGGGCACCGGCCCGACGCGGTGCTCTCCCGCGCCTCCCGCTTTCTGCACGGGCTGCATGACTTTTCCGGGGCGGATGCGTACGAGGAGGGCGACCACTCCAGCCCGCGCTTCGCGACCTGCCTCTATCTGGAGGTCGACCCGCCCACCGGCCGCATCGAGATCGCCCGGGCCGGCCACCCCGAGCCGGTAGTGCGGACCTCCGACG
This sequence comes from Streptomyces sp. ISL-1, assembly GCF_018614585.1. Taxonomy (GTDB): domain Bacteria; phylum Actinomycetota; class Actinomycetes; order Streptomycetales; family Streptomycetaceae; genus Streptomyces; species Streptomyces maoxianensis. The sequence continues at coordinate 25,355 of NZ_JAGGOI010000034.1, read as the reverse complement.
GCACGGTGCTGGTGCGCCCCGCCGAAGGCGGACTGCCGCTGGGCATCGACCCGGACACGGACTATCCGACGACGCGGCTGGTGCTGGAGCCCGGCGAGACGATGATGATCTGTACGGACGGTCTCCTGGAGACCGGCGGGCACGATCTGGACACGGGGTGGGCGCGGCTGCGCAAGGTCCTGGAGGACCATGCGGACCAATCCCTGGAGGAGCTCGCCGACACCCTCGTCCACGCGGTGCACGGCCCCGCCTCGCACTCCACCACCGGGCCGCTCGCCGACCGGCGCGAGGACGACATCGCGGTCCTGTTGATCTCCCGGGACGGCACACCGACGCCTCGGGCCCCGCGGCGCACGGCGATGGGCGTGGCCCAGGCGGAGCCCGAGCGGATCGCGGCCGCCCGGCAGCAAATGCGGGAGCTTCTGCACGACTGGACGGACAGGGAGCAGATCGACGCCGCCGTGCTGATGGTCTCCGAGATGCTCACCAATGTGCTGGTCCACACGGACCGGAACGCGCTGCTGGTGGCGGAGGTGACCTGCGGGGATGCGGATCGGCGGCTGCGCGTGGAGGTCGCGGACGCCGACGACGAGCTGCCGCACAGGCGGTGGCCGGGCGAGTTGGCTTCGTCGGGGCGTGGCCTGCTGCTGATGGAAATGCTCGCGGACGCGTGGGGGGTGGATCCGCGGGGCGAGGGCAAGTCGATCTGGTTCGAGCTCTACGAGTCCGCTGCCCCGGAGACGGGTCCGGACCCGGACCCGGATTCGCCCGCGTAACGCGTCCTGAGCTCGCTGAGCACGCCGAAGGCGGCGGCAGTGAGCGGTACGGCGAGGAGCATCCCGAGAATGCCGGCGACGGACGCCCCCGCGGTGATCGCCAGTATCACGACCGCCGGATGCATCCGCACCATACGGCTCTGGATCATGGGCTGGAGCACATGCCCCTCCAGCACCTGCACGGCGAGAACCACGCCCAGCACCCAGAGCGCGATCACGAACCCGCGGTCGGCGAGCGCGACGAGCACGGCGACGGCGCCGGAGAGGAAGGCCCCGAGATAGGGGATGTACGCCGCGACGAAGACGAGCGCGCCGAGCCCGATGGCCCCGGGGACGCGCAGGATCAGCAGCCCGACGGTGATGCAGACCGCGTCGATGAGCGCGATGAACGTCGTCCCGCGCATGAACCCCTCGACGGCCCCGAAGGCCCGCCGACCCATGGCCACGGCGACGTCGCCGCTCGTACCGGGCACGAGGGAGCGCAGAGCGCCTACGGCCCTGTCCGAGTCCCGCAGAAAGAAGAAACTGAACAGCAGCGCCAGCACGGCGGTGGCGATCAGCTCGCCCACCACACTCAGCCCGGTGATCACCCCGGACGCGGCGGTCCCGCCGAACTTCCCCAGGAGTTCCTTCGCATTGCCGGCAACGTCGTCGAGCGAGGTCCCGGCGGCCCCGAAGTACTTGGCGAGATCCTTGGCGGCCAGCCGCAGCGAGGAGATGATCTGGTCGCCGGTCTCGATCAGCGCGTTGACGATGATGTACATGGCTCCGCCGACGACGGCGACGACGGCCGCACAGGTCAGCGCGGCCGCGAGCGAGCGATTCACCTTCATCTTGACGAGCCACCGGTTCAGGGGCCCGAGGAGGGCGGTCCCGAGCAGCGCGAGCAGCACGGGCGTCACGGCGGTCTTGAGCGTCACGACCAGCCACACGCCGACTGCGACCACCCCGGCCAGCAGCAGCATGACCCCACACCAGGCGGCAAGCCGCCTCACTGGCTCGGGAAGAAGGGTCTGCACACTCCCACCCGACCACAGCACCCGCCGTTCCGCCCCGTCCACCGGGGCCAGGCGGGTGACGCCTCGTCAGAATTCCTGGGCGCGCCCGCGTCCGTACGGAGGGCCGGCGAGCGAGGCCGGCCTGGTGAGGCGGGGGGTTAAGGTGACATTAAGGAACAAAGCGTCATAAGGAACACATGGGAATCCCCCGGAGCGGTCATGCGTGAACGCCGCACTCCCCCGCCCGCCAGTGCCCAGGAACTCCTGATCAACCTCGGGCGTCTCGTCGACGACGCCCTGGACCGGATCAAGTTCCAGCGGGCCCGGGTGGAGCTGGCCATCGCCCTGCAGCGCCACATGCTCCCGCCCACGCTGCCCACCCTGCCCGGCCTGCAGCTCGCGGCCCGGTACGCGCCATCTCAGAACGGCCTCGACGTCGGCGGAGACTGGTACGACGCCTTCCTGATGACGGACGGGACGGTCGGGATCACCATCGGGGACGCGGAGGGCCATGATGTGGAAGCAATCGCTTTCATGGGTCAGGTCCGCACCAGCCTGCGGGCCCTCGCCGGCCCCACCACAGATCCTGGTGAGGTGCTGAGCCACGCCAATGACCTGCTGCTTTCCATGGGCTGCGAACGCTTCGCAACCTGCTGCTTCCTGCGTTTCGACCCGATCAGCGGCGATCTTGCCATCTCCCGCGCCGGCCACGTTCCGATTGTCTGGGCCTGCGCCGACGGAAGCTCCGACGTCGCCCTCGACCATGGTGGCCCGCCCCTCGGCGTCGTGTCCGGCGAGCGGTATCCGGTGTCCCGCCTACGGCTGCTGACGGCCGGATCGCTTGTCCTGCTCACCGACGGAGTCGTGGAAGGACCGACCTACCCGATCGAGGAAGGGCTGGCAGAGGTGGCCCGGCTGGTCTGCGCCGGATTCGGCGACGACCCCGACGCCCTGGCCGCCGAAGTGGTCAAAGTGGCCGACCTGACCGGTCACAGTGACGATGCCGCCGTCCTTGTCGCCCGCTACAGCGGAATCCCGGCGGCGGCATAGCCCCCGCCGCCGCGACGCTGCCGGACGGCGCAGTCGCAGCGGCGCGTGTGGGCGGAGATACATAAGCTGGCTCAGTGACTGGCGTGGTACGCAACGAGGACATGCGGCGTTACGGTTCCGCCGCGCTTCAGATCCTTGCTGTCGCCGCCGTCTACTACGGAGCCGCGAAGCTGGGGCTCCTCCAGCAAGTGGTCCGTGGCCAGGTCACTCCGCTGTGGCCACCGACCGGCGTGGCAGTGGCCGGCCTGCTCCTCCTCGGTCTGCGGATCTGGCCGGGAATCGCGCTCGGCGCCTTCCTGGTCAACGTCTCCCTCGGGCCGTCGCTCCCCGCCGTACTGATCATCACCGCGGGGAACACGCTCGCCCCCGTCTGCGCCTACCTGCTGCTGCGACGTGTGGGGTTCCACAACGCACTGGACCGGCTGCGGGACGCGCTGGCGCTGATCTTCCTCGGCGCCCTGGGCGCGATGCTGATCAGCTCGACCGTGGGCAGCGGCGTGCTGGTGCTCGCCGGCGCGCTGCAGCCGAGCGACTTCTGGCCGACCTGGTCGGTGTGGTGGACGGGGGACGCGATGGGCGTGCTCGTCGTCGCGCCGTTTCTGCTCGTCGTCCGCACGGCCCGCTGGCCCCGGGCCCCTCTCAGCCGGTGGGCCGAGGCGACGGCGCTCCTGACGGGCACCCTGGCTGTCATGTATCTGGCGACGAATACCGGCATCTCGTCGCTGCTCTTCCTCGCCTTCCCGTTCTTGATCTGGGCCGCGTTCCGCTTCCAGCTGGCCGGCGCGGCGCCATGCGCGTTGGGCGTCTCGACGCTGGCGATCCTTGCCGCAGCCCGCCAGATCGGCCCGTTCGCCCATCAGGACCTTTTCGCGATCATGGTCACGCTCCAGGCATTCAACGGCGCCGCGGCGTTTACGGCGCTGTTGCTCTCGGCGGTCATCATCGAGCGGAACCGAACCCAGGAAGAAATCAGGCGGGTCGTCGTACAGCTCTCCGAGATGGTGGCCCAGATGGAGCCACGCCCGGCCACCTACCGATGGCCGCCGCCCGAGAACGACGAAGGGCGGGGCGCGTCTCCCGGGTGACGTACCCGGGAGATGCGACCCGCCCTTCGTACTGACGTACTCACATGCCGTCTGACGTACTCACATGCCGTGCACGGCAGGGATCGTGCCGAGGCGTCCCGCCTGGAAGTCCTCCACCGCCTGCTGCAGCTCCGCGCGGCTGTTCATCACGAACGGCCCGTAGTGCGCCATCGGCTCCCGGATCGGACGCCCGCCCAGCAGCACGACCTCCAGGTCCGGGCTGTTCGAGTCCTGGGACTCGTCCGCGCGGACCGTCAGCGATCCGCCCGTCCCGAACACCGCCGTCTGGCCCATCCGGACCGGCCGCCGGTCCGTGCCGACCGCGCCGCGGCCCGCCAGGACGTACGCGAGGCCGTTGAAGTCCTCCCGCCACGGCAGCGTGATCTCCGCGCCCGGGCGCAGCGTCGCGTGGACCATCGTGATCGGCGTGTGCGTTATGCCCGGCCCCTCGTGCCCGTCCAGCTCACCCGCGATGACCCGCAGCAGCGCCCCGCCGTCCGCCGAGGTCAGCAGCTGGACCTGGCCGCCGCGGATGTCCTGGTACCTGGGCTCCATCATCTTGTCGCTCGCCGGGAGGTTCACCCACAGCTGGAGCCCGTGGAAGAGCCCGCCGGACGTGACGAGCGACTCCGGCGGCGCCTCGATGTGGAGCAGGCCGGAGCCCGCCGTCATCCACTGGGTGTCGCCGTTCTGAATGGTCCCGCCGCCGCCGTTGCTGTCCTGGTGGACGAACGTCCCGTCGATCAGATACGTGACGGTCTCGAAGCCGCGGTGCGGATGCCAGGGCGTTCCCTTCGGCTCACCCGGCGCGTACTCCACCTCGCCCATCTGGTCCATCATGATGAACGGATCGAGGTGCTGGTAGTTGATCCCGGCGAACGCACGTCGCACCGGGAAGCCCTCCCCCTCGAACCCGGCCGGCGCCGTGGTCACGGCGAGCACGGGGCGCGGCACAGCCCCGGCCGGCGCGGTTACGCGTGGCAGGGTGAGCGGGTTCTCGACAGTCACTGCAGGCATGACGGGACCTCCTTGTGCGTCCAGTTTAGTTGAAGGCTGAACTTCTTGCCACTGGAACGCGAGGCGCCCGGGAGGAATTCCCCCCGGGCGCCCTTCATACATGCCTGCGAGTCACCGGCCGCGGCTAGCCGTACATACGCCGCATCGCGAAGTCGACCATCTGCTCCACGGCCTTCGCGTCGAAGACCATCCGGTGATCGCCCTCCATGTCGAGGACGAAGCCGTACCCGGTCGGCAGCAGGTCGATCACCTCGGCCCCGGTGATCACGAAGTACTTGGACTCCTTGCCCGCGTACCTGCGCAACTCCTTGAGCGTGGTGAACATCGGGATGACGGGCTGCTGGGTGTTGTGCAGCGCCAGGAAACCGGGGTTGTCGCCGCGCGGGCAGTAGACCTTCGACGTCGCGAAGACCTGCTGAAAGTCCTCGGCGGACAGGGACGCGGTGGTGAAGGCCCGCACCGCGTCGGCGAGCGAGGGCGGCGACGGCTCGGGATACAGCGGCTGCTCGCCGTACGAAGGCTGCTGCGGCACGTACTGCTGCTGCTGAGCGCCCGGGGTCTGGTCATAGCCGTACATGCCCGCAAGAGTACTGAGTCACAGATGCCCCTTGGGGGTTGCATCTTATTACCGACGGGTAGCATCATCGAAGCTACTTACTGGTACGTGGATGAGAAATCCGCCTCCCGATCTTTACGGAGCCGTCGCCATGGGGCACTACAAGTCGAATCTCCGCGACATCGAGTTCAACCTCTTCGAGGTCCTCGGGCGCGACAAGCTGTACGGCACCGGCCCGTTCGCGGAGATGGACGTCGACACCGCCAAGTCGATCCTCGAAGAGATCGCCCGCCTCGCCGAGAACGAGCTGGCCGAATCCTTCGCGGATGCCGACCGCAACCCGCCGGTTTTCGACCCCGCCACCAACACCGCGCCCGTTCCGGCGTCCTTCAAGAAGAGCTACCAGGCCTTCATGGACTCCGAGTACTGGCGTCTCGGCCTGCCCGAGGAGATCGGCGGCACCACCTCGCCCCGCTCCCTCATCTGGTCCTACGCGGAGCTGCTGCTCGGCTCGAACCCGGCCATCTGGATGTACTCCTCCGGCCCGGCCTTCGCCGGCATCCTCTTCGAGGAGGGCAACGAGGCGCAGAAGAAGGTCGCCGAGATCGCCGTCGAGAAGCGCTGGGGCTCCACCATGGTCCTCACCGAGCCGGACGCCGGCTCGGACGTGGGCGCCGGCCGCACCAAGGCCGTGCAGCAGGAGGACGGCTCCTGGCACATCGAGGGTGTGAAGCGCTTCATCACCTCCGGTGAGCACGACATGGAGGAGAACATCCTTCACTACGTGCTGGCCCGCCCCGAGGGCAACGGCCCCGGCACCAAGGGTCTGTCGCTCTTCCTCGTGCCGAAGTTCCACTTCGACTGGGAGACCGGCGAGCTGGGCGAGCGCAACGGCGTGTACGCCACGAACGTCGAGCACAAGATGGGCCTCAAGGCCTCCAACACCTGCGAGATGACCTTCGGCGACCAGCACCCCGCCAAGGGCTGGCTGATCGGCGACAAGCACGACGGCATCCGCCAGATGTTCATGATCATCGAGTTCGCCCGGATGATGGTCGGCACGAAGGCCATCGCGACCCTGTCGACCGGCTACCTCAACGCGCTGGAGTACGCCAAGGAGCGCGTCCAGGGCCAGGACCTGGTGAACTTCGCGGACAAGACCGCACCCAAGGTCACCATCACGCACCACCCGGACGTGCGCCGCGCACTGATGACGCAGAAGGCGTACGCCGAGGGCATGCGCGCCCTCGTGCTGTACACGGCGTCCGTCCAGGACGAAATCGCCGTCAAGGAGACCGCCGGCGAGGAAGCCAAGGCCCTCGTCGCGCTGAACGACCTGCTGCTGCCGATCGTGAAGGGCTACGGCTCGGAGAAGTCGTACGAGCAGCTCGCCCAGTCGCTGCAGACCTTCGGCGGCTCCGGCTATCTGCAGGAGTACCCGGTCGAGCAGTACATCCGGGACGCCAAGATCGACACCCTTTACGAGGGCACCACGGCGATCCAGGGTCAGGACTACTTCTTCCGGAAGATCGTCCGCGACCAGGGCCAGGCGCTGAACACCCTCTCCGAGGAGATCAAGAAGTTCCTGGCGGTCGGCACCGGCGGCGACGAGCTGGCCCCGGCCCGCGACACGCTCGCCAAGGCCGCGGTCGACCTGGAGGCGATCGTCGGCACGATGACGACCGACCTCATAGCCACCGGCGAGGACGTCAAGAACATCTACAAGGTGGGCCTCAACACCACCCGCCTGCTGATGGCCTCGGGCGATGTGGTCGTCGGCTACCTGCTCCTGCGCGGAGCGGCCGTCGCGGCGGAGAAGCTCGAGACCGCGTCCGCCAAGGATGTGCCGTTCTACCAGGGCAAGATCGCGGCCGCGAAGTTCTTCGCCGCCAACATCCTGCCGGGCGTCTCGGCCGAGCGCGCGCTCGCCGAGACCGTGGACAGTTCGCTGATGGACCTGGACGAGGCGGCTTTCTAGTCGCCCCGCACCATCGACGGATGCGGCCCGCCCCCCTCGCCGGGGGCGGGCCGCATCCGTCTGTGCCCCCTGCGTACGACCCTCGTTAGGGTGACCCCATGAGCAGCAGCACACCCGCCCGCTTCGATCGCGGACACACCGACGACCTCATGTCCTTCCTGGCGGCCGGGCCCTCTCCGTACCACGCCGTGGCCGCCGCAGCCGAGCGGCTGGAGAAAGCCGGCTTCCGGCAGGTGCTGGAGACCGATGTCTGGGACAGGACGACCGGCGGCAAGTATGTGCTGCGCGGTGGGGCGATCATCGCCTGGTACGTGCCCGAGGGCACCCGCGCGCACACCCCCTTCCGGATCGTCGGCGCGCACACCGACTCGCCCAATCTGCGGGTCAAGCCGCTGCCCGACACCGGTTCGCACGGCTGGCGGCAGATCGCCGTCGAGGTGTACGGCGGGACGCTGCTCAACACCTGGCTCGACCGTGATCTGGGGCTGGCCGGGCGGCTCAGCCTGCGGGACGGTTCGCACCGGCTGGTGAATGTGGACCGGGCGCTGCTACGCGTGCCGCAGCTCGCCATCCACCTCGACCGGCAGGCCAACGACGGTCTGAAGCTCGACCGGCAGAAGCACATGCAGCCGATCTGGGGTCTCGGCGATGTCGTGGAGGGCGATCTGATCCGTTTCCTGGAAGAGGAGGCGGGGATCGCGGAGGGCGAGGTCACCGGCTGGGACCTGATGGTGCACTCCATCGAGCCGCCCGCTTACCTGGGCCGGGACAGGGAGCTGGTGGCCGGACCTCGGATGGACAATCTGCTGTCCGTGCACGCCGGGACGGCGGCGCTGGTGGCCGTGGCCGGCCGGGATCTGCCCTACATCCCGGTGCTCGCCGCCTTCGACCACGAGGAGAACGGCTCGCAGTCGGACACCGGCGCGGAGGGTCCGTTGCTCGGCTCGGTGCTGGAGCGTTCGGTGTTCGCGCGCGGCGGCAGTTACGAGGACCGGGCGCGCGCGTTCGCCGGGACGGTCTGTCTGTCCTCGGACACCGGTCACGCCGTGCATCCCAACTACGGGGAGCGGCACGATCCGACGCACCACCCGCGAGTGAACGGCGGCCCGATCCTCAAGGTCAATGTGAACCAGCGGTACGCCACCGACGGCAGCGGACGCGCGGTGTTCGCCGCGGCCTGCGAGAAGGCGGGGGTGCCGTGGCAGATGTTCGTGTCGAACAACGCGATGCCGTGCGGCACGACCATCGGCCCGATCACCGCCGCCCGGCACGGCATCCAGACCGTGGACATCGGCGTGGCGATCCTGTCGATGCACAGCGCGCGTGAACTGTGCGGTGTGGACGACCCGTATCTGCTGGCGAACGCGATGACGGCGTTCCTGGAGGGCTGAAGTCCCTTCACCGGGCGGCCTGTTGCGAAAACATCTGGGCGTCGTACAACCCGGGCCTGTGGAGGGCTGCCGCCCGAGCGGCAGGGGCTGCTGCACCAGCCTTCTTCAGTCCGCCGCTGTCACCCCTGATCCATCCCGGCCAGTACGAGCGGCAGCCGCGCGGCCCCGTCCGCGCTCACGCGCACCGGAACCCCCCAGTCCTGCTGGTGGACGTGACAGGCCGGGTACTCGATCTCGGGGTCGTCGTCGCAGGACGCCGCCATCGCCGAGACATGCAGCACGCCCTCGCCGACCGCCGGGTCGATCTCCAGCTCGCGCGAGAGGTCGGTCCCCGCGCCGTCCCCGCCGATCAGCAGCTCGGGCGGGGTCGAGGAGACGAGCAGCCGGGTGGATGGCCCGTACCGGGTGTCGAGCTTCTGGCCGGCCGGGGCCTGGAAGACCACGTCCAACTGAAGCTTCCCCGCCGCGACTTCGGTTGTGGCACGCTGTGTCCGGTGGGCGACGGACTCGACCCGTACCGCCTCCTCCGGCAGTCGCAGCCGGGTCAGCCGGTGCCTGGCCGACTCGACGACCACGATGTCGTCGCCGACGAGGACGGCGCCGGAGGGTTCGCGCAAGTCGGTGGCCAACGTGGTGACTTGGCCGGCGGCCGGATCGTACCGGCGCAGTGCGTGGTTGTACGTGTCGCTGATGGCCACCGATCCGTCGGGCAGCGCGGTGACGCCCAACGGGTGCTGGAGCAGGGCCTGTCCGGCCGCCCCGTCGCGGTGCCCGAAGTCGAAGAGCCCGGTGCCCACAGCCGTGTGCACGACCAGATCGCGGTCGATCCAGCGCACCGCGGAGGTCTCGGAGTCGGCGATCCACAGCCGGTCCTCGGTGGCGGCGAGCCCGGACGGCTGGGCGAACCACGCCTCGGCCGCGGGGCCGTCGACCAGCCCTTCGTTGGTGGTCCCGGCCGCGACCTCGACCGTCCCTGTCGCCGGGTCGTACGTCCACAGCTGGTGGACGCCCGCCATCGCGATCCACAGCCGCTCGCCCCACCAGGCCACGTCCCACGGCGAGGAGAGGGACACGTCGAGGGCCGGGCCGCTGGTCGGCGATCCCTGCCACCACTGCTTGCCGGTGCCGGCGAGCGTCTCGATCGCGCCGCTCCCGGGGTCGTACGCACGGATGGCGTGGTTCACGGTGTCGGCGACGGCGATCCTGCCGTCGGGCAGCAGCGCGAGTCCCTGCGGCTCGTTGAACTCTCCGTCGCCGATGCGCCGTACGACGCTCTCGCCGTCCGGCGCCAGCTCGACGAGCTGGTTGCGGGTCGAGTCGGAGACGAGGAAGTTCCCCGACGGCAGCAGCACGGTCTTGCCGGGGAAGCGCAGATCGGTGGCGACGGGCTCGGGCGCGACATAGGGGCCGTCGCCACGCCGCAGTGTGCCCTTCGCGGCATGCTCGGCCACCAGCTCGCCGACGAGCTGCTCGATGGCGTGCGCATGCCCCTCGCCCGCGTGCTGAGCGACGACGTATCCCTCGGGATCGATGACTACGAGGGTGGGCCAGGCCCGTACGGCGTACTGCTTCCAGGTGGCGAGCTCGGGGTCATCCAGCACGGGGTGGTGCACCTGGTAGCGCTCGACGGCGTCGACGACGGCCTGGTGCTCGGCCTCGTGCACGAACTTCGGCGAATGGACCCCGATGATCACCACGGTGTCGCGGTGCTTCTCCTCGAGCTCGCGCAGCTCGTCCAGGACATGCAGACAGTTCACACAGCAAAATGTCCAAAAGTCGAGAATGACGATGCGTCCTCGCAGGTCAGCGAGGGTGTACTGGTGGTCGCCTGTATTGAGCCAGCCGCCCTTGCCGATCAGCTCGGGGGCCCGAACGCGTGCACGTGTAGCCATACCTCCATCCAACCTCACCGATCCGGGTACGCATTCCGCCATGAAGTATTTGGTACGCGACAAAATCTTCGCGATCGGCGACGACTACTGGATCGAGGACGAGCACGGGCGTCGCGCCTTCCTCGTGGACGGAAAGGCGCTGCGGCTGCGCGACACCCTGGAGTTCAAGGATCCGACGGGGCTTGTCCTGATCACGCTGCGCAAGAAGATGTTCAGCCTGCGGGACGCGATGACCATTGAGCGGGACGGCGAGCCGCTCGCCACCATCCGCAATAAGCGGCTTTCGCTGGTGCGCAATCACTACCGCGTGACGCTCGCCGAGGGAACGGAACTCGATGTCAGCGGCCGGATCCTGGACCGGGAGTTCGGGGTCGAGTACGACGGCGAGCTGCTGGCGCACATCTCCCGGCAGTGGTTGCGGGTACGGGAGACGTACGCCGTGAATGTCGTACGCGAGGACGCGGATGCGGCGCTCATGATCGCGGTCGCGGTCTGTGTGATCCGGATGGCGGAGAAGGAGCGCGACGGCGACGACTAGCAGTCGCGGCGCGGGTCGGCCAGGCCCAGGCGGCGGTCCTTGAGGGCCGGGAACTGCTCCCGAGTCGTCGCCACCTTCGCCGGGTCGAGCTCGACCGTCAGGACCTCTTCGTCCGGGCCCGCCTCGGCGAGCACCTCGCCCCAGGGGTCGACCACGATGCTGTGGCCTGCCTGCTCGACGCCGGCGTGGGTGCCCGCGGTGCCGCAGGCCAGAACGTACGCCTGGTTCTCCACGGCGCGGGCGCGGGCCAGCAGTGTCCAGTGTTCGCGGCGGCGGGCGGGCCAGCCGGCCGGGACGACGAACGCCTGCGCGCCCGCGTCCACCAGGCCGCGGAACAGCTCGGGGAAGCGCAGGTCGTAGCAGGTGGCGAGGCCCAGAGTGAACCCGGCTCCGGCGCCGGTCCCTGTCACGGTCCCGGGCAGCGGGACGGTGACGAGCTCGTCGCCCGCGCCCATCATCACCGCCTCGCCCTCGTCGAAGCCGAAGCGGTGGATCTTCCGGTAGGTGCTGACCAGTTCACCCGCGGGGGAGAGAATGAGGGAGGTGTTGTAGAGGGTGCTGGAGCCTTCGGCGGAGCCGCTGCCGGCGGCCTTCTCGACGATGGAGCCCGCGTGCAGCCAGACTCCCGCGTCGCTCGCGGCCTTCGCCATGACGTCGTACGTAGGTCCGTCCAGTGATTCGGCCTCTTCGGCGTAGGACTGATAGGCGAAAGCTCCGACGGGCCACAGTTCGGGGAGGACCACCAGATCGGCGCCCCGCTGCTCCCGTACGAGTGCGGCAGCGCGCTGCCTGCGCGAATTGACCGATTCGTCCGGGTCTACTGCGATCTGGATGAGCGAGGCGCGCACACTACCACCGTCCTGGCATTCGAGCCTTCTACACGGGCCTACGATCGTCACACGAAAGCACTGCCGGGGTGCCGCCCGGCAGCGTAACTTAACTGCCGAGCCTCCCACGCAGCCCAGCAGTCAGCAGCCCAGCCAGCCCGCGTACCGCAGAACCGCCGAGGGGTCCCGTGACCGTCCATCCCAGCCTCCAGACCTACGCCGACGCCTGGACCCACTCCATCGAGTCGATAGCCGAGCTGGTGCAGCCGCTCGTCGAGGGCGAGTGGAACCGGCGAACGCCATGCCCTGGCTGGTCCGTGCGTGACGTCGTCTCGCACGTCATCGGCATGGAGTGCGAGATGCTCGGCGATCCCCGGCCCATCCACAGCCTGCCGCGTGATCTTTACCATGTGCGGAGCGAGTTCACCCGCTATATGGAGATGCAGGTCGATGTGCGCCGGCACCACACGGCGCCGGAGATGACCTCCGAGCTGGAGTACACGATCATCCGCCGGGCCCGTCAGCTGCGCAACGAGACCCGCGCCCCCGACACCATGGTCCGCGCCCCGCTCGGCGCCGAGCAGACCCTGGAACTGGCCATGCGTATGCGCGCGTTCGACACCTGGGTGCACGAGCAGGATCTGCGCGTGGCGCTCGGCAAGCCCGGCAACCTCGACTCCCCCGGCGCGTACATCACCCGGGACTGTCTGCTCGAAGCCCTGCCGAAGGTGGTCGCCAAGGAAGCGGGCGCACCCGCGAATTCCGCGGTCGTCCTCGATGTGCACGGTCCGGTGGAGTTCCTGCGTACGGTCCGGGTGGACGCGGACGGCCGTGGCACGGTCGACGGCGCGCCCTCGCTGGGGCCCATCGTGACCCTCGGCATGGACTGGGAGACGTTCCTGCGGCTGGCGTGTGGCCGGGTGCGGGCGGCGGCTGTGCGCGACCGGGTGAAGGTGGACGGGGACGCCGATCTGGCGGAGGCGATCCTGCGGGAGTTCGCGGTCACGCCGTAGCGGTTCACGCTGTGGCGGTTCACGCCGTAGCGATTCACGCCGTGGGCCCGGCGGGTCCCCCGGCGCGCCGCCGTTCGGCGTCGTCCGCGCTCGACGGCGGCTACCGGGAGCGTGCCCTCACGCCGGTACGTGCACGGCCTCCACTCGGCTCGCCACCAGCCGTTCCCGCTCGCGCCGCACCGTGCGCGCCCGCAGCCGCAGGATCTGGGCGATCCCCAGCGCCTCCAGCACGAACACCGACGAGAACGCGATCCGGTAGTTGTCCCCGGTCGCGTCCAGCAGCACCCCGACGGCCAGCAGTGTCGTCATCGAGGCCACGAAACCGCCCATATTGACGATTCCCGACGCCGTCCCCTGCCGCTCCGGGGGGTTGGCCGGGCGGGCGAAGTCGAAGCCGATCATCGACGCGGGACCGCACGCCCCGAGCACCGTGCACATGGTGATCAGCAGCCACATCGGTGCCTGGTCCCCGGGGTAGGCGATGGTCGACGCCCACAGGAGCGCGGTCGCCCCGACCGTGCCGAGGGCGAGCGGCACCCGGGCCGCGTGGTGGCGGGCGATGACCTGCCCGTACACCAGCCCCACCACCATGTTGGAGAGCACCACCAGCGTCAGCAGCGAGCCCGCGGTCTCCCGGGACAGTCCCTGCGCCTCGACCAGGAAGGGCATCCCCCACAGCAGCAGGAACACCATGGCGGGGAACTGGGTGGTGAAGTGCACCCACATCCCGAGCCGGGTGCCGGGCTCCCGCCAGGACCGGGCGATCTGCTTGCGTACGAACGCCGATCCGGCGTGCTGGGCGGGCGGGGGCTCGTGGCCCTCGGGGTGGTCCTTCAGGAAGAGCGACAGCAGTACGAGGACGACCAGTCCGGCCGCCGCGCTGCCCGCGAAGGTGGCGGTCCAGCCGACGCCGTGCAGCAGCCGCGAGATGAATATGGTCGAGACGAGATTGCCCGCCATCCCGAAGAGCGCGGCGACCTGCCCGATGAGCGGCCCGCGCCGGGCCGGGAACCAGCGCGAACCCAGCCGCAGCACGCTGATGAAGGTCATCGCGTCGCCGCACCCGAGCAGCGCCCGCGAGGCGACGGCCGCGCCGTACGAGGGGGAGAACGCGAAGCCCAGCTGCCCGACGGTGAACAGGACCACGCCGAGGGTGAGCATCTTCTTGGTGCCGAGCCGGTCGACCATCAGGCCGACGGGTATCTGCATTCCCGCGTACACCAGCAGCTGCAGTATGGAGAAGGTGGACAGGGCAGAGGCGTTGATGTCGAAGCGGTCGGCGGCGTCGAGGCCGGCGACCCCGAGCGACGTACGGAAGATGACGGCGACGAAGTAGACGGCGACGCCGATGCCCCAGACCGCGGCGGCGCGCCGTCCGCCGGGTGGATCGCCCGGCAGGGCGACGGCGGTGGCGCTCATCGGACCTCGCCCCGCGCCAGGTTGCTGAACCAGCCGACGTGCCGGTGCACGAGAGCGGCCGCCGCGTCCGGGTCCGCGGCGCGCAGGGCTTGAAGGATCTCGCTGTGCTCGACGACGTTCTTGGCGATCCGGTCGGGGTGGGCGTGCATCACGGCGACACCCATCCTCAGCTGCCGGTCGCGGAGTTGGTCGTAGAGGCGGGAGAGGATCGCATTGCCGCCGCTGCGCACGATCTCGGCGTGGAAGCAGCGGTCGGTGACGGCGACGGCCGCCAGGTCGCCGGCCTCGCCCTGCCGCTTCTGCTGCTCGAGGAGCTCTTCGAGCCGGGCGACGAGCTGCGGCGACGCCGGTACGGCCTTGCGGGCGGCGTGCTCCTCGACGAGCAGACGGGTCTCCACCACATCGGCGATCTCCTGCGCGGAGACGGCGAGGACGAGCGCGCCCTTCTTCGGATAGAGCTTGATCAGCCCCTCGACCTCGAGTTTGAGGAGCGCCTCGCGGACGGGGGTGCGCGATACGCCGACGGCGTCGGCCAGTTCACCCTCGGTGAGGAGGGTGCCGCCCTCGTAGCGGCGGTCGAGGACGGCTTGCTTGATGTGGGCGTAGACGCGTTCGGCGGCTGGGGCGGCGGCGGGCATGCGCACAGCTTAGATACAACACAGGTGCATCAGAAAGCCGCGTCCACGATGCAAAACAGAACTGATGTGGCCGCCGCGTACATCCTTCGGGGCGCTCAACAGTCTTGTATCGGGACCTTGTTCCACTCGGGTCCCACTTCGACCTTTTTCGATGCATTCGCGAACTCGGAGCGATTCTTGAGAACCAGCCTTCCGGGCGTACGCAAAGCCGCCGTGGTCGTCCTCACCACCGGCGCGCTGCTGACCGTCTCGCCCCTGGCCGCGCCCGCTCATGCGGTCCCCGTACCGCCGATCGCGAGCAAGGGCGCGATCCTTGTCAACAACGCCACCGGCACAGCCGTCTACACCAAGACCCCGGACACCCGCCGGCAGATGGCCAGCACGACGAAGATCATGACTGCCGCGGTGGTGGTGCACACCAAGGGCATCAACCTGAACCACGTGGTCACCGTCAAGCAGTCTTACCGCGACTACGTGGTCAGGCAGGGCGCCAGCACCGCCGATCTGAAGACCGGCGACAAGGTGACCGTCCGTCAGCTGCTGTACGGCACGATGCTGCCCTCCGGCTGCGACGCCGCGTACGCCCTCGCCGACCTCCTCGGCAAGGGCACCACCCAGGCCGCACGCACGCAGTCGTTCATCGCCAAGATGAACCAGACGGCCACCTCGCTCGGCCTGAAGAACACCAAGTTCGACTCCTTCGACGGCATTTCGAAGGCGGGCAACAACTACACGACGCCGCGCGACCTCGCCAAGATCGCAAGCTACGCGATGAAGAACGGCAACTTCCGCGCCGTCGTCGCCGCGCCGAAGTACGTGACCTCCGCGACGACCAGCACGGGCGGCAAGCGCACGTACACCTGGTACAACACCAACCAGCTGCTCGGCTCCTACAAGGGCGCGATCGGCATCAAGACGGGCACCGGCACGGCCGCGGGCCCCTGCCTGGTCTTCGCCGCCACGCGCGGCGACAAGACCTTCGTCGGGGTCACCCTGAACGGGGCCGACCGCTACAAGGACGCCGCGAAGCTGCTCGACTTCGGGTTCGGTTCGAGCACCGCGCAGACGATGCAGCTGCGGAGCCTGCCGCAGGGCGCCGAGCGCGACTGATCAGCCGCGCCCTGACGCAAGCCGCGCGGTAAACCCGCGCACTGACGCAAACCGCCCCGTTCCGCACTGCGGAACGGGGCGGCTGCGTTCAGGCCGGACGCGGGCCGGTCAGGCCCAGGTGATCAGCCGCTTGGGCTGTTCCAGGATCGCCGCGACGTCCGCGAGAACCCTGGAGCCGAGCTCGCCGTCGACCAGCCGGTGGTCGAAGGAGAGCGCGAGCGTGGTGACCTTGCGCGGCTTGACCTTGCCCTTGTGGACCCACGGCTGGAGCTTGATCGCGCCGACCGCGAGGATCGCGGACTCGCCGGGGTTGAGGATCGGCGTACCGGTGTCGACGCCGAAGACGCCGACGTTGGTGATGGTCACCGTGCCGCCCTGCATCGCCGCCGGGGTCGTCTTGCCCTCCCGGGCGGTGGAGACCAACTCGCCCAGTGCCACGGCGAGTTCGGGCAGCGTCTTGGCCTGCGCGTCCTTGATGTTCGGGACGATCAAACCGCGTGGGGTGGCGGCCGCGATGCCCAGGTTGACGTACTGCTTGAGCACGATCTCCTGATTGGCCTCGTCCCAGGCGGCGTTGACCTGCGGATTGCGCTTGATCGCGACCAGCAGCGCCCTGGCGATCAGCAGCAGCGGATTGACCCGCAGCCCCGCCATGTCCTTGTCGGCCTTGAGCTCCTCGACGAGCTTCATCGTCCGCGTCACGTCGAGCGTGATGAACTCCGTGACGTGCGGCGCGGTGAAGGCGCTGCCGACCATCGCCGCCGCGGTGGCCTTCCGTACGCCCTTGATGGGGATACGGGTCTCGCGCGCACCCGCCGCGAAAGGCGCCGGGGCCTCGGCCACGGGCTGTGGCGCGAGGGGGGCGGGAGCGGGCGCAGCCGCCGGAGCCGCCGCCGGGGCGGCCGCCGCGTGGACGTCCTCCCGGGTGATGACGCCGTCGGGACCGGTCGGGGTGACCGTCGCCAGGTCGATGCCCAGATCCTTGGCGAGCTTGCGGACCGGCGGCTTGGCGAGCGGGCGGGCGGGTGTGGCCGTGGCCGTGCCGCCGTGCCCGTTCATCTCGGCCTGGACCGCGGCTGCCGCGGCGGCCTGCTCGGGCGCCGCCGCCGTCCCCTTGCGGGCGCGGCGCTTGGTGGAGGACTCGGCGACGCCGTAGCCGACGAGGACGGGCTGGCGGCCCTTCGGAGCGGCCTCCTCGACGGCGGGAGCGACGGGCGCGGCCGACGTCTGGGCCACCGGCGCGGCCGGTACGTCATCGCTGCCCGGCGCCACATCGATCGTGATGATCGACATGCCGACGTCGACGGTCGTGCCCTCCTCGAAGCGCAGCTCGTGCACCACGCCGTCGTACGGAATCGGCAGCTCGACGGCGGCCTTCGCCGTCTCGACCTCGCACACGACCTGGCCGTCCGTCACCGTGTCACCGGGCTGGACGTACCACTTGAGAATCTCGGCCTCGGTGAGTCCCTCGCCCACATCGGGCATCTTGAACTCACGGAAGCGAGTGGAAGTGTCAGTCATGGTCACGGCACTCCTCAGTACGCGAGCGAGCGGTCGACGGCGTCCAGCACCCGGTCAAGACCGGGGAGGTAATCCTCCTCGAGCCTGGCCGGCGGGTACGGCGCGTGGAAGCCGCCGACCCTCAGCACCGGGGCCTCCAGGTGGTAGAAGCACCGCTCGGTGATCCGGGCGGCGATCTCCGCGCCGGAACCGTAGAAGACCGGGGCCTCGTGCACCACGACCAGCCGGCGTGTCTTCTCCACCGACGTCTGGATGGTGTCGAAGTCGATCGGCGACATCGAGCGCAGGTCCAGGACCTCGAGCGACTTGCCCTCCTCCAGCGCCGCCGCGGCGGCCTCCACGCAGACCTTCACCATCGGGCCGTAGGCGGCGAGGGTGAGGTCGGTGCCGGGCTGCACGACCCGGGCGGTGTGGAGCGGGCCGGGGATCGCCTCGGTGTCGACCTCGCTCTTGTCCCAGTAGCGGCGCTTGGGCTCGAAGAAGATGACCGGGTCGTCGCTCTGGATGGCCTGCTGCATCATCCAGTACGCGTCCGACGAGTTGGACGGCGAGATCACCTTGAGGCCCGCGACATGCGCGAAGAGCGCCTCGGGTGACTCGGAGTGGTGCTCGACCGCGCCGATGCCGCCGCCGTACGGAATGCGGATGACGACCGGCATCTTGATCTTGCCGAGAGCGCGGGCGTGCATCTTCGCGAGCTGCGTGACGATCTGGTCGTACGCCGGGAAGACGAAGCCGTCGAACTGGATCTCCACGACGGGCCGGTAGCCGCGCAGGGCGAGACCGATCGCCGTGCCGACGATTCCGGACTCGGCGAGGGGGGTGTCGATGACCCGCTCCTCGCCGAAGTCCTTCTGCAGTCCGTCGGTGACCCGGAAGACGCCGCCGAGCTTGCCGACGTCCTCACCCATGATCAGGACTTTGGGGTCGGTCTCCAGGGCCTTGCGCAGGGACTCGTTGATCGCCTTGGCGAGGGGGAGCTTCTGTACGGCCATGGTTAGTTGCCCTCCTCGGCGAAGGACGCCTGGTACGCGATGAACTGGGCGCGCTCCTCGTCGACGAGGGCGTGCCCGTCGGCGTAGACATTCTCGAAGATCGCCAGATGGTCCGGGTCGGGCATGGCCCGCACCGCCTCACGCACCCGCTTGCCGAGCGTCTCGCTCTCCTCCTCGAGGGAGGTGAAGAAGGCCTCGTCGGCGTGGCCCGCGTTCTCCAGGTACGTACGGAGCCGCAGGATCGGGTCCTTTGCCTCCCACGCCTGGCGCTCCTCGTCGGCCCGGTACTTCGTCGGGTCGTCCGAGGTGGTGTGCGCGCCCATCCGGTAGGTGAACGCCTCGACCAGCGTCGGACCCTCGCCGCGGCGGGCCCGCTCCAGCGCGGAGCGGGTCACGGCCAGGCAGGCGAGCACGTCATTGCCGTCGACGCGGACGCCGGGGAAGCCGAAGCCCTGGGCGCGCTGGTAGAGCGGCACGCGGGTCTGCTTCTCGGTCGGCTCGGAGATCGCCCACTGGTTGTTCTGGCAGAAGAAGACGACCGGGGCGTTGTAGACCGCGGAGAAGGTGAACGACTCGGCGACATCGCCCTGGCTGGACGCGCCGTCGCCGAAGTACGCGATCACGGCCGAGTCGGCACCGTCCTTGGCCACGCCCATCGCGTAGCCGGTGGCGTGCAGCGTCTGCGAGCCGATGACGATCGTGTACAGGTGGAAGTTGTTGGTGCTCGGGTCCCAGCCGCCGTGGTTCACACCGCGGAACATGCCGAGCAGATTGGTCGGGTCGACGCCGCGGCACCAGGCCACGCCGTGCTCGCGGTAGGTCGGGAAGACATAGTCGTCCTCGCGCAGCGCGCGGGCCGAGCCGATCTGTGCGGCCTCCTGGCCCAGCAGCGACGCCCACAGGCCCAGCTCGCCCTGCCGCTGCAGTGAGGTTGCCTCGGCGTCGAAGCGGCGGGTCAGGACCATGTCCCGGTACAGCCCGCGCAGCTCGTCGGGGGTCAGGTCGATCTCGTACTCCGGGTGCTCGACGCGCTCTCCCTCGGGCGTCAGCAGCTGTACGAGCTGGGGCTCGGAACTCTGCGGCTTGTTCGCGGCGCTGGCGCGCTTGCTGCTGCGTCGCGGTTTGCGCGCGGCAGTGCTCTCCACGGTCACGTGCGTGCTCCTCCGTCGGTCCGGCCCCCGGGTTCGCCGGTTGGCCAGTGCGGCTCGCCTGTTTCCCGCACCCGTGCACGGGGTGGGTGCCTCTCGGCGGGAACAGGCGTGACAGGTGCCCCGGCGAGCGCCCTGCCAAAGGCACGTTACCCAGTGGGACGCATTACTGCGAAACCCCACTTGACCTGCGATTTTGCTTGGATTTCCAAGTAAATCGCGAAATTCGGGAACAACCACTGGTCACAGCCTTGCAGGCCGCCGGAACACGGGCACGTTATCCCGGGCACCCCGGACACGGGAAGAGTAGATGTGCGAGACCTCTTTCGGGCGCGAAGGGTGAAAAATCAGCGCTTTTCTACTCGATACCTACTAGGTCGTCCGGCCGGCGTAAGGCGCCGGCCGGACCTACGTCATCGCCGCGGAGGGGCCGGGGGCCGGTAATCTGCGGGAACTTCCGCTCGGCCACGCTGCGTGATCTAACATCTGGCGAGTGCCGCGCTCATCTGCAACTGCCCCACCTGTCGATGCGCTGCTGCGCCGCTATTCGGATCCGGGCGAACCCGTTTCCTGCGAGCCCGTCACTCAAGGGCTCCTCAATCGCGGCTACCGGCTCGCGACCACCCGTGGCGCGTACTTCCTCAAGCACCATCTCGACGGCGACCGCGAGGCCATCGCCCGCCAGCACCGGGCCACCCAGCGGCTTCAGACGCTCGGCGTGCCGGTCGCGCCGCCCGTCGAGGACGCGAACGGCGACACGGTCGCGGTCATCGGCGGGCGGTGTTACGCCCTGCACCCCTGGGTCGAGGGACGGCACCGCGACGGGGCGCAGCTGACCACCCTCCAGTCACGGCGGCTCGGCTCACTTCTCGGCCTCGTGCACACCTGTCTGGAACGGGTCATGGCGGTGGATGCCACGGCGCGCCGGGAGTACGAGAGCGCAGACCCGGAGGAGACCTTCGCGCTCATCGACGAACTGCTGGGGCTGGCGCGCGGTGCGCGGCCCCGGGACGCCTTCGACGGTCTCGCCGAGCACCGGCTGCTCGATCGGCGCGAGCTGCTGGAGCGCCATGCCGACCGCAGACCGCCGCCGGCCTCCGCGGGCTGCTGGGTGCACGGCGACTTCCACCCGCTGAATCTGCTCTACCGGGGGGCGGAGCCGGCCGCGATCGTCGACTGGGACCGGCTGGGGGTGCACCCGCGCGCGGAGGAAGCGGTACGTGCTGCGGCGATCTTCTTCGTCCAGCCGGCCGGCGAGCTGGAGCTGACGAAGGTACGGGCGTACGCACGGGCCTACCGGCGCGCGGCGGGAGCGGACGCGGCGGAGCTGGCGGCGGCGGTGCACCGGGTGTGGTGGGAGCGGCTCAACGACTTCTGGATCCTGCGCTGGCGCTACCAGCTGCACGACCGAAGGGCCGACCCGCAGTTTCCTGCGGCGTCGGCCCTGGCGGTGTGGTGGACGAGGGAGTACGAGGCGGTGTGCGAGGCCTTCACGGGGTGAGGCCTCGCGAGCTCTCCCCGTGAGGCCCCCTCGCGGCGCCCCTGTCAGCCGTTGGCTCCCGGGTCGACCGGGAGATCCGTCGACTGCGAAGGGGGGTCGCTCGGCGTGGGATCGGCCGAGGTCGGTTCGTCCGTCGGCTCGCCGGTCGGATCCGTCGGATCCGACGTCGTCGGTTCGTCCGTCGGCGTCTGCGGATCGCTCGGCGTGTACGAGGGTTTGTCGGACGGTGTCCAGGAAGGCTCCTGGTCGTCGCCCGTGGGGGCCGGCTCCTCGCTCTGCTGCGTCTCCTCGTCGGTCGGACTCGGCGAGGAGTCCGGCGTCGACGGGGTCTGGGAGATCGTGGTGTTGTCCTTCGGGCTGTTGTCGGTGTTCCCCGCCCTGTCCACCGCGAAGGCGACGCCCGCCGCGATCGCGAGCACCGCGAGCACGGCGAACAGCCACATCTTTTTGCGGCCGCCGCCATTGCCACCCCGGCCGTCCCGGTGACCGCCGTCGTATCCCCCGTCGTTCGGGTTCATCGGCGGCAGGATCGGGCTCTGCGAGGTCTCGCCGTGCACGGGGTGGTTCATGGCGGTCGGCCCGGTCATGCCCATCGCCGGGGTGAAACCGTCGTGCGTCTCTACGGGTCCGGTGCCCCAGGTTCCGTTGTGGCTGCCCTGCTGCTGCAGCATCTGCAGCCCGTACTGGACCAGACCGCGCATCTCCTCCGCGCTCTGGAACCGGTCGTCCGGGTCCTTGGCCAGCGAGCGCATCACCAGACCGTCGAGCTCCGGCGGCACCACGTCCGCGACCTCGGACGGCGGCACCGGGATGTCCTGGACATGCTGGTAGACCACCGAGAGCGGGGTCTCGCCGGTGAACGGGGGCCGCAGCGCGAGGAGTTCGTAGAGGAGACAGCCCGTGGCGTACAGATCGGAGCGGTGGTCGACGGCCTTGCCCAGCGCCTGCTCCGGAGAGAGGTACTGCGGCGTGCCCATGACCATGCCGGTCTGAGTCATCGTCGACTGCGCGCCGTGCAGAGCACGCGCGATGCCGAAGTCCATCACCTTCACCGCACCGGAGTTGGTGATGATGACGTTCGCGGGCTTGATGTCGCGGTGCACGATGCCGTGTTGGTGCGAGTAGGCGAGCGCCTCCAGCACACCGGAGACGATGATCAGCGCCTGCTCGGGCGGCGGGGCCTCCGCGTTGAGCAGCAGATCGCGGATCGTGCGCCCCTCGACCAGCTCCATCACGATGTACGGGACGGTCTGGCCGCCCACCGTGTCCTCGCCGGAGTCGTAGACCGCGACCACCGCATGGTGGTTGAGGCCGGCGACCGACTGCGCCTCGCGCGTGAAGCGGGCCTTGGAGACCGGGTCCTCGGCGAGGTCGGAACGCAGGAGCTTGACGGCGACCGTGCGGCCGAGCCGTACGTCCTCGGCCGCGAAAACCTCGGCCATGCCGCCGCGTCCAAGACGGTGCGTCAGGCGGTAGCGGCCGTCGCCGACCACTCCGCCGATACCCCAGGAGTCCGCCGCATCCGGCACTCCGCCGCCGCCTGCTTCGGGTTCGGGTGCCATCAGTCCTCGCCGTCGTTTCTGTCCGCCTGCGTACCGTGCCTGCGGGTGTTCGCTGTCGTCCTCAGGGTGCCCCTGCCACGTCACGCTACAGCCTTCGCGCGAGTGGCCTGTTTTCGATGTGGACCGGTCATCAAACCCGCTGCCCGCGCAGCCACGCAAATTCCATGCTTTTCCTGTAACGCTTCCGAGACGCTTCCTGTGCGTACGGTCACGGAACGGGCACCTGGCTTGACGTGCCGGACCCCTCGGGCAGACTTGCGACGTAATACGGATCACGGAATACGGATCCGGACACAGAACACTCACAGCAACACAGAGCAACGGGAATCACGCGGGCCATCGGGCCTTCGCGCCGAGGGGGATGCACAGTCATGAGCCAGGACGGCGCACAGGGCCGCTATGCGGGTGGTTCCGTAGCGGGCGGCCGGTATCAGCTTCGCGACCTGCTCGGCGAAGGCGGCATGGCCTCCGTATATCTGGCGTACGACTCGGCACTCGACCGCCAGGTCGCCATCAAGACACTCCATACGGAACTGGGGCGGGAGCAGTCCTTCCGCGAGCGGTTCCGGCGCGAGGCGCAGGCGGTCGCCAAGCTGTCGCACCCCAACATCGTCTCGGTCTTCGACACCGGTGAGGACGAGCTCGACGGCTCGCTGATGCCGTACATCGTGATGGAGTACGTCGAGGGCCGGCCGCTCGGATCCGTACTGCAGGCGGACATTCAGCAGTACGGCGCGATGCCGGCCGACAAGGCGCTGAAGGTGACGGCCGATGTGCTGGCCGCGCTGGAGACCAGCCATGAAATGGGCCTGGTCCACCGGGACATCAAGCCCGGCAACGTGATGATGACCAAGCGGGGCATCGTCAAGGTGATGGACTTCGGCATTGCGCGCGCCATGCAGTCGGGCGTCACCTCGATGACGCAGACCGGCATGGTGGTCGGCACTCCGCAGTATCTGTCGCCCGAGCAGGCCCTGGGGCGCGGCGTCGACGCGCGGTCCGACCTGTACTCGGTCGGCATCATGCTGTTCCAACTGCTGACCGGGCGGATCCCGTTCGACGCGGATTCGCCGCTGGCGATCGCCTACGCGCATGTGCAGGAGGAGCCGGTCGCGCCGTCCACGATCAACCGCTCCGTCACTCCGGCGATGGACGCGCTGGTCGCGCGGGCACTGAAGAAGAACCCGAACGAGCGTTTTCCGAGCGCGGCCGCCATGCGGGACGAGTGCGCGCGGGTGGCGAGCGCCGGGCAGACGGGCGCGCCGGTGATCATCGGCGGCGCTCCGGCGACGAGCGGCGCGGGGGTGGGTTCGGCGGTGTTCCCGCCGCTGGATCAGCCGACTCCGTCGGCGCAGAACGTTCAGACGCCGTACCAGCCTGGTCCCTACGGCCCGCCGACCGGGGCGCCCATGCAGGCTCACCCGCAGACTCCGGCGCCGCAGTACGGGTACCCGCACACGCCCTCTCCCGCCTACCAGACCCCTGGGCCGATGGCCTCGACGCCGCCGCCGTACAACATGACGCCCCAGCCGGGGGTTTCGGGCGGCAGAGGCGGTGGCGGCAAGCGGAACATGCCGGTCGTCGTGGGCGCGATAGTGGTGGCGTTGCTGGCGGTCGGCGGCCTGATCGCGGCGATCGCGCTGAACAGGGACCCGGGCGGCGGGGACAAGACAGGCGGCGACCCGAGTGCGAGCGAGTCGGCCGACTCGGGCGGGGGGCTGGCTCCGGACCGCACCCGGACGATCGAGAAGACGAAGTGCTCGGACGCCACGGAGGACGGCACGGACCCGGCGAAGGTCCAGGCCCCCGACCTCCTCTACAAGGACCTTCTGTCCGTGAAGGAGTGTCTGCGGGCCGCCGGGTGGACCTGGAAGGTGACCGAGGTGGACAACCCTCAGTACCCCAAGGACGCCGTGGTCGAGCAGTACCCCGGCCAGGGCCAGCCGGTGGTGCCGAACAACCAGGAGTTCGAGCTGCAGATTTCCACCGGCAAGTCGGGATAACGCGAGCCGCATTACAGCCCCGGGGACGGCCCGGCACACATTGCGCGTGCCGGGCCGTCCCCCATTCCGCTCTCCCGGGATGCCGGAAGTGTCAAGGCATGTGACGCTGAGTCCGATATCGGCGACTCTCGCCGGCATCTCGGCATCTCGGCATCTCGGCGACTCGGCACGGGAGGGGGTCACCCGTGACTCCAAGGCTCCGCACACAGGGCGCGATCGCGGTCGCCTCGGTCCTACTGCTGGCCACGCCTCATGCGTACGCCGAGGAGTCCGAGGAGTCCGCGGCCCCCGACCGCACCCCGGCCGCCGCGCGTACCGCCGCGCCGGCCGCCGCACC
>NZ_JAGGOI010000033.1 GCF_018614585.1 Streptomyces sp. ISL-1 | reverse complement strand
ATCCTCATCGAACCCGAACCCGGCTTGTTCGCCCGCCCCGACGCCTGAGGGCCACCCCCCACCCGCCACCAGCGGTCCTTCCCCAACCTCAACCACGAAACGGACAAGAGCTCACGTTCCGCACTCTCAGACCTGTTGCCGTTGCGGACGACTACGCCGGGTCAACGCACTGACCTCCGACGGACCGGTCTGCGGCAGCTGCTACTCCAGCCCTGCCCGCCTGTGCGGTGTCTGCGGACAGATCGTTCCCATCGTCGCCCGGGCCGACGGCACCAGGCCAGACACCTGCGATCGGTGCTACAAGCGACACGAGAAGACCTGCGCCGTCTGCGAAAGGGTGCGCCCAGGCCACCACATCAACGGTGGCCTGGGCCCGTTCCACTGCGACACGTGCCGCCCTCGCGAAGAGTGCGCGTGTGCCCTGTGCGGCAATGTCACGAAGGTCAAGGTCTTTTGGCCGCGAGGGCCAGTGTGCGACTCTTGCTACAGAGCAGCTCTGTCGACCCCTGCACCGTGCGCCTCGTGCAGTCGACATCGCATTCTGATCGGTCAGACCGTTGAGGGAACCCTCCTGTGCAAGGCGTGCTCGTTCCCCGACGAACCGGTCGAGCGCTGTTCGGCCTGCGGTGAGCCAGCGGACCTCTACTCCGGCCCCCGCTGTCCCCGCTGCACCCTGGCCGCCCGCGTGACCGAACTGCTTTCCGTAGACGGCGCAAGCGTGGTCCAGCCACTCCAACCCCTCGCCATTGTCCTGACCAGCGCGGAAAACCCCTACCGCGTCCTGCAGTGGCTGCGCCGAAGCCCTGCCGCCCGTCTCTTGGAGCGCCTGGTCCTCGATCCTGGAGCGCTGAACCACGAATCCCTCGACTCGCTGCCGCAACGGGCTGCCACCGCCTACGTGCGCGGGTTGCTCGTCACCGCCGGCATCCTGCCGCCACGCGATGAGAACCTCGGCCTGCTCACCAACTGGGTAGCGCGGACCGTGGCCGAACTCCCCGCGCGGCACGCCAATCTCATCCGGCCGTTCGCCGAGTGGCACATCATCCGCGACGCCCGCCGACGCTCAGCCCGAGGCCGTTACACCTACGCCGCGTACAAAGGCGACTGCGGCAACGTGCTCGCCGCCATCGACTTCTTGAACTGGCTCGACTCCCAGCACCTGCGCCTCCGTCGACTCCAGCAGCCGCACCTGGACGTCTGGGCGACCGACAGGCCAACCCTGCGCTCCCGGTCCATCCCCTTCCTCCGCTGGAGCACCGCACGACGCCTCTGCCCGCCCGGCCTCACCATCGAGC
Source organism: Streptomyces sp. ISL-1 (assembly GCF_018614585.1). Classification (GTDB taxonomy): domain Bacteria; phylum Actinomycetota; class Actinomycetes; order Streptomycetales; family Streptomycetaceae; genus Streptomyces; species Streptomyces maoxianensis. The sequence continues at coordinate 11,954 of NZ_JAGGOI010000033.1, read as the reverse complement.
ACCCAGCCTCGCAACTCCCCGGCCACTTCCAAGCCGAAGGTGAGGCCCGCGAGGAGCTGTTGCGCTGCTTGAACGACACTGGGTTGCCCTTGGACGTCCGCGTCGTGGCTGCTCTCGTCCGTCTTTATGCGCTTCCCTTGACCCGCATCATCGAGCTCACCGAGGACCACATCAGCCGGGACCAGGAGCACACCTACTTGGCGGTCAACCAGCACCCCTTCGTGCTCCCGCCGAAGCTCGCTCGTCTGATCGACGATCAGCTCCGCCAAAACACGCCCCGGCACGGCACCACGGCTGAACGAAGGTACCTGTTGCCCGGACAAAGCCCTGGACGCCCGCGTAACCCCCTCGGCCTCGCCGACACGCTGAGACACCACGGTCTGCCCGCCCGCGCAGCTCGGAACACCGCCATGATGGACTCCCTGGCCGACCTGCCGCCCATGGTCATCGCTGACCTGCTCGGCATACACCCCAAGACAGCCGAACGTTGGGCCACGCTCGCAGGCGAGAACTGGTCCGAATACGTGTCGTCGCTGACGTGACCGGGCCGAGCTACAGGGCTGTTCACTCTGCGGACGCGTCAGCTGGACCCACCAACGTCAAACAGGCTTGGTCGTATCCCGGGCCAGCACCCCTGCAGCACCCGTAGGCGCCCGCGCTGGACGAGGGGGAACGGGACGTGGCTCAAAGGCGTTGAAGGGGCGGCCTCGAGCCGAGGTCGTCCGGGATCATGAAGCATGCTCCCAGATGACTGGCACCTCACCCAAGACATCGACGCCTTCCTTGCCCGAGCCGGGCACTTCCTGCGCTCGCGAGCCGCCCTGCACAACACGCCGCTGACGGACATCGAGAAGCTGCGGACACACAGGGCGGCCGATCAGGACGCCGAAGCCGCCGTTTTCGGCCGCCTGGAATCACAGGGCGAGGTCCGCGCGATCTTCTATCTCACCCCCCTCGGACGCCTGGGCATCACGCCTCTCTCTGTCGAGCAGACCGATGCCCTCGCTGCACACCTGGCCGGCCTCGGTCACTCACCCGCCCACGTCATCTCGGACCACGACACCGCTGGCGCCTTCTCCGAGTCATGGCAGAAGCACACGGGCGCGGCGTCGGTGCCTTCCTGGCGGACGCATCTTTACCGTCTTGGCACGCTCACCCCACCGCAGCCTGGCCCGGAGGGCCAGGGCCGCCTCACGGGCGGTAAGGACCGTGACCAGATCGTGCGCTGGTGCCGCGAGTTCTGTGTCGACGTCGGGGAGCAGCACTCCATCGACTTGATTGACTCCGGCTCCTGGGAAGACTCGCGTTTCGGCGACAGGCACTTCACGTTCTGGGAGACACCGGAGGGCACCCCCGTCTCGATGGCGGCCTCGACCTCGGTCGTCGGCGGCATGGTCCGGGTGGACCCCGTCTACACCCCGGCCCACCTCCGCGGCCGCGGCTACGCCGGAGCTGTGACGGTCGAGGCGAGCAGGGCCGCGCAGGCCGCAGGGGCGACGGACGTTGTCCTGTTCACAGACCCGGATAACCCCACGAGCAACGCCCTCTACCAGCGTATCGGGTACGTCCATGTCGCGGACTTCGCCGGATACAGGTTCTCCTATGGCGCACCACAGGCCGGATGACGGGCTCCCCTGGACAACGGCCTAGGAGGGATAGCAGGTAGCTCCCGCATCGACGATCCGGGCGGGCTGGGTGGGCGCACCATCTGCCGCGGACCGCTGCGCGCGAATAGTGCAGGGATCGAATACTGCCTCTTCACCAGTGCACCCGCAACACCGCTGAAGCGGTCATCGGCGCAGTGACCGGAAGCCTCATCCGGCCGGAGACCGTTCTGCTCGGCCGCTACACCACCGACGGGCACTTCCTCCTGGTCGCCCGCAGCACGCCCCTGGCGCCGCGGCTTCGTGCGGAGCTCGGCGGCGGCCTGCTCACCCCAGCAGGCGCCGACCACCCCTGGCACGACGTTCACTTCACGTCGCACTGGGGCAGCCGCGAACCGCTCGCCTTCACCCCCGCCCAGCTCGTCGCGGAATTTCACGGTGATACCGCTGTCGATCGCGGCCGCTGGCGCCACCCCGTCAATCTCCACCGGCTCCGTATCGACCTCACCCCCGACGACGTCCCGCCCTATGGCGCGGAACAGCATTCCGCGGACCCGGAACAGCCGGCAGCTCAATGACGCCCGGCTGCGTCAACACCGCGTGCCCAGGCTTTGCGTCCGTGGGGTCCTCACGTGCGCCACGGTCGCTGAACCCAGCATCACGCGTTACTGTTCTCGAACAGGGGTTCGAAATCGCTTTTCGGTGTATTTCGCACGAAAATGGACGGAAGGGGTTGTGGTGTTCGGAGGCGCGGCATGGCGGGATTTACCCACGTGCACGTCGCGTCCGGCTACTCCGCCCGGTACGGGGCCTCCCACCCCGAGGACCTGGTGGAGCGGGCGGCCGAGCGCGGCATGAGCGCGCTGGCGCTGACCGACCGGAACACCGTCACCGGCGTGGTGCGCTTCGCGAAGGCGGCGATGAAGCACGGCATCCGCCCGGTCTTCGGCATCGACCTGGCCGTCGTCCCTCTGCTTGCGGTCCGTTCGCAGCGCCGCCGTACCCCGGTGCGCGGCGGCGCCCACGTCCTCGAGCGGCCGCTGCGCATCGTGCTGCTCGCCGAGAGCAAGGCTGGCTGGGCGCGGCTGTGCCGCCTGACCTCCGCCGCGCACCAGCAGCCGCACGGCGAGCCGCCCGTGCTCTCCTGGGAGGCGCTCGGTGAGCACGGAAACGACGGGCTGATCGCGCTGCTCGGGCCGGTCTCCGAACCGGTCCGTGCCCTGTCCGCGGGCCGGCCGGACATTGCCGAGCAGCTACTCACCCCCTGGCGTGAGATTTTCGGCGACCGGCTGCGGCTGGAAGCGGTATGGCACGGCCAATCCGGCACCGGCCCCGGCTCACTGCGCCTGGCCGCCCGCACCCTCCAGCTCGCCGACCACACACACATCCCCGCCGTGCTGACCAACGCCACCCGGTACGCCGATCCCGGCCAGCACCGGCTCGCCGACGTCCTGGACGCGGCCCGCCTGCTGCGCCCCATCGACCGGCGCCGGCTCGATTCGGGGGAGCGCTGGCTCAAGGACCCGAGCGCAATGACCGAGGCCGCCTTGCGGATTGCCGAAGCCGCAGGCTTGGGGGAGCAGCGGGCCCGCCGCCTGCTCGCCGACACCGAAGCGACCGCGGCGCAGTGCGTGGTTGACCCGGTCGTGGACCTGGGCCTGGGCACACCGCACTTCCCCGAACCGGAAGTCGTCGGCGCTGGTGGGGGAGCGGGGGAGGCATCCCGGCTGCTGCGCGACCTGTGCGAGGCCGGCATGGTCCGCCGCGGCCTGGACCGTGACACCGCGGCCCTCCAGCGGTTGGAGGAGGAGCTCGCCGTCATCGGCCGGCTCAGGTATGACACCTACTTCCTCACGGTCGCCCAAGTCGTCGCCGACGTACGGGAGATGGGCATCCGGGTCGCTGCCCGCGGCTCCGGCGCCGGCAGCATGGTCAATCACGCGCTGATGATCGCCACCGCCAACCCGCTCGATCACCGGCTGCTCTTTGAGCGATTCCTGTCGGTGCGCCGCGCCTCGCTGCCGGACATCGACATCGACGTGGAGTCCGCCCGCCGCCTCGACGTCTACGACAAGATCATTGACCGGTTCGGGCTGGAACGGGTCGCCGTCACCGGCATGCCGGAGACCTACCGGGCCCGGCACGCCCTGCGCGACACCGGCCTCGCCCTCGGCATCCCCCCGGCCGATGTCGACCGGATCGCCAAATCGTTCCCGCACATCAGGGCCTGCGACATCACCGCTGCCCTCGCCGAACTGCCCGAGCTGAAGCAGCTCGCCGCCCAGGCCGGCGCGTACCGGCTTCTGTTCGAGCTCGCTGAAGGCCTCGACGCCCTGCCACGCGGGATCGCCATGCACCCCTGCGGCGTCATCCTCACCGACGCCTCACTGCTAGACCGGCTGCCCGTGCAGCCCACCCCCGGCGGATATCCGATGGTTCAGGCCGACAAGGAAGACGTCGAAGACCTCGGCCTGATCAAACTCGATGTCCTCGGCGTGCGGATGCAGTCCGCGATGGCCCACGCCACCGCCGAGATCGAGCGAACCACCGGCCGGCACATCGACCTGGATGACCCGCAGCAGGTGCCGCTGGACGACTTCTTCGCCTTCAAGCTCATCCAGGCCTCCGACACCCTGGGCCTGTTCCAGCTCGAATCCCCGGGCCAGATGGACCTGCTCAGCAGGCTGCAGCCCCGCAACACGCAAGACGTCATCGCCGACATCAGCCTGTTCCGGCCCGGGCCGGTGGCCGGCGGCATGCCCGAGCAGTACATCGCCGCCCGCCACGGCAAAGCCCCCAGCTACCCGCACCCCGATCTGGAACCGGTGCTGTCCGACACCTACGGGGTGGTGATCTGGCACGAGCAGATCATCGACATCGTCGCCACCCTGACCGGCTGCGACCGGGCCCTGGCCGAGATCGCCCGCCGCGCCCTCGGCGACGCAGAGCGCATGCCCAAGGTCCGCGCCTGGTTCCTCAACCAGGCCACCGCCCGCGGCTACACACCCGACGTGCTCGACAAAGTGTGGGACACGCTGGAAGCGTTCGGCGCCTACGGATTCTGCCGCGCCCACGCCGTCGCCTTCGCCGTCCCCGCCCTCCAGTCGGCCTGGCTGAAAGCCCACCATCCGGCCGCCCTGTATGCGGGCCTGCTGGAGCACGATCCCGGCATGTGGCCCAAGCGGGTCATCGTCGCCGACGCCCGCCGCCACAACGTCGCCGTGCTGCCCGTCGACATTAACCACTCCAAGACCGTCCACACCATCGAGCAAGCCCCCGACGGCACTTGGGGAGTGCGCCTGGCCCTGTCCCGCGTGCGCGGCATCAGCGAGGCCGAGGTTGCCCGGATCGCCGCCGGCCAGCCCTACACGTCGCTGTCCGACCTGTGGCAGCGCGCCCGCCCCAGCCGGCCGACCGCCGAACGCCTCACCAGCATCGGCGCCCTCGATGCACTGCGCGGTCCCCTCACCCGGCGCGACCTGATGCTGAACCTCGCCGAACTCCACCGCCAGTACCGCGGCCGGCCCCTCGACGACGGGCAACTCCCCCTCCACGCCGAGAGTGAGGCGGCCGGGCAGGCCGCCGGGCTGCCGGAGATGACCAGCCGCGAAGCCCTCGGCGCGGAGCTGCAGGTCCTCGGCATCGACGTGTCGCAGCATCTGATGGACCACCACCATCAGCTGCTGCGCGAGCTCGGCGCCACCGATGCCGCCCACCTCCGTGCACTGCGCCCGGGCCAGCGGGTCCTTGTGGCCGGCGTGCGTGCCTCCACCCAGACCCCGCCCATCCGATCCGGGAAGCGGGTCATCTTCGTCACCCTCGAAGACGGCTCCGGCATGGTCGACCTGGCCTTCTTCGAAGACAGCCACGACGCCTGCGCGCACACGATCTTCCACAGCGGGCTGCTCCTGGTCCGCGGCGCCATCCAGCGCCGCGGCGGCCGCAACACCGTCACCGGCACCATGGTCTGGGACCTCGACGCCCTCGCCGCCGCCCGCCGCGACCACGGACCCGAAGCCGTCCACCGCCTCCTCGGCCCCGACGCCACCCCAACCCCGGCCACGCCGGCAGCCAGCGACGATGCGCCGCAACGCACCATCACGCAGGAGACCGGAGCCGAACTGCACCCCTGGGCCGACCTGCAGCCGGCCGGGCAGCGCTCCGCCGACCTCAAAGCCCTCGGCTACACCAGTCCAGGAAGCGCGGGGTGAACGTCATGACCGAACGGCACATCCTCCACATCCACTTCCACATCAATGACGGCTCCGACCCCGAACTCTATGGACGACTGATCGAGCAGCTGCAGGACATCAGCCCCCGCACCCAAGCTTTGCCACCGGACGCCGCCGACTGCGATGTCACCGGTTAGGTCCAGGAGTTGTAACTGTCTCATTTCATCCGAACAGCGCCGAACTGGTCTCTTCGGCGCTGGTAACTTCCCTCTCTCGTCGTCGCAGAGGGGCGCTCGTGCATGCCGCCGACTGGCGGGATGCCTGCCGTCAACATGCGCGATACTCACCGCGGCCGAAGCATCGGCCCTCCGTATGGCCGACGTCCTCGCGGCTCTCCGCGCCCACGGACACACCGCGGTGCTCACCGAAGGTGGGCCGCAGCTCATCGGTCACCTCCTTGGCGAGGGCATGGGAACCGCGCTGCGCCCCGGATCGACTTCACCACGCACGTCAGTCGCACCTTGCGTGAGTTGATCGCCGCCCGATTATGGCTGACTGTCCACCAGCTGCCGCCCTACGCAACCGAGTTCAACGCCGTCGAGGGCGTGTGGTCGCACCTGAAGAGGTCGCTGGCCAACCTCATCAAGCACAGCCTCGACCAGCTCACCGCGTTGGTGAAGATGGGGCTGAAGCGGATGCAGTACCGCCCCCGCCTCACGGAGGGCCTCGTCGCCAAGACCGGGCTCGACCTCCAACCGCCGTAGCCTCAGCCATCGAAGATCTTCTAGCTCGACGGGTCAGCAGACATGCGCGGTCCTCGAATATCGCCGCGGAGCCCTTACTTGGCGGCTAGCTGTTTGACGACTGCCTCGGCGACTGCCCTGGCGCTGAACGGGTTCTGGCCGGTGATCAGGCGCCCGTCCTCGAGGACATACGGGGCGAACGGCTGGGCAGCCGTGCTGTAGTCGGCACCGAGCTTCTTCAACTCTTCCTGGACGTTGTAGGGGACCGCCTTCGCCCGGTTCGCCAGTTCCTCTTCGGGCCATGAGAACCCGGTGACGCGCTTGCTCTTGACCAGGGGCTCACCGTTGCTGAGGGTGACGTTGAGCAGGCCGGCTGCGCCGTGGCAGACGGTCGCCACCACACGACCGGTCTCGTAGAACCTGGCGATCAGGCTTTCCAGGTCCTTGCTCTGCGGGAAGTCGAACATGACCCCGTGGCCGCCGGTGAGGTAGATGGCGTCGTAGTCGTCGATGTCCGCGTCGGAGACCTTCATGGTGTCCTTCAGCAGGTCCATGAAGTCTCGGTCCAGGTATCGCTTGCCGGTGCCCTCGGCATCCAGCATCTGCCGCGTCAGGCTCTCCGGGTCGAGCGGGATCTTGCCACCCGACGGACTCGCGATATCCATCGTGAACCCGCGCTCCCCGGCGAAGTCCCAGAAATGGGTCAACTCTCCGAGCCAGAGTCCGGTCCGCAGGCCGACCTTCTGGTATTCGTCGGCATTGGTGACGATGACAAGGATCTTGTTCGTGGCTGCAGGCATGACGTACCTCTAACTGTTGGTCCCCTTTGTGGGGAGTTTCGGCAGACAACACCGCCTCGGCGGTTACAAATCTCCGCGGGGCCGCCATTCACTGGTGCTGAGCACCGTCCCAGCGCCCGTCACCGCAGGCGATGGTCAGGACGATCTTCCCGCGGGTGTGGCCCTGCTGGCCGAGGCGCCACGCTTGGGTCGCCTCGGCCAGCGGCAGCGCGTGTTCCACGGGAACCGTGAGCTTCCCGGCATCCGCGAGGTCGGCGAGAGCCGCCAGGTCGGCCGCGTCCGGGCGGACCCACACGTAGTGACCGCCCTTCGCCGCTACCTCGCCATCGGCGATGGACGCGACCCGGTCACGCTTCTTGAGCAGCTGCTGCGACACGTCCACCGCGCCGTCGCCGACGAAGTCGAGGGCCGCGTCCACGCCGTCGGGCGCCAGTTTCCGCATGCGGTCGGCGAGCCCGTCCCCGTAGGTGACCGGCTCCGCGCCCAGCTCGCGGAGGAAGCCGTGGTTGCGTTCGCTCGCGGTGCCGATCACGCGGGCGCCGAGCGCGACAGCGATCTGCACGCCGAGCGAGCCCACACCGCCGGCCGCGGCGTGGATCAGCACGGTCTCGCCCTGGCCGAGGCCGACCCGCTTGATGCTCTGGTAGGCGGTGAGCCCCGCGAGCGGCAGCCCCGCGGCCTGCTCCCAGCCGAGCGCGGCGGGCTTCCTGGCCAGGGTGCGCACGGGGGCGGAGACCAGTTCGGCGTACGCCCCGTTCTGTGCCCAGTCCTTTCGGACGTAGCCGAAGACCTCGTCCCTCACGGCGTACTCTGTGGCGTCGAGCCCCACTCGTTCCACCACGCCCGCGACGTCCCAGCCGGAGATCAGCGGGAAGCGGACTTCCATGATCGGATCCAGGTACCCGGCGGCGAGTTTCCAGTCGACCGGATTGACCCCGGCCGCCTTCACACGGACCAGGACCTCGCCGGGCGCCACCTTGGGATCGGGCAGGTCGATCAGCCGCAGATCGTCGGACGAGCCGTACTGTTCGAGCGCGATGGCCTTCATGATTCACGGTCGCTTTCCGGGCAGTCGGCGCGTCCTAGCCAGTGGCGAGGCTGGCGCCTGTGAAGTCGGGTAGCTGTGTGCTTCCGCCTCGAATCTAAAACCGCCGACGTGTCCGTACCAATGGAAACACCGGTACCAGGTATCGAAGAACCGATGCCTGACACGGGGATGGACGGCGGTGGCCGCCACGCATATCTCGTAGGCTCGACACCGTGAGCGATCAGGACACCCGTGGGTCCGGTCCGCTGGACCTCAACCTGCTGCGCACCTTCCTCGCAGTGCACCGACTGGGATCCTTCACCGCCGCTGCGCGTCGGTTGGGCCTGTCGCAGTCCACCGTCACCACGCAGATCCGGGCGCTGGAGAACCACCTGGGCCGTGAACTGTTCGAACGCCGGGCGCGCGGCGTCACCCCGCTGCCCCATGCGTACGAGCTCGCCCCGCAGCTGTCGGTTCCCATGGACCAGTTGGCCGGCATCACCGGCGAGGGGCCGAGCGACAGCCCGGCGCCGGTGCACCTGGCGGGGCCCGCGGAGTTCCTGAGCGGCGCCGGCCTCAAGGTACTGGCCCCGCTCGTTGCGCAGGGAGTCCGGCTGCGGATGACCATCGGACTGACCGAACCGCTGCTCGAAGAACTGCGGGCCGGACGCCACGACCTCGTCGTCGCCACTCGACGGCCCAGTGGCCGGACGCTGCACGCCGAACTCCTCGCCGACGAGGAATTCGTCCTGGTCGCCGCCCCAACATGGGCCGAACGGCTCAAGGGGCAGGAGCTGCCCACTGCCCTGGAGGGCCACCCACTGATCGCCTACGCCGAGGACCTGCCCATCGCCCGTCGCTACTGGCGCCACGTCTTCAACCGCTGCCTGCACGCCCAGGCCGCGATCACCATTCCCGACTTGCGCGGCGTCCTCACCGCCGTCACGGCCGGCGCCGGCTGGAGCGTCCTGCCCAGCTACCTGTGCCGTACCGAAATCGCCTCCGGCGTCTTGCAGCTGCTGCACCAGCCGGAGGATCCACCGATCAACACCGCCTACCTCGTCCAACGCCCCGGCAGTCCCAGCAACCCACACCTGATCCTGGTCCGCGAGCACCTGCTGGCCGTCGGCAAGACCTGGCGAGCCCGGCCCAGCGGCTCCGTAGCCCGCCTCGACGCACAGGAAGCCTGACCTGAACGGGCCATCCGAAGATGCATAGGGTTGGCCAGCCGGCCTGCCCAAGGTGGCCAACCGAACTGAATAGTGGCCAACATGCAGGATCCGATGAGGACTTGCGAGGGACCGGGGCGCCCGCGTCCGAGCGCCTTGAAGTGGCCAGCAGTGCCCGGCGGCCGCCAAGCGGATCCGCTCACGCCGAGCCCGTGCCTCCGCGGTCAGTGCGCCACCATCGGGATACCTCATCTCTCCGGCATAACGCGGCCCACGACAGCCGTCGCGGCCCGACGTAACCCGCACGGTTAAAGATCTCTAGAACGGCAGCAGCCGACCACTCCGCGACGCCGACCAATTCGGCCCTCGCAAGGGCATCCGCGGGCCCGGCTCGAAGACCACGTACGAGCAACGGTTCCGGGCTATCCCTGAGACACCAGCCTGCTTGGTTCGAGGTGGATCCTCCTTGGGCCTCACCTGGGGCGTTGGTGAGACAGGAGGGGGCCTGAGACATGCGAGCTGTTCATAACACCGGCAGCCTGCGGTACTTCGACCGTGACCCTCAGCAGATCGCCCAGCTTGTGAGGCTGCGCGCGCTCGCCCTGCACGGCATCAGCACCACGATCGGATCGGCGAGCAACCGCATGCTGGCCGCCATGGCCGCCGACGCCACCGCGCCCGGCGGCATCACCCACCTCGAGCACACCCCTGAGGCGATCGCCGTCTTCCTGCGCCCCCGCCCGGTCGCCGCGCTGTTCGGGGTCGGCCCGTCGACGGCGAGCCTCCTTACTCGGCACGGACTGCACACCGTCGGCGCCGTCGCCGACACACCGCTGGGTACCCTGCAGCGTCTGTTGGGTAAGGCCGCTGGCCGGCAGATCCACGACCGGGCCCGAGGCGAGGACTCGCGCCCGGTCACTCCCCAGGCACCCGCCCGCTCCTGCAGCGCCGACCACGCCTTCACCCGCGACGAACTCGACCCCGCCCGCCACCGCCAAGCCGTGCTCGCCCTCGCCGAACAGCTCGGCGCGCGTCTGCGCAAGGAACGACAGGTGACGGGCCGGCTGACCCTGACCGTGCGCTACGCCGACCGCTCCATGACCGTGCGCACCCGCCGCCTGCCCGAATCCACCAACCACACCGCGAGCCTGGCCCGCACCGCCTACGACATCTACAGCGCCCTCGGTCTCCAGCGGGCCCGCGTCCGCGGCATCGCGCTGCGCGCGGAAGACCTTCAGGGCGCCGAACGTGCCACCCGGCAGCTCACCTTCGACCCGGGCGACGACAGAGCTCGCCGCATCGAAGCCGCCGCCGACAAAGCCCGCGCCCGCTTCGGTGCCGACGCCGTGATGCCCGCAGCCCTGGCCCGCCCTTCCGATGACCGCCGTGCCGCGCACGGCAGCGGCCGCCGGTCCGTACGATGATGCAGCTCAATCGAAATGGAGATCGAAAACGTGCGTTCTGAACGGTTCCAGCAGTTCTGTCTGAACGCCCTCGCCAAGGGCCCGGACATCCAGGCAGTGGAGCCGGTGGAGCGAAGAAGGCTCACGCCCCCCCGGCCTCGCCATCACCTTCAGCTCGGGAGCACAGCTGTGGGTCGGCATCACCGGCGTCGCCGCGCCCGGCGAGAAGCTCGACCAACCCGAGGCGCCCTCACGGGAGAGCCGCCCGCCGAGGTTCCGCTGCCGTCCCTGTACGAGAAGGGAATGATTTCCGCGGAGCGGGCGGAGGCGTACCTCGCCGCTCTCCTCATCAACGCGGCCTCCGACGAGATCGCCCGCGCCTACGGCTACCGCGACCGGACGGCCCCGGCCATGCACCCGGGCGTCGGCGTTGAGTTCCACTCGGGCGCCCGCGCGAACCTGCCCTTCGTCCACACTGCCCGCCCCGGACAAGGACGCGGCCGCAGCGCATTCCAGCTGCAGAGCGAGTTCTAGGGGCTTACGCGAGCCCGTCGGCCGGCGGGACGCTTGCGTGTCGCAGGGCAAGCGGAGTTGGGCATGCAAACGGCCGGCGCCCAATCCGCCGAGGCGGGTGGCAAGGGCGCCGGCCAACCGAAAACACACACTCCGCGGGAGAACCCGAGAGGCGGTCTCGTTATCGAGTCTAGCCGGACAGCACAGCATTCGGTACGTGCATCCTTGCCGACCGAGGGTGACATAAGGGGGGTATTGTTTTCTCGTTGGCGCGTCGTGGCAGCGCTCCAGCACCGAAGACACTTTTCCAAGGAGCATCCCTATGCCCGTCTACCTCACCCGGCGCGACATCGACGACCGCGCCCAGGAGCTCGAGGCCCCCGCCGTCCCGGACGCTGTGAACCGCGCGAACGCCGACCGCGCGCAGCTTGCCTGGCCGGCAACCGCCGCGGCCGTGACCGCCGAACTCGACCAGCTCGCCCAGGCCTTGACCGCCGTTGACGTCACCGTGAACCGCGACGGC
>NZ_JAGGOI010000032.1 GCF_018614585.1 Streptomyces sp. ISL-1 | reverse complement strand
CGCGATCTGCTGCAGCGTCGCGGCGATGTCGCAGGTCCGCGTGGTCGTCATCGACTGCACCGACACCGGCGCGTCCCCGCCGACAGCCACCGAACCGACCTGGATACGCCGCGAGGTGCGGCGTATCGCGATCGGCCGGGCCGGCAGCTCGGGGAGCCCCAGTGCGACCGGCTCTCCTTGGTACATCACGTCACCCGCGGCTTCCCGAGACGGTGTCACGCGCCGCCCTGAGGGACTCCTTGAGGGAGCCCATGGTGGCGAGGACGGCGGTGGGTTCGTAGCCGCAGTGCGCCATGCAGTTGGCGCAGCGCGGGTCCTTGCCGCGGCCGTACTTGCTCCAGTCGGTCTCCTCGATGAGCTCCCGGTAGGTGGGGACGTATCCGTCGGCCATCAGATAGCAGGGGCGCTGCCAGCCGAAGAGCGAGTAGTTGGGGATCGCCCACGCCGTGCACGGGAAGTCGGCCTTGCCCTCGAGGAAGTCGAGGAAGAGCGGCGAGTGGTTGAGCCGCCAGCGCCGCCGGTTGCCGCCAGCGAAGGACTTCTTGAAGAGCTCGCGGGTCTGTTCCACGCCGAGGAAGTGCTCCTGGTCGGGCGCCTTCTCGTAGGCGTAAGCGGGCGAGATCATCATCTCGTCCACCTTCAGGTCGTCATTGAGGTAGTTGAGCACCTCGATGACCGTCTGCGGGGTGTCGGTGTTGAAGAACGTCGAATTGGTGGTGACCCGGAAGCCGCGCCGCTTGGCCTCCTTGATCGCCTCCACCGCCTCGTCGAACACCCCTTCCTTGGCGACCGATTCGTCATGCCGCTCGCGCAGTCCGTCGATGTGCACGGCAAAGGCGAAGAAGCGAGAAGGGGTGAACTCCTCGATCTTCTTCCGCAGCAGCATGGCGTTGGTGCAGAGGAACACATACTTTCTCTTGGCGACCAACTGCCGGACGATCTCATCGATCTGAGGGTGCATCAGCGGCTCGCCGCCCGCGATGGAGACCATCGGCGCCCCTGACTCGAGCACAGCCCCCACCGCCTGAGCGACCGGCATGCGCTGCTTCAGGACTCCGGCCGGGTGCTGGATCTTCCCGCAGCCCTCGCACTTCAGATTGCAGGCGAAGAGGGGCTCCAGCTCGACGATGAGCGGGAACTTCTCACGCTTGCGGAGCTTCTGTTCAAAGAGGTACGTCCCGACCCTGATGGTCTGACGGAGCGGCATGGCCATCTAGCTCACCTCCTGGGGAGCAGCAAAGAACGGTGCCATTCAAAGAATGCAGGAAGGACAGCGCGAAGAACTCGGAAGGCTGATATTCCACCGCGCACCGTGCCAATACGGACCAGCTCATGCTCCGGAGCGTCCACGACCACCCGGACGGCCGCAACCGGGCGGGGCCCGGCACTCACAGCGCCGCGGAGCGTGGCCGCGGACTCCATGTCCACGGCGATCGCCCCGGTGGCGCGCAGGTCGGCCCGCTCGTGACCGTGCACCACATGGTCGGACCCGATCAGCGGCCCGGTGTGCACGGTGCGTCCGGGCACGGCCCTGGCCACCGCCTTGACCATCAGTTCCGGATCTGTACAGGCCGTGGCGCCGGCGGCGTGCCGGGTCTCGTCCGCGACGACCAGGTCCCCGGGGTGCATCCCGGGAGCGAGCCCGGCGCAGAAACCGGAGGCGACGACCGCCGCGTTCCGCAACGGCCCGTCACCGCCCAATGCGGCCAGCACGGCACGCTCCGCGTTCTGCGGCCCCATGCCGGTACGGAGCACCGTCACCGGGCCGAGTGCGCCACTGCGGTCGCCGCCGCGCAGGGCGAGCTTCTCGATGCCGAGCGCACAGGCGATCAGCAGCGGCGCGGCGGAGCCTGGCGACGGTTCCGGGGATCCTTCCATCAGCCCCCCTCGCGGCTGCCCGCGCGGAGCGCGAACGGCTCACCGTGCACATAGCGGCCCAGAGCCGTGAGCGGGAAGACCTGCCGGTAGAGGTGGTAGTTGATGGAGAAGTCCCAGGGGAAGCCCGTGCCGGTGAAGTACGGCTCGTCCCAGGACCCGTCCGCCTGCTGAGTCTCGGCGAGCCAGGCCACGCCCCGCTCGACCGACTTGCTCTCCCGCTCCCCCGCCGCGAGCAGCGCGAGCAGGGCCCACGCGGTCTGCGAGGCGGTGGAGGCGCCGTGGCCGATCCACTGCTCCTCGCGGTACGAGCGCAGGTCCTCGCCCCATCCGCCGTCGTCGTTCTGGACGGATTCGAGCCAGCGCACGGCCCGGCGGATCGCGGGGTGCGAGAGCGGCAGCCCGGCCGCGGTCAGCGCGGGAACCACCGACCCCGTTCCGTATACGTAGTTGACACCCCAGCGCCCGAACCAGGCGCCGTTCGGCTCCTGTTCGGCGAGCAGCCACTCGACGCCGCGCCGGGTGCGGGGGTGCTGGGCCCTGCCCTCGTAGGCCAGCATCTCGACGACATGCCCGGTGACGTCGGCCGACGGCGGGTCGATGACCTCGCCGAAGTCGCAGAACGGCAACCGGTTGGGAAAAGCACTGGTGTTGTCGGCGTCGAACGCGGCCCAGGCTCCGTTCCTGGACTGCATCCCGAGGGTCCAGCCGCCGGCCCGCGCGACCGCCGCGTCGACAGCGTGCGGATCGGGGTGCTTGACCCGTCGCAGGGCGAGGATCACCTCGGCCGTGTCGTCGATGTCCGGGTAGTAGTCGTTGTGGAACTCGAACGCCCAGCCGCTGGGGGACAGTTGGGGCCTGCGTACGGCCCAGTCGCCGGGCCGTACGATCTCCTCGGCCAGCATCCAGTCGGCGGCCTTGACCAGCGCCGGGTGATCCGCCGGCAGCCCGGCGTCGGCAAGGGCGATGGTGGCCAGGCAGGTGTCCCAGACGGGCGACTGGCAGGCCTCGATCATCCGCGCGCCGTCCTCGCGCCATAATGCGAACCGGTCGAGCGACTCGAGACCGGCCCGCATCACGGGGTGCTGAAGGTCGTAGCCGAGCAGATGCAGTGCGATCACGGAGTAGACGGCCGGCGGCTGGATGCCGCCCCAGCACCCGTCGTTCTCCTGGCGCTCGATGATCCAGCGCGCCGCGGCATTCATGGCCGCTTTGCGCAGTCGGCGCGGTGCGACCTTGTGATAGAGGTGCAGCGCCTTGTCGGCGCGCTGGAAGAATCCGTCCCAACTGGCCGCGGCGGCAAGAGGCTTGGGCGGGTTCGGCAGCCGCGCGTCGGTGTGCAGCTCGTCGAGCGCGAAGGGCGCGGGGCGCACCGGCCGCTTCGCCGAGACGACGGTCAGCGGCACAATGGTCTGGCGCGCCCAGCAGCCGAAATCGTAGATGTTCAGCGGGAACCACTTGGGCAGGAAGATCAGTTCGGGCGGCAGTTCGGGGAGGTCGTCCCACTTCCACCAGCCGAACAGCGCCAGCCAGATCCGGGTGAAGACCCGGCTCGCCGCGATGCCGCCCCGTTCCCTGATCCAGGCGGAGGCGCGCGCCATGTGCGGATCGTCCGGCAGGTCACCGGCCAGCCGCAGCCCGACGTAGGCCTCGATGGTGGTGGAGAGTTCGCCGGGCCCGCCGTAGAAGGTGGCCCAGGTGCCGTCCTCGCGCTGCTCGCCCCGGATGAAGCGGGCGGCTGCCTCGGTGGTCCGCGGATCCTGGATACCGAGAAACTGACGGAGCAGCAGATCCTCGGCGTCCATCGTCACATTGGTCTCGAGGTCGCCCTTCCACCAGCCCTGGGCGTCCTGGCGACCGAGCAGATGCTCGACGGAGCGTTGTGCGGCCCGTCCGGCGGCTTCGAGGACGTCGCGCGCGGCGGGGCGCTCGGCGGGATGAGTGTCGGTTGCTCTACTGGCCGCGGCTGCGCCGGCCCCCACGGGCCCGCTGCTTCCGTCGGTCGTCGCTGTCATGGCTTCCCCTTCGTTGCAGTGGTTCTCTGCTGTGCTGGGGTCTGACGTCGGCCGGCGCCCGGTTTCCCGTGCACCGGCCGGCGACTGCTCGGGGCCTGGGGGCTAGCCCCCAGAAGACACGCGCATACGGGCGATGGCGATCATCTCTTTCGTACGACGACGAAGTCCGCGAGCGCGACGAGCTGCGCCCGTACCTGTCCCGGCATGTCGACGCGGTCCAGGGCCTCGATCGCGACGGCATGCTGCCTGCGGGCCTCCTGCGAGGTCCATTCGCGGCCGCCCGCTTCTTCGATCAGGGCGGCTCTGGTGGCGAATTCTTCCTCGGAGAAGCTGTCGAAGTCATTGCTCTTTGCGTCGGCGGCGAGCAGCTCTCCGAGGCGCTTTGAGGCCGGACCGCCCGCGGCGAGCGCGGCGACGACCGGAAGGGACTTCTTGCGCTGGCGCAGATCGCTCCAGGTCTGCTTGCCGGTGGACTCCGGGTCGCCCCAGATGCCCAGCAGATCGTCGACGGCCTGGAATGCGAGCCCGAGGTGGTATCCGTACGCCTCCAGCGTGTCGGCCGTACGGTCGTCCGCCCCGCCGAGCACCGCGCCGATGGAGACGGCGCAGGCGAGCAGAGCGCCGGTCTTGTTGCCCTCCATCTCCAGGCACTCCTCGACGGTGACCCGCTCGCGGTGCTCGTAGGAGATGTCCTGGGCCTGGCCGTCGATGAGCTTGCGCGTGGCGGTGGTCAGCCGGCGCGTCGCGCGGCCCGCCTCGACGGTCCCGAGCTCCAGCAAAACCTCGCCCGCGAGTGCGAACAGCGCGTCGCCGACGAGGATCGCCTGGGCCGGTCCGTGCACCTTCCATACGGTGTCGCGGTGGCGGCGCTGCTCGTCGCCGTCCATCAGGTCGTCGTGCAGCAGCGAGAAGTTGTGCACCAGCTCCACGGCCACCGCGCCGGGGATACCGACCTCGGGGGCGGCGCCTGCGGCCTCGGCGGACAGCAGCGCGAGCGCGGGGCGCACGGCCTTGCCGCCGTCCCCGTCGGCGGGCCTTCCTTGCGCGTCGATCCAGCCGAAGTGGTAGGCGGCGACGGTGTTCATGGGCGGCGCGAGCCGGTCCACGGCTGCGCGCAGCACAGGGGTGGACATGGTCCGCCCACGCTCCAGCAGAGCGACGATGTCGACTCCCGTTGCGGTGTCATCAGCCGGGCTCGCCGAGGGCACAGTCGGCACGGTCTCTCCTCTTGTTCCAGTACTGAAGCTCACGCCGCCTCCTTGAGCGGATGTTCATGGTGGCGGCCGAGCGCGGAGAGTGCGGCGCCGGCGGCACTGAAGCCGCTGCGTACGGCGCTCTCCATGGTCGCGGGCCACCCGGTGGCGGTCCACGAGCCCGCAAGGTACAGGCCGGGGGCCCGGGTGCGCGCACCCGGCCTCAGCCGGCCGACGCCCGGGGCCGGGGCGAAGGTCGCCGTCCGCTCCCGGGTGACGAAGAAATCGCTCACCGTGGCGCCTCGCGCGGCGGGCAACAGTCGCTCCAGCTCGGGCAGATACCGCTCGCGCAGTACGGCGACGGGCGCATCGATCTCGTCCTGGGCGGCGGACTGGGACAGCGCCAGGTACTGGCCGACTTGCAGTCCGGATGCCTCGGTGCGGTCGAAGACCCACTGGACCGGGGTGCCGAGCGCGGCGAAGAAGGGACGGCGCAGCACCTTGCGGTCGTACAGGACATGGATGTTGAGGATCGGCGCGGTGCCGATGTCGAGCAGCCGGTCGGGGTCGTCCAGGGCCCCCTGGGGCAGCAGCGCATGGGCCTCACGCTGCGGTACGGCCAGGACGACCGTGTCCGCCTCCAGTCGCTCGCCTACCACCTCGACCTCCCAACGCCCCAGGCCTGCACGGGAGATGCGCCGTACGCGGGTCGAGAGCTCGGTGCGTACACCGGCCGAGTCGAGTGCCTTGCGGGCCAGCGTGTCGTGCAGGTCCCCGAGCGGCACTCGCGCCCAGCCGATGTCGGCGGCGCCCGGCTCGGAGAGCAGTCCGGTCTTGAAGACCATGGCGGCCAGGCCCATCGAGGCGTTCGACGCGGTTGCGTTCAGCGTCGCCACCCCGACCAGGTCCCAGAGGGCTTCGACGGTACGCCGCGACTGGCCGTGACGGCCCAGCCAGGTGGCGAAGTCGATGCCGTCCAGCGCCGGGTCGGCCGGGTCCAGCTTGCCGAGAGCCAGTGCGGCGCGCCCGACGGACGCCCGTTCGGCGAGTGAGAGGTGCGGATAGGTGGCGAGTCCTGCGGCGAGGTGCAGCGGTACGGGCAGCGCGGTGCGGCGCAGCCGTCCCAGACGCGGTCCGCGCGCCGGTGCCACGTCCAGTACGGGCACGTCCAACCGGTCCTGCAGCGGGGCGAGATGAGCTCCGTCCACCCGGTCGAGGAACCAGCGGTAGGCGGTGCAGCAGCGCAGATAGACATGCTGGCCGTTGTCGACGGTGAGGTCATTGCGGCGGAAGGAGAAGGCGAGACCGCCCAGCCGAGGCCGGCCTTCGAGGAGGGTGACGCCGACTCCCGCGTCGGCAAGTTGCAGCGCCGCGGTGACTCCGGCGAGTCCTCCGCCGACCACCACCGCGTGCCTGGACCCCATGTCGTCGTCCCTCATGCGACCTCCCCTCGGGCCGTTGCAGTCTGGGACGCGACGGCGCACCGGAGGGTTGCCCACCGGTTCTCCGCGTTCGCCCGCATCAGGCACGCCCCCTGAGTTTCTGCCGGGTGACATGCCGCGCGTCGAGTCCGGAAAGCCCGCGTACGGCGACGTACGCCTTCTCGCGTCCGGGGAGCGACACGCGGCCGCGCAGCACAGCCTCGGGGTCGCGTTCGATGCGGTCGAGAAGACGTCGGTAGATGCCGGCCATCGCGGCGACGCAGGCGCCGCTTCGCCGGTCGAGCATCGGCAGCAGCCGGTAGCCCTCGGCGAACAGCGCGCGGGCGCGGCGTACCTCGAAGTGCACAAGGCCGGCGAAGTCGGAGCCGGCCGGCGGGGTGGTGCTGTAGAAGCCCGCGGTACAGCCGAACTTGGCGAGGTCGTCGGCGGGCAGATAGGTGCGGCCGTTGACCGCGTCCTCGCGAACGTCCCTGAGGATGTTGGTGAGTTGGAGAGCGAGTCCCAGCGTGTCGGCGTACTCGGAGGCGCGTTCGGCGCCGCGCGCGCCGGGCTGGGTGCCGAACACGCCGAGCGAGAGCCGCCCGATCGCGCCCGCGACACACCGGCAGTACGTCTTGAGTTCGTCCCAGGTCTCATAGGTCTCGCCGCGTACGTCCATCAGCACGCCGTCGATGAGCTCGTCGAGCCCGCCGAGCGGAAGCGGAAACCGTCGCGCCGCGTCCGCGAGCGCGACCGCGACCGGGTCGATGTCGTCCTCGTCGACCGCGCCCCGGCGGATCCGCTCCAGCAGTTCCCGCGTCCTCTCGAGCCGGTCCCGCTTGGCCTCCGGGGCGAGGCTCCCGTCGCCGATGTCGTCGACCCGGCGGGAGAACGAGTACAGCGCCGACATGGCCTGTCGCTTGTCGGTCGGCAGCAGCCTGATCCCGTAGGCGAAATTGCGCGCCTGCCGCCCGGTGACGGCCTCGCAGTAGCTGTACGCGGCCTGCACCGGCGCGGGCACCTCCGTCGGTCCCTCCATCGTCCGGCTCACCCCTCTCTACGCGCTCTTCGCAAGACAGCTCCCACCTCGCGCAGCAGCTGCGCCTTGGCGGGCTTGGGCGGTCCGGTCAGGACGTCGTGTCCGGCGGCCTCGATCGCGGTGAGGGCCGCGCGCCCCCCGCCGACGAACCCGGCGAGCAGCAGGCGCAGCCTGCCGTGGACGCTGCCCACCAGGGAGGTGCCCTCATTCAGCAGCTGCCGTGCGCGTTCGGCTTCGTACGCGAGAAGCGAGCGCACCGCCGCGCTCCCGGTCCTGGCGGCCAGATCGGCCTCGGTGACATGGAAGCGGCGCATGTCCTCGGCGGGGAGATAGATCCGGTCGCGCCCCAGGTCCTCGGCCACGTCCTGGAGGTGCTCGACGATCTGGAGGGCGGTGCAGACGGCGTCGGAGCGGCGGACTCGCTCGGGGCTTACGGTCCCCGTGATCTGCAGCACCAGGCGGCCGACGGGGTTGGCGGACAGTTCGCAGTACGCGAGGAGTTCGTCGTACGTCTTGTAGCGCCCCACCAACTGGTCCTGGCGGTTGGCCTCGATCAGGCCGAGGAAGGGCTCGGGGGTGAGCGAGCGGCGGCGCACGGTCGGCTGGAGGGCGTGCAGCAGGGGATGGCGCGGTTCGTCGTCGGCGGCGAAGACCCGGCGCAGATCGGCCTCGAAGGCGTCGAGCATCGCGAGCCGGTCGTCGGCCTGCGCGGGGTCGACGCCGAGGTGGCGGGCGTCGCCGCCGCCGGGCGCGAGGTCACCGTCGCCGATGTCGTCGACGAGGCGGGCGTAGCCGTACACCGCCATCAGGTCATCGCGCCAGGCTCGCGGCAGGAAGAAGGGGGCAACCGGGAAGTTCTCGTCGGATGCCTTGTCGAGGGTGGCGCGCGCGGGAGCCTCGCGGCGCGCCTGCCGGGTGCCAGTCATGCGTGACTGCCCGGCGCGGGGACGGCGAAAGCCTCACAGAGCTGGAGATTTTCCGTCATTGCCGTCACATCTCCCGTTCTACACTGCCGACCCCTGCCGACCCAATACATCCTATTTCGGACACGCCGCCGGTCCCTCCCGACTGAAGGGGGGACCGCCTGGCGGACGGGATGCCTAGGGGGTATCGCCCCACTTGCCGCGATTCAGCACTGGTACAGCTTACGTTGTACAACGCCCAGTGATACGCCAGGGTGTTGCGCGCATTACAAGAACACTCCAATCCGCGCCAACCTTCCCCCGAACCGCGGGAATTGACCCTTTTTGACGGCCCGACGGTCCGACGATCCGGAGATCCGGAGATCCGACGGTCCGGCGGTCCTTGCCGGATCGCCGGTGCCGCGCCGAGGACGCCGCTACCCTCTCCGGAGACGCAGAAGACCCCCGCCCGGATACGGATGCCACGGCGGGGGCCTCTTTGACCGGCTGCGGGCTACCTGCCGGTTTCCTTCTCGTACGCCTTGATGACCTCGTCGGTCGGGCCGTCCATCAGCAGCTCGCCCTTTTCCAGCCACAGGACGCGGTCGCAGGTGTCCCTGATCGAGCTGTTGCTGTGGCTGACCAGGAAGACCGTTCCGGCCTCCTTGCGCAGCTCACGGATGCGCTGTTCGGAGCGCTTCTGGAACTTCCGGTCACCGGTGGCCAGCGCCTCGTCGATCATCAGGACGTCGTGATCCTTGGCCGCGGCGATGGAGAAGCGGAGCCTGGCCCCCATGCCGGAGGAGTAGGTGCGCATCGGAAGGGTGATGAAGTCGCCCTTCTCGTTGATCCCGGAGAAGTCCACGATCCCCTGGTAGCGCTCGCGGACCTCTTCACGGGTCATGCCCATGGCCAGACCGCCGAGGATGACATTGCGCTCACCGGTCAGATCGCCCATCAGCGCGGCGTTCACGCCGAGCAGCGAGGGCTGGCCGTCGGTGTAGACCTTGCCGCTCTCCGTCGGCAGCAGACCCGCTATGGCGCGCAGCAAGGTCGATTTGCCGGAGCCGTTGGTGCCGATCAGACCGATCGCCTCGCCGCGGTACGCGGTGAAGGAGACGCCGCGTACGGCGTGCACCTTGCGGACACCGCGGGACTCGCCCTTGTCCCGCCGCACGATCCGGCTCAGCGCGGCGGTGGCGCTGCCCCTGCCACCGCTGCCGCCGAGCACGCGGTACACGATGTGCACATCGTCGGCGATGACGGTGGGAACGCGGGCGCCATCGTCGGCTCTCTTGTCGTTCTTTTCGAGATCAGCCACGGCCGTACCGTTCCTCAGCCTTCCAGAAGTACACGAACCCGGCGATGCCGAAAAGGATCGCCCAGCCGAGCGCGAAGGCCCAGATGTGCGGAGGCAGGTTCTCGGTGCCATAACCGTCGATCAGCGCGAACCGGATGAGGTCCATGTAGATGGCCGCCGGGTTCCACTGCAGGACATCGGCGATCCAGGCCGGCTTGTCCTTGAGCATCATCGGGATGGAGAACATGACGCCGGACGCATACATCCAGGTCCGCATGATGAACGGCATCAGCTGGGCGAGGTCGGGCGTCTTGCTGCCAAGACGGGCCATGATCATCGCCATGCCGGTGTTGAACACGAACTGCAGTGCCAGCGCGGGAAGGATCAGCAGCCAGGAAAGCTTCGGGTAGCTGCCGAAGCCGATCGCGATCAGGAACAGCACCAGCATCGAGAACAGCAGCTGCTGGAGCTGCTGCAACGCGAAGGAGATGGGCAGGGCGGCGCGTGGGAAGTGCAGCGCGCGGACGAGACCGAGGTTGCCCGAGATAGCGCGGACGCCCGCCATCACCGAGCTCTGGGTGAAGGTGAAGACGAAGACGCCGGTCACCAGGAACGGGACGAAGACCTCGTTGGGGATCCCTTCCCGGGTCCCCAGGATGAGCCCGAAGATCAAGTAGTAGACCAGCGCGTTGAGCAGTGGCGTCGCCACCTGCCACAGCTGGCCGAGCTTCGCCTGGCTGTACTGGGCCGTCAGCTTTGCCTGCGAGAAGGCCAGGATGAAGTGGCGCCGGCCCCAGAGCTGCCGGATGTACTCGGCCAGCCCCGGTCGGGCACCGCTCACCGACAGGCCGTACTTGGCGGCCAGCTCCGCCGGGGTCAGACCGTCGTCGGGCGACGGGCGAACGCTGGTCGCGATCGCACCGTCTTGGGTCGTGTCACTCACAAGTTGAAACTTTCGTGTTCAAGATGCGCGGCAGTAGGGCTCTCAGGTGGCGGCCAGGTCCCGGAGGTACGCCCGATTTTCTCAGAACCGAGCTTGTCAGATGACAGGAGGTCGGCCCAGTCGGGTGAGCCGCCATACCGTACGCCATTTCATCGGACGGCGCGGACCGCAGGGCGTCCGCCAGCCCTCCTTGAAGCCGCCGAACCACGCCTTCAGGGCAGGCAGCGAGGGGCGCCGGGCCAGTGTGAGCAGCACCCAGACACCGATGTAGACGGGGACCAGGGGCGCGGGCAGATTGCGGCGGGCGAGCCAGACCCGGTTGCGGGCCACCATCC
Source organism: Streptomyces sp. ISL-1 (assembly GCF_018614585.1). Taxonomy (GTDB): domain Bacteria; phylum Actinomycetota; class Actinomycetes; order Streptomycetales; family Streptomycetaceae; genus Streptomyces; species Streptomyces maoxianensis. Next base: position 296,107 of record NZ_JAGGOI010000032.1, on the reverse strand, counting down.
GGTGGTAGACCGCGTGCCGGGACGGCGGCATCGTCGGGTGGAAGAGGACCATGTCCGCGCGGTAGTCGATCGCCCAGCCGGCGTCCAGCGCCCGCCAGGCGAGGTCCGTCTCCTCATGGGCGTAGAAGAATTCGTCGGGCAGTGCGCCGACCTCGGCGAGCACCGTCGTACGCACGGCGTTGGCGCCGCCGAGGAAAGTCGTCACCCGCGAGGAGCGCAGCGGGTCGGAGGCGCGCAGCCGCGGGACGTGGCGGCGCTGGGTGAGCCCGGTTTCCGGGTCGGCGATCCGGAAGCTGATGATGCCCAGCCCGGGATCGGCCGCGAAGGCCTCACGCACCAGCTCGCCCGTGTCGCTGCAGGGCAGCAGACCGTCGTCGTCGAGGAAGAGCAGCGCGTCGACGCCGGAGCCGGACGGGCCGAAGGCCTCGATGCCGACGTTGCGGCCGCCGGGGATGCCCAGGTTGTCGGGCAGGTTCACGGTGCGTACGCCGTCGGGGACATCGATCACCGGGGCACCGTTGCCGACCACGACCACCTCGATCGGGTCGCCGTCCTGCTTCGCGACCGAGTCGAGGAGTGCACGCAGCTCGTCCGGCCGGTTGCCCATCGTGATGATGACCGCGCCGAGCTTCAGCGGCGTCGGGGGTTCGGGTGTCGTCCCCGGCGAGAACGCTGTCACTTGAGCCTGCTGGAAGCCAGGATGGACACCAGGTGCAGCACCGTCTGGAGCAGCGCGATGCCGGCAAGCACGGCGACGCCGAGGCGCGTGAAGAACAGACCGCCCTGGATCGCGTCCAGGACGGCGAGCACCAGGATGAGCAGGGACGCCTCGATGCCGAGGACGAGCCGGTGGAACTTCAGCGCGGCGGCGGCCCGGCGGGCCAGTGCCATGCCGGACGAGCGCGGCTCGGCCGCCGCCTCCTTGACCGGCGGCAGCCCGCCTTGATGGCGGGCGACTCCGACCAGGTCGGTCTCGGCCTTGATCAGGATCGCGCCCAGCGCGGCGAGGGTTCCGAGGAAGGCCCACAGCCAGTCGATCGGCCCGGGGCCCCACAGGTCGGCGGCACGCAGGCCGAAGCCGACCAGGACCGCCGCGTCGCACAGGTAGGCACCGACGCGGTCCAGGTACACGCCGGAGAGCGAGAACTGCTTCTTCCAGCGGGCGACCTCGCCGTCGACGCAGTCCAGCAGCAGATAGAGCTGGACCGCCACGACGCCGAGGACGGCGCCCCAGATGCCCGGCACGAGCAGGGCCGGGGCCGCGAGGACACCGCAGATGGTCATCAGGTACGTCAGCTGGTTCGGCGTGACGTTGGTGGTGACCAGACGGCGGGTGATGCGCAAGGAGATCTCGCGCATGTACAGGCGGCCGCCCCAGTGCTCGCCGCTTCGCCGGTCCTTGACCCCCTCGGGGTGAACGACCGGACGGAGTTCAGCTACTGATGGTCTTGGCATATTCGGCGTACGCGTCCCTGATCTGGTCGGTGGAGAGGTCGAGGTGCTCCAGGATGGTGAAGCGGCCCGGTCTGGTCTGCGGTGCGTACTCCACGGCCTTGACGAACTCGTCGACGGAGAACCCGATTTCCTCGGGCAGCACCGGCAGGCCGTGCCTGCCCAGCACCTCGGCGAAGAGTCCGGACTGGTCGTGCGCACCCCGCAGGTACATCGCGAAAGCGGCACCGATGCCGACCTGCTCGCCGTGGCTGGCGGCGCGCTTGGGGTAGAGCAGGTCGAAGGCGTGGCTGATCTCGTGGCAGGCGCCGGACGAGGGGCGGGTGTCCCCGCTGATCGACATCGCGATGCCGGAGAGCACGAGCGCCTCGGCGAGGACCGTGAGGAACTCGTCGTCGCCGACCCCTCCCGGGTGGCGCAGTACGGCCTCGCCGGCGGTGCGGCCCATGGCGGCGGCGAGGCCGTCGACGGGTTCGCCGTTGATGCGGTGGGACAGCTCCCAGTCCGCGATCGCGGAGATGTTGGAGATCGCCTCGCCGATGCCGGAGCGTACGAAGCGGACCGGCGCCTCACGGATGACATCGAGGTCGATGACCATGGCGATGGGGGTGGGGACGCCATAGGAGCCGCGGCCGTTGTCGTTGTCCAGCGTGGCGACCGGGGAGCAGATGCCATCGTGCGAGAGGTTCGTCGCGACAGCCACCATCGGCAGGCCGACCCGGGCCGCCGCATACTTCGTGACATCGATGATCTTGCCGCCGCCGAGGCCGACCACGGCGTCATACCGCTTGCCCCTGATGTCGTCGGCGAGCTTGACGGCGGAGTCGATCGTGCCGCCGGCGACCTCGAACCAGGTGGCGCCCGGCAGTACCGGCGAGAGCTTCTCGCGCAGCGCCTGGCCGGAGCCGCCGCTGATCGCGATCGCGAGCTTGCCGGCGGAGGAGATCCGCTGGTCGGCCAGGAGGCCGGCCAGATCGTCCAGGGCGCCGCGTGCGATGTCGACGACGACCGGCGACGGGATCAGTCGGGTCAGTACAGGCACGCGATCTCACGGCCCTTCGCGAGGTCGTCGTGGTTGTCGATCTCGACCCACTTGACGTCGCCGATGGGGGCCACGTCCACGGTGAAGCCGCGGTTCACGAGCTCCTGGTAGCCGTCCTCGTAGTAGAGGTCGGGGTCGCGCTCGAAGGTGGCCTTCAGCGCGTCGGCGAGCTCGTCGGCGGCCTCGGGCTCGATGAGGGTGACGCCGATGTACTCGCCGGTGGCGGTGGCCGGGTCCATGAGCTTGGTGATCCGCTGCACGCCCTTGCCCTCGGCGGTGATGACCTTCATCTCCTCGTCGGCGAGGTGCTTCACCGCGTCGAGGGCGAGGATGATCTTCTGGCCGTTGCCGCGGGCGGCGAGCAGGGTCCGCTCGACGGAGACCGGGTGCACGGTGTCGCCGTTGGCGAGGATGACGCCCTGCTTTATGACGTCACGGGCGCACCACAGGGAGTAGGCGTTGTTCCACTCCTCGGCCTTGTCATTGTCGACGAGGGTGAGCTTCAGGCCGTACTTCGCCTCGAGGGCCGCCTTGCGCTCGTAGACGGCTTCCTTGCGGTAGCCGACGACGATGGCCGCCTCGGTGAGTCCGATCTCGGCGAAGTTCCCAAGGGTGAGGTCGAGCACGGTGGTGTCGCCGTCGACGGGCACGAGGGCCTTCGGGAGCGTGTCGGTGTAGGGGCGAAGACGCCGTCCGGCACCGGCTGCCAGTACAAGGCCGATCATGCGGGTTCTCCTTCGTCATGTACGGCGGGTGCTCCGGAGGACACCCAGAAACGGATGCTCTCCACAAGCACTACGAGTGCGACGACCACAGCGAGGGCCGTCAGCGCGATGGTGAAGTCTGTGCCGGCGAGCAGGGCGGCCAGCAGCGTGACCGCCAGGACCCGCCCCTCTTGCCCGCCGATGACCCGCACCAGCCAGTGCGGGGGCGCCCCCGTACCGCCGCGGATGCGGTACACCGTGTCGTAGTGATGGTAGGCGACGGCCGCCACCAGTCCGAAGGCCGCGGGCAACGCTCCGTTCACCTCTGCCCGGGCGGCGAGCGCCAGGACGGTGCAGTATTCGGCGGCCCGGAACACCGGCGGGACGAGCCAGTCGAGCGCGCCCTTGAGGGGGCGGGCGACGGCCATGCCCGAGGTGATGACATACGCCACAGCCGCTACGACCGGCCAGAACGAGCCGTAGTCGGTGAACGTGGCACTCGCCACAAGAGCGGCGCCGCCGGCCAGGGCGACCGCGAACGGCCCGAACGCGGGGAGCTTGCCCGCGACCGTCCGGAAGGCACGCGCGGCGCTCTCGGCGAGCGGGCCCGAGTCGGTCAGGTCGGCGAGCGCCCGGGCCGCGCGGTCGGTCCTGTGGGCCTTGCGGGTCAGCGAGCGCAGGACGCGGCCCGCGGTGGTGTAGCAGGCGGCGAAGGCGCAGCCGATGAGCAGTGCGTAGAAGACGATCCGGGGCGTGGCCACGGCCGTGAGCACGGCGATCATGGCCCAGCGCTCGCCGATCGGCAGCACGATCATGCGGCGCAGCCAGACCGTCCAGCCCACGCTGTCGAGCTTCTCGGAGAGGGCGGCGGTGGGTCGGCCGGTCACCGATTTACCAGCGGCCGTCGCGTCGTGGTTCGCCTCGTTGAAGGAGAAGTCCACGACATGGCGGCAGGTCTGCAGCACCATCGCGCCGAGTGCCAGCGCCCACACGTCGTCGCCGCCGCGGGCGGCGCCGAGGGCGAGACCGGCGTAGTACGCGTACTCCTTGGCGCGGTCGAAGGTCGCGTCCAGCCAGGCGCCCATCGTCGAGTACTGCAGCGAGTAGCGGGCGAGCTGCCCGTCGGTGCAGTCCAGGACGAAGGAGAAGAGCAGCAGCACACCCGCCGCGATGTAGCCGCCGCGGGTGCCGGTGGCCGCCGCGCCGGCCGCGATCAGCGCGGTGAACAGCGAGGCAGTGGTGACCTGGTTGGGGGTCAGTCCGCGCCGCGCGCACCAGCGGGCGAGATAGCGGGAGTACGGGCTGACGCAGAAGGTGGTGAAGAAGCCGTCGCGGGCCTTCACGGCGGAGCGCAGCCGTACGTCCTCGTCGTCGACGGCGGTGACGGCCTGCCGGGCCTCGTTACGGGCCTGGGGGTCACCGGGCACGGTCGCCACGAGCGACCCCAGCTCGGGCCGGTGCACGGCGGTGCCGTCGGCGTCGAGGGCGTCGGCGAGCGCGTCGGGCCCCACCGGCGTCCCCTCGCCCGCGCTGTCGTCGGCTGTCCGTACCGCGGCACGGACAGCCGACGGGGCGTCGCCGGCGTCGGCCATGGCACCCGCTGTCTCTGCGGCAGCACCGGACGGTCGGCCGACGTCGGCCGCGGCACCCTCGGTAGCGGCACCCGCCGGCGCGGGTCCGGCCGGGCCGGACGGGGTCCCTGTGTTCGCCGCGACCGACAGAGCCCGGGTCAGAGCAGTACGTGCCTCCGGCTGGACCGTCAGTGCGCCCGGGACCGCGGCCGCCGGGAAGCGGGGGTCCGTCAGCGCCAGCCGCAGGGCGTGGACGTGCCCCACGAAGCGGGTGTCGACGACGGCGACTCGATCGGTGCCCGGCACCGCCGCGACCAACGCCGCGGTGTCCCGGGCGCCCGAGGCGACCCGCACGTCGAAGCCCAGCGACCGCAGATCGCCCTCGAGCGACGATCCGGGTACCGGCGGACCGGTGAGGATGGCGGTCGACAGACGAACTCACTCCTTGGAACTGACGGTGAAGATGCGCGGCGGCTCGGCCCGTATACGGTCGGCGGCACGTCGGCAGAGGCTATCGGATGCTCGGAGGCGGGAGTTCACTGGCCGTTTACGTCCCGCTCGACATGGCCGGGGCCCCAGGAGGCCCGCCGAGATCATCATCGTCGATCAATGCCTCGGCCCACAAACCGCGCGTCCGCAGGGCCTAGGCTGGCCGGCATGACTTGGCTGATCACAGGTGGAGCGGGGTACATCGGCGCGCATGTGGCGGAGGCCATGGCAGCGGCGGGAGAGCGGGTCGTCGTCCTCGACGACGTGTCGTCCGGCATCGCCGATCGGCTGCCCGAGGAGATTCCGCTGGTCCGTGGCACGGTCCTGGACCGGGAACTGCTCGACCGCACCCTCGCCGAGCACGCCGTCTCCGGTGTGGTGCATCTCGCGGCGAAAAAGCAGGTCGGGGAGTCCGTCGAGCAGCCGCTGCGCTACTACCGGGAGAATGTGCACGGCCTGACGGTGCTCCTCGACGCGGTCGTCGCGGCGGGTGTGCGGCGCTTCCTGTTCTCCTCCTCGGCGGCCGTGTACGGGGTGCCCGAGATGGATCTCATCCCCGAGTCCGCCCCCTGCGAGCCGATCAATCCGTACGGCGAGACCAAGCTGACGGGCGAGTGGCTGGTACGGGCGACGGGCCACGCGCACTCCATTTCCACGGCTTGTCTGCGCTACTTCAATGTGGCGGGATCGGCCCGGCCGGAGCTGGCCGACACCGGAGTGTTCAACATCATCCCGATGTTCTTCGACCGGATCACCCGCGGTGAGGCACCTCGGATCTTCGGCGCCGACTACCCGACGCCGGACGGCACCTGCATCCGTGACTACATCCATGTCGCGGACCTTGCCGACGCCCATCTCGCCGTCGCCCGCCGGCTGGCCGAGCAGGACGAGGCCGGGGACCTGACGGTCAACATCGGCCGTGGCGTCGGCGTCTCGGTGCGCGAACTCGCCGATCTGGTGCGCGAGATCACGGGATACGGCGAGGCGCCGGTGATCGAGCCGCGCCGTCCGGGCGACGCCGCCAAGGCCGTCGCCTCGGTGGATCTGATCGCCAAGGAGCTGGGCTGGACGGCGTCGCGCGGAGTGCGCGAGATGGTCGAGTCGGCCTGGGAGGGCTGGTGCCTGCGGCACCCCGAGGCCCGCATCAAGTGATCTTGTCAGCGCATCTGACCTGCGGGTGTTTCCGCAGGTCAGATGTTATGACAACGGTGTTCAGTGCCGTGTTGCCGGATACCCCCCGCCCGTAGTTGACTGAGGTCTCGGCAGATCATTCCGACGACCTGGAGGCGTCTCGCATGGGGGCTGGGCACGACCACGGGCATTCGCACGGCGGGCCGCCGCCGACCGGCACCGCGGCCTCGGCCTACAAGGGACGGCTGCGCATCGCGCTCGCCATCACGCTGAGCGTGATGGTCCTGGAGATCATCGGCGGCATCCTCTCCGGCTCCCTCGCCCTCATCGCCGACGCCGCGCATATGGCGACGGACGGGGTCGGTCTCGCGATGGCCCTGCTGGCGATCCATTTCGCCAACCGGCCCGCCGGGCTGAACCGCACCTTCGGCTTCGCCCGGGCCGAGATCCTGGCCGCGCTCGCCAACTGCCTGCTGCTGCTCGGCGTCGGCGGCTATCTGCTCTTCGAGGCGGTGGAGCGCTTCATCACCCCGGCCGAGACCAAGGGCGGGCTGACGATCGCGTTCGCCGTAGTCGGTCTGCTGGCCAACATGGTCTCGCTCTCGATCCTGGTGCGGGGCCAGAAGGAGAGCCTCAATGTGCGCGGGGCGTATCTGGAGGTGCTCGCGGACACTCTCGGCTCGCTGACGGTGCTGGTCTCGGCCGCCATCATCCTCACGACCGGCTGGCTGCCCGCCGACCCCATCGCATCGCTGGTGATCGGCCTGATGATCGTGCCGCGCACCGTGAAGCTGCTGCGGGAGACCCTCAACGTCCTGCTGGAGGCGGCCCCGAAGGGCGTCGACATGGGCGAGGTGCGGGCGCACATACTGGCGCTCCCCGGCGTGGAGGACGTGCACGACCTGCATGCCTGGACGATCACTTCCGGGATGCCGGTGCTCTCCGCGCATGTGGTGGTGAGCCAGGACATCCTGGACGCGAGCGGGCACGAGAAGACACTGCACGCTCTGCAGGGGTGCATCGGAGGCCACTTCGACGTGGAGCACTGCACCTTCCAACTGGAGCCGGTCGGCCACGCGGAGCACGAGGCCAGGCTCTGTCTCTGAGGGCTGTTAGTCTCACCGACACGCTTGAGAGGAGCTGAGGTTGATGACCGTCGTTGCGAACGCTGCCCTGCGCAGCACCCGGTCCATCCTCGGCTTCCGGGCTGCCGGCTGACCCTTTCCCGTACGTCTTCGCGTACGCCGGCCGGAGCCCGCACACACTCAAGGGTTCCCACGTTGTCCGACAACGCTGTTCATGACGCCTTCTTCGCCCTGCACCACGGCCTTCCGCGGCAGGGTCCCGGCTCCGACTCCACCTCCCGCCGGCTGCTCACCCTCGCCGGGCCGCTGCCGACGCGTCCCCGCGTGCTCGATCTGGGCTGCGGTCCCGGCCGCAGCGCGCTGCTGCTTGCCGGCGAGGCCGGTGCACGGGTGACGGCCGTCGATCTGCACCAGCCGTTCCTCGACGAACTGCGCCACACCGCCGAGGCCCGCGGGCTCGGCGACACGATCCGAACCATCAGAGCCGATATGGCCGAACTCCCTTTCCCGGACGGCTCGTTCGACCTCGTCTGGGCGGAGAGCTCCGCCTACAGCATCGGTTTCGACACCGCTCTGCGGCAGTGGCGGCGGCTGCTGGCCCCGGGCGGCTCCCTCGTCCTCACGGAGTGCGAGTGGACGGCCGGGGCTCCCTCGGCCGAAGCCCGCGCCTTCTGGGACCAGCACTATGCGCTGCGTACGAACGCCGAGAACGTCTCCGCGGCCGTGGCGGCGGGCTACTCCGTCCTCGGGGTGCACCGGCAGCCCGACAGCGACTGGGATGAGTACTACGGCCCGCTATGCGAGCGGGCCGACGCCGCGGACTCCTCGGCCCCGGGCATGGCACAGGCGCTCGCCGCCACCCGGGCGGAGATCGCGATGCGCCGTGACCACGCGGCGGAGTACGGCTACACCGGCTATGTCCTGCGGCCCGCCGACCCGCGCTGGCACACCAGGCCGGAGAGGGCGGCCGACATCCCGGCCGTGCGCGCCGTCAACGCGGCGGCCTTCCCGACCGCCGAGGAGGCGGGCCTGGTGGACGCTCTGCGCGCGGACGGCGACGCGTGGCTGCCCGGGATGTCGTACGTCGCCGAGGCGGCGGACGGCTCGGTCGCGGCGTACGCACTGCTCACCCGCTGCCACATCGGGGACGTGCCCGCGGTGGCGCTGGCTCCCGTCGCGGTGACTCCCGGGCACCAGCGGGGCGGCGCGGGGCAGGCGGTCGTCCGGGCCGTGCTCGATGTGGCGAGGATCCGCCAGGAGCGGCTCGTACTGGTCCTCGGGCATCCCGGGTACTACCCGAGGTTCGGCTTCGAGCCTGCTTCACGGTACGGAATCAGGCCGGCTTTCGAGGTGCCCGACGAGGCCATGCTGGTCCTCGTGCTGGACGGTTCCCGGGGGGTGCCGCAGGGCACGATCCACTATCCGGCGGCGTTCGGTGTCTGATGATTTCTGGTGAGTAATGTTCCCCCCGCCGCCGGCCGACGCGGCGGGGGGACATGCCCAGGCTGCCGAAGTGCGGACAAGCCGCTTTTGTACGGCAGACTGGGCAGGCCCCCGAGGGCCGAGGACCGATGCGAAGGATGGTTATGTCGATCTCACCAGCCACCGCGGCGAGCAGCTCGTCGAACGGCGCCCCCCAAGCGATCATGCTCGAGCTGGTCGACGAGCACGGCAATACCATCGGCACCGCGGAGAAGCTCTCCGCCCACCAGGCGCCCGGGCAGCTGCACCGGGCGTTCTCCGTCTTCCTCTTCGACGAGCACGGGCGGCTGCTGCTGCAGCGCCGCGCGCTGGGCAAGTACCACTCCCCCGGCGTCTGGTCGAACACCTGCTGCGGCCACCCGTTCCCGGGTGAGGCCCCCTTCGCGGCGGCCGCCCGGCGTACGCACGAGGAGCTCGGGGTCTCGCCCTCGCTGCTGGCCGAGGCGGGCACGGTCCGCTACAACCACCCGGACCCGGACTCGGGGCTGGTGGAGCAGGAGTACAACCACCTCTTCGTGGGTCTGGTGCAGGCTCCGCCGCGGCCGGACCCGGAGGAGGTCGGCGAGACGGTCTTCGTAACGCCGAAGGAACTGATGGACCGGCATGCCGAGGCGCCGTTCTCGGCGTGGTTCATGACGGTGCTGGATGCGGCCCGCCCGGCGATCAAGGAGCTCACAGGCCCCTCCGGCGGCTGGTGAGACGGACGGCGCAGCGCCCTACTGGAGCGGGACGGTGGCGCCGGTCGCCTTCAGTGGCAGCGCGGCCCAAATGATCTTGCCGCCGCTCGCGGTGTGCTCGACGTCGCAGGATCCGCCGGCTTCGAGGGTGATCTCGCGCACGAGCAGCAGACCGCGACCGCCGGTCTGCCCGTAGTCCGCCTCCAGCGCCTTGGGCCGATAGGGGTGGTTGTCCTCCACGGACACCCGGATCCACTCCGCGCCTATGGCGACCTCTACGGCGATCTCGGGCGAGAGCAGGGCCGCGTGCCGCACGGCGTTGGTGACCAGTTCGGAGACGATCAGCAGCAGCCCCTGGACGAGATCGTCCTCGACGGGCACGCCCTGGCGGTTCAGCAGATCCCTTACGGCGTGCCGGGCCTGCGGGACGGACACATCGAGGGCAGGAGCGATGAAACGCCAGACACCCTCGTAAGGCAGCGGCCGGGCCGGGACGCTCCCGCGGCTCTCCATAGTCCGGCACCCACCCTCGGCTCGCCTGCCACTGGCTCGACTGCCACTGACCATCGAGTAATAAGTGTTGGGAGTCGGTTGGTCCGGACCGGTCTGCTGAACAGAATTCAGCCTCTATCGACGCTTTCTGACCGTGTGCGTATGACAGCGTCAGTTGTTCGACTGTTCCTCATCTCATTCTGGTCGGTTCTCCGGCTCCGCGACCATACTGACGACCTGCCGGCCGCCGATCCCGATGGCGATCAGACCGAGGCCGTCGAAGAGCAGGGCCAGCGAGAAGAAGACGCCCAGGACGTAACGGCTGCTTTCCGGCCAGTCCACGAGGACCAGAATGCCCAGCAGCAGACCGAAGGCTCCCTGCACCAGCGTCCAGCCGAACTGCGGGCCACGCACCACCACGCTGCCCACCAGCCGGAAGAGGCCACCGGTCAGGAACAGCAGGGCGGCGAACATGGTCAGCGTCTGCGCCGTGCCCTCCGGGTGGCGCAGGACGACCACTCCGGCCGCGATGTTCAGTGCGGCGACCACCACACCCAGCCAGAAGTAGTTGCTTTTCCGCCACTGGACCGCGTTCAGCAGGCCGACCACGCCGCCGATCAGCAGTAGCCAGCCGAAGAGCAGCATCGAGGTGAGGGTCGCGACACCGGTGTAGATGAGGCCGACGACACCGCCGATGACGAGAATCGCGCCCAGCACCACCAGCCGGGCGAAACTGCGGCTCAGCTTCTTGACGTCCTGGGTGGTATCGGCCATCGCTGCCTCCTTGCCGAGACCCCCTTCTTGATCATAGGTTCGGGTCCGGCGGATAGCATCCGGCGCATGGAGCCGAGGGAGCGGTCGCAGCCGCAGTTGACCCATACCGTCGCTGACGGGGTCGCCACCGTTGTCATCAGCAATCCCGCCAAGTGCAATGCCATGACCGCGGGGATGTGGCGGGCGCTTCCCGACCTGCTCGCGCGGCTGGCGGCGGACACGGCGGTACGTGCGCTGGTGCTGACCGGCGAAGGCGCGACCTTCTGCGCCGGGGCCGACATCTCCTCACTGCGTGAGCCCGGCGAGAATCCGCAGACCCTTGCCGTACGCGCGGAGGAGGCGCTCGCCGCGTTCCCGAAACCGACGCTCGCCGCCGTCCGCGGCTACTGCGTGGGCGGCGGCTGCCAGCTCGCCGCGGCCTGCGATCTGCGGTTCGCGGAGGAAGGCGCGCTGTTCGGAGTCACTCCGGCGAAGCTCGGGATCGTCTATCCGGCCTCTACGACGCGGCGGCTGGTCTCTCTGGTGGGCCCCGCCGCCGCGAAGTATCTGCTCTTCTCGGGAGAGTTGATCGACACGGACCGGGCGCTGCGCACCAGTCTGGTGGACGAGGTGCTGCCGGCGGGCGAACTGGGCAAGCGCACGGCGGAGTTCACCAGGATCGTCGCCTCGCGCTCACAGCTGACCCAGGCCGCCGCGAAGGAGTTCGCGACGGGCCACACCGACCGGGACGCCCACTGGGCGGAGCAGGCGCGCGCCAGCGGCGACCCCGCGGAAGGGATCGCCGCCTTCCTGGAGCGCAGGGCGCCCCGTTTCACCTGGACTGTGTGAGCGTCTGCGCCTGGCCGCGCCAGTGCGCGACGATCTCGGCAGGCGCCGTCTGCGGCGAGCCCGCGTCGTACGGCGGCTGCGGGTCGTACCGTCCGGCCCCCGCTCTTCACAGCGTACCGACCAGTCGGTAACGTGCCGGGTATGATCTCTCTGCCTCCGCGCGCGGGACGCCGCTGCCACAATGCCCTCAACCCGCTGCACTCGACGGTCTACTTCTCGCCCGACTTCACCGACGAACTCGCGCAGCTCGGCATCGAGGACGCGAGGGCCGCCTACTTCGCCGGTCGCGGCGCGGCGATGGGCGCCGTCGGGCCGGGCACGGTCACCGCGGCCTTCTACAACTTCAGCCATGAGCTGGTCGCCCGGCATCTGCCGGCCGTATGGGACATCGCCTCTCCCGAGGCGGTGCTGGAGGCCCGGCTGCGCGCCGTCGACAGCACGCTGCGGAGGCTGCTGGGCGAGGAGGTCATCGCGTCGAAGGAGCTGGCGGAAGCGGCGCGGCTCGCGCTGCGCGCCGCCGAGGCGTGCACACGCCACGCCCGGCCGCTGTACGCCGCGCACGCCGACCTGCCGGTGCCCGAGGAGCCGCATCTCGCCTACTGGCATGCCGCGACCCTGCTGCGCGAGCACCGCGGCGACGGCCACCTCACGGCGCTGCTCTCGGCGGGGCTCGACCCCCTCGAGGCGCTGGTGAGCCACACAGCCACCGGCAAGGGCATGGCTCCGCGCTGGATCCTGGGCACGCGCGGCTGGCGGCGCGCCGACTGGGAGGCCGCCGAGGGTCGGCTCCGGGGGCGTGGGCTCCTGGACGCCGCGGGCGAGTTGACCGAGGACGGCGTACGGCTGCGAGCGGAGCTGGAGGAGCACACGGACCGTATCGACCTCGCCCCGTACGAGCACCTGGGAGCGGAGGAAGTCGAGCGGCTGACCGAGCTGGCGCGCGGCCTCCTGACGACCGCGGTGGCCTCCGGCGCCTTCCCTGCGGACCTGACCGGCAAGGGCTGACGTTTACCGAGGTCCCGCGGGGTACCCGAGCCGTGACAGTCACCAGTCACTGGAGGTTCCCTTGTTCAGCGCCATCGCAGACGTACTCCGGCAGATCGGCTCCGCGATCGCCACAGTGGTCACACTGCCCTTCCGTGCACTGGCCCGGCTCTTCGGCGGAGCCTCGCGCGGCGGCCGGACGCGCCACGGCTGAGCCGCCGGGCGACACGGCACCCGGCCACCCGGCACAATGCACTCTCAAGCACAGCCAGCACAGCCAGCATGAGAAGGCGAGTCGGGGAACCGTGACGACGTCCATCGAAGGCAGGATCGCCGAGGAGCTCGGCGTACGCGAGCGGCAGGTGAGGGCGGCCGTCGAGCTGCTCGACGGCGGGTCGACCGTGCCGTTCATCGCGCGCTACCGCAAGGAAGCGACCGAGATGCTCGACGACGCGCAGCTGCGCACGCTCGAGGAGCGGCTGCGCTACCTGCGGGAGCTGGAGGAACGGCGGACCGCGATCCTGGAGTCCGTGCGCGAGCAGGGCAAACTGGACGAGGCGCTGGCGGCCCGGATCCGGGCCGCCGACACCAAGGCGCGCCTTGAGGACATCTACCTGCCGTTCAAGCCGAAGCGGCGCACCAAGGCGCAGATCGCACGCGAGGCAGGTCTTGAGCCGCTCGCCGACGGGCTGCTCGGCGACCCGTCGGCGGAGCCGCTCGCCGCCGCGGCGGCCTTCGTCGACGCCGACAAGGGGGTCGCGGACGCCGCCGCCGCGCTGGACGGCGCGCGGGCGATCCTGACGGAGCGTTTCTCCGAGGATGCCGACCTGATCGGCGAGCTGCGCGAGCGGATGTGGACGCGCGGCCGGCTGGCCGCGAAGGTGCGCGAGGGCAAAGGCGACGCCAAAGAGGGGCCGGGCGCGAAGTTCGCGGACTACTTCGACTTCGCGCAGCCGTTCACTGAGCTGCCCTCTCACCGGGTGCTCGCCATGTTCCGTGGCGAGAAGGAGGAAATCCTCGACCTGGTGCTCGAGCCGGAGGAGCCGGGCGAGCAGCCGGGCCCTTCGGCGTACGAGGGGATGATCGCCCGGCGCTTCGACGTCGCCGACCGCGGGCGCCCGGGCGACAAGTGGCTCGTTGACACGGTGCGTTGGGCCTGGCGGACGCGGATCCTGGTGCATCTGGGGATCGACCTGCGGCTGCGGCTGCGTACGGCGGCGGAGGACGAGGCGGTCCGGGTCTTCGCGGCGAATCTGCGGGATCTGCTGCTGGCCGCGCCGGCGGGCACGCGGGCGACGCTGGGGCTCGACCCCGGTTTCCGTACGGGCGTGAAGGTCGCTGTCGTCGACTCGACCGGCAAGGTCGTCGCCACGGACGTCATCCACCCGCACGTCCCGGCGAACAGGTGGGACGAGTCACTGGCGAAACTGGCGCGGCTCGCCAAGGAGCACTCCGTCGATCTGATCGCGATCGGCAACGGCACGGCATCGCGGGAGACCGACAAGCTCGCCGGTGAACTGTGCGCGAAGCACCCGGAGTTGAACCTCACCAAGGTGATGGTCTCGGAGGCGGGCGCATCGGTGTACTCCGCGTCCGCGTTCGCCTCGCAGGAGCTGCCCGACATGGATGTGTCGCTGCGCGGCGCCGTCTCCATCGCTCGCCGCCTCCAGGACCCGCTGGCCGAACTCGTGAAGATCGACCCGAAGTCGATCGGGGTCGGCCAATACCAGCACGATCTGTCCGAGGTGAAGCTGTCCCGGTCGCTGGACACGGTCGTCGAGGACTGTGTGAACGGCGTCGGCGTGGACGTCAACACCGCCTCCGCGCCGCTGCTTTCACGGGTATCGGGCATCGGCACCGGGCTCGCCGAGAACATCGTCGCGCACCGCGACTCGAACGGTCCGTTCCGCTCCCGCCGCGCCCTCAAGGATGTGGCGCGGCTCGGCCCGAAGGCGTACGAGCAGTGCGCGGGCTTCCTGCGGATCCGGGGCGGGGAAGACCCGCTGGACGCCTCCAGCGTGCACCCGGAGGCGTATCCGGTGGTGCGGCGCATGGTGAAGACGGCGGGCGAGGCGGTCGCTTCACTGATCGGGAACGCGCCGGTGCTGCGGTCCCTGAAGCCGGCCGACTATGTGGACGAGACGTTCGGTCTGCCGACGGTGACGGACATTCTGCGGGAGCTGGAAAAGCCTGGACGCGATCCGCGGCCGGCGTTCAAGACGGCCACCTTCAAGGAGGGCGTGGAGAAGATCGGCGACCTGGCGCCGGGGATGGTGCTGGAGGGCGTGGTGACCAATGTCGCCGCCTTCGGGGCTTTCGTGGACGTAGGCGTCCACCAGGACGGCCTGGTCCATGTGTCGGCGATGTCGAAGACGTTCGTCAAGGACCCGCGGGACGTGGTGAAGCCGGGCGACGTGGTGAAGGTGAAGGTTCTCGACGTCGACATCCCGCGCAAGCGGATCGCGCTGACGCTGCGGCTGGAGGACGAGGCCGCGCCCAAGGAAGAGGGCGGCGCGGGCCCGCGACAGCGGGAGAAGGGTGAGCGCGGCGGCCGTCCGCCGCAGCAGCGCCGTCAGCAGGGCAGTCGCGGAGGCGACCGCGGCGGTGACCGCGGCGGTGACCGCGGCGGTGACCGGGGTGCAGACCGCGGCGGGAACCGTGGCGGCGACCGGGGTGCAGACCGCGGCGGGAACCGTGGCGGCGACCGGGGTGCAGACCGCGGCGGGAACCGTGGCGGCGACCGCCAGGCTCCGCCGCCGGCCAACAGCGCGATGGCGGACGCGCTGCGGCGGGCCGGTCTCGCGGATCCCGAGCGGCGCCGCTGAGAAACGCAGATGAGCCCCGTCGCCGGCCGGCGACGGGGCCCCTCGCGCGGGTGCCCACGCATGCGGCTGCGTTGAGCGTCGGGCCTCAGGCCTCTGTCACCTTGCCCGCGGAAACCTCGATACGGCGCGTGGTGTGGACCGCGTCGAGCATCCGGCGGTCATGCGTGACCAGCAGCAGCGTGCCGGTGTACGTCTCCAGCGCGGACTCGAGCTGCTCGATCGCCGGCAGGTCGAGGTGGTTCGTCGGCTCGTCGAGTACGAGGAGATTGACGCCGCGGCCCTGCAGCAGCGCCAGCGCTGCGCGGGTGCGTTCGCCCGGGGAGAGCGTGGTCGCCGGGCGCAGCACATGGTCCGCCTTGAGGCCGAACTTGGCCAGCAGGGTGCGGACTTCGGCCGGTTCGGTGTCGGGGACGGCCGCGCAGAAGGCGTCGAGCAGGGTCTCGGTGCCGTAGAACAGACCGCGGACCTGATCGACCTCGCCGACCACCACGCCGGAGCCGAGCGTGGCGTGGCCCGCGTCGAGGGCGAGCCGCCCGAGGAGGGCGGCGAGCAGTGTGGACTTGCCCGCACCGTTGGCGCCGGTGATGGCGACCCGGTCGGCCCAGTCGATCTGGAGCGAGGCCGGGCCGAAGGTGAAGTCGCCGCGGAGGATCTCGGCGTCGCGGAGGGTCGCGACGACCGAGCCTGAGCGCGGCGCGGAAGCGATCTCCATGCGCAGCTCCCACTCCTTGCGGGGCTCCTCCACGGTGTCGAGGCGTTCGATCATGCGCTGCGTCTGGCGGGCCTTCGCGGCCTGCTTCTCGCTCGCCTCGCTGCGGAACTTACGGCCGAGCTTGTCGCTGTCGGTCGCCTTGCGGCGGGCGTTCTTGACGCCCTTGTCCATCCAGGAACGCTGCATCTGGGCACGGCCTTGGAGCGCCGACTTCTTGTCGGCGTACTCGTCGAAGTCCTCGCGGGCGTGCCGGCGTGCGGTGTCCCGCTCCTCGAGATATGCGGCATATCCGCCGCCGTACAGGGTGATCTCCTGCTGCGCGAGATCGAGTTCGAGGACCTTGGTGACCGTGCGGGTCAGGAACTCGCGATCGTGGCTGACAACGACCGTGCCGGCCCGCAGGCCCTGGACGAACGTCTCAAGCCGGTCCAGGCCGTCCAGGTCGAGGTCGTTGGTCGGCTCGTCGAGCAGGAAGACGTCGTACCGCGAAAGAAGCAGCGAGGCGAGGCCGGCGCGGGCGGCCTGGCCGCCGGAGAGCGCGGTCATCGGCAGGTCGAGCCCGATGGTGAGGCCCAGCGAGTCGGCGACCTCGCCGGCGCGCTCGTCGAGGTCCGCGCCGCCCAGGGCGAGCCAGCGCTCCAGGCTGTCGGCGTAGGCGTCGTCGGCGCCGGGCGCGCCTTCGACGAGCGCCTGGGTCGCCTCGTCCATGGCGCGCTGAGCGGCGGCGACGCCGGTCCGGCGGGCGAGGAAGTCCCGTACGGTCTCACCCGCCCGGCGCTCGGGCTCCTGAGGGAGATGGCCGACGGTGGCGGCGGGCGGCGAGAGCTTCAGCTCGCCCTGCTCGGGCCGGTCGAGTCCGGCGAGGAGGCGCAGCAGGGTCGATTTGCCGGCGCCGTTGGCACCGACGAGGCCGATCACATCGCCGGGGGCGACGACAAGGTCGAGCCCGGAGAAGAGCGAGCGGTCGCCGTGTCCGGCGGCGAGATCTTTGGCGACGAGGGTTGCAGTCATGAGGGGGCCGATCCTAGCCGCGTGGGCATGGGGGGTGTTTCGGGGACCGTGCCCGTAAGCCCCCCCCCGGCCGGGTCACAGGAGGCCAGCCAGACGGTAGAGGCCCAGCGAGCCGGCAACCGCCACATTGAGGCTCGCTCCCGTGCCGAGCATCGGGATCTCGACGCACTCGTCGAGCAGGTCGAGCGCCTCGGGCGGGATGCCGTGCTGTTCATGGCCGAGGACCATGACGGTGGGCTGCCGTGCGGCAGGCAGATCGGCGAGCCTGATCGCCTCGTCGGCGAGCTCCACCCCGACGATCCGGGCGCCCCGCTCCCGCTGCTTGGCCAGCCAGTTCAGCGGGTCTCCCGTCCAGTGGACACAGAGCGGTTTGCGCAGGGTGTTACCGCGGGCCAGGGCCTCGGGCACCCAGGGAAAGCGCGGCACGGTGAGGCAGGCGCCGACGGCGTCACAGGTACGGGCGAGGGTGCCCAGGTTGGCGCCGTGGAGCGGCCAGAGGGGCGCGGCGTAGAGGTGGTCCCAGCAGGAGTGGGCGCGCGGGCGACGGGTGCGGCGTAGTTCCTCGCGGGTACGGGTCCGAATGGCGGGCCCGTGCTTGCGGCCGCTCATCGCGTCCAGGGCGCTCGCTGACGCCTTCGTCCACCCGGGGCGGGTCCGCGATCGGCAAGGCTCCGGTTGCGTCCACCCGGGGCGGGTCTGCGGTAGGCAAGGATCCGGTTTACTCGATGCATCATGCGAGGCGATTGGCGGCTCGCCCGGGCCATCGTCGGCGTCAGTGCACCATCGGTGCGACCAGCACGCTCCCCAAGGTGCGCGCCACAACGAAGGATTGCCCCTTCGCCGCCCGGCCGTCCACCGGAATTCGGTGCTCACCCGGCTCCAGCGCGCCGTCGAACACCTCCCGCGTATGCGTCCGGTGCAGCCGGTCCAGGCGGTACGCCATCAGTCGCACCCGGCACGGCGTGGTCACCTCGACGTCCGCCGTGCCGGGGGTCGTTGTCAGCCGGCTCAGTCTGCGGCGCTCCAACGGCGTGCAGTCCAGGGCGTGTTCTATCTGGGCGACCAGCAGTGGGACGATCGGGGCGAGGCCGTCCACGTAAGCCACCTCCAGGCCCGCCGCCTCGAACTCCGCGCGCACGGCCGCGCGCTCCTGCGTCGTGACCGCGCGGCCGAACGCGACCGCGCCATAGGTGCGCAGTTCCTCCGCCGGGACCCCCGTGGCGCGGTGGGTGATGTCCGCACCGATGCCGATGGTCCGCAGGGCCGCGGCCAGCCTGGCCAGTACCGCGACCCGCGCACCGATCAGCAGGACCCGGCGGCGGACCGGCGCCGCGTCCCCGTCGCCGTCCAGCAGCAGGCGTTCCAGCTCGGCGCGGTAGGCGTCGCCGCGGAAGCGGAACGGCCCTATCCCGTGGTAGCCGTTGAGTTCCAGGTCAGCCGTCCCGGATGTCTGCCAGGCGAAGTCCCGCCACACGAAGTCGTCCTCGTCGCGCTCGATGACTGCCGTCACCGCTCCGCACCGGATGTCCTCGCACTCGGGGCAGCCGTAGATCACACAGCGGCCTCCCGCCAGTGGCGCCCGCGCCTCCAGCAGCAGCGTGCGCACCTGCGCGGTGAAGATCGCCGGGGGCACGTCGGAGGCCAGCGGCGAGACGGCGTCGAGGTCGGCGAGCTGGAAGAGCAGCGGCCGCCCGTCGACGATGAAGTCCATGAAGTCCCGGTGCACTTGGTGGCCACCATCGGCGCGGACTCCCCCGGCGCGCATCGCCGGCGCCAGCCCGAAGGTCGCGTACACGGCAGACATATCCTGAGTATCCCCACCTGTGCAGTGTTCTGAGCACGGCCGGCCGCGGCAACGGACATTCGGCTACCGTCCCGGCATGAGCGGCGATGTGTTGGTGGTGGGCGGCGGGGTCGTCGGGCTGACGACCGCGGTCGTGCTCGCGGAGAGTGGCCGTGGCGTACACATGTGGACGCGGGAGCCCGCGGAGGAGACGACATCGGCGGTGGCGGGCGCGCTGTGGTGGCCGTACCGCATCGAGCCGCAGGAGCTGGTCGGCGACTGGTCGCTCGCGTCGCTGCGGGTGTACGAGAAGCTCGCCGCCCGCCCCGAGGAGACCGGTGTCCGGCTGGTCGCGGGCATACACGCCGATGTACGGCCGGCGGATCTGGGGCCGTGGGCCACGCAGGTGGGGGGGTTGCGCGAGGCGGAGGCCGATGAGCTGCCCGACGGATACGCCGGCGGGCCGTGGGCCCGGATCCCGCTGATCGACATGCCCGTTCATCGGGGCTGGCTGCGGCGGCGCTTCGAGGCCGCGGGCGGCACGGTTGAGCTGCGTACGGTCAACTCCTTCGCACAGGCGGCGAAGCGGGCGCGGGTCGTGGTCAACTGCACCGGGCTCGGCGCGCGCGAGTTGGCCTTGGATGATCAACTGCGCCCGGTACGGGGGCAGTTGGTGCTGGTGGAGAACCCGGGCATCGAGGAGTGGTTCACCGCGGCCGACCACGCCTCGGCCACAACGACGTACTTCTTTCCGCAGCCCGGGAGGCTGATTCTGGGCGGCACCGCGGAGGACGACGACTGGCGCCTCACGCCCGATCCGGCGACGGCCGAGCAGATCGTGGCGCGTTGTGCGCGGATCCGTCCCGAGATCGCGGGGGCGCGGATCCTCGGACACCGGGCGGCGCTGCGCCCTGCGAGGCCGCAAGGGGTACGCATCGAGGCCGAGCCGCTGCCGGGCGGCGGTGTTCTGGTCCACAACTACGGCCATGGCGGCGCCGGGGTGACGGTCGCCTGGGGCTGCGCCCAGGCGGCGGCCCGCCTGGTGCGCCGGGCGGACCCGGCGCCCTGAGCGGCACCGCCCGCCCCGGTCGTGACGGAGCGGGCGACACCGTGAGCCGGGACCAACCGGTAACCTCAGCCGAATTGATCAACGGGTTCCCATCGGTTTCTGGTCGTCCTCCGGCCCCTCGCCCGGCCCGATCCGGATCTCGAAGTCGCCGTCGTAATTCTTGTGGCCCGCGATCACCGCCGACCCCACAGCCTCGACCCCGATCTCGCCGCGCACGATCAGCGGGTCGTGGCGCAGATCCCGCATCAGCGCCATGCACATGCCCACCATGACGATCACGAACGGCGCGGCCACCAGGATCGTCAGATTCTGCAGTCCCGCCAGTGCGTCGCCCTTTCCGTTCCCGATGAGCAGCATGATCGCCGCGACGGCACCTGTCACCATGCCCCAGAAGACGACCACCAGCCTGCTGGGTTCGAACGAGCCCTGCTGCGAAAGCGTCCCCATCACGATGGACGCGGCGTCCGCGCCCGACACGAAGAAGATGGCGACCAGGATCATCACCAGCAGGCTCATGGCCGTGGCAATCGGATACTGCTGCAGCACGCCGAAGAGCTGGCCCTCCGGCGTCGTCTCGCCACGGAGCTTCCCCTGTTCCTGCAGCTTCATGGCCGTACCGCCGAAGACCGCGAACCACACCAGGCTGACGGTGCTCGGCACCAGGATGACCCCGCCGACGAACTGACGGATCGTGCGCCCCCGGCTGATCCTGGCGATGAACATCCCGACGAACGGGGTCCAGGAGATCCACCAGGCCCAGTAGAAGACCGTCCAGCTGCCCAGCCAGTCGGCGACGCCCTCGCCGCCGCTGGCCTCGGTGCGGCCGGCGAGCTGTGGCAGATCACCGAAGTAGGCGAAGATCGACGTCGGCAGCAGATCGAGGATGAGGATGGTCGGCCCGGCGGCGAAGACGAAGACGACGAGCAGCAGCGCCAGCACCATATTGATGTTGGACAGCCACTGGATGCCCTTCTCGATGCCGGAGACCGCGGACGCGACGAACGCCACGGTCAGCACCGCGATGATGCCGACGAGCAGACCGGTGCTGACCTTCTCCATCCAGCCCAGCTCCTGGAAGCCGCTGCCGATCTGCAGGGTGCCGAGGCCGAGCGAGGCCGCCGAGCCGAAGAGCGTCGCGAAGATCGCGAGGATGTCGATGACCCGGCCGGGTGCGCCGTAGGCGTGCTTCTCGCCGATGAGCGGCACGAAGACCGCGCTGACGGTCTGTCGCCTGCGGCGGCGGTAGCTGCTGTAGGCGATGGCGAGTCCGACGACGGCGTAGATCGCCCAGGGGTGCAGGGTCCAGTGGAAGAGCGTGGTGGCCATGGCCGTCTGCATCGCTTCCGCCGAGTCGGCGGGGGCGGTGCCGGGCGGCGGCTTGGTGAAGTGGGCGAGCGGCTCGGCCACTCCGTAGAACATCAGGCCGATGCCCATGCCCGCGCTGAACATCATGGCGACCCAGGACACCGTCCTGAACTCCGGGCCCTCGCCCTCCTGCCCGAGCGGGATCTTGCCGTAGCGGCTGATGGCGAGCCAGAGCGCGAAGACCACAAAGCCGGATGCGGCAAGCACGAACGCCCAACCGCCGTTGTGGATCAGCCCGCTCAGCATCCTGCTGGAGACGCTCTCGAGAGATTCGGTGGCAACGGCGCCCCACACCACGAAGGCGATGGTGAGGACGGCAGTGACGCCGAAGACCAGCCGGTCGGTCCTGGCGCGCTCGGTCTCATGAGGATGGGCGGGGAGATCTGCCGTCACCGGCCGCTCTCCCCGGTCTCCCGGTTGCGTTTCGTCTTGCGACACGAGTGGCACCCCTCACGGTTTGGCGGAACCTGCTTTCGCTCCTCGGCTACCCGATACCACAAGTCATGCACGCCACCGCCCTCAACAGGCAGTGAACGGCTGTCCCGCTGTGAGGTGGTATGTCGCACGGGAATCGAGAAGAAGCGGAATCAGTGCGCGCTGGGACTGGCGCAGCGGTACGAACGCCCCGTCCCCGTCCGGCCTCGACACGACGCCGTGCAGCGTCAGCTCGTCCCCCACATCCGCGTACTGCGCCGCGTCGAGGCGGTAGCCGCAGGGCGGATCCTCAAGGGTCTCCTCGGCCGTCGCGGGGTCGTTGTCGGCGCCGCCCAGATAGACCGGACCGCGGTCCCTGAAGCCGGCCAGCCTCGCGGCCGCGGTCGCCGCCTCGATCCGGCCGCGCCGTTCGTCGGCGAAGGTCAGCAGGCCGTCCAGAGCGGCCAGTTGGCTGTCGACCCGGCGCCGGTTGTTCAGCGCCGGGTCGGCCTTCTCCTCCTCGGTGAGGGGGTCGACCCGGCTCTCGATGAGCAGGCCCAGGGCGTTCTTGACGCCCGAGGCATTGCGCAGGATGCGCTCCTGGCCGTCACCCGCTGTCTGCTTGATGGGGTCGCCGGTGACCGGGTCGGTCCAGATGCCATAGGTGCCGGTGCTGAAGCCGCTGTCGTGCGCGGCCGGGCGGACATGGCGTGCGGAGAGGTTCTGCGACTCCTGGTGGACCTTGGCGTCGGTGTTGAGGTTGCGCGGCCAGAGGTCGAAGAGGTCCTTGTCGTAGTACGGCGGGGTGGCGCCGTACTCGTGCAGGTCGTAGACGACGTCAGGGCGTTGGTCGCGGATGACGGTTGCCATCGCCCTGGCCTCGGCGGTCTTCAGGGCGATGTGGTCGCGGTTGATGTCGACCCCGTCTGAGTTGCCCCGGGTGTCCGCGGCCCGTCCGTCCGGGTTGGCGGTGGGGACGACGAGGATTCTCGTACGGGACAGCAGTCGGCGGGTTTCGCCGTCCCTGGCGTAGGCGAGATCGCGGATCGTGCTGAGGCAGGCGTCGCGGCCCGAGGGCTCGTCGCCGTGCTGAGTACAGATCAGCAGGACTGTGTTCGCGGCGTGCTGAGCGCCGATGCGTACGAGCTGGAGGGGCCGGCCCTGCTTCGTGGTGCCGATCCGGCCGACTGAGACCCGGTCGCTGCCGCGGTCGACGGCGGCCAGAAACGTCTGCTCCTCCGGCTGGCTGGTCCAGCGCGCGCCCTGGCTGGTCTCGAAGCCGGTGCGGGGCACGCTGTGCGCCGCCTCGGCCGGCGCCGTGACCAGCGGCACGGCAAGCGCTGCCGCGGTGGCTGTCATGGCCAGCATGCGGATACGGGACGTCATCGGCTGTCGCCTCCAGGGATCGGGCGGATGGGACGCGGCTCGGCCACACCGCTGAGCCGGGCTTCGCGCGGGGTGAGGTACTCGGTGGACCCCGCGGTGGCGCGTACGAAGGCGGCGGCGCCGCCGACGATCGGCAGCTTCGCCGATGTACGGGCCAGATCGAGGGTGAGCGCCGGGGTGCTCGCGGGCGGGTCGATGAGGTCCCTGTCCGTGCCGCCGACGATCAGGGCGAGCCGGTGCCCGGCCGGGACGACATGGTCACTCGCGTGCAGATCGAGGGTGATGGTGTACGCCGTGCCGGGGGTCAGCGGGCGGCCCTTCGCGTCAGAGGCGTAGTTGCCGAGGTCCGCCCAGCCGCGGCTGAAGACCGTGTAGTCGACGGCTGCCGTGCGGGCCTTGGTCTCCTTGAAGCAGGAGCTGTCGCCCGGGGTGCTCGCGCCCCAGCAGCTGCGTTCGGCAAGGGTGGTGATGCCTTCGCCGGCCGCCGCGTAGTCGCGGATGGTGTCGGGGCCGAGGTCGACGAGGACGGCGGAGAGATGGGCGCTGGTGGTGGACGGTGTGGCAGTGATGCTCACCCTGGAGGAGCCGGACAGCCGCAGGTCACGGCCGAAGGGCTTGGTGATGAACCCGGCCTTGGAGGATGTCGACCGGTCGATCTGGGAGGCCCAGTCGGTCTCGTCGAGCGTCGGGTCGTCGGTGAAGGTCTCGGTCACGCCCGGGCGTGCCGGCTCCAGACTCAGGGTTCCGACGCCCGCCGCCGCGCCCTTGTCCGGGCGGAGGCTGGTGGTGTCGGTGGACCGGGGCGGCCAGACGCGGTCGGTGGACCACTGGTCGGGGGCGCGCTCGATGTCGGCCATCGGCTCGCGGTCGATGCCGTTGTCGTAGCCGAGGAGGTAGTGGTCGAACCAGCGGTGCAGGGTGCTGACCCACTCGGCGCGGCGGAAGTCGAACGGGTCGACGTGCCCGGTCTGCGAGAGCCAGACCTTGCGCTCCACGCCCTCGTCTGCGAGGGCGTCCCACCACTGGCCGAGGTGCTTGGAGCGGACGTTGAGGTCCTGCATGCCGTGCACGGCGAAGACGCTGGCCTCGACGTTCTCCGCGTCGGGAACGTAGTCGCGCTCGTTCCACAGCCGGGTCAGATCACCGTTGCGGGGCGCCTCGTCGACCAGACGCTGCTGGACGGCCTGGCAGCGGGCGCGGGCGTCGGGGCTCTCGACGTAGTCGGAGAGCCATTCGGGGCCCGAGTTGTAGAGCGGGGCGCCCTTGGCGAAGTAGTAGTCGTACCAGGAGGAGATGGCGCCGATCGGAACGATCGTCTTGAGCCCCTCGACTCCGGTGGCGGCGACGCCGTTGGCGATCGTGCCGTCGTAACTCTTGCCGATCATGCCGGTGTTTCCGGTGCTCCAGCCGGCCCGGGCACGCTCGTCGCCGGTGCGGGTGGTGTATCCGCGGCCGCGGCCGTTCAGCCAGTCGACCACGGCCTTGGCGGACTGGATGTCGGAGCGGCCGCCGACGTCGACGCAGCCGTCGGAGCGGTTGGTGCCCGCCAGGTCGACGGCGACGAAGGCGTACCCGCGCGGGACGAAGAAGTTGTCGTAGAAGAGCGGGAACTGGACGGGGTTGCCATTCGCGTCGTAGGTCTTCTTCTGGCTCTCGTTGCCGCGTCCGCAGCAGGAGTAGTACGGACTGGCGTCCATGATCACGGGGATCTTCCGGCCCTGCCGCGCGGGTTCACGCGGCCGGACGATGTCGACGGCGACCCGATCGGTCCGGCCGTCGCCGTCCGCGTCGATCCGGGTGTCCACCCATACGGACTCACGGATCGCGTTGTCGTACGAGTAGACGGGTCTGCTCTCCCGTACGGGCGCGCTCTGGGCGCCTGTCGGGGCCAGGGTCATGGCCATCAGGGCGGCCGAGGCCGCCGCCACCAGCGATCTGCTCGTCAGGCGGGTGCCCCGCGCATGTGTCGGCATGGGCGGAAGGTACTCCGGTCAACTCCTGTGCAACAGAGGGCATTCGGGTGCCCCAACCGATCTCGGCGGAGGCGACTCGACCGCCACTCTCGTCAGCGCAGGGCCTGCACGACGCGGTTGCGCAAGATCTCGCTCATTCTGTTGGGCGACGACGCCGAGTTCGGCACGGGTGCGGTGGACGAACTCGCGAACGGCCGGCTCGCGCCGCCAGGGGGCCAGGGCCTGTTGAACTCGCGGACGTAGTCCTTGGCGCGGGTGGACTGGAGGCGGGCGAGGATGTCGACGCTGCGATTGCCGAGTTCGAGGCCGTGGTCGAGATCGCGGCGCGTCACACCCGCCGCCGTACTCGGATCGGCTACTCAGATCACGTACTCCGGCCCCGCGCCCGGGTCAGCTGCTTCAGTTCGATGATGGTCGCGACGGCGCGCAGCCAGGTGGCCGCGGTGTCGTCGGCGGCGGTCCCGCCCACGAGTTCGGTGCCGGCCCGCAGCCACTCCCGTACGAGGACGGCCGCCTCCCGGCGGGGCAGGGGATCGGGCAGCTCCGCGGCACGGGCGAGTCCGCCGGCGCGCACCGTGTCGGCGAGGAAGGCAACCGAGCGCGGCTCGGTGCCGAGGCGGTCGAGGATGACGGCTGCGGCCGCGGCGCCGTCGCCGAACAGGGCGGTGCGCCGGGTGCCGGGCTCAGCGGCGAGGCCGTAACGCAGCAGGACGGTGATGTCGAGCCGGGCCAGCTCGTCGTCCGTGCGGTCCGGCGGGTACGGGGCGTCTTCGTTCATGGCGGGGCCTCGGGTGTCTCGTCTCATCCCACTTGTCCGCTGCGGCTCAGTCGACGGTGACGGTGTAGGTGATGCGCTCGGGTGCCTGGGAGGGGGTGGTCGCCTCCGTGGTCGGGGTGGCGGAGGGTCCAGTCGTCTCGGGGGGCAGGGTGGAGGTGTTGCCCTGACAGGTGGTGAAAGTGCAGTGCAGCAGCGTGAACCGGGTGGTCCCCTTGCCCTTGGCCTCGAAGGTGAAGGTGAGCCGGCCGCCTGCACCGGCCACCGGCTCGTCGCCGGAGTCCGAGGCGTAGTCCTGGCCGCGGCTGACCAGCACGGAGCTGTCGGGCTCGGGGTCGACCAGATACCAGTACTCGCGGGTGGAGGCGTTCTGGTCGACGGTGAGCGTGAAGCGCTCGCCTGGCTCGGCAGTGATGCTGGTGTCCTTCACCGGGCGGCTCGCGGTGCTCGTGGGATGGCTCGTGGAGCCGCCGGCCGGTTCGTCGGTGCCCGAGCCGCAGCCCGTGGCGAGAGCGAGGAGTGCGGCCGCCGCGATCGCGGCACCGCCCCTGCTACCGCGGAAGATAGACGCTGTACGCGTTGGGGAGTTCACTTTTGGAAGCCTTGCCCATGTGGCCGTTGATGAAGTCGTCCTCGCTGACCCAGGTGGTCGAGCCCCAGGGGTTGTACACCTGAAGCATGTCACCCTCCTGGGCGATGATGGTCATCGCGTGGGCGCCCTTCTCGCCCGAGACGTCGACAGGCACCGGGTGCCCCTGCGCCACCGACTTCTCGACTTCGGTGAGGACCGCCCTGCGTTCGGCGGCGCTGTTCAGGTCCTGGCGCTCGTAGTCAGTGCCGGTGGCACTGCCGACGGTGGTGTCGTTGATCCGTTCCTGCCCGTCCGGCCCCATGCCGCCCCAGTTCTCGCCGCCGTCGCCTTCGGTGTGCAGCCGGTGCTGTTCGGCCACCAAGCGCTGCTTGAAGGCGTTGGGGTCGTCCTGCTGCCCGTCGGCGCCGCCGGTGAGGTCGAGCGCGTAGAGGGGGTCGACCATGGCGCGGGACGTGACGGTGGACGAGGCCACGCAGGTGCCCTCGGAGCCGTCGCCGCCCTGGACCCACCGCTGGCCGTGGAACGTGGCGTAGTCCTTGTTGTTGTTCGAGCCGTCCGGCGCCAGGCCTTCGTCGTTCATGCTGTCCGCGGCGGTGACCACCGGAGTGAGGTGCCGGCGCAGCCAGTCGGGGTCCTTGCCGTGGATCTTGTCCTGGAACTTCCCGATCTCGTCGACGCTGTGACCGGCGGCCAGGGCCTTCATCAGGTAGGCCCGCTCCTGCGGGGTGTCCGACTTCGCCAGCATCCGCTCCATGGCCGTCTCGTCACCGAGACTCAGCAGGTCCATACGCGTCGACGCGCGCGCCAGGTCGTCGGCCGTGAGGATCTCGTTCAGCTCGGTGTCGGCACCCGCGACGCCGGTGTCGGCAAGCATCAGCTTGTCGACGGCGGTGAGTTCGCTGGTCTCCATCTTCCCGGCCCGTGCCTCGGCGGCCCACTTGTTCAGGTCCCGGGCCGCGACGCGGGTGGCCTCCTGCGCGTCGGAGACGGCGGCGTGCATCAGGTCGACCGCGTAGGAGCCGAAGTGGGCGGCGTTCTTGCGGTCCCACTCCTCCCCGTCGTTCTCGTGCAGGTCGTCGAAGAAACCGTCCTTGCCGCCGAGCGTCTTCCTCTGCTCCAGCAACTGTCCGCGGCCCTGCTCGTCCTTGCGCTGTGCGGCGCCGATCGCGTCGGCCAGCGTCAGCAGCACCGTCGCGCCCTCCTGGAACGCCTCGCTCATCTGACTCACCGACCGCCCGGCGGCGTTCACCGCGTCGGAGGCGAGGACGCTCGTGTCGCCGACCCACACCTCCGGAAGACCTCTGCGGCCCACCCGGTCGACCTGGTCGAAGACGCCGCCGACCTCGCCGACCTGGCCGTGGTAGAGCCTTGCCAGGCCCTCCAGCACGCCCTGGTCGCCGCCCGGTTCGGCCACCGAGAGGGCGTTGTCGATCAGGTCGAGGAGCTCGTTCTTGCTCCCGGCGCCGAGCATCTTCTTGGACAGCCCGGCGAGCCATGCGAGGCGGAAGGAAGGGGAGTGGAGGGGGGAGGAGAAGAAGGACACCGGCCCGTTCCTCAGTAGCTCGACAGGGCCGAGGTGCGCCCGCCCTGCGCCGATGTGTCGGTGCGGCTGCCCGTGCCGCCGTTGGGGACGCTGTCCACGTGCGTCTTCACCAGTCCGTCGGTGCCGCGGTAGGTCGCCTTGGACAACTGCACCTTGCCACCGAGCTCGTGCAACGCCGACGCCAGTGTCTTGGCCTCTGCCTCCCAGGCCTTGACGAACGAGTTCAGGGCCGACGCGGCGTCATCGCCGCCGACATCGCCGTACGAGTACCTCGTGCGGCACTTGACTGCCGAGCTGACGCCGTCCATGTCCGTGCCGGCCTTGTCGAGTTGCTGGGCCAGGCCGGTCATACCTGCCTTGACCTGGTAGCCGTCCGAGCCCACCGCGCCTCCCCCGTATGCATTCGATCATGACCGCGAGCAGGCTAACACGCACTGTACATACAAACGATCATGCGTCTTCCGTCACGCACACCTCCTCCACATGGCTTCAGAACGAAGTGGCGACGCGGACGGCGTCGGCGGGATCTCGCGAGAAATCCAACCCCATCGGAGCGATTGTCTCCGCCTCGCCCATGCCGATTTCCGCGAGATTGACTGGCCGCCCCAGCCGTTCCCCAAGAGCTTGGGCCAGCAGCCGGGGCACCGGGGGCTTCGGGGTCATCCCGCGCCGACACCAGTTCGCCACGGAGGTATGCGAGTAGTCCGTCTCTATCGGTGAGGCTGCAGTGTCGGTGAGGGCTGCAGTCGCATGCCGGCCGAATGGCGATCACATGAAAGGCCGAGCTGCGCTCATGACTGCGGGCGCCGGGTCTGAATAGGGTTCAAGAGATCACCAATTCCGACGACTTGGAGCATCCGTGCACCGCAGACTCATCGTCCCGGGCGGGCTGGCGGCCTCACTGCTGCTGGCGATCCCGGCATCGGCCGCCGACTCCTCGCCGGGCGCCCCGGGCATTGGCGACCCCTACTACCCGGCCAGCGGAAACGGCGGATACGACACATCCCACTACGACCTGCGGCTGAAGTACCAGCCCGCCACCGATCTGCTCGCGGGCACGGCGACGATCCTGGCCACCGCCACGCAGAACCTGAGCCGTTTCAACCTCGACTTCGGTCTTGACGTCAGCGAGGTGCGGGTCAACAACAAGAAGGCGCAGTTCAAGAAGGAGGGTGACCAGGAGCTGGTCATCACTCCGACCGCGCCGCTGGAGAAGGGCAAGCCCCTCTCAGTGGTCGTCCGCTACGCGGGCAAGCCCTCCGAGCTGAACATCGGCGGGTACACGGCCTGGCACCGTACTCCGGACGGCGGAGTCGCCGCCCAGGAGCCGGACTCGGCCGTGTGGTGGTTCCCGAGCAACGACCACCCGCTGGACAAGGCCACGTACGACATCTCGGTCCTGGTGCCCGACGGGACTCAGGCGATCAGCAACGGTGTCCTGCAGTCACAGAGTTCGAGACTGGGCTGGACCCGCTACAACTGGCGCTCCAACAAGCCGCAGGCGTCGTATCTCGCCACGCTCGCCGTCGGGAAGTTCGACATCACCACCGACAAGACGGCCGACGGGCTGCCGATCCTCAATGCGTACAGCAAGGATCTCGGCGACAACGCGGGGGCGGCGCGGGCGAGCGTCGAGCGGACCGGTGAGGTCGCCGAGTGGCTGACCGAGGTCTTCGGACCGTACCCCTTCAACGCTCTGGGCGGCTACGTCCCCAATGTGACCAGCGGCTATGCGCTGGAGACGCAGACCCGTCCGTTCTACAGCCCGCGGCAGTTCGCGAATGGCGCGAATGTCTCCGTGGTCGTCCATGAGCTGGCCCACCAGTGGTACGGCGACAGTGTCTCCGTCGACGGCTGGAAGGACATCTGGGTCAACGAAGGCTTTGCCCGCTACAGCCAGTGGCTCTGGTCGGAGAAGGAGAGCGAGGGCACCGCGCAGGAGCTCGCGGACTGGGTCTATGCCCAGCACCCGGCCGATGACGCCTTCTGGACGGTCAAGCCCGGTGACCCGGGCCCGGACAAGCAGTTCGACATCGCCATCTACGACCGGGGCGCGCTGGCGCTCCAGGCGCTGCGGGGCGAGGTCGGCGACAAGGACTTCTTCGCGATCCTCAAGGGCTGGCCGACCGACCACGCCTACGGCAACGCCAAGGTCGGCGACTTTGTGAAGTACGCCGAGAAGGTCTCCGGCAAGCCGCTGGCCGATCTGTTCGACACGTGGCTCTACCAGCCGTCGAAGCCTGGCGCTCCGGCCGCGGCGGGTGCCCGGATCGCGAAGGCCGACGGCAAGCACGCCCAGCCGAAGTCGTGGAAGAAGATCGCCGCCACGAACACGATTCACGAGCGCGACCATCACTGAGCCGCAGTCGCGAAGCGTAGTCGCGAGGCGCCGCCGTCCCTGTCCGGGACGGCGGCGCTCCCGGTCCCGGGTCGGCTACGGGCTGCCCGGGCAGGCCCCCTGGCAGGCCGGGGTGGGAGCGCTCTCTGAAGATCGCCGGGACCGGATATCCTGTACCTGGCAGCGCTCTCCCCCGCTGTCGTTCGACGCGGCTGACTGAAGCAGTTGAGGAGCGCCCGCCTTGCCCGAGCAGACCACGGGGTCCCGCCCCACCCTGGAAGCCGTCGCCGCCCGCGCCGGTGTCTCCCGGGCCACGGCGTCACGGGTCGTCAACGGCGGCGCGGGGGTTCGCCCCCCGTTGGTCGACAAGGTGCGCCAGGCGGTCGAGGAGCTCGGATACGTACCGAATCAGGCGGCCCGCACCCTGGTCACCCGGCGCAACGGCGCGGTCGCCGTGATCATCGCCGAGCCGGAGTTCCGGATCTTCTCGGACCCCTTCTTCGAACAGCAGGTGCGCGGCATCAGCCGCGAGCTGACTGCGTACGACTCCCAGCTGGTACTGCTGTGGGTGGAGGGGCCCGGCGACTACGACCGGATCGCCCGGTATCTCGGCGGCGGCCATGTCGACGGCGCACTGGCCTTCTCGCTGCACAACGACGACGAACTGCCCGCCATCATCCGCCGGGTGCAGGTGCCCACCGTCTTCGGCGGCCGTCCGGGCTGGCCCGGCGCCGCCTCCGAGCTCGCCGTCCCCTATGTCGACTGCGACAACCGCGGCGGCGCCCGGGAAGCCGTACGTCACCTGGTCTCCCTGGGGCGCCGGCACATCGCGCACATCGCGGGCCCCCGCGACCAGACCTCCGCGCTGGACCGGATCGACGGCTACCGAGACGTCCTGCTGGACGCCGACCCGGAGCTGGTCCGCCAGGGCGACTTCACCGCGGACAGCGGCGCCCGCGCGATGGCCGAACTGCTGGACCGCCGCCCCGACCTGGACGCCGTGTTCGCCGCCAACGACCTGATGGCCTCGGGAGCGCTGCGGACGCTGCGCGAGCGGGGGCGGCGGGTGCCGCAGGATGTGGCGCTGGTCGGCTTCGACGACATGGCGTCGGTGGTGGAGACGACCGACCCCGCGCTGACGACGGTCCGTCAGGACATTGAGGGAATGGGCCGGTTGATGGTCCGCCTGCTGATGCGCGTGCTGAACGAGGGCGAGCCCGGGGCCGGCGCTCCCGCCTCGGTGATCACTCCGACCACGCTGGTGCGGCGGGCCTCGGCCTGAGAGGGCCGTTGCCCGCCGCCCACCGCGCGGTCAGCTGAACGGAATGACGACCACCGACTTGTCCGTGCCGGTCTGGAGCTTCGCGGTGCCGTTGCCGATGGCGCTCCACACCTCCAGTCGTACGGTGCCGCCCTTGAGATCACCGAGACTTCCGGTCGCCGACTTCAGACCGCGGGACTGCGCGTACTCCTCCCAGCCCGCCACCGGATCGGTCGCGAAATAGTGGTAGGTCTCGCTCCGGTCGAAGGTGCCGTCGCCCGTGAGGTCGTAGCTGATACGGGCCTGCTGGCCGAGGCCGACGGTTGTGCCCGCGTCCAGCTGAAGGCGGAACGCGGTCGCGGCGCCAGGCGTCAGCGTGCCGTTGACAGATCTGATCTCGTAGACGAGCGGCTGGTGCACAGTGCCGTCGTGGTTGGCGCCGCCCGCCGACGCGATCGTGTCGCTGCCCGCCGTGCCGCCCGTCGCGGTGGTGAGCACCCCTCCCGTACGGAGCTGGAAGGTGTTGCCCGTGGGCGGATCCGGATCAGGATCGGGATCCGGGTCGCCTCCACCGGTCCCCGTGCCGGTCGCCGTCGAGCGCGCCGGGACGGTGAGCGTCTTGCCGTCGGAGAAGGTCACCGTACGGGCCGTAGCGCCGTAGTTGTGCGCGGCGTAGGTCCGTGCCGTGCCCTTGGTGAAGACCGCGGAGCTCGGAATGTCCCCGGTCACCGTGGCGTCGGGGGCGCCGAGCGCGTCGAGCGTGCTGATCCAGTGGTAGGTGTGCGCCTTGGACTCGCCCTGCTCGGGGGTGTAGCCCGCGTTGCCCGCGTCCCACTTGGCCTTCGCCGCCGCCGGGTCGGCGAGCGACTGGAACTCCCAGAGGATGTCGCGCCATTCGACGGCCGGGCCGCCGTTCTCCCGTTCCATCTCGGCGATATTGCGCCGGATGGCCGCCTTCTCGCCGCCCAGGTGGAGTGAACCGCCGGTCACCGGGAGGACGTTGATGCCGTGGATCTCCTCCGGGTTGGCTGTCCACCAGGTGGCGTACGCGGCGCCGCTGCCCCAGACCATGCCGGCCGTGTCATGGCCGAAGGAGGACGGGAAGACCTGCTCGTCGGCGTCGAACCAGTACTGGGCGATCGCCTCCGACTCGGTGGTCAGCAGATACGTCCCGAGGTCGCGCAGCGCGGT
The DNA here is from genome assembly GCF_018614585.1 of Streptomyces sp. ISL-1. Lineage (GTDB taxonomy): Bacteria > Actinomycetota > Actinomycetes > Streptomycetales > Streptomycetaceae > Streptomyces > Streptomyces maoxianensis. The sequence continues at coordinate 263,158 of NZ_JAGGOI010000032.1, read as the reverse complement.
GTCACCGGTGGCCGAGCCCCACAGCACGAGGCCCGCGCTGAGGTTGGTGGACTCCGACGACGACTCCTGGTTGTTGCCGGCGGCGAATCCCTGGTGCCCGGAGGCCCAGCTGTGACCCGCGTACACGTCGAAGCCGCGCAGGAAGGGGAAGGCGGTGTCCGTCCGGCTGGGGTTGGCCGCGTCCCGTACCAGGGTCTTGACCATGCCGCCCCAGGCGGAGTCGGCGGCCCAGGCCGGGTCGTACTGGGCGACGACCGCGGCCGCGTAGACGTAGTAGCTGTAGTGGAAGTGGTGGTCGTTGAGCTCGGTGTCGCTGCCGTACGAGGCGGGGTAGCCGGTGAGCGTCTTCCAGTCCTTGTCGTACGAGAACTCGTTCGCTCCGCCCGCCGTGAACCAGTCCTGCAGACGGCCCTTGATCAGGCCGAGAAGCTTGTCGCGGGTGGCGCTCTCGCCGATCTGGTCGGCGGCGGGCACCAGTTGGGCGAGGCGGCCGAGCGCCTTGCCGGTCCAGTAGGTGTCGGTGTAGCCGGAGAAGGGATCGGGGTCGTTCGCGACCTGGTCGAGATAGCCCTTCAGCCGTGCCGTGTCGACGCCGTTCGACTTCGGCAGCCCGGGCAGCACCGCGGACGCCTTCTGGCTGGTGCTGAAGGAGGCCGCCTCGCGAACCTTCATGGTGCCGCGCGGTGAGACGTATGTGTACGCGGTCAGCGGGTCGGCGGTGTGCAGCCACTGATGGCGGTAGAGGGCCTGGAGCGTGCCGCGTTCGGCGCCTTCCTTTGCCTCGGTGGTCAGGCTGTAGGTGCTCTGCACGGTGCCGCCGGTGTAGCTCCAGGTCGCCTTGGAGCCGGTGACGAAGCTGTACGCGTACTTCTTGTACGTCGCGAGCGCGTCGGCGGAGGGCAGTACGGCGAGCGAGAAGTAGTCCTTGGCGCCGAGGCCCGCTGTGACGGTGGAGCCGGAGACCGTCCAGTCGCTGCCGCCGGGCGCGAAGAGGGCGTAGTGGTGGCCCGCGACGGTGATGCCGAGGACATTGCCCTGGTCGGCGAAGACGGCGGGCGCGGCGGCGGTGGTGATCTGTGCGTTGCCGCCGGAGCCGTTGGCGTATACGAACGGCAGGCCGTGGCCGATGGTGGCGCGCAGCGTGCGTGTGCCGTCCGACCAGTAGGGGGTCACGGTCCAGTCGGACCAGTCGTCGGCCTTGGTGTCCGGTGAGTTGAGACCGGTGAGGCCGAGGGTGAGGTCGCGCTTGTGGGCGTACTCGTACTGGCGGCCCTCGCCGACGACCGCGGGCGTTGTGGGGTAGCCGACTTCGAGCCCGCCGGCGGTGGCCTGGTAGGTGAGCGGGTGGCCGTACATGGGGGTGGAGTACGGGTTGTCGCCGTATCGCTGGAAGGCGAGGGACGACCACCAGTCGTTGGTGGGGACGGGCTTGTCCTTCGCGGCGGGGGTGACCTTGGGAGTGACCGGCGCGCCGGTGTTGGTGGTCGGGCCCGACGTACCTGCGGGGCGGGTGTCGGAGTAACTGCCAGAGCCTACGGGGATGGTGGCGGCCACCGCCGGGGTGGCGGCCACCGCCGGGGTGGCGGCCACCGCCGGGGTGGCGGCCACCGCCGGGGTGGCGGCCGGGCCCAGGCCGAAGGCGGCCAGGGCGAAGACCAGCACCAGCGCGGCAGCTGGTCCGGTGCGAGTGGCTGGCATGGACGGCACCTCGAAGTCATCACGGGAAGGGGCGGCCGAGAGCGCTCTCAGATGTCAAGGAACGTAAAACTCCTGAAACAGAGGTGTCAATAGTTGAGACACAGGCGGTAGTTGGCGGGGGTTGGCGATGAGTCCAAGCCGTTATGCCTTCGGGACTTGACGGGATGTCCGCCTCCGGGGCACTCTCCAGACGCATCTTTGAGAGCGCTCTCAACCAGCGGTCTCGCTCCACCGAAGCCAAGGGAGGCTTCTCATGCCCATCGCCCGAGCCGCCAAAAGGGCCACTGTCCGCCTGGGTGCGGTCGCGCTCGCCGGGGCACTGCTCGCCGCCTGTGGATCCGGATCGTCGGACGGCGCGTCCGACAGCGCCGGCGGCAAGGTCACGCTCACCGTCGACCTCTTCGGATCCTTCGGCTACAAGGAGGCCGGGCTCTACGCGGAGTACGAGAAGCTCCACCCGAACATCAAGATCAAGCAGAGCGACACCGAGGACGAGCAGGACTACTGGAAGTCGCTGCAGACCCGGCTCGCGGGCGGTGGCGGCCTCGCCGATGTGCAGGGCATCGAGGTGGGCCGGATCGCCGCCGTCACCCAGCAGCAGGCCGACAAGTTCGAGGACCTGAAGAAGTACGGCGCTGACAAGCTGAAGGACCAGTTCGCCGAGGCCAAGTGGTCGGCGGCCACCGGCAAGGACGGCCAGATCGTGGGCCTGGGCACGGATGTCGGCCCGGAGGCCATGTGCTACCGCACCGACCTCTTCAAGCAGGCCGGGCTGCCCACCGACCGCACTCAGCTGGCCGCCAAGTGGTCCACCTGGGACAGCTATCTGGCGCTGGGTAAGGAGTACAAGAAGAAGGCCCCGGCCAAGAGCGCCTGGGTGGACAGCGTCGGCAGCATCTACGCGATCATGGTCGGCCAGCAGAAGGAGCTGTACCACGACGCCTCCGGAAAGCTGATCTACGAGGACAACCCGGCGATCAAGGCCGCCTGGGACGCCTCCACCGAGGCGGCGCAGGCAGGCCTGAGCGCCAGGCTCGACCAGTGGTCACCGCAGTGGAACCAGGCGTTCTCCGCCGGCTCCTTCGCGACCATGCCCTGCCCCGCCTGGATGCTCGGCTACATCAAGGGCCAGGCCGGTGACGCGGGCAAGGGCAAGTGGGACATCGCCAAACTGCCCGCCGGGGCGGGCAACTGGGGCGGCTCGTATCTCTCGATCCCCCGCGCGGCCAAGCACAAGAAGGAGGCGTACGAGCTGATCCAGTGGCTCACCGCCCCCGAGCAGCAGGCGAAGCTCTTCACCAAGCAGGGCAACTTCCCCTCCTCCACCGGCGCCATCGCCAAGGTCGCGGCGGCCAAGGACCCGTACTTCTCCGACGCCCCGATCGGCCAGATCTTCGGTGACGCCGCCAAGGCCGCGCCGGTCCAGGTGCTCGGCGTCCACGACAAGAGCGTGGCCGACCAGATCACCAACGCGCTGAGCGAGGTGGAGCGCAAGGGCACCTCGCCCGACAAGGCGTGGTCGACCGCGAAGAAGAACGTGGAGAACGCGACCGGCTGACGCGGCGGTGCCGGGGAAGCGCGGGTGCCACCCGAACTTCCCCGGCACCGCTCAGTGCTCGCGGGCCGGTCCTCGGCACCCGGCCGGACCGGCCCGCGGCTTCTGGTCTTCGCAGCTTCCCCCATCAACTCCTCGAAGGGCCGAACCGTGACCCTCACCGCCACCGCGAAGCCGGTCTCCCCGCAACCGGGGGCCCGGCCGTCGGCCGCGTACCGGACCTGGCGCACGCTCTCGCCGTACGCCTTTGTCGCCCCGTTCTTCACGCTGTTCGCCGCCTTCGGGCTCTTCCCGCTGATCTACACGGCCTTCGTCTCGCTCTACCGGGTCGAGCTGCAGACGCCCGGCGAGATGGAGTGGCGGGGCCTTGGCAACTACACCGCGCTGTTCGGCGACGAGATCTTCTGGACCGCGCTGCGCAACACGTTCACGATCGGGGTGCTGTCCACCGTCCCGCAGCTGGTGATGGCGCTCGGGCTGGCCCATCTGCTCAACTACCGGCTGCGCGGCCGGACTTTCCTGCGTACGGCGATGCTGCTGCCGTACGCCACCTCGGTCGCCGCCGCGACGCTGGTCTTCGCGCAGCTCTTCGGCCGCGACTTCGGGCTGATCAACTATGTGCTGGGGCTTGTCGGTTTCGGTCCGGTGGACTGGCAGGCCGGCACGGTCGCATCGCAGATCGCCGTATCCACCATCGTCGTCTGGCGCTGGACCGGCTACAACGCGCTGATCTATCTGGCGGGCATGCAGTCCATCCCGAGCGAGCTGTACGAGGCCGCCGCGATGGACGGGGCCTCCCGCTGGCGGCAGTTCATCCATGTCACGCTGCCGGGGCTGCGTCCGACGATCCTGTTCACGGTCGTCGTCTCGACGATCGGCGCAACGCAGCTGTTCGGTGAGCCATTGCTGTTCGAAGGCTCCATCTCGGGCGGCATCTCGCACCAGTACCAAACGCTCGGCCTCTATATGTACGAGCAGGGCTGGGGCTTCTTCCATCTGGGCCGGGCCGCCGCCATCGCCTGGGTGATGTTCCTGCTGATCCTGGTGCTGGTCGGGGTCAACGCCCTGATCGCGCACCGCCGTTCCCGCAAGGAGGCCGGCCGATGACCGCGCTCGCCGTCCCGCCGACGAAGCCGCCTGCCGCGGGCCCACGACCGGAGCCCGGGCGCCCGAGGAGGAACCGGGCCGGCCGCACCATGCAGGGCGGCAAGCTCGCGTACGCGATCCTGATCGTCGCCGTCCTGATCTCGGCGTTCCCGTTCTACTGGACCATCGTCGCCGCCAGCCGCTCCAACGCCGATCTGGCGAAGGTGCCGCCGACGCTGCTGCCGGGGTCGAATCTGATCCATAACTTCGAAGCGGTGATGGAGGAGGCCGATATCGGCAAGGCCCTCCTCAACTCCCTCATCGTCTCCGGCTCGATCACCATCGGCACAGTGCTGTGCTGCACACTCGCCGGTTTCGCCTTCGCCAAGCTGCGCTTCCGTGGCCGGGGCGCGCTGCTTGCGATCACGGTGGGGACGATGATGATCCCGCCGCAGCTCGGTGTGATCCCGTTGTTCATGCTGATCGCCGAGTTGGGTTGGGTGAATCAGCTGCAGGCCGTGATCCTGCCCGGTCTGGTCTCCGCCTTCGGCGTGTTCTTCATGCGGCAGTACCTGGTGCAGTCGCTGCCGGACGAGCTGATCGAGGCGGCGCGGGTCGACGGTGCGTCCACCGCGCGGATCTTCTGGTCGATCGTGGTGCCCATCGCCCGGCCCGGTATGGCCGTGCTCGGCATGCTGACCTTCATGGCCGCGTGGAACGACTTCTTCTGGCCGATCGTCGCGCTCTCCTCGCAGGAGCCGACCGTGCAGGTGGCGCTGCGCCAGCTGGGCGGCGGCTATGTCCACGACCAGTCCGTGATCATGGCCGGCACGCTGCTCGGCACCCTTCCCGTGCTGCTGGTCTTCGGTCTGCTCGGCCGGCAGATCGTCGGCGGCATCATGCAGGGCGCCGTCAAGGGCTGACCTCGTCCCCCCGCCGCTCCATCTCTATTTCCTGGGAGTCCCACCTCATGACCGCTGTCGACGCACGCCCGGAGACGACGACGGAGCTCCGGTTCCCGGCCGGTTTCCGCTGGGGCACCGCCACCGCCGCGTACCAGATCGAGGGCGCCGCCACCGAGGACGGCCGTACGCCGTCCATCTGGGACACCTTCTGCCGCACGCCGGGCAAGGTCCGCAACGGTGACTCCGGCGACATCGCCGCCGACCACTACCACCGGATGCGCGAGGACGTCGCGCTGATGAAGCAGTTGGGCGTCACCGACTACCGGTTCTCGGTAGCCTGGCCACGGGTGCAGCCGACCGGGCGCGGTCCCGCCGTACAAAAGGGCCTGGACTTCTACCGCCGGCTCACCGACGAACTCCTCGGGGCGGGCATCCGGCCCGTCGCCACGCTCTACCACTGGGATCTGCCGCAGGAGTTGGAGGACGCGGGCGGCTGGCCACAGCGCGAGACCGCCGACCGGTTCGGCGACTACGCCAGGATCATGGCGGATGCGCTCGGTGACCGGGTGGCGACCTGGACCACCCTGAACGAGCCGTGGTGTGCGGCGTTTCTCGGCTACGGCTCGGGGGTGCACGCGCCGGGCCGCACCAGCGCGAGTGCCTCCCTGCGCGCGGCCCACCACTTCAACCTGGCGCACGGCCTGGCGGCTCAGGTACTGCACGGCGCCCTGCCCTCGACATCCGAGATCTCGCTGACGCTCAATCTGCACGCGGTGCGTCCGCTCACCGGTTCCGAAGCCGACGTGGACGCCGCGCGCCGGATCGACGCCGTGGGGAACCGGATCTTCCTCGATCCGGTGTTCCACGGCCGGATTCCGCAGGACCTGGTCCGTGACACGGCCGCGGTGACCGACTGGGCCTTTGTCCAGGACGGCGATCTGGAGGTCGTCTCCACGCCGATCGACTCGCTGGGCATCAACTACTACTCCCCCACCGTCGTCGGCGCTGGCTCCTCCACCTCGCCGTCCCCGTGGGCCGGTGCGGAGGAGCATGTGCGCTTCCTGCCCGCGCCCGGCCCGCGCACCGCGATGGACTGGCCGGTGGACGCCGACGGTCTGTACGAGCTGCTGACCCGGCTGCGCGACGACCTGCCGGGCGTGCCGCTGGTGATCACCGAGAACGGTGCCGCTTACGACGACTACGCAGACCCGTCCGGCGAGGTCCACGACCCCGAGCGGGTGGAGTACCTGCGGGCCCATCTGTCGGCGGTGCACCGCGCGATCGGGGCCGGCGCGGATGTGCGCGGCTACTTCCTCTGGTCGCTGCTCGACAACTTCGAGTGGGCGTACGGCTACAGCAAGCGGTTCGGCGTCGTCCATGTCGACTTCGCGACCCAGCGCCGTACCTTCAAGGACAGTGCACGCTGGTACGGGGACGTCATCGCCCGGGGCGGTCTGACCGGCTGATCCGGGCGGCCCGCCGCGCCTCGCGCGCGAGCGGGAGGTACCGCAGTCGCTCGGGGAGTACGGGAACCACGGCCCGTACGACCCGGGCGAACGCGCGCAGTCTGCGCTCCTGTTCGTCCGTCCACTCCAGGCCGATCGCCTCACGCGCGTCGGGCGGCATCAGCCCGATGGTCATGAAGCGGCGGAAGCGGGCGAACGCGGGCAGCAGCACCGGCCACGCGGCCCTGAGCAGCACTGTGAGAACCAGCGGCCCGCGGTCGGGCGGCGGTATCGCCGGGTCGGTGGCGATCAGTTCGCGTACGACGACGGTCGCCTCCAACTCGTCGGCGAGCACCTTGCGGTAGTAGGGCCAGAACTCCTCGATCGTCTGCGGCATGTCCCTGTCGTGGATGCCGAGGATCCGCCCGACCTGGAGCCACTCTGCGTAGAGCTTGCGCTCCTGGGCCTCGGTGAGCGGGCGCGCCAGATAGCGCAGCGCGTGCTGGTAGACGGGAAAGCCGGTGGCGTGAACCCAGGAGTAGTAGGCGGGCTCGAGCGCGTGGTACCTGCGGCCGTGGGCGTCCGTGCCCTGGATGGTCTTGTGCAGCGCCCGGAGCCTGCGTCCCTCCTCGGCCGCCGCTTCGCCGCCGTACACCCACAGCTGGAGCGAGCGCAGCGAACGCTCGCCGCGGCCCCAGGGGTCGGTGCGGAAGACGGAGTGCTCGTCGACTCCGGCGCCGACGGCGGGGTGGGCGACCTGCAGGGTGAGTGCGGCGGGCAGCATCAGCAGACCGCGGATGTCACCGGCGAGGGTCCAGAGCACTCCGCCGGGCGGTGGAGGTACGGGGTCAGCCGCGGGCCCGGTCATTTCACCATCGTAACTTTCCGGGGGTCGAGCGGGCATTGCGCGGCCCGTGCCGGGCAGGAAGCGGCCCGTGCCGGGCAGGAAGGCGAAGACCGGACCAGTGTTTGGTGAGATCGTTGCGTTGCGTAAAGAAAGTGGGCTCCTGGCCATTACCAGGTGGTAACTCCGGCTGCTTTGATGTGCGTCGCCGGTCTACCCCCACCACATCCGGGAGTCTTTGTGCCGCACTCCGCGCTCCGCCGTATCCCTGGCGCAGCTCTTTCCACCGCGCTCGCCGCGGCCGTCCTCACCGGGACGGCTCCGACGGCTTCCGCCGCCACGGCGGCCACGACGCCGTCCCTGAAGGTGCTGACGTACAACGCCTTCCTGTTCAGCAAGACGCTGTACCCCAACTGGGGACAGGACCACCGGGCCGCGGCGATTCCCGCGACGTCGTTCTTCCAGGGCAACGACGTCGTCGTGCTCCAGGAAGCCTTCGACAACTCCTCGTCGGGCGCGCTGATGCAGAAGGCCGCCGCCCAGTATCCGTACCAGACCCCGGTGATGGGGCGCAGCAAGACCGGCTGGGACGCGACCGGCGGGTCGTACTCGGCCACCACGCCCGAGGACGGCGGGGTCACGGTGCTCAGCAAGTGGCCGATCGTCCGCAAGGAGCAGTTCGTCTACAAGGACGCCTGCGGGGCGGACTGGTGGTCCAACAAGGGCTTCGTCTATGCGGTGTTGAACGTCGACGGCGCGAAGGTGCATGTGGTGGGTACGCATGCGCAGTCCACCGACTCCGGATGCGGCGCGGGCGAGGCGGCGCTGATGCGCAGCCGCCAGTTCAAGGCGATCGATGCCTTCCTGGACGGCAAGAACATCCCGGCCTCCGAACAGGTGCTGGTCGCGGGCGACTTCAACGTCGACTCGCGGACGCCGGAGTACGCCACGATGCTCGCCGACGCGGGCCTGGTGGGTGCGGACGCCCGCACCGGACACCCGTACTCCTTCGACACCGAGCAGAACTCGATCGCGTCCGATCGCTACCCGGACGACCCGAGCGAGGACCTCGACTACGTCCTGCACCGCGCCGGGCACACGAAGCCGGCCGGCTGGACCAATGAAGTGATCAAGGAGCAGAGCGCGCCCTGGACGGTCTCCAGCTGGGGCACGAGCTACACCTACACCAACCTCTCCGACCACTACCCGCTCGTCGCGTCCGGACAGTAGTCGCAAGCCCTTCGCAGCTGGTCAGAGGCCGCTTTTCGGCAGTGGCTGCAAGGGAGTTGGTGTGTCACGGTGGTGACCATGACCGGTCACGGGCACGTTCATGGTCACCACCATCACCACGCTCATGAGCGCGTCGACGCCGCCCTCGAAGGGTCGGCGCAGGGGCTGCGGACGCTGTGGTTCTCCTTCGGTGTGCTCGCCGCCACGACAGCCGTCCAGGCGGTGATCGCGGCCGCGTCGGGGTCGGTGGCACTGCTCGGCGACACCGTCCACAACGCCGCCGACGCGCTCACCGCGCTGCCGCTCGCCCTCGCCTTCGTACTCGGCCGGCGGGCGGCCACCCGCCGCTACACCTACGGCTTCGGGCGGGCGGAGGATCTGGCGGGCGTCTTCGTGGTGCTGGTGATCGCGGCGTCCGCGGTCTTTACCGGGTACGAGGCGCTGCGGCGGCTGTTCGAGCCGCAGGAGGTCAGCCATTTGGCGGCAGTGGCCGCGGCCGGTCTGGTGGGTTTCGCCGGCAACGAATGGGTGGCAGTGGCCCGGATCCGTACCGGCCGCAGGATCGGATCGGCCGCGCTGGTCGCCGACGGACTGCACGCTCGCAGTGACGGTTTCACCTCTCTGGCCGTACTGCTGGGTGCTGCCGGAGCAGCACTCGGATGGCGGTGGGCCGATCCGCTGATCGGGCTCGCGATCACGGGGGCGATCGCACTGGTGCTGCGCGGGGCGGCGCGCGAGGTCTGGCACCGGCTGATGGACGCGGTCGACCCGGCGCTGGTCGACCAGGCCGAGCACGCGCTCGGTGATGTCGAGGGCGTACGGGCCGTGGGGGACGTACGAATGCGCTGGCTCGGGCACGATCTGCGGGCCGAGACGTCAATCGTTGTCGACCCCGAGCTGACGGTGGCGCAGGCGCACGCCGTGGCGCTGGCCGCGGAGCACGCGCTGCTTCACGGGGTCCGCCGGCTGACCGCGGCCACGGTCCAGATCCATCCCTGACACCCCCCTCGACCCCCTTCCGCCGAACGGGTGCTCCGGCGTTCCCGCGCCCCTTTCCGCATGACAGGGCCATGCAGCATCGAGTCCCGCACGCCGGACTGGTCCAGTCCAAACTGCTTCTCGGCACCCCCACTACGGACTCGTACGAAGGAGAAGCCCCCCATGAGACGCACGCTCCGCGCGCGCATATGCCTTTCCGTCGTTCTCGCCCTGCCCGCCGCCGGTCTGGGCCCGGGCACCGCCGCGGCCGCCCCGGAACCACATCCGGGCGTCACGCCCTCGGCGATGCAGTACCAACTGCACAGCACCCTCGAACGGGCGCTCGGCGACCGCACCGCCGGTTCGTATCTCGACGCCGAGACGGGCGAACTGGTCGTCACCGTCACCGATGAGGCCGCGGCCGACCAGGTCCGGGCCGTCGGCGCGCGCGCGAAGATCGTCGAGCACAGCACGGCAGAGCTTGAATCCGCCATGGCCACGCTGGAGGTCCGGGCGAAGATCACCGGCACTTCATGGGGCATCGACCCGTCGACGAACCAGGTCGCGGTCGAGGCCGACCGGACCGTCTCCGCGGGCTCGATGGCGCTGCTGAGGACGGTGGCCGCGGGTCTCGGGGGCGCCGTGCGGATCAAGCGTGTGCCCGGAGTCCTCAAGCAGGAAGTGCTCGGCGGAGACGCGATCCACGGCAGCGGCTTCCGCTGCTCCGCAGCCTTCAACGTCTCGAAGGGTACGACCCGCTACTTCCTTACGGCGGGCCACTGCACCGACGGGGCCTCGAGCTGGTCGGCGACGTCCAGGGGCACGGTCATCGGGACCCGCGAGGGCACCAGCTTCCCGACCGACGACTACGGCATCGTCCGGTACACGGACGGCACGCAGCCCGCCGGGGACGTCAACCTCTACGACGGCGGCCACCAGGACATCACGTCCGCGGCGGACGCCATCGTCGGTCAGGCCATCAAGAAGAGCGGCTCGACGTCCCACGTGACCAGCGGCACCGTCACGGCGGTGAACGTCACCGTCAACTACGGCGAGGGGCCGGTCTACAACATGGTCCGCACCACCGTTTGCTCGGCGGGCGGCGACAGCGGCGGCGCCCACTTCGCGGGCTCGACCGCTCTGGGCATCCACTCGGGCAGCGCCGGCTGCTCCGGCACCGAGGGCTCGGCGATCCACCAGCCGGTGAAGGAAGCGCTCAGCGCCTACGGGGTGGACCTGTACTGAGGAGCGGCGGCGAGGCGGGCGTGCCCACCAAGTGGGCACGCCCGCCGTGCTGTTCAGCCGCCATCGCCGCCCACCGGACCGACCCGGGCCGGCACCGCACTCGCGGCCGCCGCCGGGGCCGACAGCCGGGGAGCCGGGGAGCCGATGGCACAGTCAGCGCCCGCCTGCGCGTCCGGAGCCGCAGGGCACTTTCACAACAGTGGTGAGACAGCAATACTGTTGCACCGCGTGAGGAGAAAGTGAGGCGCACCCATGGCGACCGACACCGAGGAGCCGACGCTCACCGTCGACGAGCTGGCCGCGCGGGCCGGTGTCACCGTGCGGACCGTTCGCTTCTACAGCACGCGCGGACTGCTGCCTCCCCCGGCCATCGGGCCGCGGCGGGTCGGGCACTACGGCCCCGGTCACCTGTCCCGGCTGGCCCTCATCGAGGAGCTTCAGCACCAGGGCATGACCCTCGCCGCGATCGAGCGCTACCTGGAGCAGCTGCCCGAGGATCTGAGCGCGCACGATCTCGCCGTCCACCGTGCGCTGGTGGCCTCCTGGGTACCGGATTCGGCCGAGGAGGCGTCCCACAGCGACTTGGAGCGCCGTGCCGGGCGGCCGTTGAGCGAGGAGGACATAGACCGGCTCTCGGCGATGGGCGTCCTCGAGCGCGCGGGCGGCGCGGACGACCCCGACGGCTACCGGCTCGACCCCGGCCTGCTGCGGCTCGGTGTGCAGCTGCTGGACGTGCCGATCGCGCACGAGACGATCCTCGCCGCCCGTACCGTCCTGCTGGAGCACACCCGCTCCGCCGCGCACGAACTCACCCGGCTGTTCCGGGACGAGGTCTGGAACCCGTACCGGGAGCGGGAGTCGGACCCCGAGCAGGTAGCGGCGATGAAGTCGCTGTCCGCCCATATGCAGCCGATGGTGGTGCAGGCGCTGGTGACCGCCTTCCAGCGGTCGCTGAAGGAGGAGCTGCGGGCCGCGTTCGCCACGGAGTAGCCCCGCCGAGTGGTACGGCGCGGTCGTACCACTCGGCGGTGAACGCGGCCCCGGCCCGCGAGGTCAGGCCTCGTCGCCGAACTTCTCGCCCCGCTCCGCCTTCTCGATCAGCAGCGCCGGCGGGTCGAAGCGGTCGCCGTAGCGCCCGGCGAGTTCCCGGGCGCGCGCCACGAAACCGGGCAGACCGCCCTCATAGCCATTGATGTACTGCAGCACGCCACCCGTCCAGGCCGGGAAGCCGATGCCCATGATGGAACCGATGTTGGCGTCGGCGACCGACGTCAGCACGTTCTCCTGAAGGCAGCGGACCGAGTCCAGGGCCTCCGAGAAGAGCATCCGCTCCTTCATGTCCTCGAAGGGCACGTCCACATCCGAGCGCGTGAAGTGCTCGCGCAGGCCCGGCCACAGGCCGGACCGCTTGCCGTCGTCGCCGTACTCGTAGAAGCCCGCCCCGCCGCTGCGGCCCGTGCGACCGAACTCGTCGACCATCCGGTCGATCACGGCGTCCGCCGGGTGCCCGGACCAGGTGCCGCCGGCCTCCTCGGTCGCGCGCTTCGTCTCGTTGCGGATCTTGCGCGGCAGGGTGAGCGTCAGCTCGTCCATCAGCGAGAGCACCTTCGCCGGGTACCCGGCCTGCGCGGCGGCCTGCTCGACCGAGGCGGGGTCGGCGCCCTCGCCGATCATCGCCACGCCCTCGTTGATGAACTGGCCGATCACGCGCGAGGTGAAGAAGCCGCGCGAGTCATTGACGACGATCGGCGTCTTGTTGATCTGGCGGACCAGGTCGAAGGCGCGGGCCAGCGCCTCGTCGCCGGTGCGCTCACCCTTGATGATCTCGACGAGCGGCATCTTGTCGACGGGCGAGAAGAAGTGCAGCCCAACGAAGTCGACGGGCCGGGACACGCCTTCGGCGAGCACGGTGATGGGCAGGGTCGAGGTGTTGGAGCACAGCAGCGCGTCCGGCTCGATGACGTCCTGGATCTCCTGGAACACCTTCTGCTTGAGTGCGGTGTCCTCGAACACCGCCTCGATCACTGCGTCGCAGCCCGCGAGATCGGCGGGTTCCGCGGTCGGCGTGATGCGGGCGAGCAGCGCGTCCCGCTTGGCCTCGGTCGTACGGCCCCGGGCGAGCGCCTTCGCGAGCAGCTGCTCGGAGTAGCCCTTGCCCTTCTCGGCCGCGTCCAGGGACACGTCCTTGAGCACCACCTCGATGCCCGCGCGGGCGCAGGAGTACGCGATGCCCGCGCCCATCATCCCCGCGCCGAGTACGGCGACCTTGCGGACCGGGCGCGGCTCGATGCCCGCGGGTCGGTTGGCGCCGGAGTTGACCGCCTGCAGGTCGAAGAAGAAGGCCTGGATCATGTTCTTGGCGATCCGGCCGGTGACCAGCTCGGTGAAGTACCGCGCCTCGATCGTCTGGGCGGTCTCGAAGTCGACCTGGGAACCCTCGACGGCCGCCGCGAGGATATTGCGCGGGGCGGGATAGGGGGCCCCGGCGGTCTGCTTCTTCAGATTCGCGGGGAAGGCGGGGAGGTTGGCGGCGAACCGCGGGTTCGACGGGGTGCCGCCGGGGATCTTGTAGCCCTTGACGTCCCAGGGCTGCTGGGACTCGGGGTTGGCGTCGATGAAGGCGTGCGCCTTGGCGAGCATCTCGTCGGTGGTGGCGGCCACTTCGTGGACCAGACCGTTTTCCAGGGCCCGCTGGGGCGAGTACTGCGTACCCTGCAGCAGCACCTTCAGCAGCGCGTCCGCGATGCCCATCAGCCGTACGGTACGGGTGACGCCGCCGCCCGCCGGCAGCAGGCCGAGGGTGACCTCGGGCAGGCCGATCTTGGAGCCGGGCGCGTCGAGGGCGACGCGGTGGTGGCAGGCGAGGGCGATCTCGTAACCGCCGCCCAGCGCCGCGCCGTTGATCGCGGCGACGACGGGCTTGCCGAGGGTCTCGATCGTGCGCAGGGCGTGCTTGATGGCCATGCCGGTGTCGAAGACCTGCTCGGCGCTCTCCGGACCGACCTTGATCATGTCCTTGAGGTCGCCGCCCGCGAAGAAGGTCTTCTTGGCGGAGGTGAAGATGATGCCGCGGATGGAGTCCTTCTCGGCCTCCGCGCGCTCGGCGATCGCCGCGATGGAGTCCTTGAAGGCCTGGTTCATCGTGTTGGCGGACTGGTTGGGGTCGTCGAGGACGAGGGTGACGACGCCGTCGTCGCTCCGCTCCCAGCGGATGGTGGTGCTCTCGGTCATTGCGAAGTCTCCATGAGGTCTGATCGGGCCGGGGCCCGGAAGGTCGCGAGGCGGCCGCCGCGCATGCGCGCCCTTGTGGACGGTGCGCCGGGGCCGTACGGCTACAGGCGCTCGACCACCGTCGCGATGCCCATGCCGCCGCCGACGCAGAGTGTGACCAGGCCGTACCGCTTGTCCTGGCGCTCCAGTTCGTCGATGACGGTGCCGAGGATCATCGCTCCCGTGGCGCCGAGCGGGTGGCCCAGGGCGATCGCGCCGCCGTTGACATTGATCTTGTCCAGCGGCAGGTCCATGTCGCGGGCGAAGCGCAGGACGACACCGGCGAACGCCTCGTTGATCTCGACGAGGTCGATGTCGTCGATCGTCAGCCCGGCCTTGGCGAGCGCCTTGCGGGTGGCGGGCGCCGGGCCGGTGAGCATGATGGTCGGCTCGGAGCCGGAGACCGCGGCGGAGACGATCCGGGCGCGCGGGGTCAGTCCGTACCGCTCGCCGACCTCCTTCGTGCCGATCGCGACGAGCGCCGCACCGTCGACGATGCCGGAGGAGTTGCCCGCGTGGTGCACGTGGTCGATCTTCTCCACCCAGTGGTACTTCTGCAGCGCCACCGCGTCGAAGCCGCCCATCTCGCCGATGCCCGCGAACGAGGGCTTGAGCGCGGCGAGGGTGTCCGCGGTGGTGCCGGGGCGCACGTGCTCGTCGTGGTCGAGGACGACCAGGCCGTTACGGTCGCGGACCGGGACGACGGAGCGGTCGAAGCGGCCGTCCTTCCAGGCGTCGGCGGCCCGCTCCTGGGAGAGCGCGGCGTACTCGTCGACATCCCGGCGGGAGAAGCCCTCGATGGTGGCGATGAGGTCGGCGCCGATGCCCTGCGGGACGAAGCCCGTCTCGTAGTTGGTCATGGGGTCGGCGAACCAGGCGCCGCCGTCGGAGGCCATCGGCACCCGCGACATCGACTCGACGCCGCCCGCGAGGACCAGATCCTCCCAGCCCGAACGGACCTTCATCGCGGCCATGTTGACGGCCTCGAGCCCCGAGGCGCAGAAGCGGTTCTCCTGTACGCCCGCGACCGTGTCGGGCAGCCCGGCGGCGATGGCCGAGATACGGGCGATGTCGGAGCCCTGGTCCCCGACGGGGCCCACGACGCCGAGGACGATGTCGTCGATCGCCGCCGGGTCGAGGCCCGGGAAACGGTCGCGGATTTCGTGGATCAGACCGACCACGAGGTCGATCGGCTTGGTGCCGTGCAGGGCGCCATTGGCCTTGCCGCGTCCGCGCGGGGTGCGGATCGCGTCGTACACATACGCTTCGGTACTCAAGACAGCAGCCTTTCAATGAGGGTCAGGCGAGAAGTGAACGGCCGATGATTTCCTTCATGATCTCGGTCGTACCGCCGTAGATCGTCTGGATACGGCCATCCGTGAAAGCCTTGGCGACGCGGTATTCCGTCATATACCCGTAGCCGCCGTGCAATTGCAGGCAGCGGTCGGCGACACGCTTTTGCAGTTCGGTGGCCCACCATTTGGCCATCGACGCGTGTACTGCGTCCAGTTCCCCGTTCGAGTGATCCACAATGCAGCGGTCGAGGAACGAACGGGTGACGGCGCATTCGGTGGCCATTTCGGCGATCTCGAAGCGGATGTGCTGAAGCTTGGAGAGCGGCCGCCCGAAGGCCTCGCGCTCCTTGACGTACTGGGTGGTGATTTCGAGCAGATACTCTGCCCCGGCGATCCCGGAGACCGCGATGCCCATCCGCTCCTGCGCGAGATTCGTCATCAGATGGACGAAGGCGCCATTCAGCTCGCCGAGCAGATTCTCCTTGGGGACGCGTACGTCGTTGAAGAACAGCTCGGCCGTGTCCTGGGACTTCTGGCCGATCTTGTCGAGGTTGCGGCCGCGCTCGAAGCCGTCCATGCCGCGTTCGACGACCAGCAGCGAGAGGCCCTTGGCTCCGCCCTCGGGGGTGGTCTTGGCGACGACGACCACCAGGTCGGCGAGGATGCCGTTGGAGATGAAGGTCTTGGAGCCGTTGAGGATCCAGTGATCGCCATGGTCCTCGGCGGCGGTGCGGATGCCCTGGAGGTCGGAGCCCGCGCCCGGCTCGGTCATCGCGATGGCGGTGATGATCTCGCCGCTGCAGAAGCCGGGCAGCCAGCGCCGCTTCTGCTCATCGGTCGCGAGGCCGGTGAGGTAGGGGCCGATGATGTCGTTGTGCAGTCCGATCGCGAGCCCGGCCGCGCCCGCCCGGGTGAACTCCTCGGCCAGGACGGCGCTGTAGCGGAAGTCTGCGTTACCGCCGCCTCCGTACTCCTCGGGCACGGCGAGTCCGAGCAGGCCCTGCTTCCCCGCGGCCAGCCAGGCGCCCCGGCTGACGATGCCGTCCTTCTCCCACTGCTCGTAATGCGGCAGGACCTCCTTGGCGAGAAAGGTGCGCACGGTCTCGCGGAACGCGTCCTGCTCGGCGGTGAAAATCTGACGCTTCATCGGTCCTCCTCCTTGGCGGGTTCGAGGCCGGGCAGGTCCCAGTCGCGCGCCACTTCCGCGGTGTCGGCGCCCGGCCGGGCGGGGCTCCGGTACACGGAGCCGGGTGTGGCGGAGAAACGGGGCGCCGGCGCGGGCTGGGTGAGTCCGCCGTGGTCGACGAAGGTTCCGCGGGCCGCGAGATGCGGGTGCGAGGGGGCTTCCCGCAACGAGAGCACCGGGGCGACGCAGGCGTCCGAGCCCTCGAAGACGGCCGTCCACTCCTCGCGCGTCCCGGTCTTGAAGCGGGCGGCGACGGCCGCGCGCAGCTCGTCCCAGCGGGCGAAGTCCTTACGAGCCGGTACCTCGTCCTTGATGCCGAGCAGTTCGATGAACTCGTTGTAGAACTGCTGCTCCAGTGCGCCGACGGCCATGTACTGGCCGTCGGCGGTCTCGTAGTTGCCGTAGAAGGGGCAGCCCCCGTCGAGCAGATTCGCCCCGCGCCGGTCCTGCCAGCCGCCGGCCGCCATCATCCCGTGGATCATCGTGGCGAGATGGGCGGCCCCGTCGACGATCGCCGCGTCCACGACCTGGCCGGACCCGCCCTCGCTGCGGGCGTGCTGCAGGGCCGCGAGCACTCCGACGACAAGGTAGAGCGAGCCGCCGGCGTAGTCGCCGACGAGGTTGGCCGGGACCGCCGGCGGCTCGTCGGGCTTGCCGATCATGCCGAGGGTGCCGGTGACGGCGATGTACGCGATGTCGTGTCCGGCGCGCTGGGCGAGCGGTCCCTCCTGGCCCCAGCCTGTCATCCGCCCGTACACCAGGCTCGGATTGCGGGCGAGGCACTGCTGCGGCCCGACGCCGAGCCGTTCGGCGACGCCGGGCCGGTAGCCCTCGATCAGTACGTCGGCCCGCTCGGCCAGATCGAGGACCTGGCCGGGGCCGTCCGCCGCCTTGAGGTCGATCAGTACGGAGCGTTTGTTGCGGTTGGTGAGGTCGTACGCCGGATCGATGCTCAGCCCCGAGCCGCCGGGCCGGTCGACCCGTACGACATCGGCGCCCAGGTCGGCCAGGAGCATGGCGGCGAACGGACCGGGCCCGATGCCCGCCAGTTCGACCACTCGCACTCCGGCCAGCGGGCCTTTGCCCATCGCTGCCATCAAGCCCCCAGCACTGTGACACAACTGATGTAACACCAGTGATGGTAAGAACGCGTTCCACTCGGCACAAGGCCCCGAGCCGAGCAAGCGCTTAGAATTGTGCGCAGCCTACTCCCGTGCGGCGGCGCGCCCGGATCGCCGCGGCCGGACCGGCGCGGCGGAGGGCCCGGCCGCGCGGCCGGGCAGGTTACCGATGGGAAACGCATCTTCTTCCCGACCCCGTTCGCACGCTAGCCTCAGCCACCACACGACCGCGGGGGCAACGGCGGAGGGGCCATTGAACAGGCAGAACGGGACCGGTCGCGCGCAGCGCCCGTACGACATCGTGCTCTACGGAGCGACGGGCTTCGTCGGCGTGCTCACCGCGGAATACCTCGCGGCGCATGCGCCCGACGGATGCCGCTGGGCCGTCGCGGGCCGCAGCCGGCAGAAGCTGGAGCGGCTGCGCGAGCGCCTGGCCGCCGAGCATCCCGGCTGCGCCGAGCTGCCGCTGATCGAGGCGGACGCGGACGACCCCGACGCGCTGCGCGAACTCGCCGAGTCCACCCATGTGGTGGCAACGACCGTCGGCCCCTACCTCAGGTACGGCGAGCCGCTGGTGGCCGCCTGCGCGGAGGCGGGCACCGACTATGCCGACCTGACCGGCGAGGCCGAGTTCGTGGACCTGATGTACGTACGCCATGACGCGCGGGCCCGGGAGACCGGGGCGCGGCTCATCCACGCCTGCGGCTTCGACTCCGTGCCGCACGACCTGGGCGCGTACTTCACCGTCCAGCACCTTCCCGAGGACGTGCCGCTGCGCGTCGACGGGTTCGTGAGCTCCAACGGCACCTTCTCCGGCGGGACGTTTGCCTCCGCGCTCACCGCGATGAGCCGCGGCCGGCAGATGCTGCGGGCAGCGCACGACCGGCGGCTGCACGAGCCAAGGCTGGTGGGACGGCGGGCGCGGGCCCCGCTCGGCGGGCCGCGGTTCAGCCGGGAGACCGGCGCGTGGGCGCTGCCGCTGCCGACGATGGACCCGCAGATCGTGGCGCGCTCGGCGCGGGCACTGCCGCGGTACGGCCCGGACTTCCGCTACCGGCACTACGCGGCGGTCCGCACGCTTCCGATGGCGGCAGGTGGTACGGCGGCCGTGGGCGCGCTCTTGGGTCTGGCCCAACTGCCGCCTGCCAGGCGCTGGTTGTCGGACCGGATCAAGCCGGGTGAGGGTCCGGACGAGCGGCGCAGGGCGAAGAGCTGGTTCTCGGTGCGTTTCGTGGGCGAGGGCGGCGGCCGCACGGTGTTCACGGAGGTTTCGGGCGGCGATCCGGGCTACGACGAGACGGCGAAGATGCTCGCCGAGTCGGCGCTGTGCCTGGCCTTCGACGACCTCCCCGGCACCGCGGGGCAGGTCACCACGACGGTCGCGATGGGTGATGCGCTCATCGAGCGGCTGCGGGCGGCCGGCATCCGGTTCCGGGTGGCCGCCACGCGCTGAGGAGCCCGGGAGCCGGCCGATCAGGGGCGGGAAGGTCAGCCGGACAGCGCCGTGTAGACCATCGACCCCACCCAGCCGAAACCCACGAGGGCGGCCAGGCTGAGCACGGCTGTCACGATGCGCTCGACGGGGTGGGGGGTGATCTCGGTTGCGCTGTGCGCCATGTGGGTCGTCATGCCAGGGAGGATGCCGATCGCGCCCGGCTCCCGGCATCCGCTCGGATACTCAGTGCGCGGGCGCCGGTACCCAGGTACTCGCTTCGCTGCCGGCGCCTACGCGGTCGCCTCCGCCAGGGCGCGCCGGCACAGCCGGTCGGCCAGCCGTGTGCTCTCGGGCAGCCGGTAGTCGGCCGCGAGGCGCAGGGTGTGCGCGCAGGCGTTGTCGAGCGTCGTGCGGTGGCCGACGGAGACGAAGACCGGCTTGACGCCGTCCTGGGTGCGCAGCGCCCGGCCGACCTCCTCACCGTCCTCCGCGCGCAGCGCCGCGAAGTCGCCCCGTCGCGGCCCCAGTTCGCCATAGCTGAAGGTGAAGGGGTTCTTGGCGACGCCGATGACCGGTAGCCCGGTCAGCACGCCGAGATGGCTGGCGAGCCCGAACCGGCGGGGGTGCGCCCGGCCGTAGCCGTCGCAGACGACGAGACCGGGGTTGCGGGTGAGGGACTCCAGGGCGGCGAGCACGGCCGGGATCTCCCGGAAGGCCAGCAGCCCGGGCACGTAGGGGAAGGCGACCCGGCCCACCGCGGTGGCCTCCTCGACGACCGTGAGTGTCGCCGCTTCCAGGACGACGGCCGCCGCGGCGACGACATCGTGCTCGTCGTCGTACGCCACATCGACGCCGGTCACCAGGCCCGCACCCGGCCACGGACCCGGCTCGTCCAGGACGACGCGGGTGCGCAGTTCGTCCTGGACGGCCCGGGCCGCACTCTCGTCGGCGGGCCAGTCTGCGGGCGTCTCGATGATCTTCATGATGCCGCCCACCCTATGACCGCGGCTCGATATCGAGGTGCCGTAGCCTGACGATCATGTTCGTACTGGAATTGACCTACACCGCACCGGTCGAGCGCGTGGACGAGCTCCTCGAGGCACATGTGGCCTGGCTGGACGCGCTGTACGAGGAGGGCGTGTTCATCGCGTCGGGCCGCAAGAACCCGCGCGACGGCGGGGTGATCCTGGCCGTCGGGGACGACCGCGCGCGGATCGAGCAGATCGCGGCGGCCGACCCCTTCACGGTCGGCGGTGTGTGCGTGTACCGGATCACGGAGTTCATCGCGACGAAGACCGCGCCCGAACTCGCCCCGTACAAGCAGCAGTTGCCCTTGTAGGGCGGTCTGGAACTCCTAGAACTCCAGCCGGGCGACGCGGCCCTTCTCGCCCGATGCCCAGCACCCGAAGTCGGTCGTGCAGTCGACCGTGTCGTACGAACCGGTGTCGACCGTGCGCCAGCTGCGGCCTCCGTCGAGCGTCAGGTCGGTCCCGGTCGGTCCGACGGCGAGCGCGGCCGACCCGCCGTGCGGCAGCCAGGCCACGCCGGATCGGTAGGCCGGAGGCGGTGTCTTCGACTGCTGCCAGCTGCGGCCGCCGTCCCCGCTGACCGCTCCGGCGTTCGGGGAGGCCTGGCCCGCGCGGTAGTCGCCGCCCACCGCGATGCCATGGGACCGGTCACGGAAGGCGAGCCCGAAGACGCCACGCGCCGGATCCCCGGCCGGGACGGTCGATTCGGCGGCGGTCCAGTTCAGACCGCGGTCGGCGGAGTGCAGCACGCGCGCCGTGGCGCCGCCGCCGGTCGCCAGCCAGACGTCCTTCGGCCCGGAGCTGACCAGGCACTGACCGCTGGCCGCGAAGCCTGCCTCGCCCGGCAGCGCCGCCGGCATCCCGGCGTTCGGCAGTACCTTCCACGACTTTCCGCCGTCGCCGGTGGACAGGATGCGGTACTTGCCGTCCACCGGATCGCTCATGGCGAGGCCGTGCCGGCTGTCGAAGAAGGTGACGCAGTCGTAGAAGGCCTTCGGGTCGGTGTTGCGGAAGGACTCGGTCCAGCTCGCCCCGCCGTCCTCGGTGCGAAAGACCCTGGACGCCTCGCCCTCCCCGATGGCCAGCACCACCGCGCGGCGGTTGTCGAATGCCTCGATGTCGCGGAACTCCAGCTCGCCCGCACCCGGCGGGGAGACGTTCCGCCAGCTTCCGCCGCCGTCCGCGGTGCGCAGCACCGTACCCTTCGAGCCCGCGACCCAGGCGGCCTTGCGGCTGACCGCCGCGAGGCCCCTGAACCGTACGTCGGCGCCGGTGTCCTTCAGGTTCCAGCTCGGCCCTTTCCTGCTGTCCACATCGCTACCGGTCCGCTCGGCCGCCTGCGCCGGTGCGGCCAGCGCCGCGGCCACCGCCGCCGCGCACAGTCCCACCGACACCGTTCGTCTCGTCTTCCCCATGGACGTCATGGCGCTGGAAGCTAGCCCACCCGCCCGACCCCGTCCAGAGTGCGGCCGCTGGCCCGCGTTCCTAGGCCCGTATTTCGCGGGTCGCTGATTCGGCTGGAGAGCGGGGCCGGGCAGTGTCCGGCACGGGCCTGTCAACGTTGGTCCGGGTGTGTCGATGACTTCCCGGTCCCCGCGGCCACGGACGGAACGCCCCCGTATGGAGTGCGTGATCGAGTCCGTGGTGACCAAGCGTTTGGGCGCTCAGCCCGTCGCTGCCGAGTTTCTGCGCCGGCTGGATGTTGCGGGGATCGTCGATGCCCTTTGCCCGCCCGATCCCCGGGCGGAGCTGACGCACGGCCAGGTGATCGAAGTGCTGGTGACCAACCGGGAGCTGGCCCGCCAGGCCGCGGCCGCCCGCGGCGAAAGCAAGGGCCGGAAGACCCGCCGCTCCCGCTGGACGCTCGCCCGGTGAGCCGTACGCGGCCGCGCCGGGGGACGACCACCGGGGAGTCGTCGCCCGGCGCGCGGCTGCGGGAGCTCGATGAGAACTGCACGATGCGGCGATGAGTTTTCCCGGCCCGGCCGGTCTACCGTTCGTCAAATGATCAGAAAGCGCGAAGCAGGAGGAGCGACATCAGCCAGTTGCTGCGGGTCCAGAACTTCACCGTCTCGAGCGACGGGTTCGGCGCCGGCGAGGGCCAGAGCCTCGAGAAGCCGTTCGGCCATGCCGATCCGGGGAACATGTTCGCCTGGGCCATTGCCACCGACCACCCACCCATCAACCGCTCCGAACCCGGTGGCAGCCGAGGTCTGGACGACTACTTCACGCGGGACTACGCCCGCAACATCGGCGCCGAGATCATGGGCCGCAACAAGTTCGGGCCGCAGCGCGGGCCCTGGCAGGACCAGGAGTGGCAGGGGTGGTGGGGTGACGAGCCCCCGTTCCACACGCCGGTGTTCGTCATGACGCACCACAAGCGCCCGTCGTTCACGCTCTCCGACACCACGTTCCACTTCGTCGACGGCGACCCGGCCGCGGTGCTCGCCCAGGCGAAGGAGGCGGCGCAGGGCCAGGACGTCCGGCTTGGCGGTGGGGCCACGATCATCCGGCAGTTCCTCGAGGCCGACCTCGTCGACACCCTGCATGTGGCGGTCTTGCCGCCAAAGCTCGGCTCCGGGGCCCGGCTGTGGGAGTCCCCCGATGAGCTGCTCGACCGGTTCCACCAGGACGTCGTGCCCAGCCAGAGCGGCGTGACGCACCACCTGTTCTGGCGGAAGTGAGGCCGGACCAGCCGGCCGGCGCGGGTTCCGTCACCGGCGCCCGCGGCATGACCGCCGCCCAGCGGCGTCCTAGCCCCGCATTTCGCGGGTCGCTGCGGGTGCTGTTCGTGATCTTGCTGGTGGGGTCGTGTGGTCGGGAATACTCCAGTTGCATGTGGCCGCACTTCCGTGCTGACTACGACGTTCGACGTGGAGCGCTGACGGCAGAAGCCGTGGGTTTACGGGCCATGGATCGACGGCACCCACCGTCCTCTATCCGAGCGTGAGCATCGCCTCGGCGACCTCGCCGACCGCCGCATCGGGGATCGCGATAGCGGCCTCCTTGAGGACGAGCAGCCGTGCCCCGGGGATCTCGCGGGCGATCGCCTCGCCGTTGCCGACGGGGAAGAACCGGTCGCGGCGGCCGTGGACGACGAGCGCGGGGACCTCGATCTCGAGCAGGTGCTCGCGCCGGCGGGGTTTGCAGTCGAGTTTGCTGAGCCGAATGTCACCCTATGTGACATGACAGCGAATGAGGACACGGACACGGCGGCGTGGACGCGTGTATCGCGGCTGCGGCGGAGCGGCGGGCGGTGCAGTGACGGCAGAGGGCGAGTAAGCGGGCCGCAGAGCCCGCGCCCACGCGGCTCATCGCGGGCCATGGACGCGGTGCCGGAAAGCACTGGTAGCCTGGCGCGCTGATATCGAAAGTGAGGGGAAATCGTGCGCGGATTCATCCGCATTGCAGCGGCAACGGCCATCGGCTCGCTGGCCCTTGTCGCCTGCAGCTTCAGTGCCGGGTCGTCCACTGACTCCGTGGGGACGAAGGAACTGGAGAAGCAGGTTGACGATGCCCTGACGAAGCAGGTCGGCCAATCCCCCAAAAAGGTCGAATGCCCCAAAGAGCTGAAGGCGGAGAAGGGCGCGCACACCCGGTGCACCCTTACTGCCGACGACGGCACCCGCTTCGGACTCACGGTCACCACCAAGCGCGTCAAGAGCGACAACAAGGTCGACTTCGACATCAAGGTCGACGACAAGCCGATGTGAGGCGCACCGAGGCGCCGAGAGCGCCTAAGACGTCCGCCCCGTGTCGGGTCGGACTGTTTCCACGAACTGCCTGAAGTCGCCGAGGACGTTGTCGAGCTGAGCCGGGGTAGCAGTCAGGGCCAGGCGGATCACCGCGCGCTTGGCGGGGTCGTGGACATCGAGCATGGCGAGATAGACCTGGATCTGGACGAGGGCGCGGCGTACGCCCCCCGCTTCCGCCGCGAACGTCATGGTCTGCGTCAGGCCGGGGGCGTCGGCGGAGCCGATCTCCTTGCGGTTGGCCACCGCCACCGAGTCGGCGATCTCGCGCATCCGCTGCACCGACCCATCGGCGATCTCGGCCAGCGGCGCCTCGTCCGGACGATACTCGCCGTCGATGGTGATGTTGGCCGCGAACCCGTCGTCGAGCTCCGGGTGCAGCGCGGCGAAGGCCACGCCGGACGCGTCGGCCTGTTCGGGGTCTGCGGCGCTCCACCCTTCCGGGAGTTGGAATTCG
This sequence comes from Streptomyces sp. ISL-1, assembly GCF_018614585.1. Taxonomy (GTDB): domain Bacteria; phylum Actinomycetota; class Actinomycetes; order Streptomycetales; family Streptomycetaceae; genus Streptomyces; species Streptomyces maoxianensis. The sequence continues at coordinate 238,628 of NZ_JAGGOI010000032.1, read as the reverse complement.
ATGGGCACCGGCAATCTCGCGGACATCACTAGCCTTCCTTCCGGGAGTAGTGCCTCCCCGTACGTTTTTCAGAACAGACTCTTGACCCCGCCTACGACATCGCCGCCCAGATCCTTCAGCGCGCCGCCGGCATCCTTGGCAGTGTCGACCACCTTGCCCGGGTCGACGGTGAATTCCATACCCAACTTTCCACCGAGCCCCGGTGCAGCGCCCAACTCAGCGCCGATGTGGAATTTACCGTCGCCGTTCCTCTCCCCGAAGATCAGGTCGCCCTCAACGCCCGCGCCGGCCCAGGCCTCTCCCGTCACGCCGATGCCGATTCCGCCGGCCTCAACGCCGGGGGCGCCACCTGCTTTAGCACCGGCGAAGGCTTTCACTTCGGCGTTGAACCCGTCCGCACCGAGACCGAAATCAGCACCGGCCTCGGCCCCGGCGAATCCGGTTCCCCGGGCGTAAACACTGCCGAAGTCGTTCCCGGCACGCCCCTCGGCCAACGCGCGCACTCCAGCGGACGCCTCGACACTGGCGCTTGCACCGGTCTGCGAGAAGCCTGCGGTCCCCGTCGCCCTCGCACCCCCGTAGCCATCGGCGACCCCGGAGAGTTTGAAGTCTCCGTTGGTCACCTCACCTTCCGCAGTGACATGGAAGAGGTCGCCGTACGCCTTTAGCATGCCTTCTTTGCCATAAGCCGGGCCGGTGGCGGAGAATCCGGCGTCCGGGCCGGTGGCCTTGGACTTACCGTCGGCATTCCAGCCGCCGTCGGTCTTCGTGCCGGCCTTTTCGTCCTTCGGTGGGGCCTTCGGGATCACGTCCTTGGCGTCAGCGTTGAAGCCGCCCGGTGCGCCCTTGTTCTGCCGCTCCACGACCGCCGCTTCGAGGGCGATCTTGATACCCGCGTCGAAGTCGTTGATGTCCTTGACGGACTTCTTGATCGCGGCGTTGGCCTTTGCGACGTTGTCCATGACGGTCGACCAGCTGCCTGACTGGACCAGTCCCCGCTTCTCCTCCGGGCTGGCAGCCTCGAAGGTGACCTCGCCCGCAGCGCTCACCTTGTAGCCCTTGGCAAGCAGATCGTCGACGTAGTCCGACAACGCCTTCCTGGAGCTGGTCAGCTGCGTATGGGCGTCGTCCAGGATCGACGAAATGGCGTGGGCCTCATTCTTCGCCGCACCGAACTCGAAGTGAGTGTTGCTCGACGCCGTGCCGTAGGCCTCGAAGGCCACCCCGCGCCACGTGCCGTCGGACAGGCCCCGCACATGGTCGTTGTAATTGATCTGCAGCGCGCCGAAGCGATCACCCATCTTCTTCCAGGACTTCGAGGCACCCGACAGCCGCGAGAGATCCGCGGTCATGATGTCGTGATAGGTGAGCGTCATAAAGGCCCCCTTGGCCGGGCTCAATACAGGTCGCTGAGCTTGCTGTGCGGGGTCTTCACACCCTGGAGCTGCAGACCCGTATCGCCGTCGTTTCCGTGGAGGATGTTGTTCGTCGCTCGCAGCGCGTCCCGTTCCGAAGTGAGCCGGTTCAGCAGGTTCCTGACCTGGCTCTCCCACGCCGAGTGCGCCTCCGTCAGCCCGCTCTGCAGCGACCAGTCGGCGAACGCACCGCCGCCGGCCGAGGGACTGCCCGCGGCGCTGGGGTTGATCGACGGGTTCGTCGGGATGCCCGGACCCTGCACGACGCCGGTCACGCCGCCGGTGTCGGAGTCGGCGAGGGCGCCCGCCTTCTTAGTGGCCGGCGCCAGGTCGGTTTCGATGTGGTTGGCGGCTTTCCTCTTGCCGCTCTTCGTGGACGCCAGGTTGGAGTTGCCTCCGCCGCCCGGGCCACCGACCGGCGCGTACCCTCCCCCGCCGTCGAGCTGGTTCAGCTGGACGTGTGGCGCGCTCTCGTCGGACGCCATGCCTGCCCCCGTTCTTCCACGGGTCGCCGGCAGGTGCAGGAACCCGGATCTCCGGTCAGAAACTCTTGGACAGTACGCCGCGCCACGTCCAGCCCGCCTCGAGTACGGCGTTCTGCACCGGACGCTTCATGTCGTTGCTGTCGAAGTGGTACGACTCAGTGGCCTGCAGACGGCCGTCGGAGCCGCGCCCGATCGTCCACGTCTTGGTGACCCGCCGCCCCGGCCCCCGGCCCCATTCGCGGGAGAGGGATGCCGAGGCCGGCCCAGCGGCCCAGCTGACCGCCCACTGTTCTTCGATGGCCTGCACCTCGTGGAGCTTCGGGATCAGCAGCAGCCGAATCCTGAGGGTGCGGTTCACCTGTCGGCTTGCGAAGAACGACTGCCAAGTTGGTTCCTCAACCCGCCACTCCGCTACAAAGTCCGCTCCCTCGTCCGTGCCGTCGCGCACGACCCACGGAACGTCCGGGCCGTTCAGTCCCAGCAGCGCAGCTACGACGTCCTCCGCGGGACACGGCTCCACGCCCCGGGGCGGTCGTTTCGTGCCACGCAGTTTGTCCATCAAGCCCATCAAGCCAATCTATGAGCCCGCAACTTCTCGACACAAGGTGGGCCCCTGTATCGGAACGTCCCTGGCAGTCGATCAGTCCTTCTTGTCCAGGAAAGCGTTCACCCTCCCGCCCAGCCACTTGCCGTGCGAGACCAGCATCACGTGCGTCTTGCCCGGCATGCCGGCCAACTGGGCTCGCGGGAGGCAGGTCGGCCAGCTCTCCGGCCAGCGGGGTGCAACAGCGTCAGGTCTGCAGCCAGCGTGGACGCCGCACGTCGAGCCCCAGCAGATCGAGGAGGTCGACCTGGACGACCTGGCTGAGGATGAGGGTGGGCGGGTCGGTGGCCCCGCGGATGCGTAGCTGGAGCTCACCGAGGTGATGCAGGATCATCCGGCCCGTGGGCCGCACTCGGCGGCGGCCCGGGTAGATCCCGGGCATCGTGCCGTCTCCATCGCGTTCCAGCGCCTGCCGTACCTGCCGCTCGATCAGGCAGAACACCAGCAGGGCCAGGCAGATCACCTGGACGAGGGCGGCGACGCGCCGGTTGTGCTGGACGAACACCGGGGTGACCGCCAGCGGCCCCTTGAAGTCGCCGTAGCGGCGCTCGGCGTCGCCCTGTCCCTTGTAGTCCAGCAGGACTTGGGCGGGTGTGGCCTGCTCGATCGGGCGGGAGGTGATCAGCGCGTACCAGCCGTCGGCCGCCGCCTCCGCGGCCAGCACCTGCTCATCGAAGTGCCAGGCCAGGGTCGGCCGGCCCTCCTCGTCGGTGCCGATCTCGGTGCGCAGGCAGGAGGCGACCCTGCGGGTCTTGGCGATTACCCCGACCCGGGCGGCGAGCTTCTCAGCCGCGTTGTAGTAGCGGCCACCGGCCCCGCGCTGCACCTTCTCCAGTTCGGCTGTGGCCTTGGCCAGCCGCTTGGTGCGCGCTTGGCGCTGGCCGGCGGCGTTACCGGTGGAGTGCACCAGGATCCGGCGCACTTGTAGCACCGGATCGCGCTTGCGTGGCCCGGGGATGCGCTGAATGTCCTGAAGGACGCGGTAGTGCCCGCGCTGCTCGGGCGGCAGGTGCTCCTCCCGCTCGGCGGTGTAGTCCACCGGCGCGGCCTGCTGGAGGTCCAGGCCGGCCCAGAACTCGTCGCCGATCCTGGACGCCGGTACCGGCGCGATGAAGTCCACCTCGGCGGCCAGCAGCGCACCGATGTTGCCCCATGAGTACAGCTTGGAGTCCGCGACCATCAGCAGGCGTCGCTCGCCGGCGAGTGCCTTGAGGGCCTGTATCGCGCCGACGACCTGGGAGACCTCCCCGGCGCCGCCGGAAAGGACGCGGGAGAAGACCGGGACGCCGCCGTAGGCGGCCACCCCGATGCCGGCCTGGACCTGCTTCAAGTCCACCCGCCGGTCCTTGGGATGCCCGAACTTGACCACCGGGTAGTCCTCGTCCTGCCCGGCCTCGGGGTAGGCGCCGTGCACGGACATGCTCGTCATATCCCAGTGGATGCGGGCCACATCGATGCCGAAGCCGGCGATCGCGGCCGCCCCGACGCTGCCGGCAAGCCGGTCCAGGTGCGGAGCGATGGCGTCCAGAGCACGCGCCAGGCGGTCGTCACCCAGCAGGTCGGCCTCGACGCCGAAGACCTCCGCCACCGCCCAGCTGCGGGCCCAGTCCCCGACCCTGAACAGCGGCGCCGGAGCGGTCAGCCGGTTGGTCACCAGCACTTCGATCACCTGGCCGTGCGTCAGCTCCGCCCGGGGATCGGGCGGGCAAAGGGCATCGACGATCCCCGCAACATCCAGCCGGCGCAGAAACTCGGCAGCGACGGGCAGAGCGCCCAAACGCTTGGTCACCACGGACTCGATCACGCACTCCATACGGGGGCGTTCCGTCCGTGGCCGCGGGGACCGGGAAGTCATCGACACACCCGGACCAACGTTGACGGGCCCGTGCCGGACACTGCCCGGCCCCGCTCTCCAGCCGAATCAGCGACCCGCGAAATACGGGCCTAGGCTGGCCCCATGTCCCAGCCCAAGGAGCCCAAGGCGTACGAAGCCCGCGAGGCCACCGTCACCTTCGAGCCACGGCGCTGTCTGCACGCGGCCGAGTGCGTACGGGGTCTCCCGCAGGTCTTCGACCTCGACCGGCGGCCCTGGGTGCAGCCCGACGGCGCCGCCGCCGACCGCGTCGCCGAAGTGGTGCGCCGCTGCCCGTCCGGCGCACTGCGGTACCGGCTCTCCGGCGGCCCCGCCGAGGAGCCCGACCGGCCGACCACCGTCAGCCGGACACACGCCGGGCAGCTCGTCATGCGCGGCGATCTCCACATCCGCACCGCGCAGGGCGACCGGCACGAGACGCGAGTGACGCTCTGCGGCTGCGGCGCGAGCGGCAACGAACCGTATTGCGACCATTCGGGGCCCTGCGCCGAACGGTGACGCACGTCACGCTCTCTCCCGATGCACGGATTCCGTCTGTCTGTCGTCTCTTCAGGTGTCAGCGAGACGTCAGCGAGCTGTGCAAGAAGGAGCAGGCCTTGTCCACCGTCATCGAGCAGGCCGTGCAGGCCCGCCTGGTCGCCTCCGCGCCCCAGATGGAGTCCGTTCCGGCAACACTGCGGTACGACCGCGAGGATCCCTTCGCCGTACGCATGGCCTTCCCGCCCTCGGCGACGCTGGAGGGCAACGAAGTGTCCTGGGCGTTCTCGCGTGAGCTGCTCGCGGCGGGCATCGACACACCGGTCGGCGTCGGCGACGTACGGGTCAGGCCCTACGGCTACGACCGCACGGTGGTGGAGTTCCACGCCCCGGAGGGCGTGGCGATCGTGCATATCCGCACCGGCGAGCTGCGCCGCTTCCTCAGACGCGTCCAGGCCATGGTCCCCACCGGCCGCGAGCATCACTACCTGGATCTCGACCACAATCTGGCCGAGCTGCTGCGCGACGCCTGCTGAGTTCTGAGGCTGGTGTCACCGTATGAGGCCGGTGTCACCGTACGGCCCAGCGGGGCGTCAGTTCTCGCCGGTCGTCCTGGCGCCGGATTCCGATGTCGCGGCGACGATCACCGCCGTCCGCACCTCCTCGATGACCTTCCGCAGTACGGGTACGGACGCGCCGCCGCGGTCCGTCAACGCCTCGATCCGGTTCCTGTAGAGCCCTCGCTCCTTGCCGGTTGCGAGCGTGCGCAGCTCCGCCGCGGCGGCGAGCGCGACGAGGGCCGCGTCCCGGTCGGAGACCTCGGCGGCCGGCTGAGGGCCAAGAAGCACGCTCCGCGCCTCGTCGCGCAGCGACTTCACGAGGTCCGGGCGGTCCAGTTCGTACTCCGCGGAGGGGAAGACGCCGAGCACCCGCCTGCGCCGCGTGCGGAGATAGCCGGCCACGGCCAGTTGGGTGCGTACCGCTTCGAGCGTGTATGTGGGGTGGAACGTCACCCAGCGCTTCCACTTGCGGGGCCTGGACTCCTCGATCAGCTCAAGGAGTCCGTCGAGTGCCGGGTCGCCGGTGCGGCTGTCGCCGACGGGCACCGCCACCCCGTCGTCGTCGGCGAGCAAGCCGCGCTGGGCAAGCTCGGCGAGGGCTCCGGCCCGTAGAAGATGGGCGACCTGCCAGGCGCCGGTGAGCGTCATCCGCTCGGTGTCCCAGGCCAGAACGTAGAGCCGGGCGGGGAGCGACAGCGATCCATTGGGCACGGCGACGCCTCCTTGTCCCGCTCACGATAATTCGTTGACGCCGCCAGAGCCCCCTCGTACCGTCTGGAGCGGTCCTGTTGTCGTCGATCGGAGTAGGACGTTGCTCGTCTGAGGTCTTGAGACACCGTGCGTCACAGCTTCCTCAAGCATGCTGTGCGCTTCGCGTGCGACCTCGGCGTTCGAGCCGTCCCCCGACCGGGCCCCATTTCTTTCCTGTTCCGGCGGCCGTCGCCCGCGCTGCGGTGTCTCCAACCGTTGCCCAAGCCCTTTTCGACGCAACCGGGAGACCCGTATGTCTACTGTCCCCACCAATATCACCTGCTCCTCCCTCGCCTTCGCCTGGCCGGACGGCACCAGGGTTTTCGACGATTTCCAACTTGCGGTGGGCCCGGGCAGAACCGGCCTGATCGGACTCAACGGATCAGGAAAATCAACGCTGCTCAGGCTGATCGCCGGTGAACTGACGCCGGCGGGCGGAACGGTCCGTACCGCGGGCGAGGTCGGATACCTGCCGCAGAACCTGGCGCTCGACACCGCATTGCGGGTCGACCAAGTGCTGGGCATCGCCGGAACGCGCGTCGCGCTGCACGCCATCGAAGCGGGCGATCCGAGCGAGGAGCACTTCATGGCGGTCGGCGACGACTGGGACGTCGAGGAGCGGGCGAGCGCCACCCTCGACCAGCTCGGGCTGGGCCATATCGGCCTCGACCGGACCATCGGCGAGGTGTCGGGCGGCGAGGGCGTCCTGCTGCGGCTGGCGGCCCTGCTGCTGGCCGGGCCGGATGTGCTGCTGCTCGACGAGCCGACCAACAATCTCGATCTGTACGCCCGCAGACGCCTGTACGAGGCGGTCGCCGCCTGGTCCGGCGTGATGGTCGTGGTCAGCCACGACCGTGAACTGCTCGAGCTGGTCGACCAGATCGCCGATCTGCGCGACGGGGAGGTCACATGGTACGGCGGCAACTTCTCCGCGTACGAGGAGGCGCTCGCCGTCGAGCAGGAGGCCGCGGAGCGCATGGTGCGCGTCGCCGAGGCCGACGTACAGCGGCAGAAGCGTGACCTGACCGACGCCCACGCCAAGTTGGCCCGCCGCAAGCGATACGGGCAGAAGATGTGGGAGGCCAAGCGTGAGCCGAAGATCGTCATGGGCGCGCGCAAACGCGCGGCCCAGGTGTCGGCGGGCAAGCACCGCATCATGCACACCGAGAAGCTTGCCGAGGCGAAGGAGCGGCTCGACGAGGCCGCCGAGGCGGTCCGGGACGACGACGAGATCCGTATCGAGCTGCCGTACACCAAGGTCCATCCGGGCCGGGGCGTACTGCGGCTGAGCGAGCTGCGGCTGCGCTACGGAGCGGAGGTGAAGGGAGAGTTCGAGGTCCGCGGCCCCGAGCGGATCGCGCTGGTCGGCCGCAATGGAGCGGGCAAGACGACTCTGCTGCGCACGATCACCGGCGAGCTGGCACCGGTCGCCGGTGAGGCAGCGGCCGAGGTCCCGCTGCGCTTTCTGCCGCAGCGGCTGGATGTGCTGGACGACGGGCTGAGCCTGGTGGAGAACGTGTCGCGGTTCGCTCCGGACGCCACCAACAACCGGATCAGGGCGCGACTGGCGCGCTTCCTGTTCCGGGGCGGGCGCGCCGACCAGCTCGCCGGGACGCTGTCGGGCGGGGAGCGGTTCCGCGCGGCGCTCGCCGCGCTGCTGCTCGCCGAGCCGGCGCCGCAACTGCTGATGCTCGACGAGCCGACGAACAATCTGGACATGGCGAGCGTGCGGAAGCTGACGGCGGCACTGGAGTCGTACGAGGGGGCGCTGATCGTGGCGAGTCACGATGTGCCGTTCCTGGAGTCGATCGGCATCACGCGCTGGCTGCTGCTGGACGGCGAACTCCGTGACATCACCGCGGACGAGGTACGGGACGGTGAGCTGCCGATGGCGTGAACGTGCGGGTCGCGGTCCGGTTCGCAGGGCAGGCCGCAGGGCGGGCACAGGGCTGGTCGCGGGACAGGCCGCAGGGCAGGCCGCGGGGCGGGTGGCAGGACAGGTCGCAGGGCGGGTGGCAGGGTCGGTCGCGGTGCGGGTCGCCACGGGAACGCGTGCCGGCGTCCTGGCGCCGCCCGCTTCGCTGTCCGTGCCCCCGCGCGTTGGCACGCGCGCCGCACGCGCGTCGCACCAGGGATTCCATCCCCCCAGGGCGGCAGGTCATGATGGGCGCGACCGGACCGCAGACCCCCTGGAGAACCCCCCGTGCCCAGCAGGAAAGCCCTGATCCGCCGTCCAGGCCCCCGCCTCGCCGAGGGCCTGGTCACCCATATCGAGCGCTCCCCGGTCGACGCCGATCTGGCGCTCCAGCAGTGGGAGACGTACGCGGAGACCCTGCGTGAGCACGGCTGGGAGACCGCCGAGACGGAGCCGGCCGACGACTGCCCGGACAGCGTGTTCATCGAGGACACCGTGGTGATGTTCCGCAATGTCGCGCTGATCGCCCGCCCTGGCGCCGAGTCCCGTCGGCCGGAGACGACAGCGGTCGAGGAGGCCGTCGCCCGGCTCGGCTGCTCGGTGAACTGGGTGTGGGAGCCGGGCACCCTGGACGGCGGCGACGTCCTCAAGATCGGCGACACGATCTATGTGGGCCGGGGCGGCCGGACCAACGCCGCGGGGGTGCAGCAGCTGCGCGCCGCCTTCGAGCCGCTGGGCGCCCGCGTCGTGCCTGTGCCCGTGAGCAAGGTGCTGCATCTGAAGTCGGCGGTGACCGCCCTGCCGGACTCCACCGTCATCGGCTACCCCCCGCTGGTCGACACCCCCTCCGTCTTCCCCCGCCACCTCCCGGTGCCGGAGGAGTCGGGCGCGCATGTGGTGCTGCTCGGCGGCGGGAAGCTGCTGATGGCCGCGAGCGCGCCGAAGACGGCGGAGCTGTTCACGGATCTCGGCTATCAGCCGGTGACGGTGGACATCAGTGAGTTCGAGAAGCTCGAAGGCTGCGTGACCTGCCTCTCCGTACGCCTCCGCGACCTGTACGCATAACGGAACGTAACCGGACATCGGGGATCCGGGCTTGGCCCACGGCTTACTGCACCTTTAACCTACGGTCTCGTAACCTACGAATACGTAGGTAGCTATCCCCGTCCCCCAGGAGTACCAGTGACGATCACCTCTCCCCAACTCGGCGGCTCGGAAGCGTGGACTGACGCCCGGCTGCTGTACGCGCTGGAAGAGGTGGTGGAGAAGGAACTGAACCGCCATCTCAAGGTTGCCAAGGACTGGATGCCGCACGAGTACGTCCCGTTCACCGACGGACGCAACTTTCCCGGCTTCTTCGAGGACGGCCAGGCCTGGGAGCCCGAGCAGTCCAAGGTCACCGACATCGGCAAGATCGCGCTGGTCGTGAACCTGCTGACCGAGGACAACCTCCCCAGCTATCACCACGAGATCGCCAGCCTCTTCGGCCGCGACGGCGCCTGGGGCACCTGGGTGCACCGCTGGACCGCGGAGGAGGGCCGGCACGGCATCGTGATGCGCGACTACCTGCTCACCTCGCGCGCTGTCGACCCGGACAAGTTGGAGCAGTTTCGGATGGCACACATGGCGGAGGGCTTCGAGTCCGACAACCGCCACTCGATGCTGCACTCGGTCGCGTACGTCGCCTTCCAGGAGCTCGCCACGCGCGTCTCGCACCGCAACACCGGCCACCAGTCGGGCGATCCGGTCTGCGACCGGATGCTGGCGCGGATCGCGACCGACGAGAACCTGCACATGGTCTTCTACCGGAATCTGCTGGGCGCGGCCTTCGAGATCGCCCCCGATCTGACGATGCAGGCCGTGCGCGACGTCGTGGTCGACTTCCGGATGCCGGGACACGGCATGCCGGGCTTCGAGCGGGCCGCCGCGCAGATGGCGATCGGCGAGATCTACAACATGCGGATCCACCACGACGACGTGCTCCAGCCGGTGCTGCGCTTCCTCAAGGTGCTCGACATCGACGGTCTGGGCCCGGAGGGCCTGAAGGCGCAGGAGGAGCTCGGCCTGTACATGGGCGGGCTGGACTCCGAGGCGAGCAAGTTCGACGAGAAGCTCGCGGCGCGCAAGGCGCGGATGGCGGCGCGGGCGGCAGGCTGACCGTCCCGGCCGCTCCCCCGGCCCTCACGTCATTCGTACGTCGTCACCCTTGCCAGGGCCGCGTCGCGTACGTCCGCGTCCGTATGCCGGCGCAGCTTTCGCAGCTGTACCCGCCAGGGCTCGGTCCACGAAATGCGTGAGCCGCCGGCCGCGACGACCGCGACGGCGAGGAGACCTTCCGTACGGCCGCCGGAGTCGGCGAGCCGCCCGGCGGCGGAGAGCAGCGTCCCGGTGTCGCCGGGCCGCTGCCTGCCGCCGATCCGCTTCTCCAGTACGTCGGCGGTGCGCACGGCCAGTGCGGGCCGCCCGTCATGGAGGCTGACCAGCCGGCCGAAAGCAGCGTGCAGCTCTGCCGGTTCCGCGTTCAGGTCAAGGGATTCCACCAGCAGGGCCGCGGCCTGCGCGACGAAGGCATCGTGGCGTGCCAGCAGCTCCGCGGCAGCCGTCAGCACCGGGCGCAGCGCGCCGGGCCGCGACACGGACTCCCCGGAGAGCCTGGCTACGAGGTATTCGATACGGCGGCGGGCGGGCCGGTCCCGGTCCGTCCCCGCGTCGCAAATGTCTTCCAATGCCTCCGTATCGGCCGTGACCAGCGCCTGAAGTGCGCGCTCCACGGCACGGCCCGCTTCCGGGCCGGAAGGCGCGGCCGCGGCGAGCCCGTCCACTGCGGAGCGCCACGACTGCCGCTTGTCCAGCTGGGTGACCGCGGCCACCAGGACCGCCGAGGCATCGGGCGACCAGGGCACCCAGCGCGCGACCGCCTCGTACGCGAGGCCGGCGAGCGCCGTGTTCTCGGTGTTCTCGCTGTTCTCGGGGTTCTCGGGGTTCTCGGGGTTCTCGGTGTCGCACACCTTGCGGACCAGGCGGGCGTAGCGCGGCCGGTCCGGTTCCGGCAGATCCATCGGCAGCACCCGGAGCACGCCGGTACGCAGCACCGGGTCACCGGCCGCCGCTTCGTTGAGCATCTGCCAGGTCCGTTCGTCGCCGAGCAGCGGGGCGGCGAAGGCCACACACGCGGCCCGCACATCCCGGTGCTGATCCCGCGCGGCGTACGTGTCGGCCAGCAGGCCGGCCGCCTCGGGCAGCGGCAGCCGGGTGGCCGCCAGCCGTACGGCCTCCTTTCGGCCGGTCACCTTGGCGGCGTCGGGCGCCAGTACGCCGCTCAGCAGCGCGCCGAGTTGTGACGGCCTTGCGTACCGGGATGCGCGGGTGGCCGCGTACACGGCGACGCGCGCCCGGTCGCCGCCGGCGTGGGCGAGCAGTTCGGCAAGCACGTCGGCGGGCCGGTCGGTCCGGGCCAGCGCTCCGATGGCCGCCTCCGCGAGCACCACCTCCGGCGACCCTGTCCAGCGTCGCGCCACGTCGGCGCCCTCGTCCGGGATCCGCGCAGCCGATATGAGAGCGGACGCACGCGCGTACAACGGAAGCGATGAGTCGCGCGCCGCGCGCTCCAACTGGCGTGCGGCCGCACGCTGTTGACGTGCGGTCCAGCGGCGGACATCGACGTCCACCGGCACGGTCCAGTGACTGCCCTTGGTGAGAAAACGCCCGTACGGCGCGGTGTCGCCCAGCAGCCGGTCGAGCAGATCGGTGCGACGGGTACTCAACACCCCTACAACAGCGGGGAGTACGGCCGCCGAGGGCTCGTTGCCGAGTAGCCGCTCCACGCGCGGATCACGTCCGGCGGCGGGTTCGAGCCAGAGTGCGACCGCGGTCTGCGCGGTGGAGTTGCCGCCGAACCGGACGGCCTGCCAGAGCAGATCCTGCAACTCCGGCATTCCGGCCGCGCGCCGGCCGACCGCGCGGGCGAGTGCGAAGGTGAGGCTGAAGTCGGCCTTCTCCGCGCCCGCCTCTATCCAGGGGCGCAGCGCCTCGAAGACCGCGTGCTCCTGACCGCGGCGCAGGGTGCGGTCCAGCCGGCCGAGATCGGCGCCGCCGGTGCTTCCCGAGATCCGTACGAGGGTGCGCAGCGCCCAGTTCACCAACTTCCTTCGGCCGGTTGCCGCATGCTCGCGCAGCACGGCGATGGCGAGACGGCTCAGCGCCTGGCGGGTGTCCGGGGAGGAGTCGCGGGCTGCCACGGCGTCGGTGGCCACGCGATCGAGGTGCGGCTCCGCGTCCTCGGTGAACAGGGCGGGCGGGGTGTCGGCGAGCGCGTGCATCGCGGCCGAGCGCACCGGGTCCTGCTCATTGCGCAGCCGGGACATCTCGTGCAGTACGGCGGTGACGGCCTCGGGGTCGCCGGAGCGCCCGGCATTGCGGATCAGCAGCGGCCAGGCCTCGGCACGATCCTGCGCCGACGCACGGTGCGTGGCCGCGACAAGTTGCTCGCGCGCCTGCGCGACGGGCAGATAGGACTCGGCAAGCAGCACCGAACTCCAGCTCGCTCCGCGCTCCTTGGCCCGGTCCGCCGACCGGCGCGCCTCCCCCGCCAGGCAACTGCGGGGCAGCACGTCGAGAAGCTCGGCGTTCACGGTCGCGGCCTCGGGCCCGCGCTCCGCCAGTACGGCCTCGTGGAAGGCTCCGCGGCGGGCCGGCGGGTGGGCTTTCACGAGCCGGGCGTACTCGTCGTGGTGGGCGGTCATGACCCGGCCCAGCTCGACGAGCAGCTCCTGAGGTGCGTGACGTGTCAGGTGCCGCAGGACGGCCGGACGCAGCGCTACGCCGCGGCGGGTGGCGTGGCCCTCGGGGGCGAGCAGCATGCGGACCACGCGTGCCGGGTCGGCCCTGGTCAGCGCCGGGATACCCGGGCGCAGCCGGACGGGCAGGGCCGCGGGTCCGTACCGCATGAGCAGATCGAGGACGCGCAGCGGTTCGGCAGTGGTGAGGGAGGCGACGGCGATGGCGTACCGCTGCCACCAGCCGTCGCGCAGCGCCTCGGGGAGCGCGGACAGTTCACGCTCCGCCGCCTCGAGGAGAGCGCGGGGATGGCGGGAGCCGAGCCTCGTCCAGCCGCGTACGGCGTGGAACAGGGCGGGCAGAAGCCGCTCGACGGTCCCGGCTGCGCACCCCGGCAGCAGCCGGGCCGCCTCGACGTCGCCCCAGCTCTCCCGGATCCGGTCGATGACACGGTCGGCGAGCGCGGAGCGGCGTGCGGCGACTATCGCGTGCAGCAGCTGCTTGCGTACGGCGGCGGGGGCGTCGTCGAGGGCGGCGACGAAGGCGTCGTCGGACACGCCGAGACTCGTGGCCACCCGCAAGGCCTGGCCGCGGACGAACGAGTCCGGGTCCGCGAGCCGAGCTCCGACCCACTGGGCGTCCCCGCCCACGGCTGCCACGACGACGGCGAGACCGCGCTCATAGGCTCCGCGCTCATCGAGTTCGTCGAGCAGCGGTCGCAGCTCGGCCGGGTTGATCTCCCTGGCCCTCGCGGCGAGTTCACTCATACGCAGCGGGTAGGGAAGGGGATCGAGCGCGTCCAGCAGGCGGTCTGCCTGGTGCAGGGGGGTGTGAGCCATGGGGGGATTGTGCCTGCTGAGCCGTCGCGGCGGGCGCCATCGCCGGAGTGCGACGGGGAGGGGGGAGGGCGGCCGGCGCCGAACCAGCCTGGTCCGCTTCCGGTTTCCGGCGCGCCTGGAGCTCAGCTACGGCCGGGCCTTGCCGGGGATCCTGTTCGGGCGACTCCCGCCCCGAGCGCCGGCCGGCTGTGACGTGGCCGGCGCGACCCCGAGTGCATCCGCATTTCTGCGGCTGAGTCGATCGGGGAGGGCTCTCGGCGTGGGCACGCTCGCCCACCGTCCGCGCTCTGGGCGGCACGGACAGCACCGACGGCAACTACCGTCCGTCCGCGCCCCTCACCGCCCCCCGTCAGGCTCAGCCCTGCGCACGCTTGAGGCGGTACCGCTCCTTCTCCGACAGCCCGCCCCACACCCCAAATCGTTCGTCATGAGCCAGCGCGTACTCCAGGCACGCCACTCGCCCCTCGCACGCCCCGCACAACCGCTTGGCCTCGCGGGTCGAGGAGCCAGGGGCGGGGAAGAAGAATTCCGGGCCCGTCTGGGCACACAGCGCGGTCTCCTGCCAGGAGAGTTCTTGGTCGGTGGTGGTGTTGATCGGCATGGGGGACACATTCCCCGGTGCCGATAAACGCCGGGTCAATGAAGCATCAACGACCCCACGCACACCGCCCCCGGCCACCGCTGTCGAAACCCATCAGTCGTCCTGCTGGACTCCCTGCATCAGCGCGAAACGCGCCCCCGCCGGGTCCGCCAGTTTCGCGAAGCGGCCCACGCCCTCCATGTCGACCGGGGCCATCCTGACCTTGCCGCCCAGCTGCTGCGCCTTGGCCACGGTCGCGTCGCAGTCCGCGACCTCGAAGTACGGCAGCCAGTAGGAACCCTCTGTCTCCACCGGGTCCGAGGCCAGGGGGACGATGCCGCCGAACATCGCTTCCGCGCCCGCGCCCGTGGGGTTCAGCATCGTGTACGAGCCCGTACCGTCCGGGAGCGGCATCGTCGATGTCTCCCAGCCGAACACCCCGCGGTAGAAGTCGAGGCCCGCGCGCGGTTCGTCGGTGTACAGCTCCGCCCAGCACAGCGTGTTGGGGTCGTTGACGACGTCCAGGCCCTTGATCCGGCCCGGCTGCCAGGTCGCGAAGGCCGCGCCCGCCGGATCGGCGAAGACCGCCATGCGGCCCATGTCGAAGACGTCCATCGGCTCGAACAGCGCCGCGCCGCCGCCCTGCTGGACCGCCTTCGCCGTGGCGTCGGCGTCGGGCGACTGGAAGTAGAGGGTCCAGCCCGGACCGCCCTGCTCAGGAGTGACCGTCATGGCGCCCGCGGCAGTCTTGCCGTCCACTTGGTACATGCCGTATCCGCCGGCCTCGGGACCCGCCGACTGGAAGGTCCAGCCGAACAGGCCGCCGTAGAAAGCAGTCGCCGCGTCGAGATCGGGCGTGCCGAGGTCGATCCAGTTCGGGGAGCCTGTGACAAAACGGGTGGTGAGCATGGTGCGCTCCTTAGGGGGATCCCGCTGTCTGAGGTCCCCGAGTCTGCTACCGATCCGGCACTCGCGCATCCAGTACACGCCCACCGCGACCGGGCGAATTCAGCCGCGCCTGACCGCCGCCGCTCCGGGCTCTAGTGGTCGTGGGCGGCCGCCGGGTGGTCCGGATGATGCGGCTCGTACCCCGGGATCGTCCCGTCCGGCTTCGCGACCAGGAACAGCCCCGCCATCCCCATGTCCGAATGGCTCTGGACATGGCAGTGGTACATCCAGGCCCCCGCCCCCACATGCTCGCCCGCGATGATCTGGAAGCCGAACGAGTCCGCCGGGCCCGTGATCTTGTTGTCGATCACGCGGCTGACGTCGGCCGGGCCGTCCAGCAGGCCCGTTCTGTTGTCCGCCCAGCGGTGACCGTGCATATGGAACGTGTGGTAGTACTCGCCGTGCGTGATCATGATGATCTCGACTCGATCACCCACCGTGGCCCGGAAGTCGGGGCTCGCGTTCGCCGGCTTGTTGTTGATCGTCATTTCGTTGAAGACGATGGTGAACTGCTTGTCCGGGAGGATGTCGCCCCTTCTGCGGACCACCACCGGGCCGTAGAGGCCCTTGCGGATCCCGCCCGTGCCGTGGTCCGTGCCGACCACGTGGTCGTGGTAGTGCCAGTACCCCGCGCTGCCCGCGCGCCATGTGCCGTCCGCGCGTTTGCCCGGAGTGTGGGTGCGCCAGGTGTACGTCCGGGTGGCGCCGGGTTCGACATGGCTCTTGCTGAGCTTCGTGCCGTCGTTGGCGATGTCGTAGTCCACACCGTGGGCGTGCAGGCTCACCGGCACGTCCATCGCGTTCTCGAACTCGATGTGCAGGGTGTCCCCTTCGACCAGTTCGATCAGCGGGCCGGGGACCGACGCCTTGCCCTTCTCCACGCCGTAGCCCATCTGACCGTCCGGCAACCTCTCCGCGTACAACCTGAGATGGCGTATCCGGCCGCCGGACGGGGCGGTCTTCGGTGCGTCCGCCGCCGACGTGGCACTGTTCGCACTCGAGACCGAAGCCGGCGACAACGATGTCAGACCCGTCGCCGCGACCGCGCTTCCCGCCAGCAGCCGCCGGTTGAAGCTCCGTCTGTCCATGCCGAACTCCCCAGTTCTGTACGGAGATTGACGGGGCACAGGTGACCCCGGGAACGCCCACACGGTAGCCCGGTGATCTTCGTTTATCCACAGTCAGGACAAAGTTCGTGCCATTGCGGTCTTACCTATTGGCGAACCACGAAAAGGGGTCTAGTTTCCGAGGCTGTTGTTGTGACCAAAGAGGGGTGGGTGACCACATGCAGCGCGCACCACATCACAGGTCGAGATCCCGAAGCAGCGGTCTGGCGGCGGCCCTTGGGGTCGGCGCACTGACCGTGTCCCTGCTCGGCGGCGGCGATGTCGCCGCGGCCAGGCCCTATCCGGAACCGCCTTCGACAACGTTGTCCCTGCCATCGCCTCCCGGCGGCCAGAATGTACGGGTCCTCGTCTTCCACGCCTCCGCCACCGACGAGTCGCCGACCGTCAACGCCGGTATCGCGGCGATCGAGACCATCGGGCAGACCGGTCCGGCCGCGGGCCGGTTCAAGACCGAAGCCACCGACGACGCCTCCGTGTTCACCAATGCCACCAAACTCGGCAGGTACAACGCGATCGTCTTCCTGACGGGTGGCGGCGATGTGCTCGACCCCGAGCAGGAGGCCGGGCTCGAGACGTATCTGGAGGCCGGCGGAGGCTTCCTGGGCGTCCATGACGCGGCGCGCACCGAGCCGTACTCCGACTGGTTCACCGGGCTGATCGGCGCCCGGCCGGCCGGCGCGCCGAGCACGGTCCAGCGCGCGGTCGTCGAGGTCGGCGACCGTCAGCATCCGGCCACCAAGTCGCTTCCGCTCCAGTGGAAGCGGCCCGACAAGTGGTTCAACTGGGCGGCGAACCCGTCCGGCAGCGTGCACACCGTGGCCCGCGTCAAGGAGAACTCGTACAAGCCGGCCGCCGGCGCCAACGGCTGGGACCATCCCGTCTCCTGGTGCCGTGACTACGACGGCGGCCGCTCCTTCTACACCGGCATGGGCGGTACGGTCGACAGCTTCGCCGAGACCGACTTCCGCGACCATCTGCGCGGCGCGCTCGCCTGGACCACCCGCCTCTCGCGCGCCGACTGCAAGGCGACCATCAACGCCAACTACACCGCCGAGCGCGTCACCCAGCCCAACCAGCCGGGGCACAACGACCAGATCGGCGAGCCGCACGGCCTGGTCACCGCTCCCGACGGCCGGGTGCTCTACATCGGGCGCGGCGGCGCCGACTCCAGCAGGCCCGTCGTCACGGACTGGAACAACCCCGACATCGGCAAGGGCCAGGGCGAGATCCACGTCTACGACCCCAAGACCAAGAAGGTCACCCTCGCCGGAGCCCTCACGATCTTCGGCAACAAGGGCGGCGGCGATGAGCTGATCAAGGTCGAGGAGGGGCTGCTCGGCATCGAGCTGGATCCCGACTTCATGACCAACGGCTGGGTGTATCTGCACTACACACCGCACTCGCGGATCAACCGTGACACGCATATGGCCGAGCGCCGCGTCTCCCGCTTCACGCTCGACCCGGCCACCGACAAGCTGGACCTGGCGAGCGAGAAGGTGCTGCTCAAGTGGCCTGTGCAGATCCACAGCTGCTGCCACGCGGGCGGCGGCATGGCCTGGGACTCGAAGCAGAATCTCTACATCGCCACCGGTGACAACAACTCCTCCGGTTTCAGCGGTGGTTACTCCGGCAACAACCCGGAGCCGAACTTCAAGGGGCTGTCCTTCGCCGACGCCCGCCGCACCGCGGGCAACACCAACAACCTCAATGGCAAGATCCTGCGGATCCACCCCGAGGACGACGGAACGTACACACTCCCGGCAGGCAACCTCTTCACGGGCACGGAACCCGACGAAGGCGGGGGCAAGACCCGCGGCGAGATCTACGTGATGGGCGTGCGCAATCCCGCGCGTATCTTCATCGACAAGTCGACGGACATCCTTTACGCGGGCTGGGTCGGCCCGGACGCGGGCGCGCCATCGACGACCTGGGGCCCGGCGAAGTACGACACCTTCGCCGCCATCACCAAGCCGGGCAACCACGGCTGGCCGTACTGCATGGGCAACAAGCAGCCCTACCGCGACCGCAATCTGCCCGATCCGAGCAAGCCGCTCGGCTGGTACAACTGCGACGCCCCGAAGAACGAGTCGCCCAACAACGACGGCCTGGTGAATCTGCCGCCAATCACCTCCAACACCATCTGGTACTCGCCGCAGGGCGGCGGCGTGGACTATCCGCGCGACGCCAACGGCGTCCCGAGCTACAAGGCGGAGGAGCAGAAGCTGCTGATGCCGTGGCTCAAGGGCGGCGGCCAGGCGACCATGAACGGTCCGGTCTACCGCTACGACGCGGCGAACACCAGCGCCGAGAAGTGGCCGTCGTACTGGGACGGCAAGTGGTTCGTCGGTGACTTCTACGACGGCGACCAGCCGCGGCACGCGGTGCTGACCGACCCGAAGACCGTGGGCAAGGGCGGCATCCCGGTGCACGCCGAATCCCTGAAGAAGATCATCCCGGGCGGCACCGCCGGCATCCGCAACCTCATGGACTGGAAGTTCGCGCCGGACGGCTCGCTCTATGTCCTGGACTACGGGCGCGGTTTCTTCACCTCCGACCCCAAGTCGGCCCTGTGGCACGTGACATACAAGGGCGGCGAGGCCACGCCGTCCGCCGACAAGCTGGCACGGAAGGCGGCGCGGTGAGGCACCTCAGGCACAGAACGGCGAGTTTCTGGACGGCCCTGCTGGCCGCGGTGACGATGGTCCTGGGGCTGACGTCCGCGGTCGCGTACGGCCAGAGCGAGGACCGGGTCGCCGACCAGGTCCTCACCTGGACGGCCGGCGACTCGATCGAGAAGTACGCGTCCTTCCCCACCACCGCGGTGGCGGGCAGGACGACGATCGTGTTCGAGAACAGCGCGGCGACCGGCAACACCATGGGGATGCCGCACACGCTGACCTTCGACGTCTCCGATCCCGAGTACAACCACGACGTACCGCTGAACATCCTCGCCAATCCCAGTGACGACCAGGGCGGCAAGCACACCGCCGAGGTCACACTCACCCCCGGCCGGTACCGCTTCCACTGCACCATCCCCGGTCACAGTGCGATGCAGGGCATCCTGACCGTCACCGAGGGCGGCGGCGAGGACACCACCGCGCCCGACACGACCGCGAAGGTCGACGGCGACAAGAACGCCGACGGTGCATACGTCGGTCAGGCCACCGTGACCGTGTCGGCGACCGACGCGGGATCGGGCGTGGACAAGATCGAATACGCGGTCGGGGCAGACGGCCCCTGGCAGCCGTACACCGTGCCCGTCGTGGTGGACGAGGTCGGCACGCACAAGATCCGCTACCGGGCCGGTGACAAGGCGGGGAACGTCGCGGCCGAGAAGGCGGTCGACTTCGCGGTCGTCGCCCCGCCGACCGACGACAAGACGCCGCCGGAGACCTCGGCGACAGTCAGCGGTGAGAAGAACGAGCAGGGCCAGTATCTCGGGATGGCCACGGTCACCGTGACCGCGTCCGACACCGGCTCTGGCGTCAACACCATTGAGTACGCGATCGGTGCGGCAGGCGCCTGGCAGCCGTACACCGCCCCGGTGATGGTGCACGAGGCGGGCACACACAAGGTCCGCTACCGGGCGACCGACAAGGCCGGGAACGCGGCCACCGAGAAGGCCGTGGACTTCACGGTCGTCATGCCGCCCGCCGAGGACAAGACCCCGCCGGTGACCTCGGCGACGGTCAGCGGTGAGAAGAACTCCGACGGCGCGTACATCACCAGCGCCAAGGTGACCATCACCGCGACCGACGCGGACTCGGGGGTCGACAAGGCCGAGTACTCCCTCGACGGCGGCCCGTACCTCGCGTACACCACTCCCGTCATCGTCGACCGAGTGGGCTTCCACACCGTGCTGCACCGGGCGACCGACAAGGCGGGCAACACCTCACAGGCCCAGCAGGTGACGTTCACGATCGCGGAGGGCGGCGGGGTGCCCGCGCCCAACTGCCCCGAGTTCGACGAGCGGTTGACGGTGATCGTCGGCACGGTCGACACGGGCGTGCCCAACCGCATCACGCGCAGCCGCTGCACCATCAACGAGCTGATCGAGGACGAGAAGGACTGGTCCTCGCACGCGCTGTTCCTCAAGCACGTGGACAGCGTCCTCGACAAGCTCCTCGCGGACGGCGTCATCGACCAGCGCGAGCACAAGAAGATCTACCGGGCGGCCAAGCAGTCCGGCATCGGCAAGCCGGGGCAGAACACCGGCTACCGCGATCTGTTCGACGGCACGCAGGCGTCGTTCGGCAAGTGGCAGCATGTGGGCGGCGGTTCGTTCGGCCTGGGCGCCGACGGGTCGATGACCAGCGGCACCACCAAGGGCGGCCTGGGCATGCTGTGGTTCCCGCAGCGGCAGTACGGGGACTTCTCGCTGAAGCTGCAGTGGCGGGACGACGCTCCGGGCACGGGCAACGCCAACAGCGGCGTCTTCGTACGCTTCCCCTACGTCCACAACAACCCCGAGGAGCCGCGTCCCGAGTGGGTCGCCATCAAGTACGGCCATGAGGTCCAGGTCCTGGACCGGCCCGACGGCGACATGTACAAGACCGGCTCGATCTACGGCTTCGACCGCGTCGGACTGGGCGGCGCTGGTGTGACACCGAAGGGCGCCTGGAACGACTACGAGATCCGGGTGGTCGACCAGCACTACTCGGTCTACCGCAACGGCGTCCTGATCAACGAGTTCGACAACACCGGCGGCCAGGATTTCGTCCCGCCGCGCGGCGACGACCCGGGCACGGACGGCCGGCGGTACTCCTCCGGCTACATCGGGCTCCAGGTCCACGGCACGACGGATGTGATCTCGTACCGCAACATCCGGATCAAGGAGCTGTAACACCGGCCCCTGCCGGTCCTTGACCGACGAAGGCCCCCTTCCCCCGCCTAGGAAGGGGGCTTCTTCGCGCGGCTCGGCTGCACCCGCTTCGGCTCGCCCGGCATCTTGGGATAGTCCGGCGGGTAGGGCAGGTCGCCCAGATCATGGTCGCGTTCGTCCTTCGCCGCCAGTTCCAGCAGGCTGTCCAGGGAGAAGGCGTAATCGTCCATGTCCGCGTGCACATCGCCCAGTTCGGCATAGCGCCCGGGCATGGTGGCGATGTCGAAGTCGAGCGGCGACACGTCGTCGATCTCGTCCCAGCGCAGCGGCGCCGAGACCGGCGCGTGCGGGTGGGGGCGTACGGAGTAGGCGGAGGCGATGGTCCGGTCGCGGGCGGTCTGGTTGTAGTCCACGAAGATCCGCGCGCCGCGCTCCTCCTTCCACCAGGCGATGGTCACCCTGCCCTCCATGCGCCTTTCCAGTTCGCGGCCGACGGCGATGGCCGCGCGCCGTACCCGGGTGAAGTCCCAACGCGGTTCGATGGGCACGAACACATGGAGACCGCGGCCGCCCGAGGTCTTGGGCCAGCCGCGCAGTCCGTGCTCGTCGAGGATGACGCGCAGCTCGTGCGCGGCCCTGACCGCGTCGGCGAAGTCGGTGCCGGGCTGCGGGTCCAGGTCGATGCGCAGCTCGTCGGGGTGGTCGACGCCGTCCCTCCGTACCGGCCAGGGGTGGAAGGTCAGACAGCCGAGGTTCGCGGCCCAGATCACGGCGGCGACCTCGGTGGGGCAGATCTCGTCGGCCGAGCGGCCGCTGGGGAAGGAGATATGGGCCGTGGGGATCCAGTCGGGGAGGTTCTTGGGCGCGCGCTTCTGGAAGAAGGACTCGCCGCCGACGCCGTCGGGGTAGCGCTCGAGGGTGGTGGGGCGGTTGCGCAGGGCGCGGGTGATCCCCTCCCCCACGGCCAGGTAGTAGCGGGCCACGTCCATCTTGGTGAAGCCACGCTCGGGAAAGTAGACCTTGTCCGGACTCGACAGCCGCACGGCACGCCCGCCGGCTTCCAGTTCCACCGCTGCACCCATGTGCGCCACGGTAGGCCGAGCGCGGATATGCCGCATATCGTGCAGAATCTGGAGCATGGATCTGCCCGTGATGCCACCCGTGAAGCCGATGCTGGCCAAGCCCGTGAAGAAGATCCCGCCGGGCATGCAGTACGAGGCGAAATGGGACGGCTTCCGGGCGATCGTCCACCGCGACGGCGACGAGGTGGTCATCGGCTCCAGGACCGGCAAACCGCTCACCCGCTACTTCCCCGAGCTGGCGGCCGAACTGGCGGCCAACCTTCCCGGCCGCTGTGTCGTCGACGGCGAGATCGTCATCGCGCATGAGGGACGCCTCGACTTCGACCGGCTCACCGAGCGCATCCACCCGGCCGATTCCCGGGTGAGGCTGCTCGCCGAGCAGACCCCCGCCAGCTTCGTCGCCTTCGACCTGCTCGCCCTCGGTGACGAGGCCCTGCTCGACGCCCCGCTCGCCGAGCGCCGCGCCCTGCTCGCCGACGCGCTCGCCGGCGCCCGGCCACCCGTACATCTCGCGCCCGCCACCACCGACGCCGTCCTCGCCCAGGAGTGGTTCGAGCGGTACGAGGGCGCGGGACTCGACGGGATCATCGCCAAGCCGCTGGACCTGCCGTACCGGCCCGATGCCCGCCTGATGTTCAAGATCAAGCACGAACGCACGGCGGACGCCGTCGTGGCCGGCTACCGCTTCCACAAGAGCGGCCCGGTCGTCGGCTCGCTGCTCCTCGGCCTGTACGACGACTCGGGCGCGCTCCAGCACGTCGGCGTCTGTGCCGCCTTCTCCATGAAACGGCGCGAGGAGCTGATCGAGGAGCTGGAGCCGCTGCGGATGGATCCCCCCGACGCCCACCCCTGGGCGGCATGGACGGACGAGACCGCCCATGAGACCGCCCGGCTGCCCGGCGCGCAGAGCCGCTGGACGGGCAAGAAGGATCTTTCGTGGGTGGCGATTCGGCCCGAGCGGGTGGTCGAGGTGGCATACGACCACATGGAGGGCGACCGGTTCCGGCACACCGCCCAGTTCCGCCGGTGGCGGCCGGATCG
Source organism: Streptomyces sp. ISL-1 (assembly GCF_018614585.1). Taxonomy (GTDB): domain Bacteria; phylum Actinomycetota; class Actinomycetes; order Streptomycetales; family Streptomycetaceae; genus Streptomyces; species Streptomyces maoxianensis. Next base: position 215,334 of record NZ_JAGGOI010000032.1, on the reverse strand, counting down.
CGAGCCCGCCGACTGCACCTATACGCAGTTGGAGGAGCCGGTGCGGTACGACCTGTCGGAGGTGCTGGCTCCCTGAGGTGGCGGCCCCCGAGGCGTCAGCCGCCGGTGGCGGATGTACGACGTGATCGCGACCCGGCCGCCATGATCGCGACCCGCCCGCCATGATCGCGACCTGGCCGCCGGGTTCGAGGCCCGTGACGATCAAGCGCCTTGTGGTGGCGGTCACTTCGGTCGCGAGTGCGGCGGTGGTGACGGTCCGCCACTGTCCGTCACCACCGCGCGCCTCAGGATGGGCGGATGCGGGGGCCTGGTGCGCATTCGCGTAAGGTATGTCGGCGGTGCTGCCGGAGGCGGCCGGCCGGGCGAGCCACGCAGTGCGCGCTTCTCGCACGGCGCCGTTGTACCTGACGATGTCGACCGGGACACGCCGCGGCGGGACCGCCGCGCTGTTTCGCCCTCCACAGATCCTTGCGCAAGCCCATGGTCGGCTCCTGTTCGCGCTCGCGCGCGGGGAGTTGACGGGACCTCAGCACCAACGGGTGATCCGAAACGGTTGCCGCACAGAGACATCCCCGCCGACGAACACGGAAGCTCGTCCGGTACGTATGGAGGGGTGGCCGCCGACCGCCGGCGCCCGCAGAGAAGCAGAGAAGCAGAGAAGCAGAGAAGGATTACACGTGACCGCGTCGCCCCTGATCCCCGTACCGATCCCCGATGGCGTCGCCGCGCTGATCGGGTCCTGCATGCCGATCGACGTCCTGCAGGCGGAGGTCGACGCCGAGTGCGCGGCACGTGAGATCTACCGGTTCCGCGGCCCGCTGTGCGCCGAGGACCGGGCGGACCGGGAGCACGCGCTGTCCGCGCTGGCCCTGGCCAACAAGGCACTGGCCGCCTACAACCCGCTGCTGATCCTCAAGCCGTGGCGGCGCGCCCACTGACGGGTCCGACCCTACGGACGAACCCATGGCCATGACGTAAGCATCGTAAGTACCGACCGGCTGGCTGACTGGCGGGCGGGCGCGCGGGCGGGCGGGAATCCGCCGGAGATGGAATTCACGCCGCCGTGACCCGCCCCGATCGCCGCCATACGTGTCCGGCCCGGGGCGATGTGCCCGCCCGCGCTCACTCCAGGAAGACGCCGTCGACGTACACCCACGCGCCGCCGTGCCGTTCGAAGCTGCTGCGCTCGTGCACTTCGCCACGCTTGCCGTGGTGCCGGTAGCGGGCGCGGAAGGTGACCGTTCCGGAGGAGTGGAAGGAGCTGCCGTCCGTGGTCCCAAGGATCTCCAGACCCTTCCAGTGCATGCCGGGGTCGATTTCGAGGTGCGGCGGCCGGGTCGCCGGGTGCCAGGTGCGCAGTAGATACGCGGCGTCCTGGGCGACGAAGGCGCTGTAGCGGGAGCGCATCAGCAGCTCGGCGGTGGGGGCCGCGTGCTCGCCCGAGTGGAAGCGGCCGCAGCACTCCCCGTAGGTGGCGGGCAGCCCGCAGGGGCAGGGCGAGGTGTCGGTGAGGGCGGGGGCGTGGTCGCGCCCGGGTCGGGAGCTGCGTCGGGACATGGGTCCATTTTCCAGCCATTGAACGAATGGGCCCACGCGTGGCTTCCGGGCCATGGGGGATCTCCGTAAGCTCCTGCGCCGTACGAGGCAGTTACCGTCGGTAAGGGGTGGGGATGGACCGGGTGGGCAGCACACGACGCACCTTCATGGCGGGGGCCGCCGCGGTCGGCGGCACGGCAGCGCTGGCCACGGCCGGCACGGCCGCGGCCGCAGGCCCCGGGGGCACGGCGGACGGCGGCTCCCCGGTGGCGCAGTCGGTCGCCGTACTCGGCGGCGGGGTCGCCGGACTCACCGCCGCGCACGAGCTGGCGGAACGCGGCTTCAAGGTCACCGTCTACGAGCGCAGAGCGCTGGGCGGGAAGGCCCGGAGTATGGACGTCCCCGGCAGTGCAAGAGGCGGCCGCCGGCCGCTGCCCGCCGAGCACGGCTTCCGCTTCATCCCCGGCATCTACCACAACCTGCCGGACACGATGCGGCGCATCCCGTTCCCGGGAAACGCCAACGGCGTCTGGGACAACCTGGTGGCACCGTCCGAGATGTCCTTCTCCCGCACCGGGCGCGAAGACTTACGGATCCCGCTGCCCTGGCCGGGGCACAAGCCTGCCGACCTCACCCTCGACGAGATCCGTCGCGCGCTGACCGCCGCGCTCGACACGATGCGGGGCATTCCGGCCCATGAGACGGCGTACTTCGTGAACCGGGGTCTGGTCTTCCTCACCAGCTGCGACGAGCGGCGCGACGGGACGTGGGAGCGCACACCCTGGTGGGAGTTCATCCGGGCCGAGCGGATGAGTCACGACTACCGGCGCATCCTCGCCGTCGGGCTCACCCGGAACATCGTCGCGACCAAGGCCGAGGAGGCCAGCACCCGTACGGTCGCCACCCTGCTCGAAGCGTTCGTCTTCAACGCGCTCGGCCGGGGCGCCGACGGACCGCTCGACCGGATCCTCAACGCCCCCACCAACGAGGCGTGGATCGACCCCTGGGCCGGCCATCTGAGGAGACTGGGAGTGGAGTTCCGTATCGGCTGGACGGTACGGGAGGTGAAGTACGGCGCCGGCCGGGTCACCGCCGCGGTGATCGAGGACCCGCAGGGCGTACGCCGGTCGGTGACCGCCGACCACTACGTCTCCGCGATGCCGGTGGAGCATGCCCGGCGGACCTGGGGCGCCGAGCTGCGCGCGGCGGACCCACAGCTGGGGCGATGCGACAAACTTCAGACGGACTGGATGACGGGGATTCAGTTCTATCTCACCGAGCGCGCGTCGCTGCTGCACGGCCACCTCAACTGCATCGACTCACCCTGGTCCCTGACGGCCATTCAGCAGGCCGAGCACTGGCCCGCCCGCGATTTCCCGGCCGACTACGGCGACGGCGTCGCGGTGGACTGCCTGTCGGTCGACATCTCCGAGTGGGACAGGACCGGCATCCTGTACGGGAAGACCGCCAAGCAGTGCACCCGTACGGAGGTCGCACGGGAGGTGTGGGCCCAGCTCAAGGCGGCCGTGAACGACACGGGCCGCACGGTGCTCAAGGACAGCGCGCTGCACTCCTGGTTCCTCGACCCGGGCGTGGACGGCCTCGGCACCCCCAATCCGACCAATGACGACGAACTCCTGATCCACCCGGTCGGGACTTTCCACCATCGCCCCGAGGCCGCCACCCGGATCCCCAACTTCTTTCTGGCCGGGGACTATGTGGCCGTCGACATCGACCTGGCGACGATGGAGGGCGCCAATGCCTCCGCCCGCGCGGCCGTCAACGCCCTTCTGGACCGGGCCGGTTCACCGGCGGCCCGGTGCACGGTGAAGCCGCTTTTCCGCGCCCCCGAGGTCGAGCTGATGAAGCGTCATGACCGCACTCGCTACCGGCTGGGGCTGCGCAACGCGTTCGATCTGGGGTGATCTGGCGCGATCTGGGGTGAGGCGTCAGGCGGAGCCGGGCGGCTGAGGCTCGAGGTTGTCGACGAACCGGCGTGCCCGGTCGAGGAGTTCGGCCGGGACGGCACTCAGACCGTCGGCCGGGGTATCGGCCAGCAGCCGGGAGACCGCCCGGTCGAGCTGTGTCTGTGCCCCTCCATGGCGCCGGCTCTCGGACCACAGGGCCAGCACCCGGGCAGGGTAGGCGACCGTCAGGGCGTCGAGGGATTCCTGCGCGCACAGCTGGAGCTCGGCGGTGGCGTTGGCCGCCAGGGCCGTCAGGGCGGCCCGCGCCTTCAGCTCCAGGCAGGTCGTGTCGAGCCGCCCCGGATCGGGTGCGTTCAGCACCTCGTGCACGACATCGGCCGGAAGCCGGGCGGCATCGGTGATCAGTTGCCCGAACACGAGCCGGATCACGCGGCGCAGGGTCTCGTCGCCGAGACCGCTCCACGGTTCGATGAACGTGGCGCAGTGTTCGTACCGGGCCACGAGTTCGGTGTCGGGGACGCCGATGCCGCTCGCGAGCCACAGCGACGTCAGACCGTGGGCGATCGAGGTGGCGGTACCCTCCGGGGTGCCCACGAAGGTCGTGACGGCGGGGGCCAGCCAGACGAAGACAGGGTCCACGGCGTGCAGGACGACGGAGTCGTTGGTGCCGCCCGACACCGCCATCTTGTGGCGGATCTGGTCCGGGTAGGGCCGGGCCCAGCTGACCCTCCTGCCGCGGTCCTCGTTGCCCGGCGGGCGGCCGTACAGCCAGTAGGCGTCCACTGGTTCCGGGGAGTCGACGAGGTCGTGCACCGGTCGGATGTCGAGTTCCCGCCGGTCTCCGTCCCAGGTATGACGGATGCTGAGGGCCAGCGCGAAGTCCGTCCACTCCGGTTCGGAGAAGGCCGCCCGCCACAGCAGTACACGCCGGTGCCAGATCACCGCCGGCTTGTCATCGTCGGGGAACAGCACGCTCGCCTTGACCCCGCCGGTGACCAGGAGCGTCAGCATCAGCAGGTTCGCGGAGTACAGGCCGTGACGCGACGAAGTGGCCCGGATGGCCGGCCGGTAATCGGCGAACCGGTGCTCGGTGCGGTTTCGGTGGTCCGCCATGACGGTGATGAGGAGCTCGCCGAGCCGTTGCCGGTCCTCCGGGGCGATCCGCCGGATCCGGGCGCCGACGAAGCGGAGCATCTGGCGGGACGAGAGCGGCGCGTAGGACAGCAGCACGTACAGCAGGTCGTCGTCGACACTTGCCCGGCCGACGGAGAGTGCCGGGCGCTGGTCGAGCAGCCCTTCGAGCAGCTGCACGGCGAGGCGGGCGGCGAGGTACTCGCCGAACGTGGCGTGCAGGAATTCGTAGGTCGTCAGGCGCTGCTCGTCGCGGAGCGCCTGGGCACGCTGGACGAAGAAGAACCGGCCGAGCGCGATCTCCCCCTGGTCCAGGGGCGCGCGGAATCCGTCCCGTACGGGATCAGGGCGGCCGAGAAGCGCTGTCAGGTCCTGCTCCGCCTCGGCCGTGGTGATCCACTGGCGGTGCCGGTTGAGCATGCCGAAGGAGATCAGGGACAGCCGTTGCAGCTCCTGCTCGGCGCGCTGCGCCAGCTCTCCCTCCCGCCACGCCGTGGCCGACTTGCCGACCTCGCGTACGGCGAAGGACGCCAGCAGCTCCTCGTACAACTCTGCCTCGCCGATGGGTTCATCGTCGCCGGCTCCGCGTTGCAGGCCGTTTGCGGCGGCGTCGTACAGCGCGAGCATCAACAGCAGAAGGGGCTGCGAGGCGAGCACCTGGTGACGGACGGCCACGGCGGCCGGCAGCGGTCGCAGACCGCGCTCGGTGAGGTAAGGCCTGTTGAGGCGGTTCCACAGGTCGAGCCAGCGCTCGATCTGCGGCTGCCGGAAGGGTTCGAGCCGCAGGGCCACCGACCCTTCCGGGTAACGCGCCCGGTCGGCGACGGCGGTCCGGCTGGTCACCAGCGCGAACACCGGGCGCCCCTGGTCCGCCTCGCGCTCCTGGAAGCGTGCGACCCGCACCAGGTAGTCGGACTGGCTGACGCCGGTGGCCTGCAGCAGTTCGTCGAAGCCGTCGAAGAGCAGCACAGGCACGGCACCGTCCGCCGCCCGCACCAGCTCCGGCCAGGAGACCCGCTCTCCGGTCGCGGCCCGGACGGCATGCTCGATCTGCTCCTGGATGTCGGCGTCCGCGGGCACTTCACGCAGGACGATCCGTACGGGCAGATAGCCGGCCGCGGGCAGCCGGGCGCTGAGGATCTTGGTCAGTACGGACTTTCCGGCGCCGGGCTGGCCGAGGACGACCAACGGAGCGGTGGTCGACGCCACCGAGGTGAGGACGCCCGCCAGATACTCGGTGAGGTCGGACCGTACGGGCTCGGGCTCCCACCACCCCTCCTGGGCCGGAGTCTGAGCGCCTTCGAGTACCGCGCGTACCCGGAAGTCGGGGTCGACGTATCCCGCGCCGAGGGTGGGCAGGCAGATGCCGGAGGGAGCCTGCCCCTCGGAGAGGATCGGCCGGGGCAGAGCGGCCTGGTACCCGGTGGCCAGGGCCGCGGCGGCGTGGCTGAACGGGCGGAGGTCGCTCAGTCCGGCGAGGGCGGTCTCGATGCCGGTGAGCGCGTGGCGAACGGAGACGCGGGTGGCCTGGTGCTCGATCTGGCCGGACCAGAAACCGAACTCCGGTACTTCCTGGGCGAGTTGCGCGTAAAGCTCCTCGTAGCGCCCGATGGCGAGCCGGGGCAGCCCGACGGGCGCCCGACCGGTCTCCTCGCGCTGCGCCTCGTTCAGCCGGTCCCACACGGCCAGCCCCTGGACGAACCACAGCAGTCGCCCGGTGAGCTCGGCGTACCAGCTGTGGAGGTCCACCAGGACACGCTCGTACGGCAGGTGAGGGGCGGGCTGCGGCGCCCCGGTGCCGAGCAGTGCCTGAACGAAGGCCTGCCCCTCGTCGTCTCCCCCGGCGATTCGGATCTGCTCGCGCCTGGTGAGCTCCACCTCCTGCAGCCGGAAAGGCAGTTCCACCTCGCCCAGCGCCTCGAAGAAGGCGGTGACCACAAGCACCGTGTGCGCCGCCGCGAGCCGCTCCGTCCGCGACGCGCGGTCCGCCGACCCCAGACTCCCCCGGAGCCCCGACGTCAGATCACGCCCGAGCCGCAGGATCCGCCCCTGCGCGTCGAACACGTTCAGCACCGCGTCGCTGATCCCGCCCGTCGCCATCGACAGGGCCCCGCCGAGCGCCCGGTCGGCCGCCGCCAGACCCGCGCTGTCGCCGGTGAGAATCGCCACCGCGTCGCTGTAGCTGAGCAGTTGTCGTCCCCGCACCGATCCCCCTGGTCATCTTCCGCCCCGTCCCCGTCCGGTCTACCACGCGGCTCGCCGCCCGGCGGCGGAAAGTGGTCACATACGGGGCGGACCGGTGTGCCCGGGAGACCTGGCGCAGCGGTACGAGGACTCCGTACGGCCGAAGTCCTTACGGACATGTGACGGCACGGCGCGCGACGACGATCAGCGGGGCCTTGAGCCGTAGCGTCGCCAGTATGCGTGTACTCGTCACAGGAGGCGCGGGCTTCATCGGCTCGCAGGTCGTCGCGGCCCTCGCCGCGGGCGGCCATGACCCGGTCGTACTCGACGCCCTGCTCCCGGCGGCCCACCCGGAACCTCCACCGCTGCCCGACGCGGAGTGGATCCTGGCGGACGTACGGGACCGGGTGGTGACGGCGCGGGCGCTGCGCGGCGTGGACGCGGTCTGCCACCAGGCGGCGATGGTCGGGCTCGGCAAGGACTTCGCGGACGCACCGGATTACGTCGGCTGCAACGATCTCGGTACGGCCGTGCTGCTGGCGGCGATGGCCGAGGCGGGGGTCGCGAACCTCGTGCTGGCCGGCTCGATGGTCGTATACGGCGAGGGGCGCTACGACTGCCCGCGCCACGGCCGGGTTCGGCCCGGCCCGCGCGCCGCCGCTGATCTCGCGGCCGGGCGCTTCGAGCCGCTGTGCCCCAAGTGCGGGGCGGAGTTGGCCCCGGGGCTGGTGGGCGAGGACGCGCCGACTGATCCGCGCAATGTGTACGCGACGACGAAGCTGGCGCAGGAGCATCTGGCCGCGGCCTGGGCCAGGGCGAGCGGCGGTCGGGCCGTCGCCCTGCGCTACCACAATGTGTACGGGCCGGGGATGCCCCGGGACACCCCGTACGCGGGCGTGGCCTCGTTCTTCCGGTCCGCGCTCGAACGGGGCGAGGCGCCGCGGGTCTTCGAGGACGGGCGGCAGCGGCGGGACTTCGTCCATGTACGGGACGTCGCGGACGCGAATGCCATCGCACTGGAGGCGGTGCGCGGCAGGGAGCCGGGCGTGCTCACCGCGTACAACACGGGCAGCGGCACGCCCCACACGGTCGGCGAGATGGCGGCCGCCCTGGCCTCGGCGCACGGCGGTCCCGCGCCGGTGGTCACCGGGGAGTTCCGGCTGGGCGATGTACGGCACATCACCGCGGACTCGCGGCGGCTGAGGACCGACCTCGGCTGGAAGGCGCAGGTCGGATTCGCGGAGGGAATGGCGGAGTTCGCCACGAGCGGGCTGCGGGGTGCGGCGTCGTGACCGCGGACGTGGACGTCGTCCTGCCATGTCTGGACGAGGCCGAGGCCCTGCCGTGGGTGCTGGAGCGGATCCCGCCCGGGTGGCGCGCGATCGTCGTGGACAACGGTTCGACGGACGGCTCGGACCGGATCGCCCGCGGGCTGGGCGCGACGGTGGTGCACGAGGAGCGACGCGGCTTCGGCGCCGCGTGCCATGCGGGGCTGCTGGCCGCCGAGGCGGAGTATGTGTGCTTCTGCGACTGCGACGCCTCGCTGGATCCGGGGCTGCTGACCGGTTTCGTACGCCAAGTCGCGGACGGGAAAAGCAACTTGGTGCTGGGCCGCCGACGGCCGCAGGGCCGGGGTGCGTGGCCGCCGCACGCCCGGGCCGGGAATCTGGCCCTGTCCCGGATGCTGCGCCGGCGCACGGGCCTGCGGCTCCACGACCTGGGCCCGATGCGGGCGGCACGCCGCGAAGACCTGCTGGCCCTGGACCTGACCGACCGCCGCAGCGGCTACCCGCTCCAGATGGTGGTCCGCGCGGCGGACGCGGGCTGGCGGGTGACGGAGGTGGACGTCCCGTATCTGCCGAGATCGGGAAAGTCGAAGGTGACGGGCACGTGGCGGGGCACGTGGCAGGCGGTCCGGGACATGCGGTCGGTGCTGTCGGAGCGTCGGGCGGGCGGGGTGGGGGGTGGTGTGCGATGACAGCGAGGGGCGCGGCGGGCGCGCCGGGCGCCACGGGTGCGCCTGGCCAGATGGGGGCGACGGATACCTCGGAGGCGGCGAGTGCCACGGGCGCGACCGGCCCGACGAGTACCACGAGTGCGACGGGCGCGGGCGCGACGGGTGCGGTGAGTGCCGTGGGCGCGACGGGCGCGATGGGTGCCGAGGGCCCGACGGGCGCGATGGGTGCCGAGGGCCCGACGGGCGCGATGGGTGCCGTGGGCGCGACGGGCGCAGCGGATACCAGGGGTGCGGCGGGCGCGGCGCGTACCACCGGTGCGAGAGGTGCCACGGGCACGCGGCAGCCGCCGGCCGACGGAGCGGTGGCAAGCCGCGGCACGCTGCTCGTCATCGCCAAGGCTCCCGTGCCCGGGCGGGTCAAGACGCGGCTCTGTCCCGCGTACTCCCCGGAAGAGGCCGCCCGGCTGGCCGAGGCCGCGCTCCGCGACACCTTGGACATCGTGCTGGCCACTCCCGTACGCCGCCGGGTCCTCGTACTCGACGGTGTACCCGGCGACTGGCTGCCGGACGGCTTCGAGGTCGTGCCGCAGTGTGCGGGCGGGCTCGATGCGCGGCTGGCCCACGCCTTCGGGCTGTGCGAGGGGCCGACGCTGCTGGTGGGGATGGACACACCGCAGATCACGGCCGAACATCTCCGCGCCGGACTGGTGTTGGGAGACGGCGAGGCATCTTTCGGGCCGGCCGCCGATGGCGGGTTCTGGGCGCTCGGGATGGCCGAGCCGGATCCCACACGGTTGCTAGGCGTGCCGATGTCCGTGCCGCAGACCGGAGCCGTGCAGCGGCAGCGGCTCGTCCGGGCGGGGCTGACGGTGCGTGAGCTGCCTGTGCTGCGGGACGTCGACACCGCGGCGGACGCGCGCCTTGTCGCGGCCGGGGCGCCGGGCACCCGGTTCGCCGCGGCGGTTGCCGCGCTCGCCGGGGCGGGGGCGCGATGACCGCGCCCGCCTGGCAGGCCGATCCGTACACCGACGCACTGCGCTCCGGCCGCGGCCCGCTCTTCCTGCGCCGACCGGACGGCTGGCTGTTGCCGCTGGAGGTGGAGCGGTGGTGCGCGGCGCCGGACGCCGCGGATCTGACGGTGCTCGAGCGCTGCCGCGGCACGGTGCTCGACATCGGCTGCGGCCCCGGCCGCCTGGTCGCGGCGCTCGCCGCGCTGGGGCGGCCGACGCTCGGCATCGATGTGAGCCCCGAGGCTGTGGCCCGCACGGTGCGGACGGGCGGCAGCGCGCTGCATCGTTCGGTCTTCGATCCGCTTCCCCGTGAGGGGAGTTGGGGCACCGCCCTGCTCATCGACGGCAACATCGGCATCGGCGGGGACCCGCGTGCCCTGCTCGCCCGCGTGACACAACTGGTTGCCGACGACGGTGTGCTGCTGGCCGAGACCTCCCCGCTTGATGTGGACGAGCGCGTACAGGTACGCGTCTTCGACGGCGGCAGCGCCCAGGGCTCGGCCTTCCCCTGGGCCCGCGTCGGCACCCCCGCGCTGCTCGACTACGCGCGCTTCGCGGGTTGGGCGACGGACGAGGCGGACCAGTGGGCGGTGGCGGGGCGCACGTTCGTGGCGCTGCGCCGGGCGTAACCCGCGGCAGCTAGGTTCTGGTCGGTCGATCCCGAGCGGAGCCCTATGGCGATGACTGTGCCGAGGAAGACGTAGCCACGCTTGATGCCCCGATGGATGTCAAGCAGCGACTCCAGGGCGTCCTGCCTGGTCAGCCGTAGTGCTCGCTGGGACGATGAGCCGGTAGATCTCTCGTGCGACGTAGCGCTTGAGGCAGCGGATGAAATCACGTCGTGTCTTGCCCTCGGTCAGGCGTCGCCGCAGGTAGTCCCGGGACCGGCCGTTCGACGGTGTTGCACTCCAGGGACCATCCCCGCGGGCGCGGGGAGCAGTGGATGCGCTCGACGATCACGCGCTCGGATTCCGTGGTGCGGAGCCGCGGGACCATCCCCGCGGGCGCGGGGAGCAGCACTGGGCGTCACTGTTCTCTAGCGGATCGCGGGGACCATCCCCGCGGGCGCGGGGAGCAGACCAGCCGGGGCAGCGTTACGAACGCCGAGGTGGACCATCCCCGCGGGCGCGGGGAGCAGGGACCAGGCCCGGTCCGGGTGGCCCCGTTCTTGGGACCATCCCCGCGGGCGCGGGGAGCAGGGGTCACGTTCCATCCGCCGGCCGCCACTTTCAGGACCATCCCCGCGGGCGCGGGGAGCAGGCCGACGTGGCGAGCGACCCGGCCCGCGTGATGGGACCATCCCCGCGGGCGCGGGGAGCAGGGCACGCATCGCGGTCGGCGCCTGAGTGCGGAGGGACCATCCCCGCGGGCGCGGGGAGCAGAACGTCACCCAAGAGGTGGCCAGGCTGCTGGCGGGACCATCCCCGCGGGCGCGGGGAGCAGTCTCGGCATCCTTCTCCCGCAGCGTCTCCAGCGGGACCATCCCCGCGGGCGCGGGGAGCAGTTGACGTCGGCGTCCTCGTCGAGGGCGATGCGGGGACCATCCCCGCGGGCGCGGGGAGCAGCCGCGTTCGCCGCCGACCAGGAGGAGCGCGACCGGACCATCCCCGCGGGCGCGGGGAGCAGACTGCGTGAGCTGCGTCTTTAGCGTGGGTGCACACCGCCCTGGAGTACTTTCACCAATTCCGACAACTCGACGAAAGCCGACAAAGTATCCGTTCAACTCCTTCCGAAGCGACGTCGTTTGGCCGCCTTGCTCCAGCCCGCTTTCGGAGCGGTCGTCGACGGTGTCAGGTTGGCGTTTGGGCGGCGGATCAGGGTCAGGCCTTCATGGTCGACTGGGCTCCAGCTGTGGTCGTGGGTCCGGAAGGTGAAGCCCTGCTCATTACTGGTCGTGTGAGTGAGCAGGGCGCGGCCTTGACCCGCGTACTGCTGCACTCCCTCCCACAGGGCGTCGCGGATTCTCGCGGAGGGGTTGCCGATGAACACTCCCGCGGAGATCTCCAGGAGCCAGCGGGTGAGGAAACCCCGCAGCCCCGCAGGGCAGTTGGTAAGGACGATCACGATCACCAGGTAAGGCCGTTGAGGACTCACGAACTATTGAGGGTGGACAGGGTCCGCGCAGAGAATTGGTCCATACCAATATGGATTCACGCAGCAATCAATTGCGGGCGACAGGAATGGAATCATCGATACGGCCTCTATTCGCTACAGGTTTCCCGGATTATAGCGAATCCTCGAGTTTCATATTGAACCGTACCGTCGCACGGCCACTGCTGCTGCCGAGACAGTGTCGACTCCGTTCGTCACCGTTTCTTAACGGTGGGTAGTACAACCCTCCCGACTGGGTGACAAAGGCCACAATCTAGCTGCCACTTATGCCCTATTTATTGCTATTTGATCAGTGGACAGGTCGCTGCGAGTGACACGAAGATTACGTGAACGAAAGAAGAGTCTCCACTTCTAGTTGCGACTTAATCCACAATGGAAAAACAAGTGTCGCCTATATCTATATCCGCGCAATAAGCGTGTTTCATTTGAGCCTCTGCAACCTCAAGCCCGCCTTTAGTCACAGCGTGAAAACGCGACCCCAAGCAAAGAATGTGGGAATGCAATGAAGACACGCACCACAATTAAGTCCATGCTGCAGCGCAAAAGGCTCGTAGTGCGTGGCGTCGGCACAGCGACACTCGGCGCCCTGGCGTGGGTCGCGCTGACGGCTGGCGCCGCCAGCGGGTCCAACCCCGGCGCAAACACTGCGGTGGCCGCCGCGGACGACATACCCCCGTACGCCGTGGAGGACTTCAGCTACCCCGGCGCCGACAAGATCCTGGCGGAGAGGAACATCCTCCTGAAGCGCGGTGATGGCCACATCGTGCTGGTCGACTGCGCGAGTGGCACTGGGTTCCTCGAGGTCTCGGCCCGCAAGCAGGACAGGATCTGCTTCCAGGTCACCGGCAATTCCGGCTGGTTGACTCTCGAGCTCCCTTCGGTCTACTCCGTCAAGGGCAACAGCTATGAGGCCCAAGTCGACACGACCGTCGGTAGCGGCGAGAAGAAGACCTTCGACATCACCAAGAACACCTGGACTTCGGTGGGCGAGGGCCTGGATCCGCAAAACCCTCAGCACACGCTCGTGGAGATCAGAACCTCCAAGTAGCACCCGGTCAGCCCCAGCGTCCATAGGTTCGCTCTGTTGAGCGGATGGGCAGCCTCGTGCCAAGGAAACCCAAGGTCATGCAATCCTTCAGACCCTCTCCCCTCTCCGCCCTGGCCTCGACCTTCATCGCGGTCCCCCTCGCGCTGTCCGCCGTGCCCGCATCCGCTCCGTCACCGGCGCCGCTGACACGAACAATGCCTATACGTTCACGGCACGGTTGGAGATCGGCGAGGGCGACGCCTACCGTGCCTGCTCCGCGCCCTCGTAGATTCCGGGTGGGTTCTGACCCCTGCATCCTGCTTCACCGGCGGGCTTGCCGAACTCACACCAGGCAAGCCCGCGGAGAAGACCATAGCCACCATCGGCCGCGGCGCTCTGACGGGTACCGGAGGGCACACCACCGAGGTCGTCGAGCTTGTCCCCCGTGCCGACCGCGACCTGGTCATGGTCCGCCTCTCGCAGCCCGCCACCACCGTCACTCCGCTCGGTTTGGCCAGCACCCCGGCGAACTGGCCGGCCCCTGGGTCGACTGACAGCCAGCCTGATGTGCCCTTTGGTGCGGCGCTGCGACAGGCGATAGGTCCCACCGCCCCGTCAACTTCATGCATAAGGAAAACAATCGTGTCTGAATTACGTCCACGTGCAGCATCAACAGCGGTGCTCGTAGCCGTCGTTGCTGCGGCCGGTGTGCTCACCGGTACCTCCGCACAGGCTGTCGCCGGTGCACCAGCTTCGGATGCGTCGTACGCGTTCACCGCGAAGCTCGACATCGGGGACGGTGACCAGAAGCGGTCCTGTTCCGGTGCGCTCGTCTCCCCGCAGTGGGTCGCTACCGCGAGCAGCTGCTTCGCCGATGACCCGGCCCAGCCGGGTGCGGTTGGTGCGGGGAGGCCGAAGCTGAAGACCGTCGCCACCGTGGGGCGTGCCGACCTGTCAGGCACGGGCGGTGTGGTGAGTGAGGTCGTGGAGCTCGTCCCGCGCGAGGGCCGCGATCTGGTCATGGCGCGCCTCGCAAGCCCCGTCACCGGCGTCAACCCGGTCGCGCTGGCCACCACCGCACCTGCTCCAGGTGAGGAGTTGAGGGTGGCCGGCTACGGACGGACCAAGGAGGCGTGGCTGCCCAACAACCTCCACACCGCTGCCTTCACGGTGACCACCGTCGCCAGTACCTCGCTGGACATCGACGGCAAGTCCGCCACCGACGCGATCTGCAAGGGCGACACCGGCGGCCCCACCTTCCGAGAGAAGGGCGGCAAGGCGGAGCTGGTCGCCGTCAACAGCCGCTCTTGGCAGGGCGGTTGCTTTGGCGAGAGCGAGACCCGCACCGGGGCCGTTGCCACCCGCCTCGACGACGTGAACAGCTGGATCCAGAAGACCCGGCTGACCAACGAACTCCCCACCGTCACCGACGTGATGACGTCTGCCGACTTCAACGGCGACGGCCGCACCGACATCGCTGCGGTCCTCACCGACGGCAGCCTGCACGCCTTCTACGCAGGCCCGGACGGGACCCTCGAGTACGGCCGCAACCTGTGGAAGGACAACGGCTGGAAGACGGTCAAGAAGATCATCGGTGGTGACTTCAACGGCGACGGCAAGGCCGACATCGCAGCCATCACCGGAGCCAAGGCCCTCCTGCTCTACCCGGGCACGAGCAACACCGGAACCCTGGGCGAGAGCCGCAAGATGTGGCACGACAACAGCTGGACCGGCGACCTGCCCGTCACCCGCTTCAAGTCGGACACCTCGGGCCGCGACGCCCTGGCGGTCCAGGCCGCAGACGGGGGGCTGCTCGCGTACACCAGCCGCCCCGACGGGGTCCTGACCAGCACCACGCGTCAGCTGTGGCCCGACAAGACCTGGACCAAGAAGGTCGTCGCCGGTGGCGACTTCAACCAGGACGGCTGGGACGACATCGTCGCACTCGCCACCGACGGCAACCTCCACCTCTACAAGGGCAACGCCAAGGGGACCCTCGACGCGGCCAGCTCCCTGTGGCCCGACAAGTCCTGGGCCGGAATGAAGGCCGTGCACGTCGGCGATGTGAACGGCGACGGCAAGTCCGACCTCATCGGACGCCAGACAACGAGCAACAACTTCTTCTGGTACGCCGGTGACGGCTCCGGGAACCTCGCCCTCGGCAAGACCATGTGGCCCACCGTGTCCACCACGTCTTGACCTGACACACAGCTATCCCTCGCTGTCGCACCCCAGAACGTGCGGCAGCGAGAGGTACCTCCAGGACCACCGGACATGCCGGTGGTCCTGTGTCCCAGGGCGCCTGATCACGATCGCGACGAACCAGCAGTCGGTGCTCCGCTACCGCAGTCAGCATCTGCCGGACACCGCGGCGTGCACCGTCAGCCAACTGCCTGAGTGAAATTCCTACCTGCCCTGTTGCCGACCATTCTCACGAGCAGCGGAAAGACCACCTAACGCGCGATTGAGGCAGGCAAAGCGGCTGGCCACGTCATGCGGATACAAAACGAAATTTCCGAACTCACTCCTGCGGAAGCAGGAAAGTTGAGCAAGCTCCACCGACTGCCAATCGAACAAGGAGCAATTGCATTGAATGCCAGATTGCGAGCCGCGCCGGGATGGCGCGGCATCGTGGCAACGCTGATAGCCCTGGTGATGCTACTGGGTATCGATCCCCGTCCTGCCGCGGCCGACGAAGAGACGTGGGTCTACTACAGATCCGAGGTGCTGGAAGCCTGGAAGTACGGCGGCCCAGGGGTCCGCGAGGCAGCTAAGGCGGCTCTGGCAGGGTCGGACCAGGAAATTCAGACGTTCATGGCCGAGGACCTGCCGCTTCTTGAGGTGGACGATCTTCGGGTGCAGATCGCCCAGATTATGGCCACTAGTGGTCCGGGCGTCCGCGAGGCGGCCAACACTGCCTTGAGCGGCAACGTTGAGCAGTTGCACGGCTTCTTGAACAATGAGTTCGTCCCGGCTTACGACGAGGATCTGCGGGTCAGGGTGGCGCAGGTCATGGCCACTGGTGGTCCGGGAGTGAAAGAGGCGGCCGGTAAGGCGCTGGACGGCTCCGCCGACGACTGGAGCACGTTCCTCAACGAGGGCCAGTACCGGGAACGGAACGATGACAACCGGGTTCTCGTCTCGCAACTGATGAGTTCAACCGGCCCGAACGTGAAGAAGCTCGCGGGACAGGCCCTCGACGGAACGGCCGAGGACATCCAGGAGTTTCTGGACCACGGCTGGCCGATTGCGGCGGCGCGCGACCAGGAGACGCTCACCGTTGCTGAGCTCGCCGGACTCGCTGACGTCGCCCAAAAGCGGGCGACGGAACTGACCGTGACCGCCAAGGAAGAGGGGGCCAAGGCGGAGAAGGCCACGAAGGCAGCCAAGGAGGCGGCACTGCTCGCCGCCGAGGAGGCGAAGAAGTCCCAGGCGTCGGCTGGCAAGGCAGCGGCGGCAGCATCCCGGGCGGCGGCCGCCGCCGATCGGGCAGCCCAGTCCGCCCGCACGGCCGTGGCTGCGGCCGCAGGGGCAAACGCGGCGGCACGGGTGGCCGCCACTGCCGCGGCGCAGGCGGCTTATGCCGCCAGCAAGGCGGGGAACGCAGCATCCTCAGCCAGGTATGCCGCCGCCGCGGCAGCTGGCGATGCATCGAAGGCCTCCGAAGCTCGGAAGGCCGCGCAGAAGGCACGCGACGCAGCCAAGGGAGCAAAGAAGGCGGCTGCCGCCGCTGGCCTGGCTGAAATCGCCTCCGGTGAGGCCGCGAAGGCAGCCGGAGCCGCAGCAAACGCGGGCGTCAACGCCGCTGCCGCAGCAGCCGCAGCAGCCGATGCCGGCCGATGGGCCGGCGAGGCGGGTGCCAAGGGTGACGAAGCTCAGCGAGCAGCAGCGCGGGCCAAATTGCTAGCCGACCAGGCAACAAGGGCGGCCGCCGCTACGCAGACCAACGCCAACGAGGCCGCCGCAGCCGCCAAGCAGTCGCGCCTGGCGGCCAATGATGCCGCCGTACACGCTGAGGCCGCGGCAACGGCAGCCGACAAGGCCGCCGATGAAGCGGGCAAGGCGGTGGACGCCGCCGCGGCGGCCACCGCTGCCGCGAATGCGGCCACCACGTCCGCCAACAACGCGCTGTTGGCGGCCAAGCAGGCCGAAGGTGTGGTGAAGCTGGCCCAGAAGGCAGACGCCGAGCGTCTGGCTCAGCAGCAGGACGAGGCGGTTCTGGCGGCCGAAGAGGCCCTCCGCGCCCACGAGGCTCGCAAAGTCGCCGCCCAGTGGGAGGTAGGCCGCCTCCAGAAGCTCAACTCGCAGACTCTGGAACTGCTGAAGGAAGCCGCAGCGGCATCCGACCCAACGGTCACGGCGGCCAAGGGGCGCCAGGCCGCAGTGAACATGCTCAACAGCGGTGGGACCTGGGTGCCAGATGCGGCCGAGCAGGCCTTGGCAGGCAGCGACGCGGACGTGGCCGGGTTTGTGCGCACCAGGCTGACGGTGGCTCTGGAACAGGACGACCGCGCCAGCGTGGCGCATATCGCCGCGACCACCAAGATCCCCGCACAGCAGCAGGCTGCCCTGGATGTTCTGGACAAGCCGATCGACCAAGTGCGGGAGTTCCTGCGCACCCGCGCCTACCCGGGCAAAGAGGATGACGACCGGGTCACTGTGGCCCAGATCTCGGCCGCAGGCGGCACGGGTGTGAAGGCCGCCGCTAGCCAGGCTCTCGACGGTACCGCGGTCGACTTGGCGCAGTTCCTGGAGACCGGTCAGTACAAGGCCCGCGAGGATGACGACCGCGTAGCGGTCAATCAGGCCCTCAGCGCCGGCGGTCCCGAGGTCAAGGCTGCAGGGCAGGCCGTGTTGTCGGGTCCGCCGTCCGGACTGCGCGCCTTCCTGAAGATCGGTCTGTACAAGGCCCGGCAGCGTGATGCCAACACCGCGGCGCATACCGCCGAGGTCAACACCTTGCTGAATGCCGCGTACAAGTCGGCGGCGCTCGCACAGAAGGACGCTGCCGAAGCCCAGAAGGTCGCGGCGCAAGCCCGCGCGGACGCCGCCGAAGCTCTCAAGTGGGCAGACAAGGCCAAGACTTCTGCCGATCAGGCGAAGGACTACGCCCAGAAAGCCGATACCTCAGCAGATCAGGCGGCCGCGTCCGCCGACCGCGCCGCAGAGTCCGCGAAGACGGCCAGAAACGCGGCCGTTTCGGCCCAGCAAGACGCCCAGTCAGCCGCCCGCTCCGCGGAACAAGCCCAGCACTCCGTGGGCGTTGCCGCACGGTATGCCTCGCAGGCGAACATGTCTGCAAACGAGGCAAGTATGTCGGCGAAGGCAGCAGGCAAGGACGCCGCAGAGGCGGCCACAGCTGCGACCGAGGCCCTGGAGGTCGCAGCAAAGATACTGGTCGCGGAACTGAAAGCCCAGGTGAAGAAGGAGCTCCAGGAATCCAGCAAGCCGATCACGGACCAGGAGTTGCGCACGGCGCTTGAGAAGCGGCTGGTCAAGTACCGCACGGATCTGTTCAAGGACGGGGAGCTGAAGCCAGGTGAGACGATTCTGGTCTGCGGATCTGAAGGCGCCGGCGGCATGGGCTGCATCACCAGCACGTATCTCGACCGCCTGATCGCCTGGTACATCGGCGCGGATCAGATTGAGAAATGCCTCACCAAACCAGATGGATCGTGCCTTGAGGGCCTCGCGGCGGCAGCCCTGAAATTCAAGGTGAAGGGTGTGAAGGGGCCCTGCACGAAGAAGCTGAGTGCGGGCCTGCGATCAGCTGGCTCTCAGGGCGCTCGAGCATCGGTGACCTTGGCTGCCTCATCCGGTGAGTGCAAACTGTGGGACAACCTCGAACCGGACGACGTCCCCATACCCCTAAACAAGGTGCCCCTCACGAAGATGGATGAGTTGCTCGAGGCAACCGGAAAGTTCGTCTACGTGGTCCTGCCGGACGGTGAGCTCCGCGTCACCAGGCTGGGCAGTATTTACGGGCACCTTGATCTTGCACAGGGAGGAAAGATCATTGTTGGCGGCGAGCTCAAGCTGTGGCAGGGGAAGATCAAGAGCATCGACAACAAGTCGGGCCACTACCGGCCGACGGGGGCGGAGGCTCGGGCAGCCGCCGAGAAGGCATTCCGGGACGCCGGGTTCGAAGTGGGTGAGAAGTCGTACAAGGAGCGATGGTAGGGCGTGCAGTCAATAATCGAACCGCCTGGCGGAGAAGGGAGAGTGGAAATGTCAGAATCTGAGGTCTACGCGCTACTCATCAATGGATTCCGTGAGGTATCCACGACTCTCGATCAGACACTCTCCACGCTCGCAGCAGATCCGGTACTGGACGAGCTCGCCAATCGTGTGGAGCCGCTTCAGGAGTCAGACGAAATAAGGCAGGCGATCTTGTACGTCCTCGATTCCCACCAGGAGTTTTCCGGGGCTGCAGAGATTGTCCAGTATTTCGCTGACAGATTTCAGTGGGCCTGGATGAGGGACGAAGTCGAGAAGCGTTATCTCGACTGCCTAGCGAACAGGGACATCCGGCTCACTCGCCACTTCGAGAGAATGCTGGAAGCATTCTCCCCCGACTGGGAGGACAGGGAACTGTTCCCAAGCCTCGATCGTCATTGACGGATCACGAAACACCACGCTGAATCAGCGTTGAAAAGAGGGTAGGGCCCTGCCTGAGTCTATTCGACTCAGGCAGGGCCCTACCAGTCGTTATGGCAGGTCGTTGTCCCGGTCCATCTGTTCTCCCGTATATTCGCAATATTGAGCCCCTGGCCTCATATCTCCGCAGGCGCGCAGGGGTGTATCCGACGGTCTTCTCTAGCCTTGTAGAGAAAGAGGATTGAATAATTCTCAAGATCTGCGGATCGAAACTCGACAGCTCAGAGAACAGTGCAAGATGTCATAGACAAGGGCAGGAGTCTTACCGAGTACACGAAGGAAGCGCTGGCCTTATGGAATGAGACGAAGCCGGAAGACCGCATCCCGTGGAAGCTAAGGGGCGGCGCCGAGGGCTGGCAGATAAGGGGCGACCTGTGAGTGGAGAAGGCATCTATATCAAGGGAGATAGTCACCTGGTATGACTAGGAAATCAGATTTCCACGAGGCGCTCGAGGCTTTCAGGTCGCTGCGCTACCCCGACTACCCTCGGACGGAAGAGCTCCGCGACTGGAACTCCCACCTCCTGACTCTCGACGGACATATCGCCGGCTATGCGATACGGGTCGGAGAGGGGACTCTCGACGTACGGATCTCGAATCCCTCGTCCTGGCTGTGGAGAACCTCGCCCGCAGCCTTGAGGACATCCGCCCCCAGAGCCAGGAAGACACCGATCTCCTCAAGGATTACAGGCACTACATGGCAGCGCTGGAACGCCTGATTCACGAGCTGGCGTCGCTCGCGCATCGCGAGGGTGGGGCATCCACGCTGTAACCACAGGCACTGGCCGTCACCTCTCCGATGGGGGCGGCCAGGCGCCGGTGCAGCTTGTTCTCCGCATGTTTGTCTATAGCGCCAATCGACGGGGCCGCCGCCATGCACTGGCTGATCATCTGCGAGATACGGCCGCGCTCGCGCGCAACTTTGCCGACGTGTTCGGGGCCGGCGAGCTAGCCGGGTACCTCGGTCTGATCCATGACGTGGGTAAGGGGTACTGCGCGTGGCAGCAGGGCCTGTGCCGTGCCAAGTTGACGGGCGGACGCGTAGGCATCGACCACAAGGCCGCGGGGGTACACCTGGCCGCCCGCCGGGTGATGCCGTGGCAGGGACCTTCCCCGCGGGCGCGGGGAGCAGACCGACGGTGCTGCGGCGCGGGACCGGCGCGAGGGACCATCCCCGCGGGCGCGGGGAGCAGTCGGCCGGGCTGGTCCTGGACGACTGGCAGCAGGGACCATCCCCGCGGGCGCGGGGAGCAGGCTGCGGCCGCCTACCTCGCCGCGGGCGCCGAGGGACCATCCCCGCGGACGCGGGGAGCAGTGGGCTTTCGCCTTCTTCATGTCCAGGCGCTTGGGACCAACCCCGCGGACGCGGGGAGCAGGGTCTCGCCCAAATTCCGGCCATGGCACTCTCGGGACCAACCCCGCGGACGCGGGGAGCAGACTGCGTGAGCTGCGTCTTTAGCGTGGGTGCGCACCGCCCTGGAGTACTTTCACCAATTCCGACAACTCGACGAAAGCCGACAAAGTATCCGTTCAACTCCTTCCGAAGCGACGTCGTTTGGCCGCCTTGCTCCAGCCCGGTTTCGGAGCGGTCGTCGAGGGTGTCGGGTTGGCGTTTGGGCGGCGGATCAGGGTCAGGCCTTCATGGTCGACTGGGCTCCAGCCGTGGTCGTGGGTCCGGAAGGTGAAGCCCTGCTCATTACTGGTCGTGTGAGCGAGCAGGGCGCGACCTTGACCCGCGTACTGCTGCACTTCCTCCCACAGGGCGTCCCGGATTCTCGCGGAGGGCTTGCCGATGAACACTCCCGCGGAGATCTCCAGGAGCCAGCGGGTGAGGAAACCCCGTAGCCCCGCAGGGCAGTTGGTGAGGACGATCACGGTCACCAGGTCATCGCCTCGTCCTCGTCGCTGCCGTCTCCGTAGTTGCGTCCGGCGGCGACCTCGATGCCGCCGTCGCTCTGGAGCGTGACCACGTCCCGGTCACCGGGCCCAGCACTGCTCTTGGCCTCCGGAAGGAGGAGGCGCTTGATGTCGTCGACACAACGGTCCAGCAAAGAGAATTCGTTGATGCGGTCGCGCAGGGCCCGGCGGGTACGTGGGCCGACGTCCTCCGGGTCCTCCGCCGCGATGTCGAAGGCCAGGGGAATGCCCAGTTCGGTCTTGTAGAGATCGGCGATGTCCAGAACAAACGACAGCTCATGGCCGGAGTGCACGAAGCCCAGTGCGGAACTGCACCCCAGGGATGCAACGACGGCGTGGGCAATGCCGTACATGCACTGGGCGGCCGCGGTGAGTGCCTGGTTGACTGAGTCACTGCCGGCAAAGTCGCCCGGGGCGTACTTACGGCCGCGCCACGGGATTCCGGTGCGCGCAGCCTGCGCCCGGTAGCAGTCCTTGACTCGTCGGCCTTCGCGGCCGAGCAACTCGTGTCGGGTGAGTCCGGCCGGGTCCTCGTCGGGAAAGCGCAGTCGGTACATGGCGCGGGCGACGGCGATGCGGGTGCGGACGTTGGCCCACTGGACGGCCTGTGCCTCCGCGAGTGCCGACGAGCGGGTCAGTGCGCGGCCGCTGGCGTAATAGCGCACGCCCTGCTCCCCCACCCAGGCGACAGCCGCGCCGGTCTCCCCAAGCACGCTCATCGCCTGGTGGGTGATACGGGTGCCTGGGCCGAGGAGGAGCGTGCCGATGGTCGCCGACGGTATGTGCGTGGTGCCGTCGGCGTCCTCGGCGGTTATGGCGTTGGCATCCCGGTGGACCGTGCAACGCTCGAGATAGATGAAGGACAGCCGTTCGCTGGTGCGGGTGAGGTGGCGCGGCGTGAGGGCTGCGCGCCTCGAGACCGTCGTCACCTGCTCACCTGCCACCGGGCAAGGGTGCCAGGGTCATCAGGCCGCAGCCGTACGCCTTGGCCCGGCCGAGCCCTTGGGTGAGGGTGCCGCGCAGTGCGCCAGGGTCGCCGACCTCGAGGCGGCCTTCGAAGGTGACGGTAACCAGGCTGACGGGGCGTCGCCCCGAGGCATTTTGGTCGCGGGACTTGTCGAAGGACAGATCCCTCCTGTCGCGGACGCTCAACTCGTACCGGTCGCCGTGGTGTTCATGCTTCATGTGCGTCGTCCCCTCAGGCAGGAGCCGCTTGCTGTCGGGCTCGCGCCACATCACCTTCGGCAGCTCGGCGCGCCGGCGGACGTCTTCCAGGAGCGCGGCCACGCGCGTCTCGCCCTCGCCGATGACCAGTGCGGCGAGGTTGCGGAATCGGGAGTCGCGAAGGACCAGATCGGGTGCGGCCTTGGCGTGGTGTCCGCCCGCCATCACCAGGATCTGCGGGGCGAGCAGAGAGGCGATGCGCGCTGAAAAGGCGTAGGTGGGCGCGAGGAGGTTGAAGCCCGCCCAGCGGGGTTTCACCGCGTTGACCATGTCAGCGGTGTGCTGGATGCCGAGACCGTGTGCCTCGGCATCCAGCACCCCGACGTTGAAGCCCTCTTGCTTGGCGTAGGTGGCGATGTACCCGAGTCCGAGAACGGGAAGGGTGTAGTCGTTGACGCGGGCGCGCTGGTCGTAGTCCCGTAACGGGGCGTTGACGAACACAGCGTCGACAGGCCGGTTCAGGTCAGCGCCGGCAATCAGTTCATGGGCGTGTGCCGGTGTGCTCAGCGGTTCGGGCATGGGCCCCCCAGGTGAGTGTGGTCAAGGTGAGGGTGTGCAGGTGCCGGTCGCCGGGGCCGGCCAGGTGGCGCCAGTGCGGGTTGAAGGCTTTCTCGGTATCCGGCCAGGCGTAGGCCCGGGCGACCTGTGCAGCCCAGGTGCGGACGGCAAGGTCGGCGTGCGGGTAGACGGTGAAGTCGCCGGTGAAATCCGCAGCCGCCGCCGACGCGGTCCACGGGCCGATCCGGGTGACACTGATCAGAGCGCTGACGAGGTCGGCCGGGGCCGGCCGCACCCATGTGTCCTCGTGCTGGCGGTAGGCGCGGGCAGCGGCCTGCAAGGCAGTGCGGTGGAACTTGGCGCCGATGCTCGCGAACGCGTCATCGTCCAAGTCCAGGACTTGCTGGGCATCGGGTGCCACCGCCAGCGGGCCGTGCGCCGTGGTCAGGGTGGTGCCGTAGGCCTGGCACCAGGCGCGGTAGAGACGGCGGGCCTGCCCAGCGCGCACGACCTGCCGCAGGATCGCGGTGGTGATCGCATCCCAGAGCCACGGGTTGGCCAGGCGCCGTGTCAGGCCGAGCTTCTTGAGCCCGGCGCTGAGCTCCTCGGGCACGCTGGTCGGCAGCGTGGACGGGTCCGTGGTGATGATGCGCGGCTTGTCGTCCTCCGTGCCCTCGATGCAGTGGAGTTCAAGTTCGTCCGGCCCCCAGGAGGCCAGCCACAAGCCGGTACCGCTGCGCACGGCGCGAACTCGCGTGCCATGGGTGGTTTCCTCCCACGCCGGGTGATCAGTGGTCAGGACAGTGCTCATGGTGCTGCTCCTCGCCGGTGGCTACGGTTTGTGCCCCATAGCTTGCCGGGCCGCCTGCCGGGCCTATGCCGAGTTGCGGGGAAAGAAGTCACCCGATGAGCCCCTGCCGTGCGAGCTCGTCGCGCATGGCCCGGTACTCGTCCAGCGAGGCGGGCCGGGAGTGTCGAGGCCCGCTGCCGGGTTCGGCGCGCGCCGGCCAAGTGCCCACGCTGGGCATCAGATCAGCGACGGCGTGCGAGCGGGACTTGAGCCGCGGTCCGCGCACGAACAGGGTGACGGTGCCCGGCAGCATGACCGCTTGGTGCACCATCGGGTGCCCGAGCGTGTAGCTGGAGCCGGGCCGCTCGATGGCAACGATGCCGGGTAGAAGGTCCGTGCTGGTGAACTCGCCCTCTCCGGTGTCCGTGCGGCGCCGCACTATGTGCCCGTAGCCACCAGTCAGGATCCGTGTGGCGAAGTTGTACGAATGGTCGTGCGGCACACCCTGGTTGACTCGGCGGGGATTCATGTTCAGGCGGACCTCGAAGCCGCGCTCGGGTGCCTGGTAGAGAGCCCAGACGGTCGAGCAGCAACGTGACTCGGCTACCTTCCAGCCGGGCAGGGTCGTGCTCGATCTCGTGGACCAAGCGGGTGAGCAACCCTCGGTCAGCAGCCAGCCGCTCCAGCAGGGCGCTGCCGTCCCGGTGCGACGTGCGCACATCGGCGGTGTCCATCGACGGCCATGAGTCCAGCCAGTTGAGGCTCAGGTCGCGGCTGCGTACACGCGTCTCGCACCACAACGCACTGCCGAGCCGGACGTGAACGTCTCGCGCCGCGGACCGGTACTCCTCAGCGGTCAAAGGCGCGCCCACTTCCGTCAGACGGCCGTCAAACACGATCAGCTGGATGCCGTCCGCGCTGCTCTGCATCCTGCACAGCGTCCCGGCGTGGCCGGCGAACGCGCACTCTGGTCCGAGACTGCGCACATACTGCGGGCTTCGGTCATCGACGTCCTGCTGTTGCCGATACATCTCCAGCTCAACCGTCCCAGCCAGGGTAAGGACCACCGCGGTATCCGGGAGCTGCCGAGGCACGCTGTGACCACGCCTGACCAGACGCACATATGCGCTGAGCCCATCGTCTGCGGGCCCTTCAACCAGGAGGTACGTGTGGCCGTCAACCGTGAAGGATGATGCAGAGCCATCAGTTGCAGGGCTTTCGCTTTCGAGCAGGCTGACGACCTGTTTGGTCAACGGGACCAACCAGCCGACAATGTCGGCCGCCGCGAGGTCCGGGGCGTCGCGCGGGTCAGTTCCCTGGCGCAGGAGCGCAGGGACGAACTTGGGAAGAACTAAGGCGTTCACGGGGTCCTTTCGTTTGGGCGTCATTCGTGTCGGAGGCTGAGGCGGATCCGCAGGCCGTCGCGCCGCCCAATGGCTGCCGACTCATGCCGCGCCCCCGAGCACAGAGTCGGTGGGCCGGTGCGGCGCGATGACGCTGCCGTCCGGCAGCAGCTCGCCGGTGTCCTCGAAGGCAACAACGCCGTTGCATCGGAGGCTCCAGCCCTGTTCCCACTGACCGGCGCGGACGACTGCCGCCTCGCGATCGGGAGCATCCGCTGTAGGGCACGGCGGCTGGTGCTGGCACATGCGCTCTTCCTCTCAACTATCCGCGGAGGGTGGGGTAATGGCTTTCTCCGGCCGGTCACAACCCCGCGGGGGTTCGGTGTGGGACTGGCCGGAGAGGGTGTCTGGACATGCCGTGGCAAGGGCAGGAGGGTGGGCCACGCCCGGGGCTGACGTACCCGTAGAAGCAGGCGCGTGCTGCGCGAGATGCCAGGCGCGAGAGGGCTCGCCTCATTCGACGATCCAGTGCGGAGGCACACGTGTGGTGGCGAGGCGAACGCGCAGGTCCTGGAAGCTGCCAGGGTGCCCCAGGCAAGCCGTCGCCGACTTGCTCACACTCATACCGATCTTCGCGGCTGCGGCGGTGGGGGAGCATGGGTTCTCCAAGGGAGGCGAGGGGGGAGCGGGCGGTGGGGGAACCTCACAGCTAGTGCGTCGAAGCCCCGGCCTCGTCGGTGGGCACCTCCAGCTCGCACCACGTTCGCTTTCCGTCCGGGCTCGTGCCCCACGCGTCGGCGATCTCGGTGACCAGCCACATGCCTCGGCCGCTCTCCGCCTCCAGGGCGGGCTTCTGGTAAATCGGGCGTTCGGGAGAGTCGTCTTCGACCTCGATGCGCACGGTTGCCCCATCGCAGGAGATCGAGAATCCGACGGATGTGCCGCGGCCGTGCTGAAGCGCATTGGTGACGAGCTCACTGATCAGGAGCTCCGCCGACTCGGCGACGGTGTCGAAACCCCAGTAGCGCAGTGACGCAGAACCGAGCCGACGCATCTGGGCGACGCGGCGAGCATCCTCCGGTCGCAGTGCCTCGCCGGCGGATCGCCGAACACACTCGAACGACACGACCCGTCGGCCGGCCGCTGCCCGTCGACGACACGCGTTGTCTGCGTCGGCGGCCGGCGGGGAGGCGACGATCTGGGGATTCACGGGGGCTCCCTGTTCCACGAAGGGTGTTCGGGTCAGCACTCTCGGCGAGCATCGCTTAGAGCCTGCCAACCACTCCCCGCCGGAACTACCCCCGCTCCTCCCTCGGAACGAGCACCGCGAGTTGGCGTGAACCTCGCCTTCTCCTCGGCATCACCTCGGAACCACTAAGTAGCGTCAGTTCAGGGAAGGTTGCGAACGCAGGAGCCTTACCGTCAATGCAAGTGACCTGCTCGACGTACGGAGAAGAGGACCAAATGCGCACGCTATTCCGCCATTTGCTCGATGAGCGTGAGTGGCGTGACCTTGATGCCTTTCTGCCGCACTTCAGAGAGGCTGCTCGGGAGCTGTCGGAGTTCGAAGAGAAACCCGGATTAGCGAGTCTCGCCCCGGCGCCGTCCACCTTCGAAGCCTGGTACTACGGGAGCCGGCAGCCGCAGCGCGATGCACGCAGAGTCCTGGTCCGCATGCTCGGCTACAGCATCGAACAGCTGTGGAGCGAGGTCGCCGAAGGAACGACACCGATCTTCGCCCCTCTGGTGAGCACGCCAGAAACCAATAGTCCTGCCGAGTCCGGCATGGCTCTGCACGAGATGAGAAGGACGTCCGTCATGGCTGCACGGCGCGCAATGGACTTTGCTCTGGGAGCGGAACGAGACCGGGTGGGGGAGGAAGCGCTCGGCTTCCTGAGCGATGAAGTGAAACGGATCGTCGAGGCGTACCCGCGCACACCGTTGTCGGAGATCATTGAGGACCTGGCGGCCGCCCAGGACGACGCGTTCAGGCTCCTCGAGGGCGGGCGCGCTCGACCGTCCCAGCTCCGCGACCTGAACTTCATGGCAACGGTGCTGTCCTTCCTCATGGCGAAGGGCTCCCACGACATGGGCGAGTCGAAGGTGGCGATGCAGCAAGCCCGCGTTGCTTTCTTCTGCGCCCAAGCAGCCGAGCACAGCGGCTTGATCGCCCTGGTCGACGGGCTCAAGTCCCTCATCTCGTACTGGGCGAGCAAGCCGGAGGACGCACTGCACTTCGCGCGCCAGGCTGCCGCCCAGGCACCCGATCTCCGCGGCACAGTGGGAGTTTGGCTCCCAGGCCTTGAAGCGAGGGCAGCGGCACTTCTCGGCGACGGGGCGACAGTCCGCGCGGCGAACCAGCAGGCCGATGCCCTCCGAGAGCGGGTGATCGAGGACGACGTCGACGCCCTGGGAGGACTGCTCACCTACCCCCAGCCGAAGCAGCTCTACTACGTGGTGGAGTCCGAGGTCCTGCTCGGTCACGGTGACGCGCAGCTCGCCGCCCAGGCAGAGGAGGCCGTACGGGGATTCAGCAATCGCAGCGACCCAAGCTGGGCCTTCGGAGACGAGGCCGGCTCCCACTGCAACCTCGCGCTCGTCCGGCTCCATTCGGGCGACGTCGACGGTGCCGCTGAAGCGATTCGCCCCGTCCTCGACCTCGGCCCCGGCCTGCGCAACAACGGCATCGTCCGCTCTGCCCAACGGGTTCAGGCCGCGCTCAGCCGCCCCCCGATCCGCGATGCCCGCGTTGCGGGCGACCTGCGCGCCGAGATCGCAATGTACGAGCCCGCCCGGCCGGCGCTCCCGCGCTGAGCCGCCGGTAGAGTCCCCCGGCATGCACCCGGTCAGCCGCTGCAGTCAGCGCCTCGAGCTCCGCGAGCTCGCCCTCGACGACGTGGACGCCGTCTTCGCCATCTACGGAAGCCCGGAGGCGACAGAGCACCTCTCATTCGAGCCGCGCACACGGACCGACGTGGAGCAGATCGTCGCCCGCTCCAGGGCGTCGGCCGCCACCACGCCGCGCACTGAATACGCCCTCGCGGTCGCCAGGCGGGACAGCAACGACCTGATCGGGTTCGGCCGTATCGCCATGGACCCCCATCAGCAACGGGCGGCCACCTTCGGCTTTGCCATACGTCCGGACGCCTGGGGCGTCGGATACGGCATCGAGACCGTACGCCTCCTGCTCGGCCTCGGGTTCGAGGACCTGAACCTGCACCGCATCTGGGGTGCCCGCTCGCCGCTCAACGCAGCGTCGGCAAGGACCATGACCGCCGCGGGCATGACCGAGGAGGGCGTCATTCGGGAGCACATCCAGAAGGCCGGGAAGTGGCGGGACTCCGTAGTGCACTCGGTACTCGATCACGAATGGTTGCGGGTACCGGAGTCCAGCTAGGCCAACGCGCCCTGCCGCGGCGTGGTGAACACGGGCGGCTGGCCGGTCCTGACCGGCTGCCGCTCCTGCTCGACGTGGCCCTGCCACAGCAGTACCCCGTGGTGCCGCTCCCAGCGGGCCGCCCGCTCGGCCCGTACCAGCGGGTCCATCGCCCATGTGAAGTGGAAGACGGCTACGAGCGGTTCGAAAATGGCGAGCGCCGTCGTCACCACGAACATGCAGCCGAGCATCGTCCCGTAGAACTGCCCGAGCCACCGCCGGGGGTCCGACGGGGTCCTCAGGGCGGCAGCGGGGTCTGCGATCGGGACGGCCGCCTCGAACAGCGGGAGGTCACCGCGGTTCATCAGCCTGGTCGTGGAGGCGAAACCCCACAGGACTCCCCATCCGAGCACGCCGGCCACCCACCAGCCCACCAGGTCCGCGCCGTCGTTCACGGCGACGCCCACTCCCCCGGCGATCACCCCCGTGAGCGTTACCACCGCGGCGTACACCAACTGCTTGTGGACGAACCTGACCATGATCGCGTCCCCCGCGCTCGACACCGTGGCCCGCCCCGGACGGGCCCCGAATCGACTATGCCCACGCAGGATGCGGAATCGACCGGCGGCCGGACGCGTTCGTCAGATGTTCAGCGCCGCGGCACCTTGCGGAGCAGCCACCGCACCACCGGCACCAGCCCCGCGACCACCGCGACCGCCACCAGCAGGAGCAGCCAGTTGCGCAGGTAGTCCAGCGGCAGCGCCGACGGATTGGTCGGCGCCCCCGGCCGCAGCAGCGGCGGCA
The DNA here is from genome assembly GCF_018614585.1 of Streptomyces sp. ISL-1. GTDB lineage: Bacteria > Actinomycetota > Actinomycetes > Streptomycetales > Streptomycetaceae > Streptomyces > Streptomyces maoxianensis. The sequence continues at coordinate 185,841 of NZ_JAGGOI010000032.1, read as the reverse complement.
GCGCGATCACCGTCAGACAGCCGGCCACCACCAGCGCCCCGCGAGCCGTGCCGCGGGCCGGGACTGCCGCCAGCAGCAGGCCGACGCCGAGCACCAGCGGGGCGATGATCCCGTCGTGCAGGACGATCGCGCCCGCCAGCCACAGCGCCACGTCCTTCAGCTGTCCGCCGGTCAGCAGCAGCGTCGCGCCGACGGCCATCAGGGCGAGGCCCAGTGCGCCCGTCACGATCCGCATCACATGACCTCCATCCTGGTGACCCACTTGGTCTGCAGCACACCGGGGCGGTTCGGGGCGATGACTCGCGCCGGGAAGCCGTGGTCCAGCGAGAGCACATGGCCGTTGAGGCGCAGGGCGAGCAGCGTGAGCGGATCGCGGGTGTAGCCGCTGCCCATCTCCATGACGCGGTATGTGCCGCGCCGCTCCAGCGACACCACCCGTACCGCCGCGTCGGGGCGCGCTCCGGCCCGTTCCAGCAGGTCCTGTACGCGTACTCCGGTCCACTGGGCCGACTTGCTCCAGCCCTCGACGCAGGAGATGGGCAGGGGCACGGTGTGCTGGGGCATGGCCGCCAGCTCGTCGAGGGTGAGTTGGTAGGAGTACGTGCCAAGGACGGTCAGCCGCCAGTGGGCCGTGCTCACTCCCGCCAGTCCGGCCGCGGCGGCCGTGCGGTTGACCGGCAGGCCCTGGGGGCCGTGGTCCGGGTGGCGCGGCGCGAGCAGGTCGAAGGTTTTGAGCGGGGTCAGGGACTGGCCCACGGTGGTCAGCGTGACCGCTCCGACCGCGGCTGCGACTCCGGTGAGCAGGGAGCGCCGGTCGGGTCCGTCCGCCGCCGGGAGTTCCAGTGTGCCGGGCGAGCGTCTGCTCCAATGCGCCCTGATCTCCGGGTACTTGACCGCCACATGCAGGACCACGGCGCCGAGCAGCAGCCAGGCGACGGCGAAGTGCGTCGGTACGAAGGAGAACGGCCACGGGTACCACTGGACGATGTTGAGCAGCCCGGTGAAGAGCTGGAAGACGGCCGCCGCGACGAGCACCGCCACGGAGAGCCGCTCCAGCGCGTGCCGCACCGACCGCAGCGCGGGCCACACGAACAGCCGCGGGTAGACCGCCCACAGCTTGGCGAGCAGCAGCGGGACGGCGGCGATGCCGCTCGCCACATGCAGGCCCTGGGTCAGCCGGTAGCCCCAGGTCGGCCGGCTCGGCAGTACGTTCGCGAGCCAGTCCGGCGGGTGCTGAAGATAGTGGCTGGTCACCCCTGTCACGAAGCAGACGGCGATCGCCGCGCCCAGCCAGCGGCCGACAGCGGTGGCCGTGCGGGCGTCGTGCAGCTTCCCCGAGAACGTCGGCAGTGCCGGTGTCGGCAGCCGGGGCGGTCGCGGCAGGGTCATCCTGGGCATCCGGTGCTTTCGCGGCAGCCGGGGCGGTCGGAGCTTCATGTCTTCCATGAGACCTCCCGGGCGGCCCGCGCGGAGGGATGCGACACCTTACGGAATGCGGACGTCAGGGGGCGGCGCACGGCCCGCGCCGACTCCGGCTGCGACGCTGAGCCTGTGATCAACCCGCGTACTCTCACCGCCGGCGTCCTCCTGGCGGCCCTGACGGCCGTGCTCGCCGTGACGATCCGCAAGGACGGCTACTTCACGGATCCTCTCGGGCTCTCCTGGTGGTATGCCGCCTGCTGGGCGCTGTTCGCCGCCGCGGTCGTCGCCGTCCGCAAGGCCCCGGTGCGCCACGCCGTGGCCCTCGTCGTCGCGGGCGGTGTCGCGGTGGCGGCGACCGGGCTCCTCGCTCCGCCGCGCACCAGCACCGACTCCTACCGTTACGCCTGGGACGGCAGGGTGCAGGCGGCCGGGATCTCGCCGTACGACCACGCCCCCGCCGATCGGGCGCTCGCCGGGCTGCGCGACGGCTGGCTGTTCCCCACCGGGGCGCAGTGCGTGGGCCCCGGCCGGGCACGGATCCTCGCCCCCGGGGGCGAGGTGCACTGCACCCGGATCAACCGGCCGCAGGTGCACACCATCTACCCGCCGGTGGCGGAGGGGTACTTCCTGGTCGTCCACGCCCTCTCACCCGACGGGGCGCGGCACAAGGCCCTTCAGGCGGGCGGCGCGCTGCTGGCGCTGGGCACCACCGCCGCGCTGCTGCTGGTGCTGCGGCGGCGCGGAGATCCACGCCGTGCGGCGTACTGGGCCTGGTGTCCGATCGTGCCGGTCGAGGCGGTGAACAACGCGCATGCCGATGTGCTCGGGGCGCTCCTCGCGGTCGTTGGCCTCGGCATGCTGGCGCGGCGGCGCATCGTGGGCGGGGCGCTGCTGGGCGCGGCGATCGCGACCAAGCTGCTACCGGCCGTGATGCTGCCCGGCGCGCTCTCGGGTGTGCGGCGGGTGCGGGACGCGGCGGCCGTACTGCTGCCGGCCGCCGCGGTCGTCGCGCTGAGCTATCTCCCCTATGTCCTCGTCTCCGACAGCTCGGTCTTCGGCTTTCTCGGCGGCTATACGGCGGAGGAGGGGTACGACGACCCCTCAGCCAGTAATCGCTACGCGCTGGTCCGCCTGGTGCTGCCGGACGACTGGGCGCTGCCCGCCGTGATCGCCGGGATGCTGGCGGTCACCGCGCACGTCCTGTGGCGCGGCGATCCCGAACGCCCATGGAGCGGCGCCCTGCTGGTCACCGGCACGGCGTTTTTGCTGCTGACTCCGGGCTACTCCTGGTACGCCCTGCTGCTGGTCGCGCTGGTGGCCCTGGACGGGCGGTGGGAGTGGCTCGCGGTCGCAGTCGCGGGCGCGGCCAAGTACGTCACCGTCATGATGGACGCCGATCCGCGGACCGTGGGGACCGTCGTGTACGCGGTCGCGGCCGGCGCGGTGCTCGCCGGGTGCGTACTGCGTCGTCGTGCTCGGCGTCGGGGTTACGAACGAAAAGCCCTCCCTACCTGCTCCGCCGGTACTGGGCCATGACCTCGCCGGGGGTCAGCGCCCGGTCGAGGAACATCAGGCGCGACGACCTTCAACTCGCCGAGGCGCTGCGCGTCGCGGTGCGCCACGGCCGACAGTTGCGGCCACAGCGGCCAACTCTGCTGTCTTTACGCCACGTTGGGCCGGGTCGTACGCTCCCGCCTCATGACCTCACCCGGCATACGACCCCGAACAATGTCGCTGCTCGCCACCGCGGGCGCGCTGCTGGCCGGCTGCCTGCTGGGCGCCGCCCCCTCCGCCACCGCCGAGGAGGGGACGGCGCCGGTGACCGAAGCGGCAACCGTCGTGCCCGTGCAGACCACGGGCCCGGCCGACAAGCGCTTCAACATCATCGTCCTGGGCGACGGCTACACCGCCGAGGAGATGCCGGCCTTCCGCGCCGATGTCGACAAGCACCTCAACGTGCTCTGGTCCACCGAGCCGTTCGCCTCGTACCGCAGTTACGTCAATGTGTGGGCGGTGGAGGTCCCCTCCGCCGAGTCCGGTGTGGACTGCGACCCGGGACTTCAGTCGCCGCGCCGCGACACCGCGCTGGGCATGGGCTTCTGGGGCGGCTGCAACGCGAACAGCGTGCAGCGCCTCCTCAGCGTCGACACCGAGTCGGCGACCGCGCTCGCCGACCTCGTGCCCGGATCCGCGAGCGCCAACCGGCAGATCGTGGCGCTCGCCAACAGCGACACATACGGCGGCGCGGGCGGGACCTTCGCCACGGCGTCCGGCGGCAATGCGCTGTCCTCGCTGATCACCCCGCACGAGATAGGGCACTCGCTGGGCAACCTGCAGGACGAGTACGACTACTACGGTCGGGGCGTCCCGGGCGGAGTGTACGAGGGCGGCGAGCCCGGCTCCGCCCACCACACGCTGCTGACCGAGGAGCAGATGACGCGGCAGCGCGCCAAGTGGTGGCGCTGGCTGGGTGAGAAGAGCGAGTCGGGCGGGGTCATCGGCCGGTTCGAGGGCGGGATGTACAGCACCAAGGGCGTCTGGCGGCCCAGCAAGCACTCGATCATGAAGACCCTCGGCTACGCCTTCGACCAGGTCGGGCGCGAGGTGATGGTGCAGAAGATCTCGGCCAAGGTGAGTCTCGTTCAGGGACACACCCCGAACGCCGCCCCGATCGGCGACGACCGGACGGTGTGTGTGGACACCCTGCATCCGGTGGGCGGCGAGCTCGATGTCGTATGGCGGATCGACGGGCGTCCGCTGCGGCTCGCCGGTGATGACCGCGCACTGGATCTGCGCCGGCTCCAACTCGCCCGCGGCACACATGAGCTGACGGCGACGGTCACCGATCCGACGCCTTTCGTACGCGACCCCGCGATCCGCTCGTCCGCGGCGCTGACCCGTACCGTCGCCTGGACCGTGGACACGGCCGTCAGCACCGGGCCGGAGCCGGTCGTGCCCGGCTTCACCAGCCACACCGGCACCGAGTCCCCCGTGGGCTCCGCGGCGGTCGTGCACGCCGACACCACGCACCCCGCCGACCGGACCCTCGCCGTCCGCTGGACGCTGGACGGCCGCCCGGTGGCCAACCCGGGCAACGACCGCGATCTCGATCTGGGCGCCCTGCGACTGCGCCCGGGCGCCCACACTTTGAGCGCCCGGATCGCCGGCACGCGGACCACGCTGACCTGGACGGTGGACGCCGCTGCGGCGACGGCGGCGTACGCGCTGTCCAAGCCGCTGCGCACGGTGCACCGGCCGGGGAGGCCGGTGGAGTACGTCTACAACGGGCCGTTCACGATGAAGCTGACTGCCCGCGACGACCGGGCCGGCCATGTGGTGTCGCAGTTCCGGGTGGACGGCGACGGCTGGCAGACGTACTACGGCTGGCCGACCGACGCGGACGCGCCGTACCGCTTCACCCCGGGCGGCACGGTCATCGACGATCTCGTCTACGGCAAGCTCGGCAAGACCCGCGCGGTGCCGTGGGACGACGCCACCCCCGACTACGGCACCCACACGATCGAGTACCGCACGATCGACACGGCGGGGAATGTCTCGGCCCCGGAGAAGTTCCTGGCGACGCTGCTTCCGCCTGGGGCCGCGACGGGCTGACAGGTGCGGACCAGGTTCCCGGTCAGGTGAGCAGGAAGTCCGCCTGGCCGGACTTGGCTCCTTCGATGAACGCGGCGATCTCGCCGGAGGTGTAGATCAGCGCCGGGCCGTCGGGGTCCGCGGACTGGCGCACCGCGACCCGGCCGTCGGCCAGCTTCATGGTCTCCAGGCAGTTGCCCCCGTTGCCGCCGCTCCACGGCTTGCGCCAGCCCTCGCTGCCCAGGGCGGCGGCCGGCATGCCGTTGTATATGTAAACCATTCACAGCTCCTTGCGGAGATCCTTGAGGATCTCCTTCGTGCGTTGTGCAGTCGCGGCCTGAGCCGCCATGCGGTCCAGAACCTCCAGATGCGAAGCGACCTCGGGGCGCGCGTCGAGGTAGACGGCGCCGGTGAGGTACTCGCTGTAGACCATGTCCGGGAGCTCGGGGACGGCGAACCGGAAGAGGACGAACGGCCCGTAGGTGCCGGGGTGGTGTCCGGTCGCGAACTCCGCGATCTGCAGGGTGACATGGGGCAACTGGGCGCCTTCGAGCAGCCGGTCGATCTGCGCTCTCATGACGCCGGGGCCGCCGACGGGCCGGCGGAACACCGTCTCGTCCATGATCACCCACAGCTTGGGTGCGTCGGGGCGGGTGAGCAGCGCCTGGCGTTCCATCCGCAGCGCCACATGGCGCTCGATGTCGGCCGGATCGGTCTGGCCGACGGCTCCGCCGCGCATGATCGCGCGGGCGTAGTCCTCCGTCTGCAGCAGACCGGGCACGAAATGCGGCTCATAGGCGCGGATCAGACCGGCCGCGCCCTCCAGGCTGACGTACATGCTGAACCAGCCCGGCAGAACGTCGTGAAAGCGCTGCCACCAGCCGGGCTTATTAGCCTCCTCGGCCAGCTCGATGAAACCGCGCGCCTCGTCGTTCGTGATCCCGTACGCCTCCAGCAACAGCTGGACATACGGGATCTTCAGCGCGACCTCGGCGTTTTCCATCCGGCGGATGGTGCCCGCGGCAACGCGAAGGACCTTTGCGGCTTCCTCGCGCCTGTACCCGGCCCGCTCACGCAGATCCTGCAAGCGCTTGCCGAGAACGACCTGCCCCACGGTGGGGGCGGACCGCGGTTCACTCACTTCGAGACCTCCCCACGTGCTGTTGCGAGCAGTGTGCCACGGCCCCGCAGCGATGAATATGCCCACTCTGCATATTTCAGAGTGGGCCTTGCCAAGGTGTCCATTGCGGCGGGAGAGTGGTCCGGTGAACCGTGACGCGCTCACTGCCCAGCGACTGGACCCGTGCTCGGGGGCCGACCACCACCGATACGGATTCGAGCTGCCCGCGCGTGCAGAATTCGTGGGCAGGGCGAGAAGGCTCGCCCGCGAGCGGCTCCACTGCTGGGGCATAGGCGGGGATGTTCACGACACGGCGATGCTCGTCGTCTCCGAGCTGGTCACCAACGCGGTGGTGCACACCGACGGCCACCTGGTCGCCTGCGAACTCCTCAACGGCGCGGAGCGCCTGCGCATCACCGTGCAGGACCAGGGGTCCGCGCCCGTCGGCCCGCGCGTCTGCCACGCCGTCGAGGAGGAACGCGGACGCGGACTGCTGCTGGTCGAGGCCGTGAGCAGCGCCTGGGGCGCGTACGAGTCGAAGCACTGCACCGGCCGCATCGTCTGGGCGGAGCTGCCACAGGCTGAGCGGCCGCACGCGGAGCTTCCGTTCGGGGCGGCGCTTCCGTCCGGCGGGGACCTTCCCTTCCGAGATGACCTGTTCGGAGGGGACCTTGCGCGCGGGGCGGGCTTTCCCCGCGGGGCGGGCCATGAGCCGGGACCGGAGAGGCTGTGCTGAGGGGCCTGACGACGCTCCTCCGGCGGAGCGGCCGCCACCACAGCGAGACCGGCGAGGCCCGGATGACCCGGCTCGCAGTGCCACCCGCGCTTTCGGCCGATCTGGGCTGCGACGCCGTGGGCGTTCCCGCGCGGTACGGCTTCCGCATGCTCGGGCGGCTGCCGCGGAACGGCTGTGTCTTCGCCGACAACGACTGGTGGTGGTGGATCGTGCCGGCCGGCTCGGACCTGGAGCTGACCTGGCCGCTGCCGTCGCACTACGCCCGCGGGGCATACGTACCGGCGACCAATCCCCGCCTCATCCGCCGGCCCGACAACACCAGCCCCTACACCCCGCCCATACCGCTCTATCTGATGGCCTGCCAGCTCACCGGAACCGCTCCGCTGTGGACGGTCGGCGTCGGCAGCGCGCGCGGCGCGTGAGCACGAGTGGGTAACAGGTCGGCCCCGGCACTCCGCGCCCGGACGGGACGGCTAATCTTCCGACCATGTCAGAAGCCAATTCGAGCCCGGAGCAGCAGGGGCTCACACCACGTCAGGCACGCGGCGTACGGATAGCTCTCTCCGCGGTCATCATGATCGCCGTGGGCGTCACCCTCGTGCTGCGGCTCGGCAGCACGCACTCGGTGCTGACCATGGGCTTCTACGGCATTGCGCTGATCCTCAGCGGCAGCGCGCTGGTCCTGAGCCGGCAAGGACGTACGCGGGTGGCCACCGCGGTTCTGGGGGTTGGTGTCGCGGTGGCCGTCGCCGCCGAGTGGGCCGTCGCATCCATGCGCTGAACGCCTCGGGCCCCCGCCGGAGGGAAGCGGGGGCATCAGGCGGTCCGTTGCGATCGACCCGGTTACGGCTATACGGTCGCTGCTCCTCGAGCCTGCGGTGATGATGCGTTGGCCGGCCGCCGCTCAGTCGGCGCTCACTCGGCGCTCACTCGCCGCTCACTCGGCGATGGCTGCCTGGCGCAGCTTCTCCGCGCGGTCGGTGGACTCCCAGGTGAAGTCGGGCAGTTCGCGGCCGAAGTGGCCGTACGCCGCTGTCTGCGCGTAGATCGGGCGCAACAGGTCGAGGTCACGGATGATGGCCGCCGGGCGCAGGTCGAAGATCTGGTCGATGGCCAGCTGGATGCGCGGCACCGGCACGGTCTCCGTGCCGAAGGTCTCGACGAACAGACCGACCGGGTCCGCCTTGCCGATCGCGTATGCGACCTGCACTTCGCAACGGTGCGCGAGGCCAGCGGCGACCACGTTCTTGGCGACCCAGCGCATCGCGTACGCCGCCGAACGGTCCACCTTGGACGGGTCCTTGCCGGAGAAGGCGCCGCCGCCGTGGCGGGCCATGCCGCCGTAGGTGTCGATGATGATCTTGCGGCCGGTGAGGCCGGCGTCGCCCATCGGGCCGCCGATCTCGAACCGTCCGGTCGGGTTGACCAATAACCGGTAGCCCTCGGTGCGCAGTTGCACGCCGTCGTCGACGAGCTCCTGGAGCACCGGGCGTACGACGCGGTCGCGGATGTCCGGGATGAGCAGCGAGTCCAGGTCGATGTCCGGGGCGTGCTGCGAGGAGACCACGACGGTGTCGAGGCGGACGGCCTTGTCGCCGTCGTACTCGATGGTGACCTGGGTCTTGCCGTCGGGGCGCAGGTAGGGGACGGTCCCGTTCTTGCGGACCTCGGTGAGGCGCTTCGCGAGGCGGTGGGCGAGCGTGATGGGCAGAGGCATCAGCTCGGGCGTCTCGTCGGAGGCGTAGCCGAACATCAGACCCTGGTCGCCGGCGCCCTGCTCGCGCAGCGCGTCCTCGTCGCCCTCGACGCGCTTTTCGTACGCGGTGTCGACGCCCTGCGCGATGTCCGGCGACTGCGCGCCGATGGAGACCGAGACGCCGCAGGAAGCGCCGTCGAAGCCCTTCGCCGACGAGTCGTAGCCGATCTTCAGCACGGTCTCGCGGACCAGCCGCGGGATGTCGGCGTACGCATTGGTGCTGACCTCGCCGGCCAGGTGGACCTGGCCGGTGGTGATCAGCGTCTCGACGGCGACCCGCGACTTGGGGTCCTGCGCCAGCAGCGCGTCGAGGACCGCGTCGCTGATCTGGTCAGCGATCTTGTCGGGATGGCCCTCGGTCACTGATTCCGAGGTGAACAGGCGAAGGGACACAAATCCTCCAAATACCGGGCGTGGTGGCCGTGTTGTCCTGCTGTCCTGGTGCGCGTATTGCGGTCAGGCTGCGCTTCGGCCCTGCAAGGGGGCTCGAAGGCGGCTAAACGACGGTCATTCGGCCATCGGCTGTGCGCCGCGTTCGGGGCGAAAGCCGGCGCGGACCATAGGGAGCCCCGCCGGCGGCCGCGGCGGGCTCGCGGCGCACCTAGTCGAGGACGCGTAGCTCAACGCCGCCAGGGCCGTATCGCCACCCCGACTCCCCCGCGGAACGGGGGTTCGGGCCGGTTACTCGTGACACCTAAGTCTCGGCGCACTGCCGAACCCGGCGATCCGGAATCAGCGCTGGGGAGCGGGGAAGGCGACGGGGCTGCGCAGGCCGGCCCGGTTCACCGCGCGGACGCCGAAGAACACATTGTCCTTGGACAGATCCACGGTGTGCCGGGCGGTGTCACCGGCGCTGACGACATGAGTCCACTCCGGCGCCGTGGTCTCGCGCCAGACGACCTCGTACCCGGCGAGGTCGGGCTCCGTACCGCGTTCCCACACCAGCTCGGTGGCGTTGGTGAGCGCACTGGTGAGGATCTTCGCGCCCTTCGGGGTGCCGGGGGCCTGGGCCAGGGTCCACAGGGCCGCGCCGTTGACCTTGGCGACGCGTGCGATGTAGCGAAAGTCGCAGAACTCGGGCAGGTCCCCGTACTGCTTGCCGTCCAGCACCTTCACGTCCTGGTGCTGGTGCGCGTAGTCCTCGGCGGGCTCGGTGAACCGGGCCGCGGGGAAGCCCCGTTCGAGGAACGGGATGTGGTCGCCGCCGCGCAGATAGCGGTCACGGCGGTAGACGACGCGGACATGCATGCCGGTCGCGTCGTTGTCGGCCACGTCGCGTACGAAGCGGGCGAGCTGGCGGGAGGGCGAGTCGTTCTCGCCGCCGACCGAGCGGCGGGTCGCGGCCTGTGCGGGGGTTTCCGAGGTGGGCACGCCCTCGGCGAAGAGCCGGATGCTGCGCGGGTCCCTGGTCCCGTCGTCGGCCGTGGGGCTGCCGATGATGTCGTCGGTGAACATGCCCTGGAGGTCTACGCCGGCCTGCACGAACGTCTGCGCCATGTGGGCCGCGCCGAACAGGCCCTGCTCCTCGCCGGCGACGGCCGCGAAGACGATGGTCGCCGCCGGACGCCGAGTTGCCATCACTCGGGCCAGTTCCATGGCGAGGGCGACTCCGGAGGCGTCGTCGTCGGCGCCGGGCGCGTCGCTGACGGCGTCCATGACGTCCGTGGCGCGTGAGTCGTAGTGCCCGGAGACGACGTAGACCCGGTCGGGGGCCGTGGAGCCGCGCAGGGTCGCGACGACATTGGTGATTCGGGTCGCCACGGGGATGCGCGGCGCCGGCTCCTGGATGTAGCTCTGCAGCTCGACGGTCATCCGGCCGCCGCTGCGCGCCGCGTACCGCTTCAGCTCGGCGTGGATCCAGTCGCGGGCCGCGCCGATTCCCCGCTTCGGGTCGTCCTGGCTGGAGAGCGTGTGGCGGGTGCCGAAGGAGGCGAGGGTGCGCACGGTCGCCTCGATGCGGTCGCGGTCGATCTCGGCGAGGAGGGCGCGCAGTTCACGGGTGGGAGCCTGGGCGGTCGCGGGGCGCTCCCGGTCGGGGGTGCGCTCCCGACCGGGAGCTTGCGCGGCGGCCACCGCGGGCGGTGCACCCACCGCGGCCGGCGCGGAACCGAGCGCCGCGGTTCCGGCCGCGGCCGTGAGGACCGTTCTGCGGCCGGTGCCTCGGGAGTTGGCGGGGTCGGCGGGGCCGTCGGTGTTTCCAGGCGTCTGCTGCGACATGAGGTAATGGTCATGGACGCGCCAACTCCTGACAAGGGAGCGTCCCCTCGCGGCCGTCGATTCGCCGGCCGTCGATTCGTCGGCAATCGCCGCCCGGATCCCGGGTCAGCCGCTGGAGACCGCCCTCAGATGCGACTTGGCGCGCCGCACACCGGGCGGCACGGCGCCCCGGGTCTCCCGCAGCACCAGCGTCATCCGTGTGAACCCCGAGTCCTGAAGGGTCGCCGGGGTCTCGTCGACGATGCGGCACTCGGTGCGTCCCCAGCGCGGATCCGGGTGTTTCAGCGGACGTAAGGCTCCGTCGTGGTGCACCGCCGCCGCTCCCATGGCCCGCATCCAGTGCGGCAGTCCGCACCGGTAGGCGACGTCCATGATCGGGTCGTCGGCGATTTCGTCGCGAATGGCCTGAAGGACTCGATCCTCGGGGTACCACGCCGTGGCCGCGTCCAACTGCGCCAGCAGAGGCAGGCACCAGCTCGTCTCGCGGTCGCCGAGCACGGCGCCCGCGTCCGGATGGAACAGCACGAACCTGAGGAAGTTCTGGGCCGGCATCGCCGTGGGGTGCGGTCCGACCCCGTGGAACAGCGCCTCGAAGGCGGGGTTGGCGTGTGCCACGTCCCAGCGCCGGTCGAAGAGCACCGAGGGCAGCGGCACGGCGTCCATCATCGCGGCGTAGTCGCGCAGGTATGCCTGCGTCTCGGGGTCCGGGTGGTCCGGGCCCGCCGGCTCCGAGGGGTCGGCAGGCTCCACCGGCGAAGCGGGCGCGGCGACGGGCGCGAACGGGCGCGCGGGGCCGGACGGGAAAGCCGGTCCGGACGGCCGCGCGGGACCGAGCGGGGGCGCAGGCATGGAGGATCCGACGGGCCCGTTCCAGGCCTGCGGCGGGTCCCGGTCGACGGCGAGGCGGAAGAGCCAGCCACCTTGCTGGTCACTCATCTCCAGGGCTTCGACCAGGGCGTAGAGTTTCTCGTCGGTCCAGTCGTGGGCGGGTGTGCGCTCCCAGTTGCCGTACGTGACGGTGCTGATGTCGAGCCGCGCGGCCACGTCCTCCACGCTCAGGCCCAGTTCCTCCCGGCGCCGTCTGAGGACATCGGTGAGCCGCCTCGCCCGGAGCGCGCCACGGGTCGTCCCCGCGCACCCTCGACGCCCGTGGACACCAGGCCGTTCAACGCCTGCCTCATGTGTCATCGAGAACGCCACCCTTCTCGAAGTCCCGCTGCGGCAGCGCCCTTTGGATCTTCACACCGCGTGGCGATCCTGCTACCGCAAACGCGGCCATGTCAACTATCGTGGCATTCCACGCCGCTGAGCGCTCAAATCGCGCCACAGCTGTGGCAAGACCTGGCTCTACTCCCCGGAAACGGTTAACCTCCCCGCAGCCCACTGTGTGCGGAGCGACCTCGCGTGATCTAGGAGACCTACTGGTGACAGACGGCTTCTTGGTTCCGGGCCCGACGGCCACAGGCCCCCTGGCGGCGTCCGTCGCCCGCGTCGCCGAACTCGCCGGCAAGCTCGGACTGAGTTACGGCGAGATCTTCGACGTACACCAGCTCTCCGAGGCGTCGGGCGTTCCCGCCGACGTGGTCACCGCCCTGCTGGACGGCCGGCCCGCCGGTGAACCCGACCTCCAGGCGCGCTTTCTGCAACGCTTCGACCTGCTGCGCAGGACCCGGCTGAAGCCCAACGGCCGCCGGTACACCCAGCAGGAGATCGCCGACGGCGCCGGCATGTCACGGCAGCAGGCGGGGGCTCTCATCAACGGGGACCGCCGGCCGACCATGGAGCACTGCGATGCCATTCAGAGGTTCTTCAAGGTGCACGCCGGATTCCTCACCGCCGAGGACGCCGACGCGCTCAACGGCGCACTCCAGCGCACCGAGCAGCGGCTCCTGCACGACTACGCGGGCGAGGGCGACCCGCTGGAGCGGCTGCTGCAGGACCATGGCGTACGGGGCATCGCCTGGCGGGCCGCTCAACTGCCCACCGACAAACACCGGGACAAGGTCACCGAGTGGCTCGACATGCTCCTGGAGAGCGTCAAGCCGACCGAACTTTGACGTAGGGAACCCTGATTTCAGGACAGGGTTGGACTCACGCGTGTGCACGCAACCGCTGAAGGGGAGAGGAGAACGGTGAGCATAGGCAAGGAGATGCGACGGCTGTGCGGCGAGCTGGTAGCCGGAATCGATCTGCCCGCCCCGGCCGAGCCCGCCGATCTCTATGCCTCCCTGTGCGGCGGAATGAGCAAGCGCCGCGGCCGGCCCGTCCGGTACCGCATGGCGACGTTCCCGCCCGGCACGGCCAGCGGGCTCTGGCTCGACATGACGGACCAGGATCTGATCGTCATCGAGGAGCGCACCGCACCCGATCATCAACTGGTCATCCTCGGACATGAGTTGTGGCATATGAAGGCCGGGCACTGCACTCACCATGTCGACGGCGCGGCCGTCGCCGCCCGGCTGCTCTCGGACGAGGCGGACCTGCAGGCGACCGTGCTGAAGGTGGCGGCCAGGACCCGTTTCGACCAGGCCGAGGAGAACGAGGCCGAGAGCTTCGGACTGCTGCTCGGCAGCAAGTGCCGTACCTGGCTCGCCGGTTCGACGGGCCGCGGGCACACGCGGCGGGACGGACTCGCGGGCCGGATCGAGGCGTCCTTGGGATACCGCGGGCCACAGGGCTGATGCGTGGACGGTCAGGACTATTACATCCCAGCTGCCGCGCTGGGTTTCGCACTCGTGTTCAAGCTCCCCGGGATGCTGCGCGACTGGCGTGATCCGCTGCTGCGTTCCGTGTGTGCCCTGCTCGTGCTGGCGGCGTGCACCTTCTTCTTCGCCGCGCCGCCGACGATCGCCGAGGTCAACCGCCTCACCGGCGTCGCCAACTTCTCCGCGCCGCTCGTCTACTGCATTCTGACCGCCTTCAGCGCGTCCTGTCTGGTGCTGCTCGTCAACTGGCGCGGCGGACCACCGCAGGAGACCCGGCAGATCTCGCGCGGCTGGGTGATCGGCTACGGCCTGGTGGTCGTGGCGCTGGTGGTGCTGTTCGTACTCGGCGACGCCCCGGTGGAGCGGCTGCGCGATCTCGACACGTACTACGCCACGACGCCGTACATCCGCGAGATGATCGTGCTGTACCTGGTCGCGCACAGCGTCGCCGCCATCGGGATGACCGCTCTGTGCTGGCGCTGGTCGCTGCAGGTGCACGGCTGGCTGCGGACCGGCCTGGTGACCATCGTGGCCGGCTCGCTGTTCAATCTGGGCTACGGCGTCAGCAAGTTCGCCGCCGTGTTCGCCCGCTGGGCCGGCCTCGACTGGGACGGTCTGAGCACATCCGCCGCGCCGCCCCTGGCGTCGCTGGGCGCACTGCTGAGCGCCGTCGGCTTCATCCTGCCGCTGATCGCCCAGCGTCTGTCGGACAACTGGCACACCTGGACCACGTACCGGCAGCTGGGCACGCTCTGGCGCGAACTGCGCACGGTGGTGCCCGACGGCACCCCTTCCGTACGTATCTCCTGGTGGTCCTCCGCGGATCTGCGGGTAACCCAGCGCGAGTCCGACATCCACGACGGGATGCTCCATCTGGATCCCTACTTCGACCCCGCGCTGCGCGCCGACGCCCATGACGCGGCGATCGAGGCCGGCTCCGATCCGCGACAGGCCCAGGCCATCGCCGACGCGGCGATGGTCGCGGCGGCACTGCGGGCCCGGACGGCCGATCCGGACGGCAAGATCATAAGCTCGGCCCAGGCTTACACCCCCAAAGCAGTCGAAGGACCGCGCGATCTGGTGCGCATGTCCCTCGCGCTGCGCCATTCACCCGTCGTTGAAGCAGCCCGCCGGCGTGCGGCCAGGTCAGAGAGCGGCTCCCTATGAGCGATCCTGTGAGAACCCGCCGTAGCACGGCTGTGCGCCGGGCCGTCGTGATCGGCGGGGGGCTGGCCGGCATGCTGGCGGCCGCCGTCCTCGCCGAGTACGCCGACGAGGTCACCCTCGTCGACCGCGACGCCCTGCCGTCCGGACCTCAAGCGCGCAAGAGCCTCCCGCAGGCGCACCACGCGCATCTGCTGTGGTCGGGCGGGGCGCGGGCGATGGAGGCCCTGCTGCCCGGTGTCACCGAGCGCTGGCTGGCGGCGGGCGCGCGCCGGATCCCGCTGCCCACGGGCCTGGTCTCCATGTCCGCGCAGGGCTGGTTCCGCCGCTGGCCTCAAATGCAGTTCCTGATCGCCTGCAGCCGCGATCTGCTCGACTGGGTGGTACGGGACGAGGTCGTCGCCCGCCCCGGGGTCACGGTCCTGGCGGGCACCGAACTACTCGGCCTCGAAGGCGACGCCGGCCGGGTGACGGGTGTGCGGGTGCGCCGCCAGGACGGGAGCGAACTCGTCCTGGACGCCGATCTGGTGGTCGACGCCAGTGGCCGCGGTTCGCGGGCGCCCGACTGGCTGCGTTCACTGGGCGTCGCCTCCGTGCACGAGGAGAAGGTCGACTCGGGTCTCGCCTACGCCAGCCGGATTTTCCGGGCGCCGGAGGGCACCGAGGAGTATCCCGTCGTCAATGTGCAGGCCGACGCGCGCGAGCAGCGGCCCGGCCAGACGGCGACCATCGTGCCCATCGAGGGACGCCGCTGGCTGGTGACGCTGTCGGGCACCCGTGGCGGCCAGCCCACCAACTCCGCCGCCGAGTTCGAGAACTTCGCCCGCGGCGTCCGGCATCCCGTCGTGGCCGAACTGATCAGCAACGCCGAGCCGCTCACCGATGTCGTCGTCTCCCGCAGCACCGTCAACCGGCGGCGGTTCTACGAGAAGATCGCCGACTGGCCGGAGGGCTTCGTGGCCATCGGCGACGCGGTGGCCACGTACAACCCGGTCTACGGGCACGGTATGTCGGTCGCGGCCCAGGGCGTCCTCACGCTGCGCAAGGAGCTCCAGGCACACAGCCTCACCGCCCCGGGCCTCGCCCGCCGGGTGCAGCGTGCGGTGGCCGGACCGGTCGGCACGGCCTGGGACCTGGCCACCGGGCAGGACATCCTCTACCCCGGGGCCGTCGGCAAGGAGCCGGGCGCGTCCACCACTGTGCTGCGCCGCTATGTGGACCGGCTGATGCTGACCGCCACCGGCCGCCCCCTGGTCACCCGTGCGCTGTTCGACGTGATGACCCTCTCCGCGCCGATCACGTCGCTGCTCAAGCCCGAGATCGTACTGGCCGTGCTGCGCGGACCCAAGCTGCCGCAGCTGCCGGGTCCGCCGCTCACCAACGAGGAGCTACGGGTCGCGAAGGAGCCGCGAAGCACACTCGAGACCGATCCGGCGGACGCGTGAGGCTGACCGGCGCGGGCGGCCAGATCCCGCTGGAACCCAAGGCCGACCGGGAGACGGTGCGCCGGCACAACCTCAGCCTGGTGCTGCGGGCGGTCCGCGACGAGGGTGAGGTGACCCGCGCCGGAGTCTCGGCGCGGGTGGGGCTGACCCGGGCGGCCGTCTCCTCACTGGTGGAGCAGTTGCTGGAGAGCGGGTTCCTCTCGGAGTCGGGCAAGACGTTCAGCGGACAGGCGGGCCGGCCCGGCACGGTGCTCAAGGTGGCCCGTACGGGCGTCGCCGGCATCGGGGTCGAGATCAACGTCGACTATGTGTCGGTGTGCGTCGTGGATCTCGCGGGCACCGACCGGGTACGGCTCGTCGAGCACCTGGACAATCGCGGTGCGCCGCCCGACCGGGTGCTCGGCCGCGCGGCGCGGATCGCCGCCGGGGCGCTGGCGTCGGCTGCCGAGCAGGAACTGTGGCCGGTCGGCGCGGAGTTGGCGCTGCCCGGGCTGATCTCGGCGGGCACGGTCCGGCACGCGCCCAACCTCGGCTGGACGCAGGTCGCGGCCGAGGGCCCGTTCGCCGAGGCGCTCGCGGCGCTGCGGCCCGGCCTGCCGCAGCTGCCGGTGCGTTCGGAGAACGAGGCGAATGTGGCGGCCCTGGCCGAGTTGTGGTTCGGCGGCCTCGGCGACGTACGCAGCTTTCTGTATCTGACCGGCGAGATCGGGGTGGGCGGCGCGCTGGTCCTGGACGGTGAACTGCTGCGCGGCGCGCACGGATTCGCCGGGGAGATCGGTCATGTGCTGGTGGACCCGGACGGCCCCGAGTGCCGCTGCGGCTCGCGCGGCTGCCTGGAGCAGTACGCGGGCCAGTCGGCGCTGCTGCGAACAGCGGGCATCGACGAGCGGACCGGCGCGGCGGGCGTCGCCGAGCTGGAGCGGCGCGCCCGTGCGGGCGAGACCCGCGCGGTGGCGGCGCTCGGGCAGGCCGGGCTGATGCTGGGCCGGGTGCTGTCCGGGGCGGTGAACCTCTTCGACCCGGACGCGGTGGTGCTCGGCGGGATCTACCGGCCGCTGCTGCCCTGGCTCTCGCCACCGGCCGGCGACGAGCTGTCCGGCCGGGTGGTGTCGGGCCTGTGGCCGAAGTACGGCACCCGGCTGCGCGCCTCGTCCCCGGCGGCGGACGCGGTACGCGGCGCGGCGGCGCTGGTGGTGCGGGACGTACTGGCGGACCCGGTGGCGTTCGCGGACCGCGCGGCGGGCTGATTCTCGGGGCCGCCTGCCACTTGGGGGACGCTTCCCAACTGGCCCGGCGGGCGGGGACGTTGCTCAGCCCGTCCGGCGCGGGCGGACGCTTCCCAGCCGGCCCGCCGCGCGTGAACACTTCCCAGCCTCCTCCGACGCGCGGACGCTTCCCAACCCGCCCGGCCCGCGAGGATACCCCCCAGCAAGTCCGCCGCCGAGAACACTTCCCAACCCGCCCGCCGGGCCGACGGCGCTTCCCAGCCCTTTCGCTGCCTGAGGAACGCCTTTCCAGCCCGTCCGGCGTTTGAGGTCCATCTTTCAGCCCGCCCGGCGCCCGCGAACACTTCCCGGCCCGTCCGCCGCCACACGAGGACCGCCCTTTCAGCCCGTCCGGCGTTTGAGGACCCGGGGGTCTGGGGGCAGCGCCCCCAGTCGACGGGGCCCGCGCTGCTTCAGCGCACCCCGAGCAGGTGATCCATCGCCAGCTGGTCGAGCGCTTCGAACGCCATCCCCCGCTCCGCCGCCTCCTCCACGTCGAACTCCTCGAACGCGCCGCGGTCCGCGAGCAGCCCGGACAGCCCGTCCGCCGCGGTGGGCAGCATGAGCCGGTCGAGACGGGCCGCCCGCAGCGCCTCCCGGACCCGCGGATTCGCGCGGAAGGCCGCTGCCCGCTCCTTGAGGATCAGATAGTTGCGCATGCATCCCGCGGCGGACGCCCACACCCCGTCGAAGTCCTCGGTCCGCGGGGGCTTGAAGTCGAAGTGCCGCGGGCCTTCGTAGCCCGCGGTCTCCAGCAGGTCGACCAGCCAGAAGGCGGACCGCAGATCGCCCGCGCCGAAGCGCAGATCCTGGTCGTACTTGATGCCGCTCTGCCCATTGAGGTCGATGTGGAAGAGCTTGTCCGCCCACAGCGCCTGGGCGACGGAGTGGGTGACGTTCAGTCCAGCCATCTGCTCATGGCCGACCTCGGGGTTGACGCCGTACAGCTCGGGCCGCTCAAGTCGCTCGATGAAGGCGAGCGCATGGCCGACGGTGGGCAGCAGGATGTCGCCGCGCGGCTCGTTGGGCTTGGGCTCGATGGCGAACCGCAGGTCGTACTCCTGCTCGGTGACGTACTCCCCCAGCAGGTCGAAGGCCTCCTTCATCCGGTCGAGAGCGACGCGCACGTCCTTGGCCGCGCCCGATTCCGCGCCCTCGCGCCCGCCCCAGGCGACATACGTACGGGCCCCGAGCTCCGCGGCCAGGTCGATGTTGCGGATCGTCTTGCGCAGCGCGTACCGGCGTACGTCCCGATCGTTGGCGGTGAAGCCGCCGTCCTTGAACACGGGGTGGGTGAAGAGATTGGTGGTGGCCATCGGCACGACGAGGCCGGTCGCGTCCAGTACCTGCCGGAAACGCTTGATGTGCGATTCGCGCTCGGACTCGGAGGTGCCGAAGGGGATCAGGTCGTCGTCGTGGAAGGTGACCCCGTACGCACCGAGCATGGCGAGCCGCTGCACTGACTCGACAGGGTCCAGGGGCAATCGGGTCGCGTCACCGAACGGGTCCCTGCCCTGCCAGCCGACCGTCCAGAGACCGAAGCTGAACTTGTCCTCGGGGGTGGGGGTGAAGCGTTCCGTCATCGCCATGACCGCCTTCCAACGACAGTTTGTTTGCTGACCTTACTAATAATGCACACGCCCGCGCGATCGCAGAAGACCCCACCAACACCTGTTCGCGCCGGGCCGCTTGACGTAATTTGTTTCGCGGACGGCCAAATGGGCCGGGAGGGAGAGGTGGGGGCAATGCCCGTGCAGCCGGTCGTGATCGGCGTGGACAGCTCGACCCAGTCGGCGAAGGCGGCGTTCATCGACGCGGCCACCGGCCGTACGCTCGCGGTCGGCCGGGCCTCGCACCACGTCGGCGGCGAGGGCGGGGCACGCGAGAGCGACCCCGAGGTGTGGTGGCACGCGCTGCGCGAAGCCGTCGCCGCCGGGCTGAAGGAATCGGGTCTGGACCCGTCCGCCGTCATCGGTATCGCGGTCGCCGGACAACAGCACGGCCTCGTCGTACTGGACCGGGCGGGGCTTGCGGTGCGGCCCGCGCTGCTGTGGAACGACACCCGCTCGGCACCGCAGGCCGCCGCCCTCACCGAGGCGCTCGGCGGTCCGGACGCGTGGACGGCCCGTACGGGATCGGTGCCGGTCGCGTCGATGACGGCCGCGAAGTGGCAGTGGCTGCGCGAGAACGAGCCCCGGGCGGCCTCGGCCGCGGCCGCCGTACGCCTCCCCCACGACTTCCTCACCGAACGCCTTGCGGGCACCGCGGCCACCGATCCGGGCGACGCGTCGGGCACCTGCTGGTACTCCACCGCCACCGGCGCGTACGACCCCGAGCTCCTCCAACTCATCGGCCTGGACGCGGACTTGCTGCCCCCGGTGGCCGCCACCGGCGCTGCCCGCATCGGATCGCTGACCGCCACGGCCGCGGACGAGCTGGGCCTGCCCGCCGGCATCGCGGTCGCCGCGGGCACCGGCGACAACATGGCCGCCGCGGTCGGCCTCGGCCTCGGCGGCGCGGGCCTGCTGGACCACCCCGCCCTCAGCCTCGGCACCTCGGGCACGGTCTTCGCGGCCAGCCGCACCCGGCCCGCATCCCCGGCCCTCGCCGGATTCGCCGCCGCGGACGGTACGTACCTCCCACTGGCCTGCACCCTGAACTGCACACTCGCCGTCGACAAGATCGCCGCGCTGCTGGGCCTGGGCCGTGACGCCGCGGAGGCGGGCGGAGAAGTGGTACTCCTGCCGTACCTCGACGGCGAGCGCACCCCCGATCTGCCCGCCGCCTCGGGCCTGCTCACCGGCCTGAGACACACCACCACCCGGCAGCAACTCCTCGGTGCCGCCTACGAAGGCGCGGTCGTCACCGTCCTGCGCGCCCTCGACGAGGTCCTGCGCGCCTGCGGCCTCGACCCGGCCGACGAGGCGGTGGCCACCCGGCCGCTGCGCCTGGTGGGCGGCGGGGCCAGGGGCCGCCACTGGGTGGAGACCGTACGCCGCCTCTCCGGCCGCCCGCTGCTGATCCCCGACAGCACCGAACTGGTCGCCGTGGGCGCGGCGGCCCTCGCGGCGAGCGCTGCGACGGGCGAGGACCCGGTGGCACTGTCGGCCGTCTGGCAGGGCGGCGAGGCTCTGGAACTGCCGCCTGTGCAGCGGGACTTGGAGACATGGGAGCGGGTCTCGGGGGTGCTTGAGCGGGCGGCGCCCACGCTGCTCAGCTGACGGGGCCCGTCACCAGCAGCACCCCCGCGTACGCCACCCCGGCCACCACCGCCCACGCGCACAGCCCGAGCGCCGCGACCCGGCCGCCCGTGCGGGTCAGGGACGGCAGGTCCACCGCGCTGCCGAGGCCGAACAGCGCGGCCGCGAGCAGGAGTTCCTGGGCGTCTTGTGCCACGTCGATCGCGGCGGGCGGCAACTGGCCGGTGCTGCGGAGAAGCACCATGGCCAGGAAGCCGACCACGAAGAGCGGGACGACCGGCAGCCTCTTGCGGACCGTCCCCCCGGCCCGCCGACGGCGGCGGACCGACAGGGCCACGGCCGCGACGAGCGGGGCGAGCAGCGCCACCCGCATCAGTTTGACCAGGACCGCTTCCCCCAGCGCGCCGGATCCGGCGGTCTGCGCGGTGGCTACCACCTGGCCCACGTCGTGGACGCTCGCGCCGACCCAGCGGCCGAACTCCGCGTCGCTGAGCCCCAACGGCTGCTGCAGCAGCGGCAGTACGGCGATGGCCAGCGTCCCGCACAGGGTCACCAGCGCCACTGACGTCGCCGCGTCCCGCTCGTCGCTGTCCGTCGCCTCGCTCACCGCGCCGATCGCGGACGCCCCGCAGATGGCGTACCCGGCGGCGATGAGCAGCGGCTGGTCGCCGGGCAGCCCCATCCGGCGGCCGAGCCACCAGGTGCCGAGGAAGGTCGCGGCGACCACGCCGAGAACCATGGTGACCGTCGCCCAGCCGAGGCCGAGCACATCGTCCAGGCTCAGTTTCAGACCGAGCAGGACGATGCCGATGCGCATCAGCCGTTTCCCGGCGTACGAGAGCCCGGGGCGGGCCGCTCCCCGTACGAGCGAGCGCACCCCGGACAGATGAGCCGCGACGATGCCAAGGACCACGGACGCGGTCAACATCGGTATGCCCGGGAAGAGTTGATGCGCCGACCAGGCGACGGCAACGCCGACGACAGCCAGCGCGAGACCGGGCCGAACGCCCGGCGCGGACGGGCCGGAGGACGGGGAAGCGGACGCCGACCGTTCCCGTAGCAGCGCCATCAGCAGTCGGCCGGCAGTTCGTAGACGCGGCGGACACTCGTGCCGAGACGGGAGATGTTCGCTCCGTAGACATGGAGGGAGATCGCCCGGCCGGCGCCCGCGTTCCAGACCCGGTGGATATCGCCGGGCGGCGCGAAACCGCACACCGCTCCCTGGGCGTTCACGACATCGCCGGTGGCGACGAGGCGGGCGGCCGTGCACGTCCCCGGGGACGGGAGGAGGCGGTAGCGCCGCTCGTACTCCTCGCCCTCGTGCACACCCGTCGTGCACCACGACACATGGTCGTGCACGGTGGTCCCCTGGCCGGGCAGCCAGACCAGTGCGACGACCGAGAAGCTCCCGTCGTGTTCGGCGTGCAGCAGATGCTGGCGATAGCGGGCGGGGTCGCTATCGCACTGCTCATCGGTGAGGAGGTCGGCCGCGCCGAGGTGCGGCGCGAGGCGCTCGCCGACGAGATACGCCGTCAGATCCGGCGGCAGTCCACGCCCGACGGCGTCGCGCACCTCGGCGACCAGCCCGTCGAGGCGGTCGGTCGTACGCGCGGCCCTGAAGGCGGTCGATCCGGTGGATCCGTTGGATCCGTTGGATCCGTTGGATCCGTTGGATATGGTCATACGGGCAGCGTCGAGCCGTCCGGCCCATCACGTCCAACGACGGATTCTTCGCAACTTCCCCAGCTCCGCTTATGGGTTGAGAGCTTGAGAGCTCGTACCTCAGCAGCCGACCTTGTTCGCCGCGACCGTCTTCAGCTCATCGAGCACCCGCGCCGTGGCCGGGATCCGCAGATGCTCCCGCAGCACATACGCCGAGATCTGCCGCCGCGAGGCGGGCTGAAGCGGCCGCCCCGTCACCTTCCGGTGGCAGAGGAAGTTCAGTACGAGCGCGGGGATCATCGCGACCCCAAGACCCTCCGCGACCAGGCTCTGCACCACGAGATTGTCGTCCGTCGTGAAGGCGATGTCGGGCGCGAAGCCCTGCTCCGCGCATTCGTGCAGCAGATTGGCGCGACAGCGCAGGCACCCCGCTATCCAGCGCTCATCCGCGAGATCCGCCAACTGGACAGCCCGCCGCCGCGCGAGAGGGTGCCCGGTCGGCAGCAGAACCGTCAACTGGTCCTCCAGCAGCGGGATTTCCACCAGCTCGTCGGGGACCTCCTCGTGCAGGCCGGGGTAGGTGAAGGCCAGCGTGATGTCGCACTCCCCGCGCACCAACCGCTGGAGCGAGGCGGGCGGCTCGCTCTCCAGCAGGTCGACCCGGACGCCGGGGTGGGCCGCGGCCAGCCGGGCCATCGCCTCGGGGATGAGCGTGGCATTGGCACTGGGGAACGCGCAGACGCGGACCCGTCCCGCGCGCAGCCGGGTGAGGGCGCTCATCTGCTGCTGGGCGGCGGACATGCTGTCGAGGATGACCGTGGCGTGCCGGGACAGCGCCTCCCCCGCCTCGGTGAGTCGCATGCCGCGGCCGACGCGGATGAACAGCGGTGTGCCGACGTCTCGTTCGAGGGCCTTCATCTGCTGGGTGATCGCAGGCTGGGTATAGCCGAGCGCACGAGCGGCCGCGGAGTACGAACCGGCCCTGACCACTTCGTGGAACGTCTTGATGTGCCGGGAGTCGAACACCCGTGCATCATAAGCAGAATTTGGGTATCGCGGGGCTCCGCCCGAGACCCACGGGTCGCCGCCGCTCACCGGACGCGCGCCTAACGCCCACCTGGCGCCGTCCGGACATCGGCAGGAGCGGCGGGCCGGTGCGGCCGGTGCGGTCGGACCTCGTTGCGACGGATGGCCGGTGCGACGGCTACGCCTTGTGCGCCACGCCCGCGTACAGCGACGCCGCCTCGCCCCCTTCCACGACCTCGTCGACGCCGAGCTCCGGGTGCCACTGAGTGAGCCGCACAATCCCGGGCTCTTCCACCTCGAGCCCCTCGAAGAAGCGGGCGACCTCCGCGTGCGAACGCGGCACCAGCGAGACTCCCCCGGCCGCGTACATCTCGACGCCGCGCTGCACGGCCAGCGGGTCGAAGTCGGCGGTGAGCTGCGACAGTACGAGATAACTCCCCGACGGCAACGCGTCCACGAGCCGGCGCACCAGGTCGTACGGCTGGTGCTCGTCACTCACGAAGTGCATCAACGCGACCAGCGAGAGGGCGATCGGCTGCTTGAAGTCGAGGACCTTCCGGGCCTGTTCGAGGATCCGGTCGGGCTCGCGCACATCGGCCTGGATGTAGTCGGTGACGCCTTCCGGGGTGCTGCGCAGCAGCGCCTCCGCGTGCGTCAGCACGATCGGGTCGTTGTCGGTGTAGACGACCCGGGACTCGGGGGCGATGCCCTGGGCCACCTGGTGCAGATTGGGCTCGGTCGGGATGCCGGTGCCGATGTCGAGGTACTGACGCACACCCGCCTGCCCGGCCATCCACCGGGTCACTCGCTGCATGTACCACCGGTTGGTCTGGGCGACATGCTTGGCGCGGTTGTCAATGGTCATGATGTGCCGGCCCAGCGCCTCGTCGACCGGGTAGTTGTCCTTGCCGCCCAGGAACCAGTCGTACACCCGGGCCGGATGCGGCTTACTGGTGTCGATCCTGGGGACGGCGGGCTCGCTCCCGGTCATACGCAGCTCCCTGAATGCTCAAGATGCTGAGGAACTCCCAGCGTCAACGATCATGCGATCCTCGCAGGCGGACAGACCTCGGGCAAGTAACTCCAGGTACGCGAGGGGGAGTTCGGCGCAAGCCGGGGCAGCCGCGCTGATCCTCGGCCGCCTGGCAGCCCGCCGGACAGAACCGGCGGTGCCCCCGCTGCGCGCCACCCCCACGCAGTGCCGATTCCGCAGGGACGTGGAGAGAGCCCCTCCACCTCAGCGAGTGGCCCGGGCCAAGCACTTGGTCCTTGCTGGGCCCAAGAAACGGCTCGGCAGGCCTTCCGGGAGCGCCGCGACACCATTCGCCGCGTACGTACATGGTGACTCTGCGTTCGTTTACATCGCCAACGGACCTCTTTGAGGATTGCTCGAGTGTGCCGTGTACTGTGGAACGTTATGAAGGACGCCATGCGCCCCACCGCAGAGCCCCTCGTCACCGCTGCTGAGATCGCTCGGCTCGCAGGGGTCACCCGCGCCGCCGTCTCCAATTGGCGCAGGCGCCACGACGACTTTCCCGCCCCCGCGACCGGGAGCACCAGCAGCCCGCTGTTCCACCTCCCCGAGGTCCGGTCCTGGCTCGACAAACAGCGCAAGGGCCGGGAGATGTCGGACGAGGTGAGGCTGTGGGAGCAACTGCGCAGCACCCACGGTGAGGACATGATTCGTGGCCTGGCGACCGTCGCGGAGCTCCTCACAGGGTCTGGCGTCGGCAAAGGAGTCGACGGGGACTCGGCTCTCATGGCCCTGGTGAACGAGCTCACCGCCGAGATCTCTCCCGCTGAGTTGCTCACCAACCTGACCGTCCGCTATGTCGAATCCTCCGGTCGCGCCGGATCGGACGGAATCACATCGCCCCAGCTCATCCGGGCCATCCAGCACTTCGCGGACGTACAGAGCGGCACAGTCCTGGATCCCGCATGCGGTATCGGCTCGTTGCTGTTGGCCTTCAGCACCCAGGCACGTGCCCTCGCCGGCCAGGACATCGACCCGGTCAGGGCACGCTACGCGCAGCTGCGAGCGAATCTGACAGGACTCGCCGAAGTCACCATTGCCACCGGGGACTCCCTTCGCGCGGACCAGCACCGCGAACTCAAGGCGGAACTCGTCGTATGCGAGCCGCCCGTGGGAGTTCCCGACTGGGGGCGCGAGGACCTGCTTCTGGACCCACGCTGGGAATTCGGCGTTCCCTCCCGCGCCGAGAGCGAACTGGCGTGGCTCCAGCACTGCTACTTCCACACAGCCCCGGCGGGGCGCGTCGTCCTGGTGATGCCCGCGTCCGTCGCCTACCGCAAGGCCGGGCGCAGGATCCGCGCCGAGGTCGTACGCCGCGGGCTGCTCACTCATGTCGTCGCGCTTCCCCCGGGGATGGCCGCTTCGCATGCCCTTTCAGTCCATCTGTGGCTGCTCAGACGGCCTACGGGACCTGACGACACCGTCGAGTTCGTACGCATGACGGACCTCACCGGCAACGATCCGGCGGACAGCTTCGAGCCCGCGGCCGAGCAGACCGCTGAAGTTCCACGCATCGATCTGCTCGATGACACTGTCGATCTGACCCCTGCGACGCACATCACGGCCACGCGCACCGACTTCACGGCGGAGTACGAAGCCACACGTGCCGAGATCGACCAACAAGTGGCGACCCTGCTGAACCTGCTGCCCGCACTCGCAGAGGGCTCCGTCGGCGCCATCCAGGACGGGGCCACGGTCAGCCTCGCGGATCTTGCCCGAGCCGGGCTGGTGGAGACGTCGGCAGACGCGGCCGTGTCGACCAGCGAGCAGCTCGACACGGACTACTTGAACGGCTTCCTGCGCAGCGTTTTCAACAATCGCCGCTCAACCAGCACCAGCGGAACCTTTCGCACGGACACCCGGGGCGCTCGCATCCCCCAGATGGCCGTCGATGAGCAGCGCCGCTATGGAGCCGCCTTCCGTGCGCTCGCGGAGTTCGAGCAGCACGTGTGCAGGCTCAGAGAGCTGACCGAGCGAGCGGCGTCCCTGGCGCGTGACGGTCTCACCAGCGGAGCGCTCGTCCCACCGCCGTCCGACGGCTGACGTCCCGCCCGCTACTCCCGGACGGGCAGGAAGGGGCTCGCCGCGCCGCTCCACGACACATGGAGCGCCTCCCGGGCTCTGGTGCAGGCCACGAACAGTACGCAACGTTCCCTCAGCAGGTCCGACTCGTGCTGGATCCGGTCGACTTCAGCCGGCGTGATCTCCCGGGCGAACGGGACCGCACCGGCTGTGACACCGATTACTGCGACGCAGCGGAATTCGAGCCCTTTCATGGCGTGCATCGTCGCCAGCCGTACTCCGTCGACGCCCGCTCCCGGATTGTCCTTCACTTTCACCGCGAGAACACCCGCCGCCTCCAGCCGGTCGCGCACCTTGTCCAACAGCACATTGAACCTGGTGCACACGGCGATCTCAGCAGGCCGGATCCCCTGCGCGATCCACCCCTCGATCCGCTCCACCAGCACGGTAATTTCGGCCTGTTCGGCAGCGTGACCGCTTACATGCGGCCTTCTGCCATGCAGCAACGAGCGGTAGCCTCTCAGGCTGTCGCCGCCGTCACCGCTCAGGTCCTCGACCGGCGCATCGTCGAGGATGCCGGTGGCCCACACGAGGATCTCTTCTGTACTGCGGTAGTTGATCCGCAGCCGACTCGAACGGCCGGTCACCGAGATGCCCAGTGACCCCAGGGACACATAGGAGTCGTAGATCCGCTGGTGCGGATCTCCAGTGATGAACAGGTCGTCCGGTCCTGACTCGACGGCTGCTCTCAGCACGCGCCACTGAGCTGGGTGAAGATCCTGCGCCTCGTCCACGACGACGTGGGCATATCCGTGTGTGGCACGGTCCGCTCCGTCCAGCAATCGGGCCGCTTCGTCGCACACTTGGAGGTGTGTGCTGGCCCTCTTGGCAACCAGCTCGGCTTTGAACGATTCGACGGCCCGCCAGAGCTGAGCCCGCTTTAACGGCCCGAGTGCGGTGCCTCGACCCCTTCGTGTGGCGGCCAGATAGTCCTCGCCGGACCGGAGGTCCTGGGCGAGGATCACATGCCGGTACTCCTGCGAGAGGAACCGCTCGGTCCACGGCAGGCCGAGCTGCTTGCCCACCTTCTGCCAGATGTGGCGTTCCTCCTGGTCCCCTATGGGCGAAGGCCTCCGCCCGCCCAGCTCGCGCATGATGCGGTGGGCGTAGGCATTGACGGTGGTCACATCCACCCGGGCCAGCTGAGCTTCGTCGTCGAGGAGCAGTGCGAGGTTCTCCAGCAGAGCAGCCGCGAGCGCGTTGGTGTAGGTGGTGAGCAGTACACGAGTGCCGGGCGAGCGGGACAGCAGGTGCTTGACCCGGTGGAGGGCCACGACCGTCTTGCCAGTACCCGGCCCGCCGGAGACCTGCGCGGGACCCTTGTACGAGACCCTGTATGCAAGGCGTCGCTGCGACGGGTGCAGGAATACCCGCCATGCCGCAAAGGGCTTCTCCAAGATCTCGGCGAGTTCATCGGGCTCGGTGATCAGGGTGATGCGGCTGCTCGTGTTGGCAATGGCGGCCGCCAGGTCCTCGGTCGGTTCGGGGGTCGCGTGGACGGGGCGGCGAACCGCAACGACATCCCGGTAGACCTCGTCGGGCTTGAACCCCTCGGCAAGGAAGGTCAGCACCTCGAACTGGTCCTCTGGCAACAGGGTCCCGAACGCGTCCAGCTGGGGACGGTCGACAATTGTGCGGACAGCCTTCAACACCTGGTCATCGATGCCGAGTTCCCGCAATACCGTGTCCGAGTACGAGGCGAACAGCAGAGCGGGCGCCGCGTTTGCGGCCTTCTCCAGCGTGGGCGTGAGCTGCTCGAGCGCCACGACATTGCGTACCTCGAGACCGCGGGTCGCCGTATTGACGGTGTAGAGCCGCCTGGCGGCCCACGTGTAGGCGTCGTCGTGGGGCACGACTTTCAGGAGCAGGAAGGTGTCGCTGCCGTCGTCGGGAGCGAGTACGACCCCCCGCCAGAAGTCGTTGATGCGGATGGTGCGCATCCGCGGGTCGCGTGCTTTGTCGACCGACTCCAGGTGCAGGCCTTTGTCCGCATGCATCTCGGCGATGGTGAGCTGGTGGAACTTGGCCATGGCCTTGCGTACGCCTGCCTTGACCGGCTTCTCCAGGGCATCGAAGCTCTCCCAGAAGGTGTTCGCGAAGGCGAGCTGAGGCACGAGGTGGGCTCCTTTACACCGATCAGGCAAGCGTGTTGATCATACGAGCGTAGTGGCGGCGAGCCTCTCGGCGAGGTCCCGGATCTCGTCCAGGAGTGAGCCTGGCGGCTGGTCGAGGTCCAGTGCGTGCTGCTGGATGGTGATGCCCGCGTTGCGGATCCGGTGAGCCGCGTAGGAGGCGTTGCCCTTGGCGTAGACAAGATGGCCGTCCGGCAGTCCGAGCGCCGTGCAGTAGGCGAGCATCTGGTAGAGGTCGGCGTCGGGGAAGCCTTCCTGTTTCTCCGCCTTGTACTTGGCGTCGACGACGGCGCGCGGTCGGCCGTCGTCGGCGTACCAGACGAAGTCGGGGCGTATCCGGACGGCGTCGTCGCGGTCCAGATGGATTCCGCGGGCCTGGAGTTCGGCGCGGCCGCCGTGTTGGGCGAGCGCCTCGCGCAGCGCGGTGCAGACGAAGTCCTCGAAGAGCTTG
Source organism: Streptomyces sp. ISL-1 (assembly GCF_018614585.1). Classification (GTDB taxonomy): domain Bacteria; phylum Actinomycetota; class Actinomycetes; order Streptomycetales; family Streptomycetaceae; genus Streptomyces; species Streptomyces maoxianensis. Next base: position 156,834 of record NZ_JAGGOI010000032.1, on the reverse strand, counting down.
TTCATGTCGAAGAGAAAGCCGTCGATGCGCAGCTGTCCCTCGTCGTGCTCGGCCGAAGCCCCGCGCAGTACGGTCTCGGCGAGCCGGAGCGCGCCGTGGTAGCGGGCGTTGAGGCGGGTGGGCCGCCACACCGGCAGGGCGTGCCCGCGTACGAGTGGGGTCACGTCCGCCAAGCGCGACCTGTGATGCGCGAGACGGCGGCGTACGTTTCCGGGAACGCCCGGCAGGCGCAGGAGGCGCTCGGTCGCGGCACTCAGGATGCGGTTCTCCGCGATGTCGGTGGAGTACTCGTCGTACACGATCTCGACGGGCACAGCGGCGCCGAAGTGACGCCGTATCTGGTCCGCCTCGCGGATGCGGCCGCGTACGACGAAGGCGCTCTCCTCGGTCGTCCGGTAGCCCTGGACCAGCCCTTGCGTGAGCGCGCGGGCCAGCTGACGCTCGAAGGCGTGGGCGAAGGCGGGCAGCACTTCGGTGTGTTCCGCAACATCGACCGCGCCATCGTCCGGGATGGTGTGCGGGGAGAGCGCGTAGCCGAGGAGGAAGAACAGCCGGGCGATCGGAACCTTCGGGGTGATGCGCAGCGTGACGGTCCCGGCGCCGGGGACGGTGAGGGCGACGGCACCGACCTTGCTGCCCGCGCGGAGCCGCCAGTGGCCCGGCAGGTACGGGTCGGGCGCGGCGTCAACGATGCGGGAGGCGGCGAGGGCCCGCCCGACCACGTCCGAGAGAGGACGCGGGACCGGCGGGGCGTGCTCGACGAGGTGGATGGTCGTCACGACGCGTCGTCGGCGTCAGTGTCGGCGGCAGATGGTTCGCCCCACACGAGGTCGCCGGGCTGAGCGGCGAAGCGTTGCTTACGGACGGCCACGACTTTGCGGAGGTTTTCGAGCCCGTAGCGGGCCTGGACGTCGAGGCTGTCGCCGTAGTGGTGTTCCTCCAGCAGCGGAAGGATCTTGGTGCGCCAGGTGCGTTCCAGCCCACCCTCCCTGTAGGCGCCCTTCTTCATGAGATACGAGGGGCCTATACGGAAGTCGGGCTCCTCAATACGGGAGTTGAGCGCGTCGAGCAGCTCGGCGGGCTCGGAGTCCAGCGCCCTGTCCGCGAGCCAGCGGTGCAGCAGCCCGCTCGTCGGCTCGATGCGTGGCGAGAGCTCGACGAACGCGAAGCGCCGGCGCATCGCCGCGTCGACGAGGGCGATGGAGCGGTCGGCGGTGTTCATGGTGCCGATGACGAAGACGTTGGGCGGGAGCGCGAAGTCGTCGCCGGAGTAGGTGAGCCGTACGGACTTGTTGCGGTATTCGAGGAGGAAGTACAGCTCGCCGAAGACCTTCGCCAGGTTGGCCCGGTTTATCTCGTCGATGATCAGGAAGTGCGGGATGTGCCGGTTGCCCTCGCGGGAGGCGAGATCGGCGAGTTCACGCAGCGGCCCTGCCGTGAGGCGGAAGGCGACCTCTCGGGTCTCGGGGTCCTCTCGGGGCCGGAAGCCCTCAAAGAAGTCCTCGTAGGAGTAGGAGGGGTGGAACTGCACGAGTTTGACCTGCTCGGGTCCGCCACCGAGGAACGTGGCGAGTTCGAGCGCCAGGAAGGTCTTGCCGGTGCCGGGCGGCCCGTACAGGACGAGCTGCCGCTCGTCCCACAGCAGGTCGCGCAGCTCACGCAGCCACGCAACGTCGTGGACAAGGAGTTCGGCGGCGAGTTCCGGTCCGGGCTCAGGCAGTTCGAGCTCGCGGCGGCGCTCGGTGATCGCGGCGATCTCGGCGCTCACGTCGCCTTCGGCGGCCGCCTCGGCCTCCGCGGCGAGTTCCGCATCGGACAGGCCAAGGCCGTCGAGAAGGGGCTTGACCACGCTCAGGTCCACCACGTCATGCTGTACGGACAGCTTCTGTTGAAGCTCCTCGGGGAGCTCGTCGTACGGATATCCGCCTGCCTGCCACTCGACGGGCCGCCGCAGATTGGACCGACCTCCGTCCGAGACGGTCTGCTCGGCGGAACCGGTGACCTCACCGACGTAGAGCCGTCCGCCCGATATGGTGCACACCGTGTCGCCGGGCTTCATCCGAGACAGGAAGGCATGCAGTTCTTCGACCAACTCCAGTTTCTGGTTGTACGTGGCCGCCGACTCGTAGTCCTCCTCGACCGAGGACCGCAACTGATCCTTGGTCACCCCCTGCTCGACACCTTGCCGCAGTCTTGAGGCGTCGAGAGAGACCCGTTGCTCGGGAAGCCACATCCGCTGTACGAGGTCGAGGCCGGAGACGTTGGAGCCGCGCACCAGCCAGGCCCGGTTGGGCCCCCACCCCACGTTGTTGAGGAAGTCGGCCAGCGGGTGCCCGTCGGCGGTCTTCCACTCCACCCAGCCGTTGGCACTGCGCCCCACCAGAATCTCGGCCGCGGCCGACGGCGAATTGCATTCGATGTCCCGGACCGTCTCCAGCCGACCCTGCCAGGTCGTCGACTCGCGGATCGCGCCTTCTTCGATCAGCTGCTGCCTGAGGCGGTGGGACGACGGCATACGGAGCGGGAACGAGGGCACCACCTCGGACCGGACCGGAGACGCCGCCAGAACGACGAACTTCTGGCTCCCGTTCGTCCCTTTCTCGGCCAGCAGCCGTCCCCTGGCCAGTGGCCCGCCCCCCGGCAGACGCAGGAGGAACTCCGGGTACTCCGCTGGCTCTGGGTGGCCCCCGTGCTCGTCGCTCACACTCACTCCTCGGCCGGGCATCGTGCGATGCCCCACCCCTCCGATGACTACACTCTGCGACCCTATCCGCGGGGCCCTACAGCCGACACTGGCCACGGAGACCGACCCCTCACGTGAGGGTATTGGTCAAGTGCCGAACAATGCACCGGACAGCTATCCCGCGGTCGGCGCAGCGGCGCTGCTGATCATCGACGTGCGCGCCTGTCTTGACACAGTCGAGTCCGCTGGTGACCACCATTCGGTAGCGGCGGGCGTCCATGGTGTGGTTCCTCGCATTGTCGGCGGCAGCCTGGCCTGGGGTCAGAGCCTGGCGGAGGGCAATACGCTCAGCAGCTCGCTGACGTCCTTGTGCCAGGCCCGTACCTCGGCGGGGGTAGGCGGAAGCTCGTACGAATGGTGGTGACAGGCGGCGCTGAGAGCGGACCAGACGGCGAACCACTGCCGGGCGACGGACGGCCTGACGTACCACTGCAGGCTGAGCATCCTGCTCCGTCCGTTGCGGGTCATGCGCGGGCTGACGCTGCGCCAGAAGTCGTCGAGGGTCTCGTCCAGCGCCAGCCGGAGCAGGACTGCGGCAGCGCGGGCCCGCAGGCCGGGGGTGAGGGTGTGGACGATATCCGGCGGAGGGCAGAGCAGCTGGTCGGCGGCGGCGAGGAGGCCGCTGGTGGGAAGAGTCACCGTGCTTGCACCGCCTTCGCGAGGCGCTCGGTGCGCCGTACCAGTTCCTTGCGATCGCCGACGGGCGTGCCGGCCTGATGGGAAGCTGCGTTGCACTGCCTGATCAGGTCCTTGGCCCATGGGCCATGGTCGCCGGCCACGGCGTCGAGGACCGTGGCGGGCTCCACCGAAAGGGCAAGCGCCGCAAGTCCGGTGAGGGGCCCCGCTTTCGCGATCATCTCCGCAATGGCACGCTGACCGTGCCCGGCCTTGCGCAGGGTGCTCCGGGCCGCATCCAGATAGGCCGCCTCCAATGCCACGCGGCACATCGCGGGCAGCACCCTGTCGGCAACCTTCTGCGGCAGGTTCTCGTCCAGGGCGATCGCCCGCGCCTCGTCCAGCGCCTGGCTTACCGGGTCACTGACCGGGACGACTTCGACGACCGAGTCGGTCTGCCGGGACACCCGCTTGACCGTTGCCTTGATGCCGAGACGACGGATGGCCTCCTCAAGCCGGGTGTCGTGGGTGAAGACGACGACCTGCCGGTGCTGTGCGTAGATGTCGAGAACCCTGGCCAGGCCGTCGACCTTCTCGGGGTCCATGGACTGGACCGGGTCGTCGATCACCAGGAACTTGAACGGGCTGCCCTGGTGCGTGGCGCGCGGGATGAACAGGGACAGCGCCAGCGAGTGCAGTTCGCCCTGGCTCATGACACCGAACGCGGGCGCTTCCATCGCGTCCACGGAGACGTCGAGCACAACCTTGCGCTGGTTCGCGGCGCCCGCGAGGCTGATCGATCCGAGCGCGACGCTGCTGCGCTCGCACAGCAGCTTCCACACCATCTGGGACTGGTCGGCGATGGGCTTCAGCCGCTCGTCGCGCAGTTCGTCGGTGGTCTTCCTGAGCCAGGCGCGGAGGGCTTTGATCTGCCTGATGCGGGGCTGTGCCTGCTCCGCGGCCTCTGCGCGCCGCAACCACTCGTTGAGGCGTCCGGCAGCGGTCTGCCAGCGCCCGTCCTGCTCGGAGAGCCGCTGCGCGGAGTCCTCGCGCAGTTGGAGGCAGGCATCACCAAGGACTGCCTCGGCCCGCTCGGCGCGGTCCGCCAGCTCCCGCGGTTCGCCGACCGCCCGGCACGCCGCCCAGTCACGCCAGAGCGCGGCAAGCGACGTCTCGTCGGCCTGGAGCCAGGGTGGAACAGGCTGCACCAGGTCGTGGACGTCCCGGACGGCCGCGTCCAGCTCCCGGCGCGCGGCCTGCGCCGCGGCGGCCTCCGCCTGGAGTCGTTCGACCTGCTCCCGGGCTCCCTGCGCCCAGGCCCGGTCGAGACGGTTCGCTCCACCGCAAACGGGGCAGTCGGCAGAGTCGGGGTGGCGGCGGCGATGGTCAAGAGCGTTCTCCAGCAGCCCGATCAGCCGCCTCGCGTCCTCGGCCGAGCTGTACCGCGCATCCTCGGCCTCGGCGGCCGCCGTACGGAGCCGCGTCACGGCAGCGCTGACGGTCTGCCGGGCGGGGGCCTCCAGACCGGCAAGCCGTCGCAGGCGGGCGAGCGCGCTGTCGTCGGCAACGGTGTGGTCCTTGAGAAGCGCGCGCACCCGGTCAAGGTCGGGTCGGCGTCCGCCGAGTAGCGCGACCGCCTCCGCGGCCCGGGGGTCATCGAGTTCGGACAGCTCCCGGGCGACATAGCCGGTGAGTTCGGTGGCGGCCCCGACGGTGTCGGTGAGGGTCTTGGCAAGGGCGCGTGCCTGCTTGTCGATATCACCGAGCAGTTCCAGGCCGAGGATCTGGGAGAGGGCGTCATGCAGAGCGGTCAGCGGCCCGTTGATCATCGCGCCGAGTTCGCTGTAGGGGAGAAACGGCCGGTAGAGCGACAGTTCCTCCGAGCCGACGATCTCGTGCAGCTCCGCCGCAACTCCTTCGACCACCGTGCGGGAGTCGTCCACACCGGTGCCGGTCCAGCTGCGCCGCACGCTGACCGGCTGGCTCCCGTCGCCGTAGGACAACTCGACGGCAACCTGCGGGTCCGTGCGGTCGTGCAGATTGCGCCAGCCCTGCTTCCAGATCTGAGTGCGCCCCTGCCACCGGAAGTTGTCTCCTGTCAGCGCCATCTCTGCGGCTTCGGCGAAGCTCGACTTTCCGGAGCCGTTACGGCCGGCAATCACCGTCAGGCCGGGTTCGGGACGGAGTTCGAGCGTGGTGGCGGGCCCGATGCCACGCCAGCCAGCAGCCGAGATGGATCGCAGAAACAGGGGGTGGCCCCGGCCATCGCTCCTGGCCTGGGCGTCGGGCAACAGGTCGCGGAGTAATTCCTGCGCATCTGCTGCCAGCCCGGACTGCGGCAGCCGGCCGAGCAGCAGGTCGCGCAGGGACGCGGGGGCGGGCTGGGCATCGTCGGTCATGGTTCGGACTCCTGTACTGGGTGCGGCAGTTGAGAACGGCCTACCAGTCACGGCACACCGTTGCCCGACCGAGCATGACGCACACCTGTTAGCGTCGTCAACGCACTTCTGATAATCCGAGATTCGAATTTGTGTACACTGCTCGCCAACGTGTCCGGGTCCCGCTGGGTCACACGAGTTGACCCCTGGCCGTGAGGCAGCGACGCCCAGGACTACAGCTCAGGTACAGCGAGCCGCCTTGGCCGACCTGCGGAATCCCGTGCGCGTGGCCTGCTGCTCGGGTCGGCTTTGGGTTTGCAGGCGGCTGAGCCTTTGAGCGACCGCGCACACGTACATCGAGATCAGTTGTGGCATGTCACCAAGCAGCGGCAAGGGTTGGGGGAACAGCACTACCCTGTATCCACGCTGAGTGCGGACGGGCTCCCCACGGGTGAGGCGGGCAGTGTCGTACCCCCATGGCACAGTGCCCGGCATGCACATCGACCAGTTCTGGAACGTCATCGAATCCGCGAGGGCGGCCGCCGTCGGCGCGGGCAAGCCTTTCGACGAGGCCCTTGTGGACCGGCTCGCCACCTGCCCGAAGCGGGACATCCTCGAGTACCAGGAGCGGTTCGACGAGGTGCACGACGCGTTGTACCGCTGGGACGTATGGGCAGCGGCCTATGTCATCGGCGGCGGCTGTTCGGACGACAGCTTCATGGACTTCCGCGCCGGGCTGATCTCGCTGGGGCGGGAGTGGTACGAGCGGGCAGCGGCCTGCCCGGACAGCCTCGCCGACCATCGGGCGGTCGTCGACGCCTCATCGGCGTACCGCGACGAGGCGCTGTTCTACGAGGAGGTCAACTACGCGGCCGGCGAAGCCTTCGAGCGGATCACAGCCGGCGGAGAGGACTTCTACCAAGCCTGGGACCGCTTCCGATTGGAGCGTCTCCCGAGCGAGGAGAGCGACGGCGACATGGGCGAGGACTTCGACTTCGACGATCCGAAGGAAATGCATCGCCGGTTGCCGCGTCTGGCCGCCCTGTACCTGAGGGCCAATGCCGCCTGAGCCAGCCCTGGCCTCAACCGCCGGCCCACGAGGTCGTGTGGCCCCCGGGGTGCGACAGGGCTCTGCGCGTTGGTGCGAGCTCCGCCCAAATCGTCTTGTGTGCAGGAGGTTCCGGGCAGGGGTCCACACCCCAGCTGTCCGCGAGTGCGGCGACGATCAGCAGCCCACGGCCGTTCTCCGCCGAAGGGTCGCGCGAGGCTTCCGGGGAGGCCGGCTCGGGCAGACGCTCGGCACGGGCGTCGGTCACCTCGATACGCAGTACGTCGTCCGGGCCGAGACTGAGGGTCAAACGGAAGTCACGGCCAGGGACGCGTCCGTGCCGGACCGCGTTGGCGGCCAACTCGGCGACGATCAGTACGGCGTTCTGGGCCGTTTCGTCTTCCAGCGTCAAGCCCCAATCCGCAAGCTGCTGCTCCGCGAGCAGCCGCGCCCTGCGGGCCCCGCGCCGCGTCGTGCTGAGGAGTTGCGTGAACCAGCCTGCAGGAGAGGCAGGTTGAGGCACATTCGCCGTGGCACCGGTGTCGGTTTGCATGTCACTCAGCGTGGCCGGGCGAGGATCACGAATGCCAGCAGGTCGGGCGGTACGAGGCTCCCCGTACTGCCATGCGACCGCGCTTGTACCGGTCATCGGCCGTGACCACCACACCACCCCTTCGCACGACTCCAGTGAGAGCAGGAGTCGCGATGGCGTCGAGCGGTAACACGCTCTGATCTTGTAGTTGTCCCGTCGACCGGCGAGCCACTGCAGGGACTGTCAGCGCGAGCCCGTAGTCTCCCGCCGTGTCGATTGCGGAGAACCGAGGGGCCCAACCCACCAATCCGTGCCGGGATCTGCTACAACGCTGGAGCGACGAGTGGTTGGATCCCATTCTTCTGGGACACCCAGCGCGCCTGACTGCACTTCGCGATGCGGGTCACGAGCCACAGGCGGCATGCTCAAATCCTCCGCGATCTCGACCGAGGTGGCAATGACCGAACAGCGTCTTCGCTGCTGCGTCTGCGGCCGCGACACATTCGATGCCACCGACTACGTGCACCTGGAACTGACGGCGCAGCACGTCGACACACGACAGTTCCTCGGCGCCCACGCGGAATGCCTGAACGGTGTGCTCGCTCAGGGCTTCACCGTCGAAGTACACCTCATGTGAGTCACCACGTCGGGCCCCAGCGTCTGGGTGCCGTCCTCCCGGAATTCATCCTCGATCGCGGGTCCCGTACCGACAACAACGCGTGATGCACTGCCCGTCACTCTTTGAACGTTTCCCTGCCACGCGAACACCGCAAGCGGTACGTTCTGTGCGTCCAACGCACATCAGCGGGCATACCTCGCCACATCCGGAGGTGGAGTACAGATCATGCAACTTCTGGACGATCTCACACTCGATCGCGGGGCCACCCGTCACGCGAAGTCGGGTACTACCTGCGAAGGAATATCCGCGGACGGGACCGCGGTGGAGTGGGAACTGCACGTGCCGGGGCGCCCATTGCTCACGGTCCACGACACCCGATGGGACAACGGAGAGAGGGACCTCGTCCTCTACAAACCTGTGGTGGTTCCTGAGATCCCTGCCCCGCTGTCCAACCTGCACAACCGGCTCCGTAGCGGAATAGCGCCCGTTCGCGGAGCGGGGAGGCTGCGCATCATGGCCTGGGTGGCGCGGGTCGATCCTCTTGGGCGCCCCAGGGTCAAGAAGACGTTCACCACCTTGGGTCTCACAGCCGAATACGGCCTCGAGCGGCTACGGGAGCACACCGCCTGTGCGGGTGTGACATTGGAGCCCCGGGAAGACCGTCCCGATCTGCCGGTGGTGGACCTGAACCACCCGCAGGATGCAGTGTCCTTCGAGCACGCTCTGTTCTTCCGGGCCGACGACGACGAGACGCCCGTCGTCGCGTTCATCCACCTCAAGGTACTTCCGGTCCTGCGTCACGTCGGCTGGATGCCCCGGCAGACCGCCTGACGTACGGGTCCGTACACAGATCACCCCAGGTGATCGATCTCTCGGGCGACAGAGAAACAGTCGACACTACGAGCGCCGTCGCGGCGCCCTGGACTGAACGGATGAGCATGACCAACCTTCCCCGTCTGACGGCGACCGGTACGTGCTGGTACGGCTGTGGCACGACCATCGGTGCCGGATCCTTCTTCGCGCCGGGACACGACAAGGTGGCCGAAGCAGCTCTGCTCGCGACCGAGTACGGGTCGTCCGTACCGCAGTTGCTGCACAAGCACGGCTACGGCCCCGGCCACTCCGTCACCACGAGGGCTGTCGACTCCGGCGCTTGGCAGCAGTGCCCGTCGTGTGACTACGTCGGGGCCCCTGTCAGCATCCGCAACCACGATAAGAAGGCGCACCGCACCGAGCAGTGAGGGCATCCCCGTGAGCCAGCACCGACCGAACCAACGCGTCAGCTTGGAGACGGCAGTCCGCACGTACCGCGGACTCTGGGGCACCCAGCGCGCCCTCACCGCCCTTCGCGATGCGGGGCACGAGCCCGAGCCAAAGCACACGCGGCAGATCCTCCGCGATCTCGCGAGCGCCGGCCTGCTGGTCAAGGTGCAGGACCGGCCTGTCTTGTACCGCGCCGAGCCCGTGGAAACAGGCTCGTAACCAGACACGAGAGGTCGAGAAGTATCGACAGCATGCTCCGTGGGCCCCGGCTGAGGACCAGCACGACGGAACAGTCACCAGCCTCACCGAGGCGTCCTCAAACACTGTTTCCAATGGTCCAGGAAGATCCCTGATGAAGAACGGAAGCCTCGTCCTGGCCGCCGCACTGCTGGCCACCCTGGTGCTCACCGGATGCGGAAGCACCAACACCGACGCCAAGGCAACGCCGAACACCACAACCGCCACCACCCCGGCCCCGAAGCCGTCCAAGGACGACCGGGCAGCAGCGGAGCAGACGTACGAAGACGCCCAGCGCGAATTCGAAGAATTCCTCGAGGAGATCGACGGTGCCATGGGCGAAACCCTCGGCATCCAACCCGGCACCTACGAAGCCACCGCCAATACCCCGGACTACGAGGATCCCCTCGACGCGCTCGACGACGAATACCTCGACCCGGGTACCTACACCAGCATGGGACCGGCCGACGGATCCAGCGGCTGCTACTGGGCCCGAATGAGCGACGCCTCCGGAGACAGCAGTTCCATCCTCGCCAACGACATGACCGAAGGCCGGGCCATCGTGACCCTGAACGAGGGCGAGTTCTTCAAGACCTCCGGCTGCAAGCCTTGGACAAAGCAAGTGGATTGACTCATGGAGACGCGGGAGCCCCACTGAAGTGAGACCTCGTCGGACGGATCGCGCTTCCGAGGAAAGGTGGCAACCAGTTCAGGCAGTCATGCCGGCTGCGGCTACCAACTGCCGTACACCGACGACGTTGCCGTGACCAGAACGCAGCTCACTGACGATGCTTCGGATCGCCGGGCGGTCACGCACCTCACTGGGTGACACTCGTGCGGCGGCGAGTAGTTCCGCCGCCGTCTGCTCCGGCTTGCCCCACTGCCACCAGGCCCGGCCGAGGTCGGTGTGCATCCGCCCCTTCCTCTCAGCAGTCTTGAACTGGCTCGCATGGAGCCGACGGCCGGCTTCCAGGGCCGCGCCTGCATCGCCCAGTGCCCAGTTGACGCTGACGGCGTACAGGTCGACGGCCGCCGGTGTGACCGGGAAGAGACGGCCCTCAGGCGCTTCGTGGGGAAGGTCGCGAGCAGCCTGGGTGGCTTCACGGATCATGGCGAGTGCCTGATCCCGATCACCAGCACGCGCTTCCGTGTAGGCGGTGGTGCAGAGCATCTGCGCATAAGCGGAAGCCTGCGCGTCGTTCCTCAGGCCGGTGGCCTCGACCCGGGCGACCGCGGCCAGGATATGGCGCTGGGCCGCCGCAGGCTGATCCTGATGGCGAAGGACGATGCTCAGCTCGCGGGCAGCCGCTGCCGACACGAGCGGGGAGCCGGAGAGTTCCGCATAGACCGTTGCTCGGTCTGCTGTGAGCCTGGCCTGACCGTACCGTCCGATCTTGATCAGCCCTTGCGCCGCAAGGCTGTAGGTGGCCGACAGGCGGGCGAACGACATCTCCGTCCGGTCAATGACTGCAGCGTGGGCGTCTGCCAGCAGGCCGGGAAGCACCTTGAGCAGCATGCTGTTCTGACCTGCGTCGTAGTGGCTGCGAGCCGCTGCGAGCCGGGAGTCGAAGGGAACCGGAGACCCGGTGGGGTCGGGCGTGATCGCGAGCGCCTCGTCCAGGCTCGCCAGGAGCGAGAATGGGGCCGCTAGGCCAGCGGCGGCGAGCAGCGTGCGGCGGCGCATCGGATCCTCCTCGGCACAGCGTGGCCGTTCCGGCGCAACAATAGTGGCTTGGGCACCGGTTAACCCGAGGGACGCAGCCAGCACATGTGTCGGTACGCCCACCTCCCGGGCAGCACGCCTGATCAGCTCCAGATCAGCACGCCTGCCCCGCTGCTCCAGACGGGAGACGGTGGAGGCCGAGCACCCGATCCGCGCGCCGAGATCCCCCTGCCGCCAGCCACGCCGCTGCCGCCCGACCCGGACAAGGCCTCCCGGATCGAGATTCGCGACGAGGGCACGGACCGTCCCGGAAGTCCACAGCTGATGGGCGCTCATCTGGCCTCCTACTCGCCAGCGCCCGGCAGGGCGGGCCGCCTACCCACCGTAAGTGGTGATCAGCAGCTCGTATACGGCGCGTGCAGGATGTGCAAACGGCTTGCACACGATGACAGGGAATCACCGCAGAACGTCGGGGAGCGGTTGCCTGGGAGCACGCCCCGCTGTGAGTGGCGGGTGCCATGAGAGATCCGGAGGACAGCATGGCAACGGCAGTCGAGACCAAGCTCCGTGACCCGCGGGACTTCGTGGACCCCGAGGTGTGGGACCGCGAGATCCAGCTCCTCATGCGCGACTACCCGTTCGACGAGGTGATGGCAACCCGCCTGTTCGGCGCGGCCGTCTCGTACCTGATCACCGCCATCGAGAAGTGGGGCCAGGCCCTCGAGTTGTGCTGCGGCCGGACCGTCGACATCGCGGTGCACGTCTTCATCCTGGACACCCGCAACTACCGCGAGTTCTGCCACCGGCACTTCGACGGCCGGTTCCTGGAGCACATCCCTGAGATCGAGTTCAAGTACGACGGATCTGTAGAGCGAACAGCGCAGGTCATCGCGGACAACGGCTTCGACGTCGACTGGAAGCTGTGGGAGGCCGACTACGCCAAGTGCGGACCGTGCCGACCGGGCGAGAACTGCCACTGAATCTTTCGCGAACGATCAGGCCCGGGGACGCCGTGAGCATCCCTGGGCCTGCGTTCGCGCAGGGCGCGGCAGCGCTGTGTCATTCCCCAACGGGCTCTTGGTGGCACCGGTACGGTGATCAGCTCCACCGGTCACCGCCGTCCCCCGAGGAACGCCATGCCGCATCCACCCCCCACGCCGGCCGCGTACTGGGACACGTACATGCCGCACCGCGGTGAGGGCGACCAGCCCGCGCCTGTAGTCGACCGGTTCGAGTGGACCCAGTACCCGGGCCATGGGCCGGGGGCGGAAGTGCTCGGACATCCGTGCCGGGCCCTGGAACTGGGGCCGGCGGAGGGCAAGGAGGCGGTGTTCCTGGCCCGGCAGGGGGTTGAGGTGATCGGGGTCGATCTCTCCCCCGTCCAGGTGGCCCGTGCCCGTGGGTGGTGGCGGGAGGACCCGCGCGTCTCCTTCGTGTGCGGGGACGTGTGCGACTACCTCGCCTCCGACAGCGAGCCGTTCGACGCCGTCTACTCGGTATGGGGAGCGGTGTGGTTCACCGACCCGGAGCAGATGTTCCCTCTGGTGGCCAAGCGGCTGGCGCCCGGTGGCATCTTCGCGTTCAGCCAGGCCGAGCCGGTCGTCGGCTCGTACGGGCCGCAGCCTATGCGCGGCAAATGGCTGGAAGGCCGTGAGCGTGAACTGACCGTGCTGCGCTGGCAGTACAAGCCTGAGGTCTGGTCCGACCTGCTCAAGCGCCACGGGTTCACGGACATCGATGCGCGGGTGCTCGGACCGCCGGAGGCCGGCAAGCTCGGAACGCTGATGGTGCGGGCACGTATCGCCGGGTAGGCGGGACAGAAGTTCGCGACGGTTGAGCGCGGGCGGTCCCCAAGGCGTCGCAGAAGAAAAGGTGCGGCCGGTGCAGGTGAATTCTGCGGTCGTGGGCTGGGCGTAGGTCTGACGTTCCGGTATCTCTCCGGGGCGCAGCTCAGACCCGGAGTCCCACCAGCCCCCATCCGCGCCGCTCGGCTTCCGTCGCCACCTCGGCCCAGCCCTGGAGCAGGTCGCTGAACTCCTCGAAGTTCGCGATCCATCGCCCCGGGCGCGCGGCGTGTACTGCGTACGGCTCCCGGAGTTGTGCGAGGAGAGGTGCCGCCTCGTTCCAGGCGTCGACCAGGTCCTCGACGGCCTCGGGCGTGCAGCTGACCAACAGACTCCGGCGTAGCAGATCCATCCCGCCTCGGCCTTCGTCCTGGGCCTCGGCGTCATCGTCGTCGCTTGTGGCGTCGTCCCACAACAGTGGTGTGAGAAACCGGTCCAGGGCAGCCTTCAGCGCGGGATCTGCGAACACGCGTACGACGTCCCACGCCTCACCGGCCCAGAAGTGGGGCTTGTAGGAGCCGAGCGTGTCTCGGAACTCGTACCCGCCGCACCAGGGGTTGCCGTCAATCGAGGGCCACGTCCAGCCGTACTCGATCTCGTCGAGGTCATACGCGGCGTCTTCCAGTCGGGCGACGCGGTCGCTGGCCGGGATGGCGGTGAGGTGCGCCCAGTCGACCCAGAACGGTGATGCCCAATCCCATGGTCCGGAGCATAGACCTGGCTCTTGCCCCGCTGTGAGCCCCCACCGGCTCTACTTGCCGCAGTGCTCCTGGTGAGCGGACAGCGAGGCCACCGGTAGCCGTTCACCGTCTCCTCGTACGGCTCGAGCAGTGCCCGGAGTTCGTCGCGCAGGAGGTCGACGTCGGCGGGCGGAAGCGGGAGGGAGGCGCGTCGCACCCGGACGATCCAGGTCGCGGGCCGGGAACACGGACAGCCGTCCAGGGGCCCGCAGCGGGACACTCTCGCGGAAGGGCGGGAGACCGTGAATGCTCAGCCCGCAGCCTTCCGTGAAGGTCCGCTCGCCGCGAGAGTGCAGGCGCCGGCAAGGCTCGTGTGAGGTCAGGTGGTCAGCGGACCGGCCATGGGCGGGCTCGGTGGTGTAGCCGGTGCAAGTGTCGCCCACACGGTCTTGCGGGTCGGGGTGCCCGGGCTGAGGTCGACGCCCCAGAGGTCCGCGAGTGTGTCCACGATGAGCAGTCCGCGTCCGCTCTCCTGCTGAGCATCCGGCTCTGCCGTCGAAGGCCGCGTGGGCATCCGGTCGGCGCGCGCATCCGTCACCTCGATACGTAGCATGCCGTCGGCGTCGAGCACCACGGTGAGCCGGAAGTCGCGTCCCGGTACGCGTCCGTGCTGGATCGCGTTGGCGGCAAGTTCGGCGACGATCTGCTCGGCGGTGTCGTACGGCCTGTCCCAGTCGGCGAGTTGCTGGACCGTCAACCACCGCGCGAGGCGGGCGCCGCGACGGGTAGCGGAGAGCAGCACGGTGAAGCGGCGGTTGCTGGAGACGGCTTGGGCGGCCGTTACCGGAGTGGGGAGTTGGGCGATTTCTGAGTTCACGTCACTCAGCGTGTCCGAGCCGTCGTACCCTGACCAGGGAATCTTCCGGTACGGAGAGTACCGGTACAGGTACGGAAGGTGCGCCGTACCGGTTGTCGCGCGAGCGGGGTGATCAAGTGTCGGTGTCGGACGCGGGCGAAGAGAAGCGGCCCGAACCGCCGGAGGACGAGGACGGTTCGGCGGACCTGTTCCGCACGATCGGCCGTCAGGTGCGGCTGCTGCGGGAACGAGTAGGGCTTACGCAGCGGGAACTCGGCGAACGACTCGGATACAGCGAGGACCTGATCCGCTCGCTGGAGCGGGGTCGGCGGACGCCACAGCCGGAGTTCTTGGCGGCGGCGGATGAACTGCTGGACGCGGGCGGGCTGTTGCGGGCTGCTACGGAGGATGTGGCGCGTGCGAAGGCCCGGGCGCGGGTCAGGCATCCGGCTTGGTTCAGGGACTATGCGCGTCTGGAGCGCGAGGCCGTTGAGATCAGCTTCTTCAGCACGCTGACCGTCCCGGGGCTCCTCCAGACCGAGGCGTATGCCCGCACCACGTTCATGGTGCGTCAGCCACTGCTCGACGAAGCGACGATCGAGCAGCGGGTGGCTGCGCGGCTGACGCGACAGGAAATTCTTACGCGATGGCCCGCACCCATGGTCAGCGCGGTGGTCGATGAGTCCGCTCTGCGCAGGGCAGTTGGCGGGGAGCAGGTCCGCAGGGACCAGTTGCGGCACCTGCTCCGATTGGGGCGGCTACGCAGCACGACAATTCAGGTGCTTCCTATGGCTTGCGAGGACCATGCCGCCCTTGAGGGGCCGTTCATTCTCCTCACCCCCAAAGGCAGACCGACTGTCGCCTACGTAGAAGTCCAGAGCATCAATCAGCTCATCAGCGTCCCGGACGAGGTACGTATCCTGGCAGCGCGGTACGGCAGTATCCGCGGCCAGGCGCTCAGTCCTTACGAGTCCCTGGTCCTGATGGAGAAGATGCTGGGAGAGTCATGACTGTCGAGCACAGCTCGCAAGCCACCCCTGAGCTCCACTGGCACAAGAGCACACACAGCGCGGGCGACGGCGGCGAGTGCATAGAGGTCGCTGTCGACGGCGAAGCCGTGTTGATCCGGGACTCGAAGAACGCTCAAGGGCCCCGGCTGACCGTCAGGCAGACGCACTGGACTCGATTCGTGCGCTTCGCTGCCGACGGCTGAGGCCGCACAGCCTTCACCCGGGGTGGCACCGGACATTCGGCACCACCCCTTCCGTTCATCTCAGTCGTACTGCGCACCGAGAACCACGGCAACGATCAGCCATACCCAGACGATGTGGATCGAGATCGCAGGCATGAGTGACGTCGCCCGCTGCTCCTTCCACTGTCGGCGCCGTCGAATCCAGTGACCGAACAGGTAGCTGGCTGCCACGAGATGGCCCACCCGCAGGAAGGCCACGGCCCACATGGGCGCTTCGACGAGTACGGGCGTGCCGGTCAGAGCGGAGCCGAAGTAGAACACGATGGGGATGAGCCACAGTAGGCCGGGCCGTTTGACGGTGGCCTGCGGTCCGGTCTCGGGCGACTTCTTCTCCAGGCTCACGGGCGCAGGCGGCGTGAAGCTCGGGCGCTGTCGCAGGACGGTTGTCGCGGACGAGGGCTCTGTCCGTGCGGTCCGGTTGTGCGTCCTTCTCCGGAACCTGAACCCGCCGTACGCGGCGTCCAGCGGCTCGAGTTCGGCTTCGAGGCGCGCAAGCTCTTTGGCCAGGAAGTCGTACTGGGCGCGTTTTGCGGCGGCCTCGCGATCGGCGTCGCGCGCCGCTTTGGCCAGCCGGGCGAGGGTCTCGTCAAGGGTGGCCCTGGCCTCGCTGCGTGTCTCGTTGGCGGCGGCTTCCGCTGCGGTCTCCTCGGCCTTCAACTCCGCACGCCTCTGCTTCGCCAGTTCCTCGATCCGTCTGCGATCGGCAAGCCCGATGCGTTTCGGGCCGCGTTCCTCGGCGCGGGCGACGTAGGACTTGCGCCACTCGACGAGCGCCTTCGCACGGTGCTCACCGATGCCGTTGACGTGTACCTTGCGGCCACCGGAGGTGTGGATCCAGATGACGACGCCGCCCTTGCCGTTCGGGGCAGGGCCACGGCTGATACCGGTGAAGTCGGCAGCCGTTCGGATGCCGCGAGCAGCGAGATCGTTGATGAGGCCCGCGCCCAGGCCGTTGAGGTCCTTGACTGACAGGTGGGCTCGGCGGAGGGCGGCGTCAACGAACTGGCGACGCAGAAGCTGGAGCTCCCGCGCTTCTGAGTTCTGTTGGTCGCTGTCGAATGCCCGTAGCTGGGCGGCAACGGACTGCTGCTTCTGCTGCTTGTCGCGGTCTGCCCTCGCCAAGGCGTCCTGGTGCGCACGGTTGGCCCGATCGCGGGCCACCGCGTCCTTGAACTTACGGCGCGCGTCAACCTTCTCGAAGGCGGAGCGCCCCTTCAGGAGGGAGCGCTTGGCGCGTATGCCCTCACGCAGCCTCCGTCGCTCGGCGCGAAGGGCCACACGATCAGGTGGAGTGGGGGCGGACGGAGCCGCTGACTTCTGGTGCATGACCGGTCACAGGTTTGCGGTGTCCCCGCCCGGTTGTCGCGGGCGGGGACAGAGTGGACTGGGGGCGATTACGCCGCGTCGGTGACGGGCGCTGGGTGGCGTGGGCCTTGGCCGGGGGGCGGGGTGAGGGTGGAGGTGTAGCTCTCGCCTTCTACGAGGGGGTTTTCCAGGCTCAGGCCGGCTGCGGCCATGCGGTCGTACTCGGCGAGGATCAGCTCTTTGGTGCGGTAAGTGCCACACTCGGCCTCGTCCTTGCGCTTGACGATGGGGAAAGTCTCGAGGATGTAGTCCACGTCGTCCCGGGCGATGCCGTAGAGGCGGAAGAATAGGGCATCAAGTTCGGCGCGGATGATTCGGCGGCGGAGCTCATCCCAGCGATACGGGTTGCCTGAGTCGTTGAGATCCTGAGCGAAAGGCTTCATATCGGTGGCGGTATACACGAGTTCCAGCACTCGCTGATTGATGAATGAGCGGTGCCGTGAAAGCGCTTCCGGGTAAGGGATCGGAAGCTGGTTCACAATGAAGTAACTCATGGAAGATCCGCCGATCTTCTGCCGCGCTACATAATCAAGCACCATGGAGGACCACGCAGCACCGAGCAGAACAGCCCGCCCATCCCCTGCCGTCAGCATGAATTTATGACCGTACGCCGCAAGCGGAGCAAACGATGAAACCATCGTCCGCTCACTGACGTTGTTGGTGACGTCACGCCACCCGAGGAACCATCGAACATTGTGATCCCTGCGCGAAATCACACGCGTTACCTCCTTCTCGTCGACCCAATATCTTGGGAGGTTACGGTACTTGGCATCACCATGCACAGCAGGCGTTGATTGCGGAAGAGTCCCCTTGTTGAGCTGCTGTTGAGTAGCGCCCTCATATGTAGCGAATCGATGGTCGTAGTGATGAAGCATCTTACCTTCAAAGAGCGGAAGCCTTCTCCTTCCACTCTTGATGAAGATGTTCCCATCGATCCGCCATCCATCAGCTTCCAGGTCGTCCTGCGTGTGGAATAGGTGCGAATCGTTGGACATATGAAACATGGTCATGAAGGAAACACCCCAGGGCCTACCGTCCGCTGTGTTTTCCTTCCTAAGAATGGGGAGGCGCTGGTAGATGCCAAGGGTGATCTCAGCATCGCGGCGGGATCGGAAGATCGGGCACGTTCCAGTACTGGGGTTCATCTGCCGAATATCGGCGGAAGTGAGACTGAAGCGCCGTTCATCAATCTGCTCGACTTGGCGAACTTTAAAGACTAGGGAGATACCAGCCCCGGGAACACCGGACCCCCTGAGGCTGAGCAGGCAAAACCTGGTCTGGTTGTGAATGCCGGGAAATACTTTCTCCTCATTCTCGAAATCATACAAGGCCGACAGTTCGCCATTCTCAACCAATTCCTTGAAGTAGAACTGCGTCGTGGCGTCAGTCGCGATCCCTGTTGGCAAAATCACACCCATTCGACCGTGCGGGCCCGTGAGCATACGGCCTGTCTCTGCGAAAACGGCATACGTGTTGATGTCGCCCCGACCCGTCAATGGATGCCGGCCGCTGTTGCGCAGGTAGTGGCTCTCGCTCTCTGCCTTTCGCTTGGCACGTGCGAATTCCTTGAAGAGCCCCTGCCCGTCTGGGTCGTCCTTCAGTGCAGTGATGCGCTTCTTGCGCTCAGCGGCATTCCTTGCCACTGCGATCTCAATGTCTCGCTGCGCGAAGAACTCCTGCTCCTGGAGCTTGATACGCTCCCACGGCGGATTCCCCAACACGCAGGAGAAACCGCCGGCCCATCCAACAGACGTGTCAACGTTGGTATCCACGGCCGCAGGAACGTGGAAAACCTCGGGGAACTCCAAGTGCCAGTGAAAGAAGTTGTACTGCTGGGCGAGGCGGATGATCTCCTCGTTGGTGGTGACGGGGATTCCGCCACCCGCGCTCTGGAGGTCCCGGAAGACGCCCTCGGTTACGGGGGTAGGCGCGCCCTGGGTCTTGGGCCAGACGAAGGCTGCACTCCAGGCGTCGGAGATATGAAGGGCGCGAAGGTAGTCCGCGGACTGCTCGAGGTCGCGGAAACGGCTGGACTGCAGCCGGACGTCCCGCAGGGTGTCGGCCGGGGCGGCGGTGATGCCGCGCAGGCTCGCCGCGAAGGAGGCGTTGGACACCCAGATGCGCTCTTCGGTGTGGAAGCTGAGCTGGCCACCGCGCTCTGCGGCGTTCCGCTTCTTCACCGCTGAAGCGATCTTCTTGTCGTCCCCCTCGATCGGTTTGAAGGCGTCATCAGGTATGCCGCCTGCCAGCAGCGCCGGCGTGGCCCCCAGGAGCGCGTTGCCGTGCTTGATGTGGGCGTCGAGGAAGCCGAGCGGCTTGCCGGGCTCAAGGGCCTCCAGCCACAGGGAGACCTTAGCGAGTTCGACAGCCATCGGGTTGAGGTCCACACCGTAGATGCAGCGGGCGACGACCTCGTGCAGGGCATGGCGCACGGCATCCAGCGTCGGTTCGGGGTTCTGCTCGCGAACGGCCGCGACCCGCTTGGCGATGCGACGTGCCGCGGCGACAAGGAAGTGGCCGGAGCCACAAGCCGGATCGCAGACCGTCAGACCGAGCAGTTCCTCGACGATGGCGTCTCGGGCGTCCGGCTGGCCGGCGCGGGTGGCGCGGATCTCCCCGCGCTTGACCGCGTCGTCGATGACCGGGTCGAGGGCGGAGTCGAGCAGGCAGTCGATCAGCGAGGAGGGCGTGTAGTACGAGCCCGTCGTCTTTCGCGCGTTGCCGGCCAGCTCGACAAGTTCGAAGGTGCGTTCAGTGGCGTTGTGCTTGGGAACGAGCTCCAGGAGGGACTCGTAGATGGAGCCGAGTTCCTCGGCATCCAGGTGGCGGTAGTCGATGGCACGGTTTCGCCTGGAATTCGTGTCGCGGACGACCGACAGGGCACGTACGGCGTCGAGCAAGGGCCCGTTGGACAGGGCGAGGCCGTGCAGGAACTTGTCGCTCTCGTTGTCGTCGAAGATGCCACCGAGGGCGGGCAGGCCCAGCTCCGGGCGGCCGTCGTCGTTTCCGAGACCGGACAGGACGAAGCGCAGCGCCTGGTAGAGGTCGCCATGGGCAGTGCCTCGGCGCCGCTGGGCGTGACGGCGCAGCCGGGCAGAGGAGAAGTAGGTGGCGTAGCGCTCCTTGGCACCGGCATCCGCCGACGGTGCCAGCAGCACGTCGCGGTCCTCGGCAACGAAGAGGAAGAGCATGCGGTAGACCATGCGCAGCAGGGCGTAGTGGAAGGTCTGGACGTCCAGCGTCTCGCGCAGCTCGCGGTTGTCGGGGTGCTTGAGGAAGCCGGTTCCGAGCGTGGTTATCGCCGTCTG
The DNA here is from genome assembly GCF_018614585.1 of Streptomyces sp. ISL-1. GTDB lineage: Bacteria > Actinomycetota > Actinomycetes > Streptomycetales > Streptomycetaceae > Streptomyces > Streptomyces maoxianensis. The sequence continues at coordinate 136,431 of NZ_JAGGOI010000032.1, read as the reverse complement.
TACGCCCTTGCTGAGCTGGTCCAACGCGCGGGTGCCCGAGGCGATGGCCTCCGTGCGCCACTTCTCCAGCCAGCACGCGGACGGCGCGGCCTCCTCTCCCACCTCGAAGCGGGAGACGTGCAGCAGCCGGTAGAGCAGCACGAACTCGCTGAACAGCTCTCCGTCGAAGATCGCCTCCAGATCGAACTCGACGTACGAGGCCGTCGCCAGCGCGCTGGAGTCCCGCAGCAGCCGCACCTGGCGGCCGTTCGTCAGGACGCCCCACAGGTGGGCTTCCGTGCGGTTCAGACACTCCTGGAGCATCGACTGCGGCGGCACCGTACCCGCCCCACCCGGCCGCTTGTCCAGGTTCGCGTTCCAGGCCGTCTGGTGAATGAGCGCATGCCGCCAGCGGTGGGAGACCGCGAAGGTCTTCTCCGGGTCGGAATCGGCCGAGAGGCCGGACGGGCCCATCGGGGTGAGCGGGCCGAAGCCCAGCTGGCGCCAGAGGGGCGCCAGCCAGTCGTGGGTCGCCAGGCCGGTCGGGTCGCCGGCCGGTGCTCCGGTCTGCGGGTCCTCGGGCAGGCGGGTGCGCAGGTCGCGCCACAGCGGCTTGAGGTACTCCCAGCTGCGCTCGGCCTCGTCGCGCACCGAGCGGGACGTGGGCAGGCCGTAGTCGGCGGGCTTGGAGCCGGGAACGTCCTTGCCCTCGCTGATGCGGACGAGCATGTCGGCGGGCAGAAGCGCGCCCACCGTGTGGACGGCGGAGAAGACCTGATTGCGAGTGGTGGCAGACATCAGGCGGTGGCCTCTCCGGCGGAAGCGGACGGGGTGGCGGGCATGTAGACATAGGCGCCGAGGACGTCTGCGGGCTTCTGGGCGATGACGCTCAGCCCTCGGACGATCTCGCCGTAAGCGGCGCGTACCCGGCGGTGCGAGGCATCGAGCTCGGCGGCCAGCTCGTCACCGTACGACTCCAAATAGCCGTATGTCTCCGGAAGTTGGCCGAGGATGCGAGCCATCGTCCGTTCGCCGAAGTGCGAGTCCGTGTTCTCGGACGCGGTGGCGTCGAGCAGCGCCAAGGCCTCCTCCTGCGTCAGCCACTCCGCGTTCTTCGGGGCACCGCGGAAGGCGAGCAGTCGGGCGTCCTCCGCCACCAGTTGCTTTTCGCCGCTGCGCGACGGCAGCGTGAGGTGGAAGCGGTAGCGGACAAGCAGCAGCGTCGTACGTGTGGCGACTGCGTCCGTAGTGATCACCCCGCACCGCCGGGCGGGACGCACCCCGTCAGCCTCCCTGTCCAAGGCCGCGTTCAGCACGTGCGCGGCCAGGGCGCCGACCACCGGGTCCGTCCGGACGAGGGCAGCCTCGCCGCGCCCCACCGCCGGATCAGCGCGGAACGGGATCGGGCGGTCCTCCTCGATCACGTCCGCGCCGACCGTCGGCGCGAGCGCGTCCTGCAGACCGAGGGGAGTACCGCGGACCTGCGCCGTGAAGTCCTCACCCGCGTCGCGCAGGACGCCTCCGAGCGCGGTCAGCGACTCGCGTACGAAGGTGGCGATCTCGCCCGCACTGCCGAGTGCGTCACGGACCGCCGTGACTTCGAGCGCGACGTCCTCCGGGTGGATGGACCGCTGGGCGAACCGTGAGCGGGACGCCTTCTCGCGGTCGGCCGCCGAGTTCCAGTCGCTCTCCAGCTGGGCAGTGCTCACCTTGAACGCGTCCGCGCTGAAGAGCGCGTCCTCGTTCTCGCGGCCGCGCATCAGCAGCCATTCAACGATCGCGTCCGTCACGCCCGAGGACATCTCGTCGGGTACGGAGACGGCGATGCCGAGGTCCTTGCGGATCTGGCGGTACTTCTTGATGAGGACCTCGAGGACCTTGCCGTCGATGCCGTTGTCCGCGCCGTAGAGGGTAATGACGCGGACTTCGTCGCGCTTCTGGCCGTATCGGTCGACGCGACCCTCGCGCTGGTCATGGCGGGTCGGGTTCCAGGCTAGGTCGTAATGGACGACAGCGTCGAAGTGGTGCTGGAGGTTGACGCCCTCGGAGAGACAGTCCGTGGCGATGAGGACGCGGCGGGCGGCCTGGTCGTCGCCGGCGTCGTCGGCCAGTTTCTCGATGCGTTCGATGCGCTGCTGCGGGGAGAGGGTGCCGGTGACGGCGCGTACGACGGTCTTGGCACCGAGTTTCTTGTCGAGATGTTCGGCGACGTACTCGGCCGTCGGGATGTAGCGGCAGAAGACGATCGGGTTGTAGCCGTCGGCGAGGAGAGCCTTGAGGTGCTTGACGAGGGCCTTCAGCTTGAGGTCCTCCGCAGGACCCTCCAACGTCGCCGCGCGCTCTGCCAGTTCGGCCAGGCGCGCGCCCGCGCCCTCGGTCTCGGCGCCGGGGGCCACGTCGAGGCCTTCGAGGGCGTCACTGTCGGCGGAGTCGCGGGTGAGGGGCGCGCCGAGTTTGTCGGCCTCCTCGGCGCTGGCGGCGGCCGCGGCGGCGGAGCGCGTACGCAGGGTCTGCGCGGCGGCGCGCGGTGAGGAGACGAGGGAGCGAAGCAGCGCGATCGCGGACCACCAGGCGATACGGGCCTCGCGCTTGCCCTGGGAGCCGGCCGCCTCGACGTGGTCGCTCGCGTACGCGATGGCGTCGTCGAGCAGGGCGCGGTAGGCCGGGGACAGCTTGTACGTCTCGTCCTTGAAGTAGCGGTCCGAGGGGAACGCGGTCTTCTCGGCGAGGCTGTCGTCGGCGAGCCCGTCCTCCTTGGTGAGGTACTGGCGTACGTCTGCCCGCTTGCGCGCCACGAAGTGGTGGGCGAGGAGCTTACGGCCGGCCTCCGACTCCAGATTCACGTGCGCCAGTTCGGGCTTGACCAGGCCGAGCAGGTTGCGGAACGCGGACTCCTTGCCGCTGTGCGGGGTGGCCGTCACCAGGAGCAGGTGCCGGTTGGTGTCCTCTGCGACGCGGCGCAGCAGCTCGTAGCGGAGCTGGTTCTGGGAGGCGGTCGAGGTGTCGTCGGCGGCGACGCAGGTGTGCGCCTCGTCGACGATAACGAGGTCGGGGCAGTGGCGCACGAAGTCGTCGCGGTGGCGGGTGGACTTGATGAAGTCGGTCGAGACGATGACGTGCGGATACTTGTCGAAGAGGGACTGGCCCAGGTCCAGGCCCCGCTCCAGGCGGGAGACCGTGGAGGAGAGAACAAGCTCGGCGTCGATGCCGAACTTGGTGCGCAGCTCCGCCTGCCACTGCTCGGCCAGCGCGGGCGAGCACAGGACGGCGAGGCCGGTCGCCTCGCCCTGGGCCAGCAGCTCGCTTGCTATGAGGCCCGCCTCGATGGTCTTTCCGATGCCGACGTCGTCGGAGATGAGCAGGCGTACGGTCTGCTGACGCAGTGCCATGAGCAGCGGCACCAGCTGGTAGGCGCGGGGCTCCACCGCGATGCCTGCGAGGGAGCGGAAGGGGCCGGCGCCGGAGCGGAATCCGATGCGCAGGGCGGTGCGCAGCAGGCCGGCGGCGCGCTGGTCGCCAAGGTCGGAGGGCTCCGGTGGGGCGAACTCGGCGCCCTTCACGTCCTCGAAGGCGGGGAACACGGCGGCGATGTCGTCGTCGGAGCCGCCGAGGGGGCGTAGGACGAGCATGTCGGAGGCGCTCTCCGGGAGCACCACCCATTCGCGGCCACGGGCCGTCACCAGGGAACCGGCGGAGTATGTGAGTGCCATGTTGGTCGTCAAGTCCTCGTGGTCAGACGTCAGTTGGCGACGGAGCCGAAGTACCGGGGGTGCTCGGCGGCGATGGTTTCCCAGTCGGCGTCGTGCGGGAATCGGATGAAGTCCCAGCGGGCGTCGAGCAGCCGCTCCTCGGCGTCCTCGTCGCGCAGGGCCGTCGTCTCGGTGCCGGGAAGGTCGACGAAGACGGCGAGGTTGACATTGGGCAGCCGGTAGACGTAGTCGGCCTGGGCGTTCGCCTCGGTGATCAGCGTCTCGCCGTCGTCGGGCAGGCGCAGGCCCTTCACCTTGAGCCAGTTCAGGAGGTTGTCCTGGGCGACCGCCTCCCCGACCACGGCCTCCACTGCGGTTTCGCCGGCGGTCGGTGTGTCGGGAGCCTGGTTCAGCAGCCGCTTGAACTGCTCCGTCCGCGACTCCCCACGCTTGTCCCGCTTCGCAGTCGCCGAGGCGATGCGCAGCAGTAGCGCGCGCACGGTGTGGCGGTTGATGGAGGCGTGGTTGAGCTGGTTGCCGTACGTCAGCAGGCACTCGTAGCAGCCCAGCGCGCACGGCCGGTCGGGGTGCGGGCCGCCCAGATCGTTGCCGTCGGCGTCGAAGTGGCAGATCTCGAGCGCCTTGATTGCCGCCTTCGCGAGCGCGTCCTTCTCCGACTGCAGGCGGCGGAGCACACCCGCACCACCCTCCGCGGCCTCGGTGAACAGGATGCGGTTGCGCGGGCCGTCGTCCGGCGGAAGGAGTTCGCTGCTGAGCTCGGAGTCCTCCAGCTCGAAGGCGGCCTCGATACCCCGCTCCATTGCGTACATCAGCGAGAGCGCGATCGGCTCGGGCAACGGCTCGTCGAGCGTGACGACGAGGATGTTGCGGCGGTCCTCGACGAACGGGATGACGCGCTTCTTGCGGCGGCGCTCGTTGCCGTCGGCGTCGATGACCGGCATCTCGCTGGAGTCGCCGGACGCCTCGGCGGCGTCGCGGTCGTTCATCCAGCGGCCGTCGGCGAGGTCGAGCCAGTAGCCGGCCGGTTCGTCCTTCTTGGCCCGCACACGCCCGGTGTTGGTGATACGGACGGTCGCCGAGTCGCCGTACGCCACCTCCGCGATCTGCTCTCCGGACGCGTCGGACACCTTCGCGTCCTGGCGGCCCTTGCGGGCACCGTGGTCCTGGAAGCGGTACGACGTCTCCAGCCGGAAGCCGGCGCGGCGGCGCTCCTCCTCGTCGGAGGAGATGCGCTCACGGCGGGTCGTGTACACGGTGTGCAGGTGGAAGAGGCCGTACGTCGCCGAACCCAACGGCTCGGAGCACATCTCGCAGCGGTCGGCGCGCTCCTTCGGGTCGTGGTGGTACCCACAGTGGGAGCAGCGGCGGGACTCCGTCGTGGCGAGGTCGCCGGAGGCGTCCGGCGGGAGCTGGATTCGGGTCACCTGGTAGCGGGCGCCCTCGTGGTAGATCAGCGCGGCGGGACCGAACTCGCGGATGGCGAGGAAGCGGGGGCGCTGAAGGTAGTCGCCGTCGCCGCGGCGCCGGCCGACCGTCGGAATGTATGCGGCCAGGGGGAGGCGCGGGAACGAGTACCCGGGCAGGAAGCCCTCGGAGGCGAGATAGCGGTAGGGGTTGAAGTCGGAGAGCACGGACTTGCTGTCGGCGCTCTCGTTCATCAGCAGGTTCAGTTGGGTCTCGGCCTCACGGCGGCGCGCGTTGGCGCGGATGCGGTCGCCCTCGGTCAGGCTGTAGTCGAGGCGGCGCTTGTTCTGGATGTACTGGTCGTCGAGCGCGGCCTTGAACAGGTCGCGCCAGCGGTCGAAGGCGTCGTCGAACCGAGTCGGCACGGTCCGGACCCGGTCCTGGATCCAGTCGTCGTACCACCAGGTGGTCTCCGCGAACAGCGGGAACAGCGGCGCGAGCACGCGCAGAGAGGCGTCGACGGTGCGCCGCTGCGCGTCGGAATCGAGCGACGCGGCGTGGATGTCCGGCAGCAGCTTCAGCTCGGGCCTGGGCCGGTCGCCGGTCTCCGGGTACGAGACATCGAGAACCTCCGGGACGGCGCGGCCCAGCTTGAGTCCGGCCTCCGCGATCCAGATGCCCTGGAGGTGGGAGAGGACCAGGTCCTCGTTGGCGAGGTCCAGGCGCGGCGGGGCGACGGCGCCCGCGACCATGCGCTCGGAGCGGCGGAAGTAGTACTGGTCGTGGCTGTTGCCCGTCGCGCAGTACGTGGTGACGAGAGCGGGCTGGCCGCTACGGCCCGCCCGGCCGCTGCGCTGGGCGTAGTTGGCGGGCGTGGGCGGGACGTTGCGCATCATCACCGCGTTGAGGGAGGAGATGTCGACGCCCAGCTCCATCGTCGGGGAGCAGTACAGCAGCTTCAACTCAGCCTTACGGAAGGCCTCTTCACGCTGCTCGCGCTCCTGCGGGGACACCTGAGCGGTGTGTTCGCGGGCGAACAGGCCGGCCAGCTCGCCCGCCGCGTCCTTGTACAGCTCGCGGAAGAAGCTGTTGACGCGTGGCCCGTCGCCGCTCTGGTACGTACGGGTCAGCGGGTCGTGCGCGCCCGTCTCGCCCTTGCCCGCACGCCAGATGAGGGACTGGGCGGCAACCCGGTACCCGATGGCGGGGGGGCCGGCCGGCCTGCGGAAGCGGCCGGCGCGCTGTGGGGCCTCGGAGACCTCCTTCACCAGGCCGGCCTTGGTCAAGACCTTCAGCAGTTCCTCGATGACCAGCTGGAGGTCTTCGTTGTCGAGATCCTTGAACGCATTGTCCGTGCGCTTCAGGTACTTGCCGAACTTGCCTCGGGCGGAGAGGAACAGGCTCGTCCGGTCCATGCCGGGTCGGGACGGGTGGGGGTAGGCGGTGCCGGCCTTGGGCTTGTCCGAGGCGGAGAGAACCCATGGGTCGATGAGGCGCTCCTCGCTCGCCCGCTGGAGCGAGTCGAAGTCGTCGCGGAAGTAGGAGACGTCGATGGCGAGGCCGCGTCGCATCTCGTTGAGCAGCGCCTTCATCACCTCGGCGCGCAGGGCGGGGTCGGCCTCCCGCAGCGCCTGGTGGGTACCAGCCCAGCGGTCCTGCGTGTCGGCGACCCAGGCCAGGTCCTCGTAGTCGATCTCCAAGAGCCCGGTCTGCTCCAGGTTGGGCATGGTGATGCGCCAGCCGCGCTCCAGGTCCAGGTAGAGCCGGAAGGCCATCACGTCGCGCAGGGTCCGTGCGGCGTTGCGGGCGAGCGCGGGCGGCAGGTCGCTCTCGCCCGTGTAGTCGACCGGGTCGAGTGCAATCGCGTTCGCGACGGAAGAGGCAAGCTCCTCGTGGTGCAGGCCGTCCTCGCCGGCGTCCAGGGCTGCCCGGTACAGGGCGCCGCGGAGCTGGGTGATCTGGACGAAGTCGTTGAAGTGACCTGCCTGGAGGGAGGCGTCCTGGCGGTTGTCGACGAACGTGAGGAGCTTGCGTGCCTCCTTGTCGAGGGCATCCTCGGGAACGGACTTCAGGGAGCGGACGACGGAGGCGGAGATCAGGGAGGTCGCCGAGGAGCGGCCTTCCTGGTCGAGCGTGGCCAGCTTGGCGAAGTCCTTGCCGCGGGTCTGCTCGTAGGCGACGCCGCAGTGCAGGCAGAACAGGAAGGGCGAGGGGATGAACGCCGCCTGCAGCTCGCCGCGCCCCTCGTAACCGAGCGGGTCGACGGTGACAGCTCGCGGCACACGGTCGCGGTAGGCCTTCTTGACGACTTCCTGGCCCTTGTCGTCCAGCTCCAGCCACGACTCGGGCAGCCGGCGGTCGTCGACGGCGTACTGAGGATTGAGCGGCCACGGGCGGTCGTGGTCGATGTAGAGGTATCCGTCGCCCTGGCGGCCACCGGTCGCGATGGTGTCGCGGCGCGCCTCGTACCGCACCTCTCCGTTCTTCTCGTCACGCCAGACCGTCACGTACTCCTGCCCGCACTCGCGGCAGAAGGCGAGCGGCATCAACAACTTGCCGCTGCTGCCGGGCTGTTCCAGCTGGTAGGCGCGGGTGAGATGACGGGAACTCTTGTCCTCGAGGGTGACGTAGACGGTGTCGCCCTTGGAGAGGAACTGATGGAGGCGGAATGCGAACAGGGGGCGTTCGGTGACCGGGTGGCGAGCCTGCGAGCCGGCCTCCAGGGTGGCCCGGATCGCCGCGATGCAGCCTTCCTCGTCGACGCCGGACTGGTCGGCGAGCTCCTTCGCCGCGATCTCGATCTTCGCGGGCTGTTGACGGATCAGACGGCCGGTCGCCTCGTCGGTGGCGAGGCCGAAGCGGGTCTCGATCCAGCGGGCCAGCGGGTCGCGGACAAGGTCGGCGTACGCGCGCGGGGCGGCAGCGGCCGTGAGGCGCTCGGCAGCGACCGTGTCGGGCGCCGGGTCGGTGGCGCGGACCAGGGTCTCGCCTATGACGTGTTCGGGACGGACCCGTGTACCGAAGAGAGTCGTGGCGACCTCCGCCACGACTTTCTTCTGGTCGTCCGGAGTGCCTTCGGTGGACATGGTCGCCGAAGTGCCAATGCACTGCAGATCCTGTGCCTGGCAGGCTTCACGGACGCGGCGGATGAGCAGGGCGACATCGGCGCCCTGGCGGCCGCGGTAGGTGTGGAGCTCGTCGAAGACGAGGAACTCGAGGCCCCGGGCCATCTTGATGAGGCTGGCGCGGTCCGCGGGGCGCGTCAGCATCAGTTCGAGCATCACGTAGTTGGTGAGCAGGATGTCCGGCGGGTTGTCGCGGATCTCCTTGCGGCGCGCGTCGTCCTCCTGGCCGGTGTAGCGGGCGAAGGTGACGGGCTCGCGGCCCTCGCCGTATCCGTCGCGCAGATACTTCTCCAGCTCCTTGAGCTGGCTGTTGGCCAGGGCGTTCATCGGGTAGACGATGATCGCCCGCACACGCTTCTCGGCCTTCGGGCTCTCCTCGTCGCGCTCTTTGAGCACCTTGTCGACGATCGGGACCATGTAGGCGAGCGACTTGCCGGATCCGGTGCCGGTCGTCAGCACGTACGAAGCTCCGGACTTGGCAGCGTCGACGGCTTCGCGCTGATGCTGGTGCAGGGTGAGCGGGCGGCCGTCGCAGACGGTGCCGCCTTCGGTCTTCTTCGCCTGGAAGATCTTGGCGCACTCGTCGTGCAGGACCTTCTGGCCAGCCAGTTCGAAGACGGTGCCGCCACCCGCGAAGAAGGGGTTGAGCGACAACCAGGGGTCGGGCCACTGGGACTTGTTGTTCAGGTCCTTCTCGACGAACGCCCTGATCAGCTCGTCACGGATGACGGTGCCGCCCTTGGTGAAAGAGCGGTAGTCCTTGATAAGGGTGTGGTGGACCTTGAAGACGTCCATGCCGGGGACGGCAGCGCGGCGCGAGCCGGAGGTTTCGGCGGACTGTGCGGGTTCGACGACCGCGGAGGCGATCGGCCCTTCTGCCCGGAGGTTCCTGAGGCCCCGTACGGGATTGAGGGCGGCCCACGTTGGGAGTTCCGACGCCTCGCCGTCGAGCTCGGCGAGCGGCAGCAGCGCGTCGCGGACGGTTACGGCGTCGGCCGGGCGGTCCGCGGGGTCCTTGGCCAGCAGCCGGTCGACGAGCCGGGCAAGCTCCTGCGGTATCTCCTGACGGATCAGGCGGACGGGGGTAGGGGCGTCGTGGACGTGCTTTTCGCCGAGTTCGTACGCTCCGTCACCGACAAAGGGCGGCACGCCGGTCAGCATCTCGTACAGCACGCAGCCGAGCGCGTAGAGATCGGCGGCCTGCGTGACGAGCCCGGCCTTGAACTGCTCGGGAGCCATATAGCGGGCTGTGCCGACAGCAACGCCGGTGCTGGTCAGCCGGGCCTCGTCCGGGTCGTCGGCTATCCGGCCCATACCGAAGTCGAGGACCTTCACGACGCCACCGCGGGTGAGCATGACGTTGCGGGGCTTGAGGTCGCGGTGGATGACGCCCGCGATGTGGGCATGGGAGAGGCCGTCTGCGATCTGGGCTCCGATAGCCGCGGCCCAGGACAGGGGCAGCTGCCGCTCCTCGTCGACGAGTTCGCCGAGGGTGTCACCGTCGAGGAGCTCCATGGCCAGGTAGGGCAGGCCGTTCTGGGCGGTGTCCACGCCGCCGTCGACGATGCGGGTGAGGTTCGCGTGCTGGAGGCGGCGCATGATCCGCACCTCGCGGGCGAACCGCTCCACGGCCTTCGCATCGGCCCGGGTGTCCACGATGGCGCCGGACCGGTGACGCAGGATCAACTTGACGGCGACCAGGCGGTCGGCCGTTCTCTCAGGCGCCTGTAGATCCTCGGCCCGGTGGATCTCCCCCATGTTTCCGGAGTCGATCGGCCCCCGAAGCCGGAACCTCCCTGCGACCGTTTCGAGATCCACTGGCATTCCCTCCTGCGCACTCCCCGCACGGTCCTGATCAGGACTCACCTCGACGGCCGCCTTTGCCGTAATCACAGCAGAGGCAACCCGACTCGCAGAGCGTACACGAGAACTGGCCCCAGAATTAGGACAGTTAAGCGTTTACATCGTCAACAGACCAAGCGTAACCTACCGTTGCGGAGCGGGGTCTCCCACTTCACATTCGGAACACGGTCGTCGCGTGAAAGTCGGGTGGCATTGAACCTCAAGGCCTCACTCGCCGCCCGCGTCGCAACCTCCAGCGAGCGGCGACCACGGTGTCGCACCACCCCCAACCTTGGAAGCGGAGACGGCGAGCCTCGAGCCGGATGAGCCCAATTGTTCAGTTCTCAACCACTACCGACACGCGAGAACTGAAGAAGGTTGTACGGCCACGCACAGAAACCACACAAACGGAGAGGTCTACTCATCCGTGTGGACGGCCCTGCACCCGAGATCAGTTCGACTGCTCACAAAGGGACCTTGGATCTCGACCGTCCCGGCATCGTCATCGTCAACCGAGCAAGCGCCCGATGTGAAGTGCCCTTGGGATACGAGGGAGAGACCGTGCCCCCGGCGATCGCTCAGGTCTCCCGACAAGTGCTGCTGCGCGCGGGTAGCCGACGCTCATGAACAACGCGCATGAACAGGACGGTGCACTGTGCGCCGCTCAGGTGTCTTCGCAACTACACGAAGGAGTCCGATGTGTTCGGTCGCATGTGGTGGCTAGGGCCTGACTCGTCGATCACGCTAACTGCCCGTCCTGGACTCTTCAGCCCTGTCGTCGGGCAATCGGTTGCGGACGGCGGTAGCAGGTGCCAAGTGCATCTTCTACCGCCGTTTCATGGGCAGTGGAGGGGGAAATTGGCGTGTCAGACCAAGGTCTGGGTGAGTTCGCTCCGTGTTGATGTGTGGACCAGGCGGCCGTGCGCCCCATTGACGATCGGCATGTATGGCGGGACGTGGCCGCATTCCACGTCGGCAATGATCGGCACATTCAATGGACCAAGCGCGTCCAGCACGGCCTGGTGTTGGGACAATGAAGGGGCGCCTGGTGCCGAGGTCCGTCCGACGAGCACCGCGTTCGCCGCGTCGAAGAAGCCGGCCAGCCGCATACCGTGCAGGTTCCGGCAGATGGTGAAGGCATCGTCGCCTGCGGCCTCCACATACACCAGCAGCCCGTCCGCAGCCTCAGTCCGTGCGAAGTCGGACACGTTGAGAAAGGCGGTCCCGGTGAGGTTGCACAGTGTCTCGATGCAGCCCCCGATCAGGCGGCCCTCGACTTCAAGATCTCCGCTTCCGTCCAGCCGCGTCCATGTGCCAGGGGCGTCGAGCGTGTACTCCCGTACCTCGGGCTGGGCGGCGTAGTCGTCCCAGCCAGTGGATCTGTGGTGGCCAGGCGGGATCTGTGTGAACTGGTGTCCCCGTGGTGCGCTGACGATGTCGAGCCAGGAGACCAGCCCGTCAGGGGTCCGGTAAGGAGTGTCCATGAGGTTGTTGCCGTGAATGGTCGCGGTCCCGGTGAGGAGGGTCAGCGGGGTGATGATGGTCGACAGGTCGGAGAACCCCACGAGCCAGGTCGGTTCAGCGACGCGCAGTTGGTCCCAGTCGAGCAGCGGCAAGAGGTCAATCGCCAGCTCCCCGCCCCAGGGCGGCACCACAGCACTGATTTCGGGATCGGTCAGCAGCGACGTCAGTTCGTCTGCGCGCGCGGCGGCGGGAGCACTGACATGTCCCGAGCCGTCCATGCATTTTCCGAGGACCACCTCGAATCCGCGTGCCTCCACGTCACGGATGGCCACGTGGAGGCGCTCGCGGAGCTTCTCGTTGACTCCGCTGGATGGAGAGGTGATTCCGACGCGGTCACCGGGGCGCAAGGGGCGCGGGTATCGAACTGGCATGCGCTGGATTCTGGCACGGCACCGTGTCGGCCGGGCAGCGAGTTTCAGCGCATGCCCTGCACCGCCGTGGGTGGCCTGTCGGTCACGTCCGGAGCCAGATGAGAAGTGCGGCGGCCGTGACAGTGCCCAGGTAAACGTAGCCGCGCTTGTCATATCGGGTGGCTACAGCCCTGAACTGCTTCAGCTTGTTGATCGCTCGTTCCACCGAGTTCCTGGCCCGGTATCGGGCCTTGTCGAAGCCCGCCGGCCGGCCGCCGCGTGAACCACGCTGCTGGCGGGCGGCCTTGCGTCCGCTCTTCTCCGGGATCACGTGCCGGATCCCGCGACGGCGCAGATAGGCGCGGATCACACTGTTGCTCTACGCGTTATCGGCTCCAACACTGTCCGGCAGAGGTCGTGGTCTGCCCGGACCGAGCCGAGGGACACGAATCTTGTCCATGACCAACTCGAACTGGGTGCAGTCCGCCCGCTGCCCTGGGGTGACCACCAGGGAGAGTGGGCGGCACCTGCCGTCCGCACTCAGGTGGACCTTGGTGGTCAGCCCGCCACGGGAACGGCCGAGGGCTTCGCCTGCCGCGCCGCCTCCACCAGGAACAGGAGTAGGCGCACATGCGCGTGCAAGTGAAGTGATCTTTGTGTGGCCCCTTTTGAGGCACTGGGCGGTCGGGGCGGAGGGTTCTTTGGAGCCCCTGCGGCATGCTGGTGGGCGCGGATCGAGGTGGAGTCGATGTTGACGTTCCAGTCGACTTCGCCCGCGGCGTCGGCGATGGCCTGGACACGCTGCAGCAATCTCTCCCAGGTGCCGTCGGCCGACCACAGCATGTGCCGATTGTGGACGGTCTGCCACGGGCCGAAGCGTTCAGGCAGCTTGCGCCACTGACACCCGGTGCTGAGCCGGTGAATGATCCCGTTGATCACCTGCCGGTGATCACGCCACCGACCACACCGGTTGTTGCTTGTCGGCAACAGCGGCTCCAGCGCCGCCCACTCGTCATCGGTGAGATCCCCCCTGCTGAGCAAGACCAGAACAACGAGTCACTGATCGGAGAGACACCACCTAACTGGATGGTGGGTGTGCTGGTTACTCAGCGGTGCTGGCGGCGGCGTGCCACGGCAGTGGCATGCTCCTCGCCATGCATGAAGATCCGCAGGACAAGACAACGCCGGGGTTGTGGGGGCGCATCGCGTGTGCCTGGGCGATTGCTTTCGCCGTGCTTCATTTTTACTGGGCGCTGGGCGGCGACTGGGGCCTCAGTGTCTCGGCGGGGCCCCTGGCCGAGGAACGCCCTGGGTGGTTCGTGGCGGTGGGCTTGTGGGGCGTGGGATTGCTATGCCTTGCCGGCGGTGTGCTGGGATGGCTTCTCGCCAGGCCGCAGCCTCGTGGCCTGGCAGGACGGGTGGTCAAGGCCCTGGGGTGGGGGGCCTGCGCTGTGCTGCTGGTGCGCGGCATCGCCGTCGAGGTGCTGCTGCTGACCGACACTGCGGGCCAGGAGATAGACGTAAGCCCGGAACAGCGGCTGTGGACGCTGCTGCTGTGGAATCCCTGGTTCCTGGTCGGTGGTCTCGTCTTCGGTTTGGCCGCACGGGGGGCCGGAAGAGCGAAGGGCGCAAGTAGCGGCGCCGCCTGACAGTGCGTCGGGGAATGCGAAGAAGAGGGTGCCCAAGATCGTTCTGTGACGAATGAACTGGACACCCTGCTGACGGCACTGTACGTGAAGGTCGATGACGAGCTGGAGGTGGAGCGATGGATGGGCTGCCCGCCGCAGTTGAGCGATCCGGAGCTGGTCACGCTCGCCGTGGCCCAGGCACTGCTCGGCTTCCGCTCCGAAGCCAGGTGGCTGCGGTACGCGCGCAAGAACCTCGCCACGATGTTCCCGTACCTGCCGCAGCAGTTCGGGTACAACAAACGTCTCAAGGCCGCACTGCCACTGGTCAAGAAGGCGATACGGACCCTCGCGGTGGACACGGACTTCTGGTTCGACAACCACTGGATCGCGGACTCGACACCTGTGGAGTGCGGGCGTTCGCGGCCGACGGGGAAGCGGTCGGGGATGGCCGGCTGGGCCGAATACGGGTACTGCGCCAGCCATTCGAGGTTCTTCTGGGGCCTGCGCCTGTATCTGGTCTGCACCCCGACCGGGATGCCGATCTTGTGGGCGCTCGCGAACCCGAAACTCGATGAACGCGAGGTGCTCCAGGCCATGCTCGACGTCGAGGAAGACCTGGTGGCCGACCGGCCCGGACTGCTACTCATCGCGGACAAGGGCTTCGCATCCAAGGAGTTCGAGGCGGACCTCGCGATGCGAGGGATCGACCTGCTGCGGCCTTCCTTCAAGCGGGAGAAGAAGCGCAAGGGAGAGTCCCTCCTCAAGTCGCTGCGGCAACTGATCGAGTCCGTGAACGACACACTCAGGGTCCAGTTGGACCTGGAACAGCACGGCGGGCGGACCTTCGAGGGCGTCGCTGTCCGGGTCGCCCAGCGCATCCTCGCCTTGGCCGCCGCGATCTGGCGCAACCACAAGACCGGTGCCCCGATCACGCGGTCACTGGTCGCATTCGACCACTGAACACATCGGACTCATTCGTCGAGGGCAGAGAGATATGAACCACGCACCCCAGTCCTTCCAGCTCCTTCCCGGCGCCGCCGACTCGCCGGTGATCCTTCATGTCCCGCACAGCTCGAGGGTCATACCCGAGTGGGTGCGCGACGGCATCGAGCTGGACGACCGCGCGCTCGAGTTGGAGCTCGACCACATCACCGACTCACACACTGCGGAGATCGCCGCCGCCGCCGCGGAGGCCGCCCCGATCGCGCCCTGGCGGTTCGTCAACGGGCTTTCGCGCCTGGTGATCGACCCTGAGCGGTTTCCCGACGAGCGCGAGGAGATGCTGGCCGTCGGCATGGGCGCGGTCTACACGCAGACCACGCACCGCGAGCCTCTGCGCCCGACGGATGTCGACCCGCAGCCGCTGATCGACCGCTATTTCCACCCGTACTCGGAGGCTATGACAGCGGCCGTGGCGGATCGGCTGGAGGCTGTCGGCCGTGCCGTCATCATCGACGTCCACTCGTATCCGACCGAGCGCCTGCCGTACGAGCTTCACGGCGATGGTCCGCGGCCGCCGATCTGCCTGGGTACGGACGACTTCCACACCCCCGCGGAGCTGCTCGCCCACGCGGAGAAATCGTTCGCCGACTTCGGCGGTACGGGGGTCGATAGCCCCTTCGCCGGGACGTATGTGCCGCTGAAGTACTACGCCAAGGACCCGCGCGTCAGCGCCCTGATGATCGAGATCCGGCGGGACGTCTACATGGAGGAGCCGGGAGGCCCTGCGGGTCATGGCCTCGCAACCCTTGCCGCCGACCTGGCGCAGCTGCTCAACGCTGTGTCCGGACCGTAGGACGATCTGACGAATGACGACGCTGCCTTGGAAGTGCCTTTGTTCTGAGCCGAATGAGCCCGCTTCGGGGCGGCTGGTATCCGAAGCGGGGGGCCTCAGTCGCGACCTTTCGCCCACGCCGCCAGTTCGTTCTGCGCGCCCTTCAGTAAGGCCGCCGAGGGCGCCGTCGCGCCGTTCGTCACCAGTGCGTAGTGCACGCCGCCCGCGTTCTGCGCGGTGAGCAGGAGGCGGCGGCTGCCCGTTCCGCCCGGCTCTGGAGCCACGGCGATGGGGGTGGTGCTGTCGTACGGCGGAGGTGCGTGCACCGTGCCGAGGTCGGAGACGACCGTCGTTCGCGACGTCTCGAAGGAGGCCGGCAGGTGCAGTTCCGTCGGGGCCGCCGAGCCGTCCGAGCGCCACAGCAGGACGCCGTACTGACCCGTTCCCACCAACTCGCGGACCCGCGGCAGCGACCCCGGGACCGGGTTCCAGGTGAGTGTGGTGGAGCCGTCGCGGGAGCGGTCCTCGTAGGTGAAGGCGAGTACGCGGCCCGCGGTGGCGCTCGGGTAGAGGCGGTCGAGGAGCCTCGCGTCCTGCCGCAGGACCGCCGTGCCCGAGTCGTCGAGGCGGACCGCCGACAGGTCTTCGTCGTTCCAGGCGTCGCCCTCCGTGCGGACTTTGTCGGGGTTGCCGTTCATGAGCTCGTGGTGGCGGCCGTTGTAGATGTCCCACTGCCATTGTGAGCCGGACAGGGCAGGGCCTGAGTCCTCGGGGTGCGACCACCAAGTGGAGCCGGGGAGCCGGGAGTCGAGGGCCTGGTACATCGCCTTGTCCACGGTCGGGGCCTTGTCGGAGACCGTGCCGCTGAGTGGGTGTCCGAACTCGCTGACGATGGCGGCCGTTTCCGCGCCGGCGGCGCGATCGCGGACGGCGCCGAAGTTGCCTGCGTACTGGCCGTCCTTCGCCTTGCCCCACATGAAGACGCCGGAGATTGCCTTCTGGTCGTAGAAGTGGGTGTTGAAGACGAAGCGCGGGCCGAGCCGTCCGGCGTCAAGGAGACCGCCCTCCTGCTTCTGGAAGTCCAGGTTGGCGTTCCAGAAAAGGTTCGGCTCGACGAACGCGGGCTTGTCACGCCACCCCGCCGCGTCCATGCGGGCGCGGAACTTCTCGTAGAAGGGCCAGAGCAGCTCGCGCTCCCAGGCCCGGCTGGACTGGCCGGAGTCGTATGTGCCCGCGTGCGGCTCGTTGTACGGGTCGAAGCCGACGACGCCCGCGAACTCGGCGGCGGTGAGGTGCTCGGCGACGTACGCCATGGTGGTCTGCGCCGTCGCGAGGAATGCGTCCTGGATGCCGCCCGTGTTGTGCCAGAAGTCGTACGTCGCCTTCGTCACGGCCTGGTTCTGGGTGATGTTCTGTCCCCAGAAGAGGCAGATCCCGCACGATTCACGTGGGTAACCACCGGCGTCGACCACCCACTTGGGGGCTCCGTCACCGGTGTACCAGCTGCCTTTGTGGAACAGATGCCGGGAGAAGAGGTCCTGGTGAAAGTCCGGATAGACGCGGATACCGACCCTGAGGAAGGCCCGCATCTGCGCGGTGGCGGCGGCGAGATAGGTGTGGTCGATCTGGCCGCGTTCGGGTTCGGCGTGAGCCCACGACAGCAGGAAGCGCACGGAGTTGCCGCCGCCGAGCGCGCGCAGCGCTGCCGCGGACTTCTCGGCGTCGGCGACGGAGGCGAAGGGGAGTCCGCCGTTCTCCTCCAGCTTGGTCTCGCCGGAGACGTTGTATCCGCGCAGGACGACTTCGCGGCCGAGTCCGTCGACGAAGCGGCCGTCCTCGACCGTGAAGGAGGCGGCGGCCTGCTCGTCGAACCAGTGGGATAGGGGCATGGGAGCGGCGGCGGACGGCATGCTCGAACCGATCAGGGACGCGGTGATGAGGAACAGGACACCCATGAGACGCCTGCGCATCGTCGGCATGCGCTCCACATTCCTGACGATCCATCAGTTTGTCAACAGTCGGCCCGTTTGCGGCGACCGCCTGCCTGCGGTCTCAGGCTCCGTCGCGGACGGCGGAGAGCAGACGGGCACACCGTGCGCTCATGTCGTGCGCGGACAGGTCGGGGTGGGAGACCCACCAGCCGACGAGGGCGCTGACCGTGCCCGTCCACACATGCTTGAGGGCGTCCGCGTCGAGGGCGTCGTCATTGCCCCGGTCGCTCAGCAGCGCGGCGGTGCCGGAGGCCGCCAGGTCGTCGATGGCCTCGCGGTGGCGGTGCGCGGTGCGCCATGGTTCGGAGCCGGGTGGCAGGGTCCGGTCGTACAGCACGAACCAGGCGTGCCGCTGTTCCTCCAGCGTTTCGAAGACCGCGGTGAGGACAGCGTGGGGCAGCCGGTCCTCCGACGGGCTCGACGCCATGGCCGCGTTGATCGCCGCGAGGAGGCGGTGGCCGATGTGTTCGAGACAGGCGGCGTAGAGGCCGTCCTTGGAGCCGAAGTACGTGTACAGCATCGGCTTGGTGACGCCGACGCGCCGGGCGATCGCGGCCATCGACGCCGCGGCGTGGCCGTGCCTGCCGAACTCCTCCAGGGCCGCGGCCACGATCTGTTCCTCGCGGCGGGCGCGCGGGACGCCCTTGGTCCCGGCGCCGCGGCTGCGGCCCTGGGTTCCTTGCGCACCGCCACCGGCGGACGCGGCGGGGTCTGCCGGATCAGGTGCGGCCGAGGCTCTTGCAGTGGTCATGGCGGAGACTATACGTTGCGGTAACTTACCAAGTAGTAAATTACCGAGAGGTCAAACGCGTGGCCGACAGCACTTCGCCCGTGACTCCGCCCGTGTCCCGCTCCAACTCCTCCCGGAACCGCTCCTGGTGGGGCTGGGGTACCGCGGACAAGGCACTGCCCGACGCCGAATGCACCGCACTCGGCGGGCTGGTCCCGGGCTCGGCGGCCACCCCGCTGCCGGTGCCCGACATCTCCGCCCTCGAACTGCCCAAGGTGCGCGTCGAGCCGCCCTCCGCGCTCGCCCCCCTGATGTCGGCCGCTCCACGGGACCGGGCATCGCACACCTACGGCAAGGCGTACCGCGATGTGGTCCGGGCCCTGAACGGAGACCTCTCGGCGGCACCCGACCAGGTCGCCCACCCACGCACCGAGCAGGATGTGATCGATGTCCTCGACTGGGCGGCGGACGCGGACGTCGCCGTCGTGCCGTACGGAGCGGGCAGTTCGGTCGTCGGCGGGGTCGAGTACCGCGCGGACCGGCACCGCGGTGTGGTGTCGCTGGATCTCTCGTCCCTGGACCGCGTACTGGAGATCGACCCTGTCAGCCGGGCCGCCCGGATCCAGGCCGGCGCCCTGGGCCCCGACCTCGAGGCGCAACTGCGGCCGCACGGACTCACCCTGCGCCACTTCCCGCAGAGCTTCGAGTTCTCCACCCTGGGGGGCTGGCTGGCCACCCGAGCCGGCGGGCACTACGCCACGCTGTACACCCACATCGACGACCTGGTGGAGTCGTTGCGCGTGGTGACGCCCGTCGGGGTCAACCAGTCGCTGCGGCTTCCCGGTTCGGGAGCGGGCCCCTCCCCCGACCGGATGTTCCTGGGATCCGAGGGCACGCTCGGCGTGATCACCGAAGCTTGGATGCGACTCCAGGACCGCCCGCGTCACAAGGCGTCGGCCACGGTGCTGTTCAGCGACGTCCACGCCGCGATGAACGCCCTGCGCGCCATCGCGCAGTCGGGCCTGCACCCGGCCAACTGCCGGCTGCTGGACCCCGGGGAAGCCGCTCTGGCAGGTGTCGCGCGGGACGGCGAGAGCGTGCTCGTCCTCGGTGTGGAGTCGGCCCACTCCCCCGTCGGCGAGCGCCTCGCCCAACTCGTCACCCTGGCCCGCGACCACGGCGGCTCACCCGCTCCGTCTGCCCCCGATGCGCAGGACGCGGCCGAGGACGCCGCCGGCACCTGGCGCTCGGCATTCCTGCGGATGCCGTACCTTCGTGACGCGCTCGCCCGGATGAGCGTGATCACCGAGACGTTCGAGACCGCCTGCACCTGGGACCGTGCTCCGGGACTGTACGAGTCGGTGCGCAGGGACCTGGGGGACGTCGTACGGGAGGTGACGGGCACCGTGGGCACCATCAACTGCCGCTTCACCCACGTCTATCCGGACGGGCCCGCGCCGTACTTCACCGTCATCGCGCCGGGGC
The DNA here is from genome assembly GCF_018614585.1 of Streptomyces sp. ISL-1. Taxonomy (GTDB): domain Bacteria; phylum Actinomycetota; class Actinomycetes; order Streptomycetales; family Streptomycetaceae; genus Streptomyces; species Streptomyces maoxianensis. The sequence continues at coordinate 116,889 of NZ_JAGGOI010000032.1, read as the reverse complement.
GGCACGGCGAGGAAGTCGCGATGTGGGACGAGATCAAGACCGCGGCGATGCAGATCCTCACCGACCACGGCGCGACCGTCACGCACCATCACGCGGTCGGCCGCGACCACCGGCCGGGGTACTACCGCCAGCGCCCGGAACCGTTCGCCCACGCCCTGCGGGCCGTAAAACAGGCGCTCGACCCCGCCGGAATCCTCAACCCGGGTGTGCTTTTCGATCCGGCTGCCGCCGGCTGACGGGGCCGCTCGCGGGAGTTCGGCGCGGGGCGGTCGCCGCGGCGGCGACCGGGGCGTGGCTACGTCCCAGCGGCGAGGACCCGGCCGACGGCACGCCGACCCAGCCCCGAAGCCGCGCCGACGGTGCCAACCAGCAACTCTCGCCGGTCTCCTGAAGCCCCGGAACTCCGCGGCCAATTGGGCAGCGCTCACCCAGGCTCACTATGATCCGCCGATGATCACAAGAAAGCGACTGGCAGCCGCGGTGTGCGGCGCGCTGCTGGTCACGTTGACCGGTGGCCTCCTCCCGGCCGCCGCCCTCGCAGACTCGGGCGACGAGCCCGCCGCCAAGGAACCACCCAAGGTCGAACTCGTCCTCGACGTCAGCGGTTCCATGCGCGCACGCGACATCGACGGCCAGTCCCGCATGTCCGCGGCCAAGCAGGCCTTCAACGAGGTGCTGGACGCGGTGCCGGAAGAGGTCCGGCTCGGCATACGCACGCTCGGCGCCGACTACCCCGGCAAGGACCAGAAGAGGGGCTGCAAGGACACCCGCCAGCTCTACCCCGTCGGCGAACTCGACCGGGCCGAGGCGAAAACGGCGGTGGCGACCCTCGCTCCCACCGGCTGGACGCCCATCGGGCCCGCGCTGCTGGGCGCGGCCGACGACCTGGAGGGCGGCAACACCACTCGCCGGATCGTGCTCATCACGGACGGCGAGGACACCTGCGCACCGCTCGATCCGTGCGAGGTGGCGCGCGAGATCGCGGCCAAGGGCATCAACATCACCATCGACACGCTCGGCCTGGTCCCTAACGCCAAGATGCGTGCGCAGCTGATGTGTATCGCCGAGGCCACCGGCGGCACGTACTCCTCCGTCGAGCACAAGGAGGAACTGTCCGACCGCGTCAGCCAATTGGTCGAACGCGCGGCCGAACCGGTCGTCACGCCGGTCGCCACGAAGGGCGCCGACCGGTGCGACGACGCCCCGCAGCTCAAGGCCGGTCTCTACACCGACCGTGAGACCTTCGGCCAGCACCGCTGGTACCGGGTGGACCTGCTGCCCGGACAGGAGCTGCGCGCCTCGGTGAGCGTCGCCGCCGACCGCGCCGTCAACCGCGACTACGGTGTACTGCTGCGCGCGTCGACCGTCCACGGCCGGGAGATGGTACGCGGCGAGGCCGCCGGGGACGGACGCACCGACGTCATCTCGACGGGGCTGCGCTATCCGAAACCCGAGATCGAGGACGCGGACTCCGACAAGCCCGCCGCCGAGACGGTCTGTCTGCGGGTGAGCAACTCCTTCTCCGCCCCCGCCTCGGTCAAGACCTCTCCCGGTCTGCCCGTCGAGCTGACCCTCGATGTGGTGGACGGCCCCGACAATGCCGCCGACGTCGCCTTCTTCGGCCTCGGCCGAGGCTGGTGGCTGCTCGGCCTGCTGACGCTCGCGGGCTTTGCGGCCGGTCTGCTGTGGGGCTGGATCACGCGCTTGCGCATCGCCGTCTGGAGGACCAACTGATGCGTACCGTGCGCACCTTCGCGGGCGCCCTGCTCGCCGCCGCCGCGCTCTTCGCACTTCCCGGGACCGCCGCCGCGGACACCCCCTCACCCACCGCGTCCGAGGCGTCCGAGGAGACCGCCGCGCCGACCGAGGCCGGATCGTCCTTCCGTACCGCCACCGTGGTACGCCCCGGACAGCGGGCCACCGCCCAGGCGTCGACCGGTGACTATCTCTACTGGCAGTTCCCCGCCGACGCCGGGCAACAGGCCACCGTGCGGGCCACGGTGAAGCTGCCCGAGTCCAACGCCCGGCACGGCGCCCACACCTGGAAGCTCGATGTGTACGACGGGCTGCGGCGCCGCCAGGCCTGCCGCTACGGCAGCGACGCCAAGGCGGCCCCGGTCGGGGCCGCGTCCGTCGAGCTGTCCTGCGCGCTGCGTACGGTCCGGGCCTGGTCCGAGCCGGCGGCGAACGACCCGCTGCCCGGCGCGTACTTCGTGCGCCTGACCGTCGTCGACGCGCCCGCCGAGGACCTCGGTGAGCCCGTCGACGCCGCGTTGGAGGTCACGGCGGCCGACTCCGGAGGCGCCGCCGCCGTGGACGGCGCGCTCGCCGCACCGCTCGTGCCCGCGTCCGGCCCGAAGGTCGAGCCGGACGGCGGCTGGTCGTCCGGCTGGTGGTCGTCCCGTGTGCTGTGGACGGTGGGCGGTGCGGTACTCGCCGCCCTGGCCGGCATCTGGGGCTACCGCCTCAGCCGCGGCAACGGCCGCCCGGCGCAGGTGCCGCCGGGAGTCTGACGCCGGCGCCGCTCGCCCCGGGCGGGAGGATTCCTCCCCGGGGTGGGCGGTGCGTCAATTGCCCGAACAGTGGCGGGCAGCGTTCACCGCGTGGTCCGTGACCCTCCGTCCTCGCCCAGCGAGTACGGCAGCCGCGCCGGCGCTCCGGCCGGGCCGATTACCCAACAGGCTCGTGCTGCTGTCGGTGATCCGATCTACGTCGCCCAGCACCTGTCGAGCGACACGGCCTCAGGCAGCCGGATCCGAACGGCACGGAACCCGGCCCGCCGGTCGGCCGCCGACACCGCGGCGCGGTGGGGCTCCTGCCTTCCGCCGCCCGCTTGAGTCACTCGCCCCACCAGCGACCGACCGCCCATGCCAGGGCATAGCCGGCGCTGTTGAGGGCGCAGTGCAGCGCCACTGGCGGGATGAGGCTCCCCGACCGGCGACGCAGCTCGCAGAACACCACACCCGCGAGGGCAGTGCCGGCGACCGCCGCGGCCACCGACAGCGCGACCCCGGTCCCACCCGTACCGAAGACCGCTTCCGCTGCCGCGTTCGAGTGGGTGAGTCCGCGGGACGGCTGAATATGCCACAGCCCGAAGAGCGCCGAGGAAACGGCGGTGGCCCAGGCGGGGCCCCACCGTCTTTGCATCATGGCCCACAGCACTCCCCGGAACGCGACCTCCTCCAGCAGCACGGTCCCGAACGGCACCCGCACCAGCACGCGGTACACCAGCTGTCCGCCCGAGAGTTCCGCGACGCGCTCGTCCTGGAATGCCTCACGGGTGAACGGCAGGGCAAGCGCCACCAGATAGACCAGAACGACGGCTCCGGTCAGGACAAGTCCCCAGCGCATGCCTTTCCGCGCCGACGAACGGCCGAGCCCCAGCTCGTCCCATGTGATCCCGGTCCGCCGGGCGATCAGCACGAGCGCGCCGGCCGTGGTCACGCACACAGGGACGTACAGGTCGGGCCCGAGCCGGTTGACGAGCGTATTCGCGGCCGCGAGCACCACAACGGCCAGAATGAGCATCCGCATGGTCACGCCAGAATGCCCGATCCTCCAGAGGGTCTCCGCGCAACGCGCCGCTCAGCAGACCACAGGGGTAATTGACACGCCGAAGTCGCCGACACTTCCTGCGACTGCGGGCAGCGCGAAGGCGCACTCCACGCCGTCCCACATGCACAACCTCGCCCGGGCCTCGAGATCGAAACAGCCGCAACCATGCATGACCTGCCGGATCGCAGCCATCTGCAACGCTCTTCAGAACCGCATGGGATCACGGTGCGGAGTGAGGCTCGGGTCCTGCGACCACACCAGGCGCACTTCGAGGACGTCACCGACGAGCTCGGCCAGGCAGTCGGCGGCCCAGCCGTTCCAGCCGTTCCAGCCGTTCCAGTACACAGCTTCCCGCCATTCCGGGACTCGGGGAACGGCGAGAGAACGGCGGCCCCGGCCCACCTGCAGGGTGCGAGAAGGCCGAGTGTCGGTGTCCTCGCCTCACTGGAAGCTGAGCCGGTGCGGATGTGTGGGGTCCTCATGGCAGGTGAAGACACGCATCAGCCCACGACCGAGATAGACGCCGGTGGGGACGTTCGCACCCATGATGTGCATGCTGTCCCGGTCCTCGAGCGGGACCCAACTCAGCGTGCCGTTGTCCCACTCGCGGTCGTGGACGGTCAGCAGAGGCAGCATGGCCGCGCCGCACGAGCAGGTCACCGGGGCGGGCCCTGTGAGGTGCCAGGAGGCGAATCCACCGACCTTCCATCCCGGTGGGATGGACAGGTCGTGCTGGTAGGTGAGTTCGGACTGTTCAGGGCCGTCACCGGAGGCGGCCTCGTATTCCTCGTTGTCGTAGCTGCCGAAGTCCTCCGAGTCGTCCTCGGTGTCCAGGAGTTCTTCCTCCCACACCTCGATGGACTCCCGGAGTTCCTGGCTCAGCATGCCGACGTATTCATGCTCCACCACCTGTTCCGGGTCGAGCACACACGTCACGGGCACGCATTCCTTGCGGCCGACGACAACGGGCTCCGGAACGTCCGAGCGAATGTCCGCCACATCGTGGGAGTGCCGCCATTTCAGCACCACATCGATCGTGCGGTCCGGGCCGTGGACCTCGAACGGGCACCAGAAGATCTGTAGGAGGTCGCACCCTTCGGGGCCGTTCAGGTCCGGAATGTCGCGGGTGAACAACTGGGCGGCGGCGAGCAGCGGAATGGCTTCCTCGTTCCCGATCTCCGGAGCGTGCAAGCCGGGTTGGAGAGCGGAAAGAGCCTCCCGTTCGGCCTCCGACGGTCCACCCCGAGGGTCCCGCTGCCAGGCAGCGTCCAGAATCCGGCGCTCTTCCCGTACGTCCGCCAGCCGGTGCCCCGTGCTCTTGTCGTGGGAGGCCGTGCACACGGGCCACGGCTCGGCGGAGGGCCACAGGAACGGGCCCGCCACCGAGCTCTCGTCAGGCTTCGGAGAGCCTTTCCGGGGGTGCAGGCGGGTACTCGTGCGACGGTACCGGCCGAGTTCCGGGAACACTTCCTCGATATCGACGGGCCGCTCGGGCGTGGTGCGCGTCACGTCTTTCCTCCCCCACATTTGCCGGCTGTTGGTGGCGATCACCGAATACTTCCAGCCGGTCTTCTTCTCGAAAGCCGTGAGCTTCTTCTTGTGCCGTCCGGCCGGGCGGACCCGGCGGACCAGCAGCCGCATCCCCTCCGGCCAGCCCGGCCGGGTGTTCAGCCCGGTCAACTCCGCGATGCCGTAGCCGTCCTGGACAGTGCCGTCCTGGCTCAGAGAGTCCTCCCACGCCACAACTGGGAGCTTGGCGATCGCTGCGTGGTCGCCCTCGGTGATCGTCCAGCCGACCAGGTAACGCACCGTGCGACGGGCGGTGTTCAGCGCCTCCAGGTGTTCGAGCAGGTCGTGGGTGGAGCCCGCGCCATCGATACGGACCATGATCTTCGCCTGGCTGGCGCCGGGGATCTGCCGCAGTGCGTCGGTGAGCACGGCGATGTGATCGGCGACCGTATTGGACCCGGCGTTGCCCGGCCGCAGCAGCATCGACAGCGGCTCCTGCGTGTTGGCGCACCAGCACGCCAGCGGGTGGAAGCCCCACGTCTTCTTGAAAGTCACGGCCGTGCCGGCCTTGTTCGAGGCGGAGGTGATGATCGTGGCGTCGATGTCGATGACGACCCGGCCCGCCAGACGCTTGCCCGCCACGGTCAGCCAGGGGAAACCGTCCGGTCGCAGGTGCATTAGCTGCCACACGTGACGGCGGGCCCTGGCCCGGGCCTTCGCGATCCGCTTCAGCGTGCGCTCGTCGAGGGCAGCCAGAGTACGGCGCGTGGTGGAGTCGGAGGCGGGTTTCGCGAGCAGGCCGGTGTGGTGGGCCTGCAGTTGCTCGGTCTCGGACAGGTTCGTCGCCCCGAGCACGATCGCCACCGCCAGGCCGAGCAGGACGTGCGCGCGGTCGCGCCAGCTCGCGCTCTGGACGGTGGGCCACAGCCGGCCGAGGGCTCCGGTCAGTCCGACCCGGTGCGCGACCGCGTGCAGCAGCACCGAAAGCTGCACCTGTCCTTGCAGCGGACGTCAGCACTCCTTGCAGCTCAGTAGCACCTTTCTCTAACTGCGCATCAGAAAAGCTCGGCCGGTTCAATACCCAAGGTCAAATGGGCTCGAGGCCTACTCGGCATCGCAGGTCGTGGCCTCGGATCCAGTCGGTTCTGTAGACCTCGTGCCAGTACTCTCGCCCTTCCTGCCCGCCTCGATGGGGGCGTAGCGCCGCCGTTGAAGCTCATCGCGTTCACCGTCCGGGATCGTCATCGACTCGGCAAGCGCGGCGGCAAGCGCGTCCACTTGGGGGTTGTCCATGTCAGCGTGGAAGAGCCACCGGATGTTCTCGTCGCGCGTGATGAGGTCGATCGCCAAGCGCCCGTTTCTGTCCTGCGTGGTCGCTGCTCGGACGTATCGCACCCGGTCGATCGGGATGTCCTGACGGATCTCGCCTTGCTCAAGGAATGCGTTCGTCTTGGCCGTGATGATGCGGCGATCCGTGACGGCGACCAGTGTCTTTGACGCCACCTTGTCCCTCGCTGCCGCCAACTTCTCCTTCGCTCCGCTGAAGATCGCAGAAATTGGACCGAGGGCATCGAGTTGATCGGGGAAGCCGAGGATACGTAGGGTCTCACCGTCCTCGAGGAACCATCGCAGGATGCGAAGGTACGGTTCGAGATCCAGCGATTTGGGTGCGCAGACGACGCCCGGAGCCTCGAGCGGAGAGGCTGGCGGATGGAGAGCATCAGCAAGAGGCTCGATCGCCTCTAGAAGACGGGCGGAGGTTTGGCGGGCTGCAATCGAGTCCTTCCGCTTCCCCGGCAGTGGCAGTGTGTCGCGTCCGGGGAGCTCGGCGATGATTCGTAGCTCCCGCGTCAGCGAGTCGACGAGGCTCGTCGTCTCGGCGAGTGCGGAGTCGAGCTCCTTGCCAGTGTCGCGCGCAATGACGTCGACGAGCCGGGCCTCGTCAGCGTCTTCGGGTCCAGCGGCTCTCGCCCGCGCGGCGTGGAGCGCCTGATATCCGGTCCATGCCTTGACGGAAAACAGGAGGGCGTTTGCGTCGAAGAGGATTGCCTCGGCGTTCGTCTCGAGATACTCACGGCGGCCATGTCTGTCGACCCGATGGATCTGCCGGATGTGAGTGCCGACGTTCAGTCGGTACAGGTCACGCTGCGTACGCAGGTCCGCCTTCTTACCCGCGACGGTGTCCCACAGGGACGTCGGGACCGATCCGACCTCTCGCGCCTGGTCAACTACGTGATCGACGGTGGCGACGAGCGCCGTCAGCTCGGCCCACTGCCCGTGGCGGAGAGTCGTGAGTACCTGGCTTGTCAGCGCGATGTTGGTTCTGACAAGGCCCGTGACCTCACTCAGCTGCATCTGAAGGGCGACCATGGCCAGCGCCGGCCCCATCGCAGCCGCGGTCTGCGCCGCGCTCACCGCAGTCACGGGGAAGAAGCGGGCCTGAGCAGTGATGCGGCCACTGGCGGAGAACACTGCTCCGAGGTTCGCGCCATCCTTGATGGCGAGCGTTCCGCCGGCCTTCAGTAGGGCCTGTGTCGCGTCGCTGATCCTGTAGAGCCCCTGCACGCTGGCGAATGCGTTTCCGAGGTTGCCAGCCACGGTAGCCGTGTTTCCGATCGAGGCGAGGACTGCGGAGATCTGCTTGCGGTCGGCGCCCGACACGAGCCCAAAGTCGATCAAATCGAGCTTGAGTTCCGCCGGGACCTCACCGAAGACGACAGCAACCCCTGGGAGCACCTCCGCCAGGACCATCGATGCCGTCGTTGAGCCGATGTCCGAGTTGGGTGTCGGATCGTCCACAACAGGTGAGTCGGCGGTATTGCTCTTGCCGTTCTCCTCAGGCTCGGCGATCTCCATCGAGTCCGAAGGGTCCTGCATGCGATCTCCTCCCGGCGGGGACGCGCAACGGCCAGACGTCGTCAGCGTTCACTGCCGAAGCCTACGGCTCGACGCCCTGCGGTTCAGCCCGAATCCACCGGGCTGATTCCGGACTGGCCTCGATTCGTCAGCGGCTTCCACTCGGTGATCGTCTCGGCGGTTCGCCCGTAATGTCCCCGTTGCTGGCGGGGTGGGCCGTCGCATGACGCTGCGGGGGCGCCGGGTTTAGCCGGCCGAGGGCTCCGGTCAGTCCGACACGGTCCGCGACCGCGTGCAGCAGCTCCACCCCGGCGTGGCCGATGAGTCCTCTCCCGTCGGCGGCCACAGACAGCCGCCGGTCCCACCCGGTACGCTCACTCACCAGCAAGCTGCACCTGTTCTTGCAGCGGATACGACGTCAGCACTCGCACCCTTGCAGCTCAGGAGCACCTTTCTCTAACTCTGCATCAGAAAAGTTCGGCCGGTTGAATACCCAAGGCCAGCGGGGCGACCCAGGTGATCGAGACGGCCGTAGCGAACGCTGCCCTTCCGAATCGTAGGCGTCCATCTGGCAGCACTTGGGCGCAAGTCCCAGCGGGCAGACCGGTTTCCGGGTCGGCGCACTCTGTACTCCAGCCTGCTGACGGCACCTGTGGGCGTGGTCCGCGTCAGACGGCGGCCCAACAGGTCGTAGGTGTAGCGGCTGGTGCGGCCGTCGACGGTCTCGGCGACGAGCCGGCCCATGACGTCCCTCTCCAATGGTGAGAGTGGAGGCTTGGGACTGCGCGCCGATCAACTGGCCGCCGGTGCTGTACGTGTAGCGGGTGGCGGATCCGGCCGAGTTCTGGGCGACCAACCGGTCGGTCCATGACATCCCATGCATACGAGAAGGTCTGGCCGAGCGGCGTGTACGCGACCCCAGGCGTCCTGCGGCGTCGTATGTGTACTGCATCTGACGGCCGTCGAAGTCACTCTCGGCGGCGAGCCGGCCAGCGTGGTCGTAGGCGTAGTCCCAGGTCTGCCCGAGCGGGTTGCTCACCCGCGCGAGTCGCAGTTCGGTGTCGTACCGCAGCTCATAACGCGCTCCGTCGGCGGAGGTTCGGGTGTCGGCTTGTCGAAGTGCCCGTACTCGGCCACCGTCACGCCACCGTGCGCGTCGGTGTGAGTGACGCAGTTCCCCTCGCCGTCCCAGGTCGAGCGATGCAGGACACGACAGGGGGAGCAAAGACCGAGGTATCCGCAGGTAATCGACCATTCCCCTCGCATCCGGCGCAGCTCCGTTATGCCGCTATTTCACTTCCCTGTGCCGCCGGGCCACTTTCTGCTGAACTCTGCACCCATAACTCCGAGTAACACCTTCTCCACACCTGCCGGAAACACTCTCTACACATAGACGCCCGCGGCGCGTACGAGACCTGACACAAGGAGGATTCTTCAGTGAATCTGCACACCGAATGCGCAGCCGTCACATCCCCTCCCACCAGCTCCCCCGCCCGAGACCAACCCGTCCGCCCTTTGATGCGGAATGTCCAGTTCCGGGTCAAGTGGACGCCATCTCAAGGGAATTGCGGCGGCTTAACGTGTGAAGAAGATGCCACCAACCCATGGACACACGTGCACGTCAGGTAATTCAACCGTCTCCTATCGAGCGCATCAGTCGCTGCTCGATTGGCTGCGCAACGCGCCTGCGTGCTTTGATCCATCGCACTGCGGGAGCCGTAAGACTCAGTCGCAGCAATTCGAGATATCCATGCGAAGGGAACCCCCTCATGAACTCCACCCCCCAGGTTCAGACCCAGGAAATCTCCGACAGCGACCTGGACAACGTGTCCGGTGGCCTCCTCGGCGGCGTGGTCGGCAACTCCACGGCCGCTGCTGACGGCATCCTCCCGGTCTCCGGCCCCCTGGCCGCCACGGCCGTCGGCACCGTCGAGGGCGTCACCGGCCTCAACTCGGCGCCGATCGCGGGCATCGCCACCGCCACGGTCGCCGGTCTCTGAGCCGGTTGTGCGCCGCTGAGCGGCGCACCCCCAAGCGGTGACTACGGCTCGTCGGCGTCCCCTCCTTGCCGACTCGCCGGACCGTATGCCCCGGATCCACCCCAGGTTCCGGGGCATACGGCCGCCGCCCCGGCGCGCCCCGGCACTCGAGCCGCGCCGAATGTCCGTCAGCACCATCGCAGTTGAGGGAAGAGTGTCGTGCAGTTCCGTCAACAGGCCCTTTCCAAGCTGCAATCGCCGGAAGAGATCGATCTGCCGGTGCGTTTCGCCCGCCCCCGGGGGTGGCTCGTCCTGGCCGTCACGGTCCTGGTCATGATCGCCGCGTCCGCCTGGGCGGTCACCGGCACCGTGACCTCCACACTCGGCGCGCCCGGAATCCTCACCCACGCCCAGGGCAGTTACGTCCTGCAGAGCCCTGTCTCGGGCCAGGTCACCGATGTGCTGGCCGAGGAAGGCACGACGGTTTCCGCCAACGCCCCCCTGGTGAAGGTCCGTACCGCCGAGGGCAACACCGTCGTCCGTACGATCGCCGCAGGCCGGCTCACGGCGCTTGTCGCCACGATCGGTTCCGTGGTCACGACCGGAGCGGATGTGGCGGCCGTGGAGAAGATCGACAAGGCGGACGACCCCCTGATGGCCGTCCTGTATGTGCCCGCCGACAGCGGATCGACGGTGCCCGTGGGCGCCTCGGTCGATCTCACCGTCCAGTCGGTGCCCACACAGCAGTACGGAGTACTGCGCGGCCGGGTGAAGGCCGTCGGCCGGACCGCGCAGACCCGCCAGCGGATCACCAGCTTCCTCGGCAACAGCCAGCTGGGCGAGCAGTTCTCGAAGAAGGGCCAGCCCGTGGCGGTCCTCGTGCGTCTGGACCCGTCCACAGGCACCAAGTCCGGCTACACCTGGTCGTCCGCGGACGGTCCGCCGTACGCCGTCGACTCCATGACCCTGGCCACCGGCGCCATCCGGCTGGCCGAGCAGCATCCGATCGATTGGCTGCTCCCATGACCACGCAGCAGCAACTGCCGCCGGCGGGCGGCCGCCGACGCCATCGCCCGGAGGGAGCACCGGCCCCCCGGCGCGGTTCGCGCCGCGCCGGCCCGCCGCCCAAGGCCAAGAAGCAGAAGGCCGTTCGCACCCCCACCGTCCTCCAGATGGAGGCGCTGGAGTGCGGCGCCGCCTCGCTGGCCATGGTCCTCGCGCATTACGGGAAGCATGTGCCGCTCGAGGAGCTGCGCATCGCGTGCGGTGTCTCCCGCGACGGCTCGCGCGCCAGCAACCTGCTCAAGGCCGCGCGCAGTTACGGCCTGCAGGCCAAGGGCATGCAGATGGAGACGGCGGCGCTGGCCGACATGCGGGTACCGGCGATCCTGTTCTGGGAGTTCAACCACTACGTCGTCTACGACGGCATGGGACGCCGGTTCGGCCGCCGGGGCGTGCACATCAACGACCCCGACAAGGGTCGCCGCTTTGTGTCGATGGAGGCCTTCGACACCAGCTTCACCGGCGTCGCGCTGATCTTCGAACCCTCCGACAGCTTCCGCCGGGGCGGCCGCAAGCCGGGGATCATGAGCGCCGTGCCCGCGCGGATGCGCGGTACGGCCGGCACTCTGCTGGCGGCTCTGCTCGCCAGCCTGCTGCTCGTCGCGGTCGGCGCCGCGGTGCCGGCGCTGAGCCGTACGTACATCGACATGTTCCTGATTGGCAATCAGACCTCGTTGCTCGGACCGCTGTTCGCGTCGATGGCCGCGATGGTGGCGCTCACCGCCGTGCTCACCGGCCTGCAACAGGCGAATCTGCTGCGCGGCCGCATCATCTCGTCCACCCTCAGCAGCGCCCGCTTCCTGCGGCACCTGCTGAGACTGCCGGTCACATTCTTCGCCCAGCGCAGCCCGGCCGATCTGGTGCAGCGGCTGCAGTCCAACGACGCGGTCGCCGAGACGCTGGCCCGGGACCTCGCCGCCGCGGGCGTGGACGGCGTCGTCGTCATCCTCTACGCCGTACTGCTGTGGACGTACGACCCTCAACTCACCGTCATCGGCGTGCTGATCGCCCTGCTCAACGTGGTCGCGATGCGCATCGTGATCAAGCTGCGGGCCACCAACACCCAGAAGCTGCGCGCGGACAGCGCCCGGCTCACCAACACCTCGTACACAGGTCTTCAGCTGATCGAGACCATGAAGGCCACCGGTGGTGAGAACGGGTACTTCCGGCGCTGGGCGGGGCAGCACGCGACCACGCTGGAAGTACAGCAGCGGCTCGGTGTGCCGAGCGCCGTCCTCGCCGCCGTCGCGCCCACCCTCGCGACGCTCAACAGCGCGCTGATCCTGTGGATCGGCGGGCTGCGCGCGGTGGAGGGCCATATCTCCATCGGTCTGCTCGTCGCCTTCCAGGCGCTGGTGACCCGCTTCACCGCGCCGATCACCCGGCTGAACGGAGTGGCGGGCAGGATTCAGGACTTCGCCGCCGATGTGGCCCGGCTCAAGGATGTCGAGAACTTTCCCGTCGACGCGCTGTACTCGCGCCAGGAGCGGGACGCGAGCACCCGCAGGCTCAAGGGCCATGTGACGCTGGAGAACATCACCTTCGGCTACAGCCCGCTGGACAAGCCGCTGCTCAGCGGCTTCTCGCTGACGGTCGGTCCCGGGCAGCAGGTGGCGCTCGTCGGCGGGTCGGGCAGCGGAAAGTCCACCGTCTCCCGGCTGATCTCCGGCCTCTACAGCCCGTGGGAGGGGACGATCCGGATCGACGGGCAGCGCCTGGAGGACATTCCCCGAAGCGCGCTTGCCGCCTCGGTCTCCTTCGTCGACCAGGACGTCTTCCTCTTCGAAGGCACCGTGCGGGACAACGTGGCGCTGTGGGACCCCTCGATACCGGACGAGGCTGTCGTCACCGCGCTGAAGGACGCATCCCTCTACGACGTGATCGCCCGGCGGCCCGACGGCATCCACAGCCGGGTCGAGCAGGACGGCCGCAACTTCTCCGGCGGTCAGCGCCAGCGGCTGGAGATCGCCCGGGCGCTGGTCCGGCGGCCGAGCATCCTCGTCCTCGACGAGGTCACCAGTGCCCTGGACGCACAGACCGAGCGGGTCATCATCGACAACCTGCGGCGGCGCGGCTGCGCGTGCGTCGTGATCGCCCACCGGCTGAGCACGGTGCGCGACAGCGACGAGATCGTGGTGCTCGACCATGGTGCGGTCGTCGAACGCGGCAGGCACGAGGAGCTGGTCACCGCCGGGGGTCCGTACGCCGAGCTGGTCAAGGAGCACTGACGTGGCATCCGTTCACCCGTCCGCGATCGCGGGACCGGGCGAGATCGACGCGGTGACCCACGCGCTGGGCGGCCTCGGCGCGCCCGTCGACTGCACCGGCCTGCGCAGCCTGGCGCTGGAGGGGCCGCAGGTGCTGTGGCTCGTCGTCGGCGGGGCGCTGGACCTCTTCGCGGTCGACGCCGCCCAGCAGGGTCACTGGCACTTCCTCGGCCGTCTGGAAGCGGGCACGCTGCTGCTCGGCCCGGTGGACGGCCCGCGGCACACCCTGCTCGGCAGGCCTTCGCAGGGCTGTCAGCTGCGCCGGATCCCGCTGCGGGAGCTGTACCGGCCGGAGTACGAGACCGAGTACGGGACGTACAACACCGCCCACGGCACGTACGACACCGGACACGGCACATACGACACCGCCCACGGCACGTATGACACCGCCCACGGGACGTACAACACCGGCTATGAGACGCCGAGTCCGACTCCGCTGGAGTACGCCTTCGCTCTCGGCACCGGACGGGGCCTCGGCGTCCTGTTCCAGGCTCCGCTCGGCGGCCCGCCGGCCGACGGGGCCGTGGCCGACGACGACATCCTGTGGATGCCGGTACCCCCCGGCAGCGTCCAGTACGGCGCCGCGTACAGCGCGGAGGCGGCCGGGGACCTGCTGGTCGACGCCGCGTTGTGGCAGCAGATGGTCAACCAGCAGTACCGGCTGCTTTCCGCGGTGGACCGCTGGATCGAAGAGCTGGAGCGCGCGCACGAGGACCGGACGGCCGCCGGCATCAAGGCGGGTGAGACGGTCCGCGCCCGGGCCGACCAGGCGCTGCTGGCCTCCATCGGCAGGCCGGAACGGGCCGGCCGGACATCCACCGGCGCTGACGCGGCGAGCGACGACGCGACGTTCGCCGTCTGCCGACGGGTCGCGGAGGCCGCCGGGATCACACTCTCCGAGCCGTCGAAGAGCGGTGCGGTGGGCGACCGCATCAGTCCCGTCGAGCGGATAGCGGTCGGTTCCCGGATCCGTACCCGCGCGGTCAGACTCGACGGTCGCTGGTGGCGTACGAACGCCGGCCCTCTGGTGGGCCATTGGGCCAAGTCGGGAGCCCCGGTCGCCCTGCTGTGGCGTCGTGGCCGGTACGAAGCGGTGAACCCGGCATCCGGACTGCGGATCCGGCTCGGCAGCACCAGCGCGGAGGAACTCGAACCGCGCGCCGTGATGTTCTACCGTCCGCTGCCGGAACAGCCCATGACCGCCTGGCGGCTGCTGCGCTTCAGCCTTCGCGACACCCGCCTGGACCTGCGCAATCTGGCTCTGGCCGGGCTGGTGACAGTGGGGTTCGGCGCACTGGTGCCGATCGCGACCGGGCAGGTGCTCGGTGTGTATGTGCCGACGGCCGAGAAGAACCTCATCGTCCAGGTCTCACTCGCCCTCATGATCGCCGGCATCGTCTCCGCCGCTTTCATGCTGCTGCAGAACCTCACCATCCTGCGGATGGAGGGACGTATCGAGAGCGCGCTCCAACCGGCCGTGTGGGACCGGCTCTTGCGGCTGCCGACCAAATTCTTCACCGAACGCTCGACCGGAGAGCTGGCCAGCGCGGCGATGGGCATCAGCGCCATTCGCCGGGTAATGTCCGGCATCGGTCCCCTCGCCGTGCAGGCGAGCACGGTCGGCGCGATGAACCTCGTACTGCTGCTCTGCTACAGCGTGCCGCTGGCGCTCGCCGCGATCGGCATGCTGATCCTCATCGGGGCCGTGTTCCTCGGGATGGGCCTGTGGCAGCTGCGATGGCAGCGTCAGCTCGTCGAGCTCGGCAACAAGCTCAACAACCAGGCGTTCCAGACCCTGCGCGGGCTGCCCAAGCTGCGCGTCGCCGCCGCGGAGAGCTTCGCGTACGCCGCCTGGGCGCGGGAGTTCGCGCGCTCGCGTGAACTCCAGCAGCGCGCCGGCCGGATCAAGAACCTCACCACGGTCCTCGACGCGGTCTATCTGCCGCTCTGCTCGCTCACCATGTTCATGCTGCTGGCCGGCCCTGCCCGCGGCAGCATGTCGGCCGGCGAGTTCCTGACCTTCAACACCTCCGTGACCATGCTGCTGACCTGCGTCACGCAGGTCTCCGGGGCGCTGGTGTCGGCCGCCGCCGTCCTGCCCATGTTCGAACAGATCAAGCCTGTCTTCGACGAGGCCCCGGAGGTCCGCGGCACCAGCGCCCAGCCCGGCGCCCTGACCGGTGCGCTCGAGGCCAGGAAGCTCTCTTTCCGCTACTCCGACGACGGCCCCCTGGTCCTGGACGACGTGTCTCTCCACGTGCGGCCGGGCGAGTTCGTGGCGATCGTCGGCCCCAGCGGATGCGGCAAGTCGACGCTGCTGCGCCTCCTCATCGGCTTCGACAAACCGGTCTCGGGCAGCGTCCTGTACGACGGCCAGGACCTCTCCGCCCTGGACCAGGCCGCCGTCCGCCGCCAGTGCGGTGTCGTCCTGCAGAACGCACAGCCGCTGACCGGTTCGATCCTGGACTGCATCTGCGGCGCCGAGTCCTTCTCCCAGGAAGAGGCGTGGGAGGCCGCCGAGATGGCGGGCCTGGCCGAGGACATCAAGCGCATGCCGATGGGCCTGCACACCATGATCTCGGGCGGCGGCGCGATCTCCGGTGGCCAGCGCCAGCGCCTGATGATCGCCCAGGCCCTGATCCGCCGGCCTCGCATCCTGTTCTTCGACGAGGCGACCAGCGCGCTGGACAACGAAACCCAGCGCATCGTGATCGAGTCCACCCGCATGCTGAGCGCCAGCCGTGTGGTGATCGCCCACCGGCTGTCGACGGTGATGGACGCCGACCGGGTGATCGTGATGTCGGACGGCCGCGTCGTGGAGCAGGGCGCTCCGGCCGACCTGCTCGCAGACGCGGGCGGCCGGCTCCACGAACTGGTGCGCCGTCAGATGGCCTGAGCACCGGCGGGGCCCGTGGAGCCGGCCGGCCGGGGGAACCGGCCGACGATGTGGAGCCGGTCGGCGCTAGTCCGCCGCGCCGTCCAGGTGCGGCAGGAAATGATCAAGGCGTTCGCGCTTGGTCCACAGATAGGCCAGGTTCTCCTCACGCGGCGGTATCAGCAGCGGAACCTGCTCGGTGATTTTGATGCCGTGCCGCAGCAGCGCTTCGCGCTTGAGCGGATTGTTCGACAGCAGCCGTACGGATCGCACACCGAGGTCGTGCAGGATCTCCGCCGCCACACGGTAGTCGCGCATGTCGGCCGGGAACCCGAGGGCGAGATTCGCCTCGACCGTGTCCAGCCCCTCCGCCTGGAGCTTCATGGCCTGCAGCTTGGCCAACAGACCTATTCCTCGCCCCTCGTGACCCCGGAGGTAGACGAGAATGCCTCGCCCCTCCGTGACAATGGCGTGCAGTGCGGCAGACAGCTGATCGCCGCATTCACAGTGCTTGGATCCGAAGACATCTCCGGTCAAGCACTCCGAATGCACGCGGGTAAGTGCTCCGTCACTCCCGGCATCGCCGTATACCAGCACCATTTGCTCGTCCCCGCTTTCGCGGTCCAGGTAACCTACGGCGAGGAATTCGCCGTGCATGGTGGAAAGTCGGACATCCACCACTCGTTCGGCACCCGCTGGACGAACACTCTCGCCGGACACGCCATCACTTACTGTCATGACCCCGATCCTAACTGGCAAGCTCACGGCAGTGTGAGCGAAAATGACGAAGAAACATCAACTGGCCGCCCGTTTCATCCCGTTCGACCATGGGCGCGCAGAGCGAACAACGAAAGGCCGGAAAGACATGAGTGGTTCGGAAACGCCACAGGCATCGGGCCTGTTGCCGTGGGACTCCACGGAGGACGTGCGGACCCGGCAGGCCGATGTCGCCATCCTTCCCATAGGCAGCTTCGAGCAGCATGGAGCGTTTCTTCCCCTGGTGACCGACACGGTCGTCGCCTGCACCATCGCGCGGGAGATCGCCGCGGTCCATCCGGTTCACCACCTCCCTCCCCTCACGATCTCCTGCTCGCACGAGCACGCGGCCTGGCCCGGGACCGTCAGCATTTCCGCCGCGACCCTCTACGCCGTCATACGGGACATCGCCGACTCGCTCCGCCGGTCCGGAGTCGGTTCCCTGATTCTGGTCAATGCGCACGGCGGAAATTACGTACTGCGCAACGTGGTTCAGGAATCCGCCGGCAGCGGAATCCGGATGGCCCTTTTCCCGGGCTCGGCGGACTGGGACGCCGCACGGGCCGGGGCCGGCGTGCAGACCCCGTCGCACAGCGATATGCACGCGGGCGAGTTGGAGACTTCCATTCTTCTGCATGCACATCCCGAACTGGTCCGCCCCGGTTATGAAACCTCCGATTTCGTCGTCGACGACCGTAAGCATCTGCTCACTCTGGGCATGCCCGCATACACCAGGTCCGGTGTCATCGGCCGGCCGTCGATGGCGTCCGCCGAGAAGGGAAAGCAACTACTGGCCGGACTTGTCGAATCCTTCGCCGAGTACGTCGCGCTGCTCACCCGCCAGGAGACCCGATGACCGGCCGCAGCGGCATACTCGACGCGGCAGAGGCCTGGGAGCGGCTGCGCGGCATCCGTTCCGAGCCGGACACCGAGGCCGCGGGCCTTGTCCGGAGCGCGGACGGCGGACGGCGCTGGCGGCAGGACGCCTCGCCCGAGGCCGAGATGCTCGCCGACCGCTATCTGCCGCTGTGCCTGGCCGGTCCGCACTTCACCTTCGCCCAACTCGGGCAGAGCCTGGACGGTTTCATCGCGACACGTACCGGCGACGCCGACTACGTCACCGGGGAGGAGGACCGCCTTCATCTGCACCGCCTGCGTGCGCTCGCCGACGCGGTGGTCGTCGGAGCCGGCACCGCCGTCGCGGACGACCCGCAACTGACAGTGCGCGCCTGCCCCGGGGACAACCCGGTGCGTGTCGTCCTCGATCCGCACGGTCGTGTACCGCTGACGCACCGGGTGTTCACCGACGGTTCAGCCCCGACCCTGTGGGTGGTGGGCGCGGCCGGCGAGCACCACAAGGCTGCTGCGGACGGTGTCGGTGACGGCGTTGACGTACTGGTCCTGCCGGACAGTGATGCGTTCGCCCCGGGCCGCCTGGTGCAGGCGCTCGCGCGGCGTGGCCTGGGCCGGGTGCTGATCGAGGGCGGCGGCGTCACCGTGTCGCGCTTCCTGCATGAGCAGGCACTGCACCGCCTCTACGTCACCGTGGCGCCGGTGCTGCTCGGCGACGGCATCCCGGGGCTCCGCTTCGCCGGTCAGCCGGTGATGCGCGACGCGCTCCGCCCGCCGGTGCGACGCGCCCTCCTCGGCGAGGACACGCTCTTCGAGCTGGAGTTGGGGACGCCGTAGCCGCGCCAGCCACTGCCCGGCGAGCACTCCGACGCCGGGCAGGCTGGCGGCGAAGGTGAGCACTCCATAGACCACGGCGACGGTCAGCCCCTGGGCCGCGCCGAGGCCTGCGGCGCCGAAGGCCCAGGCGGTGACGCCTTCCCTGGGGCCCCAGCCACCGACGTTCAGCGGCAGCGCCATGGCGAGCAGCGCCAGCACCATCAGGGGCGCCAGCTCGGCGAGGGGCGCGGTTGCCCCCGCGGCCCTGGCGGCGAGCAGGAAGGTGCCGAGGTGCCCGGCCAGCACCACGACGGACGAGATCACCACTCCCGGCCAGCTTCCGCGGGCGAGCAGTCCGAGGCGCGCCTCGGCCAGCGCGGCCCGGACCGCGCCGTGCCATCGCGATGTGCCCGGCTTCCCGCGGAGCCGTGTACGGCGCCGGACGACAACCGCGACCACCAGTGCGCAGAGCACGGCGAGAGCCAGAGCGGCCCCCGGCGACGCGACCAGATGGCGGGGCTGTTCCAGGGCCGGGGACGGCAGAGCGAGCAGGACCGTCGCACCGACCGCGATCAGGACCACTTGGCCGGCGGTCCGTTCGAGGACGACCGCGCGCACGCCCCGGCCGACGTCACCGGCGTTCTGCCCGTGCCGGACCGCGCGGTGCACATCGCCGAGTACGCCGCCGGGCAGTGCCGCGTTCAGGAACAGCGCGCGGTAGTAGTCGGCGACGGCACGGCCCAGCGGCATCCGGATGCTCAGGCCGCGGGCCACCACGCACCAGCGCCAGGCGCTGAACACGGTGGTGAGCAGGCCGAGGCCGAGAGCGGCCAGCAGGGTGGGGCCGTCAATCCTGCGCAGCCCGTCCAGGAAGGCGCCGGTGCCCAGCTGCCACACCAGCACCACGAGGATGGCCGCGCCGGCGAGCGTGCCGACCTGGGCCCGTAGCGTCTGAGCGCTCATCGGGTCCCGCCCGCCGGCCGGGGCAGTGCCAGCAGATCGCTGTGGTGCACCACCGCCCGCAACTCGCCCGCCTCACAGGCCGCCAGGCGGCGCCGCAGATACGCCTCGGCGCGCTGCGCTAGGGCCGGGCGCTGCTCGCAGGCCGCGCCGACCCAGCCCCGTAGCCACTGGGCCGTCAACGCCGACTCGTCCGGGCCGAGCCGCCACGGGCTGGGGTGCGCCCGCACCGACATCCCTCGCCGTGCGAAGACCTCGCAGGCCACGGTCACGGCGTCGGGCCCGAGCATGCCGGCACCGCGCTGATGGGCGTTGAAAGCGGCGGCGAGCTCGGCGTCCAGCGGTTCGGCAGGTGTCAGCTTGACCCGCCCGACCACGGAGAGAGCCAGCAGCGCCGGGCAACCGGCTGCCGCGCATGCCTTGGCGAGCGTGTCCACCTCGTCGCGGGTGAGCACGTCGAGCAGAGCGGAGGCCGTCAACAGCGAGGTGCCGGCCAGGTCTTCCGCGGTCAGGCGGCCGATGTCACCGGGCTCGACAGCGACCGTCACGCGGCTGCCGTCGGCGGCGGTACGGGGCATCCGCACGGCGGCCAGCTCGAGCAGAGCGGGGTCATGGTCGTGCAGGATCCAGTGCTGGGGGCCGTTCAGCCGCGGTGCGAGCCAGCGTCCCATGGAGCCGGTGCCGCAGCCGAGATCGCGGATGACCAGCCCCGCGTCCCCTCGCCTCAGGTACCCGTGCAGCGGGTCGAGGAGTCCGGATGCGCGGGCGGCGGCGTCGGCGCCCTCCCGCAGCTCCAGCCACTCGGGGGCGTATCGAGGCGCGTCGGTGGTACTCACGCGGCCCTCCCGGGTTCGAGTATGAATTGTTCCAGCGCGCCGGCCAGGTTCCGCGAGGTCGTCTCCCACCCGTCCAGCGCGGTGCGCCTCTCGCGTGCGGCCGTCTTCAGCCGATCGCGCAGGCCGGGGTCGTCGAACCAGCGACGTAGCGCCGCAGGGAGCGCCGCCGGGTCTTCCGACGGTACGAGCATCCCCGGCACACTGCCGTCGGGCGCGCGCCCGACGGCCTCCGGGAGACCGCCAACGGCCGTCGCGAGGACGGGAATGCCACGCGCGAGCGCCTCGGTCACGGCCATGCCGTACGTCTCGGCGTACGAGGTGAGCACCATGAGGTCGGCGGCGGCATAGCTCGCGTCGAGCTCCGCACCGGCCTGCGCTCCCACGAGATGGACCCTGTCGCCGAGTCCGTACTTCTCGATCAGCTCCCGCAGACCCTCGACATAGCCGGGGTCGTGATCGAGGCCGCCGACGCATACGCAGTCCCAGGGCAGGTCCGCGACGGCCGCGAGTGCCTTCACCAGCCGGTACTGCCCCTTGCGCGGGGTCACCGAGGCGACGCACAGCAGCCGCGAGGCACCGTCGGTGCCGGACGCCGGGGGCTCGGTGTCGACCCCGGGTGCGGCGACATGAACCCTGCCGGAGGTGAGGCCGTGATGGGCGACGAGCCTGCGGGCCGCCCACTCGCTGGTCACCACGACCGCCGCGGCGGCGCGCAGCGTTTCGCGCTCCAGAGCGTCCAGGGCCGCCGCCCGCGAGGGGGCGAGTCCTGTTTCGTCGCCCAGCGGCAGGTGGACCAGCACCGCCAGGCGCAGCCGTTCGGCTTCGGGGACGACGATGTCGGGAACGGCGCAGGCGACGAGTCCGTCGAGGAGGATGACGGTGCCGTCCGGCGACTGCGCCAGGACTCTGGCCAATTCGGCGCGGGCGGCCGCTGCGGGCTGTGGCCAGTTGCCCGCGACGGCGTGCTCGTGGACCTGCCAGCCTATTTTGGCCAGCTCCTCGCACATCCGGCGGTCGTAGACATTGCCGCCGCTCGGCGAGGCCGGATCGTCGACGCCCCCGGGCATGACGAAGTGCACCGAGGGAGCACCGGCGCGGTTCACAGGGCGCGCTCGTAACTCGCCCAGGCGACATGCGATTCGTGCAGGGCGACCGCGATGCCGGCCAGGCCGCGGGCGCCCTCGCCCAGGGCCCCGGCGTGCACTCGGTCGGCGAGTCGGTCGGCGATCACCTTGGCCAGGAATTCCGTACTGGTATTGGTGCCGGCGAAGTCGGGTTCGTCGTCGAGATTGCGATAGTTCAACTCGCCCACTACAGCGCCGAGTTCCTTGGTGGCCAGGCCGATGTCGACAACGATGTTGTCGGCGTCCAGCTCGGCGCGGCGGAAGGTGGCGTCCACAAGGAACGTCGCTCCGTGCAGCCGCTGGGCGGGGCCGAAGACCTCTCCACGGAAACTGTGAGCGATCATGAGGTGGTCGCGGACGGTGATGCTGAACAACGGATGACCCTCCCAGGTGCAGCGGCACTTCTGACCCTGTAGTACGGCCGGCCTGTACTTCTTGTTCAGGCCGGATCAGCTGCGGTTTCGTACACCACGCGGTGGCACAGCCCCGGGAGCTCCCCGGAGGCGAGCCTCGGCAGCACGTCCGGCAGCTCGTCGAAGGCGCATTCACCGGTGATCAGCGCGTCGAAGGCGGGGTCGGCGAGCAGGTCCAGCGCGAGCGCGAGGCGGTCCGCGAAGGTCCGGCTGGAGCGCCGTGAAGGGGACACCATCCCCACCTGGCTGCTGCGCACAACCAGGCGGCCGGAGTGGAAGGCCTCCCCCAGCGGCAGACTGATGCGCCGATCGCCGTACCAGCTCAGCTCGAGGACCGTCCCCTCCGGGGCGAGGAGTTCCAGTGAGCGCGCGAGCCCTTCCTCGGTGGCGCTGGCATGGACTACGAGATCGCAGCCGCCCGCGGCGTCCTCGGGGAGCGCGAAGTCGACGCCGAGCGCCGTGGCGACTGAGGCGCGCGTGGGGTCCGCGTCGACCAGCTGGACGCGGACCGCGGGGTACTTGGCGAGGACGGCGGCGACGCCGGCCCCGACCATGCCGGCCCCGAGGACCGCGATCCGGTCGCCGATCAGCGGAGCGGCGTCCCACACGGCGTTCACCGCGGTCTCCACCGTCCCGGCCAGCACTGCCCGGTGGGCGGGGACGGAATCCGGCACGGGAGTGACGGCGCTCACGGGGACGACATACCGGGTCTGGTGCGGGTAGAGGCAGAAGACTGTACGGCCGAGCAGGTGCCGCGGCCCGGCTTCGACAATGCCGACATTGAGATAGCCGTACTTCACGGGCCCGGGAAAGTCGCCGTCCTGGAACGGCGCCCGCATCGCGCTGTGCTGGCTCTTCGGCACGCCGCCGCGGAAGACGAGGGTCTCCGTTCCACGGCTCACACCGGAACAGAGGGTGCGCACCAGCACTTCGTCGTCGGAGGGCTCCGGCAGACAGACGTCCCGTATCTCGCCGTGGCCGGGAGAGCGGAGCCAGAAGGCCCGGGCGGCGCGCTGCATCTGCGTACTCCTGAACATTCGGGCGACGTTTGACGTACTGATCTTTAAGAAGCCGCGGCCACGGTACGCGGCACCATGGACTCTGTCACGCAGCCGGAGGGCGGCAAGAGTGGCCCTGAACAACACGTACGACAGGCGGCTGCTGCGCCAGGAGACGACCGTGGGAGCGGGCGCGCAGGTACTTCTGCTGGTCCTTCTCGGCACGGCGATCGGCCTGGGGCCCGCGGGATGGCTGACAGGGCTGGCGTTCGCGCTCGTCACCTGGGCCGTGCTCACGCGCGCCGTGCACCGCTCGTGGCTCCGCTCCTTCGGGGCCGCCAACCGCGTCACCCTCGCGCGAGCGACACTCGTCGGGGGCGTGACCGCCCTGGTCGCGGACTCTTTCGAGAGCCCGCCGCCGGTCACGCTCCTGGTCGCGCTCACATCGGTGGCGCTGATTCTCGACGCGGTCGACGGCAAGGTCGCCCGCCGCACCGGGACGGCGTCCCCCTTGGGGGCACGCTTCGACATGGAGGTCGACGCCTTCCTCATCCTGGTGCTCAGCATCTATGTCGCGACCTCGCTGGGCCCCTGGGTCCTGCTGATCGGCACGATGCGCTACGCCTTCGTCGCGGCGGCCCGAGTACTGCCGTGGCTGAACGGCGCCCTGCCACCGAGCACGGCGCGCAAGACGGTGGCGGCGCTCCAGGGGATCGTGCTCCTGGTCGTCGGCGCCGGAGTCATCCCGATTCAACTGGCTTTCGCCGCGGTCCTTCTGGCGCTGGCGCTGCTGATCTGGTCCTTCGGGCGCGACATCGGATGGCTGTGGCGGGTCAGGGACTGGGTGGATGTGCCCGGAAACTAGGCAACACTCCCTCCAACAGATACCTTTCCCTCCCTGAGTTGCATAGCGTGACGCCCCTGACACGGGCGAGGGGGAGGCCAAATGTATGGAAACGGGCCTCCGCGCCGTCTCCAGCCGCCTTGGTCGAACGGGCTCGCCGACTCGGTGTACGAGACCGCCGATCGCGATCCCTCCCTGGTGCAGCTCTCCCGCCGGACCGGGGCAGGACCGGAGGGCTGGGAGCCGGTCAGCGCGGCGCAGTTCCGCGACGAAGTCATGGCCGTGGCCAAGGGGTTCCTGGTCGGCGGCATCCGGTTCGGCGACCGGGTCGCGCTGATGTCCCGTACTCGCTACGAGTGGACAGTTCTGGCCCACGCCCTGTGGTCCGTCGGCGCCGAGGTCGTTCCGGTCTACCCCACGTCCTCCATCGAGCAGGTGCGCTGGATCCTGCACGACGCCCAGGTCCGGGCCATCGTGGTCGAGCACGAGAACCATGCGATGACCGTGGCGGCGGCCTCCGACTCGGAGACTCAGCTGTCCGCTATCTGGCAGATGGACCTGGGCTGTGTGGAATCGCTGATCCGCCAAGGTGCCGGTGTCGACGATGAACTGATCCACCGTCACCGAGCCTCGGTGCTGCCCGACCAGGTCGCCACGATCTGCTACACCTCCGGCACGACGGGATCGCCCAAGGGCTGCCTCATCACGCATGCCAATCTGGCTGCCGAATGCGACATCCTGCTCGAGGGCTGGGGCGGGATCATCGCCGAGCCCGGTGCACAGCCGTCGATCCTCAACTTCCTGCCCGTTGCCCACATTTACGGGCTGATGGTCGGGGTCGCCTGTCTGCGTGGCGGCGTCCGTCTCGGCCACCAGCCCGACCTGACGCCCGAGTCGCTGCTGCCCGCATTGGCATCCTTCCGGCCGACGTTCCTCTTCGCCGTCCCGTACATCTTCGAGAAGATCTTCCACAAGGCTCGTCGCACCGCCGAGGCCGCAGGGCACGTAGGCCTCTTCGACAAGGCCGCGACCGTCGCGGTGCGCTATGCCGAAGCAGTGGAACGGCAGTCCATCGGCTCGGGCCACGGCCCCGGCCCGTCCCTGAGGGTCCTGCACACGGCCTACGACCGTCTGGTGTACAGCAAGCTGCGCGCCGTACTGGGCGGCCAGGTGCGCACCGCCGTGTCCGGCGGCTCGACGCTCCGCAGGGAGCTCGGGCTGTTCTTCGCGGGCGCGGGCGTGACCGTGTACGACGGCTACGGCCTCACCGAGACGGCGGGCGCGATCACGGCCCAGCCGCCGGGAGCGGTCAGATTCGGCACGGTGGGCCGGCCCATTCCCGGCTGCGCCGTACACATCGCGAGCGACGGCGAGGTGTGGGTACGCGGCGACACGGTCTTCGCCGGCTACCTCAACAACCCCAAGGCCACCGAGGCGGTGCTGCGCGACGGGTGGTTCGCCACCGGCGACATGGGCCATCTCGACCGCGAGGGCTACCTCGTCATCACGGGGCGCAAGAAGGACATCATCATCACCAGCGGCGGCAAGAGCGTGGCCCCGCTACCCCTGGAGGAGCAGCTGCGCCACCATCCGCTGATCTCGCAGTGCCTGATCGTGGGCGACGACCAGCCGTACATCGCGGCGCTCATCACGGTGGATCCCGAAGCGCTGGCCCACTGGCAGGCACTGAAGGGGAAGCCGCAGTCGGACATGTCGGCGATGGCGGACGACGAGGACCTGCGGGCGCAGATCCAACGGGCGGTCTCCCGGGCCAACACACGGGTTTCGAGGGCGGAGTCCATCCGCGCGTTCCGCATCCTGCCGAACGAGTTCAGTCTGCACGACGGTCTGATGACACCGACGATGAAGCTCAAGCGCCGGGCGATCACGGGCGCGTACGCGGCGGACATCGACGCGCTGTACATGCGCTGAGGGCGTGGATGCAGTGGAAGCTGCCCCCGGCCTCACCGCCCTCGGCAACAGCACTGGACTACCTGGTCAACGCGCTGCCCAAGCCGTAGGACGTCACCTGCTGCCGTCCGGGGTGGTCGCGGCAGCTGACGCGCGGGGGCCGTACATCCCTTCCCCGCTCATAGGTGGCCGGACCAGCGCGGGTTTGACGATCAGTGGCGTACGACACGAACGACGACCATACGCCGGGGTCGACGGACAGCTGGGGCCCTTGAGGGTCCATCGAGTCTCGGACGTGCACGGTGCCGGGCGAGGCGGCCACCTCAACGCAGTTGTCCCCCTGCGTTCCGCTGTAGCTGCTCTTGAACCAGGTGAACCAGGTCAGCTCCTCAGCCCGACCGCATCGCCGAGGAGCCCGCAGCGGACGAGGCGGTGAAGGCGGCCGACACGGTGCTGTTCACGGTGCCGAACCAACTCGGGCTTGCTTGGTGTGTGACGCAGTTGACCGCGGTGAAGGCGATCACGACGGAGGTCGACGCGATGGTACCAGCCGCATGATGGCGCGCTAGGGTTGCAGCTCAACGAGACATCCGTCGACAGATGTGCTGGTTACTGAGTCACCGTGTTGAGACGTCAGCGGGGTTGTCCAAACCTGGCAACCTGGCTATGCGCTGAGCCGCCTGGGGGGAACTCGCCATGACCGAAGCTCCGATTGACGCTGTCGACGCCGGCGGCGACGATGCCGACCGGGAGGCTGTTGAGCGTGAGCGGGCCGAGCTGCGGGAGTTCATCAAGGGGCTGAGCGCGGACGATATCAAGTCGGGCGGTTGGTTCACCAAGCTCAGCGCTCAGGCCATGAGCTCCTACACCGACAAGGTCGACTGGCAGTACTTCCAGGAGCGGTATGAGGGCGTACCCGCGGATGCCATCGTTGATCAGCGGATAAAGATGGCGGCTCGGTACGCCGCGCTCGAAGGTGGGCTCTCTGCCGGGGCCTACACGGCGGCCATCGTCGCCACCCTCGGGAGCCTTGGCGGTGCCTCACCGGCGACTGTCCCGGCCGCCGTCGCGACCATGATGGTCGATGTCGCGTTCATCTCCCGGCTCCAGCTCCGCCTGGCCTACGACGTCGCAGTCCTCTATCGGGTCCCGCTCGACCTGTCCGACCCCGAGGACATGTGGAAGCTCATTCGAGTGGCCTTCACGATCAAGAGCGGGGAAGTGGTCCAGGGAGGCGTACTCAAGGCGGTCCCGGCCATAATGCGGCCGGTGATCAAGCGCTTCTACTCCAAAGCGGTACTGACCGCCGCGAAGGGGCTCCCCGTCGTCGGGAAGTATCTCCTGCAGCGCAACGTCATCAAGATTGGTATCCCCGTGGTCGGCGTTCCCCTTGCGGTGGTGTTGAACCGCTATACGACGCTGCTCGCGGGGCGGCACGCGCAAGCCGTCTTCCGGAACGAGGCGCGGGTGATCGAAGTCGCTGAGGGTATGAGCAAGCGGAGTCAGCACCCGCAGTTGATGCTGTGGGTTGCGTGGCTCGTCATCATGGCGGACCAGAAGATCACGGACGATGAGGCGCTGCTGATCCGGCACCTGGTGAGGGTGGTCCGGGATCAGCATCAGGTGGTCGATGGACAGTTCGCTCACCTTGTTGAAATCGACCCGGCCGAGGTGTGGCGACGCCTGGACGCCGAGCCAGGGGATCTGAGCGACCTCCTCGACGTGGCCGACCGGGTGGCCACTGTGGACGGTGCCGTCAACTCGCGCGAGAGAGCCGTCATCTCCGAGCTTCGAGATCGCTGCAGCCGGGTCTGACGCCGTCCTGCGCTACCGCCCACAATGGCGAAGATCTGACGCGTGAGTTGTGGCCTGCTGGCAGTCTCGCGGCTTGATTCGGAGGTTCGCGCATGTGCAACGAACCGAGCAGATAGGCCGTCAGGCGGCCGTCTACGGCTTCCTAGAACCTTCGCCATCTTCGAACGTGCTGGTCGGAGGGGCTGGCGTGACGCTCGATCGGGTGTGCTTGTGCTGGTCGCGGGCGGGAGTCTGTGGTCTTGATCGTCCGTCACCGGTTGACTTCGAAGTTGGTCAGGACGAGCAGGGCGCGCAGGAGCGCGGTGGCGCGGCCGGGGTCGGTGCGGAGCTTGGTGAGGACGCGCCAGGCCTTCAGGTTCGCGAAACCGTATTCGACGGGGGCTCGTCCGGCGGCCAGGACGCGGTTTGCCTGCTTCTGCCCCGGGGTGAGCTTGCGGGCGCGGGTGGCCTTGAAGCCGGTGACGATGACCAGGTCCCCGCACCGCCACATGCAGCCCCCGAACCTCGCCGACCTGCTTGACCGCCCCGCCCGCGTCGCGCACGATGGCGAGGATGCGCTGGTACTCCGGCGGCAGCGCGTCCTGGTCCACGGTGGGACCAGCAGCACCGCACGGCCCGCCACTTGCGTCGTCGGCGGCACAACCGCCTTCTCCGCGGCGAGTTGTTCGGCCATCCGGTGCCAGACCCGTTCGGCGACGGCGAGTTCGTCGCGCTCGGCCCGCACCTCCTCCAGCTGCTTGGCCAACTGGTCTTCCAGCTCGTCCAGTTCCGCGCGTCCCGCCGCGATTCGTTCCGCAATCCCGGACTCCACCATGGGACCGGATCGTAGGCGGCAACGGGCCGTCGCCACGGAGGAACCGGCAAAACCGCCCCGGCCCGCCCCGTCAGACGATCAAGACCGCAGACTCCCGCCCGCAACCTGCACGAGCACGCCCATGGAGCGTCACACCAGCCCTCCGACCAGCACGTTCGAAGATGGCGAAGACTCACTGCTTGTCGGGCTCTTGTGCCTGATGCCTTGCCGACCGGGTGGATCGTTCGAGCCCGGGGAGACGAGGTCAGTCGCCGAGTGTGAATTCGAGTCCGCCCGCGCGCAGTTCGGCCTCGGTCTGCGTGAGGCCGCCGCGATGGGAGACCTCGACGGTGTAGAACTTCGACCCCGGGGTGATGTCGTCGACCGTGAACGGGAACGTGCACCCCGCCTCGGTTTTCTCACCAAGGTCGAGGGAGCCGTGGGCGACCAGAGTCCCGGCCGCGTCGGTGATGTTGACCTGGGTACCGAAGTCGATGTCGGAGTAGCCGCCCGTGCCTGAGCACAGCGCCCCGCTCTCGAGTCCTGCGCCGACCGAGGCGAGCGTGATCGAGCCGTCCGTCCCGAACGGTTCCGGTCCACTCGTCTCGTCAGCCGCGGTGGTGCTGGAAGAGGTGCCGCCGTCGTTCTCCTTGTCCGCGTCACTTCCGAGGAGGGACGTGGTCAGCCAGCCGGCCCCCACCGCCGCAACTCCGATGCCGACACCGAGAAGCAGAACCTTGCCGCGTGACAGCCGCGCCCAGCGGGAGCCGGGCGGGGCCGGTGGCGCATGGCCCGGCATGGCCGGCGCCGGCCCGGCAGATCCGGGTTCCGGTTCCGGGTCCGAGGGCGGGACAGATGGCAATTGCTCGGGTTCGGACATCGCAAGGGTTCCTCTCTCAGGGCTGGTGGATACGCCGCAGTCGTATGGAGGGCGCGGCTGCCCCAGTGCCGACCGGTGGCACGGGGGCCCGCCTTATCGCCGGCTGCGGCGGTAGTCGTCGAGGGCTCCGATGGCCCACAAGGGCACGAGGCGCGGAATCTCGGCCACGGGGACCTTGCCGTGTACGGCGCGGAGGCCGAGCTTGGCCAGGGAGTCCGCGGCCTCGTTCAACGGGTTGCCGACGTGGGCCTTCTCGTGGACGAACGTCAGGTTCGGGGTGTACTCGGCGCGCATCTGGAGCTTGATGAGGGTGGCCATGCGCCCCTGGGAACGCGGGCGAGTGTCGTAGCCCTCCGGCATGCGCGTGCTGCCGCTCTGCCAGGCATGCAGGTAGCTGAGTGCGTCGAGGCTGTCGACGCGTACCTCGACTGGACTGCCGGGGTGGGCGGCGAGCACAGGCTTCAGGCCCCAGTAAACGGCCCTCAGTTCGGTGACGACGATGCGGGTGCGGGGACGGGCGATGTGAAGCGGGTAAAGGTGAGCGCGCAGGCCGGTGTGGCCTGTCGTGGCGAGGTAGCCGGAGGCGACGCGGTCCGTTCCGACGGAGGCGTCCGTGGCCAGGACGACCGGCCCGGACACAGCCTTGACCTTGTCGTTTATGCAGATCCCGCGACGCGTGCGGGTCTTCGGCCGGGGTGCTCGGGCGAACGGTGAGCGGCGGCCCATGGTGGTCCTCCTCTGTTCGCGTCGAGTGGGCGGCGGGCGGCGTGGTGCCACCCGCTGTCGAGAGGGGCGCGGTGCTGGTGACCGGTGCGGTCGTTCCGGGGACTGTGTGCTCGGCGCGGCCCGCTGGGCGGCTGGGCGCTGCTCAGCCGACCTTCTTCCACTCCTTGCAGCGGTTGGTCTTGAAGACCTCGCCGTTCTTCAGCGTCACGCGGCCGCTGCCCTTGAGGTTCTCGTTGGCGATGATCGAGCCCAACTCGCCACTGGAGTCCTTGGCCCGCTCCCAGTAGCAGCCGAACGTCTCGTCCGATCCGGCGGTCCGGTACGTACCTGCCTTGACGTCTTCGCCCACCAGGTACTCGCCGTCACCCTCGAAGCTGCTCGCCGGGCCGGCTTCCTCGGTCTTCGCCGGCTTGGCGGGCTGGGTCTTGGTCACGGTCGGCGCGGGGGCCGCCCCGGCGGTCGCGGTCACCGTGACTGTGGGCCCCGGCTTCGCGCCGGCGCCGGCCGAGCGGTCAGTTCCTCCCCCGTCGCTGCCACCCGACGCGGCACCGATGACGAGGGCGACGAGGCCAACCGCGCCATGGGTGAACCAAGCCTTCTTACGCATCGGCGACTTGACGGGGGGCGGCGGTACGGAGCCCCAGCCGCCCGGGGAGCGGAAGTGCGGGGCGGGCTGTCCGGGGGTCTGCGGGTTCGGAGTGGTCATGGTCGTGCTCCAGTTCTCGGAGTGCTGAACGGATGTGAGGTGAGACCCGCCGGGCCGAACGGTCACGGCGCCCGGAACGGCATGACGGTGAGTTGGATTCCTTCGACGACCGTGGTCGGCAGGGTGATGCGCATGGTGGGTCCCCCCCTCAGGATCGGTAGAGCGGTGCATCTCTCGGAATCGCTCTACGGGCAGGGCAAACAAGCACCCCACAGGCTCACGCCTTGACGAGTGCTGCCAACCGGAAGCTCCACCAGATAAGCATCACCATGAAAGCACTGTCAATCATCTTCACGGATTTGACGTCCGGTGTAGGGTGTTTACTGTTCGCTCCCGAGAGGTCCAGGAACCCATGCCACAGCCATCAGCCCAGGTGACCGCCGCCGAGATCTCCCGTATCGCAGGGGTTACGCGCGCCACCGTCAGCAACTGGCGCCGCCGGCACGACGACTTCCCGGCCCCGTCGGGCGGTACCGAAAGCAGTCCGCTCTACGACCTGGAGGCGGTACGGGGATGGCTGGAGGCGCGCGGGCAGTCGTCCGCCGCCACACCGTCCGAGGAGCTGCGCACCGTACTGCGGCTCCACGGCGCGGGGTCCGGCGTCGCAGCACGCCTGTTCCCTCTCGTCCTCGCGACTTCACGGCGCAGCGCGGACGAGCTCACCGCGCTTGATGAACTGCCGGACTCCGACGTCATCGCCCAGGCCGACAGCGCCACAGCGGAGCTGGCCGGCTCGGTCCCGGAGGCGGAGGCCGTTCACTTCCGTGCTGACGACGTCGGCGCGCTCCGTGCCTTGATTCGCTGCGTACGCGACGAGGGCGCCCAGAGCACTCTCGACGTCCTCGCCGAACGTGAACTGGACGACACAGCCGCCTCCACCGGTACGTACCAGACACCTCTAAGGCTCGCGGACCTGATGGCACGGCTCCTGCCGGACCGCACGACACGCATCCTCGATCCGGCCTGCGGCAGCGGCACTCTGCTCGCGGCAGCGGCTCGGCGGGGGGCGACCGAGCTGTACGGCCAGGACTCGCTGCCCGTACAGGCTCAGCGCAGCGCCGTTCGCCTGCTGCTGTCGGCCCCCGATGCGCAGGTCACCGTATGCGTGGGGGACACCCTGCGTGCCGACGCCTTCCCGGAGTTGAGAGTCGGGGGCGTGCTCTGCAATCCGCCGTACGGCGATCGTGATTGGGGGCACGAGGAGCTCGCGTACGACCAGCGGTGGGCCTACGGTGTGCCGCCGCGGATCGAGTCGGAGCTTGCCTGGACGCAACACGCGCTGGCGCACCTGGAGTCCGGCGGCCACGCGGTGATGCTGCTTCCGCCGGCCACAGCCGCCCGTGCCTCCGGCCGCCGTATCCGCGCCGAACTCGTACGCAGCGGCGCGCTGCGCGCCGTCATCGGCCTTCCCCTCGGCGCTTCCGCGCCGCTGCACATCGGCATGCACGTATGGGTCCTCCAGCGCCCCGAGCCGGGTGGCACGGACAGCAAGTCCGTGCTGTTCGTGGACGTGAGCGGAGACCAGCGCGAAGGCCCGCCGAGCTCACCGCGGGACGCGTACTCCCGGCTGCGGCACCGTCGCACGGGCGTGGACTGGAACACACTGTCCGACGAGGTCCTCGGCCACTGGACCGCGTATACGGACGACCCGGAGTCCTTCACCGACGTACCCGGTGCGGCGCGTGCCGTGCCGACCATTGACCTGGTCGACGATCTTGTAGACCTCACGCCCGCCCGACAAGTGCGTGCCGCACCAGTCGACATCGATCCGGCAGAGGTGGCAGAGCACGCGGCAGAACAGCGCGAACTGCTCGCCGCGTCCGTCAACGTCCTTGAGAGCGCGGCGGGTTACGAGCCGTGGAAGGCAGCCACGGAGTCCTCACAGGCGTGGCGTACGGCTACCGTCTCCGATCTTGTCCGAGGAGGCGCACTCTCCTTGCTGCGGGCGGCAGTCCCTGTCGGCCGTGGGGATTCCCGGACCGAGAGCCCGGACACGGACGGCACGGAACGCCCGGTGCTCACCGCGTCCGACATCGGCAACGGCGCTCGCCCGTCGGGCACGGCGGAGGACCTGCGTACCGATGCGGCGCATACCGTCGCCGCAGGTGATGTTCTCGTACGCGGCGTCGCCGGCGGCAGCGGCATCATGGCGCGTGTCGCGGATGAGGCGGACGCCGAAGCCCTGCTCGGCCACCACATTCACCTGCTGCGACCGGACCCGGCACGGCTCGACCCCTGGTTCCTCGCGGGCTTCCTCGCTGCCGACGACAACATCGCCGGAGCCTCCACGGGCAGCACGATCGTGAGTGTCTCGCCGGGAAGGCTCCGCGTGCCGCTTCTGCCGCTGGACGAGCAACGCCGGTACGGTGCGGCATTCCGCCGCGCCTACGAACTGCGTACCGCCGCCCGCCGGACGGCCGAGCTGGCCGAGGAGACGGCGCAGGCGCTACTCACGGGCCTGACCACCGGTGCGCTGCTCCCGCCCTCCGAGGGCCCGTCGGCCTGAACGGCAACATCGCCTTCGCATATCGACCAAACTGGATCCCAGCCGTCCCAGCCGGGCGGTTCATCGAAGGGAACGCGTTGAACAGCAGTAAGCACACGGAGCTGGCGAACCATGCCTGGACCGTCGCCGACCTCCTGCGCGGCGACTACAAACAGTCCGACTACGGCAAGGTCATCCTGCCGTTCACCGTGCTGCGCCGCCTGGAGTGCGTACTGGAGCCGACGCGCGAGAAGGTGGTCGATGTCGTTGCCGAGCTCGAAGGCCAGGACATCGACAAGGGACGCTTCCTGCGCCGGGCATCGGGCCACACCTTCTACAACACGTCATCCCTCACGCTGAAGAAGATCGCCCACGACCCGCAGAACGCCGCGAAGAACCTCCAAATCTATGTCGCGGGCTTCTCCGACAACGCCCGCGAGGTTCTGGAGAAGTACGAGTTCAACCAGCAGATCAAGAAGCTGGACTCGGCGAAGCTGCTGTACGACGTCATCGGCCGGTTCACCGACCTGGACCTGCGCCCCGAGGCCGTGCCCAACCACAACATGGGTTACATCTTCGAGGACTTGATCCGTCGTTTCGCCGAGCAGTCGAACGAGACCGCGGGTGAGCACTTCACCCCCCGCGAGGTCATCAAGTTGATGGTCAACCTCCTCGTCGCGCCCGACGCGGACGCGCTGACACTGCCCGGTTCGGTGCGCACGGTGATGGACCCGGCCTGCGGCACGGGCGGCATGCTGAGCGCCGCCGAAGACCACGTCAAGTCGCTCAACCCGAACGCCCGGGTGAAGGTGTACGGGCAGGAGCTCAACCCCGAGTCGTGGGCGATCTGCCGTTCCGATCTGATGATCAAGGGCCAGGACCCGGAGAACATCGTTCTTGGCAACTCCTTCTCCGACGACGGCCATTCACGCGAGAAGTTCGACTACCTCCTCGCCAACCCGCCGTTCGGTGTGGACTGGAAGAAGGTCAAGGACGAGGTCGATGCGGAGTACGAGACGCTCGGCGACTCCGGCCGCTTCGGTGCGGGCCTGCCCCGTATCAACGACGGCTCGCTGCTTTTCCTCCAGCACATGCTCGCGAAGATGAAGCCGGTGGATGTGAGCGGTGGGGGCGGCTCGCGCGTCGCCATCGTCTTCAACGGCTCGCCGCTGTTCACGGGCGCGGCCGAGTCCGGCGAGTCCAACATTCGCCGGTGGATCATTGAGAACGACTGGCTGGAGGCGATCGTCGCCCTCCCGGACCAGCTCTTCTACAACACCGGCATCTCCACCTACTTCTGGATCCTGACGAACAGGAAGTCCGCCGACCACAAGGGCAAGGTCGTCCTGCTGGATGCGCGTGACTACTGGCTGAAGATGCGTAAGTCGCTGGGTGACAAGCGCAAGGAGCTGGGTGACGGGACGGGCAATCGCCCGAACCACATCGGCGACATCACGCAGCTGTACGGCGAGGCGCTGCACGTCGCCGTCGACCCGGAGCACCCGCTGCACGGCAAGGTCAAGGTCTTCAAGAATGAGGACTTCGGCTACCACCGCATCACGGTCGAACGCCCGCTGAAACTGCGCTTCGAGCTGACGGACGACACTCTGGCGGCACTCATCGCCTCCAAACCGGTCCAGAAGTGGGCGGAGGAGCGGGCCCTTCCCCAGCACCCGGAACTGGCCGCGGCGGTCAAGGCCCGCCGCAAGCTGACAGACGAGGAGGCGGCGCAGCTCCAGGAGCTGGTGGACGCTGAGGCTGCCCTCTTCGCGGACGCGTTGCGCCCACTGCTGGGGTCGACGTGGCCGACGAAGTCGGACGCGACGGTCGCACTCAAGGGTGCGGTGGTCGACGCCGGCCTGCTGTGGCCGACGGGCGCGCCGTTCGCGAAGGCGGTCAGGGACACGGTCGGCGTCCGCGATCCTGAGGGCGAGATCCAGAAGCTCAAGGGAGGTGCCCCGGAACCGGACACGGAGCTGCGCGACTACGAGAACGTCCCGCTGGACGAGGACCTGGAGGACTACCTCAAGCGAGAGGTCCACCCCCACGTCCCGGACGCGTGGATCGACCGCTCGAAGACGAAGGTCGGCTACGAGATCCCGTTCACCCGCCACTTCTACGTGTACGAGCCGCCTAGGCCGCTGGCGGAGATCGACGCGGAACTGAAGTCGCTTGAGGCGGAGATCCAGGCGCTACTGGGCGAGGTGACGGGATGACCGGCTCAGCCAATCCTCTGCACCCTCAAGTTTCCCTGAGACGCTTCATCAATGAGATCACTGACGGCCCCTTCGGTAGCTCCCTGACAAGCAGTCACTACTCCGACGATGGGGCACGAGTAATTCGTCTCGGAAATATTGGCCCTGCACACTTCAAGGATCTCGACGCCGCCTACATTTCCCTGGAGTACTTCAGGAATCTGCGACGCCATGAGGTGAAGTCTGGGGATCTGATCATCGCCGGACTCGGCGACGATAACCATCCCGTTGGCCGTGCATGCGTAGCACCCCCGGACCTGGGACCTTCGATCGTTAAGGCGGATTGCTTCCGTGCACGACTCGACGAAAGTCGCCTGACCCATCGATATGCCGCTTGGGCACTGAGCTCATCAGTTGTCTCCAATCAAGTGTCTACGCTAACTCGCGGGTCGACGCGTGCCCGGATCAACCTGGAAATGGCCCGCGAGATTAAGCTCCCCGTTCCACCAGTGGAGGAGCAGCACCGCATCGCCGACTTCCTCGACACCGAGACCGCCAAGGTGACTCGCCTCCGCTCCCGTCTCTCGCGGCTCTCAACACTCCTAGAGCATCGTCAGGCCGCCCTGCTGGCTGGCTGCTTCTCCGCAGAGAAAGATTCCGACTCTCAACACTCGGTCGACTCCGCACCACTGCGGCGAGTTGTGGAACGCTGGATTGACTATCGCGGCGCCACCCCCGAAAAGACGGCCTCCGGGATTCCACTGGTCACAGCTAAGAATATCCGAGACGGACTGATCGACCTAACTGCAAGCCGCGAGTATATTGCGGAGGATTCTTACGATGCATGGATGCGTCGCGGTCTACTTAAACGTGGAGACGTGCTCCTAACGACCGAAGCACCACTCGGCCAGGTGGCAATGGTTTCTGACCCAGGTGTGGCTCTAGCTCAACGCGTCATCGTACTCAGGGTCAATTCGGAGAAATGCTCAGCAGATTGGCTTTATTGGTACCTGCGATCACCGCGGGCACAAGCCGAGCTGGAGCTACGGGCGACAGGCTCAACCGCTTTGGGGATCAAAGCCGACAGACTACGTGGCGTTCCAATTCCACTTGTGCATCACGAAGTCGCCGAGCAGCGACTGTCAGCGCTCGGTTCTCAGGTAGCGCAGTGCGATCGCTTGCAGGACAAGCTCGCCCTGCAAGGGGAGTTGCTCAGTGAACGCCTGCAAGCCCTCATCGCCTCCGCCGTATCCGGCAAGTTCGACGTATCTACCGCCTCCGGCCGAGGAGTCCTCTCGTCATGACCACCGACCACGAGCCACGCTCCCACCGCGCCACCCCCGTCACCCGCGTCTCATCGAGCGACAGCTACAACTCCGTCGCCCACTGCGATGTGGCACCACGGCCCGCTTACGGTCCTGCCGCGTACAACGCGGGCCGGGAAGTCCAACTCGACGCCCTTCGCCTCGTGCGCGGCGTGGTCGACAGCGGGCCGTGCGATGTCGTGGCGCCATGGCTCGCGCCAACTCGCCCTACTTCGACCTGAAAACGGGGAGCATAGTCATGGCCGTTCACGACGAGTCCGCCTTCGGCAACGCCATAGTCGCCTCAATGAACGAGCGCGGCTGGCGCGAGGCAAAGCCGCAGGACTACCAGGCTGAACTCGGTCTGGACACCAGCGAGTTGTTCACGTTCATCGGTGAGACCCAGATCGACGAGTGGAACGACCTCGTCGACACCTACTACCACGGCGACCCGAACGACGCGCAGCAGAGTTTCGCCAAGCGGCTCGGTCAGGCTCTCGCCGATCCCAAGCGCGGCGTCATCGACGTGCTGCGCAACGGGGTCAAGGACCAGGGCGTCCTGATCCGGGTCGCCTACTTCAAGCCGAACCTGGTCGCGGACGACTCCGTGCTCGATGGCTACCGGGCCAACCGACTCACCGTCGTACGGGAACTGCGGTACGCGACGAAGCAGGCCGACCGCGACAACCGGCTCGACCTGACCCTGTTCCTGAACGGAATCCCGCTCGCCACCGCCGAGTTGAAGAATCCGCTGACCCGGCAGGGGGCGGAGGAGGCCAAGGCGCAGTACCGCACGGACCGCGACCCCACCGAGCTGATTTTCCAGCACCGCGTGGTCGCGAACTTCGCAGTCGACCCGGACCTGGTCTTCGTCACCACACGGCTGCGCGGCGACAAGACCCACTTCCTGCCCTTCAACACCGGCTCCGAGGGCCCCGGCCTGCCGGGTGGCGCAGGAAACCCGGCGCCGAGTGCGCCGGGCACGTACTCCACGTCCTACCTGTGGGAGCAGGTGTGGCAGCGGGACAACTGGCTCGACCTGCTCCACCGGTTCGTGCACGTCCACACGGAGAAGACGCCGGGCGGAGGCAGCAGCAAGAAGACGATCTTCCCGCGCTACCAGCAGTGGGATGCCGTCAAAAAGCTCACCGCGCACGCCGCCGCATACGGGGCCGGGCACAACTACCTCGTCATGGCCTCGGCCGGCTCGGGCAAGTCGAACACCATCGGCTGGCTCGCCCACCGCCTCAGCGATCTGCACACCCCCACCGATCCGCGCGAGCTGGCCACAGAGGCGCTCGCCACCGGCGTACGGCCGGGGGTGCCGGTCTTCGACAAGGTCATCGTCATCACCGACCGCCGCAACCTCGACTCCCAGCTCCGCGAGACGATCGGCGGCTTCTCGCAGACCGAGGGGCTCGTCGTGAAGATCGACGAGCAGTACGGGGCGAAGGGCGCCCAGCTGGCGAAGGCCCTGTCCCGTGACACCGGCAAGATCGTCACCGTGACCCTGCACTCCTTCCCTGCGCTGCTCGACTACCTCAAGCGCAACCCCACCGAGATCCAGGGCTCCAACTTCGCGATCATCGTGGACGAGGCGCACTCCTCGCAGTCGGGCGGCGCCGCCACCGCCGTACGGGAGGCCCTGCGCGACCTCGGCCTGGACTCCGACTCCGACGACGCGGGAGCCACCGAAGCCACCACGCAGGCCACGGCGGCAGAACAAGAGCTCACCCTCGAAGAGCAGTTGGAGCGCGCAGCCAAGAATCGTTCCATGGCCGCGAACCTCTCCTACTTCGCGTTCACCGCCACCCCCAAGGACAAGACGCTCCAGCTCTTCGGCACGCTCCAGGACATCGATGGCGAAGCGAAGTACCGGCCGTTCCACACGTACTCGATGCACCAGGCCATCGAGGAGGGCTTCATCCTCGACCCGCTGCGCAGCTACGTCACGTACGAGACGTACTGGAAGCTCGTCAACAAGAACCCCGACGAGGTGGAGGTCGACCCGACCAAGGCGAACCCGCTACTCGCCCGGTACGCACTGATGCACGAGTACACCGTGGCGCAACACGCGCAGGTGATCGTCGAGCACTTCGTCACGCACACCCGCGGCCGACTCGGCGGTCGCGCCAAGTCGATGGTGGTGACCGCGTCCCGGCAGTCGGCTGTGCAGATGGCCCGCGCGATCAAGAGCTACATCGCAGACCGCGGGTACGACGCCAAGTACCCGGACCTCGGCGTCCTCGTCGCCTTCTCCGGCTCGCTCACCATCGACGACGAAGAGACGACCGAGCCGAAGGAGAACGGCGGAATCGCGGAGAGCGCCCTGCCGAAGGCTTTCGCGTACACCCGCGCCGACGACAAGGCGACGCGATCCGGCGGGAAGGGCCAGCAGGAGTACCGGATCCTGGTCGTCGCGGAGAAGTACCAGACCGGCTTCGACCAGCCGCTCCTGACGACGATGTACGTCAACAAGACGCTGACCGGTATCGCAGCCGTGCAGACCCTGTCCCGGCTCAACCGGACTGCCGAACGCAAGGCCCAAGCGGACCTCGCCGTCCTTGATTTCGTCAACAAGGCCGAGGACATCCAGGAAGCCTTCCGCCCGTACTTCGAGGAGGCGATGACCCTCCCCTCCGACCCGAACCTCCTCTACCAGGCGCAGAGCCGGGTCATGTCCGCGCCGATCCTCACCGCCAAGGACATGGACGAGTTCGCCGCGGCGTACTTCGCCGCGCAGGAGAAGGCGGCCGGCTCTCAGGCCAAGTGGGAAAAACTGCACGCCGAGCTGTACCGGTTGCTCTCCCCCGCTGTCGCCCGCTTCACCGCCCTCCAGGAGAGTGAGGACGAGGACGACCAGAAGACCGCCGAGGACTTCCGCGCCGACCTCAACGACTACGTCCGCAAGTACGGCTTCCTCGCGCAGATCGTCCCCTACCAGGACGCCGAGCTTGAGCGGCTCCACCTCTACGGACGCCACCTCCTCAACCGGCTGCCGCGCAGCGCGGACGGCGGAGTCGATATAGGAGAGGTCGACCTCAGCCACCTCCGGGTCGAGCAGACCGGCGAGCACGACGTCAGCCTCTCCCCCGAGGGTCCGACGACCATGCCGGGCTTCGGTGACGGGTCCGGTGGGGCGAAGGAGCCGGAGAAGTCTCTGCTGTCCGAGCTGATCGACAGATTCAACAGCAAGTTCGGCACCGACTTCACCGAGCAGGACCTGCTGCCCGCCTTCAACGCGGCCATCGCGGATTCCGAGGTGCGCCGGGTGGCCGTCGTCAACGACGAGGCGAACTTCGGCGAAGTCTTCGACGAGGTCTTCGCCGACAAGGTGGAGGAGCATGTCGGGCTCATCACGGACCTGGGCAAGCGCTACTTCGCCCCGGACAAGGGCTTCCAGTCCTCCCTCAACCGCAGTGCCCGCCGCGCGGCGTGGCGGATGATCCGCCGCGAGGAGGGCGTGGACGACGCGGCCTGACGGCCGGGAGTCCCTGCGCACGCGTGCGACCTGCCGCTGGTGGTACGCGGCGGGTCCCACGGGGTTGCGTACGGCTCAGGCCAGGCGGTCGGCGGCCAGTCCGACGAACCCGGCCCACGCGTGGGGAGAGACGGTCAGGACCGGTCCAGCGGAGACCTTGGAGTCCCGGATGTGTACGGCTCCGGTGGCAGTGGCCACCTCCACGCACTCGCCGCCATTACCAGTGCTGTAACTGCTCTTGAACCAAGCAACCTCTACACAGTCGCCCCCCTCAGCACCGCTGTAGCTGCTCTTGAACCAGGCAAGTTCCGGAGCTGCGACCGAGGTCTCTGCGATGTTCATAGCTCTCCCAGCAACTTCTCGACGAATCCCAGGGTCTCGCGCGGAGTGAGAGCCTGGGACCGGATGATCCCATAGCGCGCGGCGGCGAGACGGACCTCTTCGCGATCCGTCAGCAGGCTACTTCGCCCTTGGACCTCCATGTACGTGAGGTGCTCTCCACCCTTGCGTGTGATGACGGTGAATGGGCCGTCCACGCCCGCGTTGTCCTCACGGTCGAGGGGCATGACTTGGATCTCGACATTGCGCTTCTGACCGATGAGCAGCAGCTGTTCGAGCTGCCCTCGCAGCACTGCTTTCCCGCCAAGTGGCCTACGCAGAACAGTCTCTTCGAGCACGAAGCTGAGCAGCGGCGCAGGCCAACGGTTGAAGATTTCCTGCCGAGCGAGACGGGCTGCCACTCGCAACTCGATCGTTTCCTCGTCCAGCAGCGGGCGCCGCATTGCGAGCAATGCCCGCGTGTACTCCTCCGTCTGCAACAGCCCCTTGACCACGTGCGTGTCGTAGGCACACAGCTCGACCGCCTCCGCCTCCAAGCGCGCCATGTCCCGGAAGAAGGCCGGGTACTGCGCCCGCCCCACCTCCTCCTTCAGCGCCTTGAGTACGCCCCCGGCATCCAGCACCTCGTCCGCCCGGTCGATGAACCTCGGCGGCGGGATACGCCGCCCCTGCTCGAACGACGCAACCGACTGCCCCGCATAGCCCACGAGCTTGCCGAACTCGGGCCGTTCCAGCCCCGCTCTCACCCGCAGCAGCTTCAACTGTCGCCCGAACGCGGTCACCACGCCCGATCCCGGTTCATCTTCCGGCCGCGGCCCGGCGTCATCCCGTACGCCCTGCTCGCCCGGCTCGCCCTGTTCCATCGGTTCCGAAGAGTCCATCGGCCCACCACCTCACCGGCCAAACGCCGCGCCCCGAACTACGTCACGCAACGCGCCACGTACACACCGCACGCCGTCGCGTACAACCAAGCCCCGACGGCGCGTCACGACTGGTCACGCTACGCCACCAACGGGAGCGTTGCAGTCATGACCAGAGAGACCGTCGCCCCCACACACCTCCCCCAACCCGCCCGCCCCACAGACCACTTCGCCATGCGGTTCAGCTCCACCCCGCGCGGTGCGCGCCTCGCCCGTCGCCTCGCCGGGCAGCGCCTCGACGCTTGGGGCATCCCGTACGACAGCAACGCGCACGACGCCCTCACGCTGATCGTCGCCGAGCTCGCGGCCAACGCCGTCCAGCACGGCCGGGTCCCCGGCCGCGACTTCCACCTCGCCCTCGCCCTGGCCTCGGACACGGCGACTGTACGTGTCGAGGTCACCGACACCCGTACCGAATGCGTCCCCGTCCTCGCCACGCCCGCCGACGACCGCGACAGCGGCCGCGGCCTGCTCCTGGTGGAGTGCCTGGCCAACCGCTGGGACTGGCACCCACGCGCCACCGGCCCCGGCAAGACGGTCTGGGCGGAGTACGTCCTGCCGGCGGAAGGCTGAAAGGCTCACCCCTGGACGGAAGATCGACGCAGCGGCCACACTTGACCCCGGACCGTGACCGTTCATCACGTACAACGGGGGCAAGGTGCCGCAGCAGGTGATCTCTGGCCGCTACGAACTCCTGGAGCAGTTCAACGAGGGCGGCATGGGCGTCGTATGGCGCGGCTATGACGCCGTCCTCGACCGGCCCGTCGCCGTGAAGGTCATCCGGCAGGCGTCG
Source organism: Streptomyces sp. ISL-1 (assembly GCF_018614585.1). GTDB lineage: Bacteria > Actinomycetota > Actinomycetes > Streptomycetales > Streptomycetaceae > Streptomyces > Streptomyces maoxianensis. Next base: position 74,839 of record NZ_JAGGOI010000032.1, on the reverse strand, counting down.
ATCACCTCCCCGCACGTGGCCGAGGAGTTCGCCAAGCGGTTCCGCCGCGAGGCCCGTATCACCGCACGCATTCAGCACCCTGGCGTGCCTCAGGTGTACGACGCGGTCCTCGACGAGTCGTACGAGCGGCTGTCCCTGGTGATGGAGCTCGTCGACGGCATGTCGCTGTCCGCCTACCTCCACCCCGACCACCTGCTGCCCGTCAGCTGGGCGGCCGCCGTCGCCGCGCAGGTCGCGACCGTGCTCTCGTACGCGCACGAAGTGCCGGTAATCCACCGGGATCTCAAGCCGGGGAACATCCTCGTGGCCCGCGACGGCACCGTGAAGGTCCTCGACTTCGGCATCGCGGCGATCCTGCGCACCGACGTCACCAAGCTGACCGCGACCGGAAGCCCCGTCGGCACCTACCAGTACATGTCGCCCGAGCAGGTCCGGGGCGGGCGCATCACCCCGCAGACCGACCTGTACGCGCTGGGCTGCGTGTTGCACGAACTCGTCAGCGGGCGAGTCGTGTTCACAGCAGAGAGCGAGTATCTGCTGATGTTCCAGCAGGTCAACGCGGCTCCCACCCCGCTGCGGCAGCTGCGCCCCGACGTACCCGAGGCGCTGGAAGAGCTGGTGCTGCACCTGCTGCGCAAGGCGCCCGAGCAGCGGCCCGCCGACACGCAGGAGGTGTACGAGCGGCTGCTGCCGTTCCTCCCGCCGCCCGGTCAGGAGCCCACCGCGGCCGAGGCCGGACCAGCCGGGGTACCCGACCCGACGGGCTTGTTCCGCCACCCCTACGCGCCCCGCGCCCGCACTCAGGCGCCGTCGGCCGGAAGCACGCCCCCTGTCCTCGCCCCGCAGGCCCAGCCAGTGCCCGTTCCCGCCCAGTTGCGCCAGGACATCAAGGAGGCGTACGACCGTTCCGACGCCCTCCTGGAGGAGGAACGCTTCGCGCAGGCCGCCGAGGTGCTCAGCGAGGTCATCGAACCCGCCGCCCTCGCCCTCGGCTCCGAGAGCAAGCAGGTCCTGGCACTGCGCCGCCGGCGGGCCGCGATCCGCCTCCTCGGTGGCGACTACCGGGCCGCGCTGCCTGAGTTCGACAGCCTCGCCGACGCGTACGCCCGTATCACCGGCCCCACCGGCGAACAGGCCCGCGCCTGCCGCGCCCAGGCCGCCCGCTGCCGCGCCGAACTGGGCCAGGTCACCGACGCGCTCGCCTCGCTCCAGGGCGTACTGAACGTCGTACGGACCCTCGACAGCGACGTCAGCGAGGAGGCCGTCGAGCTGCGGCACAACATCGGGATGCTGCTGCTAGCCCAGGGACGAGCGGCCGAGGCCCAGCAGATCCTCGAACCACTCCACCAGGACATGTGCGTGCTGTTCGGCCCCGAGGACGAGATAAGTATCGAGATCGCCGACGCCCTCGCCGTGATCCGCCTCGGGCTCGACGGCGACAGCGCAGGATGAGCAACGCGTACGCCGGTGAAGTTGTGTCCCCAAAGAGACGTTACCCAACGGCCGTTCCGGAATAGGCGACGTTCAGGTTTATGCGTCAACGTAATTAGAGATCTTAAAGGGCGGACGCACCGGCCTTCACCGATGACGGCGGGCAGCCGCTGGTCAGAAAAGCGCTGGCCGGAGAGCTGACCCGCCCTGCCTACTCGCCGACACCCAGCACACAAGTATCTGGTAAGCAAGCGGTGGACCGGGATGACCAAAATACGCGGCACGGTAAGGGGATAGCGGAGGGACTTATTTCGGACTGTTACGGGGGCACTTGCCAGACCTACGGTCGCTTCAACTCCGCGCATTGACTGGCGAATTGCGGCAATGCGCGTCCGAATCGACCATGGGGAGTATCACTCGTGCGCAGACTCAGACAGGCACTTCTACCGCTGGCCACTGCCGCCATGCTGGCATTGGCCGGGGCGACTCCCGCCATGGCGGGACCTGCCCCCACCGGGGCGGGGTCCGCCGCCGTCCCCGCCGGGGCCGCGACCACCGCCAGCCCCACTCCGCGGCTCGCCAGTGGTGCGCCGGTCGACTCGCCGGCCGCCGCCGCCGCGCTGGCCCGCTACTGGACGCCGGAGCGGATGAGGGAAGCAATCCCCCTCGACCGGGCAGCCGTTTCGCCGGGCGCTGCCCAGAGCAAGCCCGGGCCCACGGGGCAGCCGGGATCGACCCCGCCCGCCGAGGGACGGTCGGGCACGGTCCGGCCGTTGGTCACCGAATCCGCAGCGGTGGGCAAGGTGTTCTTCACCAACCCCAGCAACGGACTCAACTACGCCTGCTCGGCCAGTGCCCTCAACAGCGGCTCGAAGCAGATGCTGATCACCGCCGGGCACTGCGTGCACGGGGGCAGCGGCGGCACTTGGATGACCAACTGGACCTATGCGCCGCGCTACCGCTCCGGCGTCCGTCCCTTCGGCACCTTCGCCGCCAAGCAGTTCCGCACCTTCAACACCTGGATCAGCAGCAGTGACCTCGGCCGGGACGTGGCAATGGTGACCACCTGGCCGCTCAACGGCAACAAGATCGTCAATGTCACCGGCGGTCACGGACTGAGCTGGAACTTCTCGCGCACCCAGGCCGTGACCGTGATGGGCTACCCGGGCAACCGCGACAACGGCCAGCTCCAGTGGGCCTGCCAGGGCACCACGCGAGCGGTCGGCGACGGCCGTATTGAAATCCAGTGTGACTTCGGCGGCGGGTCGAGTGGCGGGCCGTGGCTGCGGGAGTTCAACGACGCCAACGGCTTGGGGTCCGTCAACGGGGCGATGAGCACGCTCGCCACGGGCGGCTGGAACCGGAGCTCGTACTTCGATGACGCGGTCAAGGCGATGTTCGACGCCCAGGGCGGCGTCACCTGACAGCCTGAAAGCCTGACAAGGAGCAGTCCAATGCGTCGCAGTAGCTTGAGCCGATGGGGAACCGCCACCGCCCTGCTCGCCGCTGTCGTGGCGGTGGCCGCATGGCGTAACGCCGCGGCTGACCCGGCCCCCAGGCCGCAGCCGGACTCCGGGACCACCAGCAGCGACGAGCGGCAGAGCCCCGACGAGGTGCAGGAGTACTGGACGCCGCAGCGGATGAAGGAAGCCTGGCCCGCGCCCATGCCGGAGGACGGCTGAAGACGGGAAGCCGGGCAGGCCGGGCCGTGGCGGGCGCGGGTGGTGCGGGCAAGTCCCGTGCCCCCCGCGCCCGTTCGGCCGGCGAGGGGTAGGTGGCCGGCCGGCGGGCATGAAGGCTGATCGCTGCCCGGTGGTCAGCGGAAGCCGATCAGATCCCGCCCCCGACGCTCGCGCGAGGCCGAGTCAGGCGGGCATGCGCAGCACCGCTGCCCCGGTGATCCGGCCCGCCGCGAGGTCGTCCAGTGCGGTGTCCGCGTCCTTGAAGTCGTACGAGGCCACCGTGGGCCGGAGCCGGTGGCCGGCCGCCGCGGCGAACAAGTCCCGTCCGTCCTGGCGGGTGTTGGCGGTGACGCTGCGCACGCTGCGTTCGCGGAAGAGATGCCGTTCGTAGTCCAACGGCGGGATGCCGGTGAGGTAGATACCCGCGATGCTCAGTGTCCCGCCGCTGTCGAGTGCCTCCAGGGCTACAGGGACGAGGTCGCCCGCCGGGGCGAAGAGGATCGCCGCGTCGAGCGACTCGGGTTGCCGGGCGTGGGCGTCACCGGCCGACGCGGCGCCGAGTTCCAGGGCGAGTGCCTGGGCGGCCGGGGACCGGGTAAGGACATGGACGAGGGCGCCCTCGCCGATGGCGACCTGCGCGGTGATATGGGCGGAGGCTCCGAAGCCGTAGATGCCGAGGCGGCCACCGGAAGGGAGGTCGGCCCGGCGCAGCGCCCGGTAGCCGATGATCCCGGCGCACAGCAGCGGGGCCAGCTCCTCGTCGGAGTACCCGCCCGGCAGCTCGTACGCGTAGGCCGCGGGCACGGTGGCGTACTGGGCATAGCCGCCGTGCGCGTCCCAACCGGTGTGGACGGACGAAGGACACAGGTTCTCCTGTCCTCTGGCGCAGTACCGGCACACCCCGCACGTCCGGCGCAGCCAAGGAATCCCCACCCGGGTGCCGACCCCCCGCCCGGTGGCCCGGGGGCCGGCCGCGACGACTTCGCCGACGGCCTCGTGGCCGGGCACGACCCACTCCCGGTGCGGCGGCAAATCGCCGTCGCGGACGTGGAGATCGGTGCGGCACACCCCGCATACGTGTACCCGGACCAGCACCTCGTCGGGCTCCGGCACCGGGACGGGCAGCTCGACGCGCTCGATGGTTCCGCTGCGGGCGGCACAGGCCACCCATGCCTGCATCGTCGTAGGAATTCCGCCACCCACGCGGGCCACCTCCCTCGACACCATCAGACCGCGGACGGGCGGATGAGTCGAGGCGCGCCGGCCGGGGGGCCGCGCCGGAAGAAGCCGAGGTCTGCCAGAACCTTGGGCTCAAGCTGACCTACGACCCCGGAAAACAGCTTGTGCGGGCCGAGGCTAGCCTCGACCCGCACAAGTTGGAGATTCAGTCTGTGTCCGAGGGGGGACTTGAACCCCCACGCCCGATAAAGGGCACTAGCACCTCAAGCTAGCGCGTCTGCCATTCCGCCACCCGGACTAGGTGACCGCCCCGGTTTCCCGCGGCGACGTGGACAACAATACCAGGGGACAGAGGCGCCCCTCGCCTGTATATCCGGTGGTCAGTGGGGTGCAGCCACCCCGATCCAGGTGTACTGTGCACGCCGCACCGACGTCGGTACAGCGTGTATCCGCAGACAAACACACGGTGACGCTACCTTCAGCTGTGTGAGTGATCGCAGCTATCGCAGTTATCGACAGCCCCGCGTGCTCCTGCCGCTGCGCGAGCACCTGCGAGATACGTTCTGGTTCGCGCCCACCGCAGGGCTGGTCTGTACCGTCGCCCTGTGGTTGGCGGCCGACGCGCTGGACACCGAGATCGTCGCGTATCTGCGACGCGAGCAGGCCTACGACGAGCTCAGCTACCTCGCTTCGATCGCCGAAGACGCCAAGACGATCGTGACGACGATCAGCACGGCGATGATGACCTTCATCGGTGTCGTCTTCAGCATCTCGCTGGTGGCCGTGCAGATGGCGAGCGGGCAGCTCACTCCCCGGGTGGTGCGGATCTTCGTACGGAGCCGGATCAGCAAGCTGACGCTGACGGTGTTCCTCGCGACGTTCCTGTTCTCGCTGCTGGTGCTGACCTCGTACGAGAGCGAGACCGATCCGCAGCGAGTCCGCTCCGTGCCGCTGGTGCAGAGTGTGCTGACCATGGCGATGCTCGGGCTGAGTCTGCTGCTCTTCATCGCCTATGTGACCTCGACGCTGCGCCTGATGCAGGTCGGGCCGGTCGTCGATCGCATCACTCGGGAGTCGTTCCAGGTGCTGGCGAGGCAGCCGGCCGGGGAGCGGGAGGCGGCGGCGCTCGCGCCCCAGAGTGCGTGGATTCCGTATCAGGGGCGGGCCGGGGTGCTGCGGGATGTGAATGTCGCGCGGCTGGTGCGAGCGGCCAGGCGGCACGGGGTCGTGCTGCGGCTCATCCCGCGGATCGGGGATTTCGTCGTGCCGGGGACGCCGGTGCTGGCCGTGCACGGGGAGGGAGAGCCACCGCGTGGGGCGCTCAGGTTCACCGTGTCCGTGGGGGTGGAGCGCACCCTTCACCAGGACATCGGGTTCGGGCTGCGACAGTTGTCGGACATCGCGCTGCGTGCGCTGTCGCCCGCCGTGAACGATCCGACGACCGCCGTGCAGTGCCTGGACCGGATGGTGCAGTTCCTGACGGCGGTGGTGAACAGGCCGCTCGGTGCCATCCAGTATCGGGACAGGGAGGGCGCGGTGCGGCTGGTGCAGGGTGTGCCCGGGTGGACGGATCTGGTGGATCTGGCGCTGACCGAGGTGCGGCTGTTCGCGCCGGGGAATCCGCAGGTGAGCCGGCGGCTGATCGCCGCGATCGACGATCTGCTGCTGCTCGCGCCCGAGGACCGCAGGGAGCCGCTGCTCAGGCACCGCACGCTGCTGGTTCACGCCGTGGTGCGGGCCGCGCCCGAGGCGGCCGAGCGGGAGTTCGCCCTCCTGCCCGACCGCCAGGGGATCGGCTGACCGAGACCGGCGATGCCGGAGATCGCCCGACCGGGGATCTCCTGACCAGAGGCCGGTTGATCCGGAATCGTCTGACCGGAAATCTCCTCACCAGGGACCGCCCGGCCGGAGATTCACCTGACCAGCGACCGCCTGACCAGAGACCGGCTAACCGTCACGGCATCAGGTGGTAGTCCGGGAAGTTGCCCGGCAGCCTCTCCCCCTCCGGGCCGTCCGTCACCGCGCGGACCAGCAGTTCGCCGCCGACGAAGGCGCCGCGCCAGGACGCCCCGAAGCCGCCGAACAGTTCGTCTCGGTCCCCCCGGGAGCGGGGCTTTCCGTGCCCCGTCTTGAAGGCCCGGATCTGGGGGGCCAGCCGCTCGTACGTCTCCGGTTCGTCCGTCGAGAGGGTCGCGACGAGCGCGCCGTTGGAGGCGTTCATCGCGGCGAGCAGCTCCGCCTCCGTGTCGACCAGGACGATCGTGTCGACCGGGCCGAACGGTTCCGCGTGGTGGAGGGGGGAACTCGGCGGCGGGCCCAGCAGTGTGACCGGTGGCACGTACGCGCTGGTGTCCTGACCGGGCAGGAAGCCGTCGGTCAGCGTGCCCCGGTACAGGGGAACCGCCCCGCGGTCGATCGCCTCGGCCACATGATCCCCCAGCTCCTTGGCCTTCGCCGCGTTGATCAGCGGGCCGAAGTCGAGGGTGGGCAGGGGGTCGGTCGGGTTCTCGACGGCCAGGGGGTGGCCCGTACGGATGGAGCGTACGGCGGGCAGGTAGGCCGCCAGGAAGTCGGCGAACAGCTCGCGCTGGACCACGAAACGCGGGTACGCCGTGCACCGCTGCTTTCCGTAGTCGAAGAGCTTGGGGATCACGGCGGTGAGCGAGTCCCAGTCGCTGTAGTTCCACAGGCCCCAGGTGTTCAGGCCCTCCTGCTCCAGGATGTGGCGCTTGCCGAGGTCGGCGACCGCGGTGGCGATACGGGCCCCGGTGTCGCGGCCGCCGACGAAGGAGACGCAGCCGATCTCCGGGGAGCGGACGAGGGCCTCGGACAGCTCGCCGCCGCTGCCGCTGACCAGGGTGATCGGGATGCCCTCGCGGGCGGCGAGGGCACTGGCGAGGGTGAGGCAGGCGACGCCGCCGTCGGTCGGGGTCTTGGCGATCACCGCGTTGCCGGCCAGCGCCTGTACGAGCATGGCGTGGACGAGGACCGACATCGGGTAGTTCCAGCTGGCGATGTTGGAGACCGGGCCGGCCAGGGCGGTGCGGCCCTCGACCATCCGCTCGATGCCGTCGACGTACCAGCGCACTCCGTCGATCGCACGGTCGACGTCGGCCTGGGCGAGCCGCCACGGCTTGCCGATCTCCCAGACCAGCAGCAGCGCGAGCAGCTCGCGATGTTCGGTGAGGGCGTCGAGGGTGGCGCCGACACGGGCCCGGCGCTCCGCGAGTGGTACGTGCCGCCAGGCGCGGTGCTGGTCGAGCGAGGCGCGTACGGCCTGCTTGGCGGCCTCCGCGTCCAGCCGCGGCGGGCCCGCGATGGGGCTGCCGTCGACCGGGCTGGTGGCGGGCAGTGCCCTGCCGTCGGCCAGCCACTGGGCGGACCAGAGGTTCAGTACGCGGTCGTCCCTGAATGCCTCGGGAGCCACGGCGAGACAGCGCTGCCAGGCGTCGGACCAGGCTGTTGCGGGCTTCAGGACGAGGTTGGGGGTGGGATTGGGTGCCATGAGGGTGGTCTCCGCTCGAAAGGGGGCGGGAGGGTCAGGCCATGTTCGTGAGTGGGGCGCCGGCCCCGGAGTCGTGGGCCGTGAGTCATGAGCGCTTGGCGGCAGTGAGTGCCATGAGCCCTTGGTCACGGGCCATACACCACGGGCCATGCCTCGTGAGCATGCCCGCCGGAGGGTGGGCGGCCGGCTCGCACACGCCGGTCGCCCCCATAGATGGTCGGTCTCAGCCGTGTGCCTCCGCAAGACGGGCCAGTACCAACCGGGATGTCTCGGTAGGCGTCGCTCCCACGCGTACACCTGCCGCTTCAAGTGCCAGTTTCTTGGCGTCCGCGGTGCCGGACGAGCCGGAGACGATAGCGCCTGCGTGGCCCATCGTCTTGCCCTCCGGAGCGGTGAAGCCCGCGATGTATCCGACGACAGGCTTGGTGACGTGGTCGGCGATATACGCTGCGGCGCGTTCCTCTGCGTCACCTCCGATCTCCCCGATGAGCACTATGAGTTCGGTGTCCGGGTCCTCTTCGAAGGCGGCGAGGCAGTCGATGTGGGTGGTGCCGACGACGGGGTCGCCGCCGATGCCGACGGCGGACGAGAAACCTGTCTCCCGCAACTCGTACATGAGTTGATATGTGAGAGTGCCCGACTTGGAGACCAGGCCGATGCGGCCGGGCTTGGTGGCGATGTCGGCGGGGATGATGCCGGCATTGGACTGTCCCGGACTGATGAGACCGGGGCAGTTGGGGCCGATGACGCAGGTGCCACGCGCCGCAGCGTATGCCAGGAAGGCCACGGCGTCATGAACGGGGATGCCCTCCGTGATGACGACGGCGAGACCGATTCCGGCGTCCGCGGCTTCGATCACCGCGGCCTTGGCGAACGGCGGCGGCACGAAGACGACGGTGACGTCCGCGCCGGTGGCTTCGACGGCGTCGCGCACCGTGCCGAAGACGGGGACCGCAATGGGGGTGCCTCCCAGGTCCGAAGCGCCCTGGGGGACGTCGAAGTCGATGACATGGCCCGCCTTGCGCGGGTTGACTCCGGCGACGATGTCGGTGCCGGACGCGAGCATCCGGCGCGTGTGCTTCATGCCCTCGGAGCCGGTCATGCCCTGGACGAGGACCTTGCTCTCCTTGCTGAGGAAGATGGCCATGGTTCCCGATCCCTTCAGTTGGCGAGGTCCGCTGCCTGGCGGGCGGCGTCGTCCATCGTGGTGGCCTGCTGGACAAGGGGGTGGGCGCGGCCGTCGAGAATGGCGCGGCCCCGGGCGGCGTTGTTGCCGTCGAGCCGTACGACCAGCGGCTTGGTCAGGCGTACGGATTCCAGCGCCTGGACGATGCCGTCGGCGACCGCGTCGCAGGCGGTGATTCCGCCGAAGACGTTGACGAACACGGACTTGACGGCCGGGTCGGAGAGGATGACGGAGAGCCCGTCGGCCATCACCTGGGCGGAGGCGCCTCCCCCGATGTCGAGGAAGTTGGCGGGGCGTGCGCCGCAGCCGGCGACCACGTCGAGGGTGGACATGACCAGGCCCGCGCCGTTGCCGATGATGCCGACCTCGCCGTCGAGCTTGACGTAGTTGAGGCCCTTGGCGGCAGCGGCGGCCTCGAGTGGGTCGCCGTGCGGGTCCTGCGCATCCGATCCCCAACGGGCCTGCCGGAAGCGGGCGTTGTCGTCGAGGGTGACCTTGCCGTCGAGTGCGAGGATCTCGCCGCCCGCGGTCCGTACGAGCGGGTTGACCTCGACGAGGAGGGCGTCCTCGCGGACGAGGACCTGCCACAGGGACCGGATGACGGGGGCGGTTTCGGGCGGCAGTCCGGCGGCGGCGGCGATCTCGGCCGCCTTGGCCGCAGTGACGCCTTCGGCGGAGTCGACGTGGATACGGGCCACCGCCTCCGGGCGGCTGGCCGCGACCTCCTCGATGTCCATGCCGCCCTCGGCCGACGCGATGGCGAGGAAGGTCCCGGCCGCGCGGTCGAGGACGTACGAGACGTAGAACTCGGCCTCGATGTCGACGGGTTGGGCCACCATCACCTTCCGCACGGTGTGGCCCTTGATGTCCATGCCGAGGATCTGACGCGCCGTGACCTCGGCCGCCGCCGGGTCGGCTGCGATCTTGACCCCACCTGCCTTACCCCGGCCGCCGGTCTTCACCTGAGCCTTGACGACGACGCGGCCGCCGAGCCGCTCGGCCGCTTCGCGCGCTTCCCGCGGCGAGTCGACGGTCTCGGCCGCCGGCACCGGTATGCCGTGGTCTGCGAAGAGATCCCTTGCTTGGTGCTCGTACAGATCCATACCAACCCCTAGTGCATCGATTCACGAGTGAAAGTGCTGCACGCCCCCTGGACACCACCCACCGAATGCGGGATAACAAGCTTCATACAGTATTCGTCGACTGTATGCAATGTACCGGGAAGCACACCGACCCCTATGAAGGGACAGGACTTCGCCATGCCCGATGACAGCAGCGACAAGAACCAAGAGCTCATCTCAGGTGGTCACCTGGTCGCCAAAGCCCTTAAAGCAGAGGGCGTGGAGGTCATTTACACCCTCTGCGGCGGCCACATCATCGACATCTACGACGGCTGCATCGACGAAGGCATCCAAGTCGTCGACGTACGCCATGAACAGGTCGCCGCCCACGCCGCCGACGGCTACGCGCGGATCACCGGCAAGCCGGGATGCGCGGTCGTCACCGCGGGACCGGGGACGACCGACGCCGTCACCGGTGTCGCCAACGCCTTCCGGGCCGAGTCCCCCATGCTGCTCATCGGCGGTCAGGGAGCGCACACCCAGCACAAGATGGGCTCACTCCAGGACCTGCCGCACGTCGACATGATGACGCCGATCACCAAGTTCGCCGCGACGGTGCCGGACACGGCGCGCGCCGCCGACATGGTGTCGATGGCCTTCCGCGAGTGCTACCACGGTGCGCCAGGACCGTCCTTCCTTGAGATCCCGCGCGATGTACTGGACGCCAAAGTGCCGGTGGAGACGGCGCGGGTGCCGCAAGCCGGGCAGTACCGGGCCTCCACGCGGAGCGCCGGCGACCCGGAGGCCGTGGAGAAGCTCGCGGATCTGCTGGTGCACGCGGAGAAGCCGGCGATCCTGCTCGGCAGCCAGGTGTGGACGACACGTGCCACGGACGCGGCGGTCGAGCTCGTACGGACGCTGAATGTGCCCGCCTACATGAATGGAGCGGGGCGCGGAACGCTGCCGCCCGGAGACCCGCACCACTTCCAGCTCTCGCGGCGGTACGCCTTCTCCAACGCCGACGTCATCGTCATCGTCGGCACCCCCTTCGACTTCCGGATGGGGTACGGCAAGCGCCTTTCGCCGAACGCGAAGGTCGTGCAGATCGACCTCGACTACCGGACGGTGGGCAAGAACCGGGACATCGATTTCGGGATAGTGGGTGACGCCGGACAGATTCTGAAATCTGTCAGTCAGTCGGTGTCAGGCCGCCTCAACGGCGGTGCGGTCAAGCGCAAGGCCTGGCTCGAAGAGCTGCGCGCCGCCGAGCAGGTGGCCCTCGACAAGCGCCTGCCGCAGCTGCGCTCGGACGCCTCCCCCATCCACCCGTACCGCCTGGTCAGCGAGATCAACGACTTCCTGACCGAGGACTCCATCTACATCGGCGACGGCGGCGACATCGTCACCTTCTCCGGACAGGTCGTCCAGCCCAAGTCGCCCGGCCACTGGATGGACCCCGGCCCGCTCGGCACGCTCGGCGTCGGCATCCCCTTCGTCCTCGCCGCCAAGCAGGCGCGGCCCGACAAGGAGGTCGTCGCGCTCTTCGGCGACGGCGCATTCTCGCTGACCGGCTGGGACTTCGAGACGCTCGTCCGCTACAACCTGCCCTTCGTCGGGATCGTCGGCAACAACTCCTCGATGAACCAGATCCGTTACGGCCAGGCGCAGAAGTACGGCCTGGAGCGCGAGCGGGTCGGCAACACCCTCGGCGATGTCCACTACGACAAGTTCGCCCAGATGCTGGGCGGTTACGGCGAGGAGGTGCGCGACCCCGCCGACATCGCGCCCGCGCTGCGCCGCGCCCGTGAGTCCGGGCTGCCCTCGCTGATCAACGTCTGGGTGGACCCCGACGCGTACGCCCCCGGAACCATGAACCAGACCATGTACAAGTAGAGGAGCCCTCTCATGACCAAGGCTCTTGAGGGCGTGCGCGTCCTCGACATGACCCATGTGCAGTCCGGACCTTCCGCGACCCAACTGCTCGGCTGGCTCGGCGCCGACGTGGTGAAGCTGGAGGCCCCGAGCGGCGACATCACGCGCAAGCAGCTGCGGGATCTGCCCGATGTCGACTCGCTCTACTTCACGATGCTCAACTGCAACAAGCGGAGCATCACGCTCAACACCAAGACGGAGCGCGGCAAGGAAATCCTCACCGAGCTGATCAAGCGCAGCGATGTGATGGTCGAGAACTTCGCCCCCGGGGCTGTGGACCGGATGGGGTTCACCTGGGAGAAGATCCAGGAGATCAATCCGCGGATCGTGTACGCCTCGATCAAGGGCTTCGGCGAGGGCCCGTACACCAACTTCAAGGCGTACGAGGTCGTGGCGCAGGCCATGGGCGGCTCGATGTCGACGACCGGCTTCGAGGACGGGCCGCCGCTCGCCACCGGCGCGCAGATCGGTGACTCCGGTACCGGCGTGCACGCGGTGGCGGGGATTCTCGCCGCGCTGTTCCAGCGGGAGCACACCGGGCGGGGCCAGCGGGTCAATGTGGCGATGCAGCACGCGGTGCTGAATCTGTGCCGGGTGAAGCTGCGCGACCAGCAGCGTCTGGCGCACGGTCCGCTCGCTGAGTATCCGAACAGGGACTTCGGCGACGAGGTGCCGCGCAGCGGCAACGCGTCCGGCGGCGGGCAGCCCGGCTGGGCGGTGAAGTGCTCGCCCGGCGGCCCCAACGACTATGTCTACGTCATTGTGCAGCCGGTGGGCTGGCAGCCGCTGTCGGAGCTGATCGGCCGGCCGGAGCTGGCGGACGACCCCGAGTGGGCGACGCCGGAGTCGCGGCTGCCGAAGCTGTCGAAGATGTTCCAGCTGATCGAGGAGTGGTCCTCGACTCTGCCCAAGTGGCAGGTGCTGGAGCAGCTCAACGCCCACAACATCCCGTGCGGGCCGATTCTGTCCACCAAGGAGATCATCGAGGACCAGTCGCTGGTCGCGAACGAGATGGTCGTCGAGGTGTCGCATCCCAAGCGCGGTTCCTTCACCACGGTCGGCAGTCCGCTGAAGCTCTCGGACTCCCCGGTGGAAGTGGTGTCATCGCCGCTGCTCGGCGAGCACAACGAAGAGGTGTACGTCGGTGAGCTGGGGCTCGGCGACGAGGAACTGCGGCTGCTCAAGACGAACGGAGTCATCTAGTGGCGTACGACAGCGCAGCTGTACGCGCGGTGCTGAACGCGGCGCTCGCCGCGGGCCGTACAGCTCTGACCGCCCCCGAGGGCAAGGCCGTCACTGACGCCTACGGCATCCCGACCCCGGCCGAGGCGCTCGCGGAAACGGCGGACGAGGCAGTCGCGTTCGCCGACCGGATCGGGTTCCCGGTGGCCATGAAGATCGTGTCGCCGGACATCCTGCACAAGACGGAGGCGGGCGGCGTACGCATCGGGGTCGCCTCGGCGGCAGAAGTGCGGGCGGCGTTCACGGCGATCGTCACCAACGCCAAGGCGTACGACCCCGGTGCGCGCATTCTCGGCATCCAGGTGCAGCAGATGGTGCCTGCCGGGACCGAGGTTCTCATCGGCACGGTCACGGACCCGACGTTCGGGAAAGTTGTGGCGTTCGGGCTGGGCGGGGTGCTGGTAGAAGTCCTCAAGGACGTCACCTTCCGCCTGGCGCCCGCCTCCAAGGACGACGCGCTGTCGATGCTCGACGGGATCCGCGCTGCCGAGATCCTGCGCGGGGTGCGTGGCGAGCCGGCCGTCGACCGGGAGGCGCTCGCCGACCTGATCGTCAAGGTCGGACAACTGGCCGCCGACTTCCCCCAGATCGCCGAGGTGGACCTCAACCCGGTGTTCGCGTCGGCGGACGGGGTGATGGCCGCTGACGTACGGATCCTGCTCACCGACGAGACTCCGGCCACGCGGCGCCAGTACTCGCGCGACGAAATCCTCACCTCGATGCGCCGGCTGATGCAGCCGCGCTCCGTGACGGTGATCGGCGCCTCCAACGAGCAGGGCAAGATCGGCAATTCGGTCATGCGCAACCTGATCGACGGAGGTTTTCCGGGCGACATCCATCCGGTGAACCCCAAGGCCGATGACATTCAGGGCCGCAAGGCGTACAAGAGCGTGACGGATGTTCCGGGTGAGCCTGATGTGGCGATATTCGCGATCCCCGCGAAGTTCGTGGCGTCCGCTCTCGAAGAGGTGGGCCGCAAGGGCATACCGAACGCCGTCCTGATCCCCTCCGGCTTCGCCGAGACCGGTGAACACGAGCTGCAGGCCGAGATCGTGGCCATCGCCGAGCGGTACGGCGTGCGGCTGCTCGGTCCGAACATCTATGGCTACTACTCCACCTGGCAGGACCTCTGCGCCACCTTCTGCACTCCGTACGACGTCAAGGGCGGGGTGGCGCTGACCTCGCAGTCGGGCGGCATCGGGATGGCGATCCTCGGCTTCGCCCGTACGACGAAGACGGGGGTCTCCGCGATCGTCGGGCTCGGCAACAAATCCGACCTCGACGAGGACGATCTGCTCACCTGGTTCGGCGAGGACCCCAACACCAAGTGCATCGCGATGCACTTGGAGGACCTCAAGGACGGGCGGGCGTTCGTGGAGGCGGCCCGGGCGACCGTTCCGAAGAAGCCGGTGGTGGTGCTCAAGGCCGGGCGTACGGCGGCGGGGGCCAAGGCGGCGGGGTCGCACACGGGCGCTCTCGCGGGTGACGACGCGGTGTACGACGACATCCTGCGGCAGGCGGGCGTGATCCGCGCGCCCGGTCTGAACGAGATGCTCGAGTACGCGCGGGCGCTGCCGGTGCTGCCGACGCCGAAGGGCGACAACGTCGTCATCATCACGGGAGCCGGCGGTTCGGGCGTGCTGCTGTCGGACGCGATCGTCGACAACGGGCTGCGGCTGATGGAGATCCCGGAGGATCTGGACGCGGCGTTCAAGGCGTTCATTCCGCCCTTCGGGGCGGCCGGGAACCCGATCGACATCACCGGCGGCGAGCCGCCCTCCACGTACGAGGCGACGATCCGGCTGGGTCTGGAGGACCCGCGGATCCATGCGCTGGTGCTGGGCTACTGGCACACGATCGTCACTCCGCCGATGGTCTTCGCCGAGCTGACGGCGCGGGTGGTCGAGGAGTTCCGGGCACGGGGCATCGAGAAGCCCGTGGTGGCTTCGCTGGCGGGCGACGTCGAGGTCGAGGAGGCCTGCCAGTACCTCTTCGAGCGGGGCGTCGTGGCGTATCCGTACACCACGGAGAAGCCGGTGGCGGCCCTCGGCGCGAAGTACCGCTGGGCGCGGGCGGCGGGCCTGCTGGGTGGTGGTCAATGAGGTGACCGAGGAGGGGGCGGCCTCGCGGCCGCCCCCGACCCCACCAGAACGAAAGGTATTGGACAGGGGGCGCTGGCCAGCTCTTTCGACACAAGGGGTGCTTATCCGTCATGACAACCACTGACTTCTCGACACCCGTCGCCTTCAGGGAGGTGACGGACCGCAACGGCCGCGTGTACCGGCTCGGCGAGACCGATATCGACATCATGGGCCGCAAGCGCAAGTGGATGGTCATCCTGCCGTGGATCGGCATGATGGGCATCAGCTCGGCCGAGTACGCGTTCGCGTCGGCCGAGGAAACCCTGCACATCGCACACAGCTGGAACAGCGGGCACATCTTCTGGATGCTCGGCGTCTGGGTGTTCTTCCAGGCGGCGGTGGCCTTCCCCGCCGGAAAGCTCAGGGAGAGCGGCAAACTGCCCGCCCGCTGGGCGATGATGTTCGGCGCTGTCGGCACACTGCTGGGATATCTGTCCCTCGCGTACGCGCCGCATGTGATCGTCGCGTACATCGGGTTCGGCATGTTCAGCGGTATGGGCGCCGGCATGGTCTACGCGACCTGCGTGAACATGGTCGGCAAGTGGTACCCGGAACGCAAGGGAGGCAAGACCGGCTTCGTCAACGGCGGATTCGCCTACGGTTCCGTACCGTTCGTCTTCCTCTTCACCGGCTACATGGATCTGACGAACTTCCGCTGGGTGCTCGTCGGGGTCGGTATCTTCCTGGCCGCGATGGTGGCAGTGGCCGGCTACTTCTTCCAGGACCCACCGAAGAACTGGTGGCCCGCCGAGGTTGACCCGCTGCGACCGCCGGACGACCTCCGCGCCCGCCGCGCACTGGCGATGAACCCGCCTGCCGTACGGCAGTACACCCCGAAGGAGGCCTGGCAAACCGGGCGGGTCGCGCTGATGTGGTTCTGCCTGCTGTGCACATCGGGCGTGAACATCTTCGGCATCGCCTTCCAGGTCGACATCGGCAAGGAGGCCGGCTTCGCCGGCGGAATCGTCGCAACGGCTATGTCACTGAAGGCCATCGTCAACGGCACCGGCCGCGGTGTGATCGGCTGGCTGTCCGACCGTTACGGGCGCAAGCGATGCCTGATCTTCGTCTGCGTCGTCCTCGGCCTTTCGCAGTACGGCATCCTGTGGTCCGCCAACATCGAGAACCTCCCGCTGTTCCTGATCTTCTCCAGCATCTCCGGGTTCGGCGGAGGCGCCATCTTCCCGATGTTCGCGGCGATGACGGCGGACTACTTCGGAGAGAACAACAACGCGTCCAACTACGGCCTGGTCTACAGCTCCAAGCTGGTGTCCGGCCTGCTTGGATCCGGCATGGGAGCCGTCGTGGTGACCAACTGGGGCCACAGCGGGGCATTCACCCTGGCCGGCTCGATTTCGCTGTTCGCCGCGTGCATCGCGCTGTTCCTGACTCCACCGGGTCGGCCGAAATCAAAGAGTCTGACGGCCAACCCGATGCCGATCAGCCGGGATGGCGACTGAGCTGATCACGCACGCCGAAGGGGGCCGCCGCGACCGGACCAGCCGGTCGCGGCGGCCCCCTCGGCCGCTGTGCGCGAAGGAGAACCTACGAGAGGTCGCCGTCGTAGTCGGGCAGCTTGAACGTCTTCTCGGCGTGACCGCCCACCAGATCGGTGGTGTTGTTGCCGATGTTGGCGATGATCGTGTAGCCCTTGGCCTCGATCTCGGCGCGCTTGGCGGTCTTGTACTTGCTGACCTCGTGGAAGAGGTCGGGCAGGTTGCGTACGTACAGACCGTCGACCGGGTAGCCGACCTTCTCCAGGTTGTACTCGGTCAGGGAGTAGATGATGCCCGGACGGGCGGTGACGAAGAAGATGTCCACGCCGCGGGACTCCGCGAAGCGGGTGAGGTCGAGCACCGGCTTCACCGCCGGGGTCGGCAGCTCCCAGAAGTAGTGGAAGTCCGTCTCCAGCGACGTGTTGTCGATGTCGAGGACGATGGCCTGCTTCTTGCCACCGGTGTTCGCGGTGCGCTGCTCGATGTAGGGGCGGGCGACATCGATGACGGCCGCGACATCGCGCTGCCAGGTCTCGTAGTCGACATCGGCAAGCAGCGCGGAACCGCTCGACTGCTGCGCGGTGGAAGCAGCCTTGGCCGCCGGCCCGTCCGACGTGGCCGGGTCCGCGGCGGTTGCCACCGGGGTGGCCATGGTGAACGCCAGTGCGGCGACACCCGCCACCGACCGGATTCTCCACTTGCCTGCATGCATGGGGGGTCTCCTGGGTCTCGGGACAGCTCAGGGAAAGCCCTCCGTCCCGTACGGACGGAGGGCTTTTGACATGCTCGCGTCCCATGATGGACGGAACCTTACGTTCCATCTACTGGCCGGTAGCAGGATTCTCGACGAGCTCCTAGCAGTCCTTCTCCCGGAGCGAGTGAAGGTGCGCGCTGGACTTGCGGGCGAACGCGAACGACTCGACCGGGTTGTCGTGCTCGGCCTGCCAGTGGTGGTCGCGACGGCCGCCGTGAGTCTTGTTCACCGCCGAGATGAAACGCTGGTAGTCGATGTCCCCGTCACCGACGTCCACCATGGTGTAGCCGTCGCGGGCCGCCTCGTTGTGCTCGCCGTCCTTGACGTGGAAGAGCGGGTAGCGGTGCGGCTGCTTGAGGACGTAGCGCAGCGGGTCGAAGGGGGCAGGAGTGCCGTCGACCCGCTTGCCGAAGCGGAACTGGCCCACGTACGCCCAGTAGATGTCCATCTCGAGATAGACGAGTTCGGGGTCGGTCTCGGCGAGCAGGACGTCGTAGAGACGGACGTTCGGCTTGTCGGTGGCGAAGGAGAACTCCTCCGCGTGGTTGTGCTGGTAGAACTTCATGCCGCGCTTCCTTGCGGCCGCTCCGTAGGTGTTGAAGTCCTCGGCGGCCCGCTTCCACCCGTCGACCGTCGCCCCGTAGCGCCAGGGGCCGGACGCGGTGCCGATGTGCTTGAGCCCGAGGGCCTGGGCGTCGTCGAGCACCTTCTGCAGGTTCTGCGCGAAGCTGTACGCCCCCGGGTTGTTGTCGTCGTAGTAGTTGACGTGACTGCCGATGGGGTTCAGGCCGTGGTCCCGGGCCAGCCGCTTGAGCTGGGCGAGCGTGATGGGGCCCGCGGAGCCCTGGGTGTAGCCGGCGAACTCGACCTCGTCGTAGCCGTACTTCGCGAGTTCCGCGAACACGGGCGCAAAGCCGAGGGTGGAGACCTTGTCCCGCAGCGAGTAGAGCTGGATGCCGAGGCGCCCGGGCGGCAGGACGGGGCCGCCGCGCCCGTGTCGCATGTCCTGGGCGGCTGCGACGGGGGCCGCTGACGCCGGGACGGCCGCGCCGAGCAGGGCGGCGGCACTTGCGCCGGCGGCGACGCCGAGCATGCCTCGTCTGCTGAGCCGGTGGGTGAGTTCCTGGTCGTGGTTCTTGGTGGTGCGGCTCATGTGGATAACTCCTCGTTGTCAGTGCCGTCTGGTTCAGTGGAGTCCGGCGAGATGAAGCAGCAGGGACTTCACCTCGGTGGCTGCGACGCGGCCGGTGACTGCCTGGGGGGTGGAGCAGATGATGAGCGGGCCTTCGTCGTCGTGTGCGGGCAGCCGGCCGTGGCTGCCACGAATAGGTGACGGGTCCAGGGGGACGACGGCGAGCCGGTAGCGCATACCGAGCTTCTTGCGCGCGATGGCCGTGGCCGCCTTGACCTTGACGTACGGATCCTGCGGATCCATGAAGAGCTCGACGGGGTCGTAACCGGGTTTGCGGTGGATCTCGACGAGCTGGGCGAAGTCGGGGGCCCGGTTGTCGTCGAGCCAGTAGTAGTACGTGAACCAGGCGTCCGGTTCGGCGATGGCGACGAGCTCACCGGCGCGGGGGTGGTCCAGCCCGTGGGCCTTCTTGCCCTCGTCGTCCAGGAGTTGCTCGATGCCCGGCAGATCCGCCAGCGCCTGGCGGGTGGCCTCCAGGTCTTCGGGGCGGCGGACGTAGATGTGGGCGATCTGGTGATCGGCCACCGCGAAGGCCCGGGAGGCCATCGCGTCCAGGTATTCCATGCCGTCCTGGGTGTGGACCTCGAGCAGCCCGGCGCGGCGCAGGGCCCGATTGATGTCGACGGTGCGGCTGACCCGGGTGATGCCGTACTCGGACAGCGCGACAACCGTACGGCCCTCCCGCTGCGCGTCGGCCAGGAGCGGAGCGATGGCCGCGTCGAGGTCGGTGGCGGCCTGGTGGGAGCGGGGGTCCTCGGGGCCGTAGCGCTGCAGGTCGTAGTCGAGATGAGGGAGGTAGCACAGGGTCAGGTCGGGATGGCGGGTGGCCATGATGTGACGGGTGGCGTCGATGATCCACTGGCTGGACACCAGGTCGGCGCCGGGACCCCAGAAGTGGAAGAGGGGGAAGATGCCGAGCTCACCGGTGAGTTCGGCATGCAGTTCCGGGGGGCGGGTGTAGCAGTCGGGTTCCTTGCGGCCGTCGGCGTAGTACACCGGGCGGGGGGTGACGATGAAGTCGGTGTCAGCGCCCATCGCGTACCACCAGCAGATGTTCGCCACCGTGTAGCCGGGGTGCGCGCGCCGGGCTGCGTCCCACAGCTTGTCGCCGCCGACCAGGCCGTTGTGCTGTCGCCACAGCAGCACATCGCCGAGCTCACGGAAGTACCAGCCGTTGCCGACGATGCCGTGCTCGGCGGGCATGGTGCCGGTCAGGAACGTGGACTGCGCGGCACAGGTCACCGCCGGCAGCACCGTCGACAGGGGGGCCTGGGAGCCGGTGCCGGCCAGCGCTCGCAGGTTCGGCATGTGCTTCAGAAGCTGGGGGGTGAGGCCGACGACGTCCAGGACCAGCAGAGGGGTGGGCGTGGGGTGTTCGGCGTCGGTCATGGCAGTTCCTTGAGGCCGAGGTCGACCAGGAGGTCGCGGGCGAGGGTGAGTTCGGCGGCGATGCCGTCGGCGAGCTGGGTGCGGTTGCGGGGGCGCAGCTCGGTGGGCAGCGCCTGCCAGGTGTACGTCTCCACTTCCAGGTGGCGGGCCAGGGGCGCCGGGCCGCCGACGAGCCGGGACAGCGTGTCCTGGAGGACGGGGAGGGTGGAGGTGAGGGGCGGGGCGGGTGGGGCGTGCAGCGGGACGTGGAAGTGCGACCGCCAGGGCGCTCCGTCCGGCAGGGCCTGGCCCGCGACGGCTTCGTGGAGGTCGTCGGTGCCGCGCAGTCCCGCGCTCGTGCGGGTGCGCGTCTGGTGGAGGAAGCGGGGCTCGGCGAAGGCGGCCAACGCGGTCCGTACGTCGGGGAGATGGGGCTCCTCGGCATGCAGGGCGGCGGACAGCTGAGCCTTGGGGATGGTGACGCCGGCCGCGATGAGAGCGGCCAGGGCGGTTTCCGGATCTTCGAAGGAGGTGGCGAGATGGCAGGTGTCGATGCAGATGCCGATCCGGCGGGAGCCGATGGCGCTCAGCGGTGCGATGGCGTCGGCGGTGGTCTCGACGATGCAGCCGGGTTCCGGCTCGACGGCGATGCGGACGGACTTCCCGGTGAGGTCTTCGAGGGCGTCGAGCCGTTCGGCCAGGCTGGTCAGCGCCGCACGGGCGCGCTCGGCGGCAACGTTGTCGAAGGGGGTGCGCCACGCCAGCGGCAGGGTGGAGATGGTGCCCTCGGTGACATCGTCCGGCAGGAGGACAGCCAGCAGCCGGGCCAGGTCGGTGGTGTGGGCGAGGCGTTCCGGGTCGGTCCAGTCCGGCTTGTAGACGCGGTACTTGACCTCCTCGGCGCCGAATCCCTCGTACGGGAACCCGTTGAGGGTGACGACCTCCAGACCTCGCCGGTCGAGCTCTCCGCGCAGGCCCCGCAGTGCGGCGGGGTCGGTGACGAGGGCGCGGGCCGCGTTCTTGGCCAGCCAGAGTCCGATGCCCAGTCGGTCGCGGCCGAGACGGCGGCGTACCGGCTCGCAGTGGTCGCGGAGCTGGGCGAGGATGCCGTCGAGGGTCTCGGCGGGGTGGACGTTGGTGCAGTAGCTGAGGTGGACGGTCGTGCCGTCGGGGTGGCGGAAGCGCATACGACTGCCTCCTCATTCCCCGCCGCGGAGGATGGAGTTGCCCTCGTGCAGGGGCTCCGGTTCCGGGGTGTCGAGCTGGAGCCGGCCACTGAGGCCGTAGAAGGCGACGGGGTTGCGCCACAGCACCTGGTCGACCTCGTCCTCGCCGAACCCGGCGGCGAGCATGGCGTCGCCGGTGCTGCGGGTCTTCAGCGGGTCGCTCTTGCCCCAGTCGGCTGCCGAGTTGACCAGGATCTTCTCGGTTCCGTACTCCTTGAGCACGGCGACCATGCGGTCCTCGTCCATCTTGGTGTCGGGGTAGATGGAGAAGCCCATCCAGCAGCCGCTGTCGACGGCGTGTTTCATGGTGGTCTCGTTGAGGTGGTCGAGCAGGACGCGTTCCGGCGGCAGGGCGGATTCGCGGACGACGTCGACGGTTCGGTGCAGGCCGGCGAGCTTGTCGCGGTGCGGGGTGTGGACGAGGGCGGGCAGGCCGTGGTCGGCGGCGAGCTGAAGCTGGGCGGCCAGCGCGGTGTCCTCAGCCGGGGTCATGGAGTCGTAGCCGATCTCACCGACGGCGACGACATTGTCCTTGACCAGATAGCGGGGCAGCTCGTCCAGCACCGCCGCACAGCGCGGGTCGTTCGCCTCCTTCGGGTTCAGCGCGATGGTGCAGTGGTGCGCGATGCCGTACTGGGACGCGCGGAAGGGCTCCCAGCCCAGCAGCGCGTCGAAGTAGTCGGTGAAGGAGGCGACCGAGGTACGGGGCTGGCCCAGCCAGAACGACGGCTCGACGAGCGCACGGACTCCGGCCGCGTACATCGCCTCGTAGTCGTCGGTGGTGCGGGACGTCATATGGATGTGGGGGTCGAAGATGCGCATCAGATCTCCTCCGTGGGGGACGTCAGGGCGAGGACGCGGTGGAGGTCGGCGGGTACGGGACGGCCGGCCGCGGTGCGTTCCGCGGCGTAGTCGCCGAGCATCCTGGCGAGTTCGGCATCGCCGCGGACGCGTCGTTCGAGTCCGTCGGCGGCGTCCACGGGCACACCGGTGAACAGGCACTTGAGCAGGGCGTGGCGCCAGGCGTGAGGGTCGAGGTGCTCGGCCGCGTAGGGGCCCACCGCGGCGGCGACCAGCCGGGTGTCGTTGGTGCGCAGCGCGTCCTCCACCAGCGGAAGGCCGGCGGAGGGGGGCGGGGCGAGATGGGGCAGCGCGAGGAGGACGGCACGGCGTTCGGCGGCGCTGCCCTGCTGGTAGATGCGGGTCAGGGTGGCGGCGTCGGCACGTGCCTCGATGAGCAGCAGGGTACGGACGGAGTCGGCGTTGTCCTGGCCGCAGTGCCGGCCGGCGGCCGCGAAGCGCATCTCCCAGGAGCGTGCGGCAAACGCGGTGGTGGCGTCCTCTGCCGCGTCCGCGGCGTGCGCTGCTTCGGCGAGTGACTCGTCGAGCCAGGCGCGGGCGGCTCCGCCGAGTCGGCCGTCCAGTTCCTTGCGGGTCATCAGCATGCCGGCGCCCCCTTCGTACGCAGGAACTCGATGGACTGACGGGCGAGTTCGGGGCCCGCGTGGGAGTGGCGGGGCAGTTCGACGACCGTCAGGCCCTGGTAGCCGGTGGCGGCGAGGGCGTCGAGGACCGGCGGGAAGTCGATCTCGCCTTCGCCGAAGGGGAGATGCTCATGGACACCGCGGCGCATGTCCTCGATCTGGACGTGCCGAAGCCAGGGCGCCGCGTCGCGGATGCAGTCCGCGGGCGGTGCCGCTTCCAGGCACTGGCAGTGGCCGATGTCGAGGGTGAGGCCGAGAGGGGCGGGGCTGCCGAGAAGTCCGCGGAGGTGGTGGAAGTCGGCGAGGGTGGCCAGCAGGTGACCGGGTTCCGGTTCTACGGCCAGCGGGACACCGGCACGGTCCGCGGCGTCCAGCACCGGGGTGAGCGCCTCGGTGAGGCGCTTCCACGCGGTCTCTTCGTCGGTCCCCGCCGGGGTGATGCCGCTGAAGCAGTGGACCGCGTGCGCGCCGAGCTCGGCAGCCACCCGCACCGCCGTGATCAGCAGGTCGGTACGGGCGGCGCGCTGGTCCGGATCCGGATCGAGCAGCGACGGCCCGTGCTTGCGCCGGGAGTCCAGCACGTACCGGGCGCCCGTCTCGACCGTGACCTCCAGTCCCAGCGCCCCGAGCCGGGCGGCCACCTGCCGGGTGCGGGCAGCGAGGTCGGAGGCCAACGGGTCCAGGTGCATATGGTCGAGCGTGAGCCCGACGCCGTCGTAGCCCAGGTCGGCCAGCAGAGCGAGCGCGTCGGACAGACGCAGGTCTGTCAGCCCGTTCGTGCCGTAGCCGAAACGGATTCCGGGAGCGGGGCTGCGGCTCATGTGGGGCTCACCTTCCGTGCGAGCTTGCGGGCGAGCGGGACGAGGCCCATCACGGCGAGAGCCGTCGCACCACCGCCGGCGCGGGCGGCAAGGGCGGCCTGGAGCGGGATCATCGCCCGTATACCGCCGCCCACCGCGCGCTGGGTGAGAGGCGGGGACGGGTTGAGTGCGGCGTGCAGGAAGGGCTTCGCGGCGGTGCGGACGTACGCGCCCGCGAGCGCGGTCACCAGGAGCCGTGCGGACGCCGTGCTGCCCTTGGCCGTGCGCTGCTCGAGCGCGCCGAGCGCCCCGAGTCCGAGGGTGGCGGCGAGCGCGGTGAGGGGCACGAGGGTGGATCCGCCGTGGGCCTCGTGCCGCGACACGGAGGTGACGGCGTAGGTGTGCGCTCCCATCACGACGGCGCCGGGCAGGGCCGCGCGCGCCCTTGGGGTCGTGGCGGCAGCCCGGGCTGCCCGCTCCCCCGTACCCCCGGAGATCCGGGTCTCGGGGAGTACGGGGGCCGCTGCTGCCGTACCCGTCGCGACCGCTCCCAGCAGCACGTCCAGGCTCCGCGCCGCCGCCATCGCGGCCGGGCCTCCCCTGGTGTGCTTGAAGTGGAGGTCGTACGACCAGACCGTCGCCGCAAGGGCGGCGGCCAGGGCCAGCGGGCGGCGGCCGGCGGCAGCGGACAGCGCGAGGCCCGCTCCCGTCAAGGCGGCTGCCGCCGTCAGTGCGGACCGCGGCGCGATGCGGCCGGAGGGGATGGGACGGTGCGGGCGGTCGATCGCGTCCTCGTCACGGTCCGCCCAGTCGTTGAGCGCCATGCCCGCCTCGTACAGGCACAGCGAGGACCCGAGGGCGAGTGCCGTGCCGCGGTTGGGGCCGACTCCCAGAGCCGCCGCGCCGGCGAGCGCGTCGCCGGGGACGGTGAACAGGGCGGAGACACGCAGCAGTTCGGCCCACGCTCCCATGTCCCGCTTCCTCACACCGCCTCCCGCAGCCGCTCGGCGAACGTCAGGAGTGCGTCGAACTGCTCGGACAGCCCGGCGGGTCCTCCATCGGGGTCCTTGAAGTAGAAGCCCAGCTCGGGCAGCGGCCCTTCGATACCCGCCTCGTGCGCGCGGGCGACCAGCCGCGCCAGGTCCAGGACGAGCGGCGCCGCGAGCGCCGAGTCGCAGCCCTGCCAGATGGTCTGCAGGATCATCCGCGAACCGAGGAAGCCCTCGAAGGCGATGTGGTCCCACGCGGTCTTCCAGTCACCCAGTGCCGGTACGTCGTCGATGTGGACCTCACCCTGCGGGGAGTGGCCCAGCGTGTCGGCGAGAACGCGTTCCTTGCCCGCGTTCTTCGCGGCCGCCGCGGCCGGGTCGGCCAGCGCTGCTCCGTCCCCGCCGCCCAGCAGGTTGGTGCCCGACCATGCCCGTACGGACAGGGCGCGTTGCACGAACATCGGGGCGAGTACGGAACGGAGCAGCGTCTGGCCCGTCTTGCCGTCGCGGCCCGCGTGGGGAAGACCGCTTGCCGCGGCGGCGTCTGTGAGGGCCGCGGTGCGCAGCCCGGTGGAGGGGGTGAAGTTGACGAAAGGGCAGCCGGCCCGCAGTGCCGCGGCCGCGTACAGGGAACTCGGCGGCAGCCGTACCGCGTCCGCCGCGGGCCGCGGTTCGGTGGAGGAGACATTGACGACGACCACCCGGGCCAAGCCCCCGCGCACCCGGAAGTCGGTCAGGTCCGCGGCGAAGGCGGTGATGAGCTCTTCGTCGCTTCGTGTGTCGCCGGACTGCGGTCCACCGGGGCGTATCTCGCCGTCCGCGGCGGTCAGTTCGCCGCGTACCGCCGCCGCGAGGCCGTGCGGCAGCACGCCGGCCGCCGTCAGTTCCTCGGCCCGCTTGGGCAGTGGACAGTGCGCGGTGTCGTGGCCGCCGAAGACGAGTGAGGACAGGGCGGGCAGGCCGGAGTCGGTGAAGGGAGGCGTTTCGGTCACCATGCCGGTCGGCGCATGCAGTCCGGCGGTGACCGCCGCGCATCCGGCCACCGCTGTGGTGGCGACGGAGCCGCGGGCTCCGACGAACCAGACTCCGGTACTTCCTTGACCGGAGTTCGCGGACTTCGAGGAGTTCGCGAACTTCCCGGACGAAGCGGGCTCAGCGGACACGGGCTGCCTCCCTGCCATTCGGTGTGGTGGAAGACGGCGGGCGGGGGGTACGGCGCCTCCCCGCCCGCCGTCGTCTGACGGGCGCGCCTAGGAGGGCAGCTCCCTGAGTTGGATGTTCCGGAAGGACACCTGGTCGTCGGCCCCGTGGTTCTGGATGCCGATATAGCCGTCCTTCAGGCTGCGTACCGGGTCGGTGTTGGTGAAGTCGTTGATCTTCACGCCGTTGAGGAAGACCTGGAGCCGTTCACCCTGCACCCGGATTTCGTAGCTGTTCCACTGGCCCGGCGGCCGCAGGGCGCTGTCGCGTGCCTTGATGTCGGCGGACTTGAAGCCGTAGACGGCGCCGGTGGTGCGGTCGGCCGCGTCGGTCGCGTCGATCTGCACCTCGTACCCCTTGTTCACCGCCGACCACGGGTCGTCGGAGGCCGGGAAGCCCACGAAGACACCCGAGTTGTCGTCACCCGACAGCTTCCAGTCGAGCTTGACGGAGTACGACGTCAGCTCCTTGGCCTGGTACCAGAGCATGCGCATGCCGCCCTCGGTGCGCAGTTCGCCGTCGACGACGTTGAACTTTCCGGGCCCGGCCTGCTTCCAGCCGTCCAGGGTCTTGCCGTTGAAGATCGGCCGGTATCCCGTCTGCGGCTTGCAGTCGGCCTTGACCTGGCCGGAGGCGTAGCGCAGGCCACCCAGCAGATGCTGGCGGAAGGCCGGCTCGGCGTACGCCTCCTTGGTGTGGCCGCCGCCTGTGTAGAAGGAGCGGCCGCCCTGGTAGGTCTGGCACCAGGCGATCGGGTGGTCGCCCTTCATGGTGCCGCCCTGGTAGGTGGTTTCGTCCAGGGTCGCGAGCACCCGGGCCTTGCCGCGCGGGTTGGTGCGGTAGTTGTACCACTCGTCGGTGCGCTCCCAGGCGTCGTCCAGGTGCGCGGTGGACGGGTGGGTGTGGTCCTCGACCCGCACGGTGGCGGGCTGGATCTGCGGGTGTGAGGCGAAGTACGCGCCGACGAGCCCGCCGTAGAAGGCCCAGTCGTACTCCGTGTCGGCCGCGGCGTGCACGCCCATGAAGCCGCCGCCGGTGGTGACGAAGTTCTCGAACGCCTTCTGCTGGTCGGCGTTCAGGACGTCACCGGTGGTGGACAGGAAAACGACCGCGTCGTAGCGGGCGAGGTTGCTGGTGGTGAACTGCGCGGCCTCCTCGGTGGCGTCGACCGTCATGTTGCTGGTCTTGCCGAGTTCCTTGAGTGCCGCGACGCCGGCCGGGATGGAGTCGTGCCGGAAGCCGGCGGTCTTGGAGAAGACCAGTACGCGCTTGGCGGTCCGGTCCGGTGCGCTGTTGGAGAGTTCGAAGTCGTCCACGTCGTAGAGCGCTCCGTCGCCGCCCTTGAACACCAGGAACAGTTCGGTTGTCTTCCTCGGCACGGCCCGCAACGGTACGTCGACGTCCTGGAAGGTGTCCCAGCCGCCCGTGACCGGCACCGGTGCCGAACCGAGGATCGGGCCGTCCGCAGATCCGGTGCGCACCTCGAGGAAGCCGCCGGCGCCGCCGGATGAGATGCGGGCGGTGAGCTTGGTGGACCCGGTCAGGTTGTAGGGCTTGAAGGAGATCCAGTCGCCGTTGTGGATGTCACCGACCGTCTTGCCGCCGTGGGCACTGGCCTTGTTCTGGAGCGTGACGCCCGAGGAGTTGTTGTAGTGCTCGGCCTGCCGGTGGCGCGGCTGGAGCTGCGCCTGGTCGTGGCTGGTGAGCGCGGCCTGGCCGCCGCCCCCGCCGTCGGTGTACTCGGCGTCGAAGACTCCGAAGATGTTGGCGTTGGGGTCGTGCCCACCGTCGGCCGACGTCTTGATGGTGCCGGTGCAGCCGTTGGCCGAGGTGACCGGGTGGCCGTGGCTGTCATGGCCGAGGATGTAGGTCACCTTCACCTTGGCGCAGTCGATCGTCCCGGCGGCGCCGTCTTCGGGATCGGTGACCGTGACCTTGAAGGGAATCTCGTCGCCGAAGCTGAACAGCGCTCCCTCGGCCGGGAGTTCCAGAGTCACCTTGGGCGCGGTGTTGCCGACGACGACATGGACACTGGCCGAGCCGGTCCGGCCGGTGGGGTCCTTGGCGGTGACGGTCGCCGTGTAGGTGCCGTTCTTCTTGTACGTGTACGTGGGGTTGGCCTCGGTGGACTTGCCGCCGTCGCCGAAGTCCCAGGCGTAGGTCAGGGCGTCTCCGTCACCGTCGGTGGTGCCTGCCGAGGAGAACGCGACCCGCAGCGGGGCCTGACCCGAGGTCTTGTTCGCGGCCGCCTCGGCGACCGGGGAGCGTCCTCCGGTGGCGTTCTCGATGCGGTAGAGGCCGGAGTTCTCGTCGCCGCCGAACCAGGCGGTGCCGTAGTCGAGTACGTACAGCGCGCCGTCGGGGCCGAAGGCCATGTCCATTATCTGGGTCCCGGTCCACGGGACGGGGTTGATGGACTGGACCGCGCCGTCCGCGCCCTGCTCGATCCGCTTGATCCAGCGGCGGCCGAACTCACCCGCGAAGTAGTCTCCGTCGTACGCCTCGGGGAACTTCACCGGGGACGTGGAGGCCGCGTCGTAGCGGTAGACGGGTCCGCCCATCGGGGACTCGGAGCCGGTGCCGAACTCGGGCACGGAACCGCCGTCGTAGGGAATCCAGGCCGGCTGCGCCGGCGGCAGGTCGACCAGGCCGGTGTTGTACGGCGACTCGTTCTTGGGGGCCGCGCAGTCGAAGGTGGCCCCGGACGTCCTGGTCGCGAAGTCGTAGTCGACGTAGGCGTTGTTGTTGCCGGTGCAGAAAGGCCAGCCGAAGTTGCCGGGCTTGGTGATCCTGGCGAACTCGACCTGGCCGCCCGGGCCGCGCTTGGGGTCGGCCGCGCCCGCGTCGGGGCCGTAGTCGCCGACGTAGACGATTCCGGTCTTCTTGTCGACGCTGAACCGGAAGGGGTTGCGGAAGCCCATGGCGTAGATCTCGGGCCGGGTCTTGGCGGTCCCGGGCGCGAAGAGGTTGCCGTCGGGGACGGAGTAGCTCGCGTCGTCGTTGACCTTGATCCGCAGGATCTTGCCGCGCAGGTCGTTGGTGTTGCCCGAGGTGCGGCGGGCGTCGTAGGCGGGGTTGCGGCCCGGCCGGTCGTCGATCGGGGTGTATCCGTCGGAGGCGAAGGGGTTGGAGTCGTCGCCGGTCGACAGATACAGGTTGCCCTGCGCGTCGAAGTCGATGTCGCCGCCGACATGGCAGCAGATGCCGCGGGTCGCCGGGATATCGATGATCTTCTTCTCGCTGGCGTTGTCGAGCGTGCCGTCGGCCTTGAGTACGAAGCGTGAGAGCCGGTTGACGCCGTCGAACTTCGCGAATTCCTCGGCGGTGCCTTCGTTCGGGGCGTCGCCCGCGGGGGTGTTCAGCGGGGGCGCGTAGTACAGGTAGATGAAGCGGTTCTCGCTGAACTTGGGGTCGAGACCGATGCCTTGCAGGCCTTCCTCGTCGTGCGAATAGACGGGGATGGTGCCCACCACACGGGTGTTGCCGGCGCTGTCGGTCATCCGCAGCTCCCCGTTGCGCGAGGTGTGCAGCACGCTGCGGTCGGGCAGTACGGCCAGCGACATCGGTTCCCCGGTCTCCTCACCGCCCTTGGCGAGGGTGACCTGCTGGAACTCCTCGGCGACCGCTGCCGGTTCGGGGTCGGCGGCGAGCGCCGTGTGAGGCGCGGTGAAGGCGAGCGAAGTGGCGGCGAGAAGGCTGCCGGTGAGGAGTGCGAGTGCCTTGCGGACTCTGAGCCTTTTCCTGTGCACGAATGTCCTCCGGTAGTGGCCGGTCGAACGGGCGGGGCTTTTTCTGCCCTCAATCGCCGGGCGGGCTGGGGGTGGAGCGCGTACGTTCCGCGCCCTCGGGGCGGTGCTCGTACGGCACCGCGCACCGGGCTGGTCGCCGTGGGATCCGGAGTGCGCCGTCACACCGGGAACCACCTATGTCCTGTACACCTCATGGACCGTATCCGGGTTCGTCCGGGACGGAAAGCCCTTGTGCAGCAGGGAAGTTCAACTTTTTCCCACTGCAGGACAAAGCCCTCACCGGGCAGGCCGGACCTGCCCGGCGGCGCATCCGCCAGCGGGCTCGGAGCTGGCCCGATGTCCTAGTCGCCGCCTGCGAAGGCCGCGTCGAAGGAGGCCGTGGGCGGATCGAAATCGAATCGCTTCAGATCGGCAAGCGCTTGTGGTGCACCCGACAGGCGGTCCATACCCGCGTCCTCCCACTCCACCGAGATCGGGCCGTCGTAGCCGATCGACCGCAACATCCGGAAGACGTCCTCCCACGGCACGTCGCCATGTCCGGCCGAGACGAAGTCCCAGCCGCGGCGCGGGTCCCCCCACGGGAGGTGGGAGCCGAGCCGGCCATTGCGGCCGTCGAGGCGCGTGCGCGCCTCCTTGCAGTCCACGTGGTAGATCCGGTCCCGGAAGTCGTACAGGAATCCGACCGGGTCCAGGTCCTGCCAGACGAAATGGCTCGGGTCGAAGTTGAGCCCGAAGGCCGGCCGGTGGCCGACCGCCTCCAGCGCGCGCTTGGTGGTCCAGTAGTCGTACGCGATCTCGCTGGGATGCACTTCGTGGGCGAAGCGCACACCCTCCGCGTCGAAGACGTCGAGGATCGGGTTCCAGCGTTCGGCGAAGTCCTCGTATCCGCGCTCGATCATCCGCTCCGGCACCGGCGGGAACATCGCCACCAGATGCCAGATCGACGAACCGGTGAAGCCGATGACGGTGCGCACCCCGAAGGCGGCCGCGGCCCGCGCGGTGTCCTTGATCTCGGCGGCTGCCCGCTGCCGTACGCCTTCGGCCTCGCCGTCGCCCCAGATCCGCGCGGGCAGGATGGCCTGGTGGCGTTCGTCGATGATGCTGTCGCAGACGGCCTGTCCGACCAGATGGTTGGAGATCGCCCAGCATTTGAGGCCGTACTTGTCGAGCAGGGCGTGCCGCCCGTCGAGGTACGCGGGGTCGGCCAGCGCCTTGTCGACCTCGAAGTGGTCGCCCCAGCAGGCGAGTTCGAGGCCGTCGTAGCCGAAGTCGCGGGCCAGCCGGCAGACCTCCTCCAGCGGCAGATCGGCCCACTGACCGGTGAAGAGCGTGAACGGACGTGGCATTCGGACCTCCTAGACCTGTGCCTGTGCGGATGCTGGTGCGGATGCCTGTGCGGACTCCGGTACGAACGCCCGTACAGATGTCGGTACGGGGGTGTAGACGGCACTCTTCGCCGCGCTCTCCTCCACCGCGGCGAGCACCCGCTGCACCTGCAGCCCGTCGGCGAACGAGGGCACCGGGTCGGTGCCCGTGGCGATCGCCACGACCAGGTCACGGGCCTGGTGGGCGAAAGTGTGCTCGTATCCGAGCCCATGGCCGGGCGGCCACCACGCCTGGAGATACGGATGCTCCGACTCGGTGACGAGGATCCGCCGGAAGCCGGAGGAGGCGGCGGGCTCGGTGTGGTCGTGGAAGGACAGCTCGTTGAGCCGCTCCAGGTCGAAGGCGAGCGACCCCAGCTCTCCGTTGATTTCGAGCCGTAGCGCGTTCTTGCGACCCGCCGCCATGCGGGTGGCCTCGAAGGAGGCAAGCGCACCCGACGCGAGCCGCCCGGTGAACAGCGCCGCGTCGTCGACGGTGACCGGCCCCCGCTCGGCGCCGCCCGGCGCGGACAGACCGGCCGACGCCCCGGCCGGCAGCGGACGTTCCCGTACGAATGTCTCCGACAGCGCCGACACCCCGACCAGCGGCTCCCCCGCCAGGTACTGCGCGAGGTCCACGATGTGCGCGCCCAGATCGCCCAGCGCTCCCGAGCCCGCGTGCTCGCGCTTGAGCCGCCAGGTGAGCGGGAACTGCGGGTCGACCAGCCAGTCCTGCAGATAGCTGACACGCACATGCCGCAGGGTGCCGAGCCTGCCCTCGGCGATCAGCCGGCGCGCGTACGCCATCGCGGGCACGCGCCGGTAGTTGAAGCCCACCATCGCCAACTGGCCACGCTGCCTGGCCCGTTCGGCCGCCGCGACCATCGCCTCGGCCTCGGCGACCGAGTTGGCCAGCGGCTTCTCGCACAGGACGTGCTTGCCCGCCTCCAGCGCCGCGATCGCGATTTCCGCATGGCTGTCCCCCGGTGTGCAGATGTCGACGAGCTGCACATCGTCGCGGGTCACGAGGTCGCGCCAGTCGCTCTCCGCCGAGGCCCAGCCGTGTTTGGCGGCCGCGGCCCGCACGGCTGCCTCGTCACGGCCGCCGATCGCGGCGAGGACCGGCCTCAGCGGCAGGTCGAAAACGCGTCCCACGGTGCGCCACCCCTGCGAGTGGGCGGCGCCCATGAACGCGTAACCGACCATGCCGACGCCGAGTGTCGGCGCAGCGGCCTCACTGTCCCTCTGTTCCATACGGGTTCCTCCTCATCGGTTGCTCGGTGGGGGTGGGCACGCCGGTCAGCTGAAGCCCGTGGGCAGGTACTCGTCGACGTTCTCCTTGGTCACGACGGCGGAGTACAGGGTGAGCGAGGCGGGGATCTCCAGCTCGGACATTCCGCTGAGGCCCTTGGACTGTCCCAGCGCGCGGGCGAGGTCGATGGCGGAGGCGGCCATCGTCGGCGGATAGAGGACGGTGGCCTTAAGGACGCTGTTGTCGGCCTTGATGGCGTCCATCGCGGACTTGGCTCCGGCGCCGCCGACCATCAGGAAGTCCTTGCGGCCGGCCTGTGCGATGGCGCGGAGCGCGCCCACGCCCTGGTCGTCGTCGTGGTTCCACAGGGCGTCGAACTGGCTCTGTGCCTGGAGGAGTTGGGCCATCTTCGCCTGGCCGGACTCGACGGTGAAGTCGGCGGCCTGGCGGGCCACCTTCCGGATGTTGGGGTAGTTCTTCAGGGCGTCGTCGAAGCCCTGGGTGCGCTGCTTGGTGAGCTCCAGATTGTCGAGCCCGGCCAGCTCGATGACCTTGGCGTTCGGCTTGTCCTTGAGCTGCTCGCCGATGTAGTTGCCGGCGTTGAGGCCCATCCCGTAGTTGTCGCCGCCGATCCAGCAGCGGTACGCCTGCGGGGAGGCGAAGATCCGGTCCAGGTTGATGACGGGAATGCCCGCCTTCATGGCCTGCAGACCGACCTGGGTCAGCGCCTTTCCGTCGGCCGGCAGGATGACGAGTACGTCGACCTTCTTGTTGATCAGCGTCTGGACCTGGCCGATCTGGGCCGCGGTGTCGTTGGAGCCCTCGGTGATCTCCAGGGTCACCTCGGAGTACTTCTTGGCACGCGACTTGGCGTTGTCGTTGATGGCGTTGAGCCAGCCGTGGTCGGCCTGGGGACCGGCGAAGCCGATGGTGACGGCCTTGCCGGGCTTGTCGTCGGCGGCCGGCGCGTTGTCGGCGGCCTGTTCGGTCTTCTTGGGCTCGTTGCTGGTGCAGGCGGTCAGCAGCGCGCCGGCGGAGACGGCGGCCGTGCCGAAGAGCAGACCTCGGCGGCTGGTGGCTGGGATTTGTGGCATGACGGATCAACCCTTCAGCTGGGCGGTAGAGGGGATTTCGACAGATGGGGGGTGGGCTGGGGAGTGGGTGGGGTGGGGTCAGGCGTCGCCGCCGCGCAACGTGCGGTGCTGGACCAGAACGGCGGCAACGATGATCGCGCCCTTGGCGATCTGCTGGACGGCGCTCTCCAAGTTGTTGAGGGCGAAGATGTTGGTAATGGTCGTGAAGACGAGGACGCCGAGCACCGAACCGGCGATGGTGCCCCGGCCGCCACTGAGCAGGGTGCCGCCGATGATCGCCGCGGCGATGGCGTCCAGTTCGTAGAGATTGCCGTTGGTGTTCTGTCCCGAGCCGGCCAGCACGATCAGCATGAAGGCGGCGATTCCGCAGCACAGTCCGGAGAGCAGATACAGATAGAGCCGCTGGCGCCGTACGTCGATGCCGGCGAGGCGGGCGGCTTCCGCGTTGCCGCCGACCGCGACGGTCCGCCGCCCGAAGGTCGTACGGTTCAGCAGCAGCCAGCCGATGACCGTGACCGCCGCGAAGACCAGCACCAGCGGCGGGATGCCGAGGATGTACGCGTCCCTGATGCCCAGGTCCAGTACGGAGTTCACGGTGACCATCTGGGTCTTGCCGTCCGTGATCTGCAGGGCGAGTCCGCGGGCGGACGCCAGCATGGCCAGCGTCGCGATGAACGGCACCATCCCGCCGTACGCGATGAGCAGTCCGTTCACCAGACCGCAGCCGAGTCCGACGATCACCGCGGTGAAGAGGATGCCCGCGAAGCCGTACTCCTGAGTGGCCACCGTCGTCGCCCATACCGAGGCAAGGGCCACGATCGCGCCGACCGACAGGTCGATGCCGCCGCTGGTGATCACGAAGGTCATGCCGACGGTGACGACGCCGATGATGGATGCCTGGGTGAGGACGAGCTGAAGATTGCTGGTGGCGAGGAATTCATCGGGCTTGGTGATGCCGCCGACCGCGATCAGCACGGCGAGGACGCCGAGCAGCGAGAGATTGCGGACATCGGCGCGCAGTCCGAGCGGGCGACGCCAACCTTCGCCTGCCGGTGCGGACTTGGCGGTGGGTATCGGCGCGTCCTGCTGCGCCGGAGAGGCTGGCTGCGTCATGCCGTCGGGCTCCCTTCCATCACAAGATCGAGTACGCGGTGCTCGTCGAGCTCCCGGGCGTCGGCCGTGTGCACGACGCTGCCCTCGCGGAGCACCAGCACCCGGTCGGCGAGGCCCAGGACTTCGGGCACTTCGCTGGATACGAGAAGTACGGCGAGGCCTTCGTCGGCCAGCCGGCGGATCACGGCGTACAGCTCGGCGCGGGCGCCGACGTCGACGCCGCGGGTGGGCTCGTCGAGGAGCAGCACCCGGCAGCCGCGCAGCAGCCAGCGGGCGAGCACGGCCTTTTGCTGATTGCCGCCGGAGAGGGTACGGATGCGGGCGTCGGGGTTGTCGGGGCGCAGCGAGAGTTCCCTGGTCGCCCGCTGCGCGGCGGCGCGCTCCTGGCGGCGGTCCAGCCAGCCGCTGCGGGAGAAGCGGGAGAGCGAGGAGACGGAGACATTGCGGGTGACGGACTCCAGCATCAGCAGCCCCTGCGCCTTGCGTTCCTCCGGGGCGAGTCCGACTCCGGCGCGGACGGCCGAGCGGACGCTGCCGGGGCGCAGCGGGCTGCCGTCGATGAGGACGCGTCCGGCGCTGGGCTTGCGTGCCCCGTAGATCGTCTCCAGGATCTCGGAGCGTCCGGAGCCGACCAGTCCGGCGAGCCCGACGATCTCGCCGGGGCGCAGTTCCAGGTCTACGGGCGCGAACTCCCCTTCCCTGGCGAGCCCTTCGACCCGCAGCACCGGTTGCCGGTCCACCGCGCGGGCCGGGTCGGGCCGCTCGGGGAAGACGTACTCGACGTTCCGCCCGGTCATCATGGCAACGATGTCGCGCGTGGGAGTGTCCCGCGCGGGCAGGCCGACGGCGACCGCCCGGCCGTCCTTGAGCACGGTCACCCGGTCGCCGATGCGGCGGATCTCTTCGAGCCGGTGGGAGATGTAGACGACGGCGACGCCGTCGGCGGTCAGACCGCCGACGATACGGAAGAGGTTGTCGACCTCGTCGGGGTCCAGGGCGGCGGAGGGCTCGTCCATCACGATGAGGCGCACCTCGTGGGAGAGCGCGCGAGCCATGGAGACGATTTGCTGCTGGGCGGCTGAGAGGTCGCCGACGTGGTGGGCCGGGTCGATCTCCGGGTGTCCGAGTCGCCCCAGGATCAGGGCAGTTGCCGACCGTGCTTCCTTGCCGCGTACGACGAATCCGGCCGAGGTGGGCTCGTGCCCGAGGAAGACGTTCTCGGCGACGGACAGTCCTTCTACCAGGTCGAGCTCCTGGTAAATCGTGGCGATGCCGAGGCGCATAGCGGCGATGGGCGATTTGAGGGAGACCACGTCGCCGCGCCAGGTGATCTCTCCGGTGTCGGGCTGGTGGGCTCCGGCGAGCACCTTGATCAGGGTGGACTTGCCGGCGCCGTTCTGGCCGAGGAGGCAGTGGACCTCGCCGGCCTGGACCTGAAGGTCCACACCGTCGAGGGCGCGGACGCCCGGGAACGACTTGGTGATGCCGGACATGGTGAGCAGGGGTGGTTCTAGATCTGGTGCCGGTTCTGGTGCCATGACGAATCCCCTCGGCGGGTGCGGCCGGTGAGCGGGCAGGGCGCTGTGCTGTTGCGGGTGGTTCCGTTACGCGTGGCGCTGTTGCGGGTGGTTCCGTTACGCGTGGCTCTGTTGCCGGTGGTGCTCACGCCTTGCGGCGCGCCTGGCGTCGTGCGGTCGTCCGGCCCGGGGTCAGGCCGGCGAGAACAGGTGGTCGCTGATGAGCCTGGCCGCGCCGATCACTCCGGCGGTCGGCCCCAACTCGCCCAGCACAATGGGAAGATTGCCCGTCGCCAGCGGCAGCGACTGGCGGTAGACCTGGGTGCGTACGCTCGCCAGCAGCGTGTGGCCGAGGCCGGTCACCCCGCCGCCGATCACCACAAGACCGGGGTTGAAGAAGCTGACCAGTCCGGCGATGACCTGGCCGACGCGGTTGCCGCCCTCGCGGATGAGGTCGAGCGAGGTGGCGTCGCCCGCTGCGGCGGCGGCCGCGACATCCGCGGCCGTGAGCCGTCCCGCCGTCTCCAGCCGGGCGGCGAGTTCCTCCGACCGGCCGGTTCGGGCCGCGTCCTCGGCGTCGCGGGCCAGCGCGGCGCCGCTGAAGTGGGCTTCCAGGCAGCCCTTGTTGCCGCAGGCGCAGGCGCGGCCGTCCGGTTCGACCTGGATATGGCCGATGTCGCCGGCGCTGCCCGTCGTGCCGCGGTAGACCTCGCCGCCGACGACGATGCCGCAGCCGATGCCCGTACCGATCTTGACGCAGAGGAAGTCGCCGACGGAGCGTGCGACGCCCGCGTGCTGCTCCCCCATCGCCATCAGGTTCACATCGTTGTCGACCATGACGGGGCAGCCCAGGTCCTGGCTGAGCGCCTCGCGCACCGGGAAGCCGTCCCAGCCGGGCATGATCGGCGGCGCGACCGGCACGCCCTCGGGGTAGCGGACCGGGCCGGGGACGCCGATGCCGGCGCCGTCGAAGCCTTCGGCGAGTCCGGATGCCCCGAGCTTGGCCGCCATCGACAGCACCTGCTCGAAGACGGCGACCGGGCCCTCGCGTACGTCCATGGGGTGGTTGAGGTGGCCGAGCACTTCCAGCTCGGCGTTGGTGACGGCCACGTCGACCGAGGTGGCGCCGATGTCGACGCCGAGGAAGCGCAGCGCGGGGGCGAGGCGGATGTTATGTGAGCGCCGCCCGCCGCGCGAGGCGGCAAGGCCGTCCGCGACCACCAGCCCGGTCTCGAGGAGCCGGTCGACCTCCACGGCGAGCTTGGAACGG
Source organism: Streptomyces sp. ISL-1 (assembly GCF_018614585.1). Lineage (GTDB taxonomy): Bacteria > Actinomycetota > Actinomycetes > Streptomycetales > Streptomycetaceae > Streptomyces > Streptomyces maoxianensis. The sequence continues at coordinate 37,612 of NZ_JAGGOI010000032.1, read as the reverse complement.
GACAGGTCCACCTGATCGCCCAGCTGGGCACGGGAGTTGGGCCCGCCGTCGCGCAACAGCCTGAGCAGTCGCGCCTGGTGCGCGTTCGCGGGTCGAGCGGTCATGCGTCTCACGTGCCCCTCCCCGCCGTTCCAGGCCTCTCCGTCGTGCTTTCGAGGGGAACGTAGCAGCGCTTTCCCTGAGTGGGAAGAACTTGAGCAGTGTTCCGGTACAACTTTCTCCACACCCGGGACAAAGCTCTGCTCGCCGATGGAGACCGGGGGACACAGACTGAACTCAGGGACACGGCGGGGCTTCGAGAGGGGAATTCGCATGATCCTGGTGACAGGTGCCACGGGGAACGTGGGATCGGCGCTGGTCAAGCAGCTGGCCATGGCGGGCGAGCCGGTCCGCGGGCTGAGCCGCGGCGGGGACGCTTCCCGGCTCCCGCCGGGCGCCGAAGCCGCGGCGGGCGATCTCAACAGCCCCGAGTCTCTGATCCCCGCGCTCACGGGCGTGCGCGCGGGGGAGCCGCGTACGTTCCGGCAGTGGGCGCAGGCCAACGCGGGCGCGTTCGCCTAGGGTCCGGTTTCAGCGAACCGCTGTGTACACCGTCTGCGGAACGGTCCCGGCGGCTTCGGCTCAAGGGACTTCGGCAACTGCGGGGACGTGCCGTGCGCGGTGGATGGGGCCGTCGCCGCCAGTGAGCGGAAGGCAGCCGCCACCGCGGTTGCGCGCGACGATCTCCGCCGCGATGGCGACGGCGGTTTCCTCAGGGGTGCGGGCCCCGAGGTCCAGGCCGATGGGCGAGTGGAGTCCGCCGATCTCGGATTCGGTGAGGCCTGCCTCGCGCAGCCGGCCGAGGCGGTCGTGGTGGGTGCGTCGGGAGCCCATGGCTCCGATGTAGCCGAGCGGCATCCGCAGGGCCCGCTCCAGAAGGGGGATGTCGAACTTGGGGTCGTGTGTGAGTACGCAGATCACGGTGCGGCCGTCCAGCGTGCCGGCGGCGGACTCGCGGTCGAGGTAGAGATGCGGCCAGCCGACCACGACCTCGTCGGCGTACGGGAAGCGCGCCTCGGTGGCGAATACCTCCCGGGCGTCGCAGATCGTCACGCGGTAGCCCAGAAACCCTCCCAGGCGTGAGACGGCGCCGGCGAAGTCGACGGCGCCGAAGATCAGCATCCGGGGCGCGGGCACATGGGACTCGACGAAGAAGGTGACGGTCTGCTGCGTGTGCGGGTCGCACGACCGGCCGTCCGGGGCGAGCTGGAATGTCGCTGTCTTTCCCGCTTCGAGAAGGGCACGGGCCTGCGTCACTGCGGCGTGTTCGAGGTCGGCGCCGTCGGAGAGCGTGCCCACGTGACGGTCGGGATGAACCGCGAGCGCGGCCCCCGGCAGAACGGCCGGCCCCTCGATGACCCGCAGCAGAGCGACGGGCTCGTCCCCGCTGATGGAGTCCAGTGCGGCGTCAAGGCCCGGCTCCGGGCCCGGCGGCACCGGCCGGACGAAGATATCGATGATCCCGCCGCAGGTCAGGGCTGCCGCGAAGGCGTCCTCGTCGCTGTATCCGAAGCGCTGCAGCACCGGTTGTCCGCTGCGCAGGGCTTCGAGACACAGCTCGTACACGGCCGCCTCCACACAACCTCCGGAGACGCTGCCAACGGTCTGGCCGTCCGTGCTCACCGCCATCGCGGCACCGGGCGGGCGAGGGGCGCTGCCCGAGACCGCCACCACGGTGGCCACGGCAAAGCCGCGGCCCGCGGCTCGCCACGCTTGCAATTGCTGGGCAATCTCGCGCATCGGCGAACTCTGACTCTCTGATTCGTTTCTGAGTGATCGTCAAGCGTTCTCGGCCCCGGTCGGGGCCTCGACCCCGACCGCCTTTTCGAGCACGTCGAGCACGGTGTCACGGAGCAGCTCCACCTTGTAGCGGGTCTGCGGCAGGGGTGAGCAGCGTTCGGTGGCCGCGGTCGCCGCGGTGAAGAGAATCTCGGGGGTCGGCTCACGCCCGAGCAGGGCGTCCTCGACTTCCGGCAGCCGCAGGGGGGTGTGGGCGATGCCGCCGGCGGCGACCCCGGCGGCGGTGACGATGCCGTCGGAGACTCTCACGCGGGCCACCGCCTCGACGAGCGGCCATTCCGCCCCGGCGCGGCTGATGGCCCGGTTGTAGGCGGCCCGTTCGCCGGGGAGCGGAGCCGGAAGGGTGACGGCGGTGAGGATCTGCTGCGGGGCGAGCAGATGGTCGCGGGTCGGGTCGGATCCGTCGCCGTACAGGTCAGCTACGTTCAAGGTCCCGAGTTCATGTACGTCGATCCGGGCGTCATAACTGAGCAGGGCGATCGCGATCGACGAGGGGTGCGGAGCGATGCAGGGCCCCTGGTCGATCACCGCTGCGTGCAGGTGGATCCCGGTACGTGCGGGACAGCCCTCGCCTCCGTCGCGGTAGCAACTGAAGTGGGGATTGCGGTAGTACCAGCAGCGGTTGTGCTGGAGAAGGTTGCCGCCCAGGGTGCCCGCGGTACGGATCTGTGGCGTGGCCAGGGCACCCGCCGTCCGGGTCAGGGCCGGGTAGTCCGCCTGCAGACCGGCGTCGTCGGACAGCTCGGCCACACCGGTCAACGCCCCTATCCGCGTGGTCCCGTCGGCTTGGCGGGTGATGCCGTGCAAGGCGGGGAGCAGGGGAATCTGGACCGCGGCACTGCGAGTGACTCCCCCGCGCCGGCGGGCGGTTGTGTCGGTGCCGCCGGCGCGCAGTTCCGCGCCGCTGTCGAGAACGACGGCCGCGGCCTCGTCGAGGGTGAGGGGCTGGTTCACGCGCGCAGTCCTTCCAGGAGCCGGTCCGGGCGGATCGGCAGGTGATGAGGGCGCCACCCGGTGGCGGCGTGGACGGCGTTGCCGACGGACGCGGCCACCGGCAATGTGCAGACTTCTCCCAGCCCGACGCCGCCGCCGTCGACGTGATCGAAGCCCTCCTCGTGGAAGTGGATGTCGATCTCGGGAATGTCGCCGATCCCGGGGATGCGGTAGTCCTCGAGGTTGTCGCTCAGGACCACACCGGTCAGCGGGTCGGTGACGCGCTCCTCGTACAGGGCGTATCCGATGCCCTGGATGACGCCCCCCTGGCACTGGCCGAGGGCGAGAGCCGGCGAGTAGAGGCGTCCGGCGGCGATCCCGCCCCAGACGCGCGTGACGCGTGTGTGGCCGAGGCGGGTGTCGACCTCGACCTCGGTGACATGGACTGCGCCGGTGAAGCCTCTGCCGATGATCACGCCGCCGACCCGTACGGGAGCGGCGTACCCAAGGCGGTCCCGTCGGCGTTTGCCGACCACCCGAAGGCCCTCGGCGTCGGCGAGGAGCTTTTCCACCGCGCCGCCGGTGCCCTGCCCCGGAGCCTTGGCGGCCAGCGCGGAGCGCAGGCGAGCGGCGGCGTCGCGGGCGGCGGGCGCGATCGAGGTGGTGGTCCGGCTGCCGCCCGAGGTGGGTCCGTGGACGGTTCCCGTACGGCCGATGTCGACGCGCACCCGGTCCGGAGCCAGGCCCAACTCGGCGGCGATCACGTCGGCGATGACGGACCGGGCGCCCTGGCCCATGTCCTGGGTGGCGGAGCGCGCCACCACGATGCCCTCTTCGACGGTGAGCTCGACCTGCGTACTGGGGTCCAGGAAGTACATCCAGTTGGCGGCGGCGACGCCCACACCGCGCCGGAAGCGGCCGGTCTGGGAACCGACGGCGGGCCGCTGCGTCCAGAGCGGCAGAGCCGCTGCCACGTCGTACAGTGCTCGCCGCTTGGAGTTGCCGTCCCAGCGGCGGCGCAGCGCGATGGGGTCTTCCCCCCGCCGGTGGGCCGTTTCGTCGACGGTCTGCTCCAGCGCCCAGGCCAGGGGTGGTCCGCCGGGTCCGCGGAAGGGTGTGGCAGGAGGCCGGTGGGTGACGATGTCGAAGTCCCGCAGCCGGCGTGGAGCGTTCCCGTAGATGAACCGTGCCAGCGAGGCCACGCCCGACCCGACGGACACGCCACCGTCTCCGTGCACATCGAGGGTCAGCGCGGCCAGATTCCCGTTGTCGTCGGTGAGCATGGCGATGTCGGCCCGGGTACCGGGACGATGGCCGCCGTCGGTGAATTCCTCTGCCCGGTTGAGGACGACCCGCACCGGGGCCGCATGCACCCTGGCCAGTTCCGCCGCGGCAACGACGTCGCTGGTCAAGCTGAGTTTCGAACCGAATCCGCCTCCGACGTGCACCGCGGAGGCATGCACCTGCTCGGGCCGCAGACGAAATCGCTCGGCGGCGCGCTCGGCAACCTCGGCGAGAGCCTGGGTGGACACCCAGAGATGAAGGTCGCCGCCGCTGTCCCACGAAGCCAGGCACGCGTGCGGCTCCAGCGGTGTGTGCACCTGTGGTTCGGCCGTGAAAGTGGCCTCGACCAGACGCCGGCTCTCCCCTTGCGCGCGGGCCTGCTCGATCCGCTTGAGGGCCAGACCGCCGTGCCAGTTCATCCGCACCGGTCCTCGTACGTTCCCGTTCCACTTGGCGGGTATCAAAAGCCCCTCGGCGGAGGCGGGTGCCTGCTTCCGCTCCTCCTTGGTGGGATAGACCACGGGACTGTCCGGGAGCTCGGCCAGGCCAGGATCGACGGTGGCCGGCAGCACCTCGTACTCCACCCGGACGCGCTCGGCGGCAGCCTCGGCCGCGGCGAGGGTCTCGGCCGCGACGGCGGCAATCGGCTGGCCGACGTATCGGACCGTACGGTCCCCGGGCAGCAGGTCGACCAACTTGTCGTCACCCGTCACGGACCTGACGCGGGCATGCGCGTGCCTGGAACGGACGATGACGCCGTCGAGCAGACCGGCCGGGTGGACGTCTGTCGTGTAGAGGGCCTGGCCGGTGATCTTCTGCATCGCCTCCACCCGCGGAGGCGGAGCGTCATCCGTGTCGTGTGCGCCCGCGCACGCCGCGGCGACCGCCGCGTAGATCCCCTCATACGCACCGCAGCGACACAGGTGTCCCGCCAGAGCGGCGGCGATATCGGCCCGCGAAGGCGTGGTGTCGCCGTGCTCGGCCCGCCACCGGTCCACGAAACTCGAGGCCTCCATGACGAACCCGGGCGTGCAGTAGCCGCACTGCAGCGCGTCATGGGCAGCGAACGCGCGCTGCACCGGGTGCTTGCCCCGCAGACCCTCCACAGTCGTGACGGAGGTGCCCTCCAGAGCTGCCGCCGGGGTCAGGCAGGCCACCTTGGGGACACCGTCGACGTGGACCGTGCACGCCCCGCACACACCTGCCCCGCAGACCAGTTTCGTGCCCGTCAGGCCCAACGTCTCACGCAGGAACTGGACCGCGGTGGCGTCCGGTTCACTCCCGACCTGACGCGCGGATCCATTGACTGTTACATCCATTTGCGAAAGTCCTTGGAAGAGGAGAAGTCGGGTACCTGCCGCTTGTCGCTGCCGCACAGCCCGCTTGCCGCAGTCGAGGCAACCCTGCTGGATCAAGAGCGCAACGGGATGAGTAAAAACTGCTCATTTCCGGTTCCGGCACGCGGCGCCCATCAGCCTCGAGTGCCACCTGCTCTTGAGTGTCAGTTTGCTGCCGCAGAGGGTTTCCGGCGAGGGCGAAGGGCCGACTGAGCGGTTCCGGCGCCCGGCCCGCCGTGCACAAGGCAAGCAGCCTTGTTGCACAACCTGACGTTTCGTGCATAAAGTGTCAGCATGACGATCGCGGGGGCGCCGCATTGGACGCCGGGTTGCGCGTTCGAGTTCGATGCCCCCGCCGTTTTCCAGCTCACCACAATGGAGCCATGAACTCCCGACTCGACCAGGTGCTCGACGCGGCGTACGTGACGTTCACCAAGCACGGCGTGCGCCGCACCACCATGGAAGACATCGCACGGGCGGCCGGCATGTCCCGTGCCGCCGTCTACCAGTACGTACGCAACAAGGACGACGCGTTCCTGCGGCTTGCCGAGCGCCTGCACGGCCAGGCGTTGGCCCAGGCCAGAGAGGCCGCGGTCGCCGAGGTCACGGCACAGGATCGCGTCCGCGGGATCCTCGGCGCCAAGCTCGACCTCTTCCAGAAAGTCGTCGAGGACTCACCGCACGCCTCCGAGCTGATCGACACCACCGACCGGCTCTGCGGGCCCACCGTTCAGCAGTTCACCAAGGATCTGCACGACCTGCTCGCCGAAGCCTTCGCCGCGGCCGGCACCACGACCGTGACCCCGGCGCAGGCCGCCGACATCGCCATCGCCCTTGTTCTGGGCCTGGAGTTGACGCCCGACGGCGCGGCCCTGCTGCGCCCCGCCACCGAAGCCCTCATCGTCGGACTCACCGGGAGAGACACCCCATGAACGCCCTGCCCCGGCCGCTCGCACCTGAGGCGCCATCCCATGCCGACGCAGAGCATCGCGGACCTTGAGGGGTGCTGTGAGAGTCCCCGGTTTTGCGGATGTGTTTGTTGGCCGCGGCGAACAGTTGGAGTTGTTCACCAAGGGGCTGACGGATCGACGGTGCCAAGGATTTGTCGTGTCCGGTTCGCCGGGCGTGGGCAAGTCGCGGCTGGCCGAGGAGTGCCTGGCGCGGGCGGCGGGCATGGGGTTCCGGGTTGCGCGGGCGACCGCGAGCGCGGCGGCCGGGACGGTTCCGTTGGGCGCGATCGCTCATCTGGTGCCTGCAGGGGCGGACTTGTCGGATCCCGTGACGGGCTTCGCCACAGTGGCACGGCGGTTGGCCGGTCGGGACGGGCGTGCGCTCGTACTGCTCATTGATGACATACACCTGCTGGATGCCGTCTCGGCGGTACTGCTGCGGCAGTTGATGGATGCGGGTGTGGTGCGGCTTCTCGGGACGATCTGCTCCGGTGCGCCGGTGGGGGACGCGGTGGAGGCGGTGTGCCACGGCGACACGATGTGGCGGGTGGAACTGGCGGAGTTGGACCGTGGCGACGTCGAGGAGCTGTTGCAGGCGGTGCTGGGCGCGCCTGTGGCGCAAGGGATGCTGTGGGAGTTGCACGCGGCCTGCCGTGGCAATGTGCTGTATCTGCGGGAGTTGGTCACCGGGGCGCTGGACCGGGGCGCTTTGGTCAGTGACGGGGAGATCTGGGAACTGGCTGCGGGTCCGGTGCGCGGGACGACCCGGCTCGTGGAGCTGATCAGTGCGCGGCTGGCGGCAGCCGGTGCCGAGGCCCGTCCACTGCTTGAGTTGCTGGCACTGTGTGAGCCGCTGTCCCTGACCGACGCGGAGCAGTTCGCTTCACCGGAGGCGGTGACCGGGCTGGAGTACGCCGGACTGGTGCGTGTGCGACAGGAGGGACGGCGCACCTCGGTCGCGCTGGCGCATCCGTTGTACGGCGAGGTACTGCGGGCCGGCCTGCCGGTGACGCGCCGGCGGGCGCTGCTGTTGCGGCAGGCCGCAAGGGTCGAAGTACGAGGCATGAGGCGTCGCACTGACGCGCTGCACGTCGCGTCCTGGCGTTTTGCGGCTACCGGCACGGCGGATCCGGCGGCGCTGACCGAGGCGGCGGCGCTGGCCCGGTACGCCCACGACTACGGGCAGGCCCGCGCATTGCTGCAGGCCCTGCCCGAAAAGCACCACACCACCGCCACCCGCCTGATGCTGGGCGAGACGCTCTTCGAGCTGGGCGAACCGCAGCAGGCCGAGAGAGTGCTGGCCAAGGCCGTCGCGGGCGCCGAGAGCGAGCAGGACGAGCTGGCCGTCACGATGGCACGCACCTGCAATCTGTTCTGGGGGGCCGCGGAGGCCGACGAGGCGCTGGCGGTCAACGAGGCCGCCCGCGCCCGGGTCACGAGTGCTGACGCCCTGCGGATGCTGCGGTACTGCGAGGGGTCCATGCGGATCGCCTCCGGCGAGGCGGTCCGCGGGCTGGAACTGCTGGAGGACATGGAAGAAGACATCAACGACGCTCCCTACCCGGTGGCCTGGCTCACCGGCGCCCTGATGAAGCCACTCGGGCTGGAACTGGTCGGCCGCACCGGCGACGCGGTGGCCTGGGCCGAACGCGCCTACGCCGCCCATGCCACAGTCGACCAACACACCCTCTATCCCCACCCGGCAGTCCAGCTGATCTCGGTGAACCACGCTCTGAGCAGCCACGGACGGCTGGCCGAAGCCCGCGAGGTGGGCCGGCGCGGCTACGCCGAACTCGCCCGGGTCAGCTCCACTCCCGTCCCCCAGATCTGGCTGGCCTTCAGCCTTGGCCGCACCGAGTGGCTGGCCGGGCATCCGGCCAGTGCCCGCCGCTGGTACGCCGAGGCCGCCGCCCTGGCCCGCGCGTACCACCACATCAGGCCCCTGGGCCCGGCGCTGAGCGGCCTGGCCGCATGCGCAGCGGTACTCGGCGACCTCGAGGCGGCCGAACTGGCCTGCGCCGAAGCCCGTAACTACCTGTGGCCGGACGTTTTCGCGGCCGAGGAGTATCTGGGACGAGCCTGGCTGCATGCCGCCCGGGGCCACGTGGCCCAGGCCCGTACGGTCCTCACCGACGCCGCCCGGTGCGCCCGCACCGCAGGCCTGGTCAGCCCCGAGGCCCTGCTGCTCACCGACATCGCCCGTCTTGGCGGCGCCAAGAAGGTGGCCGGGCGGCTGGCCGAACTCGCCCGCCGGAGCGACGGCGTACTGACCGGCACCGGGGCCCGACTGGCCGCAGCCCTGGCCGCCGACGCCCCCGACCAACTCCTCGACGTCGCCACGGCGTTCGAGCGGGCCGGCGCCGACCTGCTGGCCGCCGAAGCCGCTGCCGCGGCCGCCGCCGCCTGGCAGCGCGCCGGTCAGGCCCGTCGCGCCACCGCCGCCACCAGCCTGGCCACCGCCATCGCCGGCCGCTGCGAGGACGCCCGTACGGCCCTGCTGACCGCCGCCGCCCCCGGCGCCCCGCTGACCGACCGGGAACGCGAAGTCGCCCTGCTCGCCGCCAACGGCACCCGCAGCAAGGACATCGCCGACGTGCTGCACCTGTCGGTGCGCACCGTCAACAACCACCTCCAGCACGCCTACGCCAAACTCGGCGTCACCACGCGCCGCGAACTGGCCACCGTCCTGGAACGATCCGAACCACATCACGCACCCGCGCCCCGCCCCGCCGGACACGACATCGGCGACGGCGCGCCGGCCGCCTCACCGCCACCAGCCGCCGGATTCGCAGGCCGAACCCTCAGGCCCGGAGGCCCCCGGCCACCGCGACGACCCGTTGCCGGCTCTCCGAAGTGAACGTCCCTGTGCCGGGGCCGAGTTCCGCCACGAGCGGATCGCCGCAACCAGGTTCTGGTTCATCTCGTACGAAGGCGACGAAGGCGAATACGCGCCACGGTGGCGCGCGACGGCAGCCGTTGCGGGCGACCCGTACTACTCCTCGCGCTGGTGGTAGGTCTTGCGGGTGTGCTCCGTGTGCGCCCGCATGACTTCCGTCGCCCGCCGCTCGTCGCGGGCCGAGATCGCCGCGATCAGCTCCCGGTGCTCGATCCAGGACTGGCGGCCGCGCTGTCGTGCGACGGGCGTGTAGTACCAGCGGACCCGGCGGTCCACCTGTGCCGCCAGCTCGGCGAGGACAAGGTTCCCGGCGAGCTCCATCACCTTGGCGTGGAAGGCGGCGTTGGTGACCACCGCCAGGTCGACGTCGTCGTCCGCGACGGCCCCTTCGCCCTGTACGCACAGCTCTTCGAGCGCGGCGATGCCCGCGGAGCCGGAGTTCGCCGCGGCGAGCCGGGCGGCCTCGGCCTCGAGCAGCGTACGGACCGAGAGCAGCTGGTCCGCCTCCGCCTCGGTCGGTTCATGGACGAACGCACCCTGCGCCGGGCGCAGATCGACCCATCCCTCGGTGTTCAGCCGCTGCAGCGCCTCTCGAACGGGCTGGCGGGACACCCCGAGATGGCCGGCGAGTTCGCTCTCGACCAGGTGCTGGCCCGGGCGGAGTGCGCGGGTCGTGATCAGTTCGAGCAGCGCCTCGTAGACCCGCTCACGCAGCGGACCGGGGCGTTCCAGCTTGGGCACGGTTCCCTGCGGCAGTCCTGCGGACAACATCACAGTCCCCTTCCTGGCCGGCGACGGCGAGCGACAATTGGCTATCGTCTACAGTCTACCGAGCGCAATCGCTTCCATGCCGAGATCCACGTCACCCCGGGCCGGAAACGAGCAGCTCCTCCAGCCGGTCGAGGAAGACCCGCTGCCCCGTCACCAGCTTCCCCCTGGCCTCCGCCACGGACATCCACTCGGCCCGGTCGATCTCGGGGAACTCCTGCATCCGGCCCGAGCCCCTCGGCCACTCCATGACGAAAGTGCCCGGTTCCACCAGGTCGGTGTCGAGGACGCCTTCGAGTGCCCAGACGGTGACGATCTTGCCGCCGCTCTGCCGTGCCTCACCTAGCGACAGCCACTCCCCGTCGGGCGGCGGGACGCCGAGCTCCTCCACGAACTCCCGCCGGGCGGCGGCCATCGGCTCCTCTTCAGGGGTGTACTCACCCTTCGGCACGGACCAGGCCCCCTCGTCGCGGGACTGCCAGAACGGCCCTCCCATATGACCGACGAGCACCTCGGTGTCCGTACCCCGCCTGCGGAACAGCAACAGGCCCGCGCTGCGCTTGGCTGCCATGCGGTTCAGTCTGCCCCGGGGGCGGCGGCGCCGGCCTCAGGGGCAGCGGACGACCTGGCCCGCGTACGAGAGATTGCCGCCGAAGCCGAAGAGCAGCACCGGATCGCCGGACTCGATCTCGCCGCGCTCGACCAGCTTGGAGAGCGCCATCGGGATCGAGGCGGCCGAGGTGTTGCCGGAATGCACCACATCGCGGGCGATCACGGCGTTCACCGCGCCGATCTTCTGGGCGACGGGCTCGATGATGCGCAGATTCGCCTGGTGCAGGACGACCGCGGCGAGCTCCTCGGGGGTGACGCCCGCGCGCTCGCAGACCTTGCGGGCGATGGGCGGCAGCTGGGTGGTAGCCCAGCGGTAGACGGACTGGCCCTCCTGCGCGAAGCGGGGCGGGGTGCCTTCGATCCGTACGGCGTGGCCCATCTCCGGGACCGAGCCCCAAAGGACGGGGCCGATCTCTCCGTCCGAGCCGGTGCCGGTCGCCTCGATGACCGCGGCGCCCGCGCCGTCGCCGACCAGCACACAGGTGGTGCGGTCGGTCCAGTCGGCGACCTCGGCCATCTTGTCGGCGCCGATGACCAGGGCGCGGGCGGCGGCTCCGGCCCGCACGGCGTGGTCGGCCGTGGCGAGCGCGTGTGTGAAGCCCGCGCATACGACATTGAGGTCCATGACGGCGGGCGAGCTCATGCCGAGCCGGGCCGCGACGCGCGCCGCCGTGTTGGGCGAGCGGTCGATCGCGGTGGAGGTGGCGACCAGGACGAGATCGATGTCGTCGGGCGCGAGTCCGGCGGAGGCGAGCGCCTTCGCGGCGGCGTGCGCGGCCAGCTCGTCGACCGGCTCGTCGGGTCCGGCCACATGCCGGGTCTCGATCCCGACGCGGCTGCGGATCCACTCGTCGCTGGTGTCGACCATGGCGGCCAGGTCGTCATTGGTGAGCACCTTGGCGGGCTGGTAGTGCCCGAGCGCGACGATGCGTGAGCCGGTCATTTGCGGTTCCCCCTCGATAAGACAGTGGAATTTCCCAGTCTTGGCTGCTACCACCCGGTACGACGGCATGTGATCCCACAGGTTCGGGGACCGGACTTTGGAGCTTTCCCGAAGGATGCGCCGACTCTTGACCGCCTCGAAGGCATACTGTAGACAATATTCTGTCGACTCAGCCCGCGGTGTCATCCGCACCGTCCCGCCCTCGCTCGGTCGCTCAACCGAACGGAGAGCCCCGTGAAAGTCGCAGTTGTCGGCGCCGGTGCCATCGGCGCATATGTCGGGGCCGCGCTCCATCGCGCCGGCGCCGAGGTCCATCTCATCGCCCGCGGCCCGCACCTGGCGGCCATGCGCCGTGACGGCGTGCGGGTGCTCAGCCCGCGCGGCGACTTCACCGCGCGGCCGGCCGCCACCGACGACCCGGCCTCGGTCGGGCCCGTCGACTATGTCTTCCTCGGCCTCAAAGCCAATTCCTATGCGGTGTCGGGCCCACTCGTGCATCCGCTGCTGCACGAGCGTACGGCCGTCATCGCCGCGCAGAACGGCATCCCCTGGTGGTACTTCCACGGCCTGCCCGGGCCGTACACCGGACGCCGCATCGAGAGTGTCGACCCGGGCGGCACGGTCAGCGCGACACTGCCGCCCGAGCGCGCCATCGGGTGTGTCGTCTACGCCGCCACCGAGCTCGAATCCCCAGGTGTCGTACGCCACTTGGAAGGCACTCGGTTCTCCATCGGGGAGCCGGACCTGACCGTGTCGCGCCGCTGTCTCGACTTCAGCGAGGCGATGGTGGCGGGCGGGCTCAAGTGCCCCGTCGAGCCGGATCTGCGCAACGACATCTGGATCAAGCTGCTCGGCAATATCTCCTTCAACCCGATCAGCGCGCTCTCGCGGGCCACGATGGCGCAGATCTGCCGCCACCGGGACACCAAGGCGCTGGTCGAGACGATGATGCGCGAGACGCTCGAGGTCGCGGCCGCGGTCGGCTGCCACCCCAAGATCTCCGTGGAACGGCGCATAGCGGGCGCCGAGCGCGTCGGCGACCACAAGACCTCCACTCTCCAGGACCTGGAGAAGGGCAAGCCGCTCGAACTGGACGTGCTGCTCGCGGCCGTCGTCGAACTGGCCGCGCTGACCAGGACTCCCGTACCGAAGCTGTGCGCCGTGCACGCGCTCGCCGATCTGCTGGCGACGACCACCGCGGACTCCTCGACAGGGGCCGCGGCATGACTCCGCCTGTGCAGGAGAATGAAATCGTCAAGGGTCGTTTCGGCTCCCACCACGTACAGAATCGGAATTGATCTCCATGGGACGGGTCACCGAGCGCCGCCGCACCATCCGCATCAGGGACGGGGCGGTGTCGACCCGTCCCGACACCCTTGTGGCCGAGGAGCCGCTCGAGATCCGCCTCAACGGCAAGCCGCTCGCCATCACCATGCGCACACCGGGCGACGACTTCGCCCTCGCGGCCGGCTTCCTGGTCAGCGAGGGCGTCCTCGGCTCCCCGGCCGAGGTGCGCAACATCGTGTACTGCGCGGGCGCCACGGACGACGGGTCGAACACCTACAACGTGGTGGACGTGCAGCTCGCGCCCGGTGTGCCCGTCCCCGACATCACCCTCGAGCGCAACGTCTACACCACGTCCTCGTGCGGACTGTGCGGCAAGGCCAGCCTCGACGCCGTACGCACCACCGCCCGCTTCCCGATCGCCGACACTCCCCCGGTCCGCGTCGAGCCCGCTCTGCTCGCCGTCCTCCCCGACCGGCTGCGGGCGGCACAGCAGGTCTTCGACCGGACCGGGGGTCTGCACGCGGCGGCGCTGTTCTCCGAGGAGGGCGAGCTGCTCGACATCCGGGAGGACGTCGGCCGGCACAACGCGGTCGACAAGCTGGTCGGCCGGGCGCTACAGGACGGCCGGCTGCCGCTGTCCCGGGTGATTCTGCTGGTCTCGGGACGGGCGTCGTTCGAGCTGGCACAGAAAGCGGTGATGGCCGGAATCCCGGTGCTGGCCGCGGTTTCCGCGCCGACCTCGCTCGCCGTGGACCTGGCTGCCGAGGCGGGCCTGACCCTGGTCGGCTTTCTGCGCGGCGCCAATATGAACGTGTACGCGGGCGACGAGCGCCTCGCCCTGAGCACCGGGGTCTGAAGCGCCCCCGCTGCACGGGATACGGGCCCGGCCGGCGGGGAGCGCCCCCTGCGCCGGCCGGGCCTCTCCGTCTCAGAGGTCGGTTCGTGTGAGAGATCACTTCACGACATCGACGAAGACCGGGTTGGTGTAGCACCAAGTGTCCAGCCATGGGTCGCCGTTGCCGGGCTCGTGCGGAACCGGCCCGTGCGGGTCTGTCGTGGCGCCCAGGAATCCGGGCCCGTTGCGCTTGCCGTCGCTGCCGCGCAGCCGCAGATAGAAGGACTCCTCTGCCCTGCCCACCGCGATGCGCAGCGTGTACCGGCCCGCGCGGCCCTCGACATCGGCGGTGTGCACGACCCGGGTGTCCGGTGCCCGCCACTCGTCGCGGTCGGCGACCGGGCCGCGTAGCGCGCCCCGGATCACGTCGAGATGGGCGAGGCGCGGCACTTCCCCGTGGTGGTTGGGGCGTGACGCGGTGGTGACGGTGACGTTGAGGACGATCTTCTCTCCCCGGCGTACGCGCAGCCGCCCGCCGAGCGTCACGCCGCGGCCGATGCCGTGCTCCCTGTTCACCCGTACCTCGATGCCGTCGATGAGCTGGCCGTGGTCGACCCAGACGCGGCCCGCCCTGAGGCCGGCCATCACCTGCCGGTATCCGTAGCGAGTGACGCCGACGTGCGTGCGGCTGAACTGGCCGGGCCAGAAGTCCCCGCCGGGCTGAGGCTCCGCCGTGTTCACCGGATCGGGCAGCCGGCCGGTGTTGTCGAAGTTCTGGCCGGGCAGCCAGTCGCCGTTGCGCCAGGTGTCGTACGCGACGCGGTGCACGTCCGAGTTGGACGTGATGGAGAACAGCCGGCCCTCGGCGAGCATCGCGTCCCACAGGCCGCCGACGGTCGCGGTCGCCCAGTCGAAGCCGCCGTACGTCACATACGCCGCCGCCGGGTAGCCCGGCCAGGAGTTCTGGGACGGCTTGTTCACATACTCGCCGCGGATGCTGTCGGGGCCGGCCCAGCCGGGGAAGGCCCCGGCCTGGGCGCCGGGCGCGCCCTCCATGCCGATCATGATCTCGGGGGCCGCGTCCCGCCAGGCGCGCAGCTCGTGCGGGGAGTCGATGCCCAGGCGCAGCGGGTGGTTGGCGAGGACCAGGACATCGTCGACGTATCCGCGGCAGCGCTGCTGGTCGAGCCATTTGAGCGCGTCGACGGCGTGGGCCTCGTTGCGCGGGGTGTCCGGGTGGTCCGGGCGGCCCGCGGTGTAGCCGAGGAGTTTGCCGTCGTAGGCCTCCTCGAAGCGGGTGAGCAGTTCGACCTCGTGGCGTCCGGGCGGCGAGAAGACGGTGCAGTGCTCGGCGCCGGGGATGTACCACTCCAGGCCCTGGAAGATCAGCATGCGCCGGTTGTCGGCGCGGGCCTTGAGGATCTCCCGGTGCTCGGCCTCGGCGCCGCCGGCCCTGGCGTGACCGAAGTTGCTGTGCTCGGTCAGGACCATCCAGTCCAGGCCGTACCGGGAGGCGGCGGTGGCCAGTTGGGAGAACGTGTACTTCGCGTCGTGGCTGTAGACCGAGTGCACATGGTGGTCGCCGACGAGGTAGACGAGGTTCGGGTCGCCGACGGCCAGGGTGTGCGCCTCGGCGGCCGTCGGCGCGAGCAGGGCGCCGCCGGCGAACGCGGCCCCGAACAGGCCCGCGCTGCACAGCAGTCCGCGGCGCGAAAGTCCCTGGGGGTCGAGCGAATCGGCGGGTACGTCGGGGTCCGCCCAGCGCGGCAGGGGCTGAGTGGGTCTCTGGCTCGGCATGAAGTGCTCCTCCTTCGGTGGCTCTGCGCGGGTCAGGCGTTCATGAAGTCGCGTACGGGCAGGGCGCGTTCGACGATCCGCACGTCGCCGAGCCAGCCGTGCAGCAGCTGGTCCAGGGTGCCGCCGTACTCGTAGCCGCCCACCAGCCAGGGCAGACCGATGGTGGCGAGGCCGCTGGTACGGGTGGCGGGGTTACGGGCGACCTGGCAGCCGTCGACGTACATCGTGGTGTGCTTTGCGTCGTTGACGACGGCGAGATGCCACCAGACCTCGCGCTCCAGCTCATGGCCCCAGTTGGTGACGGCTCCGGGCTGGTTGAGCGGCGCTGCCGCCCACTGCGGGCCGGGTCCGTCGGACAGGGAGAGGGTGGCGACGGGCTCTTCCGGATCGCCTTCGGTCTTACCGGCGGCGCCGAGTGTGCCGCGGCGGCTGAGGATCGAGCCCCAGGCGTGGCGGCCGGCGTCCCAGTCGGCGGGGAGCTTGATGAACGCCTCGATGGTGTATCCGGAGCGGAACGTGTGGGAGTTCAGCGGTGCGTTGGCTTCCGTACGCAGATACGCGCCGCGCAACGGGGGCTTGCCGCCGTCGAAGTAGAGGCTGCCGTGGCCCGGCTGGTCGAAGTGGTGGCTTTTCGACCAGCGCAGGGCGTCGGCCGGGGCGCCCGGGACCGTTTCCCGCGTGAGGTCGTTGCGGTGGCCCGACAGATCGGGGACGCGCAGCGCGGCGTCGGCCGGGGAGCCGTCCTGGTGTGTGCCGTCGAAGCGCCAGTACGCGACGGTTCCGGGAAGGAGCATCTTCGCGGCGGGGCGGGGTCCCCGGGCGGGGACGGGTGCGAAGCCGGCGAAGCGCTTCTCGAAGTCGATGGGGACGGAGAAGCTGTCCTGCGGGCCCGTCATTTCGATCTCGCGGCGCTCCAGTTCATTGAGGCCGTCGCCCGCGCGGCCGAGGATCCACGGGGAGATCGTTTCCACGTCGATGGTGTTCCTGGCGAGGTCGAAGCGGTAGAGGCGGATCATCGCGCTGCCGCCGTAGTAGCGGTTCTGGTAGTTGGTGATGTGCAGATGCACGTCGTGACCGGCGGTGTTCGTGCGGGTGGTGCGGGCGGCGGGCCAGTAGTGGCCGTTGAGGGTCAGGAAGATCTGGTCGTGGTCGGCCATCAGCTCGTCCCACAGGTGCTTGCCGTGCGGGGAGAGTTCGGCCTCGTCGCCGTACTGGTCCGCGTACACGAGCTCGTGCGTGGTCAGTACGACCGGCGTCTTCGGGTGCTTGGCGATGACGTCCCTGGCCCAGGCCAGAGAAGCCGCCGACGGCCGCCAGTCGAGGGCGAGGATCAGCCACTCGCGCCCGGCGGCGCGGAAGCGGTGGTACGTGTTGTAGCCGTCGGGCGTGGCCCCGCCGAAAGTGGGCAGCCGGCGCATCCGCTGTGGGCCGAAGGCGTCCAGGTAGGGGGTGCGGCCGCGCTGGTCGTCGGTCGACGACTTGATGTCGTGGTTGCCGGCGACGACGCTGTAGCCGACGCGTCGGCGGTCCAGGAGCCCGAAGGCCTCGCTCAGCGGTCCGAATTCGCGCGGCTGCCCGTTCTCGGTGAGATCGCCCAGATGGGACAGGAAGACGATGTTCTCGTCGCGTCCGTGGTCGATTATGTAGCGCAGGGATGCCTCGACGGGCGCGGAACTGATGCTTGCGCCGTCGAAGAGGTACTGGGTGTCCGGCATGACGACGAGCGTGAATCTGGGACTCTCGGGGTCGGGACGCCAACTGGCAACGTTGTCAGCGGACTTCTGCCGCGGCAGGGCCGCGGCGGGCGCCGCGGCCAGCCCCCCGGTGGCGGCTGCGGCAGCGGTGGCGGCGCCGGTGAGTCCGGTGGCACGCAGGAACGTACGACGGCTGGCGGCGTTCGGGAGTGGGCCGTCGGGCTGGTGAAGCGGACTGCACATGGACGTCTCCGCGGTGCGTTCGTCGGGGTGAACGTGTGCAAGTTAGGCGAGGGTCCGGGGCACGACGGGGCCGGGGCGGCGACGTCCCGGCGAAGAATCCATGAATGACTCAGGCGGCGCGGGGCGGGGCAGGGCGGGCTGACGGTGGATCAGCGGGCACGACGGCGCGCGTCGGACGGCGGCGGGATCAGCTGGAGCGCGAGGGTGGCCGGGGGTTCGGCGAGCCCGGGGCCGCCGGCGACGGCCCACGCCAGGACGTCGTCCGTCGCGTCGTCGTCGAGCGCCCAGCCGACCCAGGCCGCGCGAGCCCCCCGGCGCCGGCCCTCGCTGGAGGGCTGGACCACGATCACATTGGCCTGCCCGCAGGGCCCGAGGCAGTCACTGGTGCGGACGGCGAGCCGACCTTCGGAGCCCGCGGCGGCGGCGCGCAGCCTGGCCAACTGCCCTTCGTGGTCGGTGCCGGGGTTCTTGCGGCCGTCGCCGCAGCAGCATCCGCGGCAGACGACCAGAGTGCAGGGGCGGGCATGGAAGGGGCGTATGGCGTACTTCGTCACCGGGTGATCTTGTCAGACCACGGGTGCGGGTTGCCCGGGTTCGCGTGCGGCGGCGTTCACCGGGGCACGGAGGCGTCAGCGCCTGCGTACTCCTCGGCCTTGGGGGCCTCGCCCACCACGCGGCGGACCCGGGCAGTCGATGCAACGGGGAAGGAAGAGGAGGGGAAGGACACCGTCTCCGCGTCCCGCGCCCGCCGCTTCGCGATCACCGCGCACACCATCAGCTGCATCTGGTGAAACAGCATCAACGGCAGCACGGCCAGGCTCGCCTGCGCCCCGAACAGCACGCTCGCCATCGGCAGCCCGGCCGCCAGACTCTTCTTCGAGCCCGCGAACTGGATCGCGATCCGGTCCCCCCGCCCGAACCCGAGCCGCTTCGAGCCGTACCACGTCAGCCCCAGCATCGCCGCCAGCAGCGCCGCCTCGACCAGCAGCAGCGCCCCCAGCCGCAGCGGCGTCACCTGGTGCCAGACGCCCGCGACCATGCCTTCGCTGAAGGCCGTGTAGACGACCAGCAGGATCGAGCCGCGGTCCACATACCCGAGCGCCTGCTTGTGGCGGGTCAGGAAGCCGCCGATCCACCGCCTCAGCAACTGCCCCGCCAGGAACGGCACCAGCAACTGGAGCACGATCTTCAACAGCGAGTCCGCCGAGAAGCCGCTCGCACCGCCACCCAGCAGCAGGGCCGCGAGCAGCGGTGTCACGAGGATGCCGGCGAGGCTGGAGAAGGAGCCCGCGCAGATCGCCGCCGGGACGTTGCCGCGGGCCATCGAGGTGAAGGCGATCGACGACTGGATCGTCGACGGGACCAGGCACAGGAACAGCAGACCGCTGTAGAGCTGTGGGGTGAGCACCAGCGGCTCGAGGCCGCGCGCCGCCAGTCCCAGTAGCGGAAAGAGCAGGAACGTCGCGGCCAGCACCGTCAGATGGAGCCGCCAGTGCCTGAGCCCGTCGAGCGCCTCGCGCGTCGACAGCCGAGCCCCGTACAGGAAGAACAGCAGCGCCACCGCGCCGGTCGACGCCCCGCCCGCCACATCGGCCGCCGCGCCCGACGCCGGGAGCAGAGCCGCGAGGCCCACGGACCCGAGTATCGCCAGGATGTACGGATCGATCGGCAGCCAGGACGGGAACTGCGGCGTGCGGCGGCTCATGTGCTCCACTTGCTCTCGGTTCAGATCGTGCCCTCCTATGCTCCCGTGGATCGGCGCGATCGGGAATCCCACATACCACTCTGACTGTCATCACGATTCGCGATGGCGGGCTAACCTCGAAGGATGTACGACCCGGCTCAGCTCCGTACCTTCCTCGCGGTCGCCCAGACCCTGAGCTTCACCCAGGCCGCCCGCCGGCTCGGGCTGCGGCAGTCGACGGTGAGCCAGCATGTGCGCCGGCTGGAGGACGCGACCGGGCGGCAGCTGTTCACCCGGGACACGCACAGCGTGGAGCTCACCGAGGACGGCGAGGCGATGCTCGGCTTCGCCCGCACGATCCTGCGGGCGAACGAACGCGCGGCCGCGTTCTTCACGGGTACGCGGCTGCGCGGGCGGCTGCGTTTCGGGGCGTCCGAGGACTTCGTACTGACCCGGCTCCCGGAGATCCTGGAGTCGTTCCGGCGCGATCACCCCGAAGTCGACCTGGAGCTCACCGTCGAGCTGTCCGGCACGCTGCACGAGCAGTTGGCGGCGGGCCGGCTGGATCTGGTGCTCGCCAAGCGCCGGGCGGGCGAATCGCACGGCGAGCTGGTGTGGCGCGATCGCATGATCTGGATCGCGGCCGACGGCGTACGCATCGATCCGGAGCGCCCGGTCCCGCTGATCCTCTTCCCGCCGCCGGCCGTGACCCGGGCCCGTGCCCTCGACGTCCTGGAGCGGCACGGCCGCCCGTGGCGCATCGCGTGCACGAGCGGCAGCCTCAGCGGACTGGTCGCCGCCGCCCGCGCGGGTCTCGGCGTGATGGCCCACACCCGCTCACTGGTCCCGCCGGGTCTGGTGCCGGTTCCCGACCGAGCCGGGCTGCCGGAGCTGGGCACGGTGGACTTCGTACTGCTGCACGGCCGCCGCCGGGACGCGGCGCAGGAGGCCGCGGACGCGCTGGCCGCCGCGATCCTCGCGAGCGGCGACCGGCTGCACGGACCGGTCGGCCACTGAGCACGATCACCGCTCGCCCCGGCTGCCCCGATCAGGTACGGACCACGACCCCGTCCCCGTAGAGCGACGGTGATCGCGTCGTACAGATTCGGTGGAGATTCCGGCGCAGCCTACTTACCCAACGGTCAGAAAGTCGCCCGAGCCTTCCCAATGTGGCCGGATATGCGCGGCTGACCTGTGGTGATGCCATTCGTCCACAGTTCTGGAAGGCTCTCCCGCCCGTCCGCCGGGTGGGGTAGCGTCACGGCGCTGTGCGGGGAGCGCCACAAGGAGCAGCCATTGCGCGAGTTCACGGTCCCACCCATGGCCGCGGCGCCTCAGGTCGGTGGACTTGCGGACGCGGTCTTCGACCATGCCGCCGACGATCCGGACCGGGTCGCGCTCGGCCGAAAGGACGCGGAGGGCAACTGGCAGAACGTGAGTTCCGCGCAGTTCCGCGACGAAGTGCTGGCCCTGGCCAAAGGACTGCTCGCGCACGGTGTGCGCTTCGGGGACCGCGTCGCGCTGATGTGCCCCACGCGCTACGAGTGGACGCTCTTCGACTTCGCACTGTGGACGGTAGGCGCCCAGTCCATCCCGGTCTACCCCACCTCCTCCGCGGAGCAGGTCTTCTGGATGCTGCACGACGCCGAGGTGACCGCGTGCATGGTCGAGCACGAGGACCACGCCATGACCATCGGCTCGGTGATCGACCAGCTGCCGCGGCTGAAGCGGCTCTGGCAGCTGGACGCCGGGGCCATCGACGAACTGGTCCAGGCGGGGAGCCACATCGACGACCAGGTGGTGCACCGGCACCGGCGGGCGGTGACCCCCGACTCGGTCGCCACCGTGATCTACACCTCCGGCACCACCGGCCGCCCCAAGGGCTGTGTGATCACCCACGCCAACTTCATGTTCGAGACCGACACCCTTATCGACCGCTGGGAGCCGGTCTTCCACTCCAAGCCCGGCGACGAGGCGTCCACGCTGCTCTTTCTGCCGCTCGCGCATGTCTTCGGGCGGATGGTCGAGGTCGCGGCCATCCGCGGCCGGGTAAAGATCGGCCATCAGCCGGTGCTCCAGGCGAGCGCGCTGCTGCCGGATCTGGCGGCCTTCCGGCCGTCGTTCATCCTGGCCGTGCCGTACATCTTCGAGAAAGTCTTCAACGCCGCCCGCCGCAAGGCAGAGGCCGCGGGGAAGACGGGCCCCTTCGACAAGGCCGTCCAGGTGGCGGTGAAGTACGCGGAAGCGATGGAACACCGGGCCTTCGGGATCGGCCCCGGCCCGTCGGCCGGACTGCGGCTGCAGCATCAGCTCTTCGAGAAGCTCGTGTACGGCAAGGTCCGCGACGCCATGGGCGGCCGTGTCCGGCACGCGATGTCGGGCGGCTCCGGCATGAACCGGCAGCTCGGCCTCTTCTTCGAGGGTGCGGGCGTCACCGTCTTCGAGGGATACGGACTCACCGAGTCGACCGCGGCGGCGACGGCGAACCCGCCCGAGCGCACGCGGTACGGCACGGTCGGCCAGCCCATCCCCGGCACCACGGTGCACATCGCGGAGGACGGCGAGGTGTGGCTGCACGGCGCAAACATCTTCTCCGGATATCTGGGCGACCCGAAGTCCACCGACGCCGTGCTGCACGACGGCTGGCTGGCCACCGGCGACCTCGGGGCGCTCGACGACGACGGCTATCTGACCATCACCGGGCGCAAGAAGGAGATCCTGGTGACGTCGGGCGGCAAGAGCGTCTCGCCCGTGGGCTTGGAGGAGCGGGTGCGCAACCATCCGCTGGTCGCCCAGTGCATCGCCGTCGGCAATGACCGCCCGTACATCGCGGCCCTGGTCACCGTGGACAAGGAGGCCGTCGACCACTGGCTCGCCATGCAGGGCAAGCCGCCGCTGTCGCCGGCCGAACTGGTGCGGGACCCGGATCTGGAGATGGAGGTCCGCCGCGCGGTGGTGGCCGCCAACACCCTGGTGTCGAAGACCGAGTCGATCCGTACCTTCCGGATACTGGCACACCCCTTCAGCGAGGAGCTCGGGCTGCTCACCCCGTCCCTGAAGCTCAAGCGGAAGGCGATCGAGGCGGCGTACGCGGTCGAGGTGGACGCGCTCTACCGCTGAGCTTGTCCAACCTTCCAAGCGTGGGTCTGAGTTGGTCATTCGTAAGATCGGCGGACCCAGGGGTTCTGGGTATGGCTGTGAGCTTGTCGCCGTTGGATGGCTCAAAGAACTTGGCCGCCCGGAGCCCCGCGACGACTCGACCGCCGCAAGGCCCGGCCTGCCGAACGGCGCGACATCACCCCGTACTACCTGACGCAGGCAGCGGCCTGACATCCCAAGCCTAAGCGGCAACTCACCCTGATGGCCCGGTACCTGACCTGGGATCGGCGTACGTCGGCCACACCCACGTTTCCCGCATCCAACCGCCGACCTGCGCAGGACGCGGGGGCAGTCCCGGCGGCACCATCCACACGAGCTCCCGTCCTGCGGGCGCGGGCCGACATGCTGCGCATGGCGTAATGAGCCGCTCCGGCGGCTTCCCAGGTTCACGTTGTGCGGAGGCGGTGACCGGTATGGGTGGCAGGGAGGAGGTGGCGAGGCGGGGCATGGGCGAGGAGAGCGTGGATCGGTCGGAGGGTTTCGGTGAGCGGTTGCTCGGTCTGCTGCTGGATCGGGCGCGGCTGTTGCCGCCGCAGCTGATCGCCCCTCTGGTCGCGGAGGAGGTGGCCAGGATCGGCGGCCGCGAGGTGTCCATCCTGCTCCAGGACTATGCGCAGGAGCTGCTGGTGCCTCTTCCGGGCAGGAAGCTGCACGTGGGCCAGCCCGAGCCGATGGCCGACTCCCCCGCCGGCCGGGCCTTCCTGCGTGTGGACGTCGTCGAGGTACCGCAGGCCGGCGGCGTGCGGATGTATCTGCCCCTGCTGGACGGAAGCGATCAGGTGGGCGTCATGGCCCTGACGCTGGATGTCGTCGGCGACGATGACCGGCGCCTGCTGCGCCGGCTCGCCGGCCTGGTCGCCGACATGCTGGTCACCAAGAACGCCTACACCGACCAGTTCTTCCTGGCCCGGCGTCGGGAGCCGATGAGCGTGTCCGCGGAGATCCAGTGGGGGCTGCTGCCGCCGCTGACGATGACCGTGCCCCAGGTTCAGGTGGCAGGCATCCTGGAGCCCGCCTACCGCGTCGCCGGTGACAGCTTCGACTACGCCCTCAACGACAACATCCTGCACATGGCCGTGATCGACGCGATGGGCCACGACCTGGACGCCGCCGCGATGGCGACCATCGCCATCGGCGCCTACCGCCATGCCCGGCGTGTGTTCGTCAGCCTGGCCGAGAAGTACGCGTTCATGGACCAGGCCATCTCCCGGCAGTTCGGCAACGACCACTTCGTCACCGCGCAGCTGATGCACCTGAACATCACAACCGGTGAGCTGGAGCTGGTCAACGCGGGCCACCCCGCGCCGCTGCTGATCCGCGACGGCCAGGTCGTGCGGCAGCTGGAGAGTGCTACGACGCTGCCCGTCGGCTTCGGAGGTGAGGTGCCCCGCATCAGAGAGCACACGCTCCGGCAGGGCGACCGGGTCCTGTGCTACACCGACGGCATCATCGAGGAGCGCGTCGACGGCGGGGAGACCTTCGGTGAGGAACGCCTCATCCAGTGCGTCAACCGCCTGGGGCAGGAGCCGTCAGACGGAATGCGGGCGGATCTGCGCCGGCTCTCCCACACACTGAAGAAGGAACGGGGCGGGCGCACCAGCGACGACGCCACCCTCTTCATGATCGAGTGGCACGGCGGCGCCGCCGACCACCTCGCGGTCCTTGACTGAGTAACCTCGACGTCAACCGAATCCGAACTGGATAGTGCCGCCCACGCGGACGACGGTCACCCTTCCACGTCTGGCCAACTGGCCTCCCAAGGGCAGTGTTCGGAAACAGGCACTGAGCATGTTTCCGGGCAGGGTGCTCGCCGAGGGCATGGCGGCCGGGGTACGCGCCGACCCGAAGGCCCTCGGCGCGTACCCCGGCACGAGAGCAGACGCGCCCAGAGGCGACTGGTCATGCCGGGCCGTCCAGATAGTCGAGATTGGGTGCGCCGCCCGCCGTGGTGGCGGTGGCCCGGACGGTGTTGGCGCCCGCCTTGAGTGCGACGGGCAGGGTGACGGTTCGCCAGCTGGTCCAGGCGCCGGTGCCGGCGAAGGGGGAGTCGGCGGCGACGGTGACGCCGTTGGCGGCGATGTCCATGGGGCGGGCGGTGGGGGTGCCGTTGGCGTAGGCGAGTACGAGGTCGGCTGTGCCCGCTGTGGTGGCGTTCACCGTCCACTCCACATACGCCCCGACCGCGTTGGCTGTGTTGACGAAGCCCGTGCCGGTGTGGTCGGAGTCGACGGTGGAGCCCACGGAGTAGGCGGCTTTCTCCGCCTCGTACCGGGTGGGCGAGGGGCCGCCGCCGTCGCAGTTCTGGCTGGAGCCGGTCTGGCTCACGCGCAGCGCGCCGCCGCCGGTGTTGGCGCTGCCCACGACGCAGTATCCGTTCACCTCTGGAAGAGCAGGTCCGACGGGCTGTTGCTGCCACGCTGGGCCGTGAAGCGGTCGAAGTGGATGCCGGCGCTGTTGTTGGCGATGACGGCGGGCCGTCCGTCGTTGGCCGCGAACCGCACCTCGCTGTCGGTGAAGCGGACGTTGTCGGCATTTCGGATGTACCAGCCACAGGCGGGCCGGGTGCCGATCGCCTTGGGGTTGTAGTCCTTGGGGTCGTTGCCCGGCGGGTTGGTGGACATGGTGCCGTTTCCGCCCGGCACGGTGATGTCGACGTTCGTGAAGCCGATGTCGTGGATGCGGCCGCTGCCCGACTCGCCCCACAGGGTCGGCGAGAAGGACGGGGTGGTGCCGGTGGCCTTGATGTCGGTGTACGTGACGTTGCTGATGGAGCCGACGCCGGGGTTGTTCCCGCAGCGTTTTCTCGTACCGACCTTCTGCATGATCGGCGAGCGGACATCGGTCATGGTGATGTCCTTGTAATGGACGTCGGAGATCTTGGCGCCATCCATGGAGACCAGACCGAGGCCGGATTTGCCGGAGCCCTTGATGGTGATCCCCTCGAAGCGGTAGTCGGTGAAGTCGCCGCAGGTCTCGGAGCCGAACATCAGGGCGTTGCAGCAGCCGGCCGAGAGATAGGAGTCGGTGACGGTGACATGCCCGTTGTTGAGCTTCGCGCCGAGCGCGTAGTCGCTCTTGAAGGCGAGCGCGTCGTCGTTGGCCTCCAGATGGGCGCCTCTGATCCTGACGTTGGTGGTCGAGATGATGTTCCAGCCGTCGCGGTCCATCGCCGTGTCGATGACGAGCCGGTCGGAGACGACGTTGTCGCAGTCGTTGATGAGCGCCGCGAAGTGGCCGCCCTCGCGCAGGGTGATGCCGCTGAGGGTGAGGTTCTTGCAGCGGGTCAACGAGATGATCTTGTCGGCCTCGCCCGGCTTCGGGTTGCCGATGATCAGCGCGCCGTCGCCGTCGATGACTCCGGAGCCGGTGAAACCGATGTTGGTGAGGTTGTCTCCGTAGATCACGGCGTTGTGGAAGTGACTGTGGCCGTAGTCCTGGTAGTCGTCCCACGGGTTCGGCTCGGGCGGATCATAGGTGTCCGCGCCGTTGCCGCTGATCGTCGACCCGGCGTCCAGTTGCAGGGTGACATCGCTCTTCATCCTGATGGTGTTCTTGGACTCGTACGTCCCCGACGGGAAGCGGACGATCCCGCCGCCGGCCGTGTTGGCCGCGGTGATGGCCTTGTTGATGGCGGAGGTGTCGTTGGTGGAGCCGTTGCCCACCGCGCCGAAGTCACGGACATTGAACTCGGCGGCGAGGGGGGCGGCCGCCGGAGCGGCGGTGGCGCGGGCGGCTCGGCCCCGGCCGGCGGCTGGGCGACGCCCAGGGCGACCAGGAAGCCCAGTAAGGCGGTAGCGGCTGTTCTCCGTAAGCTGGTCATCTCGTCCTCCTCAGACGAGCTGATAGCCGCGCATATTGGTGAGGAGCATGTGGCAGTTCTGCAGGGAGCCCGAACTGTCGCCGAGGGAGCGGTAGATGCCCCACTTGGGGCGCACCCGGTCCGCGAGGAAGGTGTCGACTCCCGACTTCGACTTGTCGATCACCGTGCTGCCGCCGGTCTTGAGGATCCAGCGGACGGAGCCGGACGTGCCGTTGCCGATCTTGATCTGGAAGTCGACGTCGATCCACTTGTTGTGCAGCGGTTCCAGGTTCGTACGGCCGACGAGGACCTCCCCCTCGATGACCTTGAGCTCGATGGTCTGCACGCCGTTGACGCGTCGCAGCGACTGCACGACGATCGGCGACGATCCCGCTCCGGGCTGCTTCATCTGCATGATGTGCGTGAAGCTGGTCGTCGCCTTCAGCGTGCTCGGTATGAACATGGAGTACGTGATCCGCCAGGTCTGGCCGGACTTCCACTGGAGGTAGGAGCTGCCGGTGCGGCAGCCGGTGACCTCGTGGCGCTGCCGGTCGGTGCTGGTGTCCCGGTCCTGGGTGTGCATGTTGAACCGGAAGTTGTCTCCCTCGGCGAAGATGTGCGGCGCTGCGGCCGGGTGCGAGTCCGCCCGGTCGTCCTCGATGGTCTCGAAGGCCTTGAGCTTGTCGCCGCTCGCGGACGGCGACCAGCGCAGCTGCCAGGAGGCGGCGCTCGCCGGGGTCGCGAGCTGGGGCAGTCCCGCCGCGGCGGCGCCGATGGCTGCGCCCAGTACGGCTCTGCGTGATGCGGTCATTTCCCTCTACCTCGCCCGGAGTTGTTCGTTCATGATGAGAAAGGCGCCGAGACCGTGGAAGTCATTCGTCTTCCGGTCGCGGTTGATGTAGTAGCTGTAATTCCCGACATTTGTCCCGATGGAGATGTCGGTGAGACTGGTGCGGCCGTCGCCGCCGACCGAGATCTTTTCCAGCACACCCTGGTATCCGCGCTGCGCAACCTGCGCGTAGTGCGCGTCGAGATATCCCTGCTGCACCGAGCGGGACAGGGCGAAGGTGAACATGGCGGAGCAGGAGGTCTCGGTCCAGTTGTCGCCGTGCGACCCCTTGTCGACGACCTGGAACCAGCGGCCGGTGGCCGGGTCCTGGTGCTTCTCGATGCCGGCGGCAAGATTCCGCAGCAGGGTCAGGAGCAGGGCGCGGCGCGGATGATCGGCGCGCACGGCGGACAGTGTGCTGCCGGCGAGTGCGGCTGCCAGCAGCAGGGTGGCTAATCGATTCATGGTCCTTCCTTGCGGTAGGCGTACGCGGGCGCGACCATCGGCCCGGGGAGCCGCGGGCGGTCGACGAGGTCGCGTACGAGAGCGTGGTCCGGCGAGAGGTGGCAGGCCGGGTCCGTGCGGGTGGCGTCGCCGGTGAGGGCGTACGCCTGGCAGCGGCAGCCGCCGAAGTCCTTGGTGCGCAGCTCGCAGCCGCGGCACGGGTCCCCCATCCACTCCTCGCCGCGGTAGAGGTTGAAGGTCTTCGACTCGCGCCAGATCCACTCCAGGCGGTGGTCCTTGACGTTCGGCGCGTCCAGTCCCGGCAGCGCGGCGGCGGCCGGGCAGGGATAGACCGTGCCGTCGGGCGCGACGGTGAGCGAGAGCGCCCCCCAGCCGCCCATGCAGGGTTTGGCGGTGCCGTCGATGTAGTCGGGCACGACCCACACCAGCTCCATCCGGCCGGCCAGCCGTCCCCGCCACCGCTCGACGCCTTCGCGTGCCCGTGCGATCTGTTCGCGGTCCGGCATCAGTGCCTCCCGGTTGCGCAGGGCCCAGCCGTAGAACTGCGTATTGGCGAGCTCGATCCGCTCCGCGCCCCAGGCAAGGCCGAGTTCGACAAGGTCGTCGACGGCGTCGAGATTGGCCCGATGGAGTACGACGTTGAGGCCCAGCGGCAGCTCCGCGTCCCGTACGAGCCTGGCCGCGCGCTCCTTCGCGGCGAAGGAGCGGGCTCCCGCGATGAGCTCCGAGGCGCGGGGGTCGGCATGCTGGACGGAGAGCTGGACGCTGCGCAGACCGGCCGCCGTCAGGGCCGCGAGCCGCTTCTCGTGCAGCCCGACACCGCTGGTGACGAGCTGGGTGTGGATTCCCGCGCCGTCGGCGGCGGCGACGATCCCGGTCAGATCGCGGCGCAACAGCGGCTCCCCGCCGGACAGATGAGACTGTACGACGCCCAGGTCAGCGGCCTGCCGGAAAACCTCGGCCCACTGCGCGGTGGTCAACTCCTCTGACCGACCGACCAGTTCGGTGGGGTTGGAGCAGTAGGCGCAGTGCAAGGGACAGCCATGGCTGAGCTCGGCGAGCAGCGCCCACGGCGGCTGGACCCCACTGTCCCTGGTGACTCCGGAGACTCCCGTGACGACCTCGGTCATTTCAGCCAGCCCTCCTTGCGCAACCGCCCCAGGAACACCGGCACTTCCTCGGCCACGGGCGCACCCGGATGCCGCTCGGCGAGCTCCGCGACAATCGCGTCCACGTCGCGTACCCCGTCGCAGAGCCGCACGATGGACCCGGCGTTGCCCTGGAGCACGACCACCCGCTCCGGCAGTACGAGCAGATCGGCGCCGCGCACCCGGTCGTGCCGGAACACCACCGACCGCGAGAGCACAGGCCTCCAGGTCATGGCCGCTCCCCGGCGCACTCGACGGCGTCGAGCAGCGACCACAGCACGTCGCATTTGAAGGCGAGCGCCGCGACGGCCGCCTCCTGCTGATCCCGGGTGTGGGCCCACTCGAGGACCAGCGCGAGCGCCTCCTCGCTGTCCCGGCTGCCCTGCCCGATCCGGTTGCGGAAGTAGCTGAGCCCGTCGGCGTCGATCCAGCGGTAGTGCTCCTCGAACGCGGCGATTCTGCGGCGCATGATGGCGGGCGCGGACAGCTCGGTGAGCGAGGCGGCGACGGCCTCCAGCCGGCTGTGGAGCCGGCAGAAGTTGACGTAACCATCGACCGCCAGCCGTACGCCGGGCAGTACTTCCTCCCCCGATTCGAGCCGCGCGCGATCGATCCCAGCGGCCTCGCCGAGCCGCAGCCAGCGCTCGATGCCGCCGTCGCCGTCCTTCTCCCCGTCGTGGTCCTGGATCCTGCGCAGCCAGGTGCGGCGCAGTTCGGAGTCGTCGAACTTGGCGAGGATCAGGGCGTCCTTGACGGGGATGTGGCGCTGGTAGTGGAAGCGGTTGAGAATCCAGCGGCGCAACTCGGCGGGGGTCAGGGCGCCTTCGTGCATCCGTACGTTGAAGGGGTGGCGGTCGTGGTAGCGCTCGGTGGCCACGGCGCGCAGCCGCGTCGTGAACTCCTCCCGGCTCCAGATCGTGGCGCTCACAGCTCGATCACCATTCGGTCGGCGGCGACCTCGAGTCCCCATTCGCCGAGCAGTGCGTGCTGCGGGGCGTCCGGGTCGGCGAGGGGGTTGGTGTTGTTCAGATGCGTATAGAGACAGCGGGCGTCCAGGCCGGAGAGCCGTCGTGCGGTGCCGTTCGGCCCGACGATCGGCAGATGGCCCATGCCGGTGGCGGTCTTGGCCGAGATCGACGTCCGTACCGGCTCGTAGTCGTCCCAGAAGGTGCCGTCGAGAATGACGCAGTCGGCTTCCTCGACAGCTTCCTGAAACTCGTCGGTCCAGCGGGCGAGGGCGGGCGCGTAGATCAGACTGCGGCCGGTCGTGGTCTCGCGCAGCCGCAGCGCGACCACCCAGGTGCGCTCGTTCGGTCCGGCGCCGGTGGCGTACCGCGGCCGTTTGGCCGAGACGGGTACGGCATCTATTTCCACGGTGCCGCTCTTGACGAGCGGTTCCGCCTCGTGGCCCAACTCGCGCCATTCGATACGGGTGTACGGGGCGAGTACCTCGCCCAGGCGCAGCCGGCCGAGCAGGGCGTCCCGTACCGGCCCGGTGGCGAGGATGTCGAAGCCGTCGGCCTCGCGCAGCCGGGCGATGCCGAGAGTGTGGTCGAGTTCCGCGTCGGTGAGGATCACTCCGGCCACGGGCGATTCGCGCGGCCCGGGCCCGGGCCGCAGCGCGTGGCTGTCCTCGATCTGGTCGCCGATGTCGGGGGTGGCGTTGACGAGATACCAGCGGCCCTCGTCCGCGCGCAGGGCGAGTGAGGCATGACGACGGCGCCGGTGCGGGTGTGCGCGCGCCCCGGCACAGCCGGGACACGCGCAGTTCCACTGGGGCAGTCCGCCGCCCGCCGCGGTGCCGAGCACCTGCAGCAGCATGGCGCCGGGGTCTACCGGTCGGTGAGCGCGTAGGCGGTGACTTCGAGCGCGGTCTCGACGACCTCGAACTCGGGAGTCTGCCAGTTGATGGTCTGCTCCGATGTTTCCTTGCTGTCCGGCATGAGCTGTACCTGCTTTCCTGAGATGTGGGGGTCAGGAGTGATTCAGGAGTGATTGCTCTGTGACGCATGGTTGAGCAGGACTGAATGTCCATTCACATGAGTGTCCGGAGTTCAGTTATGTGCCATAGGGTTGCGTCTTGATGAGACGCGGTCAATGGTCCGGACCGACAAGGTCGGAGCTGTATCAGGCCAACTTCGAGGTCGGGAATGCGTCCGCCGGAGTGATCGTTGATCCTGGGAGTACCAACCGACGACGTTAAGGATCGACCGCTCGTGAGCAAGGTCCCCTCCATCTCCCTCAACAACGGCGTCGCCATGCCGCAGCTCGGCTACGGTGTCTGGCAGGTTCCGGATGACGAGGCGGCGAAGGCGGTTGCCACGGCCCTTGAGGCCGGCTACCGCAGCATCGACACCGCGGCCATCTACGAGAACGAAGCGGGCTCCGGCCGTGCCGTCGCCGCCTCCGGTCTTCCCCGCGAGGAACTCTTCATCACCACGAAGCTCTGGAACAGCGACCAGGGTTACGACAAGGCTCTGCGCGCCTTCGACGCCTCGCTGGACAAGCTGGGACTCGACTACGTCGACCTCTACCTGATCCACTGGCCCCTGCCGTCCAAGGACGCCTATGTGGACACGTACAAAGCCTTCGAGAAGATCTGCGCGGACGGCCGCGCCAAGGCGATCGGCGTCTCCAACTTCCTTCCGGAGCACCTTGAGCGCCTGATCGGCGAGACCTCGGTCGTCCCGGCCGTGAACCAGATCGAGCTGCACCCGCAGCTCCAGCAGGGTGAGCTGCGCGCCTTCCACGACAGGCACGGCATCAAGACCGAGGCCTGGTCACCGCTGGG
Organism: Streptomyces sp. ISL-1; assembly: GCF_018614585.1. Taxonomy (GTDB): domain Bacteria; phylum Actinomycetota; class Actinomycetes; order Streptomycetales; family Streptomycetaceae; genus Streptomyces; species Streptomyces maoxianensis. The sequence continues at coordinate 6,319 of NZ_JAGGOI010000032.1, read as the reverse complement.
CCAGGGCAAGGGCCTCCTGGAGGTCCCGACGGTCGTCGCAGTCGCGCAGAAGTACGGCCGTACCCCCGCCCAGGTGGTGCTGCGCTGGCATCTGCAGATCGGCAATGTCGTGATCCCCAAGTCCGTGACCCCGTCCCGGATCAAGGAGAACCTCGACGTGTTCGGCTTCGAGCTGGATGCCGACGATCTGGCGGCGTTCGCGGCGCTGGACGAGGGCAAGCGTCTGGGCCCCGACCCGGCGACATTCGATTACGGCGCCTGATCGCTGCCTGAAGCTGCTGTCGCCGCCCGGTTCGCGCCGGGCGGCGATGTCGTTCTCGCGGGGCGCGCTCCCTGGCCGCGGGCCGCTGCCCGTGGTGGCAGTCGGAGCCGTCACTCCCTGGCCAGGAGCATCGCCCCGGCGACGGCCAGGGCGACCGCGCCCGCGCCGACCGCACCCACGGCCAGGAAGCCGTGGGAGGAGCGCCAGGAGAACGCGGACCACCGCGACTGCGCGGACAGCATCGACCCCGTGCTCATCCATGACCCCGCCGAGAACAGCGACTGGGCGGATCCGATCGAGCCGACCGACAGGGCGCTGCCGACCGAGCCGACCGAGAGCGCCGAGCCGACGGAGCCGATGGAGAGCACCGAGCCTACGGAGCCGATCGACAGCACGGAGTCCTGCGACCAGAGGGAGAGCAGTGAGGTAGACCCCGTGGGCCTGGACTTGTTGGACTTCTTCGCCATGGGGTCATCCTGCCCCGGATTCAGCCCAGGCGGGCGGTGTGCACCGTGCGCGCGGTGAGCAGATACGCGTCCGGACGGTGCCGCAGTCCCTGCGGGTCCTCCGGGTCCAGCAGCCGGTCGAGCAGCGCCAGATCCTCGGCGGGCAGCAGGTCGTCCAGGATCTTTCGCTGCCAGGTGAAGGCGGAGACCAGTTGTTCGCGCACCACCTCAGGCGCCGGCGCGGGGATGTCGAGCAGGAAGGAACGGGTTCCGCTCGGCGTGAGACCGGCCGCGCCGAGCAGTGCCCGCCAGTCCTCGACCTCGTCCTTCGCGCCCGGCAGCTCCGCCCGCATCCGGGTGAACCACTCGCCCGCGGCCGCGTCGATCCGGCCTTCGAGCCCCGGCCGGCCGATGCCGATGTCGCGCGGGAGGTGACGCGTGGGCAGCCCGCCCTCGACCACCGCGATCAGCCCGCCCGGGCGCAGCAGCCGGGCGAAGCCGCCGAGCGCGGCGCGCTGGTCGCCGATGTGGTGCACCGAGTTGCCCGCCCAGATCAGGTCCGCCTCGCCCAACTCCCCGATTTGGTCCGGGATTTCGGCATGGCGTGTACGGATGCGGTCGCCGAACCCGGCGCGCTCGGCGCGAGCGCGTGCCCGGGCGAGGAGCGGCTCGGTGGCGTCCACGGCGACCACTTCGGCGTACGGGAACGCCTCGGCGAGCAGCGTGGTCAGCACTCCGGGGCCGCTGCCGATGTCGAGGATCCGCCTGATGCCGGTCGCGGGCAGCAGCTCGCCCAGCCAGGCCGCCGCCTGGCGGTACAGCGGAGTCTGGAGCTCCGCGCCGCGCTCCAGCAGCGGGCCCAGCTCGTCCCAGTCGATATGCGTCGTGTCGTGGTGATGGCTCATGGACCCAAGGTTCGCGCGGCGGTGCGGTTACGGCGAATGTTGTTGCGGTTCCGGCAAAACGACGCCTCCGCGGTGCTCCTGCGGGCTGACCCCACGTACCCGCTTGAAGGCGGCGCTCAGCGCGAACGAACCGCTGTAGCCGACCTTCCTGGCCACCGCGTCGACCGTCGCGTCCGTGTCCCGCAGCAGATCCGCGGCGAGCGTGAGCCGCCAGCCCGTGAGGTACGCCATCGGGGGTTCCCCCACCAACTCGTTGAAGCGGCGGGCCAGTCCAGCCCTGGAGACCCCGCACTTGGCGGCCAGCGAGGCCACCGTCCAGGAGTGGGCGGGATCGTCCTGCAGCAGCCGCAGCGCCCGGCCGACCACCGGGTCGCCCATCGCCAGATACCAGGCCGGGGCCGCGGCGTCCGGGCGCGAGAACCAGGCCCGCACTACGGCGATCAGCACCAGGTCCAGGATTCGGTCGAGCACCACGCTCTGGCCGGGCTCGTCACGGGAGATCTCGTCGTCGAGCACCGGCATCAGCGGGCAGTTCCACGAACCGGCGGGCAGATGGAGCAGCTCGGGCAGCGCGTCGAGCAGCCGCCCGCTGGCCTCGCCCCTCATCTGGTAGGTGCCGACCAGCATGGTTGCCGAGCCCGCGGGGTCGTTGCCCCAGCTCCGTACGCCCAAGTACATGGACTCCGCGAGCGGTTCGCCCCGCAGGGTGTGGCAGGTGCCGCCCGGACCGATCAGCGCCGTCGGCTCGCGGGTGATCTCATCCGCCGTGGTGTACGAACCCGGGCCGCGGGCGATCGCGACATCGCCGGGGCGCAGCAGCACCGGGTCACCGGCGTCGGGCAATATCCAGGCCTCGCCCGCGGTCATGCAGAGCAGGGAGAGCGGGGCTTGGTCCTCGATGCGCAGGGACCACGGAGGCTCCATCACCATCCGCAGCAGAATGGCCCCCCTGGCCCGCGGTCCGTCCAGTAGCCCGGCGAGAGCGTCCATGAACCACAGCGTAGACGCACGCATATGGGATTGAGCCTCTGGAGCATGGAGAGTCCACGCCGCAGCCGCAAACCTTGAGGCATGGCAGAGAACCTGAAGCAGGAAACGGTGTTGGTGACGGCGGCCACGGGCAAGACCGGCCGCCGGGTGGCGCAGCGGCTCGCCGCGCGCGGAGTGGATGTGCGGGCCGGATCGCGCAAGGGAGAGGTCCTCTTCGACTGGGAGGACGAGTCCACCTGGGGACCCGCGCTGCGCGGCGCGGACGCGGCTTACGTCGCGTACTTCCCGGACCTCGCGGCGCCGGGCGCCCCCGAGGCGATGCGGTCCTTCGGCCGGCAGGCGGCCGGGAACGGGGTACGGCGTCTGGTGCTGCTCTCCGGCCGCGGTGAGCCGGAAGCGGTGGTGGCCGAGGGCGCGCTGCGAGAGTCGGGCCTGGACATGACGGTCGTGCGGGCCAGCTTCTTCGCGCAGAACTTCAGCGAGGGCGCCATGTCCGAAGGGGTGCTGACCGGCGAGATCCCGTTCCCGGCGGGCGAGACCGCGGAGCCGTTCGTCGACGCTGACGATCTGGCGGACGTGATGGTCGCCGCGCTCACCGAGGACGGTCACACCGGAGCCGTCCATGAGCTGACGGGGCCGCGGCTGCTCACCTTCGCGGAGGTGGCGGCGGAGATCGGCCGGGCGACGGGCCGCGAGATGCGCTACGTCCCGGTGTCCGTCGAGGCGTACACGCAGATGCTCCAGCAGTACGGACTGCCGGCGCCGGACGCGCAGTGGCTCGCGGGACTGTTCGGGACGCTGCTCGACGGGCACAACGCCTCACTGACGGACGGCGTGCGTCAGGTACTCGGCCGCGCGCCGAAGGACTTCGCGGACTTCGCGCGGCACACGGCCCGGTCGGGCGCTTGGAACGCCTGACAAGAGGGTGCCGGGGCCCGGGCCGTACTGATCCGGGCCCCTGACCGTCGTACTTCAGGCGTCCCGCTGGGCCGGCGCGGGTACCGGAGCCGCCGGGCACGCGGGCCCGGCGCCTGCGGCCTTCGCGGGCCGCTTGTCAGCTCGCGCCGTGCCCCGGCGCGATCTGTTCCACCCGCTGGGCGAGGTCGAAGTCCTTCTCGGTGACCGCGCCGCCCGCGTCATGGGAGTTCACCGACAGGGCGAGCGTGTTGTAGCCGAGAGTCAGATCCGAGTGGTGGTTCAGCTCGTCCTGGATCTGCGCGATGTGCACGACCATCGCGGTCGCCGCGAAATGTGAGGAGAGACGGTACGCGCGGGCGATGCGGTCGCCCTCCAGGGACCAGCCGGGGAGTTCCAGCAAGCGGTCCTCGATGTCCTTCTGCGACAGCGGCTCTGTGGGCATGACCAGGATCCCTTCAGGAAACGGCGGCGGCTTCGGCCACCATAAATGGGATGCCCGTCCTGGGGCGCTCTGTGTACGTTCCACCGGTGGAAGCTCTGACCGAAAAGCAGATACGCGCATCCTTCGTCAACTGCACGAAAGGCGAGGCGACCCGCCTGAAGCTCCCCATGGACTTCGCCGAACTCCCTTGGCAGGACCTCGACTTTCTCGGCTGGAGCGATCCGGGTGCGCCGCTGCGGGCGCATATCGTCCTCCCCCGGGCGGACGGCCCTGTCGGCGTCACCCTGCGGGTGCCGTCGGCCGGACGGACCAGCGCCGTCAAGTCCAGCATGTGCCAGGCCTGCCTCACGGGACACGCCTCGTCCGGGGTGACCCTCTTCGCGGCCCCGCTGGCCGGCGCGGCGGGGCGGGAGGGAAACACCGTGGGCACGTATCTGTGCACGGACCTCGCCTGCTCGCTGTACATCCGCGGCCGGAAGCAGCCCAAGCTGCGCGGCGGCCTCCACGAGGAGACGCTCGCCCTGGACGAGCGGATCACCCGTACGGTCGGCAACCTCACGGCCTTCGCCGACAAGGTGATGGGCCTGCGCTGAAGCGCACTGAACTTGGCGCGCCTCAGCTGCGCGGCGCGGGGGCATACGCGGGGTTCAGCCGCGGGAGTCCAGGACCTGCTCGATGGTGTCGGCCTGCTGGGCCGGCTTGTCGGGGCGGTGGCGCAGCACGCGGGCGAAGCGCAGGGTGACGCCGGCCGGGTAGCGCGGGGAGCTCTGCACGCCGTCGAAGGCGATCTCCACGACGAGTTCGGGACGGACCGTGACAGTGAACCCGTCGTCGTTGACGGCCAGTTCGCGCAGTCGCTGCGTCTGCCAGCGCAGCATCTCGTCGGTGAGGCCCTTGAAGGTCTTGCCGAGCATGACGTACGTACCGTCGGCGGCGCGTGCGCCGAGGTGGAGGTTGGAGAGCAGGCCCGTGCGTCTGCCGTGGCCCCACTCGGCGGCCAGCACGACGAGGTCGAGGGTGTGGACGGGTTTGACCTTGAGCCACGAGCGGCCGCGGCGGCCGGCGACGTACGGCGCGTCGAGGGCTTTGACGAGGACGCCCTCATGGCCGCGGCGCAGCGTCTCGGAGAAGAACTCCTCGGCGGCGGCGACCTGTTGGCTGGATGCGGGGTCCTCGACGACCGCGCGGCGCACGCGCATCGGTTCGGGGACGAGGCGGGCGAGGACGGTGTGCCGTTCGCTGCCGGGCAGGTCGAGCGTGGGCTCCCCGTCGGTGGCGAGGACGTCGAAGAAGACGGGCGACAGGGGAAGCACGGCGCGTGCCGCGTTCACGTCGACGCGGGAGCCGACACGGGAGGCGATGTCCTGGAACGGGACGGGGCGGCCGGTGGCGTCCAGGGCGATCACCTCGCCGTCCAGGATGAACCGGTCGCCCGTCATCTGCCGGGCAGCGTCCGTGACTTCGGGGAGGCGGTCGGTGATGTCGTCGAGGGACCGCGTGTAGATCCGGATGTCCTGCCCGCTGCGGTGCACCTGGACGCGGATGCCGTCGAGCTTCTCCTCGACCACGCAGGCGGTGCCGAGCGCGCCGACCGCCTCGGTGACCGACTTCGCGGTGTGGGCGAGCATCGGCAGCACGGGGCTGCCGACGCGCAACTGGAACCGCTCGAGCGCGGCGGGCCCCTCGGCGAGCAGGTCGCGGGCGACGCGGGGCAGCGACCCGTCCAGCATCACGGCCCGCCGCACATCCGCGGCGGGCGCGCCGGCGGCCTGGGCGACGCCCTCCAGCGCGATCGCGTCGAGCGCGCCCTGTCGTACCTCGCCCATCAGCAGCCGCATCACGAACTGCTGCTCCTCGGCGGTGGCGCGGGCCATGAGCTCCCGCACGAGGCGTTTACGCTCGGCCTGTGAGCCGGATCCGGTGATCTCGGCGAGACGGGTGAACGCGGCGTCCGCGTCGGCGACGCTCAGGCTCGGGACGGCGGCGGGCGGTACGGCTTCCTTGAGCACGCTCCAGCCGACGCCGATGCGGCCCTGCGGGACGCGTCCGGCGAGGTACGAGATGACGAGGGCGACGTCGTCGGGCTGCGCGTCGGCGAACAACCCGGCGAGCGCGGCGATCTTCCGCGACCGCGCGGAGGTGGCGGCGACCTCTCGGGACACGTCGACGAGCCGGGCGAGCAGCATGGGGCCATGGTGCACGGCGGGGGCGGGGAGCGCACGTGTTGGTCGCTGGTCGCTGGTCGCTGTGGGGGTCCGCGGTGCGGGGCGCGGGGGTCCGCGGTGCGGGTCCACGGGTTGCCCGGCGCCGTACGGTGCGGTCGTCCGCGGCGCGGGGTCCGGGGTGCGGGGGTCCG
>NZ_JAGGOI010000031.1 GCF_018614585.1 Streptomyces sp. ISL-1 | reverse complement strand
GCTTTCGATACAGGCCCTAGTACGGGCCTGTGGGAGATTGCGAGGCCGTTGTTGCCGCCGGCTCGAGTGCGGCCGCAAGGCGGCGGGGTCGCGAACATCGATGATGAGGCGGTCTTCGCCGCGATCATCTACGTACTGGTCAGCGGTTGTGCCTGGCGGGCCTTGCCCCCGTGTTTCGGGGCATCGAAGTCGACCGTGCATCGGCGGTTTGTCATCTGGTCGCGTGCGGGGGTCTGGGGCCGACTGCATCAGAGGGTTCTCCAACTCCTGGACGAACGGGACCTGATAGACCTCTCCCGCGCGGTCCTCGACTCTGCCCACGTCCGCGCTAAAAAAGGGGCGAACTTGCAGGTCCGAGCCCCGTGGACCGAGGTAAGCCCGGTTCCAAAATGCATGTCCTGTCCGACGCGGCCGGGCTGCCCCTACGCGTCGGACTCTCCGCGGCCAACACCCACGACAGCCAGGCGCTGAAGCCGATGCTGTCCCATTTCCACATGGGACACGAATCCCACGCAGCCGAATCCAAGCCCCAACGCCTCCACGCGGACAAGGCGTACGACGTCCCCCACCTGCGAAAATGGCTATGGGGCAAACACATCGGTGTCCGCATCGCCCGCAAGGGCATCGAGTCCAGCGAACGACTCGGCCGGCGCCGCTGGGTCATCGAACGCACCATGTCCTGGCTAACCGGCTACCGCAGACTCAATCACCGCTACGAACGACATCCGGGCAACTACCTGACCTTTCTCGGGCTGGCCGCCGCCATCTGCTGCTACAAACGCTTCCGCAACCTCACCATGTAGGACACGGTCTAAAGCGTGTTGCAGAAGGCTGCGATTTTGCAGGTCGGAGCGCGGTTGGTGCTTCTCTGATCACGTGGCGAGAGCGAGGTTGTGCATGTGAACCACCGCCTGGACTGCGTGGTGTAGACCGCTGCTTCGCTGCCGGCAGTCTCGGAGGATCTTGTAGTGCTTCATGCGGGCGAAGGCGTGCTCGACACGGGCACGGACCCTGTGGTGCTCTGCGTTGTCTTCTTCCTCGCCGGCCAATAGGTCCCGGCCGGGGCGTTTGCGGTGCGGGACGACGAGTCCGGTGTTGATGTAGGCGCCGTCGCCCAGCACGGTGACTCCTTCGCAGTGCTGGGCGAGGCCGGAGTTCCGCCAGACCTGGGCGTCGGCCTTGTTGCCCGGGGCCGGCCGGGCCGCGGCGACCACGAGTTTCGTGTCAGCGTCAATGATGACCTGCACGTTTGCTGAGAAGCGGTAGTTGCGCGAGGAGGCTCCGACCTTACGGTCGCGGACCGGGATCAGGGTGCCGTCCACGATCCACAGCCGTTCCACGCCGTCGGCGGGCCGGGACACCGGTTCGATGGCCAGCAGAGGCCGCAGCCGCTGGATGACCCGGCACACCGTCGCGGGCGAGACCCCGAACAGCGGCGCGAGCTGCCGCATCGTGAGGTTGGTGCGGTAGTAGACGGCCACCAGCAGCACCCGGTCCGCCAGCGGCAGGCACCACGGCCGCCCGCCACCGGGACCGTTTCCGCCCCGCTCCCGCACCACCCGCAACAGCTCCTCGAACTGCCTCATCCGCAGCCCGGTGAACGTCTCCACCCACAACGGCTCAGCCCTCAACACCCCACGCATACAAGGGAAATGCCCAGACCAAAGCCTTCTGCAACACGCTTTAGGGTGCGTCTCAGAAGTGGATCTCGATGTGGGTTCGTGCCGACACGGCGTACGGTTCCCGCGCGAATCGCGCCTACCTGCGCGAGCGGGTAATCCGCTGCACGATCCCGGAGAAGCGCGACCAGGTCGCCGTCTCCGGTAACCGACCGCTCAACGTCGCGGCCAGGCGGAGGCACCTCCTCGTTGCGTTCCGCTGTAGCGCGCGCATCTGCACGTTCCGTCCCAGGCCACGCTCCGGTGCCGTTCTCGAAATTGCGCTACGGCGTATATTCCGGGATGACGAAGTAGGCCCCGTACTTGAAAGAAATAAACGCCAGTACCGCGAACGTCATAGCCAGTGTGATCGGTTTAGCCTTGGCCAGAGAGGTGGCCGCGGGCAGCAGTAGAGTGAATCCGGGCAGCAGAAAGCGGGGCTTGATTTGAATGTAGCCGCTCACGCCTACAGCTACGGCTACCAGGACCAAGCTGAAGACGATTACGGCCGTCGGCGGACGCGAGCTCAGGAGGGCCCACAGGAGTACGAGGCCTGTGATCACGATGAGCACGGAGGCTTGCTCCACCGCGCTCACGTTGCCAGCGGCCACCCTGCTTGTGGACGCGATCACAGACTGGCCGAAGTCGACGCGCGTGTTCCAGTCGCGCTGCACATCGAAGTAGCCCAGCGGTCGCCCGGTACACACTCCGGCCCACACGAAATAGCCGAGCAACCCCAGTGGCGCGATGACGATCGCGGAGAGCGTTCGACGCCCGCGCGAAGAAGCGAGCACCGCCGTAATGACGACAGCAGCTACTACTGCGACGCCCAACGGGCGGGTCAGGCCCGCAGCCACGGCAAGGAGGGACGCCGTGATCAGACGCTGCGTCACCAGGGCATACAGCGACCAGGCGCACAGGGCGGTGAACATTGCCTCCGGGTAGGCCATGGACTGGATGAAAGCCTGCGGCAGCAGACCCCACAGGATGACGAGCAGTAGCCCAACGCGCCTGCCGTGCAGGACTGTTCCGAGAGCATGGATCCCCCATGCTGCGACACAGGAGGACACGCATGTGATCAGCAGTGCGGTACCGACGATCGTCATCGGTAGCAGTTCGCTGACCGCTCGCACGACACCCGGATACAACGGAAAGAACGCGAGGTCCTGCCATCTGCCGGCCGGGCCACCGCCGTAGCCGGGAATCAGATCTGCCTGCCCGTAGCCATGCTGCGCAATTCCCAGGTACCACTTCGCATCCCACACGTAGCCCAGCAATGTGACAAGAGACTTGTCACTCTCGCTTGATTGCAGCGCAATCCATGAGACACCTAGGACCTTGCATGCCAGGTAGCAGAAGAGTGCCAGTCTGGCGCGTCGATACGACAAGATGACACGTCGAACTAGAATGCTCCGCCGCGATTTCTGCAGAACTACCTGTCCGGTTTTCGCACCAGCCTCGACGGTCAATTCGTGCCCAATCATCGGCGCCGCACCAGTAACTCTCAGGAGTCTACTAAGAGCACGCCCGAGAATGCGCGCAATGGAAAGCTACTCGCCGAGGGCCAAAGATTGGTCACCGATCGGGTGACAGTCGGCAGTCCATAACGGGCGAGTTCCTCGTCGTCGACAAGGACACTGGTGATAACGGCCGGGCCGCGCAGTGACTCCCCGCAGTTCCAGGTGGTCCTTGCGCCCTAGGTCTAAAACTGACGGACGTTATTGACAGGTGGGTCTCTCATATCTAGGAGACCTGCATGACCGAACGCGAGCTTTCAAGGCGTGCCAAGCACCGGCTGGCGGTGCTGCGCCATGTGGAGGAGGTGAGCGGCAGTGTTGCCGCCACCTGCCGCTACTACGGCATCAGCCGCCAGTGCTACTACATCTGGCTGCGACGCTAGGAAGCCGAGGGGCTTGAGGGGCTGAAGGACCGCTCGAGCGCACCGCACCACACGCCGCATGCCACCAAGGCAGAGGTCGTGGAGAAGATCTTGTGGTTGCGGCAGCAGTACCACTTCGGGCCGGCCAAGATCGCGATGTACTTGCAGCGGTACCACGACGTCAAGGTCAGCTCGTCCGGCGTCTGGCGCATCCTGAAGAAGGTCGGCCTCAACCGGCTGCCGGCCTCCCAGCAAGCGCCGCTCCACCCGCATGGCGGCGGCGGCCGGAGGCACAGCGGTGGTGGACGCCGCCGGTTCGGATCTCTGGGCATGGTTCCGGACGCGGTGCGCCCGACTGGTCGGCCGGGGTGATCCGGGGCGCGAGGACGAGGCACTTGACCGACTGGACCGTACCGCCACCGTTCTGGACGCCGCGGGCGAGGCTGAGCGGGAACGGGTGCGCGATGTGCACGCGCGGTTGTGGCAGGGCGAGTTCTCGTCCCTGCTGGAGAGCCTGGAAGAGGCCGATCGGGAGCGGTTCGTGGCCGAACTGCGGGCCTTTAAGGAGGAGTTCGGCGGCGGTGTCACCGGGGGGGCCGTCTCGGGCAACACCTTCCACGGGCCGGTCGCCTTCCAGACCGGTGCGAACAGCACCCTGAACATGAACCACTACGCCGTGCCCGCCTCACCGCTCGACGCCTCGGCCGACGAGCTGGCCAGGGCGGTGGGCGCCCAGTGGGAGGAGGAGGCGGCGCTGCGGCGGCTGTTGGTACCCGCTCCGCTGCCGGTGCGCTGGCGGGTGACCAGCCGAAAGGTCACGGCCCAGGTCGCCGGTGCGACCGCCGAAGGGAGGCGGGCCCGGTTCGCCCCGCTGCCCGGTCTGGCGACGGTCACCCGCGAGCAACTGCGCCGGGGCGGCGGCCTCGCCGAGTTGTACGCGGTGTACGGCGGGCTGGCCTCGGGCCGGATGTACCTCCAGCGGCGGACAAGACGGCTGCCGCGGTGCTGTTGCTCCTGGATGGGCTGCGGTGCCGGGCTGATGCCGCCCCGCAGGACCGGGCGCGCGTTCCGGTTCCGGTACTGCTGACCTTGGACGGCTGGGATCCGGCCCGGGAGAGCCCGACGGAGTGGGCGGCGGGCCGGCTCTCCCGCGGGTACACCCTGTTCCGGGGCCGGGGCGGGCTCGAGCGTGCCCGGCGGCTGCTTGAGTCGGGCCGTGTCGCGCTGCTCCTGGACGGGCTGGACGAGGTCGGCGGCAAGCTGCGGAATGCCATGGTGAGCGCGCTGGAGCAGGCGCCGTTCCGGCTGGTCCTGATCTCCCGGGCCAAGGAGGCGGTGCTGACCGCCAAGTGGGCTGGCTTGGCCGGTGCCGTGGCCCTGGAGATCCTGCCGGTCGCCCCGTCCGACGCCGCCGCCTACCTGCTCGACGATCTTCCCGAGCAGGCTCCGCTCGCGTGGCGGGCGCTCACCGAGCGTCTTCTGCACGACCCCGACAGCGCGGTGGCCCGGGCGCTGGCCAGTCCGCTGGCCGTCACGCTGCTGCGCGAGGTGTACACCGACGCCGGCCCGGTCGACGAACTGCTCGACGACAGCCGGTTCGCCACCCCGGGCGCGACTACCTCACCACACTGCCGCTGGGGTTCACCGGGGTGCTGGTGACGGGCCGCGGGTACCGGATCGTGGCCGGCACGCCGTTCCTGTCCGCCGGGGCGGGCTCCTGGTACGACGAGGTACGGGAGTTCTACAACCACCCTCCCGTGGCGGACACCCGCTCGATCGGTCCGCGCGAGGCGTGGCGGCACCACATCGGACTGCGCCTGGTCCTCGGGCTGCTCACCGGACTCGCGGCGGCACTGTTCACCGCCCCTCTCGTGGCCTGGTGGTTCGGGCTCGGGGGCGGCGTGGTGAGCGGAGTCTCGGCGGCCCTGGTGGTCGGCGTCATGACGGGACCGGTCTGCAACCTCGCCGTCGCCACCGCCCTCACCGCCGTACAGCTCTCGGCAGAGGAAGGCACCCCTGTCCGCCTGATGGCCTTCCTCGAGGACGCCCGCCGCCGCAACCTCCTGCGTGCCACCGGCCCCGTCTACCAGTTCCGCCACGCCCGTCTGCAGAAGCGCCTGGCCGTGCGGGAGTGATCAGCTCGGCGCCCGTTCCTTCTCGCCGCATGACCCTCTCGCTGCTGCCCGCCGCGGCCGTCACCACCCGCGCCCGAGGCCCCTGCAGCGCATACGTCAGCCCGAACCCCTCCCCGACGACCACCGCGCCCCCGACCGCGTCCAGCACCCCGGTGATTCCGGTGACAACAAACGCGGTCACCGTGAAGAAGCGATGCAGCAACCCCAACCCCTTCATCCGCCACTTCGGCGCCACGACCGTGATGACGACCCCGCACCACAGCGACACCCGACGTTCCGCAGCCAGTCCACCTTCACGACCGCGTGATTCGCCCAGTGCTCGATGTCGAGGCGCAGCCACCGCTCCAGGTCCAGGATCTCCTGGCCGTGTGTCTCCGCCCTCGCCCGGCCCTCCGGGCTGCTGCCGCCCGTCGCCGCGAGGCGGACCCTCTGGTACGCCGTGTACGTGACGCGGATCAGCAGCAGCTCCAGGAGCAGGTTCGGGCGGCTCAGGACTCTGCGCAGGAACGACAGCAGCGGGATGTGCCGGAAGCGGGTCGGGACCGGTGGTGAGTACTGCGTCGGTATCGGTGACTGGTAGTACGAGGACGTGCGGGACAGGAACGGTACGAGCGTCGCTGCGGCCAGTGCCGCCAGCAGCACCACGTTGTCCCCGCAGCGGGTACAGCGCCGCCATTCAGCATCATCTTCCCCGGGAGGCCGCCTGCTCGCCAAGGCAGCGGGTCTTAACTTGCGTCCTGTTGTGTCAACGCTGCCACCGCTTGAGGCGACGGCCGAGGAAGGACACCCGGATGAAACCGCCGGCACCTTGGTACGCCCGCAGTCATGTCGGCAAAGGATCCTTTGCCGACAAGAGCCTGCGACTGATCGGGAGCAGTTACGTCACGTGGCTGAAAGACGTTGAGCAAGTGCTCCCCAGAGTCGAGGACATCCGGGATCATGGGGCATGCTTCCGGATGACTGGCACCTCACTCAAGACGTCGACGATTTCCTCGTCCGAGCCGGCGACTTCTTGCGCTCGCGCCCCGCCCTACACAACACGCCGCTGACGGACATTGAGAAAATGCGGATACGCGGGGCGGCCGGACACGACGCCGAAGCCCCCGTCTTCGGCCGATTGGAGTCAGGAGGCGAAGTCCGCGCGATCTTCTATCTCACTCCGCGCGGCCGTCTGGGCCTCACCCCCCTCTCTGTCGAGCAGACCGACGCCCTCGCTGCTCACCTGGCCGGCCTCGGCCACTCGCCCTCCAACGTCATCGCGGACCACGACACTGCCGGCGCTTTCGCCGAGTCATGGCAGCGGCACACGGGCGCAGCGCCGGTACCTTTCTGGCGGACGCACCTCTACCGCCTCGGCCCGCTCACCCCACCGCAGCCGCGCCCAGAGGGCCGGGGTCGCATCACGAGCGGGAAGGACCGTGAGCAAGTCGTGTGCTGGTGCCGTGAGTTCTGTGTCGACGTCGGGGAGCAGCCCTCCATAGACTTGATTGACGTCGGCTCCTGGGGCGACTCGCGTTTCGGCGACAGGCACTTCACGTTCTGGGAGACCCCGGACGGCACCCCCGTCTCGATGGCGGCCGCGACCTCGATCGTCGGCGGCATGGTCCGGGTGGACCCCGTCTACACCCCGGCCCATCTCCGGGGCCGCGGCTATGCGGGCGCCGTGACGGTCGAGGCGAGCAGGGCAGCGCTGGCCGCGGGCGCGACGGACGTCGTCCTGTTCACGGACCCGGACAACCCCACCAGCAACGCCCTCTACCAGCGCATCGGGTACGTCCACGTCGCCGACTTCGCCGGGTACAAGTTCTCCTAAGGCGCACCACAAGCAGGGTGAGGGGCATGATCGACGCAAACGCACCTGCCACCAGTACCGGCTGCGACCGCCGCGAAGAGGCTGACGAAAGCGGTGGCGCGCACTCTGATCAGCCTTCTGGTCGGTGACGCTCAGAGGGTGTTTCATCCCGTTGTTTCATCCCAGATTGCCGGTTTGAGTAGCGCAGCAAGCTGATCATCGCCGTCAACGACGTGGTCACCGTGTACCCCGCCCTGACCGCCCTCGGTATGGGGTACGACGTCCAGATTGTCGCCGACGCGGGCGGTTCCGCGGCACGTACCGCCGACGACTTCGCCCTCCGCCGGATGCGCAGGGCGGGTGCCGTCATCACCTTCACCTCCCAGGAGCGAAGACGACCGGCGCGTGCTGTGGTCCGAGTTCACCAGTTGGGTCATCCGAATGGCAGACGACTACGAGCTCACCACCGAGCAACTCCCCCACGCATGCTGGTGGCAGCACGGTGCCGTGGTCGCCGAACTCACATCCCTGTGGACCGGATGGGAGTCTGCGCACGCCGTCGAGGACCACGCCGCGGCAGGACCATATCTGTGGCACGACGCCTGGTCCCGTGCGATCGAACGCATCGGTCGCGTACGGCTCGGCGAATGCACCAATGGATACCACCAGGAGAATCCAGAAACTCGTGGGGCGCTGACATCAAATACAGGGTGACGGTTCGGGATGCAGGCCCGTCAGGCTCGGCGGCGGCGGCCTGATCGACATGCTGTGCGCGGCGGCCGCCGCGAGACCGACCTGGAGATGCTCGCCCTTTCGGCTACCCCTACCTGGACCACGTCGTCGGCGGCTTCCAACGGGCGAAACCCCGCCCCAACGGATGGACACCGCGTAGGACTGGTGCTGCGCCTGGGCTCTTCGACTGTCTACGCGGAATTGGCCGTAAATCGGCTCGGGCGGCGCTCGCGCTGTGAGCGCGGGCACCGCCCGGAGCGACATCGGCGGCGAGGAAAGCGAAGGAGCTTGATTCAGAGAGGAGTTGAGAAGGAAGTCCCTTCATGGCCTCGCCGTGAGCGACACTAGCAGTCAGCCCGGGATCAAGTCGCGCAGATTTTCGAGGGTGATGACCCGGGAGTCCGGGTGCAGCCCCTCGGGACGTTCGAGACCGATGTACATGACGGGCTCGTCCGGGACCGGCCCGCCGTCCCACAGGTCCACAGTCGTGGTGTCGTCGGACATCAGGCCGATCAGGTAGCGCACGGTCAACTGCTCGCGCTCCACGATGGCGCGCACCACCTTGGACACCGATACCTGGTTCTCCTCGACCCGGTTGGCCGACGAGATGCCTTTCAGATACAGGTGCAGCCACTTCGCGCGCCACCGGCCGTCATCCTCGCGGCGGAACACCAAAGGCAGTGCCACTCGGCCCACCCCGCGCAGCTCCGACTTCATCCGCACCGTGCGCGGCTCGAACGGCCGGCCCCTCTGCTGCCCGTCGCGCACCATGAAGCCGAAGAACGACTCCTCGACCTCCTCGAAGCTTTCGCCGGCGTAGATATTGACCTGCGGAACGATGAATGTGCTGCGTACCCGGTCCAGGGAGAGGTTGATGAACTCTGAGGCGCCGTCGGGCGCTTCGGTGATGTCGCCCGAGTGGTTGCCCCCGACAGCCCTGAGGGATGTGTAGGAGAGCCAGGAGTCGGTGCTGTAGTCGGCGTGGAGAAGCAGCGCCGAGAGGTCGTAGTCGGTCCGGTTCTCGGTCTCCTTCCAGTACACGAAGAAGCGCAGCTGGTCGCCGTCAACCGCCGAGAGCGACCCTCGCGGCAGTACGCCGAGTCCGGCTGCGGTCGCCCTGCCGCTGAGCGGAAGCGCCACGTCGAGAACATCTGGGTCCAGCAGCAGCGGGCCCGGTGCCGGGAGCCGACGGCGCATCTCGGCGTCGAGGGCGGCGATCAGACATTCGGTGTCGACGGCGGGGACTGGCGGCCGGAAATCGGGGGTGACCCAGCCGCGGCCCCGGCGGTTGATGAAGACCCGAGGTTTGTCGGTCTCCTGCTCCCGGTTCTTGAAGTGCTCGAGGACCGAAAACACGACGCGGCCGGAGACGTCGGGAGCGACCCGCACCGCGGCGGCCACCACTGCATCCCGCTCCTCCTGGTCAACGGCGATGCGCAGCAGAAGGTCCAAGGCGCGGAATAGTCTGCCGGGAGCGGACTGCAGCAGCTTCACCGCACCGAGGACGTCGAACTCGTCGAGCAGCTTCTCGACGCGGCTGTCGAAGGACCGTGCCTCCTTCTCGCCCCGCGCGACGGCGAACACATCGGCGGCGTGCGGCCAGCGCGGGTACTCGTGCGGGTGGAGGCGCTCACCGAGCCGCTTGAAAGGCTCGCGGTGCGCGTGCACATCCGCCAGCTTGGCTGGACTCGCCGCGACCACAGCGTCGAGGCCTGCAACCAGCGCCCGGCGGGTCGGCCGCGACAGCGCCCGAAACCGGGTCGGTTCCCGCAGCGTCACGTCCCCGCCCGACAGTACGCAGGCCAGCCGCAGCACATCGGTGACGGTGTCGAGGACGAGGGGGGCCCCGACGCCGAGCCGGGCCTCGTTGACGACCGCCCTGTTCTCCCGGACAGGGATCGCCTCCGGCTGAGGGCCGAGCGCGCACCGCTCGGCGAGGGTCTTGAGGTCGCGCAGGTCGTCCTCGCCCAGTGGCGTCGTGCTGCCAGCCAGGGCCAGGTACAGGTCGGTGAGTTCGTCGTCCAGGTCCCGCCCGAGGTGCAGTACGGTGACCCGGTCGCCGGCAGAGGCGATCAGCTCGTCCTGCGCCGCGAGCATCTCCTCGTAGGTGTGCTGGTAGCGGCCGTAGGTGGGGAGGATGAGGAGGTCCAGTACCCCGTGCGCCAGTTGCGTCAGCACGTTGTCGCGCGACATTTCGTCGCCGAGCGCCTTCGTCACACACTGCATCCAGAACTCTTCGGTGTCCGGCACGTTCGCCGGGAAGTCGATGAAGTACGAGTTGTGCCGGACGTGGTCGCCCACCATCTCGCTCACAGTGCTCAGCGTCCGCTTGGCGGTGTGCACGACTGCGGCCTCGGACAGCGTCGACAGCCGCTCCAGCAGCTCCGCCGAGAGCTTGAAGCCCACGGATGTCAGCGCCGCGTCGAACTGCCGTGCGGCGGTGGCCCCTTCCCCGGCGGAGCCCTTGAGGGAGGAAAGGCGGTGGGTGTGCCGGATGACCAGCGATTCGAAACTGTGCGCCATTCGGGGATGATCGCAGAGGTGTGCGAGCCAGCGCACAGGAGTTTCTTGCACGCGCACCGACGTTGAGCTCACGCCTGCCGCAGCAAGAGTCCGGCAGTGACCGTTCTCCCACCAGTTGAAGAGCTTCATACCCTTGGCGCTCTGGTAGTAGTGGGAGACGATCCGTGTCCCGGTCGAGGCAGGGCCCATGTACTTGGCGGAAGAGCCCATGAAGCCATCGGCCTCCACGGCGACGGTCCAGGGACCGTCACGGCCGGGCACCGATGTCGCACCGATGAACCGCCACGGCTCACCAAACTCAAAGGGATCGTCCCAGTGCTGGGGGGTGATCCTGTCCGCGGGGATCGTGGCGAAGTCCAGCGTGACGCCGTTGCTCAGGTCGACCGCGATGAACGGGCCCCACTCGGCGGTGATCTCAAGGCTCAGCAGGTTCGCGAAGAATTCTGCGGACTCCCGGTTGTCCCGAGCGTGGACGGTCGTGTGGTTCAACTCGACTGACAAGGAATGCCTCCGAGGGCATCTCCCTACACCTCCATGCCTCACCCAGCCGGTGACCGACACGCGATGTCGCCGTAGATCCTAGTCGCCGTTGTCTACGTAGTAAGTCGGCGGTAGGCGATGAGGCTTGCGGCTATACCGATGAAGGCCAGGAAGTGCTCGGCCTTGCGTTCGTAGCGGCGGTGCAGGCGACGGCAGCCGGCCAGCCAGGACACCGTCCTCTCGACGACGCAGCGGTGTCGGCCGAGCCGCTGGGATGACTCGATGCCTTGCGGGCGATGCGGTGGCGGATGCGGCGTTGGCGGAGCCATCGGCGCAGGTGGTCGTAGTCGTAGCCCCTGTCGGCCGTCGGCGGCACCACCCGCCGAAACAACACCCACAACTCATCCGGCGCCAACCGCTCAACCAGATTCATCATGCACAGTTCAACGAACGATCACGCCATAAGAAACGGCGTCTTGGTAGATGCGGACGGTCTTGTCGAAGCCCGGTGGTCGTCCGCCGTGGCGCCCGCGCCGTCTGGATCATCCCGCGCCGACCGGCTGTAGCATCGGACCTTATGAGTTGGCTGCCTGACGACTTCGTCCACCCCGTCTACGTGCCCGTGCCCGACACCGCGGTTCACCTGCGGCCGATCCGGGAGGCGGACACCGCGCTCGACTACCCCGCCGTGATGGGCTCCCGAGAACGCTTGTGGGAGATCTTCGGCCCGGCCTGGTCTTGGCCCAAGGAGACGATGACCTATGAAGAGGACCGCATCGACTTGCTGCGGCACGAGAAGGAGATAGCCACGCATCAGTCGTTCAACTACGCGCTGTTGAACGAGGAGGAGACGGCGATCCTCGGCTGCGTCTACATCGACCCGCCCGAGCGCACCGGCTCCGACGGAGAGGTCTCCTGGTGGGTGGTGGACGACCTTGTCGGCGGCGAGGTGGAGCGCGCGCTCGACGCGCTGGTGCCGCAGTGGATCGCCGCCGACTGGCCCTTCCAGCAGCCCCGTTATGTGGGCCGGGACACTACCTGGCAGGACTGGCTCGCGCTGCCGCGCGCCTCGTGACACGTCCGAGGCGATGCCTGGATCGTGTCTTTAAAGATCGTCTGATCGTTGCGTGGATGTGCCGTTGACTGATGCCCAGTGGGCGTGGATCGAGCCGTTGCTCCCTGACCGGTCGCCGCGCCGCGGCCGCCGGTGGCGCGATCACCGGCAGGTGATCGACGCGACCGCATGGAAGTATTAGACCGGCGCGCAATGGCGGCGCCTTCCGCCGGAGTACGGGTCCTGGAAGGGCGTATACACCCGGCTGCGCAACTGGGCGATCGACGGGACCTGGCAGAAGGTGTTTACCGCGTTGGTGTCCCGAGCGGATGCCGGGGGCGAGCTTGAGTGGGTGTTGGCCGTGGACTCCACCATCGTTCGCACTCACCAGCACGCCGCCGGGGCCGTAAAAAAAAGGGGCGGGAGTAGACGGCGAGCCGATCGACCATGCCCTCGGCCGCTCCCGCGGCGGCTTGACCACCAAGATCCACCTCGCGGCCGACCCCGCTGTCGGCCCTTGGTCCTGCTCATCTCCCCGGGTCAATCAGGCGACGCCCCGCAGTTCCCGCTGTCGATAGACGCCCTGCGGGTGCCGCGCTCTGTCGGACGCCCGCGCACCAGGCCCGAGGCGGTGCTCGCCGACAAGGCGTATTCGTCCAAAGCCATCCGCGAGCACCCGCGCCGCCGCGGCATCCGCGCGATCATCCAGCAGCCGGCCGACCAGATCACCCACCGAAAACGCCGCGGGCGCCACGGCGGACGACCACCGGGCTTCGACAAGACCGCCCGCATCTACCAAGCCGCCCTGTACATCGCAGCAATCTTCCTCTGGACCAAGTGATCCAACGGACAGGCTCTAGCCCATCGCCGAAACGCACTCCCGGCCTACGCGCCGAGAACCGCCACCCTCATCGACGAGCGCGCCAGCGAACACGCCGAGCAAGAGCGGCGACGCACCGGACGACGCATTTTGCGTCTTCACCCGCGCGAGCGTCCACCGCTGGGCCGACCCGGGAGGGGAACGTGGTGCTCGGTCACATCTACGGTTGCCACAACGTCACCAACGCCATCGCCGCAGCGCGGCCAGCCCTGCCTCAACGACTGAGGCAGTTCGTCACCGCATTACTTCTGCCGACTGAGGGTCAGTGTTCAATCGATGACGGTATTGGTCACAGTCGCGTCTGCCGGCGCCCTTACCGCGTTCAGCACGATGGCCGCCACCGACTCCGGCCGCAGGAACTGCTCCGGGCGGTACTCGTGGCCCGCCCGTTCGGCTGCCTTCCGCTGCAGCTCGGTGTCGGTCGGGCCCGGGTGGATCGAAGTCACTCGGACTCCGTTGGATTTCTCTTCGGTCTGAAGGGCGTCCGCGAACGCTCGCAACGCGTATTTGCTGGCGGCGTAGGGACCACGGTTCGACTTGATCCGGAGTCCGGATCCCGCATTGATCAGAACCACGTGTCCTCGGCCGTGGCGGAGCGATGGCAGGAGCAACCGAGTGAGTTCGGCGGCCGAGAAAAGGTTGACCGCGAAGATTCGCTGCCACACGTCCAGTGAGGCATCGGCGATCGTGCCGGGCTCGGCGACGGCGGCATTGTGCACGAGCACGTCGAGACGATCGATATCCGCCGTGGCCTGGGCGAGTTGGCCGGGGTGTGCCAGATCGGCCACCCATGGACGGGCCCTTCCTGGCAGGTCGCGGGCGAGCAGCTCGAGTGACCGGGCATCGCGGCCGCCGAGGAGCACATCGTATGTGGGCGCAAGTGCGCGGGCTATGGCCGCCCCGATGCCCCGGGAGGCTCCTGTCACGAGTGCGCGCGGTCGTGGAGTTGTCATGGCGTAGTACCTCGCGGAACGGGCCGGAAGGTGACCGGCAAGCTTGTCAGTCCACGCATAAACCGGCTGTGTCCCCAGGTCAGTTCGGAGGGATCGACAGCGAGGGCAAGTTCGTCGCAGCGTTCCAGGAGGGCGAGGAGCGCGATCGTGCCTTCCGCTTTGCCGAGCGGCGCGCCCAGACAGTGGTGGATCCCGTGCCCGAACGCGAGGTGTCCTCGGCTGTCGCGGAGGATGTCGAACCGGTCGGGCTCGGCGAAGCGGTCCGGATCCCGATTGCCGGCGCCGTAGGACAGCAGTACAGCTTCTCCGCCCCCGGGAACGGTGACGTCTCCGATCTGCATGTCGCAGGTCGTGATCCGCAGTACGGGCGCCATTTTGATGGGGCCGTTGTAGCGCAGGATTTCCTCGATCGCCTGCCCCATGAGGTGCGGGTCCCTCCGGAGCATGTCCAGCTGCCCGGGGTGCTCCAGCAGTGCCAGTACCCCACTGCCGATGAGATTCGCGGTCGTCTCGAATCCGGCCACCAGGAGGAGGAAGGACATGCTGATCACCTCGTCCTCCTGGATATCGGCCTCGAGAAGCCGTCCCAGCAGGTCGTCGGAACCGGTGGATGACTCCCTCTTCGCTCTCAGGAGTCCGCTGAGGTAGTCCCGCATCTCGGAGGCGGCATGAGGCATGCGGCTGTGGTCGCCCTCGCTCATCTCGACGTAGACGCCCGCCATCCGCGCGAAGGTGTCCCGCCCCTCGGCAGGCACGCCCAGCACTTCCGAAATGACCGTGAGCGGCAGACGCTTCGCGAAGTCGGTGATGACGTCGAAGCGTCCCAGCGGAAGGAACCGGGAAATGAGATCGTTCGTGATCTCCTGGATGCGTGGACGCAGGGCTTCGATGCGGCCCGGGGTGAACTCACCTGCCACCAGTGCACGGAGTCTGGTGTGGTCCGGGGGGTCGCAGCGGAGCATGTTGCGCGTGACGGTGTAGGTCTCGGTGGCGAAAACCCACGGAGCAGACTGCACGGCCCTGTTACCGCGCCGCGGATCGTTGCTCAACTGTGGATCCTTGCTCGCTGCCCGGATGTCCTCATGGCGCGTGACGAGCCACACGGGAACACCTGCGAACATCACGCGCCGTACAGGACCTTCGGCCCGCAGCTGCGCGAGCAGCGGATACGGGGCGTTGACGTAATTCTTCTGCTCCATGAGATCGGTGACACCGTCGGGGGCCATGCGCTCGGGTGGCATGCGGAAAGTGACGGCGTTGTCGGCCTGTTCGGAATTCACGGGTCCTCCATGTACCGCGGAGTCGCTTGTGTCCGGTGGACTCGTGCAGGAGCGGGCAGTGCCAGGCGCACCGGCAACGCGTCGCAATGCGGGTTCGAGGGATCAGAGATACGTGGGGTCCAAGCGCCCCATGAGTGATAGATGCTGCGGTTCCGGCGCTCCAGGTAACAAATGAGATTGACTGGCCACCCGGTATTGGCGAAGGCATACTTGTCCATCCGCGTCGGGCGCTCGCTCAGCGGTGGCCCTTTGCCGCCCGGTGAGTCGATGTTGTGCCAGTCGGGATGGAGGTGTATGGACCCGAGGATGTCAAGCTCGTCCACTTCGGCGTCCCGCATGATGCGAAGCAGGTCGGTGGAATCGCACCAGTACCCGCGATGGGGGTTTTTGTAAGCCGTTCCGAAACAGGGAACGATGGATTCGGAGAACTCCCCCAGGGCCGCACTGTCGGTGGCCCGGACATTGCGGCCGAACTCGACGCGCTCGATGCGGGCACTTTCGCCGCGCATCGATCCGACCAGCACACCGAAGCACGAGTAGGGGAAGCCCGGCCTGATCGCTTCATAGACACGAACAGCGGCGTCGAGGAACGTGGAGCAAGGGGCGCTCTCCAGGAAGACATGCACGCTGTCCGCGTGTTCATTGGGACCACTACCGTTCATCACGATCAGCGCTCCCCACGTATGACAGGAACAGACGTGAAACCGCGTAGCCGCCCGAACCGCTGACAAGGGGGCTGTGCCGGCGCGAGATCGGGAAGACGGTGCCGTAGCCGCCGCAGCAGCATCGACATCTCCAGGTAAACCAGTTCGGCGCCCAGGCAGTAGTGCGCACCTCCGCCGAAGCTCAGGTGACGTGAGCCGTCGCGCCCCGGCCTGAACTCATCCGGCTGTGAGAACACTCCTGGATCCCGGTTGGCGGCACCCAGCACCGGCCAGACCTGTGCCCCCGCCGGTATCGTCACTCCGCTGAGGACCACCGCTTTCGTGGGGATTCGGGGGGCGGGGGTGAACTGTACGGGCGCGTCGTAGCGGAGCACCTCGTCGACGAACAGCCGGGCGCCGACCGGGTCGTCCAGGAAGACCGCCCGGTCCGGGTGGCGCATCATCAGAACGACCCCGGTCTCGATCCCCGCAGCTATCTGCGGGTACCCGGCGACAATGAGTCCGGTGAGAACACTGATCAGTTCGTCATGAGGCAGAGCCTCAGGGCAGTCGGTGTGCGCACGGACGAGTTCGGACATCAGATCATCGCCAGGTGCGCGGCGCCGGCGAACCACTTCTCCCTGAAGGTAGTCGATGAGCATCCGCATGGCCGCAGCACCAGCACGGTCCTGTCCGGGCAAGGGCCCGGAGGTGGGAAAGATGTCGGCGACGAGCATCGACACGAGGTCTCGATCACCCGGGTACAACCCGAGCAAGTGCATGATCGTGTCGCGGGGAAATGCCTCGGCAAGTGCGGTCATGTCGGCCGCCCCGTTACGGAGGGTCTCGACCAGAGGTTCGAGCAGTTGGTCGCAGAGCTTGCTCAGCCACGGCTGCTGACGTCGCACATGCTCGACAAATCGCCTGGCCACCGCGGTACGCATTCTGGTGTGCCGGGGTGGGTTCTGTGAGCTCATGACACGCGACAGAACAGGCGTCGGATGGTGCACTGTCCGGCCGGAGGGGCCGTGGCCGCCCGGTGCCCGAAAGCATTCCCGTTCGACCAGAACACGCTGACAGTCCGTGTAACGGGTCAGCAGGTAGGAGCCGGTCCGGAACAGATGTACCGGTTCCGTCTCACGCAGTCGTTCATAGACGGGATACGGGTCGCCGGCGTGAACATCTGCAAGGGCGTCAGCGGAGCCGATGGTTCCCATGGCATCAACCCCTCGCGGTGACGGTGGTTGTGGCCCGTCCAGTCCTTTCCGTGTCCAGGGGGCGGAGGTGCCCCTTGCGGGGTGGAACGGAGATCTCGCGTCAGCTCACCACCATTGACCACTCCGATCGGGTGATGTGCGACTTGGAGCACAATCGGGTTACTCCGAACGGGTGAGTCGTCTCTCGTCCGCAATGGACTGGCGCTCCACCGTGACGTCGTCGGCTCAGCGCACCCGGCCGCGCGGTTTCAGTGGCGTCGCGGGCATCGGCCGGACAGCGCAGCAGCGCACGGGCGATAATCCCAGGTCAACGTACTCGTCCCCGCGGTTTCAGGGGCACTGGCGGGAGTTCGGGGAGCGGGCAGCGGGGCGCCGTCGTACCCCTACACCTCGCCGAAGCGGGAGCCGGTCATCCAGTCCGAGCGGGCCTGCTCGATCTCCTCATACGAACGGCCCACCACCCACGCCCCCGCCTGCCAGCAAAGCCCCCAACCCAAACAACCCGAACCCGCCCCCATGCCTGCGCCCAGCAAAAGCCGAGCGCAGCGGCGGTCCTCCCCGTGACCGACACCGCTCCCTTCATCCCTCACCACAAGGGAAGTCGGCGTGGCAGGACCACTCACCACGGCCCCTGAACTGGGCATATGAGGGTGGTGACGCTCCGTGGGCGCCACTGTTGTTGCCACCGTTGGTGCAAGGGATGTTGCCGCAGTCACTACGGGTGGGTAGCCGTCGGTGACCCCGTCCCGGGCTCTCCGGCAGCCGGCCATCCCTGCGCCCAACAAGTGACCAGCCAACTACTGCCACGGTTCAGCCGCCTGTCGGTGCAACCCTCCCCGCGGCCGGGATGGACTGCGGCAGGCGAGACGAAGGCCAGGACGGGTTCCACCGCCAGGCCGCCCGCGCCGCGGCGTTCGCAAACGGGCCGCCGCGTTTCTTGAGCATCGCCAGGACCTGGGCGCGGGCGTCGTCCACGGCCTGGTGCTCGATGTCGGTGATGATGCCGAGGCGGCGCACATGGCGTACTCGTCTTCGTGCTTCCACTGCCAGCGGGTCAGGTCGGGGTCGATGACGAGGTCCACGGTCAGGTCGAAGGTGTCGAACCCGTCTTCGGTGCGGCGGGTGGGTGCTCGAAGTTCACGTACCAGTTCCGCAGCCCGGCGCCGGTGTAGAAGGCGTTGATGCTGAACCACGCCGCCGGCGGCTTCCACAGCAGCAGTTCGGTGTCCTGCCACCGCCCCGGGGCGAGCTCCCACTCCCCCGTCGCCATCGCCTCGAACGCCTCGGTGCGCACCGAACGGTCGCCGTCGACGCGGGCCTTGGCGTACAGCGAGGGCCACAGCGCCTCGGCTCCGGGCAGGCAGGCGCTCACCAGGGCCTCGGTGCTGTCGGCGATGACCCGCAGCGCCAGCTCGCTCCACACCCGGCCGCCGCGATGAACGTCCCGCGGAACGACCGTCTCACCGACGTCGAAGTACCGCACTCCGGTCACCTCTTCCTGTCCCCGGCCGGGCAAGTCGCCACGGCTTGCCCGGGCTGGCAGTTGGCTGGCCCAGCGGCTCCACTCAAGCGCTCATCCGCCAAGGGAAGCGCACAGCCACATGGGCTTGTGACTGAGCACGCTAGTTGGTCACTCTGAGCATCACGGTTGGCCGCAGAGTAGCGATGGACCGGGGCCTGCGCTCGAATCCTGCTGCAGGTCTGTCAGTCCGCGACTGGCCAGTGGAGTTCGGTACGCAGGTCACGCGAGTCCATGTCCGGGGAGGGCTGCGTGACGTAGGTCTCCCACCTGTCTTCTGCGGCGGACAGCCCCCGCGCCCGCATCCATGAGCGCAGCCGTTCCCAGGAGGACCCGAGATCGTCGAACGACCCGAAGTGCGTCAGCCGCGCGACCTGCCCTCCGGGAAGCGAACCGACCACGACCCCAGCCTCCGGCTGCACTGCCCGGTCCGTGACGAAGCCGACCTCCAGGTCCAGGGTCTCTCCCGGCGACCCGTGGTAGAGGCCGAAGGCAGGGCTCAGCATGATGATCCGCTGTGCCCCGATGGTCCGGGCCAGGGCACTGAACGAAGCATCGAAGAAGTCCCGCAGGTCAGCCATCGGGACGACGCCACGGACAACCGCTGTCGTCGTCGGGTCCAGATTCACAAGTTCCGGCTCCGAGGCAAGGGCCTCACCATCAGATCCCCGACTGCTCATACCGCTCCCATCCAAGTTCCAGGGCTACTCAGGACGTGTAGACCCGACGGGCGCCGAGAACTCATCGCCCTGGCAGGCCGAAGGCCAACTGTGATGATCAGAGTGGCCAACACAGCACGCTCAGTCACAGTTGTGACTGACGCCATAGTTGGCCCGAGGGGCCAGATACGCACTCAGTAGCCGGTGGTGCCGATCCACAGCGTCCCATACGGTCGGTCCGTGATGATCAAATTCGGCGAGCCGCGCAGGCTCGGTGTCCCGGCCCCCGAGGCGCGGTTGCGCTTCGAGGCGGAGCAGCGGGAGACCGGGGGCGGGCCGGGGCGCAGGTTGCTCGTGGTCGACGGGGAACCCTTCTTCGAACTCAGCTTCTGGTGCGGAACATGCGCGTTCCTGTTCCGCCGGTTGGAAACCGCCCGGCAGACGTTGTCGCTGGAGAGCGTGCAGGAGCGGCTCACCGGCGCGCCGGCCGATCCGGACGACGGCGGCGTGATCGATGCGTTCGGTGCGTTGCTGCCGGAGGGCGAGTACCTTCCGGTACGACCGGCACCTGAACCAGCGCCGAAGACCACACCTGCGGGCCAACCACAGCGCACACTCGAAATGGCCAACTGAAGCGCTAAGTCACAATGTGTGTGACTGAGCGCTTGAGTTGGCGGGTTTCGCCAAATGGGACGCTCAGCCTTTCGGCCGCGTCCATGCAGGCTCCTCGTAGAAGCTGATCTCGGCTTGGCGGTGTGAGCTGACCCCGCATGTCAGGAGGTTCGACCTCACCTTGCGATCTTTCGGGCATGATCTGTCAGTGTGATTTTGCCCCACCTGGGCGTCGCGGTGTGCTGTCGGGACATGGCCGTGCCCAGGGCGCGGGCGGCCGACGACGGGGGGAGAAGCGTGTGATCGTCTGGGTGAACGGTGCGTTCGACAGCGGGAAGAGCACGCTGGTGGACGAACTGCGTTCGCGTTGGCCCGAGGCGCTGCTCTATGACCCGGAGATGGTCGGGTATGTGCTGCGCGAGATCGTAGAGGTGCCGACCGGCGATTTCCAGGATCTCCGACTGTGGCGGCGGCTGGTCGCGGACCTGGCCGCGGGCTTGGTGCATGAGTATCAACGCCCCGTCCTGGTCCCCATGACGTTGGTCAATCCCGGGTATGTCGGCGAAATCTTCGGTGCGCTGAAGGACGCGGGCATCGAAGTCCACCACTTCTTCCTCAACGTCTCGCCAGAGGTCTTGGTGAAGCGGATCGACGGACGGAGCTTCACCCCCGGTGATCCCGACAAGGATGAGCGGGTCCGGCAGTGGTGCAAGGACAGGATCGAGCCGTGCACCGCCGCGGCCGACACCTTGCCCAGTGACACCGTGTTCCTGGACGGCGAGCTGACGCCGGGGGAGCTGGCCGACAGCGTGCTTGCCTGTGCCAGCCCCAGTCCGAACGGGTAATCCGCCCTGCACGTAAGGAGCGCTTCAGTTGGCGGGCTGGTGCTCAGCCAACTCCAGCAGACCCGCGATCCGCGGATCGATCGTGTACGGCACGACAAGATCATCCAGGGTGCAGTGTGCGACCACACGGGCCCGGACCCGACCTCTGGCGTACAGACCGAAGACTCCATGCGCCCAGCACAGCCCTCGCCCGCAGCGTCCTGTACCACTTCACCAGAAACCGGATCGGGCCCATGGCCAAGCACTACCCTGCTGCGACTTTTCGGGATGGATGACACCGCGGTGCTGGGCTGAGCCGGGCCCCTGGTTGAGCCTGTTCGCACTACTCGACACAGGAAGGTCGTTCTTTGCTACCACCTGCGCCTGTTTTCGCGTGGCGGGCGGACCTCAACTCTCGACGGCCTCTGCGATCTGCAGGGCGGCCTGGACGGGCGTGAGGTGCGTGGTGTCGACGACCTCGGCCTCGCCGTGTAGCCACGTGCGGGCCGCCTCGGCGTAGGGCTCGAGGTATTTGAGACGGAATGGGGAGGGACCAAGAAGAGTGTCCCCCTCGATGCGCCCGCGGAGGGTGTCTTGGTCAGCGTGGAGGACGAAGTGCCGTACCGGAATGGCATGTTGGGCGAGGCCCGTGCTGATCTCACGCCAGTACTGCTCGATCAGAACAGTCATGGGCATCACCAGAGTGCCACCGGTGTAGTCGAGTACGCGGCGGGCGGTCTCGACTACGAGCGGCCGCCACGGCGGCCAGTGCTGGAAGTTGTCCGTCCCGGGCAGCCCCGGCGTGATGTCCATGAGCGTCTCGCCGACCTTCTCGGCGTCGAACACCCGTGAATCCGGGATCAGCTGCTGCACGAGTGCACTGGTCGTCGTCTTGCCCGCGCCGTGGGTGCCGTTGAGCCATACGATCATGGGACCCAACGCTAGCGCTGTGCGGGCCGCGGGAGCGGGCGCAGCAGAAATCCGGTACGGCTTCGGCGTTTCTCAGGGTCGTGTCAACCACCAAGATCAGGTGTCGCCTATCTCGAAAAGTCGCGCCTGCCCGCCAAGTGAAGCGCTCAGTCACGATGCGACAGAGCGCGCCGCGGCCAGGCTCGCTTTCCCTACTGGGAGACGCCGACGCTGCAGGGGAAGGTGGTCGATGCCCGGATGGCGCTGAAGCACGTCCACGAGCAGGCCGAGGACGAGGCGGCGTAACCCGTTCCGGGCTCGGCGCGGGTGTTCATTGGGGTGGGTGGGCGAGGGCTGCGGGCATCACGACGCCAGCGCTGAAGCGGGCGCGGACCTTGTCGGCGGCGGCTTCAATCCGGTGAGCTCTGTCGTCTCCCGGGTCGAAGGTGAGCTGCCGGGTGGCGCGTTCGGCGCCCTGAATGTCTTCCGCGCGCAGCGCGATGCCGCGGACGCGGGCCCGCTGGAGGCCGAGGGTGGTGTAGATGTCGTATGCGGTGCGAGCCAGGGCTGCTGTGTGGTTGGTGGGTTCGGGCAAGCGGCGGGTGCGCACGGTGGTGGAGCGGTCGGCGTAGCGCGCGGTCAGGGTGAGCCGGCTGGCCACCTGTCGCTCTTTACGGAGGCGGGCGCCGAGCTGTTCGGCGACGGCGAGTACGGCTTGGCGGTGGCGGGTGGGGGTCGAGTTCGTCGCGGGGGGAAGGCGTGGTCGGCGCCGCAGGAGCGCGCCGGTGCTTGGGGGGGTGACCGGGCGCGGGTCCTCGGCTCGGGCCCGTTCGTGGATCAGTCGCCCGGTGGCCTTTCCCAGGAGGGGCTGCAGGGTGCCCAGGGGTGTGTCGGCGACCGCGCCGATGGTGTGCAGTCCGTGACGAGTAAGGAGGCCGGCGGTCGACGGGCCCACCCCTACAGAGCGGTGACCGGGCGGGGGCGCAGGAAGGCTGCGATCGCCTCCTCGGTGTGGTCGAGGTGGGTGATAGCGGCCGCAGGGCGGTGAATACGCCGGCCGTGGCGAGGAGGCTGGGGACGTCGACAGGGGCATCGGCCATCGCACGGCCGGCAGTGAGGACGGTCTCGCCGAGAAGAATGATGAAAAACAGCCTGAGGCGCTCGATCATGTGCTCGGCGTCGAAGGCGAGCTCCCGGCTGCTGAGGGTACGGCCGGGCAGCGAGTGGGCGAGCCACGTTCCGGTGAGGTCGACCAGGGCGGCGGCCCACCACACAGGCGGGGTCCGAGCCGACCGCCGCACCGATGATCCACAGTGAAGCGGAGGCCGCCATCCAGACCATGGTGCGGCAGAAGTGCTCACGCAGAGCGTCGGTGCGGCCGGCCAGGGCGGTGACGGTGCCTGCGAAGAACAGGATCAGAAGCAGCGGGATCACGAACGCCCAGGCCCGGTCGTCGAATGCGTGGGAGATCGCGGCGTTCATGAACAGCCCGAGGCCCATAACGATGACGATCATCCACCGGGTGACGTTGCGATGGATGTCGAGGAGCGTGGCCTCGTAGCTGGTGTAGGCCCACGAGGGTGACGGCTTCCTTGATCTGGATGCGGTCCTCGTCCGTGAGGTCGTCGAGGTCGTCGCGGACTCGTTTGACCAGGCGGCGGACTCGGGTGATTTCCTCGTCGGAGGGCATGGCATCGGCCTTCGCCCACGGGTCAGCGGCGAACGCGGCGAGACGTTCCCGGCCCCGCAGGAGATCAGCGAGGTATGCCTCCAGGTCGGGGAGGTAGGAGACGTCGGTGCGGACGTGCTCGCACCCCACGCATTGGAACCGGACGGGGCAGTCGTGCCCGTCGGCGGCGACATTGGTGGGCTCGATGCAGAGCATGCCTGAGCGCGAACGGCGACGGCACGTACGGAGTGGGCAGGGGCTTCATCAGCCAGGACCTCGGCCTCTTCGCCACAGCGCAGGAGGCCGTCGCCGTGGCAGTGCGCCAGCTGTCGTCCAGCCCCGGCCCAACCTCGCTCGGCGGGTGATCCCGCTCCGCCAGCGGCTCGGTCGACAGCGCAGCAGCGGACTCAGCACCGCACCTGGCGAACAGGGCCCCTGAACTGCAGCGCTCAGCCACAAGTGGTGTGACTGAGCCTTGCAGTTGGCCCCTGAGCGTTCTCAGGACGGTCGTGGAGCTCGCCTGTCCTTGCGCTGTATGAGTTCGTCCTCGTCGACGAGGACGAGCATGGGCTGGCCGGGCTCGCACATCATCGTGACGACGAATCGACTCGGGACATCTTTGCGATTGTTGCCGTCCTGATAGTGGATCACGTCGCCTCCCGGCTCCCAGAACGCCTCCCCGGCGCGGATCACCCGCTCTGGCTCTCCCTCCAGCTCGAACAGCATCTCGCCCTCCAGCACATAGCCGAAGGCCGGTCCGGAGTGCCGGTGCGGAGGTGTGCCGGGGTCGCCGGGAGGAAACTCGACGAACAACGTCATGACCTCTGCGCCTTCGGGGACATGGGGAGGTTTCGCCTCCTGAATCAGGGTGACCGCCGTCTTCCACGCCTCGGACCGCTGCCCCTGGTTTTCCGGTGAGTCCGAGACGGGTTCGCTGTTCGCCATTACGCCACCTCCGGTCTCGGCGCCGATACGGAGCGCCGATCGGCTGCGTCACAGGTGTCGGCAAGAACCTGTGCGGCCCGGGTGTCGCCTCGTCATGCGGGCCAGGCAACCGATGACCGCCGTCCGCGCCAGGACGCCGACTGCACGGACAGCCGTACCAGAAAAAGCCTACGCCGCCTCCGTGCGCGCCAGCGCGCCGAGAACCCGGCGCTGCCGCACCCCGGCGCACACGCCTTACTCTCGGCCGAACACCCGGCGGACGGTCCTTGTCACGGCGGGGTCATTCAGTCGAGCTCTCTGCGGACATCGGAGAGTTTCTGCGTCGCAAGGGCTTCACGCCAGGCCAGGTCGGCCCGGTACATGGCTCGCTTGACGGCGCAGGCGGCGGCATCGTTGCCGCCCGTGTGGAGCTCGGCGATCTTCCCGCACTGGCGAATTTCCGTGCAGCGGAAGAGGCTTTCGTTTCCTTCGATGGCCAGCACGACATCGAGCAGGGTGATCGAGTCCGGGTCGCGGGCCAGCCTGAACCCACCGCGCGGCCGACTACCGCTACTCGCCCATGGCGTAGCCGGCCGGGCCACCCCGGCAGCCAGTCCCGGAGCACGGACACCCGTCCCGTGTCGCCGGCTGCCGCCATGGGGGGAAGCCGCTCGTGCGGCCCTCGCACCCTGCGGTGACCGGTCCACAAGCGGCGAAGGAGCCCGGCTCCTTCGCCGCTTGTCCGTATGCGTCGCCGACGGCTCTCGACAACAGCACCTCACCGCTCACGGCATTCGGTCAGTCCTGAGCGGGGCCGTCGAGAAGCGCACGCCTACGAGCGCGCCGCCAGGCCCGCCGTCTTCAGGCTGCTCTCCCGGCAGCCGTCCCGCAACCGGCACCCGACCAAGGCGCGCTCGACACCGGCCGGCCCGCGCCTCACCACTGGTGATGCGTACGGTGGTCGAGGGCGATACGTTCGATCCGTGGGCACGGGCGATGCCAACCGTTTCCGGCATCGGCGTCCGCACGCAGGGCACGGGCTCTGCCCGGTTCGGCCGGTTCGATGCGTACCCGGTACCTCCGCACACAACCGGACGGCGAGTCCGCCCGGACGCCCTCGTGAACCTGAACGCTCGACGAAGGGTGCGCCATGAAGTTCACAGTCCTGGGGGGAACCGGCCGGGTCGGCACACAGGTGGTCGAACGGCTGCGAGCGGCCGGCCACGACGTCGTACCCGCTTCACTGTCCACTGGAGTCGACGTGCTCAGCGGCAAGGGCCTGGACCAGGTTCTCGAGGGCGCAGACGTGCTGATCAATCTGACGAACTCCCCGGCGTTCGACGAGACTTCCATCAGCTTCTTCGAAACGTCGATGAACAACGTCACTGCCGCAGCGGAGGCGGCGGGAGTCCGCCACCATGTCATTGCCTCGATCATCGGCGTGGACCAGGTGCCGCAACTCGACTACTACCGGGCCAAGGTCGCCCAGGAGAACATCCTCAAGAACGCGCCGACACCGTACTCGATCGTGCGCTTCACACAGTTCTTCGAGTTCGTCGAACCGATCATGTCGTGGACGACCGACGGTGACACCGTCCGCCTGCCGGCCACCCCTGTGCAGCCGATGGCCAGCGCGGACGTCGCCGCGGCGGTCGTGCGAGCCGCCTCCGAAGCCCCGCTGCAGGGCATCCGCAACGTCGCGGGCCCTGATGTCTTTCCCCTTGACGAGCTGGGCCGGATCACTCTGGCCGCACGCTCCGACGGCCGCAGCGTGGTCACCGATGACCAGGCAGGCATGTTCGCCGTGGTCACCGGAGACGTGCTCACCGCGCCGGAGGACGCCGAGTTCGCCCCGACGCACTACAGGGACTGGCTTCAGGGGCAACAGCCGAACGCGCGCTGACACCGGCCCAGGAGAGGCGCGGGCGCAGCCGTTCCCGTGTTCCCGTGACGGAGCCCCCGGACGGAGCCGTGTCGCCGAAGCCGTCGCCGGCCACACGGGACACCGCCGAGGAACTCGCGCTCACGAACCACTGACTGGGTACCGTGCCGCCCGTGCCCGTGGGCGGGCGGCGGTGGGGTGTGGGGGCCGGCGGTCAGGGGGTGTGTCATCAGGGTGACGGTGGCGATGGAAGGCAGGAGAGCGTCATAGCTGTGCGGCCGTGCGGATCAGCCCGGCGAGGGCGAGGGAGCGGCTGTGCGCGGGCCAGGCGATGTGAGTAACGACGGGGGGTGCGTCGGTCAGGGGGACGGCGGTGTGCTCGGCCCACAGCCAGGCGCGGGCGGAGTCGGGGAAGACGGCCACGGTGCGTCCGAGGGCGATCAGCTGGGCCAGTTGCGTCTGGTCGTGGATCTCGGGGCCCGGGCCGGGTGTGTACGTGCCGTGGCGGGGCCAGCGGGCGAGCGGAAGATCGGGGACGTCGCTGACGTCGGCCAGGGACAAAGTCTTGCGCGCTGCGAGGAGGTGTCCGGCGGGCAGGATCGCGATCTGCCCCTCGGTCATCAGTTCCTCGCTGTCGAACCCGGCGAGGGAGTTGAACGGCGCGTGCATGAGAGCCACATCAGCGCGGCCATCGCGCAGCATCCCTTCCTGCTCACACAAGCCGCTCGGCAGCACCTCGATCTCGGCGGCATCGGGCGCGGCCGCGTAGGCGTCGAGCAGCTTCTGCAGCAGTTCGTGAGACCCGGCGGCCTTCACCGCCAGCACCAGGCGATTGCGGGGGCCGCCCGGACTGTCAGCGCCACCGGCGCGACGGGTGCGGTGAGCGGCGGCGGTGGTCGCGTCGAGGGCTGCGCGGCCCTCGTGCAGCAGCACCTCTCCGGCACCCGTCAGGGAGACGCCGCGGCGGTTACGTTCCAGCAGCGAGACGCCGATGCGCCGCTCAAGCTGCTGGATCGCCCGGGACAGCGGCGGTTGGGCCATGCCGAGGCGCTCGGCGGCGCGGCCGAAGTGCAGTTCCTCGGCGACGGCCACGAAGTACCTCAACTCGCGGGTCTCCAAGGTGTCCACGGCCACAACATACCTCAGTGATACCTACCGGGTATGACAGGACACCGTATCGGTGTTGGATGCACCGCTCGTCCGCGAGCGAACATCAACGGCATGAGCGAATCGAAGATCGCGCTGGTGACCGGCGCGAACAAGGGAATCGGGTACGAAATTGCGACCGGGCTGGGCGCCCTCGGCTACCGCGTGGGCGTGGGAGCCCGCGACGAGGCCCGGCGCGAGACCGCCGTCGAGAAGCTACGCGCCGCCGGGGTGGACGCATTCGGGGTGCCGCTGGACGTGACCAGCGACCAGAGCGTCACCGCTGCCGCGGAACTGATCGAACGGCAGGCCGGGCGCCTGGACGCCCTGGTCAACAACGCCGGCATCTCAGGAGAGATGGGTCCGGGGTGGGTGCAGGACCCGACCACGCTCGACCTCGACGTGGTCCGCACGGTCGTGGAGACCAACGTCATCGGTGTCATCCGGGTGACCAACGCGATGCTGCCGCTGCTGCAGCGCTCGACGTCGCCACGCATCGTCAACGTCTCCAGTGCCGTCGCCTCCCTGACCCGGCAGGCGGACCCGGACATCGAGATCGGCCCCGTCATGGCGGCCTACTCGGCGTCGAAGTCGTTCCTCAACGCCGTCACCGTGCAGTACGCCCGGCAGTTGGCCGATACGAACATCCTGATCAACGCCGCCTGTCCGGGCCTGGTCGCGACCGACTTCACCGGCTTCCACGGGCCCCGCACTCCTGAGCAGGGCGCAGCCACAGCGATCCGGCTCGCCACGCTGGCCGACGGCGGCCCGACCGGTTCGTTCTTCGAGGACGACGGCGTCATCCCCTGGTGACCCCGAACCTGTCGTGATCATGCTGTAGGCCCTGCCGTTGCTCGACGCGACCGCGGATACCGAGGCCAGTGGCGTGGGGTACTACTGCTCCCAGCCCGACAGGCCGTCCGCCGCACGCTGACCACCCGATCGTGTGGTCAGCGTTGGCTGTCGCCGGGCGCGAGCAGGCTCGTGACCTCGGCGATCGCCTCTGCCGAGGGATGGAAGTACTTCCGTACGTTCTCGGGCTTCTTGTGCCGGGACTTCGCCATCAGCATCAGCAGGCTCGCCCCGCCTCGCCGAGGTACGTGAGCCCGGAATGCCCTGTCACTCGTGCAGATCCCAGCCCGTGCCGCTCTGTCGTTGCAGGCCAACTCCTGGAATGACGGCGGCTGGCTTGCTTCCCTGGTGCTTCCTCCCCGGCAACTGGCCCCGCACCTCGGGAGTCATGTCGCCAAGGAACGCGTCGGCCTCAAGGGCGTCTACGGCGGTGTCAAGAACGTACGCGAAGGTCTCCACGCGTCGCGGAAGGTGTTCCCCGAGTGCTTCCTGCCGACCCGCGACGGACTGACCGAAGCCGGCCGCGGCCTGTTCCGCATGGTGGAGACGCGAAACGACCCGAGCTACGGCGTGTCTACGGTGGAGAGCTGGTTGGAGCGGGCTGAGGTCAACCGGAGACGCGGCGCGGAACTCATCGGTGAGAGCGCGGTGTCCGACATCATCAGGGAGCAGAGGACCGCACTCCGGTTCATGCGCGAAGGCCGCTTCACCGTCGTTCGTATGGTCTTCGAGAAGGTGTGAGTCCCCGACTGCCGCGGCCGGGCCCGTTCACACGCGGCGCTCTGGATCGCTGGGGCGAGCTCTCTGCCCACCACAAGCTCACGCCCGATGCTGGAGCGGAGCCGATGAGGTCATCGATGCAGTGGGCCGTGGGACAGAGACCGCGGATTGCCACTGCACGCCGGTGGCCGAGTCCTATCTGGGCCGGCGTGTGACCCATGAGGTGAGAAAGAACGCGGGCAGGGTGATGCCGACCAGCAGCGCGGGGCCCGTGACCGCGCTCGAGAGGAATCGGCCTCCCAGGTGAGCGACGCCGTGGTAGTAGCCGACCGCCACGGCCACAAGCATCATGTATCCGCCGAGCGCGGTGCCCGCGACTTGGCGGACCAGTGCGGGCCAGCCGCGCCCGGCCGGTGCCGGCGCGAGCCGTCGCGCAAGAGTCCAGGGTCTGGTTGGGTGGCGTCGCATCATGAGCAGGCCGAGGCCGAGATAGCCCATGACCAGGAGGTAACCGGTCAGTATGAGCGTGATGTTGAGGGATACGGGCAGCATGGCCGGCTCCTGGTCGTGATCGCTTTCAGGAAGGGTCTTGGAGAAGGAAGTGCCAGCCGCGGACGAAGGTGTGCCAGCCGAACCACAACCACAGGGCGAACAGGGTCCAGCGGCCTGCGGGGTAGCTCATGACGGCCCTGGTTGCGTCGCTGAGGGTGGGGAAGCCATCGTGCAGCCGCAGCAGGCCGATGCCTTCCCAGGCGAAGATGGCGCCGAAAAGCAGGGCCCAGACGAGGTAGCCGATCACCGGATGCTCTGCCACTGCGTCTCCCACACTCTCGTGCCCTGCCGAGGCTGTCAGCTTGATCATCGGCTATGACGAGTCCGGGATTCGGAGGCTCACCGTGAGTCCCATCCGCGGCCGCTAGCGGCGTCCGTCGGCCTGGTGTCCAGTCCTGATGTCAGCTTGTCGCTTAACTCGTGCGGTGCGGGTGAGCATGCCCATGCCAGGCGTCGCGAGCGAGGACGTGTAGTTGTCGTCAGTCCATTTTGGTCTTGTCTTCAGCGTCCCCCGCGGTCGAGGGCGGCGACCTCGCGTACGGCCTCGGCGACGGCCGGGGAGTCCTTCTTGAGGATTGCATCGTGATTGCTGGCGACTTTCGTGCTGATCTTGATGTTTGCGTTGCGGGCGGTCACCCCATCGAGGCTGGCGCGGATCCGCTCCTGCTCGTCACCCTTGCTTCCGAGGGACGTCCCCGAAGCAACCACATACAGCGCCGGTACGGTGATGTTGTCCAGCACGGGGCCCAACTCGCGCTCGCCGGCGAGCTTGCCAATCTCGATGTTGCAGTTGGCCATCAGCGGGGTGCAATCGGCCGGCGCCTCGCCAAGACGGCGGGCCTGAAGTGACCGCTCCTACGGCGGCTCCACGCCAGCGGAACCCGGCCCATCGCACCGTCATGCTGCGGCGGGGTGGTGCTGAAGCAGTGCCTCCAGCTGCTGCACGGCTCCGACAGCGGTGCTGACGAGGCCCGCCGCGTGGTGAGCGTGATGGCGAACTTCGCCTCGCCCACGCGCCACATTTCTTCTAACCGCTGCTTCGATCGCCTGCCGATGCTTCCCGCCACTGGAGACAGCGGTCAGCTGATGGGGAGAAACGACCTGAAAGCTCAGCCCCTTCGTTCGGGCACGGACTCGCTTTTGCTCTGCTCGCCAGGTCGCCGCGCCCGCCGACAATCCAGCAGAGCCACAACCGAGAAGGAGTTTCGACGTGAAGGTAGTTCTCTTTGGCGCATCCGGCATGGTTGGCCAAGGGGTACTCCGCGCATGCCTGGAAGACCCAGGGGTGACGGAAGTCATCGCCGTCGTCCGACGGCCACTCGGCCGCAACGCCCAAAAGCTTCGTGAAGTGGTTCACGCGGATTTCACGAACCTCGCCCCGATAGCAGCGGACCTGACAGGGGCCGACGCGTGCTTTTACTGCCTGGGAGTATCCGCGGCAGGGCGCAGCAGGTCGGAGTACGAGCAGATCACATACACCTATGCCGTGGAAGCCGCGCGGGTGTTGGCTGCCCGCAGTCCGCACCTGACGTTCGTGTACGTATCGGGAGAAGGCACCGACAGTACGGAAGAAGGGCGCGTGTTCTGGGCCCGGGTGAAGGGCGCGGACGGAGAATGCTCTGATGGCCATGGACATGGACATGCACGCCTATGCCTTCCGTCCCGGGTGGATCCAGCCCGTACACGGGGAGACCTCCGGCACGAGGTGGTATCGACTGTTCTACCGGCATTCTTCGGATCGGCTACTTCTGCTCAGCTCGGCAGAACAACGCACGCGGGCAACGGCTCGATGCTCACGATGTCCGATTTCGAACGGGAGTAGTTGTCAAGTCCTGTGGATCGAGCGGCGGCACAATGGCTGGGCGATCTTGCGATCGCGGCGGGGCGCCCGCGCCGCGCTGTGGGTCTCTCTGCGTTGCCGAGTCGCCGCAGTTGCTGGCGGCGGTGTCCGGGAAAATTGGTTGACCGACTACCGTCAGGTCCGGCGAGAATGGCCTGGTGATAGCCACGTCGCCTCAAGGACCGGTCGAGCTTCCATGGATCGTCACCGAGTTCGCGGCGGGGCGGCCGGTGCAGACCGTATGGAAGAACGAACTCGGCGGCCTGACGTTTCAGATCGGTCCGGGGGATGCACGGCAGTTTCTGAAGTGGACGCCAGCGGGCAGTGGTATCGACTTTTCAGCCGAGGTGGTGCGCCTGCGCTGGGCAATGGCTTTCACTGTGGTGCCGCGCGTAGTCGACGAAGGCGCGGACGAAACGGGGTCCTGGATCGTCACAGCCGGTCTGCCCGGACGCATGGCGGTGGACGACTACTGGAAGCGCGACCCCAACACCGCAGTACGCGCTCTCGGTACTGGGCTGCGCGCCCTGCATGAGGAACTGCCCGTTGCGGACTGCCCGTTCGGGTGGTCGGCCGAACAGCGGCTGGAGACGGTGCGGTCACGAGCGGCGGCGGGCCGGATCAATCCGGCGGACTGGCATCAAGACCTTCGGCACATCGGGACCGTTGAGTGTGCGCTCGGCGTGCTCGCCGACATCCCGCCGGTCGATGAGCTCGTCGTCTGCCATGGCGACGCCTGCGCTCCGAACACCCTGATCGGCGACGACGGCACGTGCAGTGGCCACGTCGACCTCGGCGCGCTCGGTGTCGCCGACCGCTGGGCCGACCTCGCCATCGCCACGTGGAGTACGCAGTGGAACTACGGTCCCGGTTGGGAAGAACCGCTGCTCGAAGCCTACGGGGTCGAGCCGGACCCAGAACGGATCATGTATTACCGGCTGCTGTGGGAGCTGTCGGACTGAGCCGGTGGACACGCATGGTGCGGTCCATGTCAGATCGTGCGCTAAGCCCTCTCCGGGGCTGACTGGCGCTTTGGCCTGGGGTGATCGGACGGGCGTCGGAGCCTTCGCGGGTCGTCGCTGTCGACCTGCGGACCTTGGCTCGGGCGAGATGTTCCAGCGTGGGCATCCCAGCCCCGCGTAGCCGCACGCTGTGTGGGGACTCCACACCCGTCGCACGAGAGGTGGGTGTGCACGGACACGTGAAGTAGCTGCTACGTCCGCCAACGCTCGTTGGTCGTGGCGCCCCTCCCCTTCCGTCCAGCCTCGACAGCCCAGGCTTGAACGATAAAATCGATCCGTCCGGCATGCGGGGCGCTGATCTCCGTTCATGCACATACATATGGGTCAACCAGCGGGGGGATGCACATGACAGCCGGTACCCATGGCCCACGTCTGACTCCGGGGCCGTCCGTGACCATCTCGGACGTTGCCGAGGCGGCCGGGGTGTCACGACAGACGGTGTCCAACGTGCTCAACGCGCCCGACCGGGTCCGCGCCGAGACGCGGGAGCGGGTCAACCGGGCTGTCTCCGACCTCGGTTACCAGCCCAACCGGGCGGCACGCTCGCTTAAGTCCAGCTCTCCCCGCATGGTGGGGTGCAGGATCCTGCCGGTCCACGCGGGGACGGTGGCCTCCATCCAGGACCGCTTCCTTCACGCGCTCGCCGAGGCGGGCCAGGCATGCGACCACCATGTGCTGCTGTTCACGGCGACGGATGCCGACGAGGAGACCGAGCGGTGCACGGCGCTGTGGCGCGCCGGGGCCGTGAGCGCAGTGGTGCTCTACGACGTCACTCCGCACGACCCGCGTCCACGGCAACTGGTGGCAGCCGGCGTCCCGTTCGCCGCGTTCGGGCGTACGGCGACCTGTGTCGACGGCTACAGCTGGGCCGACGTCGACAACACGGCCGGGACGGCCTCGGCCGTCGATCACTTGGTTGCCGCCGGCCACCGGCGCATCGGATTCCTGGGGTGGCCCGAGGGCTCCAGTGTCGGCGACGCCCGGGCGCACGGCTGGCTGGCGGCCATGGACCGGCACGGCCTGCTCGCTCAAAGCCACCGGCTCGACGTACGGGGCGACGACACCATGTCGAGTGGTACGCGGCTCATGGCGGAGCTCCTGGACCGGCCGGAGCCGCCGACCGCTGTGGTCGCGGCAACCGACACCCTCGGAGTCGGCGCGCTGCACGCCGTGCGCCACCACGGGCTGCGCCCCGGCGAGGACTTCGCGGTGGTGGGATTCGACGACACCCCGGCCGCAACGGCGGTGGGTCTGTCGAGTATCCGTCAGCCGATAGAGGAGGTCGGCCGGTTGATCATGGCGGAGCTGCTGCGGCTCGTCGGCCGGAACGCGGACAAGGACGTCGACGGGGCTGCCGACTCTCTGCACCGGCTGCTGGTTCCGGAGTTGGTCGTGCGCGCGAGTTCGGCGCCGCTGCGGCGCGCGCCCGGCGGCTGATCCGGACGCGCGCCCCTGCCCCTGCC
Source organism: Streptomyces sp. ISL-1 (assembly GCF_018614585.1). Taxonomy (GTDB): domain Bacteria; phylum Actinomycetota; class Actinomycetes; order Streptomycetales; family Streptomycetaceae; genus Streptomyces; species Streptomyces maoxianensis. Next base: position 296,435 of record NZ_JAGGOI010000031.1, on the reverse strand, counting down.
CCTGCCCCTGCCCCTGCCCAACGGTTAACGGTCCGCCACTGGTGTGCGCGAAGCGAGCCTGACTTCTCCCCCGGCCGGGACGTGATGGAGCTGTCCCGCGGCCTCCACCGGGAGCGCTTCGCCCGCGTGCAGCCGTACCGTCGTACCGTCGTGCCGGATGTCGATGTCGAAGACACGGCCCCTCCAGCGCAGCCCCCGCAGAGCGATGCCGTCCAGCGGGTCGGGCAGGATCGGTGCGAGGACGACCCGGTCCGCGCGCCAGCGCAGTCCCGAGTAGCCGTGGAGGAACTCCTGCAGAAAGCCGCCGTGCCCGGTGAGGAAGGTGAAGGCTCCCCCGGTCCGGGCCTCGGCGAACTGCTCGAAGGGCGGCCGGAGGAAGGGCTCGACGCTGCGCCGGGTGTGCTCGAACGCCGCCTTGGCGTCGCCGAGTTCGGCGTAGACGATGGAGTGCACCGAATCAGTCATCGACGGCCCGTCCTCGTGCGTACGGGGCACGTAGTACTCGAGGTCGGCCCGGGAGACCTCCGCGGGCTGCGGGTTCTCCCACGGGTAGGCGAGCATCACCACGTCGGCCTGTTTGATCCGTTGGCCTTCGTATCCGGTGAACTCCGGGTGGATGCCTTGGGCTTGATCGAACGGGATGACAAGCCGGTCCGCGACGTCCGTCCAGCGCGGGTCGGCCGGCTGCCCCAACGTCTCGGCGGCCCGGGCAGCGAAGCGGAGTGCGGCCCGGGCAGCTACGTTGGTGTAGACGGAGTCGTCGTGCGGCCCTTCCGCGTACTCGTCCGGCGGAATCACCCCGTTGATGTGACAGCGGCCCTCGGCATCGGCGGTGACCCGGCTCGTCCAGAAGTCCGCGACCGCACTGAGCACGGGCAGTCCCGACGTACGCAGCCACCGCTCGTCGCCGGTGGCCAGCCAGTACTGCCAGAAGGCCAGCGCGACATCCGAGCTGACGTGTTGTTCGAGACGGCCGAACGGAGCCCATGCCGGTGTGTCCTCGTCGCCGGTGAGACCGCTCTCCCAGGGGAAGCGGGCGCCACCGTGCCCGCCGTCGGAGGCGTAGGCGCGGGCCGCGTCGAGCCGCCGGACCCGGTAGTCGAGGACGCTCTCGGCGATCTGCGGATGCTGGGCGAGGAGGCTCGGCAGGATCCAGGTCTCGGTGTCCCAGAAGACATGGCCGTTGTAACTGTCACTGGAGAGCCCGGCGGGTGAGGGCGACCACGGCGAGTCCTCGCGCACGCTGGTCAGGAGGTAGAACTTCGAGGCCCGCACCTGGCGTTGCAGGCGGGCATCGCCGCGGACGACGATGTCGCCCTCCCACTCCCGCGCCCAGGCCCGGTGGTTGTCGTCGGCGAGCCGGCCGTATCCCGCACGGGCGGCCGCGTCGGCGTGGGCTCGGGCGGCGCCGGGCGGGTCGTCGGCGTCGTGCGAGGTCACGACGGACACGTATTTGGTGAAGCTGCAGGGGTGGCCCGGCAGCGCTCGTACCGTGACCGTCCACGCCGCCGTCCCCTCCTCCACCGGACGCGGCGGCGCAGTGCCCGCGGCGTCGAGAACGGAGACGACCGCGGCCACGATGCCACTTCCCTCGGCCTCCGTGACGGTCCAGATCCGTCCCGCGCCCGCTCCCTGCCGGGCAGGTGTCGTGCGGGAAGCCGCCCGGTCGTCGAGGGTGTCGGTGACGACGAGTGTCCCCGCCCAGTGCGGAGTGACCGTCACGGTCACGGCGGCCACGTGGGGCCGGGACCGGTCGGTGAGCACCTGGTAGCGCACATCCGTGACCCGGCCCGCCGGCGAGGTCCAGCGGGCCTCCGTGGTGATCACTCCGGTGCGCAGGTCAAGGGACTGCCGGTACCGCTCGATGCCGCGAGCGGCTCCGGCTTCCGGCCGTGTCACCGCTGCCCAGTCACCTCCGACAAGCTGCTCCTCCGTTTCGCGTACGGAGCTGAACGCGTCGTTGAACGAGCCGCTGCCATCGCTCACGTCGAGCGTCGTCCAGGCGGGCAGGGACGCCTTGCGGGACCATCCGCCGCCGCGGCCGGTGTAGAAGCCGGCGACATGGAACTGGGTACGCACGGGGGCCTCGGCGAAGCCGTTGCCGGCCGCCGGCACGCGCGCGGCCAGCCGGCCGTTGCCGGTGAAGGCGGGGTGGTAGTCGGTCAGCGGGTCGTCGGTGCTCAGCACCCACTCGTCAAAGGCGGCGGACACTCCGCTGGTCGGGGCGCTCCCTTGGGTCGGTCCTCCCGCCGTGCGGGCGTCCACTATTTCAGTCCTCCTGCCGTGAGACCGTCCACGATCCGCCGCTGGAAGAACAACACGGCGACGACGAGCGGCAGGGTCACCACGACCCCGGCCGCCATCTGTGTGCCGAACGGCTGGTCGTACTTGTACTGGCCGGTGAAGAGCGACACGATCACGTTCGCAGTCATCATGTGACGGTCATTCACCACGCTGACCGCGATGAGGAATTCGTTCCAGGCGCAGATGAAGACGAGGATCGCGGTGGTGAAGACGCCCGGTGCGGCGAGCGGGAGCACGACCTTGCGGAACGCCTGCGCGGGTGTGCACCCGTCGACCTGCGCGGCCTTCTCCAACTCCGCGGGCATCTGACGGAAGAACGCGGTGAGGTTCCAGACGGCCAGCGGCAGGGCGAAGCTCATGCTCGGGACGATCATCGCCTGGTAGGTGTTGATCCAGCCCGCGTCCGTGAAGAGTTCGAGCAGCGGCACCACCAGGATGATCGGCGGGAACATCGATGCCGCGATGATCAGCGTCAGGATCAGTGTCTTGCCGCGGAACTGCAGCCGCGCCAGCGCGTATCCGGCGAAGATGGCGACGACCAGCGTGACGGCGGTGGTGACACCGGCCACGACGAGGCTGTTGACGAGGGCCCGGCCGAATCCGTTGCGCGCGTCAAAGGCCGCGGAGTAGTTGTCGAAGGAGACCGGTGCGGGCAGCGGCGCGTTGGAGAACTGGTCGGCCGGTCTGCGCAGGCTGGAGACGAACATCCAGTAGAAGGGCGCGAGGCAGTAGGCCACGACCGCCGCGATGCCGAGGCGGCGGGCCCAGGCCGTACCGCGCCCGGCCCGCGTCGTGCCACGCCGTACGGTGCTGGCCTGCCGGAGCCTGAAGATCGTCGTACTCATGTCTCGCTCCTGGTGCCCCGGCCGATCAGATCGGCCCCGAACAGCTTCACGAACGCGAGGGCGACCACGGCGACGTACAGGAACAGGACGGTCGCGTACGCGGCGGCGGTGCCGAAGCGCAGATTGGTCATCTCCTCGAAGGCGATCATCGAGAGTGTCTCGACCGAATGTTTTCGCGGCCCCACCAGAACGTACGGCAGGTCGAACATGCGCAGGACGTCCAGGAGACGGAAGAGCACGGCGACCGCGAGGGCCGGGCGGACCAGGGGCAGGGTGATCCGCCAGAAGACGCGCCATGGAGACGCGCCGTCGACGCGGGCTGCCTCGTACAGCTCGCCGGGGATGATCTGCAGTCCGGCGAGGACGAGCAGCCCGATGAACGGCGCGGTCTTCCAGGTGTCGGCGATGACCACGGAGAGCCAGGCCTGGAACCCGTCGCTGCTCCACAGCACTTGGGCGCCGAGGATCTCGTTGGCGACTCCTTGGCTGTTGAAGATCCACTTCCAGAGCATGCCGGAGATCGCGGTGGGGATGGCCCAGGGCACGAGGACGGCGGCGCGGACAAGGGCCCGGCCCCGGAAAGCCCGGTGCATCACCAGGGCCATGGCGACACCGATCAGGACCTCGAGGGTGACCGAGGCCAGGGCGAACGACGTGGTGTTCCACCAGGGCCGCAGCAGCCGGTCGTCGGAGAAGACGGACGTGTAGTTGTCGGCGCCGAAAGAGGAGGCGCTCACCTTGAAACCGGTGTCCGGGTCGATGGACTCGCTGGACACCTGGAAGGACAGCCGCAGGGCCGCCACCACGGGGTATCCGATGACCAGGACGAGGACGAGCAACGTCGGTGAGAGCAGGGCCGCGGCCAGACCGGCCGTCCCGGCCCGGCGCGATGAGCGCGCGGGCCGGGACGCCGCGGACTTGCGCACCGGCGCCGGCGTCGTGACGGACACGTGGGTGGCCCCGTCTACTTCGCGGCGACGGCGGCGGAGAGGTTCTTCTGCATATCGGCCAAGGCCTCGTCGACCGACTTGGAGCCGCTCAGCGCGGCCGCGGCACTCTCCTGGATGGCGGCCGTGGCATCGCCGTAGTGCACGACCACGGGCCGGGGCGTCGCCGTGTCCAGTGACTCCTTGAGTGTGGCCAGGTACGGAAACTGCTTGCGCAGCGCCGGGTCGTCATAGAGGCCGGTGTACGGCGGAGCCGCGGAGGTCACCTTCAGGTTGGTCCTGGCGTTGGCCTCGTTGGAGAAGAATTTGATGAAGTCGAGGGCGGTGGCCTTGTTCTTGGCGAACTTGCTGATGGCCAGGTCGAGTCCGCCGAGACTGGACTTGCCGGGGCCGTCGAGGCCGGGCAGCGCGGCGACGCCGAACTTCCCCGCCACCTCGCTCGACCCGTCCTTGGCGTTGGCGAGAGACCACTGATAGGGCCACTGACGGTGGAAGAGGAGCTTGCCCGCCTGGAAGGCGCGGCGGCCGTCTTCCTCCTTGTAGGTGGAGGCCTGTTGGGGAACGGTGCCGTCCTTGAACCCGTCGGCGAGGAACCGCAGACCCTGCTTCGCAGCCTCGGTGTCGACGGTGGCCTTGCCCTTGTCGTCGACGACGCTGCCACCGGCGGAGGCCACGGCCTCGGAGAAGTTGACGGTCAGCCCCTCGTACTTGTCGAACTGCCCGGCGTAGCAGTCGATGCCCTTACCCTCCGGGAGCTTCCGTACCTTCACGCAGGCCTGCTTCAACTCGTCCCAGGTAGTGGGGGGTTGGGTGCCGATTTTGCCGAGGAGGTCCTTGCGGTAGAAGAGCAGACCCGCATTGGTGTTGAACGGGACGGCGTACTGCTTGCCGAAGTACTCGCCGGTCTTCACGACGGCGGGGATCATCCTGTCGAGCGGGAACTCCTTGGCGGGGAGCTCGTCGATCCACTGGTTGGCCGCGAACTCGGCGACCCAGATCGGGTCGAGGTTGAGGACGCTGTAAGTACCGGACTTGGTCTGAGCGTTCTGGATGAACTGCTGGCGCTGCTGATCGGCGCTCTCCGGGAGCTCGACGAGAGTGACCTTCTGGTCGGGATGCTGCTTGTTCCAGCGATCGAGCTGGCCCTGCAGGGTGCCCGTGGTGTCCTTACCGCTGGCCAAGGTGATCGGGCCGCGGTCCTGGGACTTCTCCGGCCCTCCGGAGTCCGCGTCGGAGGAGTCCGAGCCACCGCATCCACTGAGCACCGAGGCGCACATCACCGCGGCCACCACCGCGGCCGCCCGCCGCACCGGCCTCGCGCCCGGGGGCTTCGGTCGGCCCTGTCCCGCACCGACGGCTATCCGCGAAGAACTCACGGTGTCCTCCTCGTTGTTCGCCGGCAGATGCAGTCGCTGCGTCGACCGGCTCATGGCAGCGGCCCTGCCAACGGCTGATTTGATCGTTCAAGATGCCCTCGATACGTTCTCCCGTCAACCCTTCCGACAGCGACTGCGCTCATTCTCTTCCAGCCGCTCTCACCAGGGAGTTGGTGCCCCAACTGGCGCCCGGTGAATGCCTCTGGACGGAGTAGTTTGATCGTTCATACCTGGGAACAGGGCGGACGGCTCGCGACCGGCAGGGGTGGCGGCTCACGTCGCGTTCGCTGTCACTTTGTGCAGCGAACGATTTCAGCCTGCCTTCCGGCACAGGAGCGTGACCGGACCCATCGTCCTGCAGCAGACCCGGTTCGCCGATGTGCCTGAGAGCCAAAAAGCCCAGGTGAATGCCTGCGACGGAATGACTTTCGCCGCCGAGCGGGGCGCCGTGTCGGCAGTGCACGGCGCGTGCTGACTGCTCGCCGGGACCTCAGATGCTGAAGTGCTCCCTGGCCAGCAACGGCCGCACCCGCGAGGCGAACCTGCCCGTGGTGAAGGCCCCCTGCAGCAGGCCGGGCCGCAGCTCCTGGGCCAGCGCCGCGGCGATCATCCCCTGGTCCAGGGCCAGGACGAAGTCGCTGACCCGGCCCGTACGGACATTCACCGAGTCACGGAAGCCGTAGCCGTCGTCGTAGGCGCCGAAGTCCCGCTCCAGGGCCCGCAGATTGGCGATGGCCTCACCTCGGGCGTGGGGCAGCGCGAGGAAGGAGGCGTGCGGGGTGACGACACCGTTCGTGTACGCCGCCGCGGGAGGCTGTGGCTGCCCCGAAGTGACGTACGTACGGTCGGTGTTGGAGGCGTAACCGTCGACCGCCATACCGATCGCGTCGACGCCGTACTCCTGGTAGCCGCCCTCGGGGACGTTGCACGGCGAGAAGCCCTAGTAGCCGTACTCCGCCTCGGCGAGTCCGTGCTCGATCTGGGACCTGACGAACCGGCGGTGCGTGGTGCCCCACGCGCGGGGACCAGGTGGCTTCCGGCACGAACAGGGGCACCATCAGCGCCTCGAACATCGAACCGCCCCAGGTGGGGATCAGCTTGCGCCCGCGGTGGACGTAGTGCCCTTGCCAGAGATGGACCCCGTCGACGGTGTCGTGGAATCCCCCGGGCTGCTGCTCCTGCTCATGTTCCGGCAGCATGGTGCGAAGCATGTGCCAGTAGTGCTCACCGGGCAGCGAGCCGTCCGCGACGCCGAGATAACTCGCCATGCGGGGCTCGGTGTTGAGTGCTCCGTAGTGGTGAGGCGTCGGCTCGCCCGTGTCCGTCCAGAACCCGCCGCGCAGCTGGCCGGGGCCGGCGACAGGATCGGCGGGGTCGTACGGCGTGTAGAAGTACGACCAGTCGGCCGGCGCCAGGAGCCGGGCGATGCGGCTGCGCAGGCGGGGCTCGGCCGCGGCCGCGATGCGCAGACCGGTGATCAGCCAGGCGTTGTCGACGGACGAGAGGAACGGCCGGACGGGGTCTCCGGTGCCGGGCCAGGTGGTGAGGACGGTGCCGTCGTGGGCGTCGTACCAGTTGAGCCAGAAGCCGTCGTGGCGTTCGAGTTTCTCCACGGCGGTCACGGTGCGGGTGAGCCGCCGGTGCAGGGTGTCGGCGTCGATGACACCGAGGCCCGCCGCGGCGACGGTGGCCCACAGCCCGCATCCGATGTTGGTGGGCGAGGTGTTCTGCGACGCTGCGGGGCCGCCCGCGAGTCCGAGGCGGAGCGTGTCGGCGGCCAGTCCGATGTCGGTCGTCATGACCTCGATCGAGCGATAGGTGTCGCGGAACCATCGGCGCAGGAGTGCGGGGTCGGCCTCGGGTGCGCGGGGCGCGGCGGCGGCCGTGCCGTTCAGCGGGAGCAAGGACAGGGCTGCGGCCCCGGTGCCTGCTGTGGTGGCTGCGAGGAACGTACGACGGTCCATGCGGTGGGCTCCTGAAGTCTGGGGACCGGGAGGGTTACGTACTGCAGGTGGTGCCGCGCCGTCGCGCGGCTTGGTGGTGCGGGGACGGGCGGATGTCAGGGGTCCGCCCGTCCCCGGTCCGTGCCGGGTGGTGTGCCCGGTGGCTCCGGGGCGGCACGCCGGGGTGCCGGCCGGAGATCAGACGTCGTCGCGCGGCAGCCGGCGGGTCCGGCCGAGGCCGCCGAGCCAGACGCCGCTGTACGGCGAGAGGCCGGCCCGCTGCCGCAGGCCGTGCACTTACACAGCTGAACGAGGGCGGACGAGCCACAGCGGACTACCGGCAGACTCGCCTCGGCCTGCCGGGCGGCACTCCACGTGCGGCTCGTCCACCGGCCGAAGAGCGGTTTCCTGGCTGCTTGCGAGTGAACGATGGAGCTCCGCACTCGCGTCGAACCCATCCGGTCGATCATGCCCGATATGGTTGGTTCCATGCTGCTGAGCTTTGCCTTTGTGAATCTCAAGCCTGGAGTCGGCAAGACGACCAGTGCCGTATGGCTGGCCCACGCGCTTCACGAGTCGGGCTACTCGCCGCTTCTGGTCGACGGCGACCCAGCCTCCTCCGCGCTGCGCTGGAGCGAGTTGGCCGACGGTTTTCCGTTTCCCGTCATCGCCTTGCCGGTGGGTGACGTGCATCGCCGCGTGAACGACTTCCTGGGCAATCGGCAGGCTGTGGTGCTCGATGCACCGCAGTTGGAGGATCATCCTCGCATCGCCCGCAGCATCATGAGGTACGCGAGTGCGTGGATCGTCCCGGTGACGCCCGCCCCTATCGAACTGGACCGGATGGCTCCCATCCGCTCCGAGATGGACGATGTCCAGTCCCTGCGCGCCGAGCCGGCCCGCACTGCAGTCCTCCTGAACCGGACCAATCGCCCCGACGCCACACGCACCGGCCCCGATTCCGACGCTCGTGAGGCGCTCACCGAGTTGGGGTTCGTGGTGCTGGACACCCAGATTGCGCGGCTCGAGTTGTACGCCCAGTCGTTCGGAAGTCCGGTGCAGGCCAAGGGGTCGGCGTTCATGGATCTCGCCGATGAACTCATCAAGCGTCAGGAAGAAGCATGAAGGAGCGCAAGGACAGGTACCGCGCGGCGTTGCAGCGCGGAGGGGACATCGCTGCCAGGTCCTCCAAAATCATCACGCTGAACAGCAGATACGTCCGGATGACCATCGAAGTCGACCCGAACCTGCAGCGAGACCTGACGCGATGGGCCAGTCTGCCGGTCTCAGCACTGGTGCTCGCCAGCACGACCGTTCTGCGCACCTTGGCCGACACCGCCGCGGCTGTGCCCCGATCTGTGGGCGGCGCCCGACATACGGGGCCGTAGAGGCCCAGGTCGTCGTAACGCGCCCGAAGGGGCAGCGGGAGGTCGCTTCAGTGGTTGCCCTTGCAGACTTGTGCGGGAGGGATGCGGCTCCGGCAGCTGGACCGGCCGGCAGGGCCCGGCCGCCTCAACTCTGGGCCTGGACTTGCCGCCAGAAGGCGTCGACCCGTGCGTTGAAGGTGTCGGGGACCTCCTGGAAGGGCTGATGGGCCTCGCCGGGCAGCACCTCGAAGAGCGCACCCGGGATCCTCTCGGCGACCGCGCGCCCGAGGCGCGGCGGCGCGGCGATGTCCAGTTCACCGGCCAGCACCAGTGTCGGCGCGGTGATCCGCGCCAGGCGGTCGAGCGTGTCATGCGTCCTGAACGGTGCGAGCTGGCGCTGGAAAGCCTCGACGGACTGCGGATGCGGGAAGGCCAGCGTCTCCTCGATGATCCGGTCGACCGTGCCGTCGGCGTGCGCCCGCGGAGTGTAGATCCACAGCAGGCCTGCGAGCGCTACGTCGCGGAGGTTCCCGAGGAGGCGGCACCGCTCGCCGTCCTCGGCCGGATACCGAAGGCCGAGGAGTTCCCGGGGGCGGTGCACGGTGAACCCTTCTGGCGCTCCTCGCCGTGTCCCTCGGTACGGGTGAGGCCGCGGCCGAAGAGGGGGAGCGCACGCTGCGGCCGCTCCGGGAGGTCACCGAGCCTCTCTGTGACCTCAGCGAGGTAACCGCCTACACCGAAGCGCAGCGCTTCCTGGACGAGGACTACCCGAACGGCAGGCTCTACTACTGGAAATCCGTGAACGCACCCGAGCTCAGCGACAAGCTGATCGAGCGTCTCGCCGAACACGCCGCCGCGGCTCCCTCGCCCGACTCGACCATCGACCTCTGGTACCAGGGCGGCGCGATGGCACGGGTGGGCGAGGAGGAGACCGCCTTCGCCAACCGCGGCGTGCCCTATCTTTTCGGACAGCGGTTCGTAGTTCCCGCCATAGCCCTCCCGCAGGAGTTGCTCACCCTCTTCCAGGAAGCCGGGGAAGTTGAGGTATCAAGTCAGGTGCCCTGACGTTGCCTGATCGAAGAGACACGCCTAATTCTTCTTCGGCGGCTTGGCCTTCATCGGCTGCAGCTCGGTCCTGTCACGCACCGGACTTCGCACGGCCGGGCTCTGCGGAGTGCCGGGCTTCCCCCTGGCGGCGGCGGGAGTATCACGCTCGTCGGCCGCCGAACTCGTCTTTGCGGCCGCCTCCTTGGCGGCGGCGGGAGACATCGTCAGCGGATCGGGAGCAGAGGCCGCTGGCTCAGGGGAGGAGGAGGGTCCCGGACGATCCGCCCGGGGCGATGTCGGTTCCGTCGTGGCCTGACGCGGTGGCCGAGAGGCCGCATCCTCACCCTCGGCAGGCAGGCCGCCGATCGAGCCGCTCAGCGTGACTCCGAGCACGGCCAGCGCCGCACCCGCAGTCAGCAGGGCGCGCCTGACACGAGGGGAAGCGGGTGCCGGGGAAATGGGCTTCGGGGCCGCGGGCCCATCGCTCGGTGTCGCCGCGAGCACCGGGACGGCGCCACCCGTTCGGGCACCCGCCCACTGCGACCGCAGCGTGTCGTCACCCGCGTCGCGGTCGTCCGGCACAGGGCCCGCCCCGTCGGGGAAGGACGCCGGGGGCCCGCCCTGCGGCACCAGGGCCAGTGCCCGGAAGCAGGCGTGGGCGTCCGGCCGGCCGTTCTCGTCCGGAGCCGTCATGGCCTCCAACAGCTCGACGAGATCCCCCGGAAGGCCCGGCGGGATGACCGGGGGCCGGTGCAGCCGCGCGATCGCGGATTCCAACGGGGCGCCCCCGTACTCCCTTTCACCCTTCAGGGACTCCAAGAGCACCAGGCCGAGGCTGTAGATGTCCGCGGCCGGCCCCGCTCCCCTGCCCCATACCTGCTCCGGCGCCATATACGCGGCGGTTCCCACGAGTACGCCGGTGGCGGTGTGGGTGGTGTTGTCGAGCAGCCGGGAGATGCCGAAGTCAGTCAGGTGCGGGGTGCCCCTCTCACCCAGGAGGATGTTCGAGGGCTTGACGTCGCGGTGCACGACACCGGCCGCGTGCACGTGTGCCAGTGCCGAGGCCAGTGCGGACCCGACCCCGGCCGCCTCGGCGGGGGTCAGGCGGGCCGCGGCGATACGCCGGCGCAGGGTCGCGCCCTTGATGAGCTGCATCACCAAGTAAGGCCGGCCGGCCTCCTGGCCGGAGTCGTACACGGTAACCAGCCCGGGGTGCTGCAGTTGGGCCAGCACGCGGCCCTCGTCGTCGAAACGCTCCTCCGTGTGGGCATCGCTTTCCGGGCGGAAGACCTTCACGGCTACCGGTCGGCGCAGTCGCAGGTCCAGCCCCTCGTACACGTCAGCCGCGCCCCCGCACCCCAGCAGGTCATCGAGCCGGTAGCGGCCGCCGACCATGTGCGTCGTCAGCCGGAAATCCGGCCGGTTCGACCACGGGACGTTCATCTGTACTCCCTGCGCTGGGTTGCCACCTGCCGTTATCCCCCGCCACCTGCGTCCGTGCCGGGCGGATGCCCCGGCCGGACGACTGCCGGGAGGCCGCCGCCGAACAGCCCGGCCGCGGGCCCGCCCCGTGTGCGAGCACGGACTACGCCTGCCCCCAGATCCTCCAGGCATCCGTGGAGACACCGGCACATCCGGACCGGAGGCGGGGCGGCACCGGACCCCTGCGGCACGCACCGGCATCGCGGCTGTCGCGCACCCGGCGGTTGTCCCGGGACTACGAGACGCGCCCCGACACCGCCGAAGCGATGATCACCTGGTCGATGACGAAGGTCATGACGCGGCAGCTGGGCCGGGCGCGAGCCGGTAGGCCCCCCGACCGCTCGGAGAATCACGTGACGTGCGGCTCCCGATCGTCGAAAGTCATGAGGCCGCTCAGCCTCCGTGCGGCGCACCGCACGGAGGTGCCGAACTGATCCTCCCCCAGCCGTGACGCCATTCCCGACTCCCGCGTCCGGCCGGCGCATGCCCCGAGCGGACGACGGCCTCTAGGACTCCACCGCCGCCGTGAAGCGCGCCGCCACCGCCGACACCGCCGCCCGGAGCTCCGGGCCGCCCTCGACGCGGAACCCGAGCGGAATCCTCGCCAGCCACTCCTGCGCGTACATCGCCGGAGTGCTCGTACTGCCGACCAGCACGCACTCGTCGCCCGACGCCTCAAGTCGTCCCATGGGGGGCCTGATCCACCGCGCCACCTCGGGCAGGGGGGCGTCGAACACCACGCGGGTGGGGTACTCCCAGCCCGTGCCCAGGTTCTCCTCCAGCGCCGCCACCGGGTCGAGGTTGTCGGGCGGGTCGAACGCGCGGGTCGTCTGATGGACCGCGCCGATCCGGTCGACCCGGTACGTGCGGATCGCGTCCGCGCGATGCGAGCGGCACAGGAGGTACCAGCGCCCATGGCGGACGACCACCGCCCAGGGGTCCACCTCTCCCTCCGACTCCTTCCCCGACTCGCTCCGATACGCCACCCGCACGCTCCGTCGGACCGCGGACGCCGCGACCAGTGCGCTGGTGGTGGCCGGATCAGGCCGGGCCGAGTAGGGGTCGGGCGCAGTCGACGCATGGTCGCGCAGCGTCGCCGCCTGCCGGCCGACGTTCTCCGGCAGCGCTCGGATGACCTTGCTCAGCGCACTTGCCACAAGCTCGTCGGCGTCGTCGAGCGCCGCCATGACCAACCCCAGTGCTTCAGGCTCCGTGAAGACCACCGGCGGCAGCCTCGTCCCGCGTCCCAGCCGGTACCCGCCGTAGGGGCCCCGGGTCGACTCGACCGGGATGCCCGCCTCCCGGAGGATCCCGATGTACCGGCGCGCTGCCCGCTCCGTGACACCCAGCGACGCGGCGAGCTCGTCCGCCGTCGCGCCGGGGCGGGTCCGGAGGATTTCCATGGTGCGCAGAGCCCGTGCGGTGGGGCTGAGATCGGTCGGCACACGAGCAGATTAGGTGGTCACTTCCTATACCGGAAGCAGATTGTCCGGAACCCCTCGTAGCGTGATGCGCCATCCAACCGCACGAAAGAGGGAACTGATCGTGAGAGAGGGAGCCACGTTGTCCGGCGATGGCGTACCCACCGGCCAACGGTCCTCGGCGGTCGCCACCGGACGGCCTCGCGTCCTGGTCATCGGCGGCAAGCTCGAGCATGTGCGCAAGGCGCGGGAGCTCGGCCTGGACGTGGTTCACGCCCAGTTCCCGGACGAGTATGACCGCGGCCACTGGCCCTACGTCGATCAGGCTCTGCTGCTCGACTACGGCGACACCGACCGACTCCTGCCGCTGGTCCGGGCGTTGCACGAGGCATACCCGTTCCAGGCCGCCGTGTCGCTGTTCGAACTCGGGCTGCTGCCGACGGCGCGGATCAACGAGGCGCTCGGCCTCGGCGGCGAGTCCGTCGCCACCGTGGAGCTGCTGCTGGACAAGTGGCGGATGCGCCAGCATCTGGCCGCGAAGGGCATCAGCCCAGTGGCCTCCGCGGTCGGCCGATCCGCGCAGAACGTTCGGGAGTTCGTATCGGCGCACGGGCTCCCGATCATCGTCAAGCCGATCCGCGAATCGGGCAGCCTGGGGGTGTTCTGCATCCGCGACCGAGCCGACGTGGACGTCGTCGCCGAACGGTTCCGATCCCTCGACGACGGGCATTGGGCCGCCAAGGACCTGTCCTGTGCCGATTCCTTCGACGAGTTCCTCATGGAGGAGTTCCTGGACGGTCCGGAGATCAGCGTGGAGACCCTGACCTTCGACGGCCGGCATGTGGTCGTCGCGGTGACCGACAAGGAGTGCGTCGGCCCCGGTTTCGTCGAGATCGGACATTCGCAGCCCAGCGGCTGCTCGGCGGAAACGCTGCGCGAGGTCACGCGGTTGGTGACGGACTTTCTCGACGCGGTGGGGCTCCTCAACGGTCCAGGGCACACCGAGGTCAAGCTGACCTCGCGCGGCCCGCGGATCGTCGAGTCGCACAACCGCATCGGCGGTGACCGGATCAACGAACTGGCCGAGATCGCCTACGGCGTCGACATGGAGCGCTACGCGCTGGGCGCCAGGTTCGGCGTGGTGGAGCCGCTGACCACGTCGCCCGAGCCTCGGGGCGGGGCGGCCGTCCGGTTCCTCACGCCGGAGCCCGGACAGGTCGTGGAGGTGACCGGCGTCGACGCTGTGCGCGCGGACCCGGCGTTCGTCGACCTCCAGTTGGAGGTGGAGCCGGGCGACGAGGTACGACCGCTGACCTGGAACGAGGACAAGGTCGGTCACGTCATCGCCCGCGGCGCCACCGCCACAGAAGCGATCGCCCAGGGCAGACGGCTGGCCGCAGCGATACACGTGCGCACCGAGCCCGTCGCGTGAGCACCGCGCCGCCGGACCAGCCGAGCGTCGACGAGCAGCGATTCCGAGACGCGCTGCGCGGGTTGCCCGGCCGGGTGTGGATCATCAGTCTCGGCATCCTGGTCAACCAAGTCGGCAACTTCCTGCCGGTGTTCATCGTGCTCTACCTGACCGGGCGCGGCTATTCCGCCGGTGCCGCGGGATTGGTGCTGGGCGTGTCCGGTCTGGGCAAAGTGCTCGGCAACGCCGTCGGTGGCTACCTCGCCGACAAGATCGGCCGGCGATGGACCATCGTGCTGTCCTCCGTGACCACCTCCGGGCTGACGGCGATCGTGCCGTTCCTCGGACCGCTCCCGCTCGTCGTCACGGTGGTCGGGCTCATCGGCGTGACGTCGCAGATCTACCGGCCGGCCGCGGCCGCGGTGCTGCTCGACTCCGTGGCGGCGACCAACCAGCAACGGCTCGCCGCCTTCGGGGTGTTCCGGTTCGCGATGAACATCGGCGCTGCCCTGGGCGGCGTCATCGGCGGTGTGCTGGCCAGCACCTCCTATGTGGGGCTCTTCCTGGTCAATGCCGCCGCGTGCCTGCTGTTCGGCGTGGTCGTGGCGGTGCTGCTGCGGGATGCGCCCCAGCCGCGGTCCGACCCGGCCGACGCCGACACGCGGGCGGACCGGGCGGTGGGGTACCGGCAGGCGCTCGCAGACCGCACCCTGATGCGATTCCTGCTGATGACCGTGTTCGCCGAGTTCGTCTACATCCAGTCCAGCGTCGGCCTGCCCCTGCACGTCAGCGACGTGGGTCTGAACGAGCGCGACTTCGGTCTCCTCATCGGGCTCAACGGTCTGCTGGTATTGGCCCTTGAGCTGCCCATCACCGGCGCGGTCTCCCGGTACCGGCCGGAGTACGTACTGGCCTTCGGCAACCTGATCGTCGGTGCCGGTCTCGCGCTGACCGGGTTCATGAGCAGCATGGTCCTGCTGTCGGCGACGGTGCTGATATGGACGTTCGGCGAGATGATAACCAGCTCCATCTCCCAGGCCTACCTGGGGAGTCTGGCTCCGCCGCGGATGGTCGGGCGCTACCAGGGGTTGCACGGCGTCGCGTACACGATCGGTACGGGCGCCGGACCGCTCATCGGCGGCGCCGTGTACGCGATCGGCCCATGGGCGCTGTGGGCCCTGGTCGGCGCGGCCGGGCTGCTGTCCGCCCAGCTCAGTCTGCCGCGCCGCCGCGCGAAATCCACAGTGGACGCACCGGATTCCTGACCTGGGGGTGGAACGATGGACGACGCGACGTCACCGGCCGCCGGCGTACACGAGATCTGCTACGCCTACGTGGCCGACTACGCCCGGCTGCAACCCGCCGGCCGACGGCGCCTGCTCCGGCGCCCTGGCGCGCCGCCCTCGGCCGATCCCGCGGCGGACCGACCACGAAGCTCCACCCCTTCCTCCAGGGGAGGGGCTCCGTCGGTCATCGGTCGGTTCATCGAAACCGCGGGCTTCGCGGACGGCATGGCCTCCAGCGCCCTGATGGCCTCGCGCACACCGCCCGTCTCGTGGGCCCGGTGGACACGAAGCGTACGCATCCGTTTCGGCGGCGACAGCACCCGAACCTCCGCAGTGACGGATCAGGGCCTGGGTGTCAGCGACATGGCCTCCCAGGCGAACCCGTCCGGGTCGGTGAAAGACCCGGCAGCGCCGCCGAGCATGAGCCGGTGCGATCCGGTGCCGTCGGCAGGAACGCCGACGTCCTTGGCAAGGGCACGGCGCCCGTACAGCGCCAGCTTGACGGGACACGACGGAGTGGCGAACTCGACGTACTTGCGGCCGAAGCTCTTGGCCACGGCGAGGCCGCGGTCGATGTAGAACCGCTTGCTCTCGGCCACGTCCGTGGCTCCCAGCAGGAGCACGATCTCGTCGATCTGCCGGGTGGCCGGGCCGGTGTCCTTCCTCGCCGACGTGGCGACCTTCCAGATCGTTCCGTCCGGGGCGCGTACGACGCCGCCGTAGCCCCAGAATGACTTCGCGGCAGGCTTCAGCGGCGTGGCGCCGGCGTCGAGGGCGGCGCCTATGAAGCCGTTGACGGTAGCCGGCTGGGACACCGTGAGCGACAGCGCGAACCCACGGAAGCCGGTCGTCGGCGCCTCCGAGGCCCGCAGGCGCACCTGAGTGCCCAAACCGAAAGCGGTGTAGAAGCGGTTGGCGGCCGTGGGGTCGGCCACCTCGAGGGTGACGGATTCGAAGGAGGTCATGTCCGTCACGCTAGTTGCGGCTCGGCCCCCGGCGCTTCTCGATTCCTGACCGGTCTGGTCACCTGTTTCGTCACGCACGACGGCATGCCCGCCCCAGCGCCCGCAGCGCCCGCCTCGCGGCGCTGGTAGGCGCTGGGCGGCATGCCGACCAGCTCGGTGAAGCGGGTGCTGAAGGTGCCCAGCGATGAGCAGCCGACCGCGAAGCAGACCTCGGTGACGCTGAGGTCGCCGAGCCGCAGCAGCGCCGTCGCGCGCTCGATGCGACGCGTCATCAGATAGGCGTACGGCGACTCGCCGTAGGCGAGCCGGAACTGCCGGCTGAGGTGCCCGGCCGACATGTTCGCGCCGCGGGCGAGCGCCTCGACGTTGAGCGGCTGCGCGTACTCCCGGTCGATCCGGTCGCGGACGCGGCGCAGTCGCGCGAGGTCGCTCAGGCGCTGCGCAGCGGTGAGTGCGCGCATCCGTGCGGGATGACACATGAGAGAACCCTTTCATCGATGTTCGCAAGCACCTGAGTACATGCTGAGGGTGAAGAACGTCTCGGCCTGGCGGCCGACATCGCGAGGACGCATGGAAGCGCCGGCCACCGATGCCCGATCCATTACCGAACGGCTCAGCGAAGCTCTTGGATGCGGATCAGGTTGCCCGCGGGATCACGGAAGGCGCAGTCGCGAACGCCGTACGGCTGATCGGTCGGCTCCTGGACGACCTCGGCGTCGCCGGCCTGCAGCTTCTCGAAGGTGCCGTCGAGGTCCCGGGTGGCCAGCAGGATCCAGCCGTAGGTGCCCTTGGCCATCATCTCGACGATGGTGCGGCGCTCGTCCTCAGTGACCCCGGGGTCGGCGGCCGGCGGTGCCAGGAGGATGGAAGTGCCGGGCTGATCGACGGGGCCGACCGTGATCCAGCGCAACTTGCCGTGTCCGACGTCGCTGCGGACCTCGAAGCCGAGGGTGTCGCGGTAGAAGGCCAGGGCGGCGTCCGCGTCGTCATGAGGAAGGGAGGTCGTGTGAATGGTGATGTCCATGGCCGTCACGTTAGCTGCGGCCGGTGACCGACGCTTCTCGATTCCTGATCCGTCCGGCCACCTGTCGCGCGCGCCGCTGCCTGCTGGCGTCCGTGGTCTTCGCGGGGCCTGGTGGACTGCTCGCATTCGTGATGCCTGCCACCACATACTGGGGCGCGCTCTCCTCCGCTGCGACCTCGTCATGGGCGGAACGCCAGCGGTCGGTGTACTGAGCAGGCGAGTGAGTTCCGTTCCCCCTGTGGGCGGCCGCCGTCAGCTGGCCGCCTTCAGCACCGCCGCCACCAGCGGCCCCGTCGACTTGCCGCCCCGGCCGCCCTGTTGGACCACCGCCGCTGCGGCGAGGTCGCCGCGCCATGCGGTGAACCAGCCGTTGGGCTTGGTCTGGCCGTCGACCTCCGCGGAGCCCGTCTTGCCGCCTATGTCCGATCCGACGCCCGCCATGGCCTCCGCGGCGGAGCCCGACGTCGCGGTGTAGTTCAGGAGTTCGTGCAGCTGCGTCTGCGCGGACGCGTCCAGCTTGC
This sequence comes from Streptomyces sp. ISL-1, assembly GCF_018614585.1. GTDB lineage: Bacteria > Actinomycetota > Actinomycetes > Streptomycetales > Streptomycetaceae > Streptomyces > Streptomyces maoxianensis. Next base: position 278,496 of record NZ_JAGGOI010000031.1, on the reverse strand, counting down.
GCGCGGCCTTCGCGAGCGTGCGGTCGTCGACATCGGGCGAGACCAGGTACGGCTGCCGGAAGACGCCCGTCTTGGCCGTGGAGATGATGGATGCGACGTTCAGCGGGTTCATCCGTACCCCGCCCTGCCCGATGAGCGACGCCGCCATCTGCGCATTGCTCTGCACCGGCACGGCCCCGTCGAAGCTGGACACCCCGATCGACCAGTTGTTGAGCCCGAGCCCGAAGACCTGCTGGGCCTGTTTGGTCAGATCGTCGTCGTCGAGCTTCTCGGCCTGTGTGATGAAGGCGGTGTTACAGGAAGCAGCGAAGCTCGAACGGAACGTACCGTTCTTGATCTCGAACTTCTCCACGTTCTGGAACTTCCAGCCGCCGTACGACGCGTACTTGGGGCACGGATGCGGCTTGTCGACCGACGCGAGGGCCTTCTCCAGCAGCATCGACGCCGTCACGATCTTCATCGTGGAGCCGGGCGCCAGGGACCCCTGGAGCGCCGTGTTGAAGCCATGGCTCGAATTGGCGGCGGCGAGGATCTCACCGGTCGACGGCTTCATGACGACTATGGACGCCCCCTTGCGCTCACCCACTTCTCGCTCGGCGGCGGCCTGCGCGGTCGCACTGAGCGTGGTCTTCAGTGTCCCCGGCGTGCCATCGGACAGCGTCAGCAGCGTCTTGTCAGGGGTCTCGTCGTCGCTCTCCTCGCTCTTCCCAGAGCCGTCATTCGTCTGCGAGGCGTCCGCGCTGTGCCCGCGGACCACCCGCAGTTCGATCCCCGCCCTACCCCCGGCCTTCTTGCCGTACTTCGCCCGCAGCCCGTCCAGGACGGTGCCGAGCGAGGGGTACTTCGCCTCGGTGAGCTCCGCGCCGTCACGGTCCAGCGCCTTGACGGGCGGGTCCCCGGCCACACCGGTGACCAGGGTGTCGCCCTGCTTCAGGTCCGGGTGCACGACGGACGGCTGCCACCCGACGAGTGCCTTGCCGTCCTTCGCCCGGCGTACGACCGTGAGCCGGGAGTCGTAGGCCAGGGGCTTGCTCTTGCCCTTGTACGAGACGGTGCCGGAGACCTTGAACGTCACCGTGGCGCCGGACGCCTCGCCGCGGGTCAGCGTCACATCGCCGATGTGCGCGTTCTTGTGGAACCCGGTCAGCGCGGCCTGCGCCGCCGCCGCGTCGTCGGTGTACGCGGCGGCCTTCGCGGCGTTGCCTCCCTGCCACGCGGTGAGGAACCCGACGGTCGTGGCCCGGACTTCCGCGGCCGTCACCGGGCCTGCTTTGAGCGTCTTCGCAGTGCCGCCGCCCGTCGTGTCCTCGTCCGCCGTGGCGCCGTAGATGCTGTACGCGGCGAACCCCGCGCCGCCCACGACCACCGCGACCACGCCGCCGATCAGCGCAGGGTGCGTTCTCCTGCGCGGGGCGCGCCCTCTCTTGCCCACAAAGTCCTCCGCCGTTCGCCGATCCCCCAGCTCCTCACCAAGAGGTCCCCCACACTAGGGGCGGCAGATGTGCGGCCGCTCCTCAGCCCCCGCCCTCAGCCCCCGCGCGGACAACCGCCGCCACGATCGGGCCCGCCGCAGCGCCGCCGTGGCCGCCCTCCCGGGTCACCGCGGCCGCCGCGACATCGCCCCGGTATCCCGGGGACAGCACGGGTCGAGCACGTCGCCCGGGCTCCGCCCGCTGACGACCTTTCTTCGAGATCGCGGCCAGCACCGCCACCCAGGCGTCACCTCGCGTGACCATCACGCTACGTGTTCGGCATCGGTGACTCCGGCTGCTGCTGCGCTTCGGCAGGTGTGAATCGGGCGAGGGCGGTGATGGTGCGATCGGTGTCGAGGTGTGCCACGGCAGTCCAGCCGCGGCGCCGGACGGCTGCGCAATTGTCCGTCATGTCGTCAATGAGCAGGCACTGCTCGGGCCGTGCGTTGAAGGTTGCCTCGGCGAGGCATGCCGCCCCTGCAAACTGGCCAGGCAGTCTCGTTTGGATCTTGCCTGGCCCGCCCACCCTCCATGCGCCAACGGGGGTTACGCGTAGGGTCGGCTGACTCGACGATCACGGGGGGAATTCCATGTTCAAGTCCTCAGTGCGGGGCGCGGCCGTTGTCGCCGTAACCCTGGCCGCGCTCAGCGTCTCCTGCAGCACGACCCCGAAGGCCGACAAGCCGGACGGCGGCCCGGCCGCCGCCGCGGGCGAGGCCAGTGCGCCGGCGAGCACGCCCGCCTCGCCCTCGGCGTCCCGCGAAGCCTCCGCTGTCTCCGCACCGCCCTCGGCGCCCGCTGCAGCATCGGCCGAGAAGGTCCGCGACGCCTTCGCCGGGCTCCAGGCGACCCTGGGAGACTCGTGCACCCCGGGCAACTGCGCCTACTTCCTCGGGCGGGTCTACGACGAACTTCATCGCATGGACCGGGCCATGAAGGCGGACCCGAAGGGTCCCGGCCACTTCCCCGAGCCGATCGACCTGATCAAGAAGCTCGACGCGGAGCTCGGCGGCGACCGATCCTACGAGAACCTGAAGAAGCACCAGACCTCACTGATCGGCACCCGCGACAAGATCAACACGTGGATGCAGGGCCACCCCGACGACTACCGCTGATGTCCCGACCTAAGCGTTTCGTTCGGATCATCGGGTGGACCGGAGGGGGAAGATGCCCGCGACGAGCCCACCTTGCGAAGGGCTTCGGCGGGTGTGGGCCTACCCTCCCCGCGCGTGCGGGGAGCAGCGCCGGCCGGCGACGGCCGCCCATGACCCCGGGCCGTCCCAGGGGCCCGCACCGGCGGCAGGGCCCTTGGGGACGATGCCAGGGAGCATCAGGCCCCGGACTCAGCGATGTTGACCATCCAGCCGATCCCGAACTTGTCCGTACACATGCCGAACACATCGCCCCACATCTGCTTCTCCAGCGGGACCGACACATTGCCGCCGGCGGACAGCTTCTCCCAGTAGCCGCGCAACTCGTCGGCGTGGTCGCCGCTCAGACTCACGGCGAAGTTGTTGCCGGGCTTACGCTCCATGCCGGGAGGGTTGTCGGCACCCATGAGCGTGAAGCCGCTCGGCGTCTCCAGCTGGCCGTGCATGATCTTGTCGGCGTACCCGGGCGGCGCCTCGGAGCCGAAGTCGCCGAAGGTGTTGACCGTCAGGGTGCCGCCGAAGACGTCCTTGTAGAACTCCAGGGCTTGCTTGGCGTCACCGGCGAAACTGATGTACGGGTTGAGTCGAGAGGCCACAGCACGATCCTTTCATGACGATTTGTCAGGACTACACTGTAGCCCCGGTCGACCCCGCCGTCGTGGTCTCCATCGCTTTCTGGACGGCTTCGATCCCGCTGCACCGGCCACCTACATCCTGTGGGGGCCGGGCTCGCCACCGAGGCCGCGAGGTGTCTCCTTCCTCACTCTGACGCACGAGGCGTAGGAGTCGGCGAGGGCAAGATCCTCGGCGCCGACCGCCGCTGCGACGACGCCGTTGACGCCCGGACAAGGCTCGCGACCTCCATCGGGAGCTCGGGGGGACACCACTCAAGGCCCGGGGCGCTCACGACCTCGGCCTGCTTCACGCAAAGGCCGAGCGGTACGAGGACGCGCATCGCCACCCTGAGGGTGCCCTGACCCTCCACCGCTCCCTCGGCAACCCGCGCGGCGCGGCCGGAAGCCGCCGTTCGGATCACCAAATGCGGCCCCTTCCGGTGATGCCGTACGCCCCGCGAGCGAGATAGCCGTCGTATGGGTACGGCGTCTCAGCAGAGGACGAATCCCGGAACCCGCGAGGAGATCAGCCATGTACGCAGCAGTCCGGCGTTACGAAGGGGTGACCGATCCGGCCGAGGCGGGACGCCTGGTGAATGAGAGGTTCGTGCCGCTCATGCGCCAGGTCCCCGGCTTCGTGGCCTACTACTGGGTCGATGCCGGGAACGGAGTCATGGTCTCGACCAGCGTCTTCCAGGACCAGGCCGGCGCCGAGGAATCGGTCTTGAGAGCGGCAAACTTCGTGCGGGACAACCTCGCGTCCCTGCTCCCCACCCCTCCGCAGGTCATGGCCGGGACGGTTGTGGCTTCCGCTTAGCGGCGTTCGAGCCTGCACCTGGTTCGGAGCCGCAGTCGCGGGGAACGAACCGGGCTCGACAATCCCCGGGGCGAGTACGCCAGCAGCGCATGCGCGCCACTGTCGAATGCCGCGGGGTGGACCGACACGTAGCACCGTGCACCAACCGCCCCGCGAAAAACGCAAACTCTTTCGCCGCAAGGCTGGTGCGTCCCTCGATGACCGTGGTCAGTGCGGACCATGGGTGCGGGCAGGTGTGACTTAGCGCCTCAGTTGGCGAGTTGAGCGTTGTGGTCGGCGAGCGAGCTGATCTCGCCCCCGACACGCAAGCTCTCGCCGCCCGAATCGACCGAGACGCCGCAGCCCAACCCACCCGGGGTCATGGCGCATCAGCACACAAGGCTCACGTGTCGGGGTGTCGTTAAGGCTCCGCGTCAGGACCGGGCGAGGACGCAGAACTCGTGGCCCTCCGGGTCGGCCAGACACTTCCACGGGACGTCGCCCTGGCCGAGGTCGAGGTCGGTGGCGCCGAGGGCCCGCAGCCGGGCCACCTCCGCCTCTTGATCGTCACCGGGGTACGGCAGCAGGTCAAGATGGACGCGGTCCGGCACGGTCTTCACGCCGGGCGTGCGGAGGAACTCGAGATACGGGCCGACACCCCTGGCGGAGCGCAACACCGCATGATCGTCAGTCACCTCGTGCAGGGTCCAGTCCATCGCCTCACCCCAGAACCGGGCCATGGCCTGCGGATCCGCGCAGTCGACCGCCACCGCGGCGATCGGCCGGGTGTCCCGGTAGATCTCCCGAGGCTCCAGCACGCAGAACTCGTTGCCCTCCGGGTCGGCGAGGACCGTCCACGGCACTTTGCCCTGGCCCACGTGGGCGGGCGTCGCACCGAGAGACTGGAGGCGCGCGACCAACTCCGCCTGATGGGCCGCAGAGGTGGTGGCGAGATCGAGGTGCACACGGTTCTTTGTTGTCGTCTTGGGTTCCGGGACGGTGACAACGTCGACGCAGACGGTGACCGGGTCCAGCCAATCGAAGCCGACGGGTTGAACGGCGGTCACGCCGGATCCCTCGCTGGAAACACCCCAGCCGAGCGCCTCCGCCCAGAACCGGCCGACCGCCGAGTCATCAAGAGCCTTTATGTTCACCTGAACAGGTCGCAGTGCCATGCTGGCGATCCCATGCACGCTGCAACGACATCCCCAGGTACCCGTCGCCAAACAGAGATCAACTCGCTCACCCAGCCGCAAGGCTCAGCTCGCCCACCAGAGCGCTCAGCCCCGCCAGGCCAGCTGCTCACTCGCCAAGTGAAGCGCTAAGTCACACGGGTGCGGGCAGGGGGTTGCCGTCGTGTCCTCGCTGTCGTCGCCTAGAAGTCGAGTTCGACGTAGTCGATGTCGGTGAACTCCACGAGCAGCCCCTGGGCGCGGCGGCCGCGGTCTTTGAAGTACTGCTCCTGGAGGCCTTCGGCGGCGATGCTCTGCAGTTGTTGTTCAGTGGCTCCGGCGGCTTGGGCATCGAAGAGGCGGGCGGCGTAGTCGGGTGGGAGGTGCTGGGTGATGAGCCGGATCCGGCTGTCGTCGGTGGTGCCCGGGGCGGCGGTGAATCCGAACCGTGCGCGGGTCTCGATGACGATGCCCGTGGAGGTGGCGGCCTGCTTCTTGGCTTTCTGTCTCACGCGGGGCTGCCACCGCTTGCGGACTTCGGCCGGCAGCCGGGCTGCGAGTTGCTTGCGGGGTTTTCTGATCTGGCCGGTGAGGTAGCGCTCGACGGTGCGCTGGGTGATGCCCAGCAGGTCGGCGACGGCTTTCGTGCTGCCTTTGTGCTGCTGCACCAGGTATTGCATCTGTTTCTGCGGCGACTTGGGGATCGGGCGGGTGAATGTCCCCTGCGTCGCCTTGTCGAGACTGTCTGTGAAGATGCCCATCGCCCGGTCCTACTCTCCGCCGTCGGCGGCGTCGGTGCCCTTGATGTGGCGGGCGGGGTTGTGGCCCTGGTCGAGCATCTGGACGGCCCACAGCAGTTCCTGGGTGCCTTCGTGCTTGACCATTCCGGGGCTGACACCGAGGCGGAAGGTGCCGGGGCCGGGCTTTCCGTCCGGGGTGTGTGGCAGAACGTCCAGCGGGCTGGGGCCGTGGGAGAGGTAGACGGCGCAGTCTGACAGGAGGGCGATGGGGATCAGGGCATCGTGGCCGAGCATCAGGTGGCCGGTGGGTGTGGGGTCCGGTTGCGAGGCGAGCGCGGTTTTGAGGACTTTCCTGTGCATGTTGGCGCGGGCGGTCGCGATGACGGCGGCGCGGATGTCCGGGCGCCAGGTCGGGCGTTTGAGGGCGGGCCAGGGTTCGCCGTACTTGTGGGCGGCTCCTTGCGGGCGTTCACGGAGCTTGCCGATGCCGCCCTTGACCGTTGACTTGATCGCCGAGAGTACGGCTGCCATGCCCGGGTCGTTCTGCTTGTGGGTCTCCATCGCGGCGAGGAAGTCGACCTCGCTGATCCCGGAGGCGACACCGAGGTCGGCCATCGTCGCCTTGTACGCGTCGGCCAGGTGCTTGTACCAGGGGTCCAGGTACGGGCCGGACTCGGTCCGGATCCATCCTTCCAACGGCGCGATGCTGCCGGGGAGTTGGTAGGTGTCGATGAGTTCGGCCGCGTAGGCGACGGTCGGTGTCGCGTACCAGGCCGGTCCCGTCGGGCGGGTGCCGTGCGGGGTGAACGGGCTGGGCAGCCTGGGGTCCAGCTCGATGCCGGACAGGTCGACCAGCCAGGATCCGGGCACCGCCTTGTCGAAGACCGGGTCCTTGACATGGACCGGCGCTGAGAGGCCGACCACGAGCCGGTTGGCCGCGGCGAGGAATGCGGTGTTCACGTCGATACCGACCGCCCACCGGCGGGCGCACTCGCTGTCGGTGAGGAGCTGCGGGTCACGGATCCACTCGTACGCCTCCTCATCAAGGACCTCGCCGGGGGTGCGCTGGTGTCCGCGCGGGAAGAGGGTCGCGACCAGGGGGTGTTCGCCGGGGGCCTCCGGCGGTGCCGGGTCGACGGCCTCGGTCAGTGAGCCGGGCACCGGGCCCGGCACCCAGGTGCCCGTCGCTTCGTCCCGGACCGCGCGGGTCGGTGGCCGCAGCGCGGTCATCAACTCCAGACCGCAGACCGCACTCGAGCCGCGCGGGGTGATGACCCGCTGGGCGTAGGTGCCGAGCACGGCGGCGAGTTCGGCCGGCGGCAACTGGTCGGTGTCACCCCAGGTACGGGAGTCGAGTGCGCCCCAGGGCAGGACGGCGAGTTGCACGCACTGGCGCTGCCCGGCCTGGGCCGGGCGGTATACGCGGGCCCACGGGCCGAAGCCGCGACGGGTGAGCTGCCACCTCGCCTTGCTGATCTGCTTGACGACCTTGTGGTCCTCGGGCAGGCGCAGGCCCCTGCGGTCCTCCAACACGGCCGGGAGCCCGAGCCGTTCGGCGGCCGCGGCAGTGATGACAATCAGCGGGTCGGAGTCCTTGCCCGCCCGGTGCAGGCGGGGCGCGCCGAGTCCGGCCTCCGTCAGGGTCCAGTCGACCAGCGCGGGGATGGTCCTGGCCGGGCAGTCCAGCACCAGGCCGCCGATGCAGTACACGGTGGCGTCACCGTCCAGGACACCCAGCGGCCCATTCACGAACCGCGGGTCGACAGAGGGCGAGGCGGTGGCCAACTTTCTCGCTGCCGTCTTCGCCACAGCCTTCTTCACGCCCGGACGCCGCGACGTCGACGACGGCCCGGGCGCCCGCACCGGCGGGACGGGCACAGTAACGGGAGCAGGGGGCTCCGGCTCGCGAGCGGTGCTCGCCTCGGGCGGGGCGGGGTAGCGGGCAGCGAGACCCTCCAGCAGGCGGGCATAGGCGGCACGCTTCGGCTGCCGCGGCTCGGTGCGGCCCGCCTCCCAATTCCCCACCGCCTCACGCCGCGTCTCCAGTACCTTCGCGACCTGATCCTGACTCAGCCCTGCCGCCTCACGCAGCCGCTTACGCTCCCCAGGCTCCGGCAGAGGATCCTGCGTAACCCTCGCCAGCAGCGCGTCAACGGCACTGAACAGCTCATCGGACACATGAATCACCTCGTGCCACCACCCTATCTGAATCGCGCATAAATCCAACATGGATCGCTCACGAATCGAACATAAGGGGCCGAGTGCCACCGCTGCCCAACGGCGGCCCCCTGCCTGCCAGTACGCGAGGGACGCCGACGGGCGCTTCACCGGCGCCGGTGAAGACAGGCGCAGAGGACGACGGAGAAAAGCCACGCACACGAACAGGGGGCGGGCAGGAGTCGCTACCGCTCAACCACGCTCGCCACAGAGCAACTGGGGAATGTGGGGAGCGGAAAGCAGAAGGAGTCTCCGATCACACGGTCGGTGAGCCATTCGATGTGGCCGAGTCAGCGGGCGGGGACGAAGCCCTCTGACTGGTCGAGATGAACGCCAGATGCTACGACGGGACGGTGGCACCGATGTGCGACTCATCGGTCTCCGGCTCCTGCGGCGGGTCGCCGAGCTGCTCGCGCAGATAGTTCCAGACCACCGCAATCAGCGCCGCTACCGGTACCGCGAGCAGGCTGCCCACGACGCCGGCCAGACTGGCGCCCAACGTCACCGCCAGCAGGACCACCGCCGCATGTAGGCCAAGCCCGCGGCTTTGGATCATGGGTTGGAACACATTGCCCTCGAGCTGCTGCACCACGACGATGATCGCCAGCACGATCAGCGCGTCTGTCAGGCCGTTCGACACCAACGCGATGAGCACCGCGACCAAACCGGCGAACAGGGCGCCCACGATCGGCACGAACGCGGATACGAAGGTCAGCACCGCCAGCGGGACCACCAGTGGTACCCCCAGAATCCACAGGCCGAGGCCGATGAAGACGGCGTCGAGCAGGCCGACGACTGCCTGGGAACGCACGAACGCGCCCAGGGTGTCCCAACCGCGCGCGGCCACGATCGGTACATCGGTGGCGAGCCGACCGGGGAGCTGACGCGTGAGCCACGGCAAGAACCGCGGGCCGTCTTTGAGGAAGAAGAACATCAGGAAGAGCGCCAGGACGGCAGTGACCACGCCGTTGAACACGGTGCTCACTCCAGAGGCGACAGCGGTGACCATGCTGCCGACGCTGTTTTGTATGCGGGCGATCGCGGCGTCGAAGGCACCTGCGATCTGGTCGTCGCCGATGTTCAGCGGCGGCCCCGCGGCCCACTCGCGCAGCTTGTGGATGCCTTCGACCACGCCGTCGGTCAGCTCGCCGGACTGGGACGCCACCGGCACCGCGATCAGCGCCACGATGCTCGTAGCGACCAGGAGGAACAGCACGGTCACAACCGACGCGGCCAGGGCGGGGCGCCACCCGCGCCGGCGCAGGAAACGAGTCAGGGGCCAGGTCAGCGTGGTGAGGAACAGGGCCACTATCAGCGGCCAGACGACCGACCACATCCGGCCCAGAACCCAAAGGGCCACCGCTGCCGTCACGAGGACCAGCAGCAACTCAACGGAGACACGCGCCGATGTTCGGAGCGCGGCGGCGGTTTTTGTGGAACTCAACGTGGCAGGCATGGGGTCACACTATGGGTACTCCAGTCGCACTTCGGTATCGCTGCCGGTCAGGAGCAGCCTTGCGGGTCTCGTCGGCTGACTGGCTGTCAGACCCCAGAAGTTCGCAACCTCTGACGCGACGGTGGTAGTGGCAGCACTGAGCGACGAAGCCGTACCGGCAGGCGAAGGCCGGCCCCTGGGTCGTCGCGCTTCCCCTCCGTTGCCGGCAGCACGGCGGGCGCCCGGGGCCCGGGTCTCGGTGCCCGGCTCGCCGTCCGCGCCCCGCCGGGCGACCATGGAGTACGGGACCGGCCCGGGGGCCAGGCACTGGGAGGCACCCGTGGCGCACACCCAAGCAACCGACGTACTGATCGCGGGCGCCGGCCCGGTCGGACTGAGCGCGGCCGCCGAACTCCGCCGCCACGGCGTGCGCTGCCGCCTCGTCGACCGACTGCCGGCCCGCCTCCCACACGCCAAGGCAGTCGGCATCCAGCCGCGCACCCTGGAGATCTGGGACCGGATGGGCCTGGCCCGCACCGTCCTGGAAACCGCCGTTCCGCTGCGCGGCCAGCTGATCTACGTCAACGGCCGGGAGCAGGCGCGGATCGACCTCACGCTGCCGCCCGAGGTGCCCTACGGATTCGCCGCGCTGCCGCAGTACGAGACCGAGCGCCTCCTGGAGGAGTACCTCGCAGGTCTGGGCACGGTCATCGAACGCGACACCGAGCTGCTGTCGTTCACCCAGGACTCGGACGGGGTCACCGCACGGCTGGGCACCGCCTCCGGCACCGCCGTAGAGGTCCGTGTCCGCTACCTGATCGGCTGCGACGGCGCGCACAGCATCGTCCGCAAGGGGCTGGGACTCGCCTTCGGTGGCGGGGCGTTCCCCGAGGAGTACATGCTGGCCGACGTCGAGGCCGACTGGGACCTGCCGCACGGATACGGCGTACGCTCCAGCCACCGCGCCGACGACGGCACAACCGACGACCTGCTCGTCTGCATCCCGCTGCCCGGCGCAGGCCGCTACCGCATGTCGATGCTGGTCCCGCCCGAACTCTCCACCCGGGCGACGGACCGGGCTCCCGCGCGGGGCGACGGCGTAGCGCACGGCCTGGAGGGCGGCCGCGGCCCGGAGCTGTTCCACATCCAGGCCGTCGTCGACCGCCTGGCCCCCAGGCCGGCCACCGTCTCCCGGATGCGCTGGTCCTCCGTCTTCCGCGTCAGCCACCGGATCGTCGACCGCTACGGCGACGGCCGGGTCTTCGTCGCGGGCGACGCCGCCCATATCCACCCGCCCACCGGCGCCCAGGGTATGAACACCGGTATCCAGGACGCCTGCAACCTGGCGTGGAAACTCGCCCTCGTCGTCCATGGGGAGGCCGGGCCCACCCTGCTCGCCAGCTACGACGCCGAACGCCGCCCGGTCGGCGAAGAGGTCGTCGGCCGGACCGTCCGGCACGCCACCCACGGCATCGAGACCGACCCCGACGACCCGCGGACCCTGATGCTCCGCGAGGCCCAGCTGCTCGTCGACTACCGGGCCGGCCCGCTCGCCGGCAGCCCGTACGGGCCGACCGACGCGCCCCAGCCCGGCGACCGGGCCCCTGACTGCGCCGGCCTGACCGCCCCCGTCGCCACCTACCCGCTGCGCCTGCTCGACATCCTGCGCGGCCGCGCGGGGCACGTGCTGCTTCTGTACGCGGCCGGCCCCGCCGACCTGGCCCAGGCTGCCGAAGCGGCCGGGGCTACCGGGGTGCCGTGGGTGCGCGGCGCCAGCCCGGACACCCCGGACCCCGGGGCCCGCCTGCAGGCCATCGCCGTCCTCGCCCGGCAAGCCGCACCGACCGCCCCCGGCACCCTGCCCGTCCCCGGATACCGCGACGCGGCCGGGGAGTTCGCCCGGCTCTACCGCCCTGACGGCCCGACCGGCTTCGTCGTCCGCCCGGACGGGCAGCTCGGCGCCCGCTTCCCTCTCGCCGGCACCGCGGCGGCCCTGTCCGGCTACCTCGCGGCCCTGTCCGCGCCGGCGTGAACACGATGGGCGCGTGGTCAGTCGATGATGTCGACGCCGAAGTCGCGGGCCAGGGTGGCGAGTCCGTGTTCGTATCCCTCCCGACAGCGCGCATGCGCCAGACCGAGCCGGGCGGTGGGGCTCGGTGAGCAGCAGCGTGCGTTCGGTGGTCGCGGCGTCCAAGGTGGCCTGGGCCAAGGGGCGTGCGCCCGTACCCAGTTGCTCGACGCTGCAGCCGTACGTCGCGCTGCTCAGGCGCTTCCGTGCTCTGCAACCCGGCCTGCCTGATTAAGGGGTTTCGGAGCCGCCCCGCGGACTCATCCGCACGCCTGCCCCGCCTCCTCCCCCGCCGCCCCCGGAAGACACGACCGCTCAGCCCCTCACCCGGCCCACCCGGCCTCACAGGCGGGTGCGCGGCACGTGGCGAGTCGGGTGAGTCAGTCGAAGGCGGTGACGTGACGGCCGTGTCGATCACGGCCATCGAGCACTGGTGGCGGGGGACGGGGAACGGCGGGGTGCTCTCAGTTCGCGCCGTCGGAGGAGAAGGTGACGGGCAGGCGCTCGGGGCCGCGCAGGCCGCCGGGCCTCCATCGCAGCTCGCCGGGCGGCACGGCCAGGGCGAGGCCGGGAAGACGGCGCAGGACGGTCCCGATGGCGACCTGACCCTCCAGCCGGGCCAGCGGAGCCCCCAGGCAGTAGTGGATACCGTGCCCGAAGGCGAGATGCGCGTTGTCCTGCCGGGTGATGTCCAGGTCATCCGGGTCCGGGAACTGCCCCGGGTCGCGGTCGGCGATGGCGGAGGCGATCAGCACGGTCGCGCCGCGGGGAATGGCCACGCCAGCGATGGATACGTCCTCGCGCGCGAACCGCGCGATGCCGGGGCTGACTGGCCCGTCGTAGCGGAGGAGCTCCTCGATCGCGCCCGGCAGCAGCGCCGGGTCGTCTCGCAGCATCTCCATCTGGCCGGGATGGGCGAGCAGCACGGCGATGCCGCCGCCGATCAGGTTGACCGTGGTGATGTATCCGGCGGCCAGCAGCAGGAACGCCATGGCGATCAGCTCGTCCTCGTCCAGTCGCTGCTCCTCGTCCCGTGCGGTGATCAGCGCGCTGAGCAGGTCGTCCCCCGGCCGGGCTCGTTTGGCTTCCAGGAGCCCGGTCAGATACGTGCGCATGTGCTGCCATGCCGTGTCCACCACGGCCGGATCCGGTTGCTCCGCCCTTCGCAGGATCATGTCGTCGGTCCACCCCTGGAAATCGTGCCGGTCGGCCACCGGCACGCCGAGCAGTTCGCTGATCACGGTGACCGGGAGGGGGAGCGCGAAGTCCGCGACGAGGTCGGCACGGCCGGCCGGCACGATGTCGTCGAGCAGCCGGTCGGTGATCTCCTGGACGCGGGGCCGCAGTTCGGCCACCCTCCGCGCGGTGAACGCCTTCGAGACCAGCCGGCGCAGGCGGGTGTGGTCGGGCGGGTCGGTGCGGAGCATGTTGCTCAGCAGGGAGGCGCGTTCCGTCGCGGGCAGCTGTTCCAGGAGCCGGGGATCCGACGCATCGTGGACATCGCTGCTCAGCCGCGGGTCCGAGAGGGCCGCGAGGCCGTCCTCGTAGCGCGTGACCAGCCAGGTCTCCAGCCCGCCGGCGATGACGGCCCGGCGTACCGGGCCTTCCTCGCGCAGCTGCCGGTAGAGCGGGAAGGGGTCCGCGAGGAAAGCGGGGTCGGCGTAGGGGAGAAGGACCGGCTGCTGGCTCATCGTGCCTCCCGAAGCGTCGCGATCGTTTGCAACGTATGAGTGCGGATGGGTAAGTGATTGAGGGTATATGTCCAAGTGTGGCAGGCGCCTGGATTGCGCCGAAGGGAGCAATGGCCATGGAGCGGACCACGTGCTGTGTGGTGGGTGGCGGCCCCGCCGGAATGGTCCTCGGTCTGCTGCTGGCCAGAGCCGGTGTGGCGGTTACGGTCCTGGAGAAGCACGGCGACTTTCTGCGCGACTTCCGCGGTGACACCGTGCATCCGTCCACCCTGGCGCTGCTGGAGGATCTCGGCCTGGCCGAGCGGTTCGCCCGGCTGCCGCAGCGGCGGGTGACGACGGTTCAGCTTCCGCTCGGCCCGGCCCGTTCGCTGGTCACCGTCGGTGACATCGGCTCGCTGCGGGGGCCGTACAACTACATCGCGATGGTGCCGCAGTGGGACCTGCTCGATCTCCTGGTGGACGAGGCCCGGCGGGAACCGTCCTTCTCTGTGCGAATGAGCACCGAGGCGACCTCCTTCCTGACGGAGCGCGGGCGGGTCACAGGGGTGCGGTACCGCACCTCCGACGGCCGCACCGGTGAGCTGCGGGCCACCCTCACGGTGGCCTGCGACGGCCGGAGCTCGCTGGCCCGGTCCCTGCCCGAACTGGGTCTGCGGACCTTCTCCTGCCCGATGGACGCCTGGTGGTTCCGGCTGCCACGGCAGGAGGGCGACCCGCACGGTCTCGTGGGCGGCGCCGGCGAGCAATTCCTCACAGCCATGATCGACCGCGGGGAGTACTGGCAGTGCGCCGCGCTCATCCTCAAGGGAACCGACGGCCGACGCCGAGCCGAAGGTCTCGAGAAGTTCATGGCCGACTTCACGGCCGCCATCCCCTGGCTCGCCGACCGTGTGCACACGCTGCGGTCGTGGGACGAGGTAAAGCTTCTCGACGTACGGCTCGACCGCCTCCGGCGCTGGCACCGCCCCGGGCTGCTCTGCATCGGCGATGCGGCACACGCGATGTCGCCCGTGTTCGGCATCGGCATCAACCTCGCCGTCGAGGATGCCGTGGCCGCCGCCCGCTGTCTCGTCGAGCCGCTGCGACGGGGCGACGTCGGCCTGCGGGACGTACGCGCCGTCCAGCGCCGCCGGTGGCCGACCACGGCAGGGACACAAACGCTGCAGCGATTCGCCCACAAGCAGGTCATCGAACCGGTTCTGACGGGACAGCCGCCCTTCGGTGACGCCAGGCGGGCCAAGCGGATCATGGAGCGGATCACCACCTCACGGTGGCTCAACCGGGTGCCGGCGTACTTCCTCGCCTACGGGGCCCTGCGCGAACGTCCGCCGGCAGCGTCGGTACGGTGAGGCGGTCGCCCGAGGCCGTATAACGATCGTCGGTCCACCACACGGCGGCTGACGGACTGGCGGCACTTCCCTCCCACGCACGTCGTCGCTGGACATGTCCCGGCCGCGAGCGGACCCGCCCTGCCTCGGGGGGCCGGGAGCGGACCCGCCCCCCGGCTGCTGCGACCGCCCGCATGGTCGCTGCCGAGTTCGCGCGTTTCTGGGCCTGCCGGTCCGTGGGTGACCAGGGCCCTGAACGGGTCGATGCCGGTGCGCGGCTCGCAGCGGCCGAACACGCGGGCGTGGTGGACGTCGTAGGCGGCCAGGTAGGCCAGGGCGCCCCCGCGGCCGCGGAGTCCATAGAGTCACCGCCGCCGCTTCCAGCGGCACACGTGTCCGATTAGCTGCGCGACCTACCTCCGCGGCGCTTGCTGCAAGAGCGGGGCCAAGGGACGGCCGGAGATGCGGGCCGATGGCTCTGAAGGCTCATTGCCCGCTGCGGAGCTCATCGAGCTTCTTCTCGAAGGCCTTCGTCTCCGCGATCAGCTGGTCGCGTGCGTTCTTCTGCGCCTTGTCGCCCTGGTCCTTGAATGCCCCGCTGAAATGTGGCTTGAGTTGGGTCCACCAGCCGAAGTCCAGCATCGCCCATGCCTGCGGACACAACGGGGCGCGGGTTTTCGGCAGGTAACCCGCACCGACCAGGGGCCCGCGGAACCTCTTCGGGTCGCTCCCCTCAAGGTAGCAAAGGATGTTGAAGACCCGTTGCTGGGTGACGGGGTGATCGCTCGAGAGCCCCTCCAGCGTCAGCTTGCCCTGCTCGCGGGCGATCTCGTCGAAAAGGATTGCGGCTGCCAACGAAGGATCCGGTCCAACCTCGTTGACGGTGTAGAACGACGCGAACCCGTCTGCGGCGTCCTCCTCGAGGCCGAGGTTCGCAAGCAGAAGCTGACGCTGCAGAGCATGGCCCATCTCGTGACCGAGGATGAACTGGGTCGACAGCGCGGTCAGGTCGTCGGCGTTGAACCTGGCCTTGGGGAACAGGGCGGGACGCTTGACGGTCTTGACCACGTTGCTGAGGACCCCTTCGATCTGGGTCAGGAACGACGGGGGCACAAAGATCGTCCTGCCGTCGGGCTGAGTGACCGCATCCGTAACCCCGGGTGGGACCTTGTCGGTGACTTTCACGACCAGGTCATGCGGGAGGGCGAGGGACTTGTTCACCCAGTCGGCGACCTGCTCGAGCACGCGGGACTTCCGGATCACCTCTGCGGCCTGCCGGTCCTTCGGCTTGATCGCGTTGTCCTGGTAGACGACCGTGACCTTGCCGTTCGCTTCATCCTTGTTGCCGTCGCCGCCACAGGAGGCGACTGCGAAGCCGGCGACGAGCAGCGCCCCCGCGAAAGCAGTCCTGTGCATGGCCGAGTACCCACCACTGCTCAGCACCCTAGTCAGCTCTTTCCTTGGTCAAGGCGTTGGGCGGGTGGCCTCCGGAGCCACTTCCCGATGCCGGAGGAGGGACTCGAACGGAGCGAGCCGGGACTCGAGCGGTATCGCAGGTTCGATCGTGCCGACGGCCGGATGCCGGAGGCAGAACTCGGACCTGACACGCGGATTATGATCGACGGACCCTGCGTCCGCAATCTTCCGTTTGCGGCGGTTTCGTCGCGTTAGTTCGGCTTAGCCGTGATCTTGCACCAAAGGTGAAGCGCCCCGAGTCTCCCGGGGCGCCGTTTCGTCCGCCCGAGCAGCGATTCTTCGGTTCCAGATCGAAGATCGAACCCATGAACATTCACCTTGAAAGTGCAGCGCGATGGCCGCTCATCCACCCAACCCGTCCGGGCTGACGGCTTCTACAGTGCGGGCGTGTACTGGACGACCGTGGTCCCCCACGGCCCGTCGGCGAAAACCTTCAAGGCCGCCAACCCCCGAAGTTGCGCCCATCAACATCAGTTGCTCTGGGCGTCTATCGACGCCACGTCAGGCTGGTGAGCGCCACGACGGGGATTGCCGACGTCACGAGTATCTGTGGACAGATCCTCGGCAACTTGACTCGATAGAGCCGCTGACCAGCACGTTATCCACGAGGCGAAGGCGCCTCCGGAGCCGTGTGGGATGCCCGTCGCGAGCCAGCTCAGCCAACGAGTTGCTGGCCACCATCGACGTCGTACGTCGCGCCTGTAAGTGCCGTGTTGGTCATGATGTGAACGGCGAGCGCCGCGACGTCGTCCGGTCCGACAACACGGCCGATCGGCAGCGTGGCTCGCAACTCCTCGCGGCGGGCGTCGAGTCCGTCGCCGAGGAGCTCTGCCGACAACGGCGTGTCGACGAAGCCGGCTGCGATGAGGTTGACGCGTACCGGCGCAAGCTCGAGCGCGAGGCCGGCCGTGAGCGCAGGCAACGCGGCGGTGACCGCCGGCGCAATCCCGAGGTCGGGTCTGATCCGCCGGCCTCCGGTACCACCCATGAACAGCAGCGTGCCACCGGGTTGCACCTTGCCGACGGCGTGGCGTGCGACCTCGAGCGCCAGCAACATGTGCTGGCTCATCGCCCGGCGCGCCTGATCTGAGTCCATCTCCAGGAGCCGCCCTTAGGAAGGGTGTCCAGCCGTGACCATCACATGGTCGATCGGCTTTGGCAGCTCCCGGAAGAACCGCTCCAGCTACTCCGGGGCGTTCGCGTCGAAGGCGGCGGTGCTGACTGCACCGACGTCCGTCGCCGCGCTCCGTAGCCGGCCGGGGTTCCGGCCGGTCAGAATCACGCCGGCACCCTCGGCGCGTGCGTGCCTGGCTGTCGCGAGCCCGATGCCGGCGCTCCCGCCGATGATGACAACGGTCTGGCCGAGCAGGGCCGGGTCTCGGCGACTGGGAGATACAGATGGCGCGGTGCTCATGGTTCCTCCCCGGTCGGGTTCGTCGTGTCACGCCCCGATCGGCTGCCGCACTCTTTTGATCTCGCGGCTGAGCGCCTTCAGTGCGGCGGCGTAGATCTCCGAGAAGCTGGGGAACGGCTGGATCGTGTCGCGCAGCACGCCGAGTGTGGTGCGGGCGCGGATCGCCAGGGTGGCTTGCTGCATCCACTCCCCGGCCGGGCGGGACGGCGACGGATCTCGACTCGGTCGATGGCCTGCCGGCCTGCCGCCTGCCGTCCGCCGGCAGCGCCCCACTCGCCCGGCTCGGCCCGCCGGCAACTCCCGTACGGGAAGAGCGAAATGGACTGCGAGCGCCTCGCAGTCGCCCAGCATCCAAGCCGCGCCCCGCCCGCCTGACGCACCCCGGCGCGATCGCGAGCGCAGCCTGCAAAGTGGCCGTCGCTTGCTCGCATACGGCTGTGGTCAGTCGCGGCTGCGGCGTGAGGTTGTCTTGCGGTAGCCGAAAGGCCCGGGAAGGTCCACTGAGGTCGTGCGCCGACCTGTCGACGAGTAAGTACGCCTGGCACCATCGCCCTTGCTGACCGTGATGGACACGGACTTACGGTTGACGTTGAGGCGGACACCCGGGAATATCCGGAAACTCTTGCGGAAAGTGACGGGCACGGTGTGCTCCTTTCGTTGATCGTTCGTCTTCCCCGAGTTCCCGTCTTTACGCGGTTCGGTGCCACAGCCGCGTCTCGCCGACGCCGTCGGCCGGTCAACTGCGCGGGGATTCAGACCTCGAGGACATCCACCTCTCGGGACGCCCGGCCCGGCCCGTCAGTCGGCAGCGTTGCTACCACAGCGGGAATCGGCCCTGACGGTCTCGGCGAGCGTCGCGGCCCTGGCCGCGGCGGGCCGGGCAACCGGCCGCTCAACTGCCCCTCTGTGCAAACCCAGTCCACTGACCTGCCCGGTACTGCGTCGGGGCCATGGCCCGGCACGATGCCCCGGCCGCGGACCCGGGTCTGTGGTGGAGATGCCGTGGTCGTAGCCACGGCCGGCGAAGAGCCCGCCCGGTCTGCGACCAGGGTGTCCGACGCCGCCTGAGCGGCCAGTACTTCATAGCCACACGCACCGGCCGCAACTGTCGGAAACCTCGCGGGGGGTGCAACGACGCCGGACGCCGAGCCCTGATCACGCAGGACCGGCGCCGCGCATGTGTCGGTGTCCGTACCCGGCCGGGCCGGGTACGGACACCGACAACGGTCCGCCGCTAACGGCTAGGAGGGGAGGATGTTCTCCGCCTGCGGGCCCTTCTGGCCCTGCGTGATGTCGAACGTGACCTTCTGACCCTCCTGCAGCTCACGGAAGCCCGACGTGGCGATGTTGGAGTAGTGCGCGAAGACGTCAGGACCGCCACCGTCCTGGGCGATGAAACCGAAGCCCTTCTCCGAGTTGAACCACTTCACCGTTCCGCTGGCCATGTGTCCTCCAAGGACTCGAAGTCGGCTCCCGCACCGTGCGGAAGCCGGAGGTGATCGCCCTGGTCCTCAGCCTCTGCACAGCAAGATGCCCGTGAACTCGCGCTCACGGGCGGTTCCTCGAACCACGACAGCTGACAGACACGCTACACGGACCAGTGCAGCCAATCACGTAGATCAGAAAGGCTTGTTCGCTGACGGGCGCGTGCCTCACCGTCAGCGGCCGTAGTGAAGCCCCCTGGCGAGAACCCAGGGTCGGCTGCACACCGTGGGCCGGCCCCCGCTCGTCGGGCAACTCGGGGCGTCCGAGCCGCTCCTGGGGCGCGCTGGGCAGCGGCCAGACGGACCGCCGTGTGTCAGGTGGGGGTACTGCGGTGGCCGCTGCTGTCTTGCCGAAGCCGGTCGGCGCGGCGGGTGATGGTGTCGATGCGGGCCGCGAGTTCGGGGTAGCCGGCTTTCAGGTGTGCCTGGGTGGCGGCCAGTGGGTCGACGAGGTTGGCGGCGTCGTTGTCGGCCAGGGCCTTCTCGAGCCGGGCGAGTGGGGTGCGGGCCTCGGCGGGGAGATCGGTGAGAGCGGTGATCTGCCCGGCGAGTCGGCGCAGGCCTGCGGCGTTGTCGCGGGCCCAGGCGGTGACGGTTCGGTCGGCGGCCCGGAGGTTGCGGGTGGCTTGCACGCGTTGTTCGCCGGTGGCGCCGGGTGTGCCGGGGCGCACGCGCAGGTAGCGGCGTTCAGCGGCCTGGCGGCTGGCGACGCCGAGGGGGTGGGCGAGGTCGGCCCAGCTGGCCCCCGCCTCGCGGGCCGCTTCGATCAGTCCTGGTTCCCATCCGGCGAGCTGGCCGCGCAGTTCACGCAGCAGCAGTAGCGCAGCCAGCGCCTCCTCGGAACCGGCCTGCCCGGAGTCGGGCTGTGGTCCGCTCTGGGGCGTCTGGGCGGTGCGTACGGCCTGCGCGATCGTGTCCAGCGCCGCTGCGGCTACATGGAAGGAGGTGGCGGTGGGGCCGGTCTCGCGGGGCTGGTCGGTTGCGGTCATGGAGCCCTCCCGGACGTCACCCTTTCGACGACGTCATTCCTTGTCATCCTTTGGATGACATGCTACAACCGGATGTAGGTGAAGCGCATTGGCTGTTACTGCCTTAAAGCCACTGGAGGTGTTTCGCGATGTTGATGCGCACCGACCCCTTCCGCGAGATCGACCGTCTCACCCAGCAGCTCCTGGGCACGTCCGGCACGTGGTCCAGGCCGTCCGCGATGCCGATGGACGCTTACCGCGAGGGTGACGAGTACGTGATCAACCTCGATCTGCCCGGCGTCACGACCGACGCGATCGACATCGACGTCGAACGGAACATGCTGACCGTCAAGGCCGAGCGCCGGCCGGCCACGAACGCCGACGACGTGCAGATGGAACTCTCCGAGCGCCCGCTGGGTGTGTTCTCCCGCCGGCTCATGCTGGCCGACACGCTCGACACCGAGCACATCAAGGCCGACTACGAAGCCGGTGTCCTGACCTTGCGCATCCCGATCGCCGAGCGGGCCAAGCCCCGCAAGATCGCCATCGGCGCAGAATCCGGACGCCGGCAGATCAGCGGCTGAGCCAGATTCTCACCCATCCATCGCGGAGGACGGGAACCGATCTCCCCCTCACCCCCGTCCTCCGCGCTCACCTTGAAGGGGGCAGCAATGACCATGCGATGGGAGGCGTTCCTCAACCAGGTCCAGGAACGCGGCGAGTACGGCACACCCCAGGAAGCCGAACGGGCAGCACGCACCGTTCTGGCACTCCTGGGTGCACACCTGGTAGGCGAGGTACGGGCCGAGCTGGCCGCCCGGCTCCCTGAAACCTTCGCCCTCATCCTGCTCAACCCCCTACAGACCGCCGAACCACTCTCCCCCGAGCGATTCGTGCGAGCCACCGCGGCATGGATCGAAGGAGCCACCGAACAGACCGCGACCTGGGACGTCGGAGCCGTCCTCAGCGTCACCGCCGACGCAGCGGGCGAAGACATCACCCGCCGCGTCCTGCTCCAACTCCCGCCCGGCTACGACCTCCTCTTCGGCCACCCCCAACGCACGTAGCCTCAGCGAGGCCAACACCCACCCCGCAACATCCGCGGGGCCGTCGGCCTGTGCCACCCTGCCGATCAGCCACCTGACTCCGGCGGCGGCACCCACGAGTTCCTCGACTGGCCCGCCGCGCGCGGCCGGTGGCTGTCGTATTCGGTGGGGATGACCATCACCCACCGACGCGATTCACCAGGCCGTGCTGGAGGTCCCGGCTTCGGCCTGGACCTCCAGCCGTCGAGCCGGACGGAGAGGGTCCGTGACGGTGCCTGGGTCGCCGAGCTTGCCGCGCACGTTCTGACCCGCCTGCGCAAGTGGGTGCGTGAGGCCCGGACCAACGCCGGCCCGCGCCCTGGGGTGACCACCGACATGACGGCAGAGAACCGCCGCCTGCGGACGGAGAACCGGGGCGCGGCCCGTTTCAGGCGTTGCAGCCGGGGCCGTGTCGTGGGTTGATGCAGCTGTTGGTTCCGGGGCCGCCATTGTTGGTATTCGTGCCGAGTCCGCCGTTCAGAGCGTCATCACCGGCTTCCCCGAAGAGCCGGTCGTTGTCCTCGTCACCGTCGAGCCGGTCGTTGCCGCTGCCACCGCGGAGATCGTCGTTGTCCCTGCCACCGGAGAGGGTGTCGTTGCCGGTGTCACCGTGGAGGGTGTCGTTGTCCTCGTCACCGTGGAGGGTGTCGTTGTCCTCGTCACCGTCGAGCCGGTCATTGCCCCTGCCACCGTGGAGATCGTCGTTGTCCGCGCCACCGGAGAGCAAGTCGTTGCCCAGGCCACCCCGGAGCAGGTCGTTGCCCGAGCCACCGGAAAGCTCGTCGTTGCCTGGTTCCCCGCGGAGGTCGTCATTGCCCGAGCGACCGCGGAGGTCGTCGTTGCCCAGGCCACCGTCGAGGGTGTCGTTGCCCGAGCCACCGGAGAGCTGATCGTTGTCCTCGTTACCGTGAAGGGTGTCGTTGCCCGAGTCACCGCAGATGAGGTCGTTCCCCCCGAGTCCGTAGACCATGTCGTTGCCTTCGAGTGCGAAGATCACGTCGTTGCCGGGGGTCCCGACGATGATGTCGTTCTTCTTGGTGCCCACGATGGTGGGGGTGGCGTCCTCGCAGAACGAGGTGGTCGAGTGCATGGCTGCCATCAGTGCTCCCGGTGTGGCGGCCGTGGTCGATTGCCTCAGTGCTACCGGTGTGGCCGCCGTCGTGGGGGTGGACCAGACGAACAGTCCTCCGATGACAAGGGCGATGATTGCGGGTAGGGACCGAGGACTGACACGGCGTCGGCCGGAGCACGCTCGAGCCGTCATCGGGCGGTCGTCGCCGGAGGAGCGAGGCTCGAACATGGCTCGACTGTCTCCCAGGTGAGGTGCACAGCTGTCTCGTACAGACAGTCACACTCTCGCCCGGCCCGCCTGCGCACTGTAGAGAGGACGGAATTCGTCCACGGGCATTCCTCGCAGGTCACGGCCGACACACCGGGCCACCATGACCACTCCTTCGGCCGCAACCCGCACGGACCCGTCGGGAGAGCAGTGGCCGGCCTGGGAAGGCCGACAGCCCTGCAGAGGCTATGCACGTCGGCAGGATGATCCCAGTGGCCGCTGCGGTCCGCGGCATGGTTGCGACGGCGGAGCAACGGCGCCGGCGAACGCACACCGTAGGCATTCCGGCGTGCGCAGCGAGCCTGCCGGCTCAGCCCATGCAGTTCCGGCACGGAGCGAGCCGGCCGGCTGCAGGCACTTCCGAACCCTGGCTGACCAGTGGCAACGACCTACCCCAACGAACCCGCACCACCCCGGAGCCGTGGAATCCGGCGCTCACCTGACGCGACGATCGGGCCCTCTGCCTGCCCATCCCCAGAACAAATCAAGACGCGGCTCGCAGAGGAACTTCACCGCGTTGTTGGCTGTCAGCGGGGGTGCTGCAGGAAGGCGATGAGCGCGGCCGTGAGTTCGGCGGGTGCGTCTTCCTGGACGAGGTGGCCCGCACCGGCAATCAGCTCAAGTTGCGCGCCCGGGATGCGGGCAGCGAGCTCCCGTCCTTTCGCCACCGGAATCCAGGCATCGTTCTCGCCCCAACACACCAGCGTCGGAATGCTGATCTCGCCGTACCGGCCTTGCACCTCATCGGTGTAGAGCTGGTCGGCCTGGGCGATCTGCCGGTAGAAGGCCGCCTGGCCGAGGTCCCCGAGCCAAGGCCGCACCAGCCGGTCAAGAACCGCCGGATGCAGTCCGGGACTGCTGGCCGAACTCATGTACTCACGCACCAGGGCATGGTGCAACGCGGGCGGCAGTTGTTCGAAGACCTCGGAGTTCCGGCCCACAAGCCGGAAGAACGGGGACCCCCACGGCGCCAGCGCGACCGGATCGACCAAAGCAAGCGCGCGGTAGCGGGCGCCATGCAGCAAATGCGCCCGCAAGGAGACAGCACCGCCGAAGTCGTGGGCGACCACCAGCGGTTCCTCCAGCCCCCAGTACGCCAGGAGCTCAGTGAAGACCCTGGCCTGCGCAGCAAGGGACACATCCTGGTCGGCGAACATCTGCGATGCCCCATAACCGGGCATGTCCCACACAAACACCTGGTGACGGCGAGCAAGGGAGCGGGCGACGGCGCGCCAGACATACGAGGAGAAAGGTGTGCCGTGCAGGAGAACAACCGGATCCTGGCCAGGTTGTCCGAGGGCATCCCAGCGGACATCGCCGGACGTGGTGCGGAACGTCTCGGTCAACTGCCATTCGCTCACAGGGCTGTTCCTCTCGGATGTGGCCTCCGGCCCGAAAGGGTGATCAAGCCGGGTTCAGTCTGGACGGCACCGTAAAAGGCCAACCGGCCACGAGACACTTGCGCCAGCAGCCACCTGAACCTACCCGGTCAGAGCGTCCGCACCGTCTGGCGTCCACCCCTTCGGTACGGAGTCAGTGGAGTCGTCAAAGCCGGCATCTCGCATCATCAGAATCCACATCCGGTGCTACCCCGCGGGATGGGACTTGGGTGCCGCCAGCTGCCCCCGCCAGAGCTAGTGGGAACCCTCCAAGCCCGGCTGGACATCGTTGTGCCGGTCAAGATCACCGTGTTCATCCGCATGGCCGCAGACTTGCAGGACGGGGTGGCCGAGGCGGCCGCCGCGTCCTTGTCCGTGACGACACCTGGGACACCACACCGTGAGCGAACGCATCATTGCGCCCAAGAGCCGGGGCTTCCTGTTCCTCGACTCCCATCCTGGCGGCTGCCGACAGCTGGTGGACGAGATGTGGCAGGCCGTCCCCGCCCCGGTCACCGCCGGGGGCGAAGGGCCAGTGGCTCTGGTCATCGGCTCGTCCGCCGGGTATGGCCTGGCCGCTACGATCGCGGGCCTGGCCCGTGTCGGTATCCGTGGCATCGGCGTGTGCTTCGAGAAGGCGCCGGCGCGGCGCACCGGCACGGCCGGCTGGTACCGCACCGCCGCCACCGCCCGGTTCGCCCAACAGCACGGGCGGGACATGGTCTTCCTCAATGGCGATGCGTTCAGCGACACGGTGAAGGAGCAGGTTGCCGACCTCCTCTCCGAGCGGTTTGGGGGACGACTCGACTTCCTGATCTACTCGGTGGCCGCGCCTCGCCGCACCGACCCGGACACCGGCAACGTGTATGCCTCGGCCCTCAAGCCGATCGGCTCGCCGTACACCACCAAGACCCTCGTCTTCGACGAGTACGGCGCCCCGGAGGTGAAGGAGGTCACCACCGCGCCGGCCGAGGGCGACGACATCGAGCAGACCGTGGCGGTGATGGGCGGCACCGACTGGGAACGGTGGATCACGTTCCTGGCCGACCGGTCCCTGCTCGCCGACGGCTTCGCCACCGCCGCCCTGTCCTACATCGGCTCGCCGCTCACCGCGGCGATCTACCGGCAGGGCACCATCGGCGCCGCAAAGTCCCATCTGGAAGCCACCGCACGCACGTTGGACGAGCGCCTCGGCAAGACCCTGGGCGGCCGGGCCGTGACCTCGGTCAACGCCGCTGCCGTCACCCAGTCCTCCACCGCCATCCCCGGCATCGCCCTGTACGTCGGGCTGCTGCGCGGCGTCCTCGGCGACGCCATGGTGGCGCCGATCGGCCAACTGGTGGAGCTGTGGGACCAGCTGACCGGCGCCCGCCCCCTCGACCTCGACGACGAGGGCCGGGTCCGCCTCGACACCTGGGAACTCGACCCCGCCGTGCAGAACGCCGTCGCCGAATGCTGGAGCACCGCCACCAGCGACACCATCACCGAACTCGCCGACCTCGACTGGTTCAGCGCCGAAGTCCGCCGCCTCTACGGCTTCTCTGTCCCCGGCGTCGACTACACCGCCGCTGTCGAAACCGACGTCCCCTGGCCCACTCTCACCATCTGACCCGCGCCACGAACGCCCCCTATCCCGTCGTAAAACGAGGTCGCAGGCCAACCCTGGTGACCTGGGCCGTTGATTCCGCCGGACAAACCCTGGCCGTGACCGGGGCCGCACGTTGAGCCACGTGAGAGTGACGCCACGCGCGGGTGGCGATGGCGGGGGCGGCTATTCCAGCAGCCGTTGCCTGATTAGCTCCATCACTTCCGCGCGGCTGCGCTTGCCGTTGTCGGCGGCGTTGAAGTGGTTGCCGATGCGCACCGAGACGGCGAGCAGGCAGCGGACCTCGACCTCGTCCTCGTCGGGGCAGAAGGAGGAGAACAGGGAACGCAGGTAGTCCATACGGCGGTTGTCGACGCGGCGCAGGCGCTCGGCGACGGCCGCGTCGCGGCGGGCCCAGTCGCGGATCGCTATATCGGCGGTGGTGCCCCGCACCGGCCCGTCGGTGGCGGCGGCGACGACGGCGAACAGCCGCTCCAGTCTGGCCCTGGCGTCTCCCCCGCCGCTCTCAACCTGCTCGATCACGCTCTCGGCGACCTCGTACTCCCAGGTGTCGAGCATTTCGGTGAGCAGCGCGTTCCGGTTGCGGAAGTACCCGTAGAAGCCACCCTTGCTGACGCCGAGCGCCTGCGCCAGTGCCTCGATCCGGACGGCTTCGGGGCCGCCTGCGACCAGTGCCCGCAAGCCTTCCTCGATCCACTTGCCGCGTGGCGTGCGGGTCGCGCCCATGGTGTGTGCCTCCTCACGTCCCTGCCGAGTATACGGGTGCGTATAGATGGGTCTACGCTCGACATATACGCAACCGTATAGACAGGGGCCTGCTCATGCGACTTCCCCGAACCGCTCACACCGACCGCCCCTGGCGGATCCACGAGATCGCCGACGACTTCACGGTCGAGGACGTGTGGGCACTGCCCACCCCCGGCGGACCCGACGACCTTGTGTGGCTGGTGCGCCAGACCGCCGAAGGAATCAGGAGCGGGGTGAACGGAGAAGGTCCTGTCTCCCGCGTGCTCTTCGCCGTCCGCTGGAAGCTCGGAGCACTGCTCGGCTGGGACAAGTCCGGTACCGCCATCAGCACCTCGCGGCCTTCCCTGCGCGACCGGTTGCCGGCGGACCTTCGCGAGGGCCCCCAGGGTCCCGACCTCGGCTCGTCCCCGTTCACCTCCATCTATCAGAGGGACGACGAGTGGGCCGCCGAGATGGGCAACAAGACCGTGCACGCGGTGATGCACATCGGCTGGGTCCCGGACGGGTCCGGCGGCTACCGCGGCCAGATGGCCGTCCTGGTGAAGCCGAACGGGCTGCTCGGCACCCTCTACATGGCCGCCATCAAGCCCTTCCGGTACATCGGGGTGTACCCGGCGCTGATGCGCTCCATCGGCCGCGAGTGGCAGGCGAACGCCGCCGGGCGGAGCGTGCGCTGACCGCCTCCGTCCTCAGCCAACGCGCGCCGCATCTCCGGCAGATGGGTCACGAACGCAGCCAGAGCCGAATTGCTGCGACGGTGACGGTGCCGTCGAAGATGTAGGCCCGCTTGCCGTATCTCGTCGCGACAGCCCGTGAGTTCTTGAGCGCGTTGATCGTCCGCTCGACTTCGTTCCTGCGCTTGTAGGTCGTCTTGTCGAATCCGGTGGGCCGGCCGCCTGTACTGCCTCGTCGTTGGCGGTTGGCCCGCTGGTGCTTCGTCTCAGGAATGGTGTGCCTCATCTGGCGTCTGCACAGACAGCGGCGGTTTCGACGGGACGAGTACGCCTTGCCGCCACCGAGGTGACCGGGTCGAGTACGGGGGGCGCGCAAGCCGGGGAACGGCTGTCGGCCGAACAGGAGGCACAGCTCACCGTCTCCACCGCGCACAAGGCCACGGGCCGCGAATGGGTCCGTATTCGTATCGGCAAGAGCTTCACCGCTCCGCTGTTCGACGAGGACGGCATCCAGCGCCTTCTGCGCGCGGACGAGGCCCGCCTCGTGTACGTGGCCGTCACCCGCGCCCGCCGACTGCTCGACCCGGCGGCCCCGGCCTGAAGGCCGGGGCATCCTCGGAGGCATCCGGTGGGTGACCAGCCCATTCCCGGCTCCGACGCCCGCGGCGCAGGAACCGGCCGTGTTCGGCTTCAAGCCACGGGGTCGCCGCGCCTCTGTCACAGCCCCGACACCGGCGGCCCGTAGACATCCCGGGTACGCCCTTCCACCCGGACTCGAGGAGAGGCCCCGATGAGATCGACCCGCGTATTTCGCGTCGCCGCCCTGGTCACGACCGTACTGGCGACGGCTGCGGCAACCGTGGTCACCACCCAGGCCGTCGGCGCCGACAGGTCTGCGCACGCACCACTTGCCGAGGCGGTCTCGCACGTGAACCGGTCCACACAGTGGACCCTCGCGCGGCGGATCAAGCTGGACTTCCCGACGTACCACCCCCAGGGCTTCGCCCGCGTCGGTAACCGCCTCTTCCTCTCCAGCGTGGAGATCATCGAGGCTCCGGTGAAGTATCCGGCCCCGGTCGACGGCTACGACCGGACACCGGGCAAGGGGCGGGGGCACGTCTTCGTGCTCGACTTGCAGGGCAACCTCATCAAGGACATCGTTCTGGGCGAGGGACACATGTACCACCCCGGCGGCATCGACGCCGACGCGACATCGCTGTGGGTTCCCGTGGCGGAATACCGGCCCCGCAGTCACGCGATCGTCTACCGCATCGACCTGCGCACCCTCACGGTCCACGAGGCGTTCCGCGCCGCCGACCACGTCGGCGGTGTCGTGCCGGACCCCACGACCGGGCGCGTGCACGGAGTCACCTGGGGTTCCCGGGAGTTCTACGTCTGGAACGGCACGGGCAAGGAACTCTCCCACGCGGTCAACACCAGTCACTTCCTCGACTATCAGGACTGCGCGAACGCCGACCGCCGCACGATGCTGTGCACCGGTATCACCGCTTACAAGACCGCGACCGGTGCGGACTTCGAGCTGGGCGGAGTCGCCGTGCTCGACCTCGACTCGCATGCCGCCAGGCACGAGGCACCGATCCAGCAGTGGTCGGCCGCCGGCCACGTCGCCACCCGCAATCCGGTCCATCTGGAGACCGACCACGGCACGCTGCGCATGTGGGCGGCCCCGGACGACGGCGAGGAGCGCGCGGGCACCGAGATCCTCGTCTACGAAACGACGGTCGGCTGACCTGACGACGGCCGACGATACGCACGGAGAGCGTCTGGGCCGGTGAGCCGGAAGTCGTTCCCCCAGCATTCACGACACCATCACGTCCAGGCCGTTGAGCCCGCCCGAGGCCGAACTAGCGTCTCCTGGTCGCTCAAACCAACACGAGTAGGGTTTTTGATGTCCTCAAGCCACTTCCTCAGACACTGCCTCGCGGGCCTGACGCTGGTGCCGGTGTTCGCCTTCCCGGTGGCCTCTCATGCGACGCCGTCCGACGGCTCCGGCGCGCCGCCTCAGAAAACCCACTTCGACCTGCAGGCCCACCGCGGTGGCATCGGCATGACGACCGAAGAGTCCCTCGAGGGATTCGGCAAGGCGATGCGCCTCGGGGTGTCCACCTTGGAGCTGGACACTCAGATCACCAAGGACGAGCAGGTCGTCGTCACCCACGACCGGCAGGTCAGCGCCGTGAAGTGCCGTGACACGGCACCGGTCACGCCGGGCGACCCGATATTCCCGTACGTCGGGAAGTACATCAAGGACCTGACGCTGGCTCAGATCAAGACCATGGACTGCGGTTACCAGCAGCTGCCCGGCTACCCCGAGCAGGAAGTGATCAAGGGTTTCCGGATGGTGGAGCTCAAGGACGTCCTGAACCTGGTCAAGAGCTACCGCGCCGAGCAGGTCACCCTCAACGTCGAGACGAAGGTCGAGGCGGGGGCGCCCGAACAGACCGCACCACGTGAGCTGTTCGTGCGCCGGGTCTACGAGGAGATCCACTCCTCGGGCATCGAACGCCAGGTCACCGTCCAGTCCTTCGACTGGGGCGCGCTGAAGGCGATGCACAAGCTGGCGCCGCGATGGCCGCTGGTCGCGCTCACGAACTACGACTTCCTCCAGGTCGGCAAACCCGGCGCTTCCCCATGGCTCGGCGGGATCGACGCCGACGACTACGACGGCGACTTCGTGAAGGCCGCCGCCACCATCCCCGGCGTCAAGGCCCTCTCCCCCAACTACGGCTTCCCGCAGAGCGGCAAGGTCGGCGACCCGGGCTTCCGCTTCTACCCCGACCGGACAATGATCTCCCAGGCACACGCCCGCGGCCTGAAAGTCATCCCTTGGACCTGCGACGATCCGGCCACCGTCGAGGCACTCATGGACATGGGCACAGACGGCATCATCACCAACTACCCCGACCGGGTGCGGCAGATCATGGCCGACCGCGGCATGCGCCTCCCCAAGGCCTACCAACTCCACTGACCTGACCCAGAGGTCACCGCCGGCTTTTCCGAGGATGCCGGACCGGCCCGGGCCGCACATGCGGCTACGGGCCGGCTCTGCACGGGCTCAGCGCGGCAGGAAATCCTGAACCGGTCTACAGCATCACGTGCTTGACCTGCGTGTAATCCAGCAGGCCCGCCATCGACAGATCGCTGCCGTAGCCCGAATGCCTGACACCGCCGTGGGGCATCTCGGACACGGTGGTCCCGTGCGTGTTGACCCAGACAATGCCCGTGTGCAGAGCCCGGGTCGCCCGCATCGCCCGCTCGTGGTTCGTGGTCCAGACGCCGGCCGCCAAGCCGTACCGCACATCGTTGGCGAGCCGGAGAGCTTCGGACTCGTCCGCGAAGGGCTGGACGGTGACGACCGGGCCGAAGATCTCCTCCTGGACGATCTCGTCGCTCTGGCGGACGCCGGTGACGACGGTGGCCTCATGGAAGAAGCCGGGACCCGGCACCGCGGAGCCGCCCGTCGCGATCTTCGTGTGGCCGGGCAGGCGGTCCAGCAGACCCTGGACGGCCCCGCGTTGGGAGGCATTGTTGAGGGGGCCGAAGTCGACTCCCGGGGTCAAGGCTGCCGCGCAGGCCGCGAAGGCGTCCACGAAGCGGTCGTGGATGCGGACGTCAACGAGCAGGCGGGTGGGAGCGGTGCAGTCCTGGCCCGCGTTGTAGTACGCAACGGCGGCCAGCTGCACGGCGGTTGTCTCGATGTCGATGTCGTCGTGGACGATGACCGGGGCGTTGCCCCCGAGTTCCAGATGGACCCTTTTTAGGTCCGCGGCTGCCATGGCGGCGATCTCCCGGCCCGCCCGGACGCTTCCGGTGACAGCGATCAGCCGGGTTGCCGGGTGGGTGACGAGGGCCCGGCCGGTGTCACGGTCGCCGCACACCACGTTCAGAACGCCAGGAGGCAGATGGCCGGCGGCGATCCGGGCGAGCAGGGCGGCCGAGGACGGGGTGGTGTCGGCGGGTTTGAGTACGGTCGTGTTGCCTGCCGCGATCGCCGGTGCGATCTTCCACGCGGCCATCATCAGGGGGTAGTTCCACGGCGTGATCTGGGCACAGACACCAACCGGTTCGCGCCTCAGCAGCGAGGTGCGTCCTTCGGTGTACTCGCCCGCGGCGGCGCCGGGCAGATTCCGTGCCGCTCCCGCGAAATAGCGCAAGGTGTCGGTGATCGCCGGTAGTTCGTCGAACCGGAACAGATCGGCGGGCTTGCCCGTGTCCGCGGTCTCCGCCGCGACCAGATCGTCCGCGTGCCTCTCCACGGCGTCGGCGATGCGCAGCAGTGCCAGCCCGCGTTCGGCCGGTGTGGTCGTGGACCACATCTCGTACGCGGCTGCCGCGGCGGCGCAGGCCGCGTCGGTGTCCTCAGGTCCGGAGAGCGGGGCGGTGCCGTGTGTGCTGCCGGTCGCCGGGTCGACGAGCTCCGTTGTCGCGCCCGAGACTGCGGGCAGGTCCGCTCCCCCGATGTGGTTGAGGACGCAATGCATGGGGGTGTCAGCCACGGGTGAGTGCCTCTTTCGCCGCGGCGCGGCCGGTACGTACCGCGCCTTCCATGTAGCCCGCCACCCACTGGTCGGATCCGCAGACGTAGAAGGGCGGTTCGTGGGTTGCGTGCAGGGGGCCGACGGCCATGACATCGCCGGGGGTCCACTGGGTCACGTACCCCTGGGTCCAGGGATCGGTGCCCCACATCCGTGTGTACGTGCTCAGGGGGCTGTGCGCCTCCTCTCCGTAGAGGCGGGCGATGTCGCCGAGCAGTTCGTGCTCCCGCAGTGCCTCGGGCATGCCGAGGAGCACGCCGTACCGTTCCGGTGGGACGAGGGCGGAGAGGATCCCTTCGTTCTGCGGCCAGGTGCTACCGAGGACGCCTTCGCACTCGGACAAGCCGCTGAGTTCCGACGCCCTCCAGAACGGCTTGTCGTAGGCGGCGACGAACTTGGCTGCGACGGCCTGTCGTTGCCGGTGCAGGGAGGCGAGTCGCGCGTCCGAGACGCCGGTGAGGGTGAGGCGGCGCAGCGGGCCGACGGGCAGGGCGCTGACCACTGCGCCGGCGGTGAGGGTCTCCCCTCCGGCGAGGTGCACGGTGCACCCGCCACGTCGTACGGCGACTTCGTCGACGGGTGCGCCGAGCCGGATCCGTTGCGCCAGCGCGTCGGCCATCCGCAGAGCCACCGTCGCCGATCCTTCGGCCACCCGCAGCCCCTCCCAGTCCTCGTAGTCGTAGTGGTCCGTCTCGTCGCCGCCGGGGACGGCGGCGTGCTTGCGCAGGGCGGACAGGAGCGAGGTCCGTTCGTACGAGCCGCTCGCCAGGGCGAGTTGGCCGATCTCCCACAGGCGTACGACGGCGTGGCTCGCGCCCTCGGAGCGCAGCCATTCGGCGACGGAGAGGGCATCGAGGGCGGCGGCCTCGGGGTGTGACCATGGGTCGTCGGGGTCGACGCTGTGGGCCAGGGCCGTGAACGCGGCGGTGAGCCGTCGGTGGCAGGCGTCGTCTGCGGCACCGAACCAGTGGGGCGGGTCCCCGGCGGAAATCCCCTCGGGTGTGGCACGGGCCATGAAGCCGGGTTCGGCGACATAGCTGGGGACGAGGCTGAGTCCGAGTTCTTCGACGAGGGTGAGGTAGGCGGTGTGAGCCCGGCCGGCGACCTCGCCGCCGAGCTGGACGAGCCGGCCGTCGGGGAGTTCAGTCTGTTCGACGCGTCCGCCGACCCGGTCGCGGGCCTCGAGGACGAGGACGTCGGCTCCGCCCGCGGCGAGGTCGCGTGCGGCGGCGAGACCTGCGAGCCCTGCGCCGAGCACGATGACATCGTGGTTCATGGTGAGTTCCTTCGTGGGTCGACGGACGGCGCAGGGGTCAGTCGAGTACCAGGCAGTGCTCGGGCCTCCAGCCGATCTCGACGCTCTCGCCACCGCTCCAGCGGTCTTCCATGCGGGATCGGTCGGTGTTCTGCTCCAGTACGGACAGGGTGATGCCGGGGGCGAGCTCGATGAGGTAGGTGGTGGTCGGCCCGGAGTAGACGGTTTCCCGGACGACGCCGTTCACGCGGGTCATGCCGGGTTCGAGGTCGGAGAGCCAGATCTTCTCCGGCCGGACGGACAGGCTGACCCGGCTGCCGTCGCTGACGCCGGCGCGGGGACCGACAGGGAGCGCGGGGCCGCCCTCGACCACGACCTCACCGGCGCGGTAGGTGCCGGGCACGAGGTTGGAGGTGCCCATGAACGAGGCGACGAACCGGCTCGCCGGGCGTTCGTACACGTCCTCGGGGGTGCCGCACTGCTCGACGCGGCCCTCGTTCATCACCGCGACCCGGTCCGACATGGTGAGGGCCTCGTCCTGGTCGTGCGTGACGAACACGAAGGTGATGCCGATCTCCCGCTGGATCTGCTTCAGTTCGACCTGCATCTGGCGCCGGAGTTTGAGGTCGAGTGCGGCCAGCGGCTCGTCGAGGAGCAGGACTTGGGGGCGGTTGACCAGGGCGCGCGCCAGGGCGACGCGTTGGCGCTGCCCGCCGGAGAGGGTGTGGGGCTTGCGGTCGGCCAGGCTGCCGAGCTGTACCCGCTCGAGCATGCCGGCAACGCGTTCGCGTATCTCGGTGCGGCCGACGCCTGCGCGCTTGAGGCCGAAGGCGACGTTGTCGGCGACCGAAAGGTGGTCGAAGAGGGCGTAGCTCTGGAAGACGGTGTTGACGTTGCGCTTGTTGGGAGGCAGGGCCGTGACGTCTTCGCCGCCGAGCAGGATGGTGCCGTCGGTGGGGTCGGTGAATCCGCCGATCATCCGCAGCGAGGTGGTCTTTCCGCATCCGGAGGGGCCGAGAAGGGAGAAGAACTCGCCCGGCGCGATGTCCAGGGTGAGGTCGCGGACGGCGAAGGAGTCGCCGTAGCTCTTGCTGATCGACTCGAGCCGGACCGCGGATGCGGTGTCTGTCGCCGCCAGGGCGGCCGTGGTGGTCGTCGTGGTCACGGTGTCACTTCCCGGAGAGGAGGTCGAGGCCGCCGCGACGGCCGAACAGGCGCGGGATGAACAGGGCGAGGGCGATGAGACCGATGGACCCGGCGAGCATCAGGGTGCCGACGGCGTTGATCGTGGGCTGTACGCCGAAACGGATCGCCGAGTAGATGCGGACGGACAGCGGCTGGGGGTCGACGCCGGTGGTGAAGTAGGCGAGGACGAAGTCGTCGAAGACGAGGGCGAAGACGAGTACGGCGCAGGCGAGAATGCTGGGGAGCAGCGCGGGCAGGGTGACCAGGCGCAGCGCCTGCCAGCGGCTGGCTCCGAGGTCCATCGCGGCTTCTTCGACTTCGGGGTTGAGGGCGGCGATCCGGGACCGGAGGATGACCGTCACGTAGGAGATGGAGAAGGTGATCTCCGCGAGCATGACGGTGCCGGTGGACAGCGTGATGCCCAGGCCCTTGAAGAGCATCATGGCCGCGACCCCTGTGACGATCTCGGGGGTGATCAGGGGAACGAGCATGATCAGGCCGGCGAACGAGCCGAGGCGGCTGCGGCAGCGGACCAGGCCGAGTGCCAGTGCCACGCCGAGGATCAGCGAACCGGCCATGGCGACCAGGGACACCCGCAGGCTCATCCCGAGCGAGTCGAGCAGGACCTCGTCGCGGAGGAAGGCCGAGTACCAGCGGAGGCTGAAGTCCTTGAAGACGGTGAGGGACTTCTGGGAGTTGAAGGAGAAGAGGACGACGACGCCGATGGGCAGGTAGAGGAGCGCGAAGAACGCGGCCGTGACGGCGAGGGCGAAGCGAGGCTTGCGGTCGGTGCCGCGGCGGCGCCTGCGGACACGGGAGGCTCGGGTGGCCGGGCTGCTTCCCGTGCGCGTGGCGACGGCGCGGAGCGGGCGGGGGGCGGGGCGGCGCTGAGGTTTGAGGGCCGGGCGCAGAGTCATCGCGTCGCCTCCGCTTCGTCCTTGCGGGCCCGGCGGAGGTAGCCGACCATCCCGAGGAACAGGACCGCCATCATGAGCATGGTGAGTGCCGAGCCGAGCGGCCAGTTCTGGCCCTGGAAGAACTTGTCCTGGATCAGGTTGCCGATCATGATCTGGTCGGGGCCTCCCATCAGCTGGGCACTGACGAAGTCGCCCATGGCGGGCAGGAAGACGAGGACGCAGCCGGCTGCGGCGCCCTGCCGGGTGGCGGGCAGGGTGACGAAGAAGAAGGTCCGCAGGGGGCCTCCGTAGAGGTCGCGGCCTGCCTCGATCAGTGACACGTCCATGCGCTCCAGCGCCGCGTACAGCGGGATGATCATGAACACGATGAAGCCGTAGACGAGTCCGGCGATGACGCCCACGCCGGACTGCAGAATCTTCGTGTCGCTGTCGGCGATCCCGACGGCGCGCAGTGCCTTCAGCAGGGGGCCGTCGTCGGACAGGACGACGGACCAGCCGTACATCCGGACCAGGTAGTTCGCGAAGAAAGGGACGACGATGGCGGCGATCAGGAGGTTCTTGAAGCGTCCGCCGTGCAGGGCGATGGCGTAGGCGACCGGGTAGGCCACGGCCAGGCAGATGACGCAGGTGAGCAGTGCGTAGCCGAGGGAGCGCAGCAGCACGGCCCGGTAGGCGGGTTCGGCCAGTGCCGTGATGTTCTCGAAGTTGAGTCCGAATTGCGGATTGCCGAGCGGGTCGGTGGTGCCGAGCGCCAGTGCGGCCACCAGGACGAGGGAGGCGACGAGGAAGGCGGACATCCACAGGGTGCCCGGGACCATGAGCCAGACCCACAGCCGGTTGCCGCCCGCGGACGGTCCTCTGCGGGGCCGGGTCAGGACGTGATCTGTGCGTCGTTTCATGTCGTCAGCCGGCCTTCACACGGGTCCAGGCGGTGTCGCGGGCCTGTTCGCCCTTCGAAGTGGCATTGCGGAAGTAGAGCTCGTCCTTGAGGTCGTCGCTGGAGACCTGGCACTCGGGGAACGGCTCCACGAGCGCGGCGTAGGTGTTCTCGGTGCCGGCGACAGGCATCGGATAGCCGATGTACTCGATGTTCTTCTTCACGTTCTCCGGGCGGAGCATGTAGTCGATGAAGAGCATCGCCGTGCCCGGATGGCGGGCGTCGGAGGGGATGGCGTAGCAGTCCGAGTTGACCGGAGCTCCCTCCTTCGCGACTTCGAAGCCGAAGATCGAGGGGTCCTTCGCCTGGTTGAGCATGGCGGCCATGTCGCCGCTCCAGGCCTGGGTCATGGCCGCGTTGCCGGTGAGCAAGTTGTTGTAGCTGTCGCTGGAGAAGCCGCGCAGATGGGGCCGCAGGGAACGCAGGGAGTCGGTGACGCGGCCCAGCTCACCCTCGACGCTCGTGGAAATGTCGAGACCGAGCTTGAGCGCTCCCATGCCCAGGACTTCGTCCCGGTCGTCGAGCAGGAACACCTTGCTCTTGGCGCGGGCGTTCCACAGATCGCCCCAGGAGCCGGCCAGGTCGCTGCCGATCTTGTCCTTCCGCCAGCCGATCCCGGTCTTGTACATCGTGAAGGGGACGGTGTGCCGGGCTCCGGGGTCGTACCAAGGGTCGGCGAAGTAGTCGTAGTGGCTGAACACGGCATCGGCGTTCTTCAGCCGGGTGTGGTCGATGGGACGCAGCCGGTCTCCTTGCGCCAGCCGCTGGGCCCATTTCGCCGTGGGGAAGATGATGTCGTAGCGGTTGCCTGCGTTGAGCTTGGCGGCCATGCCTTCCATCGAGTCGAAGTTCGACTGGATGACCTTGACTCCGTACTCCTTCTCGAAGCCCTCGAAGACGGCCGGGTCGACGAAGTCCGCCCAGTTGAAGTAGACGAGGTCACCGTCGACCTTGACGTCGATGGGTTTGTCCTCGGCCTTCTTCGCGGCAGGGTCGGAGGAGGAGAATCCGCAGCCGGCCGCGGTCAGGCCGAGACCGACGGCCGTGGCGGAGCCGGTGCGCAGGAAGGAGCGGCGGGAGCGGGGAAATGCTTCGGGGGACATACGAGGTCCTCTCCGTGGGGTCCGCGGGGCAACGGACACCTGGTGCGGGCGGTGTGGTCCCTGGCACGCGTGCACGTGCGGGACCGGGAGCGGCGGGTCGGTTCGGGGGGACCGCCTGTGTGCTCGACAGGGGGGTGGCCTTGGCGGTTCATGCTTCACACCGGCCGCGAGGCGGTACTGCTCAGTGCTGCCCGGCGGCCGTGGGGGTGGTTCGGCTCAGGGCTCCACGCCGTCCAGATCGGCGCGGACGCGGCCGGCGAACCAGCCGACCGCCGACTCGCGCCGGGACAGAGGGCCCGGTTCGAAGCCCGGGGTGGAGAGTCCTTTCTGCGCACGGGCCACCAGTTCGGCGTCCTCGTCGTTGGTGATCCAGCCGATGTGGATGTTCAGCCGCCGGGCGAGCCTGGTGCGCAGTCCGGTGCCACGCCGGGTGTAGAAGGCTCCGGGTACGGCCACGCGGTCCACCGCCGTCGGGATCGCGGTCCAGGCAAGCACATGGTCGGGGTAGAAGTCGATAAGGGTGTTGGGGTAGATCACGGCGTACCGCCAGACGCGGCGGTCGGCCTCGGTCAGACCGGGCATGGGGGCGGCGATGCGCTGGTAGAGGCGCTCCGCCCAGTTCGAGGACGGCTTGTCGCGCAGCGGTGAGGCGAACAGCGTGTACGCCTCGCTGATCTCGCTGGTGTAGCTCTGGTAGTCGAGCAGCCGCATCAGCCCGGGGTGGGCGACCGGTACGTGGTAGCCCTCGAGATAGTTGTCGACGGCGACCTTCCAGTTGGCGTGCTGGACCTCGGCGCCTTCCAGGTCGTGGATTCGGCTGCGTCCGACGGGCACCAGATCGGTTCCGGCGTAGTGGCCGACGGCTTCCGCCAGTCCCGCGCACTGCTCGGCCAGGGGTACGGCGTCCTGGTCGAGGTTGACGAAGACGAAGCCGAGGAACGACTCCACGCGGACGGAGAACAGACCGAGCTTCGGCTTGTCGAGGCACGGGATCTGCCGCGCCTCGGGCGCGCCGACCAGACGGCCGTCGAGTTTGTACGTCCAGCCGTGGTACGGGCAGCGGATGGCCTTGCCGAACGGTTCGGGCCTGGTGACCAGCCGGGTGCCGCGGTGGCGGCAGACGTTGAGATGGGCGGCAAGACTGCCGTCCTCGATCCGTACGACGAGTACCTCGCGGTTTGCGACGGTGGCGGCCAGCCTGGCGCCCGGCCCGGGGAGGTCGGATTCATGGCACACGATCTGCCAGGACCTGGCGAAGATGTGACGGGTTTCCGCGGACGCCAGATCCGGGTCGGTGTAGTAGCGGGCGGCCAGGGCAGGGCCGGGGTCGTCCTGCCGCGGGCTGTCCCGGTCCGCAGTGGTGCCTGTGTGGCCTGTGTGGCCTGTCCAGCCGGGGCTTTCCTCAGGGCCGGGGTTTTCCTCGTGGCGGGGGTTTTCCTCGGGACGGGGAGGCTCGTGCTGAGGCGGTGCTGCGGGAGCTGCTGGGGCTTCGGCTTCGGGCTGCATCGGCTGACTCCTCAATGCCGCACAGGCGGCGATCGGTGTTGAGGCGGCCCAAGAGCGGTACGGGGACCTGGTGCACCGGTGCCGCGTATCGCACTGACTAATTGGTCAGTCAGATTGCTGGCGGGTTGCCGCAGTGTCAAGTCTTGTGGACTGACTAATTGATTAGTTAGCGTAGTAGCCATCGCTGCTCCCGGCGATCCGAGGCTTTCCGCCCCGGACCCGACGTCTGCAGCTCCCGGGCGGCCCCGCCCGGTCCCGTACCGCCGAATCCCCGTCGCACGGCGCCCCCGTCCCCGTCAGCAGGCCGGACACGCCCTCACCGCACCTCGGCCCCCGCCGGCCCGGTTGCGCCGTGACGACTCCCACCCCTCTCCCGGAGGCACGCATGAGCGGTCGTCGGAGTTTCGTCTGGCTCGGGCTCACCCCCGAACCGGAACGGGAACTGCCCTCTGCAGTCGCTGCCCTGCGCACCCGTGCCCCGGACACGGACACGGTCGCGTCCGGACCTGCCACCGCCGAGCGACTCCGTGTCAAGGGCCTGATCCTGCACGGCAACCGGCGCAGCTGGCTGCGCTACCTCTCCGAGGTCACCTCGCTGGTGACCTCCGTCGCCGACGGTTCCCTGCCGGGCGACCGGGGGGCCGCGCTCCTCGCGGGAGAAGTCGTACTCGACCACCACCGGATGCTCATCGGCCTGCCGGGCTCCGGCTACGACCGGACAGCGGCCGACCGCAGAGCCCTGGAGCAAGCGGTACGGGCGCTACGCACCGACACGAATGCGCATGCGAGCGGACGAGAGCCGCGTACGGATGGAGGCCGGGGATGACGGCGAGCGCACGGCCGGGAACCGGGACGGCAACGAGCATGATCGAAGACACGGCCACGACCGCCACCCGAATCCGGTCTCTGATACCCGGCGGGCCCGGCACCCTGCTCGGCCCGGCCCCCGACGTCACCGAAAGCGCAGAGGCGTACGCAGACGTCGGCGGATACCGGTACACCGGCGCTCCGGCAGACCTGCTGGAGCGGATCGCCGACGCCGGGCTGCTCGGCCGCGGCGGGGCAGGATTCCCCGCCGCCGTGAAGCTGGCAGCCGTGCGGGACGGCGACGGCGTGCCTGTCGTCGTGGCCAACGGTGAGGAAGGCGAGCCGGGGTCCGTCAAGGACCGCTGGCTGCTCAGGGCCCGGCCCCATCTCGTCCTGGACGGGCTCGCCCACGCCGCCGCGATCACCGGGGCCGCACACGGCTATGTCTACCTGTCCGACCCCTACGCGGCCGGACATGTCCGGCGCGCCCTGGCCGAGCGCCCGACGCCGCTGCCCATCGAGGTGATCGAGACCGGTCACACCTATGTGGCGGGCGAGGAGACCGCGGTCGTCCGGCGGATCAACGGCGGGCCCGCCCTGCCGACCGCCAAGCCGCCCCGCCCGTTCGAGCGCGGAGTCGCCGACCGGCCGACCCTGGTCTCCAACGTCGAGACACTCGCCCGGATCGCGCTCATCGCCGCACGCCCCGACCTGCGTCACGACATCGCCCGCACCACCCTGCTCACCCTGTCCCGCGACAGCGGCACCGACCTCCCCGGCGATGACTCCGCGCTCCTCACCGAGGTCCCCTACGGCACGACTCTGGGCACTCTCGCCGCCGAACTCGGCGCTGCCGATTCGTCCGGAGCACTCATGGGCGGACTCTTCGGCGGGCTCGTCGGACCCGGCTGGCCGTCCCTGGCGCTCGACCACGCCGCGCTCGCCGACGCGGGCACGGCACTGGGCTGCGGCGCGATCCGGTTCCTCGCCCCGGCCGCGTGCCCGGTAGCCGCCGCCGACGACGCGGTCGACCACCTGACGGCGGAGAGCGCCCGGCAGTGCGGTGTCTGCGTCTCGGGCACCGCCGCGATCCGCGACACGCTCCGGGCCCTGGCCGCCGGCACGGCGGGCATCGACGCCCCCGAACGGCTGGAGCACTGGTCGAAAACCCTGCCGAGACGCGGCGCATGCGGCCTGCTCGACGCCGCCGCCGCCGGTACGGCCGGCAGCCTCCTGCGTGCCTTCCCCTCCCTCGTCCGCAGCCATCTCGGCGCGCCGTGCCCGGTCTGCGCCTCGCGTCCGCCCAGTGGCGGCCACCGGCTCGTGGTCCCCGTACCGCATGTCGCGGACGCCGTCCCGGGCACCGAGCCCTTCCCCCACCTGTGCCCCCGCTGAAAGGAAACGCCGTGAAACTCTTCCTGGACTCCACCCGCTGCCAGGGCTATGGCCTCTGCCAGGAGCACGCCCCGGATCTGCTCGAACTCGACGAATGGGGCTACGCGTCGGTGGTCGCCGTCGACGTGCCACCCGAGGAGGAGGACGCGGCCCGCGCCTGCGTCGAGAGCTGCCCCAACTCCGCCCTCCGGCTGGAGAATTGACATGGAACGTGACCTGACGCCGCTCTTCGATCCCAAGTCCGTCGCCGTCGTCGGAGCCAGCGACGACCCGGCGAAGTACGGTCACGCGGTGGCCGCCCAGGCGCTGCGCGCCCCCGGCCGCCGGCCCGTGCACCTGGTGAACCGTCGCGGCGGGACCGTCCTCGGCCGCCGGGCCGCAACCAGCCTCACCGAGATCGGCGAGCCGGTCGAGCTCGTGGTGGTCTCCGTACCCGGCGCCGGCTTCGAGGCCGCCGTCGAGGAAGCCCTGGCCTGCGGCGCACGCGCGATCGTCGGCATCACCGCCGGCTTCGCCGAGACCGGTACGGCCGGGCTGGCCCGGCAACAGGCCCTCGCCGCACGGGTGCGGGAGGCGGGCGCGGTGCTGGTCGGCCCCAACTGCCTCGGTATCGCCGACAACACGACCGAGCTGTATCTCGCCTCGGACACATTCACGCCCGGTGGTGTCGCTCTGCTGAGCCAGAGCGGCAATCTGGCCCTCGAACTTCAGCTCCGCATGCAGCGCCACGGCCTCGGCTTCTCCCGGTTCGTCTCGCTCGGCAACCAGGCCGATGTCACGCTCGTGGACCTGGTGCAGGACTGCGCCCGGCACGAGGGCACCGCGGCCATCGCCGTATACGCCGAGGACTTCGGCGACGGCCGTGCCTTCGCACAGGCGGCCGCCGTCGCGGGCAAACCGGTGGTCCTGCTCACCGCGGGCCGCGGCACCGCCTCCGCCCGCAGCGCCCAGTCCCACACCGGGGCACTCACCACATCCTCCGATGTCGTGGCCGCCGCATGCCGGGACGCAGGCGTGGAACTGGTCGCCACACCACGCGAGATGACCGTCGTCCTGGCGGCACGCAGCTCGGGATCGCGCGCCTGCGGTCGGCGCACCGCGGTCTTCACGGACGGCGGCGGGCACGGTGTGATCGCCGCCGACGCGGCGGAAGCCGCGGGCCTCGACGTCCCCGAGCTCGGTGCCACGACCCAGGGTCGGCTACGGGCCCAGCTGTGGGAGCAGTCCGCGGTCGGCAATCCGGTCGACCTGGCCGGAATGGGCGAGCAGAACCCCCGCTCGTACGCCGAGACCATGGGCGGACTACTCGCCGCCGACGAGGTCGACGCCGTCCTGATGACGGGCTACTTCGGGGGCTACGCGGCCGCCGGCGGCGGTCTCGGCGGAGGTGGGGCCACGCTCGCCGAGGGCGAGGAGCAGGCGGCGCATGAAGTCGTCGCGCACTGGCGGGCCACACCGAAGCCGCTGGTCGTGCAGTCGATGTATCCGCAGTCGCCGAGCTGCCGGGCGCTGGCCGCGGCAGGGATACCGGTGTTCTCGGCGACCGAGGACGCCGCCCGTGCTCTGGCCGCGACGGTGACAGGCGCGTCCGGGCCGCCCGGGGTCGCCCCGCTGCCGCCGGCCGCCGCGCCGCTGGGCGACGCCGGGTACCACGGAGTCCGGGGGCTGCTGACCGCGGCGGGCGTGCCGTTCCCGCAGGCGCGCGAAGTCAGCAGTGAGGCCGAACTGCTCGCCGCGGCCGACGAGTTCCCCGGACCGTACGTCCTCAAGGCGCTGCATCTCCTGCACAAGTCCGACGCGGGCGGAGTCGCCCTTCGGCTCGCCGACCGGCAGGCGCTCCTGGCGGCGTACCGGCAGATGCACGCCAGGCTCGGCGCGCCCGCCTACTCGGTCGAGGCCATGGCGGATCTCGACGACGGGATCGAGCTGATCGTGGGGGTCAACCGGGACCCGAGGTTCGGTCCGGTCGCCATGGTCGGTCTGGGCGGCGTCCTCACCGAGGCCCTGCACGATGTCGCGTTCGCGCTGGCACCCCTGCCCGCCGGCCGTGCCGCCGCGCTGCTGCGCGGCCTTCGGTCCGCAGCTCTGTTCGCGGGTGTGCGCGGGAAGCCGGCCGTCGACGTGGCGGCCGCCGCAGACGTCATCGAGCGCATCACCACCGTCGCCGCGGCCCATCCGGAGATCGCCGAACTGGAGGTCAACCCGCTGCTGGTCCGTCCGGACGGCGTCCTGGCCCTGGACTCCCGCGCCGTACTCGCCTGATCACGCCACCACTCCCCCGTCACCGACCCGAAAGGCCCGGAGAACACGATGGACTTCCGCTACACACCCGAGCAGGCCGCCCTCAAGAACCGGGCCGCCGCATACACCCGGCTCCTCATGCAGTACGAGAACCAGTCCGAGGAAGCGGGCGGCCCGCTTCCCGCCGACACCGTCCACGAGCTGACCCGCGCCGCGATCGACGCCGGCGTGTACGCCATCAACATGCCGGCCGAGTGGGGCGGCGCAGGACTGTCCCTGCTGGACCAGGTCATCGTCGAGGAGGAGTTCGGAAAGGTCACCAACTGCCTCTGGGACATCCCGTGGCGGCCCGCCAACGTGCTGGCATACGGCACCGAGGCGCAGCGCGAGAAGTATCTGCTGCCCGTCATCCGCGGTGAGCGCTTCGACGCGTTCGCGGTGACCGAACCGGGCGCGGGCTCCGACCCCTCCTCGGGCACCAGCACCGCGACCCGTACGGACGGCGGCTGGCTGCTGAACGGCGAGAAGTGGTTCGTGACCTGTGGTGACATCGCCGACTTCCTGCTGGTACAGGCGGATGCGGGCCCTGAGCGGGCGGCCACCCTCTTCTTCGTGGACAAGCAGGCGCCGGGTGTGGAGATGACGCGCGTGCCCCGATTCATGCACTCCGCGGTCAACGGACATCCCGAATTCACGTTCACCGATGTGTTCGTTCCCGACGAGGACGTGCTCGGCGGTGTCGGCAACGGCTACGAGCTGACAAAGGAATGGTTCACCGACGAGCGGCTGATGATCGCGGCACGCACCACCGGAGCCGCCGAACGGGCCCTGGAACTGGCCCGCGACTGGGCCGTGGAGCGCCGCCAGTTCGGCTCCCCCATCGCCGACTTCCAGCTCATCCAGGGCATGCTCGCCGACTGCGCCGTCGACATCGCCGTCAACCGCGCGTACACCCACCAAGTCGCCTGGGAAGCCGATCAGCCGCACACCGACCGCAAGGCGCTGCACGCCAAGGCGTCTACGGCGAAGCTCGCGGCCAGCGAGGCGGCCGGCCGGGTCATCGACCGCTGCGTCCAGATCTTCGGCGGCCGCGGCTAC
The DNA here is from genome assembly GCF_018614585.1 of Streptomyces sp. ISL-1. GTDB lineage: Bacteria > Actinomycetota > Actinomycetes > Streptomycetales > Streptomycetaceae > Streptomyces > Streptomyces maoxianensis. Next base: position 234,640 of record NZ_JAGGOI010000031.1, on the reverse strand, counting down.
GACCGCTCCTACCCGGTCGAACGCCTCTACCGCGAAGTGCGCGTCGACCGCATCTGGGAAGGCACCTCCGAAATCCAGCGCCTGATCATCGCCAACGAGCTGATCAAGCGCGGCACCCGGGCACTGGCACTGCCCACCTCCTGACACCACGCCCAGCCGCCCCGACCCCGAGGAATGACATGGACTTCCGTCTCACCGCCCGTCAGGAGGAGCTCAGGAGCTCCGCGCGCGGGCTCACCGAGTTCATCATGAAGTACGAGCTCGACTGCGAGGAGAACAACGGCCTGCCGCCCGAGGCCCACGCCGAGATCCGCGACGCCGTACTGGACAGCGGGCTGCAGGCCGTCAACATGCCGGAGGAATGGGGCGGCGCCGGACTGACGATCCTGGAGCAGGCCGTCGTCCAGGAAGAACTCGGCCGGCTGACAGGTGCCCTGTGGGACATGGTGTGGCGCCCGGCGAACGCGCTGCGCTTCTGCACGCCCGAGCAGCGCGAGCGCTACCTCGTCCCGGTCGTCCGGGGACAGCGCCGCGACTGTTACGCGGTGACCGAGCCCGAGGCCGGGTCCGACCCGCAGAACATCAGGACGACAGCGACGCGGACCACGAACGGCTGGGTGCTGAACGGCGAGAAGTGGTTCGTCACCGTCGGCGACCACGCCGACTTCATGATCGTGCTGGCAGCCGCCGGTGAGGAGCATGCCCCCACCCTCTTCCTCGTCGACAAGGACACGCCGGGCATCGAGATGACGCGGGTGCCGCGCTTCATGCACACCTTCGTCTACGAGCACCCCGAGTTCACGTTCACCGACGTCCATGTCGGCGACGACGCGGTGCTCGGCGGCATCGGGAACGGGTACGACATCACCCGGTCCTGGTTCACCGAGGAGCGGCTGATGATCGCGGCGCGGACGACCGGAGCGGCCGAACGGGCCCTGGAACTGGCCCGCGACTGGGCCGTCGAACGCCGCCAGTTCGGCTCCCCCATCGCCGACTTCCAGCTCATCCAGGGCATGCTCGCCGACAGCGCCGTCGACATCGCCGTCAACCGCGCCTACACCCACCAGGTCGCCTGGGAGGTGACCGAGGGCGCCTGCGACCGCAAGACGCTCCACGCGAAGGCGGCCATCGCCAAACTCTCCGCGAGCGAGGCGGCCGGCCGGGTCATCGACCGCTGCGTCCAGATCTTCGGCGGCCGCGGCTACGACCGCTCCTACCCGGTCGAACGCCTCTACCGCGAACTGCGCGTCGACCGCATCTGGGAAGGCACCTCCGAAATCCAGCGCCTGATCATCGCGGGTGAACTGGTCAAGCGGGGCACGGGTGTTCTGCAGATGCCGTCCGCCGCCTGAGTCCGCCGGGCCCCGCCGCAGCCGTCGGCCGCGGCGGGGCCCGCTCCCCTCACACGCTGTACAGGAGGACCAATGGACGACATCGAGCGGATCGGGGTCGTGGGCTGCGGCCTGATGGGGTCGGGTATCGCCGAAGTGTGCGCCCGGGCAGGACGGGACGTCGTGGTCCTCGAGACGAGTCACGCCGCCGCGGAAGCCGGGCTTCGGCGCATCAGCCGGTCCCTCGCTCGCGCCACCGCCGCCGGGAAGCTGTCCCCCACTGACCGGGACGCCGCGCTGGCCCGCATCGAGACGACCACGGACATGAACCGGATGGCGGACCGGGACCTGGTCGCGGAGGCCGTCGCCGAGAACGAAGCGGCCAAGGTGGACGTCTTCGCGCGCCTCGACGCGATCGTGCAGCGGCGGGACGCGATCCTGGCGACCAACACCTCGTCGATCCCCGTCATCCGCCTCGCCGCGGCCACCGCCCGCCCGCAGCAGGTGATCGGTCTGCACTTCTTCAACCCCGTCCCGGTATTGCCCCTGGTCGAGTTGGTCCCGTCGCTGCTCACCGACGAGAGCACGGTACGGCGGACGAAGGAGTTCGCCTCCGGGGTTCTGGGCAAGCAGGTGGTACGCGCCCGGGACCGGGCCGGCTTCATCGTGAACGCCCTTCTCGTCCCCTACCTGCTGGCCGCGGTCCGGATGGTCGAGTCGGGCACTGCGTCCGTCGAGGACATCGACCGTGGCATGATCCTGGGCTGCGCCCACCCGCTCGGTCCGCTCGCGCTCATCGATCTGATCGGGCTGGACACCACCCAGGCGATCGCTGAGTCGATGTACGAGGAGTTCCGCGAGCCGCTGTACGCGCCCCCGCCGCTGCTGGCCCGCATGGTGGACGCGGGCATGCTCGGGCGTAAGTCGGACCGCGGCTTTCACACCTACCGGTGAGCGCCGCACCGTGCCGGAGCGGCCGAAGAGACCGGAGGGAGATACGAGAAGATGGAACGCGGGGGACCCGGTATCCCACCGACCACGACGCCGCCGAGCCGACCCAGGGAGTACCAACGTGACGAAGGCCGAACGCACGCGTGAGACGCGTGAGCGGATTCTCGCCGCGGCGTGCGAGGTGATCGCCGAGGTCGGCTTCGAGAAGATCCGGATGTGGATGGTGGCGAAGCACGCGGGGGTGTCAACGGCGCTGCTGCACTACCACTTCGAGACCCGCGAGAAACTCTTCACCGAGGCGATGACGTACTCCTTCGCACAGACCGGGACCGAGCTCGACAGGGACGCGGGCTCGGTGCCGGCCTCTGTCATTCTGGCGCGGATCCTCAACAGTCTGCTCCCCACCGATCCGGAGCTGCGGCAGGACTGGCGGCTCTGGCAGGAGCTGTGGGTTCGGGCCCTGCGTGACGATTCGGCGCAGCACCTGGCCATCGATCTGTACGGTCAGCTGCACACCTGGGTCGCGGAGGCGCTGCAGCGGGGCATCGACTCGGGAGAGTTCGCACCCTGCGACATCGATACGACGACCACGCTGCTGCTCGCCCTGTGCGACGGCTTCGGCATCCGCCTGATGCTGGCCGACTCCCGGGTCAGCCTGGAGGCGGCGAAGGGTGCCATCTGGGGTGTGGTGGCCGACGCTCTCGGGGTGCCCGCGAAGTTCCCGGCTCTGTGAGGCCGACCGGTTCGACACAGGGCAAGGTTCTGCCGCTCTGCTTGGCCGCGACGTACGGAACCGACGCACCCGTGGCGTAACCGCCTGCCGTACTACTGGTGTTGACGATGGAGCCGGGCTCGCAAGGGCGGCCGGGCGCCGGCCGTTGCGGCAATCGGCGCGGCCGCTGCTCGCGGGGTCAGGTGGCGATGAAGGACGGCAGGAATGGCCCCGCCCGCTTACGGGCGGGGCCATCGTGCGGCTTACCGGATCGCTACCGGACCGGTGTTCCGCCGGCCGCCGTGCTCGGCGCCGGGGAATAACCGGTGGGCCGCGTGGTGAAGGTCTCCCGGCCCTGGGTCACGGGACGGGCGGATTCCGGATGGAGCCTGCGCGTCACCGCTTCGATCACCTGCTGATCAAGTCCCATCAGTTGCCGGGCGGCCTCGACACCGGAGCCCCCGGCCGGACCTGCGAACTCCAGGTCCGGCCAGGGCCGGGGCACAGTCGGCATCATCAATGCCGGGCGGGCTCACGTCGGTTGCGGGTGCGCAGGAGCACGATGCCCACGATCAGCAGCACGGCTCCGGCCACGGAGGGCCACAGCTGAGCACCGGTGGCGGCGAGTCCGCCGCGGTCGCCCTGCGGCTCGCCGCCGGCCTGGGTTTCGCTGCCGGCCTGGGTTCCATTCCCGGTCTGCGACTCGCCGCCGGTGCCGGGCGCCGGGGTGCTCCCACCAGTATCCGGCGTTGCCTGCGTACCGGACGTGCCCTTGCCCGACCCGGTGAGCACCCCGGGCTGCTGAGCACCGCCCGCTGTGTCCGGCTTGGCCTGACCGCCAGTTGTGCCCGCACCCGCGCCGGTCGTGCCCTCCGGCTCCTGCACGTCACCCGTGGCGTCCGGCTGGGCCTGCCCACCGGTATTCCCGGCGTCGGGACCGCCGGTCGTGGGTATGCCTCCATCGCCGGCCGACGGGTCCGCAGGCTTGCCGGGCTCAACCGGATCACTGGGCTCGGCGGGCCGGCCGGGGTCTGCGGGGTTCTCGGTCTCGCCGGGCTCCGCCGGATCGCCAGGGTCCGCGGAGTTCCCAGGCTTGGTGGGCTCAGCAGGGTCCTCGGGGGCGCCGGGGTTCCCGGGCTCGCTGGGCTCGCCGGGTTCGCCGGGTTTGGCAGGGCCGTCGGGCCCGCACTCGCGGCCCTCGTTGATGCAGTCCACCAGGTCCCGCATGAGGCTGTCGTCGAAGACGTTGATGAAATCGCCGTGGTCGGTGACCGGCTTGTGCAGTTGCTCCGGGAAGGAGTCGACCGCGAACGCGGCCCGGTTGTTTCCGTCGAAGACCGGGGGCGGAACGTCGTAGACGATGCGTTGCATCAGCTGCGGAATGGCCCGGAAACCGTTCTGGCAGCGGCCGTTCTCATCCGCGAAGGCGACATGGGTCCGGTGATTGGCGCTGTCGGTGTTCTGGCCGTCCCAGCAGCTCTGGAACTTGAACGACCGGACGACCTTGCTGCCCTGCGGGCAGAGTGGGTACTTGTCCTTCAGCTGACGGTCCTCGAATCCGGTGCAGCTCCAGGACGCGTTGGCGTTCGCGTTGCCGTTGACGAAAGCCTTGGCGTCACCGGTGATGATCCGCAGGAATCGCGGCATCGCCGTGACCTTGGAGACCGGACTTCCCACGAAGTTCAGCGTCACCTGTGCCGGCGTCAGGATCGTTCCGACATTCTTGTCCTTGCCGCCGCCGTCGGCCTGGGCATCGTTCTCGTCCTGTCCGTTCTGCAGTCGCAGGACCGGCCAGTAGTAGGTCGACCTGTCGCCCTGGTCACGGCAGGTGGTGGCACCGCCGGCGAGATCGTCGTCGCTCGCGAACGCGTCGTTCGCCTGGTTGCCCACATAGTCGTGCATGTGGTGCGCGCCGTTGCTCACACCGGGGGCGACGATCACATTGTCCGGGTTGAACTTGCCGTTCTCGTTGCGGCCGCAGTCCGTGGCGAAAGTGCCGCGTGAGGCGTCGCCGAGTTCGCGGGGGGTTCGCACATTCGGCTGGACGGACGCGATGTCGACGAAGTCGGACGCCTCGGGACCGTTGCCGGCCTGACCGCCGCTGCCCTGGTCGCCGCCACCGTCACCGTTTCCGTTGTCCTGGCCACCGTCACCGGTGTTCTGCCCGTCGCCCTGGTCCTGGCCGTTGCCCTCACCGCCGCCGGCGCCATCCGCGTCATCCACCTGCAGGGTGCATGGGGCCATCGCCTCCAGTCCCTGCGGGCGCTGCCCGGCCACACGGCCGAGGGCTGTGGCGATGCGGTCGATGCTCGCCGTGCGCTTGCTCTTCAGCGGTTCGAGGACGGCGTCCCGGGCGAACTGTGGGTCCCGCTCGATCTGTTCCTTCTGGTCGACGAACCCCTCGTACGCCTCGGTGATCTGGCTGTCCAGCGTGGCCAGTTCGCGGTCAACCTCCGGCCTCGCCGCATCCGGCACCTCGGGGAGCCCGTTCGCGACCTCGGGGCACTTGATGGTGGAAGGTCCGGCACCGAGGGTCTGCGTCTGCTCGTTCCGGCCGTCGGACCGGAGTCCCCATCCCTCGCCGGCGGCGGCATAGGAGTTGACCGCGATCAGTCCACCCCCGCCCAGCATCAGCGCGATCGAGGCAGCGACGACTCTTCTGCCACTCTTTGAGCGTCTTCGTGAGGTGGGCGTCAAGGGAACTCCTGTGCATCGCGGTGGGGGCTGAGCCGTGTTACATACGTAAGCGGCCCCTGGCGTGTTCAACGCACACGGCAATTCATAGGAACCTCCAGCATGGGCGGCTGAGAAGGCGTCAGAAGGCAGCCCGGAGCAGTCGGCGGCGGGGAGACGGGGCGGGCGCCACGCATGTGCCGGGCATGACGTCTGTTGCCGAGCACACCGAGGCCGACGGCAAGATGGACTCTCACGTCATGTACCAAGTCAAAGGAACCGCAGGCCCCGTCCGAGCACGGCACCCCGCTCCACCGACTCCTGCGCCTTCCCGCTGGAACGCAGCGGCAGGCACTCGGCCGGCGGGCGGCGGGAAGGCCACATCAATTGCGTCGACGGCTGCCGCTGCATTCTGGCGGACAGTCGAACAGCCGCATCCGGCGCATTCCGCGTGCGGCCACAGCTCGACACCATCGGCGGCCGCAGCTACGCGAGAGTCTCTGCAATGCCCGGTCAGCGTGCGGCGCCCCCACAGCGGGAATGAGCGACCGCTGCCTACGATGCGGGCAGCGCCTCTGGGTTTCGGAGCGAAGCGGGACGATCGACCTTACGATGGGCGTACACCGGCGTAGCGCGCTTTGGAGCGGGCACGCCGGGGCGGATGCCCCTCAGTTCGGGTGGAAGACGCATGGCACAGGCTGCCAACCCAGCGCGGACCGTCATCCTGACCGTGGACGACGACCCCGGGGTGTCGCGCGCCGTGGCCCGTGACCTGAGGCGTCGCTACGGCGAGACGTACCGGATCATGCGTGCCGAATCCGCCGAGTCAGCTCTGGATACGCTGCGTGAGCTCAAGCTGCGCGGCGATCTCGTGGCAGTGATCCTGGCCGACTACCGCATGCCACACATGAATGGCATCGAATTCCTGGAGCAGGGTCTCGACATATACCCCGGCGCACGCCGGGTGCTGCTGACCGCCTACTCGGACACCGACGCGGCTATCGACGCAATCAACATCGTCGACCTCGACTACTACCTTCTCAAGCCCTGGGACCCGCCCGAGGAGAAGCTCTATCCGGTCCTGGACGATCTGCTGGAGACCTGGCGGGCCAGCGACCACCGGCCCGTTCCCATCACCAAGGTCGTCGGTCACCGCTGGTCGTCGCGCTCGTGGAAGGTACGGGAGTTCCTGGCCTGCAACCAGGTGCCCTACCGCTGGTACTCGGCCGACGAGCCCGAGGGCCGGCGCCTGCTCGTCGCTGCCGAGCAGAACGGCGAGCGGCTCCCACTTGTGATCACCCCGGACGGCACCGTACTCGTCGAGCCCGACGACCCGGAGCTCGCAGCGCGGGTGGGACTGGCCACGACCCCGGCAGCGGATTTCTACGACCTCGTCGTCATCGGCGGCGGCCCCGCCGGGCTCGGCGCGGCCGTCTACGGCGCGTCCGAGGGCCTGCGAACCGTGCTGGTGGAGCGCTCGGGAACCGGCGGGCAGGCAGGCCAGAGCTCACGGATCGAAAACTACCTCGGCTTTCCGGACGGCGTGTCCGGAGCCCAGCTCACCGACCGGGCCCGGCGCCAGGCAGCCAAGTTCGGCGCCGAGATCCTCACCGCACGCGAGGTGACCGGACTGGAGATCAACGGCGCCTCGCGCACCATCCGGTTCTCGGACGGTTCCACCATCGCCGCGCACAGCGTGATCCTGGCGACCGGTGTGACCTACCGGCAGCTGGAGGCGCCCGGCGTCGCCCGCCTGACGGGGTCGGGGATCTACTACGGCTCAGCGCTGACCGAGGCTGCCGCATGCCAGGGGCAGGACGTGTACATCGTGGGTGGCGCCAACTCCGCCGGTCAGGCGGCCGTCTACCTGGCCCGGCGGGCGAAGTCCGTCACTCTCCTGGTACGCGGCACTTCCCTGTCGGCCACGATGTCGCACTACCTGATCCAGCAGATCGAGGACACGCCCGACATCACGGTGCGCACCCGCACCGTCGTCGAGACCGCGCGCGGCCCCGACCATCTCGAGCAGCTCACCCTGCGTGACGCTTCGGCGGGCCACACCGAACTCGTCGACGCCCAAATGATGTTCGTGTTCATCGGTGCCGCCCCGATGACCGACTGGCTCGAGGGGACGGTGCTCAGGGACTCCCGCGGATTCATCATGGCCGGGCCCGACCTCACCTCCGACGGGCATCCGCCCGCGGGATGGGAGCTGGACCGGCCGCCCTATCACCTCGAGACCACCATTCCCGGCGTGTTCGTGGCGGGAGACGTGCGGGCCGAGTCCGCCAAGCGCGTCGCGTCCGCTGTCGGGGAAGGAGCCATGGCGGTCATGCTCGTGCACCGATACCTGGACCAGTCATGACGCGGCAGCCAAATCCCTGCAGCCAGGAAGAACTCGGCTCGCTGTTTCTGTTCGAAAAGCTCGATCCCGAGCAGCTCGCGCGGCTGTGCCGCGAAGGTCATGTGGAAACCTTCGAGCCGGGGCCCGTCTACACGGAAGGGGATGCGGCCGCCTGCTTCTACGTGTTGCTGGAGGGCACGGTCGTCCTGTCCCGGCGGGTCGGGGCCGACGACGTGGAGATTACTCGGACTTCCAGCCGCGGCGTGTACGCGGGAGCCTTCCAGTCCTACCTCGGCGACCGGGTACAGCAGGTCTATACCACCTCCCTGCGGGTCACGGATCCCTCGCGGTTCTTCGTCCTGTCCGCCGAGACCTTCGCCACCATCATGCGCGAGTGGTTCCCCATGGCCGTACACCTGCTGGAAGGGCTCTTCCTGGGTACCGAAACCATGCGGCAGGCCGTCGGCCAGCGCGAACGGCTGCTCGCCCTCGGCTCGCTGTCGGCCGGCCTGACCCACGAACTCAACAACCCGGCCGCCGCGGCGGTACGGGCCACAGCAGCGTTGCGGGAACGGGTGGCCGGAATGCGGCACAAGCTCGGCATCATCGCCGCCGGCCCCTACCAGCGCGACACCCTGGAGACCCTTGTAGAGATCCAGGAGCGCACCGCCGACCAGGTCTCCAAAGCCACCCCCCTGAGCCCGCTGGAGGCTGCCGAACGTGAGGACGCCCTCTCCGACTGGCTCGACGACCACGGCATCGCGGGCGGATGGAACCTCTCGCCGACCTTCGTCCAGGCCGGTCTCGCCACCGACTGGCTGGACCAGGTCGCGGCCGCGGTGGACGAGCACACACTCGCAGGCGCCGTGCGGTGGCTGAGCTACACCGTCGAGACCGAGCTCCTCATGAACGAGATCCAGGACTCCACCGCCCGCGTCTCCCAGCTCGTCAATGCGGCCAGGCAGTACTCGCAGCTCGACCGCGCGCCCTACCAGGTCGCCGACGTACACGAACTCCTCGACAGCACCCTGCTGATGCTCTCCGGCCGGATGGGCCCCGGGATCAAGGTCGTCAAGGACTACGACCGCACACTGCCGAAGATCCCGGCCTACCCCGGCGAGCTGAACCAGGTATGGACGAACCTGATCGACAACGCGGTCTCCGCGATGAGCAGCACGGACAGTCAGGGCACGTTGACCGTGCGCACCGCGCTCGACCACGACCACCTCCTCGTCGAATTCCGCGACACGGGCCCCGGGGTTCCCGCCGACATCCGCGACCGGATCTTCGACCCGTTCTTCACCACCAAGCCGGTGGGTGAGGGAACCGGTCTCGGCCTGGACATCTCCTGGCGCGTCGTCGTCAACAAGCACCACGGCGGCCTGGAGGTCCACTCCGAGCCGGGCGACACCCGCTTCCAGGTGCGCCTTCCACTCACCGCCGCGGACACCGACACCTCACAGGAACACTCATGAGTGCCCTGAACGGAATCGCCCCTGTCCCGGCGGGCCGCGTCGCACTCACACATAAGGAGACGGAACATGGCAGTGGCACGAGTCGGACTCGTGGTCCACGAAGGGCACCCTGAAGCTGTCGATGCAGCCCGGGTGGTTCGTGCCTGGTGCGACAGCCGCGGCGTCCGCTGCACGGACATAGACCTGTGGCGCGTAGGCGAACGGCGGCACAGCGCCCAAGAGGAACTCGATGCCGCAAGCGACCCCGACCTCATCGTCACCTTGGGAGGAGACGGCACGTTCCTGCGCGGCGCCCGCCTGGCCGCCGCGAACGATGCCCTTGTGCTCGGTGTCGATCTCGGACGCGTGGGCTTCCTGACCGAGGTACCCGTCCAGGACGTACGACTGGCACTGGACGCCGTCCACGAGGAACGCGTCACCATTGACAGCCGCATGCTGCTCACGATGCGCGCCTCGTGCCCCCTGGAACTGCCCGACGGCATGGAATCCCTACTGCGCTACGGCCGCGGCCCGCTTCTGCCACCACCCCCTGTACGCGCAGAATGCGAAGTGGGCGGCGGCTGGGGTATCGCCTTGAATGCGACCGCGCTCAACGACGTCGTCCTCGAGAAGCTAGCGCGAGATCATCAGGTATCGGTAGGCGTCTACCTCGCTGGGAGACTGCTGGCCTCATACTCTGCCGACGCGGTCATGGTCGCTACACCAACCGGCTCGACCGCCTACAGCTTCGCCGCCGGCGGACCGGTCATCTCGCCACGCGCCGAGGCACTGGTATTCACCCCCGTCGCTCCCCACATGGCCTTCAACCGCTCCGTCATCGCCGCCCCCGACGAACCCATCGCACTGCGCCTCCTCGAACGCTCAGGCCACGCAGCGGTCAGCATCGACGGCCAACTGGGCGGCGTACTCCGGCCCGGAGAGTGGATCGGCGTCTATGCCGCACCGCGCCCCCTCCGAGCCGTAAGGCTCGGGCCCACCGACTTCTACGGACGTCTGCGCGAGCGAATGAGGCTGACCGACGCCCCAGCGGCGGCCGCCGACGGGGAAGCCGCACCGCTGTGGCCGCAAAACACTCCAGCACCACCCGACCTGGCGCACTTGAGCCTGCCGCCCGTCCAAACCGCCGACTACCCACTCCAGTGATCGATGCGGCGGTCCTCGCAGTGAAAGGGGGGTCGCCAAGGCCGCCGGACTGGCCGGGTCAGCCTGTGGAGCGTAAGTAGGACCGGGACTCATCCCGGCACAGCGCGTCGAAGCAGGAACCCACCGAGACGGTCAGCGACCATGGCAGGAATCCCCGCCCTTGAAGCGGAGAGCGGAAGTCCATGGTGGCGCCGAAACCCACCCCCTGACAGAACTGCCCGCAGACCTCCAGCGCCTGGGCGGAAGGGGGTGCGTCAGTTTGGCCCCCCGGCGGAACCGGATCCGGGACCGAGGTGTGCGAGCTCCTGCCGCAGGGCGGCGATCTCGGCTCGTAGCGCGGCGACGTCGTTCTTGTCAGCGGCCTGGTCGCCCTCGCGCAGGCTGACCAGCAGCGAACCGCCCGGCTCCAGGCTGACCGCGGTGGTCTCGGAGACATCGTCGCCGCCCTGCCGTTTCACCGCGACATCCAGGTCCGCGCGGCTCAGTCCGCTGCGTTTGACCGCTGAGGGCAGCCACTGCCCGTCGCGCGCGAGAACGACGGGCGATCCCTCGAGCAGGCGGCCGAACCGGCTGGACAGCGAGGCTACCCGGACCAGGAGGGCGTTCACCACGAGCAGTACGGCAGCCCCGAAGGCGGCTCCGGCCACGGAATTGTCGGGACCGATGATGGCGTTCTGCACCACGTTGGCCAGCAACAGCATGACTACCAGATCAAAGGTATTGAGCTGAGCGAGATCCCGTTTCCCGCCCCACCGGAGCAGCACCAGGATCACGAGATAGACCAGCACGGTGCGCACTGCCTTCTCGCCGTACGGGATGCCCGCACTCATCAGGTCATGCCACATCGCGCCTCCCGCGCCTCTTCGGTCCGCCGACTTGCTCATCGGTAGCTTGCCCAAACTCTCTTGACCGGCCATCAGGCAGCCGGGTCGACTCTCACCCCGGGCTCGATGAGGCAGACCGCCCCCGTCATTGCGGAGCGTGCACGGCAGGACGGGGTATGCGGCAGCGGAGCAGCGTGAGGTACCCCCAGGCGCGACCGCCTCGCTGGGACCTGCCCCCCGGCCGAGAGGAAGGCCGCGCACCGCCCGTCGTACTCCGGCACTCCGGCACTCCGCGGAACCGGAACGCGGCGGTAGCGAGCTGAGACGCACCCGACTCCAGGACGCGATGAGCGGGCCGGCGCCCGCTCCCCCGTCGGCGCGACACTCGGCGGCACGGGCTTCCGGGCAGGCGGCACGGACATGCAGCCCGTCACAGAGACAGGCACCGCCAGGCGCAGGCAGGATCCGCGGACGCATCCGCCCAGCCTCTCGTGGCACCCACCAGCCGGGCTGCGGTACACGTCCGGGTCACCGGCACGAGTGATCGCCGGGACTCCGACGCAAGAGAAGGCCCCGGCTGAGGACTTGAGGAGGCCTGCCGGGGCCGTACGTGGTGACTGGCGGAGGGCGGTCGCCTCTCGGCGAAAGGCTCCATGGGGCTTCAGCCGAACGATCTTCCCCATGGGCTATAGGTAGGGCCCGGGGACACTGTCCCCTCCGCAGCCACACATAGAGGAACCGCGAGCCGCTCCCGATTGTTCCCTCTGCGCCAATCCGTACGCAGCTTCCCCGGACCGCGTCCCGCACCACAGGGTCTCGAGGCCGGGGCGGAGCAGCTCCCCGCGCCACCCGCCGCCGCCGCTCGTACGGCTGGTCACGGGGCCGGTAGGTGGACCGCAGATGCCATCCCGGCTCTCAACCGCGATCGAATCCGCCCTGGTCAGCATCCCTCTCCAGGCGGAGCCCACCACAAAGTCCCACGCCATCGGCTTCCGGCAAAACCACGTCGAAGACTTCGCCCGGGTGCGGAACCGGAAGATCCGCAAGGCGTGCGGGCAGCGGATGCGGCAGCACGAGACCGGACGCAGCCGGGAGCCCCCGATGGGGCCCTCACCGAGGTCGCTGACGCCGATCCGGACAACCCTGCCGCTGGAGCACCCCGGCGCGATCGAGGTGGTCGGTTTCAACGCGTACGAGTCGATCAACGATCAGCTTGGCAGCTCGTAGTATCTGGCAGCCAAAGGGGATCTCGCTGCCAAGCCCTGCTCGCTCGTCGTCAAGGCGCTCCAGCCGAGGAGACAGCCGCCAGGCCCAACGTTCACAGGACCCGGCTTGGCCAAGGGCGAGGGGCTGGTGCTGGTGCTGGTGCTGGTGCTGGTGCTGGTGCTGGTGCAGCTGGCCCCCGACGAGGTCCGCTCCCCCACCCCAGGCGTACCGCTCGCCGAGACCAGCCGGTGGTTCGGTCCGGCGCCCGCCTCCCGCTTGCGCGTACCGCCCCGGCGGTCGTGCAGCGCGGACTCGCACCGCGCGGTCCACGGGGCGGCCGGTCAGGCTTTCGGAACGGTGCCCAGCGGGCCCGGCCTCGTAGCCCGGCCCACGACAACCGACCTGTCTGGTCGGATGGCGGCACCTGTCCGAGAACGCGGCCGATATGTGCCCCACTGCCCCACTCGACCCGGACAAGGACTCACTACCCCAGGTAGTCAGGCGCAGAGCAGCCAACTGACGGTCAGTCCGATGACGAAGACAAGCAGGTCTGCGGGGGGATGGGGTTGCCGCCCGCGGAGGCGCGCGGCCCCGGGCGGCCCGGAGCCGTCAGGGACTCGCCTTGTCACGGCACGATCGGGCATCGATGGCGTCGGTGCTCGGTTTGTGCTCGTTGATCCGTTCAGGGTCGCCTTCCGCGAGGAGAGGCAAGGAGGTGTCGATGTCCTTGCTCCAAGTACTGCTGCCCACGTATGTCTTCAGCCACGCGGCGAGCTCGAGGCAGTCCCCGCGGTGCCCCTTCGGTATCCCGATCCCGTAGTACTGCGGCGCTCCCACCTTCAGGTCCGGCACGACACGCAAGCCGTCCTTGGCATGGTGCTGGGCGAAGCCGTAGAGGATCGTCTGGTCCGTGGACACGGCGGCAACCTGACCGCCGAGGAGAGCCTCGATGCAGTCGGAAGCGTCATCCTTGACCACTGGCTCCCACTCCGAGGTGATCCTGGTGTCGTCCACGGTCTCCTGGGACGTGGTTCCGTCCCATGTGCAGACGCGCTTGCCGCGCAGATCGTCCATTGTCTGCACGTCGGCGCCGTCCGGTCCCACAAGGAAGCCCTGCCACGTCTTCAGGTAGGGACCGACGAAATCGATCTCGAGCATGCGCTGCGGGGTTATGGAGAAGGAAGCGATCGTCATGTCGGCGCGCTTTGAGACCAATTGAGCTATACGGTCCCGGGACGACACCGGGACCGGGTCGCTGAACTCGACGTCCAGCTCTTCTCTGACGTGCTTGAACAGCAGATAGTCCAGTCCGGAATGGCCGTGGTCGTCGACGTAGGACAGACCTGGCAGGTCGTTGTGCATCGCGACGGTGACTCTCTCTCTGCCGAGGAACTCGGGTTCCGGCTCCGCGGAACACGAGAGCAGCCCCACGAGGGCGAAGAGTGAGACGGCGACTCCTGGCGTGAGACGCGAGGAAGACGGCCGGATGCGCCTTTGGGTTAAGGGAATTCGAGACATGGCCGGCCCTTTCAGTCATGGAGTGCCGCTTCGGCCACGGACACACTCATGCGACATCCGTCCTCGGTCAGCAGGTCGACGTCGACGACAATCCGGTCCCGCAGACCGCCCAGCGGGAACTCGACCGGCTGTCCACTCGTGACGTCGGCAACGAGGGTGTTCGCGTTGTTGGGGAGCTGGAGCGCCATCTCGGTGTCAGGGGTGCACGACTGTGCTCCCGGTACTGCGTCCGCGACCGTCAGCACCAGGCGCAGCTGAGCGCGCTCCGGGGGCGCATTCACCACGACGCGCAGTCTTGATCCATTCGTTCCCGTGGCAGGCGAGATGCGCGTGCGGCCCGTCACATCGACCTCGCCGTGGTCCGCGAGGTGATCCATTCCCACGATCCCGAGGACCGCCAGCAGCAGCGACCCTCCTGTCATCAGCGCGCGCCACACGGCGGACGAGTCGCGGCTGCCCACACCGATCACCCGGCAGAAGGCCACGACCACCGCGGTGCCGATGGCGACGTATACCCAGAAGAACTGATCCGTCGGCCCTCCAGGAGCGATGATCAGAGCGACCGCGCCCAAGGTGATCACCAGGAAGAACGGTGGCCAGTTCCAGCCGCTCCAGCGTTTGACGTTGCCGATGAATTCGGCGGGATCGCCCACGAACACGCTGAGGAAGAGCTTGCCGACCTTACCGATGGCGGGTGCGCCCTCGCCATGGGACGCGACCTGTACATCGTCACCACGGCGGTCGTCGGTCAACTGCGGGCCTCCCGCTCCGGGCGGGGGTTGTAAGTGAAGTTCGCCGTGTGGACCTTGCCAATTGCGGCCGCGCCCTCGCCGTGGGAAGTCACATGGAACGTGTCACCCGAGTGGTACGTCTCATGCGCCCGCTCGATGTGCCGACTGAGGGCCTCGGCACTCAAGTCGCCTTCCTCGACGAGCCATTTCCCGACGGCAGCTGCCAGAATCTTTCGGTCCTCGCCCTCGAGACGCTCGATGACCGCGACCGCATCCGTTTCCTGCGGCGTCTGTGGCGGATCGTCGGCTCCGCGGTTCAACAGCCGGGCCAGAAACCTCTGGCCACGATCCACTGCACTGTCCGCGATCCTCGTCTGAGCCGACTCAACCACGGCGCCTGTGAAGGATGCGGCGGCGGTGCTGATGAACGGAGCGATGACAGCAGCAGCTGTCACTAACTCGGACATCCGTGATCTCCCCTCCTCGATCGCCGCCACCCTACTCAAAAGACTGTCGGACAAGGACGGAATTCGATCGACTCGTCCGGGCGGCACGGGCCGCGGATAAAGGTCATGATCCGGCGCAGGGGTGACGGGGAGCGAATCAAGTGGCTTGCCCCGCACCGGTTCCGCTGAAGGGCCGGCCATGAGAACGTCGGCTCACGTGTCACGCGCAACGTAGGCATTCTGTGGTGAGGGCCGCTGGGGCAGGTACCGAGCATTCCTCAGCGGGGAGCCTCCCGGCATAATCATGGCGGCGGCGGAGGCGCTCACGGCTTGGGGTGTTCCGCCGTCGCTGATCCATCACGGCCCGCCCGATATGCCCGTTTGAACGCTCCGCTGGAAACCGCTCACGTCCAACAAGAAGAGGCATACCTCCGTGACCCATCACCACATGCCCCACGGCTCTGCGGGGGAGCACGAGTTGCAGCGTCGGCTCGGCACCGAGGAGCAGGCCTCAGGCTTCTACGACCGCCAGGTGCACAGCGGGCTGACCCCGTCGATGCGCGAGTTCATAGGCCGCCAGAACATGGTGTTCCTTTCCACCGCCGACGCAATCGGCGCCTGCGACAGCAGCTTCCGCGCCGGCCCTGCCGGCTTCGTCAGCGTCCTGGACGACCGAACCCTCACATACCCCGAGTACCGCGGAAACGGTGTGATGGCCAGCGCCGGGAACATCACCGAGAACCCCCACATCGGCCTCATGTTTCTCGACTTCACGCACCATCACATCGGTCTGCACATCAACGGAACCGCACGACTGAACCGCGATGTGGACCAGCGGTCGGCCTACCCGCACCTCCCCCTCGACAGCGCACCCGGGCGGCGCGCGGACCTGTGGGTCCACATCGTGGTGGAAGAGGCGTACGTGCACTGCTCCAAACACATTCCCCATCTGGAGCCTGCACCGCGCAACCGCGGGACCTCCGGCGACCGTCCGAAGGACGCCGACTACTTCGTGACAGCACTCCTCGGCCTATGAGCAGAACCAACTCGCGCGCACCGTCTTGCCACTGGAGCCTCGCAGCACCTCGACGCTGCCGGCCAGATGCTGCACGATGGGCCAGCCCCGTCCGCCTGCCGCACCGAGGTCGGGCGCCCGGGAGACAGGTGGAGCCCAGCTGGAGTCCTCGACGTCCACAACCAGCCTCTGTCGTTGGACCTGGACCCTCAGCCGCCACCAACCGACCGTGTGCTTCGCGGCGTTGGTGACCAGTTCGGAAACCACCAGGACCACATCGTCGACGGCCGCGTGCGACCAGACCTGCCCGACGAATTCCGACGTGGCACGACGGGCATCGCCGATATCTGCATCCGCCGAGGTAATGATCATCACGCACCTTCCTCCGTTTCCGGAATGGCTTCCGCACGTCCTCGGAAACCGGGACTCATGTGCGGCGCCAGCGGTGAGTACTCTCCGTACGGCCTGCTTACTCACTCGCCTTCCCCTGTTCTCCCGCGTGACACCAAAGTCACGCACACGGTCGGCAGCAGCACGAAGCATCTATTCGGGGGGCTCAATCAAGTTCGGCAACGACGCGCCGAATTGGGAGTCGCTCACTACCGCGAGGCCAGAACCCACAGGCGGACCGCTGCGCCGCGTCTGCCGGCCTCAGGACCGGTCCCAGGCAGACCACCAGTCCGCCTCTCCGGCCCGGCGCCGTGCGCGGCGCCGTGCGCGGCGCCTCCCGCAGCCCGACCTGCGGACAGTACGGCTGAAGGTCGAACTCCTCGCGTCAGCACGAGCGGTCGGCATCAGCTGCCACCGCATCTCGGCAGCCAGGGTGAGCGGGCGCTGCGGCCGTGCTTCGCGTTGCACAGCCGTGTGGTGGCGGCGAGCTGCTCGAGCACATCTGGAGAATTACGTACCCCGGCAACGTGACCACAAAAACCCCACACCTGTCGCGTCGAACCGTCACAGGGAGGTACGCCGTGAACCGTGGAGTGGAAAGTTATGATTGTTGTGCGGAGAAGACTCTCCGGCCAGGCTCGATGTCACGATCATCGGTCGCTGTTGCAGCAAAGTAGCGCGCGAGGTTGACGCGGAGGGAGTACAGCAAGCCATGTGCCGGGGGCTCCGCGCAAAGCGAGTCCCACCCTCACGCGTCGTTCCACCCAACCAATAGCGCTTTCTGGAGAAATATGGAGAAGGGGACCCCGGCACAGGGCCGGCGCCACCGGCCGAGGACGTCTGATTCGGAGTGTCGCTAGATATGGAAGCGAACCCCGCTTCCCCTCAGAGCCGGCCGCAGGAAACCGCTCGGGCGGCGCGCGAGGTCATCGAGCTCCTTGAGGTGCTGTGGGAGCGCGGCAAGGACATGGCGTCCTCAACCCCCGTGTCGCCGTCCCAGCTTCGCGTGCTGTACAGCCTGGACCGGGAGGACGGCATCAACCTCCGTACGCTGGGCGAACTGCTGGGCTCCGCAGCGCCGTCGGTGAGCCGGCTGTGCGATCGGCTGGAGGCCCTCGGGTTCGTCCAGCGGCTGCCGAGCCCGGTCAGCCGACGGGAGCTGGAACTGCACCTGACCAGTAGCGGCAAGGCGTACTTGCGCGACCTGAGGGCACAGCGACAGGAGGCACTGCAGGCGGTGATCGCCGCGATGACGCCCTCGGAGCGTAAAGCGCTCCTGAAGGGGCTCGGCGGCTTCCAGGGCGCACTGGAGGGAGCAGGCGCTGTCCCACGGCGGAGACTGGCGGCCAAGGACGTCCGGTCCGCCTGACGTCGCCTGCAGAAGCGAACTGCTCCGCACCGCTCGCTCCATCAATTCCGGTCGACTGCCTGACACACGAAACGGGGATCAGACAGACGTGGGGCAGACCGGAACCGCGTTCCGGTCTGCCCCACCCTGGAATGAGCCGTCAGCCCATGAAGCCGCCGTAGTAGCCGCCGAGCCTCTCGCGGTAGTCCCGGTCATCGGTGTGCGGGTCCTCGTCGAACTCCGGAGCGTTCTTGATCTCGTCCTTCGTACGTGAGACGTAGACGATCTCCGCGGCGGCATCGATGCTGGAAATGATGCCGGCAGGCAACTGGACACGCTTGCCGAAGATCCACGGACCGGTGTCGACCACGAGGTGCGCGGAGCCCACTTCGTCGGAGTGCTTGTCGACCTTCCCGATGCTGCCGTCGGTCGCCTCGACCTTGTAGCCGATCAGGCTGGCATCCGTCGTGCGACCGGAGGTGGGGGTGTAGGCCCAGAGGTTCGGGTCCATGAGGATTCCTTCCATTGGTGAATTGCGTGCGGATAAAGGCTGCTCAGCGCGTGCCCGCGGGCCGGCCGGATTTCTTACCAGCGGTACCAGCGGCCCCGTCGGCCGCCTGAAGCCGCGGGTCGAAGCACGAATCCCAGCAACCACACCACCAGCACGATGACGGCGATCCACCACAGGGCCTTGAGCGCGAAACCGGCCCCGAAAAGGATGAGGGCAAGCAATAGGACGAGAAGCAGGGGAACCATTTCTCATCACCTCCGAAATGCCGGATGCCCCGCACAGGGAGCGATACTCGCACGATGCGCCATGTTTCTCCGGACAGTTTCCGCGTATGCGTCCGCAGACATCAGTGCCGCCGACCACGCAGAAGTGGTCGGCGGCACGTGTCGCGCGATATCGCCATCGCTATCGCTTGAAGGCATCCTTGGCCTTGCGCGCTCCGCCCTTCATCTTTTCCTTGGCTTCGCGCACATCACCCTGCGACTGTTCCGCTCGTCCCTCGGCCGTCAGCCGCTCATTTCCGACGGCGCGTCCTGCGCCTTCCTTTACCTTTCCCTCAGCCTGCTCGACCTTGGCCCGGGTTTTTTCGTTCTTGCGCATAGAAATCACCTTTCGAACAGAGGCCTGATGATCGCCGTTTGCCCGCAGCATCGCCACGCAAACCAGATATAAGAGAAGAGAAGGGCGCCCGTATCACAGACGGTGAATGGGCCGCCTCCAGTTCAATTGGCATGAGGCAGCTCGACTTCGACGTTCCCCTCTCGCAGCCGGCGCAGCGAAGCAAGACGCCACAGCGGGGCGTTACCAGTCAGTCGCCGTCGGGTTGTCCGTTCCAGTCGAGGCAGACGACCAGTGCGTCGTCGTCGAGCGGAGTCTCCCCGTGGTATCCGGCAAGCTCACGCAGCACGGCACCGGGGACCTGGGTCGGCGGGAGAAGTCTCGTACCGGTCAGCGAGCGGGCCAACGCCCGCTCGCCGTAGCGCTCCCCGACGGGGGAAGCGGCGTCATACACCCCGTCACTTCCGAAGAGCAACCGGTCGCCGGGACGCACTGTGAAGTGCTGGGCTGCGTACACGGTGTCCTCGAACATGCCCAGGGGCAACTGCTCATCGAAGGAGATCGGGTCCACGGTGCCGTCGCGCAGCCGCCACAAGCGGGGCGAGCCCGCGTCGACCGCTTCCAAGTCACCGGTGCTGAGGTTGAAGCGCAGCAGCAGTACGGAGACATGGGCGCGGCCCTGGTACTGGGCGTAGACCGCCTGGTCGGCGAGGGTGGCCTGGCCTGCGAGGTCGAGACCGGCGCGTCTCGCGTTACGCATGGCGTTGACGGCGAGGTTGGTGAGCAGGGCGGCATCGATGCCCTGCCCCATGCCGTTGCTCACGGTGAGCGTCAGGTGGTCGGCGGAGGCGGACCAGTCGTAGTTGTCGCCGAAGATCGCATAGGCCGGTTCCAGGTGCGCACCCAGGGAGAACTCGGGGCGGGAGCAGGAGTGGCCCGGCAGCAGCTGCCACTGCATCTCCGCGGCAAGGGTGAGCCGGGCGGCACGTCGGGCCAGAACATAGAGGTCGGTGTCGCGTTCGGCAACCAGGATCTCGTGCCCCAGAGCCTCACAGATGTGCTGCATCTCCGGCACAAGCGCCTGCCTATAGCCGTCCTCCGGCAGCCGCGCGGACAGCACGCCCATCCGGTCGCCGCGGATCGTGACCGGGAGGTGCACATCCACCGACCGGTCGGCGAGACCGTTCGTGACCACCGGTTCCTGGGCCCCGAAGGCGCGGCCTTGCGGGCTGTTGTGGATCAGGACCGGTTCGGTGACGAACGGCACGGATTCCACGGCCTGAAGGCTGTGCATGCCGTAGTCGGCGAGCCTCAGCTCCACCTTTTCCGCGCCGTAGTGCTCAGTGAACGCCTCCGTCACGACGCCGAGCAGGGCGTGGGGAGGGGCCGTGCGCAGCGCCTGCTCCACCGCAGCGAATTTGTCCACGTCATCCCGCTTCTCATGTAGGAAACCGAGACCCGGCGTGGCAGAAGCTACGGACCGCCGGGCCAAGCCGCAGCCGCCGTACGCCCGCTCACCACAGCCCGAGATCCTGGCATCCAGTGCCGAGACTGGCGCCCAACAACATGCACGCTGCAACCACCGTAGCGCTCTCGCTCTGCGCCTGCCCCCGTCGGCCCAGGCTATGCCGCCCACCGCTTGCCGCCGAGGGACCGGCCTTCGATGACCGATCGCTCGCCGCGGCCACCTGACCGTTGAGCACTTGGTGCTCTCCCATGGGCGTTGGCGGCCGACGTGGTACGCATGGAAAACGGCAAGCTCGCCGAACACTGGGACGTCCTACAGGATGAGGCGACCCACGCTGAGTCCGCCAGCGGCCTGCCGATGTTCGGCGATCAGTTCCCGCCCGACCGCTGACCGGCTCCGCCGTATGAGCGAAGCTTGACGGCCAGCACTTCGGTCGTTTCCTTGGGCGTCGCTGGCCGGCGCACCGCGACGATCTACCTGGCCGGACTCCACGTTGCAGGCATCTTCTTGTGGTCGGCCCGGTGATCCAAACGAGACTGCCTAGGTGTTCACCGGCGCCCGGCGTCAGCGATGGCTCGAGCCGACGCGGGTGCGGACAGCCTGAACGAACTGGCGGGCGACAGCCAATTTCGACACGCCGTGCGGGCCCCTCCCGATACGGGAGGGCGGGGCGGAGCGACGTCGACGCATGATCCCGTGCCGCTGCAGTTCACGGACGATCGTGGACAGCCTGGAAGCCATCTTCGGCATCCCCTCTGTTGTCGCGGTACTCGGGGCGGGGTCGCCCCGCACATCGGTTGCCCCGTAGCGCCCGCGGCATGCCCCATCGCCTCGCCCGGCTTCGAGCTACAGGTACGGCACGCACTCCTCCGCGCTCAGCGTGACGTGGCCTTGGCGAGTTCCGCGTTGAACTGGGCACCGGTCAGCAGGGCGAGATTGGACACCCAAAGCCAGACCAGGAAGACGATGATCCCGGCGAGCGACCCGTACAGGCGGTCGTACGTCCCGACGTGAGCGGTGTACAGGGCGAATGCCGCGGAGGAGACGAGCCAGAGGACGACGGCGAGGGCGCCGCCGAGCGCCCTGCGCCGTACACCGCGTGTCTGTGCGGGCCCCGAGCGGAACAGCACCAGAACCATCGTCGCCACCAGAAAGAGCAGGACAGGCCACTTCATGACGTCCCAGGTGACGGCTGCCGCGCCGCCAACTCCCAGGGCCTGGCCGAGCGTCTGGGCCAGCCGGCCGCTGAGCATGAGCACCAGTGCGCTGGAGACCAGGACGCCCAGCAGTACGCACGCGGTGATGACGATCCGTGGTGCCGTCCGCCACACGGAGGCCTGGTCCCGTACCCCGTGCATCGCGTGCAGCGCCCGGCGGAACACCCCGAGGTAGCTCGACGCGGACCACACCGCGCCGGCTGTTCCGACAACGGCGAGAAACCATGCAGCCGTGTGACGGCCCGCCATGTCCTGCAGCGCGCTCTCCAGCACCGGGCGCGAGGTGGCAGGCACGATCGCGGCCACGCCCCTGATGAGTGCCTCGGTCTGCGAGGCATCGGCGATCCCGATGAAGGACACCGTGACGAGCAGGGTCGGGAAGAGGGCCAGAACCGCGTAGTACGTCAGAGCCGCGGCCCAGTCGGTGACGTCATCGGTCCAGACGGACACAGGCGTGCGGCGCAAGGCGCTGAGCACGTCGCGCCCGGGCGGCAGCCAGTGCGAAACGGCGGCCGGGGCGCGTCGAAGGCCCAGGGGGACTGACTGTTCACCTTGCATGCTGTCTCCTGCGGCCCAGGGAGTCATTCGAAGCAAATCGACGGTCGACGGGCAGGCACTGCGGTTCGCACAGTCCGTGTGGCAGTGACATACCCGTCATCGGGCACTTTCTCCGCGCCCCACCTGCAGCTTTTACCCCCCACGGTTTCACCGACGCAGTCAATCACTGATAATCAACCGCTTCGCGGGCAGGTTGGCCCGGGAGCTCCTGACCTGCGTCAGCGGGGGCCGGCAGAAACGAGGGCGGAGACGAATGGGCAGCGCAAAGCATGTCCCGCAGACGCGGGACATGGCCGGGGAGGAACTCTCCGGGGACGAGGCATGGGCGGCGCTGAGACAGTACGGCGGGCGGAAGCTGCTCGTCGACGCGTTTCTTCGCTTCCGGTACGCCGACGGCTTCAGCCACTCGCGTGCGCTGGCGTTCCAGGTGGCACTTGCCTTGGTGCCCTTCACAATCGCTCTGGTCGGCGTGGCGACGACGCTCCACACCGAGAGCGTCGGCCGCGCCGTCGAACTCACGCTGACGCGGATCGCACCCGGCGCCAGCTCCCAACTGATCGAGGACGCCCTGGCGGAGGGGCGCCGTAATGCCGGAACGAATGCCGCGGGCGCCGTCGCGATGTGGCTGGGCCTTGCGTTCGCCGTGCTCAGTCTGGTGTCGGCCATGGCCCAGATCGAGCGCGGCACCAACCGCATCTACGGCGTCGAGCGGGACCGTCCCTTCGCCGCCAAGTACGGCAGGAGCCTGCTGCTCTCGGCAGCGGCGGGGGCACCCATGGCGCTCGGCTTCCTCGTGTTGGTCGCCGGTGACACGGTCGCCGGCGCCGTGGTGGACTCGTTCGGCGGCGGCACGCTGCCCGGGTGGTGGCACTGGCTGCAGATCCCCGCCGGAATCACCATGGCCTGGGTGGCGTCTGCCGTCATCTTCCGGTGGTCGCCGCGCCGTGTCCAACCGGGGTATACCTGGCTCGCCTTCGGTTCGGCCGTTCACTTGGCCCTCTGGATCGCCGCGACCTGGCTGTTGGCGCTCTACGTCGAACGCAGCGGCTCTTTCGGCGCCGTCTACGGGCCTCTTACGGCGTTCGTAGCGCTTCTCCTATGGGCGAATCTCACGGGGATCGCTCTGTTCCTCGGCCTCGCGTTCGCCGCTCAGCTCGAGGCGGCGCGCGCGGGCAGCACCGAAGCAGTGCACGAGGACCTCGTACGAACCAGCCGATGACCCCCTCGTACCTCGCGGGCGGCGCAGGCTAACATTTGCCGCGCAACAACTAATGCGTGTCGGCACAAGAGGTGTCGATCGCCGGCGACGGCAGCGCGGACGCGTCAGTCGATGAACCAACGGAGAAGAGGCCGCAGGATGTCCTCCAAGGGGACCAACCTCAACATCGAGGTCGTCATCCACGACACCGACACCGCCATCCTGACCATTGGTGGCGAACTGGACATCGATACCGCAACGTCACTTCACCACCACATGGCCAATCAGTTCCTCCATGGACGCAGACACCTCGTTCTGGACCTTTCAGATCTGCAATTCATGGACTCATCGGGCCTGAACGTCCTGATCAAGGCCGGTCGGGAAGCGCGCAACACAGCAGGGGATCTTCACCTCGCCGCGCCCACACCTGCCGTTCGACGGCTCTTCGAGATCACCGGCCTCAACGTTGCCACGCCTATTCACAACAACGTCGACGAGGCCCTCGCAACAGCCGCACGGTCCGTTCCGGCCACGGATTCCACGGCCACTTCCGCGCATCAGACGGATGAGATGTCATGACCGGCTCCGATCCGCAGGCGCCCGCGAGCGGGACGGTCGTATCTGTCGAGCCCTTGCTGGACATCCAACTCCAGTTGCTGATCCGGCTATTGGAAGCGGAGCCGCAATCGAGTCTGCCGATCACCCTGCACGTCCCAGGGGGCCTCGTGCACGGAGACCTCATCACTCAGCAGGCATGGAAAGCCGATTGGGCGCAGAGCGTGCGTCGGCTGGGCGGAAAGGGAGCTCAGCTTCTCGCGGAGTTCCCGGAGACAGTCGACCAGAGCCTGGACGAGGTGATCGGTGAGCAGGCACCAGAACACCTGCCACGCTGGATCCACCTGCGCGACGCGACGTTGGCGGGAGCAGAAGGGCCCTTCACCGTACCGGCGTGGCGTGGTCGGCTCGCCGACGTGTCGGGCTGGTCGCTGACCAGGCCCGAGTAATCGATCCCCGGTCGCCCTTCAGGCCGCGCAGCGGCAAGCAGGTTTCCCCGCCGAGGCGGACCATTCCCAGGGAATTCCAGTAAGAATCGACGCGGCCGGGACAACTACCCAAAGGGACGCTGGTTCCTTGAGTGACCGTCCCGGGCACTTTCTATTCTCTACGCCGGAAAGATGGGTATGCTTCCCGCCTTTTTTGTCCTTTTCGTGGCGCGCCGCCAGGCTCCACCGGGGATTTGACGCACTGAACGCAGGTGGGCCGGGCCGGAGGAGATCTCCGGCCCGGCTCACCCTGTGACCTGGCTGCCTACCAGCGGTACCAGCGACCGCGACGTCCGCCGCTGCCGGCCGGCCGCACGACGAATCCGAGCAGCCACACCACGAGAATGATGACCGCTATCCACCACAGCGCCTTCAGTGCGAAGCCGGCGCCGAAAAGGATGAGCGCGAGAAGTAGAACCAGAAGCAGGGGAACCACGATTATCGACCTCCGAGAAATCATGTGCCCCACCGCCGAACGGTCATGCACGCAGGTTTCAGGGTTGATCCACGCGGGCCGGGAAAGAAGTCGCTGCTATTCCCTGACCCGGTCGGTATCCCGGCTTGTGGTGCGTGTGTACAGTCGGCACGCCTCGGCGGTTGCCGGACCCACGAGGCCGCCTTTCCCTACCGGTCAGGTGGAGCCTTGACGAGCACACGCAACGAGCCAGAAGTGTCCCCGGAGACCGTCGCGCCGGAGCCCTCCCAAGCAGCGGAGCGCAAGCTTCGGATGCGGCGCCGTCTGGAGCGGCTGATCGGAATCGCCGCCACAGAAGGCAACGCACTTCTGCCGCTGCGCAACGGGGACGAGATCTTTGCGGCGATGCTGCACAGCATCCGCAGCGCCGAGCACACAGTCGACATGATGACGTTCGTGTACTGGCGCGGCGACATAGCCCG
The DNA here is from genome assembly GCF_018614585.1 of Streptomyces sp. ISL-1. GTDB lineage: Bacteria > Actinomycetota > Actinomycetes > Streptomycetales > Streptomycetaceae > Streptomyces > Streptomyces maoxianensis. The sequence continues at coordinate 209,083 of NZ_JAGGOI010000031.1, read as the reverse complement.
CGAGTTCGCCGAGGCGCTGGCCGACCGGGCCCGCAACGGTGTGCGTGTACGTCTGCTGCTGGACGGCTTCGGCAGCCGGCTCATCGAACAGGACCTGCTGGATCTGATGGACCGAGCCGGAGCCGAGGTGGCGTGGTTCCGCAAGCCCCTGTACCTCTCCCCGCTCAAGCAGAATCACCGCTGCCACCGCAAGGTGCTGGTCGTGGACGAAGCTGTGGCCTACACAGGCGGGGTGGGAATCGCCGAGGAATGGTGTGGCAACGCCCGCAACGAGAACGAGTGGCGCGACACCCACGTCCAGGTCCGCGGCCCCGCCGTGGACGGGATCGCCGCTGCTTTCGCGCAGAACTGGGCCGAATGCCATGACACCCTCTTCGACGCGCGGGACCGTTTCACCGGCCACGCGACACAGGGCGACGCCGTGGTGCAGGTCGTGCGCGGTTCGGCCAGCTTCGGCTGGCAGGACATGCAGACCCTGATACGGGTCATGCTCGAATCCGCCCAGGAACGCTTCCGCCTGGCCACCGCCTACTTCGCCCCCGACGCCTACTTCAGCGACCTGTTGTGCGCGGCAGCCCGCCGCGGCGTCCAGGTGGAGATCCTGCTCCCGGGTCCCCACACCGACAAACGGGTCTGCCAACTGGCCGGCCAGAACCACTACGAGGATCTTCTCCGCTGCGGAGTGCGCATCTTCCAGTACCAGCCGACGATGCTGCACACCAAGGTCATCACCGTCGACCAGGTCGCCGGCCTGATCGGATCCTCCAACTTCAACCGCCGCTCCCTCGACCACGACGAAGAGATCATGCTCGCCGTCCTGGACGAAGATTTCACCGCCACCCTGGACCGGCACTTCGACGAGGACCTGCAGGCCAGCGAGCGGATCGAGAAAGGCCGCTGGAAAAGACGCTCCGCCGCGCAGCGGTTGCGGGAGCTCGCCGTCGCCCCCATCCGCCGGTTCCTGTAAACCACGGGGCCGGGCTACGGCTACCGGTGAGGTCCCGGCTGCGGGCCCACGTCGGCTGTCACCTCAGGGCCAGGACACCGCAGGTCGCATACGCACGGCGTGGTGGGGCAGACGCCTGTCACTCACCAACCCGAGGGAGTCTTTTCATGATAATTGTCGCCGTCATTGCTGTGTGTGTGTGGTCCTGGCCGTGCTGGCCTTCTTCGTCCCCCGTATCTCCCGCCACCCCGAACGTGGCACACAACGCTCGCTCGGCGCCGGCGCGCGTGGCGGCTCCAAGGCGCCCGGCATCCTGGGCCGCCTCCTCAGCAAGCCCTTCCACACCCCTTCCCGCGCCGTGAGCCGCAGCGGCTCGGCCGGTCGCCGGGCCCGCCGCCGCATGCCTTTCTGACCGGCGCGAAGCCGGGCCCAGTCGGCGTATCGCCACTCTGGGACCTGTGGCTCCGCGAAGCTTGAACCGATCAGCAGCTGATCACGCGGCTGAGCGTCTCACTCGCGATGGATGCCGAGCTTCGTCGGGTCACAGCTGGTCACAGCTGATGGCCACTCATGAAGTTCTTGGGCCTGACAAGCACCGACAGTCCTCTCGCTGATCACCTGTCAGGCTCGGCCCAACCCCGTGACGATTGGCCGCTGGGGCCCAGCACAAGCGGCTCTCACGATGGCAGCGGCCGCGAACGTGCAGTGCGCCGGGTGTGACCACTGATGGGACGAGACCACCTCGCTCCCCCCGTCGGCCCGCGGCGCCGACAGGAACATCGGCCCCGCGAAGACATCGGTTGCGTGATCCCTCCTCGGGGCAACGTGCGGCTGCCAGGCGGGGTCGTCGCGACCGGTGATCTCGATGCCCCTTCCTCGCTGCAGAGGCCCTCGCCGGTTTCCAAGCCGTCTTGCGCGATCACGACTCTCGGCCCCGGCCTCTGTCCCCGCGTCGAGGGATCAGAGGCCGCCGGACGGAGCTGCCCCCCTTATGCCCAGCGGGTGTAGCCACCCCGCCCGACGGCCTGTGCTCCACGGGGAGCCCGGTGCCGCAACCTGGCGGAAACTGGAAGTACGGAGCCGTGAGGAGGAGACATGAGCGAGAGCTCCATGGGCGACGAGGTCTACCAGCCGGACGGGTCCGAGGTTCAGGACGATGCCGGGCTGCTGGACGCCGAGGACACGCTCGAGGATCCCGCGCTGCAGATCCTCTCCGACGGGTACTCCCCGCCGGAGAGGCCGTGGGCCGTGGAGCGGGTGGGCACCACTGCAGGAGAGCAGCGCCGGGGCGAGAGCCTGGACGAGCGGCTGGCCGAAGAGGCACCGGACATCACTGTTCCGGCGGGCGATGGGCTTGGGGACGCCTGGGACACCGACGGTGAGCTGATCGACGACGAGGTCGGGGAGAAGCGCGCCGGCCGGCTCGTGGCCCCTGACGAGGGGGCCCACCGCGATCTGGAGGAGGATCTGATCGCTAAGGATGTCGGCATTGATGGCGCCGCCTCGGCGGAGGAGGCCGCGGTACACGTGGTCCCGGAACCCGAGCAGTTCTGATCCGCACAAGGCTGGGCTGGGCGCCCGTCCGAGCGCGCGCCTTGGGACGACGCCCGGGAGCCGGCCCCTGGAGGCTGCGGGCGCATAGCGGTGCTCGAACCGCACGATGCGGCCGACGGTGTCCCTCACCCGGGAGGCTCCGGTGCAGAGCGGTGGCTGGCAGAGGAGATCCCCACGTCGATGCCGGGGTTCGTCAGCCGTTCAACGACCAGACAAAGCCGTGCGTGAAAACAATGATCGGCAATTCGCGCCCCATCGGGGCGCGGACACTCGTACTTCCAGATCCTCGCCACGGCCCGGGGCCAAGAGCACTACCGGCTTCACCGAGACGACTGGAGTGGGCGCACCCATGGGCCCATCCGTAATCGCTATGCCTGATGCGCCCATCGAGAGATACCTCTTTCAGTCATGGGTGGTGTTGAGCCGGCTCCGGCGGCCCTTCGATGCGATCAGCGGCGCCGTAGTGACGGGTCGAGCAGCGCCGGCGGAGTGTCGAACTTTTCGTGTGCGGCCAGGTCGACACCGGGGGCGACGATCGCGTCGATCGCGTCGAGCACGTCGGCGGAGAGCACGGTGTCGGCGGCGGCAAGTTGCGAGTGCAGGTGGTCCAGCGTGCGGGGGCCGATGAGCGCGCTGGTCACGGCCGGGTGCGCGGTCACGAAACCGAGCGCGAGCTGGATCATGGTCAGGCCGGCCTCGTCGGCGACCTTGGCCAGCTGCTCGACGGCGTCGAGCCTGGCCCGGTTGGACGGGATGGTGGTGTCGAAGCGTTGCGGCATGAATGTGGAGCGGCTGGTGGTAATTTCCTGGCCCTCGCGGATCGCGCCCGACAGCCAGCCCGAGGCCAGCGGGCTCCACACCAGCACACCGAGCCCGTACTGCTCGGTCACGGGCAGGACGTGGGTCTCGATCCCGCGCTGCAGGATCGAATAGCTGGGCTGTTCAGTGACGTAACGGCTCAGGTGATGCTCGCGGGCGGCCCACTGTGCTTGCACAAGGCGGTACGCCGGGAAGGTCGAGGATCCGAAGTAGCGGATCTTTCCCGCGCGTTGCAGGTCAGTCAGGGCTGACAGCGTCTCCTCGTCGCTGGTGCTCGGGTCCCACCGGTGGATCTGGTAGAGATCAACGTGGTCGACACCGAGGCGGCGCAGGCTGTTGTCGAGCTCGGTGACCAGCCAGCGGCGCGAACTGCCCTGATGGTTGCGCTCGTCGCCCATGGGCATGTTCACCTTCGTGGCCAGCACTACGTCGTCGCGGCGGCCGGCGATGGCTTTGCCCACCATCTCTTCCGACTTGCCGTCGCTGTACATGTCGGCGGTGTCGATGACGTTGATCCCGCGCTCGAGAGCGGCGTCGACGATAGCGGTGGCCTCGTCCTGGGTGGTACGCCCGATCTTGCCGAAGTTCATCGCGCCGAGCGCGAGGGAGCTGACCTGCACACCGGTGCGGCCCAAGGTGCGGTACTGCATGACCGTGTTCCTCCATTGCGGGTGAAGCGTGGTGGCAATGCGTGGCTTGGTTGCCGGGCCCCTGCTCTGACATCTGAGCAAGCGGAACATTGCTCCGGTTACGATACGGAACGTTGCTCCGCTTTGGCAAGCTCGGTATCGGAGAAAGCGGCGCGGTGAACGACAGCGACGAGGGCGCAGGGCACGCAGCCCAGTCCAAGCGGGCGGACGCCCGGCGTAACAAGGAACTGCTCGACGCGGCCGCCGCGGTCTTCGTCACGTCAGGCGTGGAAGCGCCGGTACGCGACATCGCGGCCAAGGCCGACGTCGGCATGGGCACGATCTACCGCCACTTCCCGACGCGAGCGGATCTCAATCATCGCCGCCCACCAGCACCGGTCGACGCCTGCACCGAGGCCGGTCCAGCCCTACTGGCGACCAGCGCAACTCCGCGCCGCACTGGGGCAATGGATCAACCTCTTCGTTGATTTCCTGGTCACCAAGCACGGACTCGCTGCCGTGCTGCAGTCCGACAACGCCGTGTTCGCACCGCTTACCGGCTGGATTACCCGACTCTCACCGCCGACTTCAGCCCCGGCGCACCAACGACACAGCTCTCCGGAGATTTCGTCTCACTCATGTAACAGCCTACGCCAATAGCGGTTGAGATCGACCGGTATGGCCCCAACGTGCCCTTGTTCAAAGGGCAGTTGAGGGTTTGCGCACCCTTGTCACTCCGGTCGCCGGTTACACATAATCGCAGGGCGCTTTGCGGACTCATCCCCCACTGGGTTCGGACGCCTTGCGGCGCGCTGCCATTTTCCAACGCACGTCATTCGGTGGCGACTTCCATTTCCAGGGGTTGGCATGAGCTCGTCATTGCGTAAACCCCCCACGAGAGGAAGTCAATTGAAGAGCTACCTGAAGCACCTCAGGACGACCACCGCGATCGGTGCCGTCGCCCTCGCCGCCTTCAGCCTCCAGCCCGGCGCGGCCAACGCCGCCTCCGCACCGACCCCACGCGGTGACGTAGGCACAAAGGTCGTCGGCGGAACCAAGGCCGATCAGGGTGAATTCCCGTTCATGGTCCGCCTGTCCATGGGCTGTGGCGGCGCGCTGTACGCCAAGGACATCGTGCTGACCGCCGCCCACTGCGTCGATGGCAGCGGCCCGAACACCGGCATCACCGCGACTGCGGGCGTCATCGACCTGGAGGACTCCAACGCCATAAGCGTGAAGTCCACCGAGGTCCTCCAGGCACCCGGCTACAACGGCAAGGGCAAGGACTGGGCGCTGATCAAGCTCGAGAAGCCGATCGATCAGCCGACCCTGCCTATCGCCGGGGACGACAAGCTCAACACCGGCGATTTCGACATCGCCGGCTGGGGCGCGGACAAGGAAGGCGGCAGCCAGCAGCGCTATCTGCTCAAGGCAAAGGTCCCGTTCATCGACGACGCCACCTGTCAGACGGCGTACGGCGACCAGCTGACGCCCGGCGAAGAGCTCTGCGCCGGGGTCCTGGACACCGGCGGCGTCGACACCTGCCAGGGCGACTCCGGCGGTCCCATGTTCCGCAAGGACGACGCGGGTGCCTGGATCCAGGTCGGCATCGTCAGCTGGGGCGAGGGCTGCGCGCGCCCGGGCAAGCCCGGTGTCTACACCGAGGTGAGCACCTTCGCGGCGGACATCAAGCAGGCTGCCGACGGGCTGGGCGGCTGACACCGGTCAGTACCTGTTGAGCAGTTAAGCACCATCGCGTCCCGGCGCCGGGCCTCTGGCCGCACGGCACCGGGGCGCGAACTTTTGCCGAGAGCCGCACCAGCGGGCCGTCTCACCGCTTCCGGCCGGCCGACGCGACCATGAGCGCCAAGACCGCAAACACAACTGACAGCACGCCCGAGGTGAAGAACAGAGGATCGACCCACCATGCGTTCGCGCCGGTGACTGTGCCATTCCCGGATACGCACGCCACCTCCGGCGGAAAGCTCCCTCTGCGCACGTCGCTGCAGAAGTTGGGCAGATCGTCGTTGATCAGGTACGCCTTTCCCCAACTCAGGACCCAGGTGAAGAGGCACACGACGAGCGAGGCGATGGAGGCGCCCCACGGCAGATTCGGACGGTCCGGTAACGAATGCGTGTTCGGCGTGGGTCTTGTCATGGGCTGGGAGCGTACTGGTCCGAGCGCGCGCCTTCTCTCATGCGCCCCGACCTGTACACCGTCCCCGCGGACTACACCCCGTGTGCTGAGCTCCCTACGCACCAGCCTCCTGGTCGAAGTCAGCCGCCGACTACGCGTCCACAGTGCTCCGCGCAGCAGCCGGTTGTTCCGCCGCAGACTCCTTCTTGATGGTGCTGTAGTAGACAGACTTCTGCTGCTTGGTTCGCTCGCTTTGGTTCTTGGCTACTGACGCTTCGAGGGCGTTGCGAACCACTGTCACGCTCAACGTGCGTTCGGGGTGTGCCTGTGCCAGCTCTTGGGCGACTTCGGCCACCGACCGTGGTTCCTGGTGCCCGGCAAGGACGGCGACGACGAGTTCCCGCAGTGGCGGCGCGGTCTTGCTCGCCTTCGCCTTCGCTTCGGTCTTCGCCTTTGCCGGCCTGGGCCGCTTGTCGGTGTCGGTGCTTGTCTTTGTGCGCCGAGCCTTGGGAACCGTCGCCGTCTTGGCCGCAGCCTTGGTCTTCTCCACGGATGGAGTGCCCAGGGTCGCCCTCAAAGTCTCCAGCAGCTCGTGGTCTTTCTGGAGTTCCTCGAGCTGGGCCTGCAGGGCGGCAGCCTCGGACCTGATGTGCTCCTGTTCCCTCGTGTTGCGCTCCAGATCGGCATCGACCTGCTTGGCATATTGGGACTGCAGAGTGGGATTGCCCTCGGGCATGACAGCTCACCTTCCTTGTACAACTGTTGGAGGCGGATGCTACCCACACTTGTTGCTGTTGCAGAACATGGGGAACTGGCTGTCCTGCCGACGGGGGATGTGCCGTCCAGTGTGAACGCCTCCGCCCACACCCACGAACACACGGTGCCGAAGTACACCAACCAGCCCCATAGTTCGGGCTGGACTGCCTTCAGTTCCCTTGAATTCTCGGGGATTATGGCCCCGGTCCCATAGCTCTGCCCCTACGTCGAATTGGCCGGCGACCTGAGTCAGAGACTCGGTCGAAGGACGACAAGGATGTCTGCCGTGTGGTCGGTTCCTGGCTGACCGGCCGCGACGCCGTCACCTCTAGGGGTGTACCTACCGGCCCAGGTACGGGCTCCATGTGGGCACCTACCACCGCCTGGATCGCGTCTCCGCCGCCAGGCGCACCGAAGTGTCCACCAGGGAAACGGTGAACGGGTGCCGGGGCGAGGTCAGCACATGGCGTGCCGGGCCCTGCTCAACCAGTTCGCCTGCGTCCAGTACGGCGATCCGTGCGGCAGCCGCCGCGGCGTCGAGGTCGTGCGTGATCAGGACCAGGGCCAGTTCGGGTCGGTCGCGCAGCAGCCCGGCGAGCGTGTCGAGGAGTGCGCGCCGGGTGACCGTGTCGAGCCCGGCGGTGATCTCGTCGCAGACCAGCACTCGTGGCCGGGCGAGCAGGGCGCGAGCGAGCGCGGTCCGCTGCAGTTCGCCGCCGGACAGCTGCCCGGGTGCTCGCAGCGCCAGTTCCTCCGTGAGCCCGAGGCCGGTCAAGGTGTGCAGGGCCTCGGCAAGAGCCTCCCGCGGGTGCGCTCCTCGCAGCCGCACCGCCGTGCGTGCCACCTGGTCCAGGACCGGTCGGTGTTCGTCGAACGCGGCCCTCGCGTCCTGGAAGACGTACTGGACCGCGGCCAGTTGTTCCCGGGTCCGAGCGCGCAGGCTGCGCGGGAGCGGGACGCCGTCGAGCAGGACATCGCCTGCGTAGTCCCGGTGGAGTCCGGCCAGGCAGCGGGCGAACGTGGTCTTGCCACTGCCGGAGCGGCCGATGACGGCCAGGCACTCGCCCGAGCGAACGGTGAGTTCGGGGATGTGTACCGCCTCCTTGGTGCTGCGGGCTCCGTCGCGGTGCCGGGCGGTTAGGCCCTCTACCTGGAGTGCCGCCTGTCCATCACGGGCGGGAGGGCTGTCGCCCATCTTCCCTTCCGCTGCCAGGAGTTCGGCGGTCCAGGGATGCTGGGGTGCGAGCCACAGTTGCTCCGCGGGAGCTGCCTCCACCACTCGGCCGCCGCGCATGACCAGAACCTCGTCGGCCAGGGCCCGGACGACATCCAGGTCGTGGCTCAGCAGAACCACGGCGATGCCCTGCCGGGCGACTGCCGCCAGCTGATCGACGATGCGCCGCTTGGTCAGCGCGTCCTGGCCCGTGGTCGGTTCGTCCGCGACCACCACACTCGCGCCGAGCAGCAGTGCCTGTGCCAGGACGGCGCGCTGCTGCTGGCCACCCGAGAGCTGGTGCGGATAGCGCCGGAGCAGCAACTCGCCCTCCGGGAGCTGTGCGACGGAGAGCGCGTGCAGGACGCGCGTCCGGGCGGCGGCCCGGCGCTGGGGCCTGGGCAGCCTTCTCACCTGGTCGCGGGCGATGTCCCGCAGGAGTGCGCCGACCCGGCGTGCGGGGTTGAGGACGGCGCCGGGGTGCTGGGGTACGTATCCGACGAGGCCGTTGGACACCCGTACGTCGCCGGTGACCCGGGCGCCCGCCGGGTATTCGCCGAGCAGCGCGAGGCCCGTGGTCGTCTTGCCGCTGCCGGACGTGCCGACGAGCGCGGTGACCTTCCCGGGGCGGACCTGAAAGCTGACCCCGTCCACGATCGCCCGGCCGCCGATCTCGACTCGTAGGTCCTTGACCTCAGCGACCGCGTTCACATCCGTTTCCTTTTCTCCGGTGAGGCTTTTCCAGTGCGGCGTCGAAGAGCAAGTTGCTCCCCATGGTCAGGGCGACGATCAGCAGGGCGGGTACCACCACGGCCCAGGGCTGGACGAACAGCCCCGTCCGGTTGCGGTCCACCATCACCGCCCAGTCGGAGGCGTCCGGCGCGACTCCGACGCCGAGGAACGCCGCCGTGGCCACGAGGTAGAGCACGCCTGTGAGCCGTACGCCCGCGTCGGCGGCGAGTGTGCGCGCGATCGACCTGCCGACATAGCCGACGGCCATGCGCCACCAGGTCTCTCCCTGCATGCGCAGTGCTTCGACGGCCGGGCGTGAGGCCGCTTCGGCCGCGGCTGCGCGGACCATCCGCGCGGCGTCCGGGATGTTGACCACGGCCACCAGCAGTGACAGGCCCACCGCCCCCGGCGAGAAGACGGCGGCCACCAGCAGGATCAACAACAGCGACGGCACGGCGAGCAGCACGTCCAGGGGCCGCATCAGCAGCTCTTCGAGCCATGTCCGGTGGGTGAGCGCGCTGATGAGTCCGAGCGGCAGGGCCACCAGGTAGGCCAGAGTCGTCGCGGCCAGGGCGACGAGGACCACGGACCGCCCACCGAGCAGCACCTGTTGCCACACATCCCGGCCGACGAAGTCGGTGCCGAGCCAGTGTCCGCCGCCGAGCGTGAAGGAGGGTGCTCGTGGCCCGGGTTCGCCCGCGAGGAGCGGCCCGAGCAGCGCGAGGGTGAGCGGTACGGCAATGATCACCAGGCCGATCGTGAAGCGTCCCGGCCGGATGCCTGCGAGCGTTTTCATGCCGCCACCCCCGCCCGGGGCGCGAGGCGGTGGACGACCAGGTCGGCGCCCAGATTAAGGACGACGGCGGTCAGCCCGAAGACGACCGCGAGACCCTGCACCACGGGAACATCCCTTTCCGCGACGGCATTGATCAGCACCGTTCCCAGCCCGGGAATCACGTACAGCGCCTCCACGACGATGACCCCGCACAGCAACCAGTCGACTGTCCGGGCGAGTTGCTGGGCGCAGGGCGCGATGGCGTTGGGCAGCGCGTGCGCGTAACGGATGCGGAAGCCGGAGATTCCGTAGCGGCGGGCCTGGGCGACGTACGGCGAAGCCAGCGCGTCGATCATGCCTGCCCGTACCAGGCGCGCCAGTGAGCACACCGGCCGCGACAGCAGGACGAGCACGGGCAGGACCAGCGCCGCGGGGTGGTCGAGCAGATCGGTGCCGTATCCGACGGCGGTCGGGGGCAGCCAGCCAAGTCGCAAGGCGAACACGGTGACCAGCAGCACACCGAAGGCGAACTCCGGGACCGCGTAGACGCCGAGCGTCACCGAACTGACGAGCCGGTCGACGAACCGCCCCTCATGTCCGGCAGCCAGCACACCCAGGCCGACCCCGGCCGGCACCAGCAGCACCATCGTGAGCACGGCGAGCAGCACGGTCGGCCCGAATCCGTCCGCGATGTACGAGCTGACGGGCCGCCCCGAGGCCAGGGAGGTGCCGAAGTCACCGTGCAGCAGGCCGGAAGCCCAGTCCGCCAGCCGTTCGTAGGCCGGCCGGTCGAGGTGCATCGCCTCGCGGATGGCCGCGATCCGCTCGGGGTCGGGCTGGTCGCCGGCGAGCGCCACGGCGGCGTCGCCCGGCAGCGCCTCGGTGAGAGAGAAGACGAGCAGCACGACGGCTGCCGTCTGCGCCACGCCGAGCAGCAGCCGCCGGGCGACCCAGGACCGGGGTCCGATCACGCCAGCCAGACCTTGTCGAAGCGCGCCCAGTCGAGGGAGTTGGCGGGTGCCTTCCGCTCGACGCCCCGGACACTGTGGGCGGTGCCGAGGATCCAGTCGGCGAAGCCCCAGATCAGGAAGCCGCCCTCGGCGTGCAGGCGGCGCTGCATTCGCTCGTAGACGGCGGCGCGGTCCTTCTTGTCCTTGGTGGACTGTGCCTGCTGGTACAGGGCGTCGAAGTCCTTGTGCCGCCAGTGGGTTGCGTTGGTGGTGGAACCGGTGAGCAGGCGCTGGGAGATGTGGGACTCGATGGGCATGGCGCCGGAGCGGTAGGAGGCAAGGGTCCCGGAGTCGAGGATGTCCTTCCAGTAGCTGTCCTTGCTGCCGGTCCTGATCTCGATTCTCACTCCGGCTTTGGCGGCCTGGTCACGGAAGATCGCCGCGGCCTCGGTGAATCCGGCGGCGACGGGCGAGGTGTCGAGGGTGACCTTGAGCTTCTCGGCGCCGGCCTCCTTGAGCAGCTTGCGGGCCCGGTCGAGATCCTGTTCGCGCTGCGGCAGGCTGCCGGCGTAGTACTCGTAGCCTTTGCCGAACAGGTCGTTGCCGATCTCGCCGGCGCCGGACAGGGCGCCGTCGAGAAGTTCCTTGCGGTCAGCGAGCAGGAAGAACGCCTCGCGGACCCGCTTGTCGTCGAACGGCGGCCGGTCGGTCTTCATGACGAAGCCCTGCATGGCGCTGTTCCGCAGCCGGACGATCTGGATCTGCCCCTTGTTCTCGTAGGCGCGGGCGGTGGCGGGATTGAGTTCGTGGGCGTACTCGACCTGCCCGCCGAGCAGGGCGTTGGCGCGCGCCGATTCCTCGTTGGCGACGACGAACTCCAGCTCGTCGAGGTACGGTGCGCCGTCCCAGTAGGCGTCGTTGCGCTTGAACACGGCGGACTCGCCCGGGGCGAAGGACACAAAGCGGAACGGGCCGCTGCCGATCGGCTTCTTGTCGAAGTCCTTGAGTCCCTCGGGGACGATGTACGCGCCGAACGCACCCAGCACGTTGGGGAATTCAGCGGTAGGGCGCTTGAGGACGAACTCGATGGTCCGCTCGTCCAGAGCGCGGCTGGCCTTCAGGTCGATGGGTTCCAGCGACGCCTTCGCCCGGAACGCCTTCGCCGGGTCGACGATGCGGCGGTAGCTGTAGAGAACGTCCTGGGCGGTCACCGGCTTGCCGTCGTGGAAGGCGGCCTTGCGCAGGGTGACCTTCCAGCGGTCCATGCCCGCGTTCGGCTCCCATGCCGAGGCGAGCCGGGGCTGCGCGGAGAGGTCGGGGCCGTAGTCGGCGAGCTTGTCGAAGAGGGCCTTGGCACGGGCGGCGTCGGCGAACAGGTTGGCCAGGTGCGGGTCGAGGGTCTCGCTCGCACCGCCACCGGCGAAGGCCGCGCGCAGCCGTCCGCCGCGCTTGGGCTTGCCGTCGCCCTTGGCGGGGTCGGCGGCGGTGCCGGAGCCGGCGCAGCCGGCCAGGGCGAGCGCGCCGAGTCCGGCCGCGCCTCCGGCTGCGGCGAGGAAGCCCCGGCGGCGCAGGCCGGGGAAGCGGGAGTTGTTGACGGAAACGTCGGGGACGTCGTTCATGAGGGTGTCCTTGCTGTGCGGGCGGTTGTGGGCGTGGGGGGTGTTGCGGGGGTCAGATGGGGTGCCTCAGAGCGACGACATGGAGCCGGTCGGCATCGGCCGTAGCGGCCGGCGAGTCGCCCTCCCGCCACGGCGGCTCCGTGCGCGGGCCCGGCCCGTCGTGCAGGGCGAGTACCTCGAAGCCGTGGACGGCGAGGACATGGCGCAGCTCTTGGGGGAAGATCAGCCGCCACGCGGAGCGCTGCTCGACCGGCGGCGATCCGTCGTCGGCTGTCCACACCCGGGTACGGCGCAGCAGTTGCGCGGCACGGTCGACGTGCAGGGTGGTGGTGGACCGGTAGGTGATGCCCTGCCAGGTGAAGCCGTTGACGGACGGGCTGTCCAGGAGCTCCGTACGACCGAGGAAGAAGGCCCCGTTGCGCATCTCCGCGACGAGCAGCCCTCCGGGTGCCAGGGAGCGTCGGCAGGAGGACAGGAAGCCGTCGAGTTCGTCGTTGGTGTGGCAGTACAGCAAGGCACTGTCCAGGCACACCACGGCGTCGAAGGACCGGTCTGCCAGGTCGAATCCGCGCAGGTCCGCCCGGAAGTACTCCGGACCCGGGTGGTGTACGCGGGCGTGCTCCAGCATCGCCTCGGACAGGTCCGAGCCCACGACCGTACGGCCGGCTCCATGCAGATACGCGGCATCACGGCCGGTGCCGCATCCGATGTCCAGGACCCGCGGACCGGCCCCGTACCGCCGCAGACAGTCCTCGGCCCAGCGCCCCGCCAGGCGCGCCTCGTCGGGGAAACGGGCCTCGTACAGGACCGGGTTGTCGGTCAGCAGGTTCGCGTTTGTCATCTCGGTCTCCTCACACCGGCACCGGTACGGGCGCCGCTTGGGCGGGAAGCACTCGCCGGCGGTGCAGCCAGGCGACGCCGGTGGCGGAGGCGAGTCCGAAGGCCAGGCAGCATGCCCAGGGCAGCCAGTGCGCGCCCTCGTGCTCACCGGCGTCCATGGCCCAGCCGACGACCGTGTTGCCCACGGCCGCGGCGATGCCCGAGACGACGTAGAACAGCCCGAAGTAGGTGCCGGTGAGCTCCGGGCGGCCGAAGCGGGGTATCAGCTCCATCACGAAGGGCTGGGCGATCATGACGCCCAGGTAGAGAAGCAGCGCCCCGGCCAGGACAGGCAGCGCGCCGAGCACCGCGTCGCCGGCGCCGCCGTGCGCTGCCCCCGCTCCCGCCACCGTCATCGGCGGTATGAAGGCCAGCCCCATCAGCGTGAGACCCGCTGTGATCCATCTCGCCCGGGTGCCCCGAATCTTCAGCGCCCGCGTGATGCGCAGTTGCAGCCAGAGGTTGGTGAGGGTGCCGACGAGGAAGACGATGCCGGCTGCGCCGTCCCAGCCGGTGGCCCGGCGCGCGCCGTCCGGCAGCAGCAGATACAGCTGGTTCTCCATGGTGAACATGCCGACCATGGCAATGGCGAAGGCCACGAAGCGGCGGTTGCCGAGCACCTCTCGCCAGTCCCCGAGGACGCTGTTCGCGGACGGCGTGACCTCGCGTGCCGGAAGCACAGCGGCCTGGGCGACGGTGAGCACCGCGAAGATCCCGGCCGCGGTGAGCGCGGAGGCACGGAAGTCGACCAACAGCAGGGCGCTGCCGAGCAGCGGCCCTATCAGGGCGCCAGTGGTCGCGAAGACGTTGAACAGGGCGAACGCCTCCGCCTTGCGCTCCCCTGCCTCCAGGGTGAGATACGCGCGTACGGCAGGGTTGAACAGCGCCCCGGCCAGTCCACTGAGCGCGGAGGCGGCCAGCAGCACGGTCAGTCCGTCGCCGAGTGCGAAGAGCCCGAAGCCGACGGTGCGCAGTGCGCATCCGGCGATGATGACTCCGCGCGCACCCAGCCGGTCCGATGCCGATCCGCCGATGAGGAACAGGCCCTGCTGGCTGAGGTTGCGTACGCCGAGCACGATGCCGACGACAGCGGCCGACAGCCCGAGGTCGTCGCTCAGGTGCACGGCGAGGTACGGGATGAGCAGGTAGAAGCCGGTGTTGACGCCGAGTTGGTTGATCAGGAGGAGCCGTATCGCGAGGGGGAAGCGGCGTATCTCGTGCCATGTCTTCACCCGCGCTCCCCCTTGGTGCGCGGGTGCACGCCGAGACCCGGGCGCGGGCTTGTCCGTACGGTGCCGTCGGCGCCGCCGATGCCGGTCCACGGGTCGCGGGCGAGCAGCAGGTGTCCGTCGAGGTCGATCCACCGGGCGCGATCGGCGAGATGTACGGCGGGGGCGATGCCGAGCGTGCTGGCGGTCAGACAGCCGAGCATCAGCTCGGTGCCGCTGCCGGCGACCAGTTCGGCGATCCGCAGGGCCGTGGTGACGCCGCCGCACTTGGCGAGCTTGACGTTGATGCCCTGCACCCGCCCGGCGAGACGGCGGGCGTCCTCGTAACCGACCGCGTCCTCATCCGCGATGACCGGCAGCGGCGAGCGTTCGGCGAGCTTCGCCAGCGCCTCGGGGTCGCCGGGAGCGATCGGCTGCTCGACGGCCTCGATTCCCTCTTCCGCGAGGCGGGGCAGCAGCCTCTGCGCCGTGGCAACGGTCCAGGCTCCATTGGGGTCCAGGAGCAGCCGAGCGTGGGGAGCCGCGGCCCGCACGGCCCGTACGCGCTTCAGGTCGTCCTCGGGGTCCGGGGCACCGGCCTTGATCTTGAGGACCGCGAAACCGTCCCGTACGAGGCGGGCGGCCTGGACTGCGGCCCGCCCCGGCGAGGTGATACCGATGGTGCGGGCGGTCGCCGCCGAGGGCGCGTCGGGTGTGCCGAGGAGCTGGTGGACCGGGACGCCGGCGCGCTTGCCGACGAGATCGAGGAGCGCCGACTCGACCGCCGCGGTCACGGCGGGGGCAGTGCCGTTGGCCGGCAGCGCACCGGTGCGCAGGGCCCCCAGGGCGGTCTCGGGATCCGCGAACCGGGCCAGATCCAGGGCCACTTCATTCAGCAGCCGCGCGATGGTGCCTGCGTCGAGACCGTAGTACACGCTCGCGACGACTTCTCCGTGGCCACTGCCGCCCTGGTGCTCGACGGACAGCCGGACCGCGTCGCGGGCCGCCATCGTCGAGCGGGATATGCGCAGCGGCTCGGTGAGCTGGAGACGCACAGTGCGCTGACTGACTTTCACGAGTCCTCTTCCGGATGTGGGGTTCGGCTGCCCAGCGGGTCGGTGACGGCGCGGCACCGGGCCCAGCCGGTGGCCTCCACGGCCCGCGGATGCGGGATCTCGACGGGGCGTGTGGCCGCGGTGGCCCGGTCGAGCCCGTGGGCGGCGGCGAAGTCGTCGTCGTAGACGGTGCCGAGATAGCGATGCGGCCCATCGGGGAAGACGGTGGCGACGACGGCTCCCGGGTGGACGCGAGCGGCCCAGGCCGCCACAAGCGCCACCGCTCCGGTGCTCCAGCCGCCGCTGACGAAGTTGCCGGCAGCGAGCCTTCGGCAGGCGTCCGCGGCCTCGGCCGGGCCGACCCAATGGACCTCGTCGAAGGCGCCGTAGGCGACGTTGCGTGGATGGATACTGCTGCCCAGGCCGCGCATCAGGCGGGGCCTGGCGGGCTGGCCGAAGATCGTCGAGCCGGTGGCGTCCACGCCGATCAACCGGAGCCCGGGCCAGTGCCGCCGCAGCGGTCCGACCACTCCGGCGCTGTGGCCGCCGGTGCCGACGCTGCACACCAGCACGTCGACGTGATCCAACTGAGCGGCGAGCTCGGCAGCAAGGGAGGCGTAACCGGCAATGTTGTCGGGGTTGTTGTACTGGTCGGGCCAGTACGCGTCCGGCAGTGTCGACAGCAGTTCGCGCAACCGGGCCAGCCGGGCGGCCTGCCATCCGCCCTCGGCCGCCGGGCGGTCGACCAGCTCCAGCCTGGCGCCGTATGCGCGCAGCAACTGGCGCATCGAGGGCTCCAGTTCCGCGTCGCCGACCAGCACGATCGGATGCCCCAGGGCCTGACCGGCGAAGGCCAGCCCGATGCCGAGCGTTCCGGAGGTGGACTCCACCACCGGGGCGCCGGGTCGCAGTTCGCCGCGCTCCTTGGCACCGAGCAGCATGGAGACGGCCGCTCGCGCCTTCATGCCGCCGACGCCCAGACCTTCCAGCTTGGCCCAGAAGCCGGGCTGCGGGCAGGGCAGGTCGACGCTGATGCGGGCGAGCGGGGTACGGCCGAGCAGAGCGAGCAGTTCGCGGTTGCCCGCGGGGCTGAGGAGGGCCGTGGTCACAGGGCGGCTCCGGAGCGCTCACTGCCGCCGTAACGGTGGATGGTGCCGGGACCGCCGTCGAGCCAGAAGAAGGGATACGGCTCCGCGCAGACCGCGGTGACTCCTGCGCCGATGAGGCGCGGCAGCACCGCGCTGCCGGTCTGGGCGAACATCACCAGCGGTTTGGCGTGGCGCAGCGCGTGCTCCCGCAGCGACTCGAAGCTGCCGTTGCCGAGCGTCATGCCCGAGGCGAGGACCGCGTCGCAGCGCTCGAGTTCGGAGAGCGCGTCGGTCCGTACCGGCTCGCCCCATTCCGTGGTGCCGCCCTTGAGGTCGCAGGGCAGGTACGCCAGGCCACGCGCCCGCAGCGCCTCCAGCAGGGAGTTGACCACGCCCACGACGAGCACGGTGCGTCCCGGCGTGGCATCGAGCAGATCGACGACGGCCTCGGCCCTGGCCCGGGACTTCTCCAGTGAGCTCCCTGCCGGCAGTTGACAGGGCCGTGCGCCTGCCACGGGACTATGGGGAAGGACGTGCATCAGGTAGGCGTCCAGTGCGGCCACCCGGACCGGCAGCAGTTCGTGCTCCAGCAGCCGGGCGATGTCCGCGCCGACGCAGTCGTCGACCGCACTGTCGGGAAGCCCGCCGGGCTCGACCGCGCAGGAGCCCACGGCTTGTGCCAGACGAAGGCTCAGCACTTCGTTGCGGTAGCCGCCGCTGCGCCCGGCATGCCGTACGGCCTGGCGCGTGGTGAACGCCACGGCGATCCGCTGAGTCCCCGGGTCGGGTCCGAACCCACCGCCGAGCACACGCTCGACAAGTTCGTCGTACGAGGCCGCGGTGATATCCGAGTCGGTGATGACCGTCATCGGCCGACCACCTTCGGGCAGAGCGCCGAGAGCAGCGCCTCGACCCGATCGCGGGCCCCGAGACCGTCCGCGTCGCCGGCCATGACGTGGCCCAGGTAGTCGTTGTTACTGCCCGCCGCCCTGACTTCCTTCCCGGGCTCGGAGAGCTGGATCTCCAGCAGGCCCGCTGCCGTGCGCACGTCGTCGGCACCGTCGAAGGAGTCCAGCACTCCCCCGGTGTCCGGCACCAGAAACCCGATGGCGGCGCTGCGCAGGCCGGTTGCCCGTCGGCGCAGGTCCGGTTCGCGGCCCAGGGCCACGTCGACGCAGGCGGCGGCGAGGTCGATCCCCGTCACGTGCCGGACGAGTTCGGTGATGCGGTTACCGGCTGGGCGGGGGTTGACCTCGACCAGGCGTGGCCCGTCGGGCGTCAGTTTGATCTCGGTGTGCGCCACGACCGCGTCCAGCCCCAGGGCCTTCAGCGCCTGAAGTGCCGTCTCAGCAGCTGCCTCGGCGTCAGCGGCGGCGAGCGCCGCGGGGAACATGTGGCCCGTCTCGATGAACGCCGGCGCCCCGCCGACGCTCTTGTCGGTCACCCCGACCACCTGCGCCGCACCGGCGAACGACACGGTCTCGACGCTGACTTCCGGCCCCGAAAGCAGCTCTTCGAGCAGGACTACGGGCTCGCGGCGCTGCCCTCGCGCGTTGACGGGGAAGTCAGCGAGCGCCCTGTGCGCGCGGGCCAGCTCCGATTCGTCGTCGACGCGTCGTACGAACATCCCGCCGCACAGGTCCACGGGCTTGAGGACGAGCGGGTAGCCGATCTCCCGCGCCGCATCGGCGGCCTCGGCCCAGTCCGCGCAGACCGCGTAGCGCGGCCCCGGCACTTTGGCATCGGCCAGAACGCGGCGGGTCGCGTCCTTACGGCAGGCGTTCTCGACGGCCCCGGCGGCGGGGCCCGGCAGCCCCAGTCGGCCGGCGATCCGTGCGGCGGTCGGGAGGTAGTAGTCGCAGGAGGTGATCACCCCGTCGAACTCCAGCGCCCCGTGGGCGCGCTCGACGAGCGGCAGCAACGCCTCGATTTCGTTGGTGTCCGCGGTCAGCACGTTGCTTGCGGCGAGCAGGGGGTGTGCGGTGCCCTCAGGAGCTCCGCGCAGGTAGTGGTGCAGGTCACGGGTGAGGAAGGTGAACTCGTGCCCGCCCTCACGGATCGCTCGTGGCAGAAGTCTGCTCATCGATCCGACCCAGCTCTCGACCATCAGCAGGTGGGCCACGGTTTCCTCTTCTCAGAACACGGGTTGGACTCATGACGCGTCGGCGGCACCCCGTCCGGGGATGTCGGCTTGACGCAGGCCACACGTTATCGATAATCGTTTTCATTGTCATCTGAGCCCCCGTCGATTCTCTGAATGCGAGACACGTGACTCCCGCTGTACGCCACCGGGGCGCGGTGTGCGCCCTCGTGGCCACCACCGCCGCCCTGATACCGGCCGCCCCCGTCAACGCCACCACCCCGGCTCCATCGCTGCGTTTCGGCGCCTGCGAGCAGTCCATGCCGGTCCCGGCCGCTCCCGCGCGGGTGGAGTGCGGAGGGCTGAGCGTCCCGCTCGAGTGGGAACACCCGGACGGCGAGCACATCCGCATCGCCGTCTCACGCGTACGCGCCTCGGGACCGCCCGAGGAGCGGCGCGGCATCCTGTTGGTGAACCCCGGGGGGCCCGGCGGGCCGGGACTGGCCTACGCCGTCACCAAACGGGCCAAGCTGCCCGCGAGCGTGCGTCGCTCGTACGACGTCATCGGCTTCGACCCGCGCGGCACGGGACGGAGCTCGCCGGCGGACTGCGGCTCGATGGGCGGTCTCTTCGACAGCCCCGGACCCGATCCCGTGCCGTCCGGCCACATCGCCGAAAGGGCATACCTCGACTCGGTCAGGCGCATGGCGGACGACTGTGCCGCGGGCGTCGGTGACGCCTTGGCGCATCTGTCGACCACTCAGACCGCGCGGGACATGGACGCCGTACGCTCCGCACTGGGCGAACAGCGGATCGGCTTCCTCGGCGTCTCGTACGGCAGCTACCTGGGAGCCGCCTATGCCGCCCTGTTCCCGCGGCGCGTCGGCCGCATGGTGCTCGACAGTGTCGTCGGCCCCTGGGAGTGGTACGACTTCGACCTGCGCCAGAGCCGGGCTTTGCTGCGCCAGCGTGAGGTGTTCTTCGCCTGGGCCGCCCGGCACGAAGAGCGTTTCGGCCTCGGCGGCAGCGCCGGCCAGGTCCGGAACGTCTATCGGCGGGCACGCCAAGGACTCGCCGGCCACCGTGTGAACGGCTTCGGTCCGGCCGAGTTCGACCGCGCCGTGTACCGGGCGCTCGGCCGCACCGAACGCTGGGAGGGCCTCGCCGCAGGCATCCACGCGTACCTGCAGGACGGCAGCACCGAACTCCTGCGCCCCGCGGATCCCTTCGACGCAGCCGCGTCACGCACCTACGAGTCCGCGAACCGCGTCGTGAAGTGCGCGGACGGACACGGCCCCACGCAGGATCAAGTCATCGCCGACTTCAGTCGCCTGAGGCGACTCGACCCACAGCCGGTCGTCACCGGAATCGAAGCCTCGGCCTGCGCCTACTGGCACCACGCACCCGCACACGGCACCCGGCTCGGCAGCCGCGAAGCTCCCCCGGCGCTGCTGATCGCCTCCGAACACGATCCCGTCACACCCATCGAGGGAGCCCGGAAGCTTCTCAAGCGGCTGCCCGGCTCGCGCCTGGTCACGCTCCACGACGACTACTCCCACGGCGTGTTCGCCAGCCGGGGCAACGCGTGCGTGGACAACGCCGCCGCCGCGTATCTGGTCGACGGGGCCGTCCCGGCGAGGGATGCGCACTGCTCCGGCCCCGGCCTGCCGACACCTCGAGCCCCCCACGAATGAGCGCTCAGCGAAAAGGAGTTACGCCAATGACCGACACCCTGCACAAAGCCCCGCACCCCTCGTACACCCTGCGCCCCGCAACTATGACTGACGCGGAGGGAGCCCGCCGCCTGATGCTCGACACCTTCTACCGGGAATTCGGCTACGGCTACGTCCCCGAGTGGCACCGCGACGTCGTCGACATCGTGGGCACCTACCTGGACGACCCCCGGCATCTGCTGCTGGTGGCCGTGCACGACGGCGAGGTGATCGCCACGACCGGCGTGCGATCGGGGGGCCCGCTCCATCCGCCGCATCCGCGCCGGCTCGCCGATCGCTACCCGTCGGGTACGACGGCGCAGCTCGTCCGTGTCTACGTCAAGGCCGAGCACCGGCGGCACGGTCTGGCGCGGACCCTGGTGCGCATGGCATGCGACTTCGCCGCCGAGACCCCCGGCTACAACTGCATCTATCTGCACACCAACATCCATGTGGAGGGCGCCGAAGGCTTCTGGCGGAGCATGGCCAAAGAGGTCTTCGACGACCGGCGAGCACGGTCCCGGTGTCGGCACGGTGCACTTCGAGATCCCGGGTGCCTCATTGATGGCCGCAGCCTCGGCGTCGCAACGCCGCTCCAAGGCGGACAGGGCTGCCTCGTCAGACCATGGTCGGGAATGAATGATGTTCGTGCGCGACGACCCAGCGTCCGTCCTCCTTGCGCAGTCCGACCGTCAGGCGCAGCCGGTTTTCGGGGTCTTCCTGCAGCTCCTCCTGCGTTCCGCAGCGCAGCAATGCGTGCGCGAAGGCGACATCGTCGCCCGCCGTGACGTCGATCGAGACGATCTCGAACGAGGCGCCCTGCCGCTGCCATTCGAAGAACGGCGGCCACGTCTCGCGGTAGAGGTCGATGCCCCGTACTCCGTCTTTTGGTGGCGGCACATCGAACATCACGATGTCGTCGGCGTGATCAACGAGGACACCGTCCAAATCCCCGGCGTGCACAGCCTTCGCCCAGCGCTCGATAAGCGCCCGGACCTGCGTCTCGTCATCATCCACGGCTGCGTCCCTTCAAGATGCCGCCCTTCGGCGATCCTTGTGCGAGTGCGTACGAAGTGAGGACCACCTCGACGACCGTGACTCATCGGTCTGCGCCGACCAGGCCCTGTTCCATTCCACCCCAGGGGAGGCGGCCGCGCTGAGCGGGCGCCGCTCCGGTCGAGAGCTCGCCCAGTCCGGCCTCGCTGTCCCTCCTTTCGGTGGTCGCCTCGAGCAACGTGTGCGAGGTATTCCGAGGTATTCCACGGACCGGCGACCCGCGGGCCGGATCATGCTCACCGCCGGAACGGCGCGAAGCGAATGAGCGGCCCGGCCCGCCGGGAGGCTGTGGGCTTGCTGGAGCCCAATGGCTCGCCCCGGTAGGTGGTGGGCCCTGATCGCCGGCCGATAATCACCGGATGCGACACGGAACCCGCCCCCGCCGGCCCGCCGCCGACCTGTCCGGCAGAGACAGGCTGGCCTCCCTGACCGGGCTGCGGTTCTGGGCGGCTCTCCTGGTGGTGCTGTACCACCTGTCCCGGCAGGTGGGCCAGATACCCGGGGTCAGCGAGGCTGCCTGGTACGGCCGCAGCGGAGTGACCTTCTTCTTCGTACTGTCCGGATTCGTCCTCGCTTGGACGTACGACGGCAAGCAGGTACCCGCGAGGGTCTTTCTCTGGCGGCGCTTCGCCCGTATCTGGCCACTCCTCGCGACCACGACCGTGCTGTCCGTCGGAGCGTGGGTCGCGCTGAGCAAGGCGGTGTCGGCCAAGGCCGTCGTCGCGTCGCTGCTCCTCGTCCATGCCTGGATACCGGACAACGTCGTGCTGAAGGGCGGAAATCCCGCCGCATGGTCACTGAGCGACGAGGCATGGTTCTACCTGGTCTTTCCCCTGCTGATGGCCCTCCCTGCCGTGCGTTCGGGCCGCGGCCGTCGCTGGATCTGGGGCATGGTCTGTGTGGGCACAGTCCTGGTGTGGCTGAGCGGATCCCTGATCGCCGACCCGAGCCTTCGGGTCTGGGCACTCGACTATCTGCCGTTGACCCGCACCCTGCAGTTCCTGCTCGGCCTCGTGACCGGACTCGCGGTGGCCCGCGGCTGGCGGCCGCCCATCGGTCTGTGGGCCGCCGTGGTGCTGACCATCGCCTGGCACCTCGTGCTGGTGCCCTGGTCACAGGCCGTTCCCGACGCCCTCTGGTACAGCCCGTACCAGGCGTCGCAACTGCTCTCCGCGCCCGTCTTCGCGCTGCTGGTGGCAGCGGCCGCGCGCGCCGACCAGGACGGGCGGAGGACAGGTCTCGGCGGAGCGTGGACCGTGCGGCTGGGTCACTGGTCGTTTGCCTGGTACCTCATCCACGAGGTCGTCATCCGGGTATGGCTGGGGAAGCTCGGGCGCCCGGAGGGGGTACTCGACACGGCCCAGGTATGGCTGGTGGTGATCGTGGTCAGTCTGGCCCTGTCCGCATGCGCCTATCACTGGGTGGAGCACCCGCTCGAGCGCTTGCTCCGCCGCGCCGGTCCACGTGTTCCCCCAGGTGACAGCCACGTTCCCGGGCCGCGACCCGGAGCCGGGCTGGCACGGACACGCTGACTACGCGGGCCTGCGGACCAGGCGTACGTCCGGCCGGGGCCGGAGCGCGAGGCGTCAGCCGTCCACCGGCAGGCCGCGAGGCTCCTTGATCCGCTTCATGATGATCTGCGAGTTGACCTCGGTGACGCCGGACAGCGCGGTCAGCTTCTCGATCCACAGCCGCTCGTACGCCCGCAGATCCGCGACGGCGATACGCAGCAGGCATCCCGGACTGCCGAAGAGCCGGTACGCCTCGATGACGTCGGGGATGTCCTGAAGGCCGGCCTCGAAGGTCTCGACGACCGCACGGTCGCGCTTCACCTCGATGGAGACGAGGACCTCGAAGCTCCGGCCGACCGCCTCCGGGTCGATCACCGCGCGATACCCCTGAATCACCCCGTCCTGCTCCAGTTGCCGGACACGGCGCATGCACGGCGAGGGGGTCAGACCCACCCGCTGCGCCAGTTCCTGATTACTCAGCCGCCCATCGTTCTGCAGTTCACGCAAAATATCTCGGTCGATCTCGTCCATGGCGCAATTATCCACCCCCTTGTGGCGAGAGAAGGGCCGGAATTGGCGATCGCATTGCGGGACAATGCTCCTATAATTGCGTCCGCTGCTCCGGTACCCCCGGGTCAGCCATGGGGCGCAGCCCGGCCGGGGCCACGAGCGAGGCCGGGCAGCGTGCCCCGTCGGCTTCGCCGCCTCACCTGCGGCGCGAACGAGGAGTGGGCACTGTGGGACGGATCGTCGTCATCAGTACCGGCGGGACGATAGCCAGCCGCTGGCAAGGTTCGGGGTTCGCCGCCGACGCGCATGGCCGCGAGGTCATGGCGACCGCCGCGGTACCCGAAGGCGTCACCGTCGAGGTCGTCGATCTGTTCAGCGTGAACAGCCCGCGTCTGACCACCGCCCACCAGCTCACCCTGCTCCGCACAGTGCACGAGGTCCTCGCCGACCCCGACGTGCAGGGCATCGTCGTCACCCACGGCACCGACACCCTGGAGGAGTCGGCGTTCCTGGTCGACCTCCACCACGACGACCCGCGACCGGTCGTATTCACCGGCGCCCAGCTTCCGCTCGACGCGGCCGACGGCGACGGACCCGGCAACCTCCACGACGCGCTGCTGACCGCCGCGACGACGCGCGGTCTCGGCGTACTGGTCGCCTTCGACGGCAAGGTGCACTCCGCCCGCGGCACCGTCAAGACACAGACACTCGCCGCCGATGCCTTCGCCGACCCCTCCGGCGCCCGCATAGGAAACATCGGCTTCGGCCGCATCTCCGTACTGCGCCACCCTCAGCGCCCGGCCGCGCTGGCCCCGCCCCGCATGCCTGACGCCCTGCCCCGCGTCGACATGGTCATGCACCACTCCGACGCCGACCCGCTGTTGCTGGAAGCGGCCGTGCACGCGGGGGCCAAGGGAATCGTCCTGGTGGCCACCGGCGCCGGCAACGCCACCCCCGAGATGGTCGAGGCCGTCGCCTCCGCCACCTCCCGCGGCGTGCTTGTCGCCCTGACCACCCGCGTCCAGGCCGGACCGGTCACCGAGATCTACACCCGCGGCGGCGCGGTCGACCTCGTGGCCGCCGGCGCCGTGCCGACCGGCACGCTACGGGCCGGCCAGGCCCGGATCGCCGTGCTCACCGCACTGCTCGCCGCCACCGATCCGGGTGAGCGGGAACGGGTACTGCGCCACGCGCTCGGCGAGGCCGTCTCCGCCGGCGCCGGGCCCGCCGAACTCGTCCAGTCATAGACGCCGGCCGGTAGCTCTCCGTACCCGCCCCGGGAAACCCGGCGTCGCCTGCCCGCAGGCTCACCCCATAGGGCCGTCTCGTCCCACCCTCCGCGCATGTCCCCGACAGGAGAGTCCGCACCTCCATGGCCACGCACGACAACGTCCACCCCGAGGTCCGCGCCGAGCACGATCTGCTCGGTGACCGGGACATCCCCGCCGACGCCTACTACGGCATCCACACCCTGCGGGCGGTGGAGAACTTCCCCATCACCGGCACCGCCATCTCGGCCTACCCCGACCTCGTCACGGCCCTCGCCTGCGTCAAGCAGGCAGCGGCCCTCGCCAACCGGGACCTCGGCCTGCTGGACAGCCGTAAGGCGGCCGCGATCGTGAGCGCCTGCGAGGAGATCCGCGCCGGAAAGCTCCACGGCGAGTTCGTGGTCGACGTGATCCAGGGCGGCGCGGGCACCTCGACGAACATGAACGCCAACGAGGTCGTCGCCAACCGCGCCCTGGAGCTCCTCGGTCACCACAAGGGCGAGTACGCGCACCTGCATCCGCTCGAGGACGTCAACGCGGGACAGAGCACCAACGACGTCTACCCGACCGCCGTCAAGATCGCCCTCGACTTCACCGCCCAGCGTCTGCTGGACGCCATGGAGGTGCTCCGCTCCGCCTTCGCCGCGAAGGCGGAGGAGTTCGCGGACGCCCTGAAGATGGGCCGTACCCAGCTGCAGGACGCGGTGCCCATGACCCTGGGCCAGGAGTTCGCCACGTACGCCGTCATGCTGGAGGAGGACCACAAGCGCCTCACCGAGGCATGCGAGTTGATCCGCGAGATCAACCTCGGCGGCACCGCCATCGGCACCGGACTCAACGCCCACCCCCAGTACGCGGCGCTGGCCTCCCGGCATCTGCGCACCATCACCGGACTTCCACTGTCGGTCGCCTTCGACCTCGTCGAAGCCACCCAGGACGCCGGCGCGTTCGTCCAACTGTCGGGAGTGCTGAAGCGCATCGCCGTCAAACTCTCCAAGACCTGCAACGACCTGCGACTGCTCTCCTGCGGACCGCGCGCCGGCCTCGCCGAGATCAACCTGCCGCCGGTGCAGGCCGGTTCCAGCATCATGCCCGGCAAGGTGAACCCCGTGGTCCCCGAGGTGGTCAACCAGATCGCGTTCGAGGTCATAGGCAACGACATAACGGTGACCATGGCAGCCGAGGCGGGCCAGCTCCAGCTGAACGCCTTCGAACCGGTCATCGCCCACAGCCTGCTGAAAAGCCTCACCCACCTGAGGTCCGGGTGTCTGACCCTCGCCGAACGCTGTGTCACCGGCATCACCGCCAACCGGGAGCACCTCGCGCACCTC
This sequence comes from Streptomyces sp. ISL-1, assembly GCF_018614585.1. Classification (GTDB taxonomy): domain Bacteria; phylum Actinomycetota; class Actinomycetes; order Streptomycetales; family Streptomycetaceae; genus Streptomyces; species Streptomyces maoxianensis. Next base: position 183,255 of record NZ_JAGGOI010000031.1, on the reverse strand, counting down.
GTCGCCCACTCCATCGGCCTGGCGACCGCGCTGAACCCGCACATCGGCTACGAGCAGGCCACCGCCGTCGCCCAGGAAGCCCTCAGGACCGGCAGGAGCGTCCCTGAACTCGTCCTCGACAAGGGCCTGCTGACCCAGGAGGAGCTTCAGCTCATCCTGCGCCCGAACACTCTCGCCCGTCCGCACCTCCAAGCCGCCACGGTGGGTGCGCTCGACGGCTGACGGTTCGAAAACGCCCTCCGGCACGGTCTCGACGCCCTTGGCGCAGGCCGAGTCGCTGAACAGCTGCGTCTTCGCGGTCTCACGGCGACGGCGCAAGGCTCCGTCTCACGAGCGGCGGCACTTCATTGACGCTCGGAGGCCGATCAGCCCGAACTGGCTGCCTGCTGACAGCCGACGGTGCAGGCTACGACTTCCGTGCGTCGGCCAGTTTGTCCAGTTCGCGCATCGCTTCGGCGTGGGCGCTCATCCGGCTGCTCACACTGCCGCTCGTGAAGAGCGCCACACCAGCGACTGACACCGGCAGGGACAGCCCGAGCACGGCCAGGGCCTCTGGCCAGTCGCGTTCGTTCTGACACCAATCACCCCTTTGCAGGCCCTCGTTGGCCGTGCCACGCTCCGTCAACAACCGTGATTCACACTCCTGCGGGTAACGGTCGCCGGGCTCCTCTTCGACCTCGTACGGCGTGAGGAGCAACACGACACACCATGTCCACAGGAGCGCCGCCAAGGCCAACAGGCCGATGCCCCAGGCGCGTATCCGCGTGGCCCGGTCGCGGAAGTCGAGGTCGTACTCACGTGATCGCATGGCGGACGAATCTATCAGCGGTTTCGCGGCTCGTGTCATCCGCTGTGGCTGTGACTTGGGCGTTCTCAGGGCGTCTCAAGCATGTCGTCCGCCGCAGTCTCAGATCCGTGTCGCTTTCCGGACGGTTTCTCGCCGAGCAGATACTTTTTGAAGGTCTGTGGAGGGTTCTCGGGTGTCTTCCTGGCCGGCTCCGCCCCCCGGTCGAGGGTCTGCAAGCACCCCCGGAAGAGGTCTAGCTGTACTCGCCGGTGCACACGTCGATGAACACGGTGGGATCGAATTTCTCGCCGTGCCCCGGGTGGAACGAGCTGATTTTCCGGTAGGTCCGCACGCCTTGGCAGTCGCCGAGGTCGAAGGCGACGACGCTGGCGGGCTCCCATGGGCTCTCGGCCACGGATCTGTCTCCGGTTACGTAGAGGGATTCGCCGGTTCCGGTGGCCTGTGTCTTGCCCCACGAGGTCCACTTCACGTTACGCACGATCCCGCTGGGGCTTCCTCCGTTGTAGAACATGGTGGGCTTCGACAGTCCGTAGCCCTTCTGGTTGGGGCCCCACAGGGTGCCGAGCACCGGGCTGGGCGCCGGGCCGCCGGGGGCCCAGGCGAAGGCTGTGGCGGCGTCGGCGAGTTCGACGGTCGCGCCCTTGTTGTCGGTGGCGACGAGCCGGGAGGCCGGTGCACGGTAGTCGTTCATCCCGACGTCACCTGCGCGGTAGGCTTTCCAACCGCGCTCAGCAGCGCCTCCGTTGACCGCGCTCTGCGGCGTCTTGGTCCATTTGCCGTTGCTGAGGCTGTACACGGCGGGCTTGGTCCGCTGGTCTGTGCCGGTCGCGGACGCGGAGCATGTTGCGCCGGGCTGTGCGAACGCACTGGCCTGGACGTTGTTCTGCGGATCGATCCAGACGCTGTTGATACGCAGCGGCCGGTCCGGGGAGTCCGGCAGGCGGGTGGTGGTCTGCTTGCCGGTGTCCAGGTTGATGACGGTGACAGTGTCCGAGGGGATGCAGGTGTCGGTTCCCGGGCTGTTGCCCGCATAGGCGAGGATGGTGCCGTCCCGGTTCACGGCCGCGTGTTCGCCGGGCGCGGCATCTCCTCCGGGAACCTGGGTGATGGCGTCGTCGACGACGGACGCCACGTAGTTGTTCGCTGCCACCCGGTAGAGCCTGTTGGCGTCGTCGGAGCCGGTGTTGTGCTCGATGGTGAACACGAGCAGTTCGCCGCCGGCGGAGGTGGTGCCGAGCAGGTGTACGTCGAGGTCGGACTCCGCCGGGTCGAACAGCATGCCCTCAAGCTTCAGGGGTGCGGGGGCACCGCCGGCGAACGGGTGGGCCATGAGCGTGGAGCTGTCCTTGACGGTGACCAGACGCCCGTTGTGGAAGGCGAGGCCGGCGCAGCCCGTGCACTCCCAGTTCTGGGTGCCGCCGGTTTTCACATTGCTGAGATGCAGGGTGGAGTTCGCTCCTTCGGCGGGTCTGGCCAGCCAGCCGAGACGGCTGCGATCGGGGGACCAGACAAGGTCGGTGACGGTGCTGCCGGGCGGGACTTGCGCCACGACTGTGCTCTTGTCGCTGCCGGTGCGGAACTGGACGGTGCGGTCGGTGGCATAGGCAATGGTCGGCATGGTGGCTGCCGCCGGTGCCAACTGGGGGGCGTCGGGGCGGGTCCACACCATGGCTCCGACGACAACGGCCGCGGTGGCGATGGCTGCGGCAGCTGCTTTGGCTCCCTGGCGCCGCAGAGCGCGGCCCGCGGACGGCGGCCCGGGAAGATTCGCCGCAGGAGGCGGCGGGGGCGGCGGCGGGGACTGCAGAGCGACAGCGGCCGCTGCGGCCCAGGCCACATTGAGTGCGCGGATGACCGAGTCCCGGATCTGACCGGCGAACAGGACGACGACCAGGGCCGGCGCCCACTCAGCTTGCAGAGCCGCGTTCTCACGCCCGCAGACGTGGCAGCTCTGACAGCCGGCCGCGGTAGAGCACTCGCTGATCTTGAGGACGTCTTTCACCCTGCAGGTCACGCATTTCGCGCAGGACCCGCAGTCAGCGCAGTTGCGGACATGTTTGACGGTGTGATCACGCAGTGCTGTGCTGAAGCCCTTGGCGTACTGGCCGATGATGGCGGTCAGCCGGGTGCACAGGGTGCGGTCGTTGTGGACGAGCAGGTAGGCCTGGAAGCCGACGGCCAGGGCCTTCGCCACGCGGGTGACCTTGTTCTGTACGGTCTTCTCGCCGACGGGTTCGCCGGCCAGGGCCAGGCGCCGCGTGATGGCCTGGACTGTGAGTTCCTCCTGGTAGTAGAGGCGGAAGAGTTCCTGCTCCGCCGGAGCGAGGGTCTGAGCCACCTCCCCCGCGATCCGGTGGGCCTGGGCGAGTCGTGCGGGGTCGTCCCGGGCCGTGCCGACGCGAGGAACCCCGTCACCGAAAGGGTCTTTGCCCGAGCCCTCGACATCAGGCCGGACGGTGCGTTCCCGCACCACGCCCTGGCGCTTGTAGTGGTTGCGTTCGCGGTTCCGGCTGAAGTTGATCAGCCAGCCACCGAGACGGTCAGGATTGGATGGCCCCTCCCCGTCCATGAGCTTGGCGAACGCGGCGGCGAACGCTTCCTGAGTAACGTCGGCTGCCGCCTCCGCATCGCCCATCCGCCGCGCCGTCTCCACGGACACCTCCCGCAGATAACGGTCGGCGATCGCCTCCATGGCCTGCCTGCGCCGGTCCGGCTCCGTGGCGTGTAAGGCCCGGTCGACCAGTTCCCGGTCACTGAGTCTCTTGCAGTCCGGCTGCCCAATCCCGTCCATCGCGTTCCCTCCCCCGCGTGAGCTGCAGAAACAGCGGCTCACGGATCCTGCGTAAAAAATCTTGGCCGAACTCCGGGAAAACCCGTCGCTGTTGGCCCTGGGCCTCCGTCCGATACCTCACGGCGTCAACGGAGGACTCCATGTCCCGTCGTTCCCACCGCACCCGCCCCTCGGCCACGGCCGCGGCGGCGCCTGCCCGTTCCCAGCGCCTCACCCACGTCGCCGGCCTTGCCGGATCCGGCCTCACCGGCGCGTCCGTCACCTGGGCTGTGGCCGGCCATGGCCTGTGGGGCCTGGCCGGGGTCATCACCGCGGCCCTCCTGCATGTCCTGCACGTCACGGCACCTGTCGTCGTGGACGCGTGGTTCTGGCGGATGGCCTTCAGGGCAGTCATCCGCGAGATGCGCTGGTTCGCCCGTCACGACCACCTCTCCGACAAGATCGACCCGAAGGACCTGATGAAACTCGCCGAGCAGGTTCACCGGCGCACCCTGCGGGCCCGTACCGCGCAGTCGGAGCGCGACCAGCGGAACTGACCCGCAGCGACGGCGGAGCCCGCCGGCCCCGGCCTGCGGGCTCCGCACACGTCATACGCATCAGCACCCGCGCCCGGCACCGGCACCGGCACCGGCACCGACACCGACACCGACAACGTGACACATACCGTACAACCAACCACATAGGACACAAGGGACACTTGACGAAAGACGTCCGTTTCCTTGAATAGGTAGCCCCTTCGAGCCACACGTATTGAGGCGGACGGCCGGCATCGCCGCCTGCAAGGCATCCGCCGCCAACGCGCCTCGGTAATCGGCACGTTGAGGAAGCGGTTCAAGGCGCCGTCTACGGTCGACTGCCTGGGCGGCTGACCGCGGCGCTCGAAGCAGCAATCCACACGGCGGAAGCCCGGCATGGGCCGACCGAATGCCTCGTCAACTCAGCGCATCTGCGTGCGCGCCGTCGCGGTCATGCCGACGAGCTCGAGCTTCGGTTGAGCCGGTCAGCACACCCCACTCGCCGTCGCGACCGGCACGGCGCCGCGGGCTCGGGCTTGATCGGTCCGATGAGATCAAACACGCTGAGTTGCACACCTGTGCCGGTGGTGATGGCCTGAAGAAGCCGTGCGCCGCCCCCGTGCCGCCCGGCGGGCACAGGGCGCCGGACGCAGCCGGGCGGGTGGGACCAGCGCGGCACCGCGCGCTCCGGTTCGGCCGGCGTGTGGCGGACGGGCCGAGCTGCCGGGAGGGCAGGCATGACGACCTCAGTGATGCGAACAGTCCGGCTCCCCACGGGGGAGGAGATCCCCGCGCTCGGGCAGGGCACCTGGTTCTCGGCGAGGACCGGAGTCAGCGCGACCAGCAGATCGCCGCCCTGCGGCTCGGGCTCGACCTGGGCATGACCGTCGTCGACACGGCGGAAATGTACGGGAACGGCGCCGCAGAGGAACTCGTCGGGAAGGCCATCGACGGGCGCCGTGAGGAGGTCTTCCTCGTCAGCAAGGTGCTGCCCGGCCACGCGAACCGCCAGGGCACCGCATCCGCCTGCGAGGGCAGCCTGCGGCGGCTCGGTACGGATCGGCTGGACCTCTATTTGCTGCACTGGCGCGGACGGACCCCCCTCGAGGAGACCCTGGCCGGATTCGCCGACCTGATCGCCGCGGGCAAGATCCGCCACTGGGGGGTGAGCAATCTGGACGTCGCCGACATGGTCGAGCTGACCACCCTGCCCGGCGGCGACGCGGTGGCGCTCGACCAGGTGCTGTACAACCTCAGCCGGCGCGGCATCGAGTGGGACCTGCTCCCCTGGTGCCGCGAGACCGGCGTGACCGTCATGGCGTACTCGCCCATCGGGCAGGGACGACTGCTGGAGGCCGATGCCCTGCAGGCCGTGGCCCGGGACCTCGGGGCCACTCCCAGCCAGGTGGCACTCGCGTGGGCGCTGGAACAGGGCGTGGCCGCGATCCCGCGCTCAGGAAGGCCCGATCACGTCCGGGAAAACCGCGGCGCGGCGGACCTACGGCTGCCTCCCGAAGTGCTCGCCGTCCTGGACGAGGCGTTCCCGCCGCCCGACGGGCCCGTACCGCTGGAGGCGCTCTGACCCTTATCCCCTCGTCCCCTCGCCGTCCGGCAGTCGGCGGAGCCGGACGGCGAGGAGCCCGACATCACCGGAAGGGGTGGACCAGGATGGCGCACCCGGTACTCGTCGTCGGCATGGGCGGCTCCCTGCGTACCCCCTCCACCAGCCTCACCGCGCTTCGGGTGGCGGTCGAGGGGGCGGCCGCCGCGGGCGCCGACACGGACGTGATCGCCCTCAGCAGGCTGGATCTACCGCTGTACACGGCCGAGCACGGGGTCCCGCCGGCCGCCCGCTTTCTCGCCGACCTCGTCTACGGCGCCGACGCCCTGTTGTGGAGCAGCCCGACGTACCACGGGTCGGTCAGCGGCGCGTTCAAGAACGCGGTGGACTGGCTCGCGCTCCTCGCCGACCGCGACCCGCCCTACCTGAGCAACAAGCCCGTCGGGATGCTGACCACGGCCGGAGGGGTACAGGGCCTGCAGGCGATCAACTCGATGGATTTCATCGTCCGGGCGCTGCGTGGCTGGTCCGTTCCCCTGGTCATGGCCGTCCCGCGGTCGACGCGGGTGTTCGACGCCGACGGGAACCTCAAGGATCGGGTGGTCGCGGAACAGCTGCACGGTCTGGGTTCGGAGGTGACACGGGCGGCGCTGCAGTTCCGGGCCGAGGGCACCTGCGACTACGCGGAGGGAAGGCTGCACGGCAGCGTCCTGGGCGAGACGTGATCCCGCGCCGCCCGGCCGCTGCCCGGGTCACACCCCGGGCCGGACCGCGGCTGAGCCGGCTGCCGAGCACGCCGCCTACGAACGTGCCGCCCTGCCCGCCCCCGACCTCGCACAGCGGCTCGCAGCGCTGCTCTTCGAAATCCCGGCACCCCGGCTGCGCTGCCTGGTGGCTCGGCGGGGCGCAGTCGTTCGGGCGGTTGCGCTTGGCGCAGCCGAGTACGGATCTCGGATGCCGCAGGCGAAGACGCGACTGCCTCTTCCTGAGATCCGGCAACCGAGGCTCAGGCCTCGGCGCGCTCCTCATGAACACCTCACCCGGGCCGCCTTTCGGCGACGATGACGACGAATGGCGACGCGTGAGGCTCTGCTCTGCTCCATAGCGTGGTCAGAATTCTATAAGGAATCAACCCGCCGCAAGAATGGGAGGGGGAGTCAAATGCCTTGAAATTAAAGCAAATTGATGACCCATCAAACTGCGGCCACGGTGACTGCGGGATTTTGCCTGGCGTCTGTCTTGGGGACGCATCGATGGCCAGGTGGTGGTCGGCGCCCCGCTTCGGCCTGCGGGCCGGCTCCCCATGATCACGCGTCCTTGACGTGCTGATCTATGCTGGACAACATCACTCGAAGGGGTTGCACGTGCACTTTCTCACTCTCGGAGTGATGGCACAGTCACGCAAAGAGAACGAGCGTCGACTGCCGATTCACCCCTCACACTTCGACCAGATCGACTCGGACCTCCGGGGACACATTTTCCTTGAACGCGGGTACGGGGAGCGCTTCGGCATCCCCGACGAGAAACTGGCGCCCCTCGTCGCCGGGTTACGCTCAAGAGAGCAACTCATCGCTGAGTGCGATGTCGTCCTGCTGGCCAAACCGCTGCAGGAAGATCTCGAGGAACTGCGAGATGGACAGGTCCTCTGGGGCTGGCCGCACTGCGTCCAGGACAAAAGGCTCACTCAGGTGGCGATCGACCGGAGGCTGACGTTGATCGCCTTCGAGGCGATGAACCACTGGACCAACGACGGCTCGTTCAACCTGCACGTCTTCCACAAGAACAACGAGCTGGCCGGCTACTCCTCCGTACTTCACGCCTTGCAGATCAACGGTTCGACGGGCGACTACGGCCGTCGGCTTCGAGCGGCCGTGATCGGCTTCGGCGCGACCGCCCGCGGAGCCGTGACCGCTCTGAGCGCCCTGGGCGTACACGACGTCAACGTCCTCACCCAACGTGGCGTCACAGCCGTCAGCTCGCCGATCCATTCGGCGCGGATCGTACAGTTCGACCGTGACGAAGCCGACACCCGCCGCAGTTACGCCCTCTCCGACGCCGGCCGAGTACCACTGGCCGGATTCCTCGTCGAGCACGACATCATCGTCAACTGCGTACTGCAGGACACCGCGGCGCCGCTGATGTTCCTCAGCGACGACGACCTCGGTCTGCTCGCACCGGGCACCCTCATCATCGATGTCTCCTGCGACGAGGGCATGGGCTTCAGTTGGGCGCGGCCGACATCGTTCATCGAGCCGACGTTCGTGGTCGGCGAGAACATCCTCTACTACGGCGTGGACCACAGCCCGTCCTACCTGTGGAACTCCGCGACCTGGGAGAACAGCGAGGCACTGCTCCCCTTCCTGCGGGCCGTGCTCACCGGACCCAGCACCTGGGAGTCCAACGAGACCATCCGCCGCGCCATCGAGATCCGCGACGGTGTCATCCAGAACCCCAGCATCCTGGCGTTCCAGCACCGTTCGGCTCAGTACCCGCACCTGCCTGACTGACCGACAGGATCGACGCCGAAGCGGCAGCGCATGCTGTCCGGCCGAGCCACCGCAGCAGCGAAGCTCGGCGACAGCCCTGTCGAGGCGCTGCGAATACCCGCGGTGCCGTCCGGAATCCAGCACTAGCTAGCCGACGAGCTTGCGCAACTGCGCGTCGACGAGTGTCGGCGGGACAGTCGCCGGGCGGCCGTTGCCCGCGATGTTCATCGCGCTGACGTTCACCACCGTCGTGCCGGAGCGGACGACGACGTACGTCATGGGCACCCTGATCTCCTTGGGACCTACGAGCACCTGGTCGAAGGAGAAGGAGACCGACTCGTCGCCCGTTCCGGGGTCCGGCAGCGCGGTGATCCTCTCGTATCGGAAGGTGGGGTCGACGGAGAATGTCCTGCAGCTGCGGACACCGGCGCGCAGATCGTCCATCGCCTTCTCGGCTTCCGCCTGACGGTACGAGGCCAGGGCCAAGGTCGCCCCATCCGCCCTCGGTTTGGTGATGATCCGGACGAGGCGGGCCAGCGGTCGGGCGTCGCCGACCTGCGCGAGCGCGCCCGACATGGCCGCGCATTCGGGCGGGTTCGCATCAGTGCGGCGATGACCAACCATTTCCGCCGCGAGCCCGCGGCCACGAGCCCAGGACCGTCGTCAGGAAACTCGCCCCTGGAGGCGGCCCCGCAACCGGAATTTCGCGGGATCTGGCGCCTCACACCTGGGCCATGCCGCCGTCCGCGAAGAGCTCCACGCCGGTGATGAAACTCGAGGCGTCGCTGGAGAGGAACACCGCCGCCTTGCCCATTTCACGGGGATCCGCGATCCGCCCGGTCGGGTTGCCCTCCCCCATGGTTTTGACGGCAGCGTCGACCTGATCGGCTCCCTGGGCCATCCCCAGAGCGCGCCTGAGGGACTCGGTGTCGACCGCTCCGGGGCTGAGGACGTTCAACCGGATGCCTGATCCCTTGATGTCCTGGATCCAGGCGCGGATGAAATTGCGCACCGCGGCCTTCGCGCCGCCGTACATGCTCATCCCTCGCGGAGGCTGGATGGAAGCCGTCGACCCGATGATGACGACCGTTCCGCCGGACGGCAGCAGCGGCAGCGCCGGCTGGACGGTGAACAGGACGCCCTTCGCGTTGACGTTGAACGTCCGGTCGAACTCCTCCTCCGTGATCGAGCCGAGCGGGGCGTGAGCACCGATGCCGGCGTTGGCCACGACTGCGTCGAGCCTCCCGTACCGCGTCTTGACCTCCCGGTACATCATTTCCATGTCACCGAGCTTCGTGACATCCGCGACGACGCCGGAACAGTTCGGTCCGAGCGCCGCGACTGCTTCATCCAGGTGCGTCTGCTGAAGGTCCGTGATGACCACGCGTGCGCCATGCTCCACAAACTCCTGGGCGATACCCAGGCCGACCCCGGACGCGCCGCCGGTGACAACGGCGACCTTTCCTTCCAGTGGAAGGTCCATCTTTTTCTCCTGAGAATTCTTGTCCTCCCACCGCGGTGCTTCACCTCAGGTAGTGGACTTACGGACGCAGAGGCTCAAACCGTGACGGGCTCGGAGCTTGCGATTGACCTTCAATCCCGAGCCTGGGGCGATGTCAGCACGCTGGTGGCGGGGGTGTGCGGGCGAAGGTGACGTTGCCATTCCGGCAGACGGAGACAGGCGGCCTCTTCCATGGGTTCCTCCCTCACCGACGGCGCGGTGCCCCGCTGCGCGGCAGACGCTCAGCCGGCATCGCTTCGGCTGTCTCCTCCAGCATTTGCCAGACCGGCTTCGTCCGCTCCCCGAGGTGGAAGGTTGGTCGGATCAGTTCGACGACGCCCTGCTGGGCCGCAGAATTCACGAGGTCGCAGGGCGGCAGCGGCCCCCAGCGAGCGCCTCTCAGACGCCGCTCAAGGGAGTGTCCGGAGCGACATGGTTGGCGATGGACACCAATAGTTCCGTACTGGAATTCTCGAGGGCGGTGTTGCCGATGCCCTGTGTCCCGACCGTCGCGATCGCGATCTTCTTGGAAGGCAGATAGGCGACCGTTGCCTGGTAGCCGGCGAATGACGGATTCTGCAGGAGCCAGGTGTTCTGTACGGCCAGCCCAAGGGCATAGGAGGTATTCGGCGACAGCTTGGAGACGGGTGTGATCTGTTCCTTGAACGACTCGGGCGTCAACAGTTTCCCTTCGCCCAGCCCGGTCACGGACTTCCCCAGATCCTCCAATGTTCCCGTCATGACCGCTCCCGGTGCCAGCGTCCATGACGGATCCCAGTAGGTGGAGTCCTCGAATACGCGCCGCTCGTTGTCGAAGGCATGGAGCACCGGGGAGGCAATCTCGGCTGTAGACGGGTTGTCGGTCTGGGTCAGGCCGAGGGGCTTCAGGATTTCATTCCGCATCACTTCCGCCAGTGGCTTCTTCTCCACCTTCGAGATGATGTCACCCAGGATCACCCAATTGGCGTGCGAGTAGACGAAACCGGCTCCTGGCGGCTTCACCAGGGGCTTGGAAACGGAGATCTTCACCAGTTCTTCCGCCGTCCAGTGTTGGAACGGATTCTTGTAGAGTTCGGCCACGAAGTCAGGATTCCGGACGTAGTCCGAGTATCCAGATGTGGTAGAAGCCAGCATCTTCAGGGTGATCTCGTCCGCGTGCGGAAGGTCGGGACGCCACCGAGAGATCTTGTCGTCAAGCTTGACCTTGCCCTCGTCGACGAGCTTGAGAATTTCGGTCGTCAAATAGGGAATTGCGACCGATCCGATCCGGAAATGCATGTCCGTCGAAGCAGGGACGCCCGTCATCGACTCCCCTGAAGCGACGAACGAAACTCTTTTCCCGTCGACCCATACGCCCGCCATGGCCGCATTGAGTTTGTACTTCTTCAGGGAGTCTTCGACCTGCTTCTTGGTGAAGTCGGCTGTGTCGCCTGGAATGCATGTGTCGCCTTGAGCGATCTGGCCGGACGGGCATGGCTTCGGCGCGCTCTCGGCTTCGCCGGCGACGCAGCCCGTCAGTGAAGCGCCCAAAAGCAGTTGCAGGCACATGAGGGTGACTGTCTTGGGTCTACGCACTGTGGAGCCTCCATGCAGGTCGAAGGCCACTATCCCAACATGTCGCAATGAGGGCCTGGTTTCGCATACTAACCGTCGACGTCAGCCGGCGCGCTTCAGAAGCGCTTGCAGGGGCTTCTTGCAATATGCAACCCAATGAGCTGGGTTGACGGTGGCGATCAGACAGCCGGCCAGCGGGGCAGCACGAACAATCCCGCACGGCGACTGCACCAACGCGATATCCGGCGCCATGGTTTTTGTCGGGACATATATTTCTTGGGCCATATAGCGGCGCAGTCACCGCGTTGGGCGGCCGGGTAGCCGGTCGCCGAGCGGTCTGCGGCGGTACAACGCCTGCCGTCTTTCGCGGGCCCGGATAGCCAGGCCCGTCGCGTGCGGCACTTGCATCTGCGTGGATCTGCATGGATCTGCGTGATCGCCTCGGCTCGTGGAAGGAGCAGGCGTGGCCGCGGACGACAGGACCGAGCCCGCGCAGATCATCGCCCGAGTGGGCAATTCGCGGAGTGCGAGCGTGCCATCGAGGTGTGGATGTACCTCGCCGACAAGGCTGGATGGCAGGTGAGCGCGTTCAGGACGGCTCGCTGGACACGCATGCCAGAAATTGCGGCGTCGTCGAGGTGGAAGGCTTGCGCTACCGGATCCGTCTCACGCCGCGAGTGCGGACGACGCTCGTCGACGACGCGGGAGGTTGGGTGTCGAAGCGCCCTGCCTTCTCGCACGCCGCGTGGGCCGAGCCCGTGCTGGAACCAGACGGCTTCGTCCCTTACCTCGGTGGCTGAGGCGTTGCCACCCGGGAAGGAGGGAGCGGCCGGCGGCCCGCTTGAGTGAGGACCCGTCAGCTGGTGGACTCCACCAGTTGCGCGTACTCCTTGCCGAGCTGCGACATGGCGTGCTCGAACTCCTTCTGAGAGACGGCCTCTTGCAGTGTTGTGAGGACCGCCCGGACGCCGCGGGCGGCTTCAGACTCGGACAGGCCGGTGCGCTCGCGAACTCTGCGGATCGACTCATTCGGCCCGAAGATCTCCATCTCTCCCCGCCCCCGGTTGAGCGAGTCACGCAGGGGCTCGGGAACCTCGAGGGCCAGATCGCGGGCTTCGCCGTCGCTCAGACGAAGTGCGAGCGTCTCGAGAGTGGCGCGGGTCAGATCGGCCGCTTCCTGCCGCGAGAGTCTCGAGCGATTCGCCACTGCCTGGAAGAACTCCTTCTCGTCCATGCGGGCCTCCTCATCGGAATTGAGGGATGGGCGAGGGAGGCTGACCTCACCCACCACCTTGCCACGCACACATCCGGCATGCGCGGCGCCACAGGCCGCTCCCCCCGGCACCGGGATCACTGGCTGAGGCGCTACGGCATAGCGCAGACGCCGATCGGCGCGCACCCGGAGGACATGCCGGCCCGACCGCGGGGACGGGAACGGCCCTCCCGCCCCCGCCCCGCCGTCGGCCACCCGCTGTACGTACGCGACCACCGGCTGCACCGGCTGCGGTCTGTTGACGACCTCCAGGCGCACACCGGGATTCCAGCACTGCCAGGTGTCCTTCGGTGGCCACGCCGACCAACCGAGACAGCCCCTGGACGCGCGGCGGCAGCGGATGGCCGAGGGCGTCATGCCGCCAGGGGGCGTTCCTTGGGGACGATGGGAGCCGGTAGCACGGTGGAGCCGGTCAGGTAGCGGTCCGTAGCCGCCGCGGCGGACCGTCCCTCCGCGATGGCCCACACCACAAGGGACTGGCCGCGCCCCGCGTCGCCCGCGACGAAGACCCCGTCCGTCCTGGTGCGAACTGTCGGCACGGCCTGCTCCGCCGTTTCGGCCGCGAAGGCGTCGTCCCGGGCGAAGTTTCCCCGGGCGTCCAGCGTGAGCCCGAGCTGGGTCATCAGACCGGTACCCCTTTCGGGGCCGGAGAAGCCAAGGGCGAGCAGGACCAGCTCAGCCGGGATCACCCGCTCGGTGTCCGGTCGCGGCTTTCTGGCCCGGGGCTCGACTTCCGTCAGGTGCAGCGCGCGCACATGGCCCGCCCAGTCCCCCTCGAATCGGAGGGTGGCGGAGGAGAAGACCCTCGGATCCGTGCCCTCCCGCCCCCGGGCCTCTTCATGGGCATGGGAGATCCGGTAGACCTTCGGATGGGTGATGGGCCAGGGCTCGGCCTCCGACCGGGCGTCGCCCGGTTCCGGGTTGATATCGAGCTGCACCACGCGGGCCGCGCCCTGACGCAGGGCGGTGCCCAGACAGTCCGAGGCGGTGTCCCCGCCGCCGATGATCACCACGTGCTTGCCCTCGGCGGTCACGGGGGATGCGGCGTAGTCGCCCTCCCTGACCCGGTTGGCGAGGGTCAGGTAGTCCATGGCCTGATGGATGCCGTACAGGTCGCGGCCGGGGACGGGGAGCTCCCGCCGTTCCATGGCTCCGACGGCGACGACCACCGCGTCATGACGCCTCCTGAGCTCGCCGGCGTCGAGATCGCTGCCGACGGCCGCACCCGTGCGGAACTTGGTGCCCTCTGCCCTCATCTGCTCGATGCGGCGGTCCAGGTGCCGCTTCTCCATCTTGAACTCCGGGATGCCGTAGCGCAGCAGCCCGCCGATTCGGTCGGCGCGCTCGTAGACGGCGACGGTGTGGCCGATACGGGTGAGCTGTTGCGCCGCTGCCAGTCCCGCGGGCCCGGAGCCGATGACGGCGACGGTCTTCCCGCTGAGGCGTTCCGGCGGTTTCGGCGACGCGTATCCGCGCTCCCAGATCTGGTCGGCGATGGCCTGCTCGACATTCTTGATCGTCACCGGATCGGCATTGATGGCCAGCACACAGGCGTCCTCGCACGGCGCCGGGCACAGTCGCCCGGTGAACTCGGGGAAGTTGTTGGTCGCGTGCAGCCGCTCGGCCGCCGCCCGCCAGTCGCCCCGGAACGCGTACGCATTCCACTCGGGGATGAGATTTCCGAGCGGGCAGCCGCTGTGGCAGAACGGTATGCCGCAGTCCATGCAGCGCCCCGCCTGTTCGGACACGAGTGGAAGCAGCGCCTGTCCGGCGTAGACCTCGTGCCAGTCGTTCAGCCGCTCCTCGACGGGGCGCGCAGGGACGGGCCGGCGGGGGGTCTTGAGGAAGCCGCGAGGGTCGGTCATTGCGCCGCCTCCAGCACTCGCTCGCGGTGCAATACGACGTCCCGGCCAGGGTACGCCCGCTTTGTTCCGATTTCATCGGTCGGTCGACCCAATCCGGCAGTCTGCGGTGCGGCGCAACCACGAGCGGCGAACGGTCCGCTCGCCACGCCGGACAGCCCCGCCGCGGTGCGTACCGCGCCGGTGGCTCTTGAGCGAAATCTGTGCCGCAGACGCGCTGGTTCCCCGCCCGCTCCCCCGCCGCTGGTCATCGCCGCTGCGGGGCCGGCACAGCGGATGCAGGACTGCACGACGGTGGTGACGAGCATGACGGCGCGCCGTACAGACGGGCGATTTGCTCGTACGGGTGCCGCCGGTTTTGGTTGTACAACTTCGGCCGGTGTGCTGGGGGCATGGAGCGCCCGGTGTCTTGGGTGGCCCCGCCTCGACGCCGAGCCAGACCTGGCCGTCGCGCACGAAGTAGGGGCTGTCGGGGTTGGCGGGGAGCGCGGCGTTGGCACCGCCGACGAGGACGTGTTCATCGTCGCTCGGTCACGCGCTGCCCGGTCGCCGTAGGGGAGGGAACCTCCATCCGGACCCCGTGCAGGGCGAGTTCAGCGCGTCACGATCCTGCACATCCACCGCCCTCGCCAGGCGGCACTGTGGTCAACGCCCCCGCCGCGGGCCAGCGTCGGTCGATGGCTTGCCGGTGATCCCGCCAACCTCACGCACGACCTACGGAGCGAGAACGGACGCGCCCCGACGACGTTCCCCGCGACCCGCCGGCCGGAGAGTCCTTACGCGTGCGCGTTCAGGTGGTCCGCGCGCCGGACAGCGCCTGGGCGAGCAGCACAGGTAGTCCCGCGCAGCTGTCGCGACGCGGGACTACGGGGGGACGCGGGACTACCGGGGGAGACCAACTGGCTTTGCCAGGCTGGTTCGCCGTCAACCTTCAAGCCTCAGCGGCGGTCGAAGCCGCGATCGAAGCCGCGGTCAAAGCCGCGGTCAAAGCCCCGATCGAAGCCCCGGTCGAAGCCGCGGTGGTGGTCGAAGAAGCAGACGTAGCCTATGCCCCAGTAGTAGTCGCAATAGTAGGGCGCAGACGAGTTGGACGAGTGGGACGTGCTGGTGGCACTGGCGACGCCAGCTCCGCCAAAGGCCAGGGCCACAACAGCGCACAGGCTGGCGAACAGCTGGAAAAACCTGGATGTCGTTACCCGCATGGTGCTTCCCTTTCCGGAGGCGTAGACGGGTCCGAGCCCTGCACGACGCGATGACACCAACACCAGTGAGACACTGATGCGTTCGCGAAAGGGTCCGGTACATCGGCCTTGAATATGGCAGGAATTGCCGTTCTCATGGCGGGACTATCACCATGACGGGAATCGCCATCGCCGACTCACACGCTGAATGCGCGGCATCGGGCCCACCGGGACTGCTGAGTGCAGCAAACCCCGCGGCGGGGCATCCGTCCGTCGGACAACCAACGACCAAGTGGTCGTCGATCGCGATGTTGAGATTTGTTCGTCTTCTTGTCGAGAATGAAGACGAATACTTCTTCTAATCCAAATCTAAAGTAGACATAAGCACACATGGAAGTCAAACGGGACACATCAATGCCAGGCCCGCAGGAGCCGACACGGCACCATGCGCAACTCTCGTTCGCCATTGCGCGATTGGCTCCTGCCCGGGCTCAGGTGTGTCGCGACGGGGCGCGCGGTGAGCAGTAGAATGCGCCTTCGGCTTTCGTCGCCACTATTACGAGAAGACAGCCGCCGACAGACGTCCCATACGGCCGCAAGAACGCCAGGGCCACCTCCGCAAACGCCCCCGGCTCGGCGCTGTGGATCAGGTGCCCGGCCGGAATGCTGACGACGCGCCCGCGAGGAACACGACGGGCCGGCTCAGCGACGCCCTCCTGTGACCCGTGACTGCGTGGACCGCCAGCCACAATGAGGGTCTCGGCAGTGATCTTGCTGAGGTGGTCCAACTGTTGTCCGCGGTGGTGCGCTGTCCGGCGTCGAGGTTGCGCACCGCCAGGGTGACCTCGGCGTTCGCGCCGGCAAGCGCGCGGGCGGTCTCGGTGCCTATACGGAGGCCGCGCCGGTCACGATGGCTCGGCGGCCGGTGAGGTCGACGCCGGCCACGACCCCGACGGCCGTCGATTGGGCGTCGAACGGGGTGCTGACGGGCGTTGACTCAGTCATGGGACTACCTCTCTCTTCCGCGCCTTGGCCCGCGGGCCAAGGGCGGATGCCCAGGCAGGGACTCCTTCAGCCAACCACCGGCAGCGCCTCCTCGGACCCGGTAAAGCGGCCCGCCCGCACCCGGGGTCGGGTCGGCCGGCGGCCTGGCGGTGCCCCTCACAGATGGTGCCCGCCACTCGGAAGCCGAGCTGGCCCCGCAGCCGGGCCAGCGCCGGGTGCCGGGACCGCGCCGGGAGGAGGTCGCCCAGCTCGCCGGGTGAGTGTCGACTACTACGTACGCCTGGAGCGCGGCCGCGCCGTGAACGCCTCCGAGGCCGTACTGGACGCCCTCGCCCGCGCCCTGCGTCTCAACGACACCGAGCGCGGCCTCCTCGCCGTGGCCGGGCCCACCCGGGGCGGGCGCCGCGCGATGCCTCCGCAGCGGGTCCGGCCCGGGCTGTACCGGGTACCGGAGAGGCTCACCGAGACCCGGCGATGGTCATTAGCCTCGGGCTTTCACGAGGCTAGTTGTCCGGTGGTGGGCCGTAAACGCGAGGACTGTCTCTGACCTGGGACGATAAACTTGTTTGGGACCCTGAAACGTCGTTTGGGGAGAAGCACTTCTCAGGTGAAGAAGCGTATCGGGTTGTACCCGTCTGCCCGTGCCGTGAGCGGGGATGAGCCGTGATCCTGACGCCGAGAGCGTCAGCGCCTACGTGCTGGTCAACGTGGCCGGGAACCGCGATGGAGAGCGCGTTGAAGCGCTCTCAGCTCGGCCGGAAGGTCAAGAGCGCGGGAGCTAGCGCGGGGGCTGTTCCACCATCAGCTTGCCGTTCGCGGTGATGGCTATGTCTGCTGCCCGGGCGGCGGTCCGGCGACCGCCGGGTCCAGATACGAGGGACCGGGAAGACCTTTGCGACGCATGGCGATCCCGGTCAGCGCCTCGAAGATGGCCCGCCGGGCGTTCATTGTGGTGGTGTAGCCGGGATCGAGGTGGGGTGCGACCTCGACGATATCCATGCCCACGACTGGCGTCTCGTGACAGATCCGGCGGATGGCAGGCAGCAGTTCGCGGTTGGTTAGGCCGGGTGGCTCGGGTGTGCCGGTCCCGGGCGCGAAGGCCGGGTCCAGCACGTCAATGTCCAGGGATACGAACAGATACTCCGGTCCGTCCAGCGCCTCGTCGATAGCTTGTTGGAGGACAACGTCGAAGCCGCGTCGGTCGATTTCGGCCACGAAGTGCGCCCGCAGTCCGTGCTCGCGCATCCAGTCGAACAGTTCATCGTCGGGCGCGATCGCGCTGCGCAGGCCGATCTGGATGAAGTTGCGTCCGGGGACATGTTCGTCCTCGATCAGGCGGCGGATCGGTGTGGCGTGCGAGGCGGGATGGCCGAGCAGGTCGTGGGAGCAGTCCGGATGGGCGTCGAAGTGGATCACGCCGATCTTGCCCGCCCCGTACACGTCGGCCACGGCCGCGGCGTCCGGCCACAGGATTGAGTGGTCCCCACCGAGCACGATCGGGATCGCGCCCGTTCCGGCGATCTCGCGAACCAGAGCGCGGATCGGTTCCATGGAGTTGTCGATACTGAAAGGGTCCACCGCGGCATCGCCGTAGTCGACTACCGTCAACTCCTCGAACGGCTTGATACGGGTGCTGGGATTGACCAGCATCTGCGGAGTGTGGGGCAAAATCCGCTCGTCTGCCCGGATCGCACGCGGCCCGTAGGCCGCCCCCCGGTGGCCGGCGGACATGTCCACCGGCGCTCCCAGTACGGCCACATCGACGTGGCCAGCACGCAGGTCGTCCGGATTGAGGCACAGCGGCAACCCGAACAGCGTGGCGATCCCGGCGTAAGCCGGTACGAACGCATACCGCTGCAGGTTGATCGGCCCGGGCTCGCGCCTCGGGTCGGACGTACGGTCGACTTCCCATTTCCAGGCATCCGGCGGTACACCTTCCATGAGCGGCTCCTTTCGATCTCGTCCGGACAGCCGCCTGGTACGGATGGCGCCGGGCCGGCCACACAGCCGCCACTCAACCCGACCTGTGGTGATTCGCCGCGCACCTTGGCGAGACAGACCGCAACAGTCAGTCGTTCGGACTGGTGATCAGGAGGTTGGCAGGTCACGACAGGGCATCCGGGGTTGCGCATGGGCTCCCGGCGATACTCTCCACACCCTCACTCCGGTGCGAGAGATTCAGGCGGACGACAGCTGGCGGCATGCATAGAGGTGGGAAAGGGCTGCGCTGTATGGGCTTGTTCTCCCTCTCCCGGCCCGACGAGCCCAGGAAAGCATCTGCCGTCGGACAGCTCCCGTTCTTACTCGCCTCGCGCGTTCGCGTGGCCGGGCGTCCGATGGGTGATCAGAAACGCGAAGAGTGCTCCTGACCTGCAACGATGAGACTTGTCTAGGGTCCAGGTCGTCGCATGAAAGAAACACTCCTCAGGTGAAGGAGAGTATCGGGTCCTACCCGCGTGTCCGTGTCGAGGGCGGTGGTCGCGGTGTGGTCTCGCAGGCCGGTGGTGTGCTGCTGGTCGAGACGGTCCGCAAGACCGGCCTGGACGGAGCGATATCTGCGGCGCTCGCGCCGTGGCGGCGTCCTCGGGCGGTGCACGATCCGGGGAAGATCCTGCTGGATATGGCGCTCGCGGTCGCGCTGGGCGGGGACTGCCTGGCCGACGTAGGCATGCTGCGGTCCGAGCCGGCTGTGTTCGGGCCGGTGGCCTCCGACCCGACCGTCTCCCGGCTCATCGACACCCTCGCCGCAGCCGGCCCGAAGACTCTGACCGCGATCCGGGCCGCTCGGGCCGAAGTACGCGAGCACGTCTGGAAGCTGGCCGGGAAGGCGGCGCCCGACGCCGCAGGTCAGGTGATTGTGGACCTGGACGGCGTGCTGGTCCTGGCCCACTCCGACAAGCAGGACGCGGCCGCGACCTGGAAGAAGACTTACGGACATCATCCACTGATGGGCTTCGTCGACCATGGACGCAGCGGCACCGGAGAGCCGGTGGCCGCGCTGTTGCGGCCCGGGAACGCGGGGAGCAACACCGCCGCCGATCACATCACCGCCACCCAACTGGCCCTGGCCCAGCTTCCCAAGCGATATCGACGAGGTCGCTCCACCTTGATCCGCACCGACTCCGGGGGCGGCACCCACGAGTTCGTGGCCTGGCTCGCGAAACGCGGGAGGTGGCTGTCGTACTCGGTCGGGATGACCATCACCGAAGCCATCCACCAGGCCGTCCTGAAGGTTCCCGCCTCCGCCTGGACGCCCGCCGTCGAACCGGGTGGCGAGATCCGCGAAGGCGCCTGGACCGCCGAACTCGACGGTGACGTCCTGAAGGGCTGGCCGAGGGGGATGCGGCTGATCGTCCGCAAGGAACGTCCCCACCCAGGCGCCCAGTTGCGTTTCACCGACGCCGACGGACTGCGGCTGACCTGCTTCGCCACCAACACCACCGACGCCCCGATCGCCGTACTCGAACTACGGCACCGCCAGCGAGCCCGGGCCGAGGACCGTATCCGCAATGCGCGCGCCACCGGCCTGCGCAACCTGCCCCTTCACGACGCCGCGCAGAACCGGATCTGGCTGGAGATCGTCCAGCTCGCCCTCGACCTGCTGGCCTGGCTGCCGATGCTCGCACTGACCGGCCAACCCCGGCTCTGGGAGCCCCGCCGCCTGCGGCTACGACTGTTCTCCGCCGCCGCCCAGCTCGTCACCACCGCCCGCCGCCGGCACCTGAGATTCGCCCGTCACTGGCCCTGGACCGACGTGATCACCAGCGCGATCCAGCGGCTCGAAGCCCTACCGAACCCCGGCTGACCAGTACAACGACCCATCTCGACGAACTTGAACCATCCCACCGGAACCGTGGAACCCGGCGCCCACCCCGATGCGACAGCCGGGCCACCGGCCTGCCCGTCACCGGCCCGACAAGCCGAAACGGCCCGCCGGAGAAACCGACGGACCGTCACGAAAGATCGAGGTTAGGCAGCCGTACGGACGTCCTGGCCGCCAACCCTCCGCCCCGGGCTCTGTTCACCGACTCCGACGCGGGGAACCCACCCCGGCGCAGACGGGGGCATCCCGCTGCTCGCAGTCGCCCGTAGCGGCTGCACCGCCGACGGAATCCTCGGCCTCGCCCCCGAGCACCCGCAGTCCGCGGAGGGCTTCGCCGCGCCCCGGATCCGCGACAGGGGTTGCGGTGGATCACCGCCGGCTCGTCCTCGATCGCCTCAAACGCGCGTCGTTGCCGGGCGCGCTCCGGCCGCGCAGCACCTGTCTGCTATCCGTGCATTTCTTCACGGGTGGTTCATGACAAACGCGACTGTCGCAGGCGCCGACGCCGTGAAAACGTCTCAACGACACCGGCCGAAGGAGTGCGATGAACAAGGGGTACGCCGTCTTCTGCGACGCGAACCGGCAGTTCTACGACGCTCCGCACCGGTCGCACGAGGAAGGCAGCGGTTCCGCCGCTCTCTACGAGGCCGTGCGGCGCGAGCTTCCGGACGGCTGGCAGCGCCACCGGTCGGGCGACTGGCTGGCGTTCCGACCGCTCGACAGTGCACTCCCCAGCCAGGGATGGAAGATCCACATCTCCGCCTGCCTGGACAACGCGGAGAAGGTGCTCGCACAGGTCTGGGACTACTGCGTCCCTCGATCCATCGCCTTCAAGTGCATGCCGAGCCGGTACCTGCTGCACACCCGCAACGCCAAATACGCCGACCGCGCCGCAAGCGGAAAGTTCCTCACCGTCTACCCCGCCGACGACGACCAGTGCCGCACCATCGCGGAAGACCTGGACCGTCTGCTCGCGGGCGAGCCCGGTCCGTACATACTCAGCGACTTACGCTGGGGCGCGGGGCCGGTCCATGTGCGCTACGGCAGCTTCACGGAGCGGCACTGCTATGACGACCAGGGTGAGCTGCGCCCCGCGGTCGAGGACGACAAGGGACGGCTTGTTCCCGACCGGAGGGAGCCGACGTTCCACCCCCCGGACTGGGTCACTCTCCCCGAGTTTCTGGAACCGCACCTGACCGCCCGCTCCGCCACCACGCTGACCGGCATCCCGTACCGGTTCGAGCGCGCGCTCCATTTCTCCAACGGCGGCGGCGTGTTCGTCGGCCGGGACCTGCGTACCGATGAGCAAGTGGTGTTGAAGGAGGCCCGGCCACACGCCGGCCTGGCCGCGGACGAGGCCGACGCGGTGACCCGGCTGGAGCGCGAGAGGGATGCGCTGCGGCGGCTTTCCGGCCTGCGCTGCACTCCCGAGGTGCGCGACTGGTTCACCCTGGGCGACCACTCCTTCCTCGTCATGGAGTTCATCGAGGGCCGCCCGCTCAACAGCATCTTCGCGCACCGGCACCCGCTGATCGAAGCGGACCCCAGCCCGGAGCGGCTCGCCGAGTACACCCAGTGGGCCATGCGGGTGCACCGCCTGGTGGAGGACGCCGTATCGGCGATCCACGCGCGGGGCGTAGCTTTCAACGATCTGCACCTTTTCAACATCATGCTGTCCGAGGACGAAAGCTCCGTGGTGCTGCTGGACTTCGAGGCGTCCGCGGTCGACGACGTGAACCGGCGTCAGGTGATTGCCAATCCGGGGTTCGTCGCACCTGCCGACCGCAGGGGCTTCGACGTCGACCGGTACGCCCTGGCGTGCCTGCGCATAGCCCTGTTCCTGCCCCTCACCAGTCTGTTCGCCGTAGACCGGGCGAAAGCCGCGCATCTGGCGGAGATCGCCGCCCAGCAGTTCCCGGTACCCCGCGACTTTCTCCAGGAAGCGGTCGACGAGATCCTGCGCGGCCATCGCTCCACGCGGATACCGGAGGGTCCGCCCCGAGGCGGGACGGACCCCTACCTACCCGTGGAGCTCGCCGACTGGCCGCGGAGCCGCGATTCGATGGTCCGGGCCATCCTGGCCTCCGCCTCTCCGGAGCGGGAGGACCGTCTCTTCCCCGGAGACATAGCCCAATTCGCTACGGCCGGCGGCGGCGCGAATTTCGCCTACGGAGCGGCCGGTGTCCTTTACGCCCTGGCCGAGACCGGCGCCGAACCGGCTCCGGAAGCAGAAGAATGGCTGTTGAGAGCCGCGAAGACCCCCGCTTCCGGCAGCCCACTCGGTTTCTACGACGGTCTGTCCGGCATCGCCTGGGTCCTCGACCGGCTCGGGCACCGCCAACGCGCCCTGGACCTCATCGACACGATCACCTCCCAGAACTGGCAGGACATAGCCCCCGATCTGCACAGTGGACTGGCCGGACTCGGCCTGGCCCTCGACTCCCTGGCCACCTCCACGGGCGAGAGCGCCCTGCGCGACAAAGCGCTCCAGTGCGCCGGGCTGGCAGCCGACAAGGCCGGCGCTCCCTCGTCCGGGACGGCCGGCGCCGGGGATCCACGGGCCGGACTCCTCCACGGAGCCACCGGAACGGCGCTGCTCCACCTGCGCCTGTACGAGGCGACCGGTGACCACGCCTTGCTGGACCTGGCCGCTGAGGCGCTGCGCCGCGACCTGGCCCGTTGTCTACGAGGCGTGGGCGGAGCCCTTCAGGTCGACGAGGGCTGGCGGACGATGCCCTACCTCGGCGCCGGCAGCGTCGGCATCGGCATGGTGCTCGACGACTACCTCGTCCACCGCGCCGACGAAGAGTTCGAGAAGGCCAGGGGCGAGATCGTGCAGGCGGCGCAGGCCAAGTTCTATGCCCAGCCCGGCCTGTTCCGCGGCGCCGCGGGCATGGTGCTGCACTTGAGCCGCACCACCACCGGAGGCCCGGGCACGCACGCCGCCGATCTGCGCCGTCAGATCGACTCACTCTCGTGGGGCGCGATCCCCTACCAGGGGCATCTCGCCTTCGCCGGCGAGCAGATGATGCGCCTGTCCATGGACCTCAGCACCGGCACAGCCGGCTGCCTGCTCGCGCTGGGCAGCGCGCTGCACGACAAGCCCGTGCACCTGCCCTTCCTCCCGCCGCCACGGCGGCCCTGAAACCGGTCCCCCCGTTCGGGGGGACCTGAGCAAGAAAATCCGTCCCCATGAAGGAGAGGAACAACACCATGACACTTCTCGACCTGCAGACGATGGAAACCCCCAAGACCGAGGCCACCGGCGAGCTCGCGACGGGCGGCAGCCGCGCCAGCCTGCTGCTCTGCGGCGACAGCAGCCTGAGCGTCACCACCTGTAACTGACCCGGGTTGCCACAGGACTTCGGCCCTGTGGTGACATCGGCGCCGCGGTCCCGAGCGACGACATCGCCCGGGACCGCGGTGCGCCTGCCCCGCATCTCTCCGACGGAGGCGAGGACTGCACCCGTATGGCCCCGACGCCCCGCCCCGGAACACTCCACAACGCCACGGAATTCGTACCCCTCGCCGGAGCTTCAGGCATCCTGGCCGGTGCGGTACGGCACAGTGCGGGCCACACATTCGCCGTCTTCCTGTTCAGCGCGGCATCTGCCGCCGCGGCCGTCGCCCTGCCTGCCGCGCTCGGGCACACGCTCGACCTGCTGCTGGAAGAAGCCGCGGGGGTGCGGCGAGCCGTCGTTCTGTGCGCTGCGCTGGTCGCCGCCGAGGTCCTTTTCGACGCCTTGGAGGCGCTGGCCGGCGGCGCGAACAGCGCCCGCAGCACCGCCTGGCTGCGCCGCCGCGGAGCCGACCACCTCCTCTCCCTCGCGCCGCACCGTGCCGCCGACCGCTTCAGCCCGGGTGACCTGGTGACCCGGCTGACCGGCAACGCCGCGGAGGCGGGCACCGCGCCCAGCACGGCGGCCATCGGTCTGGCCTCGCTCCTCGTCCCGGTCGGCGCTCTGGTCTACCTGGCCCTCATCGACCTCTGGCTGGCCCTTGTCTTCCTCGCGGGGATCCCCCTGCTGGCCCTGTTGTTGCGGGCCTTCGCCCAGGGCTCCTCCGACAGCATCTCCCAGTACCAACGCGTGCAGGCGAACATCGCCGGCCGCCTCCTCGAGGCCCTCGGTGGCGCACGTACCGTCGCCGCCGCGGGGAGCGCCGAGCGTGAACTCGCCCGCGTGCTGGCGCCGCTTCCCGAACTGGGTGCGCAGGGGCGGCGCATGTGGCAGGTCTACGGGCGCGCGTCGGTCGGCAGCGGGATTCTGGTGCCCCTGCTGACCACCGTCGTCCTCGCCGTCGGCGGGGTGCGGCTGGTCGGTGGAAGCCTGTCCGTGGGCGACCTGCTGGCAGCCGCCCGCTATGCCGCCCTCGCCGCCGGCCTGGGCGCGGTGGTCGGACAGCTCAACTCCCTGCTGCGCAGCCGCGCCGCGGCCCGCCGCATCGCCGAACTGCTCGGCCTTCCCGCCGTACGCCACGGGACGCGTCCTCTGCCCGCCGACGGTCCCGGGCGCGTCGAACTGCGGGCGGTCACCGTCAGCCGCGGCGGCGCTTCCGTGCTGCGCGGGGTCGATCTGGTCGTGCCCGGGGGCACGACGCTGGCCGTCGTCGGGCGCTCCGGCGCGGGCAAGTCCACTCTCGCCGCCGTCGCCGGACGGCTGGCCGACCCCGACGAGGGGGTGGTGCTGCTGGACGGCGTACCGCTGACCGAGGCCGATCCCTCGGAGCTGCGCCGGGAGGTCGGTTACGCCTTCGAACGGCCGGTGCTGTTCGGCGAAACGGTCGGCGCGGCCATCGCATTCGGACCGTACGAGCCCTCCGTCCGCGAGATCGCGGCCGCGGCCCGGGCGGCGGGGGCCGACACCTTCGTCCGGCTCCTGCCCGGCGGATACGAGGCGCCGCTGGCCGGTGCCCCCCTGTCGGGTGGAGAACTGCAACGCCTCGGACTGGCAAGGGCCTTCGCCCACGCCGGCCGATTGCTGGTCCTCGACGACGCCACCTCCAGCCTCGACAGCGTCACCGAACTCGACGTCGGCCGGGCACTCGTACACGACGTCCGGACGGGCACCCGGCTGCTGATCGCTCACCGTGTCTCCTCGGCGGCTCGTGCCGACCTGGTCGCATGGGTCGAGGACGGCCTCGTACGCGCGGTGGGCCCGCACGAACGCCTGTGGGAGGAGCCCGACTACCGGGCCGTGTTCGCGGACACCGGTCAGGACACCGGCGGGAGTTGATGACGATCACGGGCTCACCGCTCCTGCCGCAGGCCTTGCGCTTCCTCGGCCGCCGCAAACGCGTGCTGCTGAAGCTCAGTGGCTGGTCCCTGCTGGAATCGGCCCATACCTTCCTCGGCGGCTACGGCGTGGCGATGGCGCTGGACCGGGGCTTCCTCGTCGGCCGTACCGGCGCCGGCCTGGCGTGGCTGGCAGTGGCCGCGCTGGCCATCGTCATCGGCGGTCTGGCCACCGGCGGTGTCTTCCGAGGACTCGCCGACCTCGTGGAACCGCTGCGGGACGGCCTGGTACGCCGGGTGGTGACACGGTCGCTGGACCAGGCGCTGGCCGAACCGGCGCACGCCGCTGACAGCGCGGTGGTCTCCCGGCTGACCAACCAGACGGAGATCGCACGGGACAGCTTCGCGGGGCTGGTGCTCGTGGCCCGTTCCTTCGTCTTCACCTCGGTCGGGGCACTTTTCGGGCTTGCCGCGCTCGCTCCCGCACTGCTGGTCGTCGTGGCGCCACCGCTGCTGACGGGGCTGCTGCTCTTTCTGGCCACGCTGGCGCCGATGGCCGCCCGGCAACGCGACTTCCTCTGTGCCGACGAGGCCCTGTCGGCGCAGTTCGGCTCGATGGCCCAGGGTCTGCGCGACGTGGTGGCCTGCGGTGCGGGGACACCCGTCGCGGCGCAAGCGCACGCGCTGATCGAGCAGGAGGCCAAGTCGGCACGGTCCCTGGCCCGGTGGGCGAGTGCCCGCTCCCTGTCACTCGGCGTCGCCGGGCACCTCCCGGTGGTCCTGCTCCTGATCGGCGCACCCTGGCTGCTGCGCCAGGGCGTCACGGCGGGCGCCCTGCTCGGCGCGTTGACGTATCTGACCCAGGCCCTGCTGCCCGCTCTGCACAACCTGATGAACGCGCTGGGCGCGGCCGGCACCAGGCTGCTCGTGGTCCTCGGCCGGCTGTCCCCCGGACCCGACCCCAGCCCGACCGTCCCGGTGCCCGCGGGCACCCGCGAGCGGCCGGCGACGGCGGCGGGACACCCCGGGGCGCCGCGGGTCGAACTGCGTGCGGTGACGTTCGCCTACGGTCCGGCGGCGCAACCCGTGCTGCGCGGCCTCAACCTGACGATCGAGCCGGGTGAGCACCTCACGGTGGTGGGGCCCAGCGGAATCGGCAAGTCGACGCTGACCTGTCTGCTGGCCGGCCTGCTCGAACCGGACATGGGCGAGGTACGGCTCGACGACCGGCCGGCGCTCCTGCACGCCAATGACGACCCCTCCCGACTGCGCGTGCTCATCCCGCAGCAGGCCTATGTCTTCACCGGCAGTCTGTACGAGAACCTGCTCTACCTGTGCCCGGACGGAGCGTCGCGGTCGGCGGTGAACGCCTCGTCGGAAGCGGTCGGTCTCGGACCCCTGGTGGGCAGGCTCGGCGGGTTCGACGCGCAGGTCGATCCCGCGGCCCTGTCGCAGGGCGAAAGGCAGCTCATCGCGCTGGGCCGGGCGCATCTCTCCCCCGCGCCGCTCGTCATCCTGGACGAGGCGACCTGCCACCTCGATCCGGCGGCCGAGGCCCGGGCCGAACGGGCCTTCGCCCTGCGGCCCGGGACACTGATCGTGGTTGCCCACCGGATCAGTTCGGCTCGGCGCGCCGACCGGATCCTGGTGCTCGACGGCCTCAACGCCACCTGCGGGAATCATCAGGAACTGCTCGACCAGTCGCCGCTCTACCGTGACCTGGTGGGACAGTGGCACGCCGAGAGGATCTGAGACGGCCCGTCTACACCCAACCCGCCCCCTGCGAAATACGGATTGCGTCAGTCCAGTTACGGGCGTTGGTCTTGCGGATGATTGCGGACATGTAGTTCCGCACGGTCCCCTTGCTCAGTTGCAGAGTGCCGGCGGTCTCAGGGACGGTAGCGCCGTCCGAAGCGAGCGCCAGCACGCTCAATTCACGGGGAGTCAGTGACATGTCGGCCGCCTGGACAAGGTCCGGGGCGAGAGAGGCGTCGACGTATCGTTTCCCCGCTGCCACCAGCCTGATCGCGTTCAGCAACTGGGCGGGCGAAGCGTCCTTGTTCACGAAGCCCAGAGCCTTGGCCTGGGCGGCACGTCGCAGAACGCCGGGTCTGCACGAGGTGGCCAGGACGAGCAGCTCGCACTGCCCGGTGGGGTGGTCCGGTAATCGCGAGGACCCCGGACAGTCCGCGTCCACAACGCAAAGGTCGGGCAGTAGCGAGCGGGCCTGGGTCGGTGCCTTCTCCCAACACGCGGATGACGCCTCGATGTCGTCCGCAGGTTCCAACAGTGCAGTAAGGGCCGATCGCATCAGCCATATGTCGTGCACCAACAGCACCCGTATCACGTATGCCTCACTTCCTGAGAAGTACCGAAACTTGCGTCTCGCACGCCCCCGTCTACCCGGCTCGGACGGAGCGATGGCTCGGCTTTCGGCCAGCTGTGGGTTGCCCCGTACCCGAGCACCGGACCGGCCTCCCTGGGACGAGGTCGACTTCCCCTCCTGCCTGGGGCTTCCATCTCGTGGCCGGACTCGACTGACGGCTCACAGTGCAGGGCACCGCGTCCGGTCTCCGGCTGGTCCTCCCTGCGGCCGTCGACGGATCCAGGTGCTGCCACCAGCGATGACGTGTTCGGTGCCGAGCCGTACGTGAAGCAGCCGTCCGGTCGGTCGCCGTGGCCGATCCCCACCGGTGGACACCGCCCGAGCCGACGCGGTCATGCGCCGACGACGCACCCATCGCCGGAGACGGTCAGCGTGGCCGTCGAAGCCCGAACCCGACGGGCAGCGTGGCCAGTTGCGACCTCGATGCGACCCCGCCGACAGAGACCTCCGCAGCGAAACAGGCCGCTCGCTTGCCGCCGGACATCGAACACCTCGTCTGCGGCCGATGCGGGCCGTGCGCTCGTCCGCGGGGAGCCTGGAGGAGCAGGCGGCCCGTGGAGACTGCAGCAGGTGGCCACCGTGCATGACCCCGGTGCGGCGGTCAGCTCCCCGCTTCGTGGAGACGCAGGCCCGGAATCGTCAGATCACCGCCGGACTGACCTGCCTGGGAAACGGTCACCTCCTGGAAAGTGAGTGTCCGCATCGATGAGATCGGTGCTGCCGCGACCGGGTCGAAAAGCCACGGCGGGAGGCTGTCCGGTGTGAGCATGACGCTGCGGTCGCTCGGGAGGGGGCTGCCCTCCAGGCCCGTGATGATGCCGGTCAGCCTCTCCGTGTACATCGTCACCGTTTCGCCGGCAATGGTGGAGGTGGTGCCGGGCTCGGCCTGCAGATGCGAGGTCCCACTGCCCTGGTTCACCCTCACGTCGAGGTCATCGATGTCCACGGACCGGGCGGTGAACTTCAGCACCCGCTTGGGCCCGGCCACCGTCTCCACGGTCACCACCCCGCGGAAGACGCTGTTGCGCAGGACGAGCCTGCTGGAGTGCAGAGTCCAGGGGACGCCGGGCATCCGAGCCGCCGCCTCGTCCATCGGCGAGTGGAGACCGACGGGTCTGGCGAGGCCGCCGGCGCCCGGCGACGTGGTGGGAGCGCGGCGCTGGGGGGCCGTGCCTGTCACCACGGCAGCGGCTGACGGTGCCGAACTGCACGCAGCGGCTGGCGGGGTCCCGTTCGCGGGGTCGCAGGAAGCTTCCCAGCGCTCGCCGACGGAAATGGCCGGGGCTGCGAGGGTGACATATAGGGCCGCGCGATCGGCGGCCGACACCAATGCCGGAGAGACCGCCGCGGTCATGAGCAGCGCCGGCGGTAGGGCGGCCAGCGCCAGCACGCCGCCGACCGCCCGATACGACCGGTCGCGTATGCCTGCCTTCAGCAAGGAGTACGGGGTGCAGCCCGGGCGGATCGACTTCACGGTCGGCGTGCGCTCGGCTTGGCCCGTCCGGGTGTCGTCATTCGTCACTTCGTACGCCTTGCGGGAACCGCACTCTGTGCTGCCGCTTCCGGCACCGCAATCCCGTCGTCGGGGTCGGCCGCAACCGTCCGGGGCTCCGCAATGGCGCTCGGTGGAGCCCACGCGCAGGCCAGTGAGCCACCGATCAGCCCAGGCAGCAGACCGAGAAGGAAGCCACCGAAGTTGGCGACGGGGAGAGAGACCAGGGTGAGCAGGATCGCCGCGACCCCAGCGAAGATCCGCACCTGGTGCTGGAGCCAGAGCGTGACGCCCAGCACGATGAGCAGGGTCCCGATGAGCAGTGACCCTGCGCCGGCGGTGGTGGACAGCGCCAGGGTGAAGCCGCCGAAGCTGAGGTGGGTGTAGGGGAAGTAGATGATGGGGAGGCCGGCGGAGAGGGTCAGCAGACCGGCCCAGAAAGGGCGGGTGCCGCGCCAGGCCCGGAATCTCCTTCTCGCCGGGGCGATCGCGTCGCGTAGCCCGGACCGTGCGTACATGGTCGCGTTCACGTGGCAGCTCCCTGAGGGGTGAGCAGGTGGTGGAAGTCGATGGAGAGGATGGGCGCCCCCCGCCGGCGCGTGCCGGGCCGTCAGCGCCGGGCCGACGCCTGCGCTGTCGGCCGTTGCGGATCTGTGCGGCGTTCAGGAACCGAAGGGCGGATCAGAAGCACTCGTCCTTGCCCTTGTCGAGCGACAATTTCAGGCCGGGCACGTCGAAGGTGCCGGCCGAGGTCGCGACCGCGGTTAGCCGCAGGTCGGTCAGGGTGGCCGACCTGGCCTGCTGCGCGAAGCCGTTCGGGTCGAAGAACCGTGAGTCCCGGTCACCAGGGCTGACCTCGCCCACTGTGAGCGACCCGGCGGCGATCCCGATATCGATACGCCGGAAGTTCGCCTGGTCGGCCTCCAGCGTGGCCATGTCGATGAAGAGGTTTTTCGCGGTGGTCGGCCGGCGACCACCGGTGACGGTCAACGTGTAGGGACCAAGTACCGGGACCGGGACGACAACGGACTGACAGAGCCCTTGGATCGTTGCGGACTTGAA
This sequence comes from Streptomyces sp. ISL-1, assembly GCF_018614585.1. GTDB lineage: Bacteria > Actinomycetota > Actinomycetes > Streptomycetales > Streptomycetaceae > Streptomyces > Streptomyces maoxianensis. Next base: position 152,722 of record NZ_JAGGOI010000031.1, on the reverse strand, counting down.
CCCTGCTACCACGACCGGCACAGGGGTGCGTTTCCGCGTCACGTCCACCGTGCCGTACAGGCTGAATCCCTCTCCGGTCAGCGAGTCGGCGGAGATCTTGAACTCCTTCCCGGAGATAAAGAAGGACGCGGCGAGTGCTCCTTGGGCCAAGCCGATGGCCGTGGCCGCGGCGGCCGCGATGCTCGGCACCAGAAAGAAGGCGAATCGCTTCCAGCGGGTCCGACCGAATTGTTGGGACATGCCGATTCTCATTTCCTGGATGTACCGGCGACCCTTCGGCCTCGCCCGCGCAGGCCCGGCCGGGCAGGAGAGAGGGCAGCTACGTCTTCGAGACGCCTCAGCTGACACCCGAGTCGTCGATCCGCTTTCGGACAAACAAGTTGAGCAGGTCCCGGTGACTGCTCCCGTCGTCGGCAACTGCCTGCGATGGGTGTGCCGCCACCGAGGAATCATGCACCGGGATGCTGGACCCCGCTGCCCTCGAAGTGCCGGCACCGACCCGGCGCGAGGATTCCGCCTACCGACTTCCGACCGGCTGCCGGAGATCGGCAACCGACCGATTACGATCGATAATGCTGCGCACAGATGAACTTCGCAGACTTTCTGTCACCCATGTTGCTTCACGTCACTCAATCGGCCTACGCGGTCAGTTCAAGGGCAAACCAAATTCCCGGCTGATCCCACCCAGCCGCATTCGGACAGCAAGAGCGCCGCCGCTGCCGGACATGCGTCACCCTTCACCGTTTTCCCGCAAGAGGGTCTACGCCTCACGAACGGACTGGCCACTCCGCGCCCGGCGTGCCCCCACGACCTCCGGCACCGTCTCCGGTGAGAACGGTCCAGCGGTCGGTCGCCGCCGAACCGGCACGACCGCGAGCCATCCGACAGGCATAGCCACCGAGCAGTTCCCGGCCCATCAACCCCGCCCAGGACCAGAGCCGTTGATGTCCTCAGCTGACCTTCCCCCATCCGTTCGCGGAACGGCTGCGCGCCCTCATATCCCGGCCCTCAGGCCGTTGCGGAACTGCGGTGCTACTTCGGCATCGATCTGCCGCCAGGGGCCGTGTCTTTCACAGGTAGTCGTTCGAGCATCGTCGTCCGCTGCGCCGTCGGCCGACCGCCGTCGTTTTGACTCGCCCTGCACGCAACGCCGCGCGCCGACGACGACCCCCTCCACCGCGAGCCGGTGGCACTGCGGCAGGCCGCCGGGCTCCCCGAAACGGTCAGCGTGCTGCGGGTCTGTGACGTGGTGGCGTGGAAGCGGCATCGCACTGATCACCGGGGAACGGGCTGCGTCCGGCCGTGACCTTTGCCGAGGCGCTCCCGCCAGGGATGAGGGTGAGGGACTTTACCAACCGTTCTGTGTACGCAATGTTCGCGAGAACCAGGCTGCGGTCCGGGTCACGGCCCTGCTCATCGCCCACCCCAGCGCCGATCCGTGGCGGGATGCGACCGTCCGCGAACAGGCACGTGGCCTCCTTACGGAAATACCGTCGGGTGGACAACGCGGGCAGGATTCGTCAGCCCCGTCAGTCACTGCTCAGTTCGTCCGCCACCTGCCCCACCGCGTCCAGCGAACATGTGACTGCCTCCCGCGACGCGGCTCGGGCCTGCCGCAATCTCGCCCGCCCGTACGCTGCGAACGCCACCGCACCGACACCGTACGCAGCCGCCAATGCCCCCACCACGCGCTGCGCCGGCCACACGCGCTCCAGCGCGCGTACCGCCGACTCCTGTGCCGCCAGCAGCGCCAGCAACCCCAGCGCTCCGCCCGCGCCCAACGCTGCCGACCCCCGTCTGCCCTCGGTCACAGCAGCCACCAGCTCCGCCTTGACCTGGTCAACGTCCTCGCTTATCAACGCGATCACATCCTGTGAGAGTGCCTGCATGCTTCTCCGGTACCCCTGACGCGGCCGGGCACGCGCCGGACCTCGCTGGGAGGGGGCCCTGGGCCCGGCGAAGGTCCACCCCTCCGGCGCCTTTCCGGTGATCCCCCCGGCCCCGCCAACCACACCGAAACGGAACTTCGCGAGGGCTCCACGCCCATGCCGGATCCGGCTCGGGTACCGAGGGCGTGCTGCCGCACCGCCACCGGCTGCACCACCGCGACAGCTACAACTCCGATGCGGGCAACACGGTTTGACTTCTCCATTGGGAAGCCTCTGAGTATCCCAGTACTCCATAGCTCCCGGCATGGTCCGGTAAGCCCTGCCGAGGCCGGCGAACGACGCTCCCCAGCCCCTGCTGCCAGTCGCCCAGGGCCGCCCGGGTGACCTGCCGGGCACCACGGCAAGAGGAGCACAGGGGCCTGGCCCCCCGCTCCTATCGTGAAAGACACACCATCGGCGGGGTCGAGGCGGGAAAGACGTGACGGAACCGGAGATCGACTACGCGGCGGTGTTCCAGGCCTTTGCCGGGGCGGTGGCGCTGCTGACGCCGCAGCTGGTCTACGCGGACGCCAGGAGTTCTTGCGCATTCGGGGCAGCACCCGTGAGCAAGTCGTCGGCCACTACCTGCCCGACGACGTTCCCGACCCCAGTGCCCCCACCGCGGCCGCCCTGCGCAACATTCAGACGTCTCTACGCCGGGTAGCGGAAACCGGTGAGCCCGCCATGGCCCTGGAGCGCTACGACGTGGAGGAGTTCGCCCGACCAGAGGTATGGGACGAACGGTACTTGAGTCTGATCAACGTCCCCGTCTTCGGTTCGGACGGGCGGGTGGCGCTGCTGCTGCACCGGGTGGAGGATGTCACCGAACTCATCCGCGCCCGCGAAGTCGCGCTGAGCCTGCAAGAGGCGATGCTGCCCGCTCCTCGCCCGGTCGGGCGCCACGGGACGGCCGTACGCTACCGGCCCGCCGTCGACGCGCTGGAAGTGGGCGGTGACTGGTACGACCTGGTCGACCTGGGCGGTGACCGCATCGCGGTCGCCGTCGCCGTCGGCGACGTTGTCGGCCCCGGCCTGTCTGCGGCCGGCGTCATGGGACAACTGCGCAGCGCGCTCAGCGCCGCCTCCCGCGTCGTCGGCGGCCCCGCGGGGGCCTGGAAGTCCTCGAGCTGTACGCCCGCTCCATCGCCGGCGCTGAGAACACCACAGTGGCCAAGGCGTTCATCGACTGGGACACCCACACCATCACCTACAGCAGCGCCGGCCAACCGCCACCGGCCCTCCTGCAGATGGACGGCACCGTCGACTTCCTGGACCGGGCCACCGACCCCCCGCTCGGCGCCCGCCCTGAACACGCCCCCCGGCTCCAGGCCTCCGAGCCCTTCACCGAGGGCGCCGTCCTTGTGCTGTACACCGACGGCCTGATCGAACGCCGCCGCGAAGACATCGACACCGGCCTCGCGCGACTCGCCGGTTCTCTGGCCCGCCACCAGGCAGCCGACCTTGAAACCCAGGCCGACGCCCTGCTGGCCGACCTGCTCCCGCCCGGCGGTGCCACCGACGACACCGCCCTGGTCATCGTGCGCCTATGACCCTGCCCGCCACAGCAACCACCGAGAAGATTCTCGCCAAGTTCGACTGGGCCGGCCCAGTTTCAAGAATTGGGTGGCAGAGGCGCGAACTGACGGAACTGGAAAGCAAGGCGCTAGGCTCCGGCCATGGCGACGCGCACCCGGCTGTATCACAACGGCATCCTCGCCCTGGAGGACTTTCCCGCCGGTGACATCTCCGAGCACCTCGCCGACCCGGCGTCAGTGGTGTGGCTGGACCTGTGCCGACCTGGATCCGCTGAACTCGCCATGGTTGGCGAAGAATTCGACATCCACGACCTGGCTCTGGAGAATGCCGCACAGCATGGACAGCGGCCGAGTCTCGATCACTACCGCACCCACGAATTCCTCACCGCCTACGCCGTCACCGTCGGCCCGGACGGCGCGGAACTGTCCACCAGCGAGATCGCCGTATTCCTCACCGGCCAGGCAATGATCACCGTCCGCAAGGATGACGGATTCGACATTGAGGACGTCGTCACCCGCTGGGACGAGAGCCCGGACCTGGCCGGCCACGGCGTTGCATTCCTGCTGCACGGCTTGCTCGACCATCTCATCGACGGGCACTTCGCCGCGGTGCAGCAACTCGACGACAGCATCGAGGAATTGGAGGATCTGCTCTTCGCAGCAGGACGTCGCGAGATCGAAACCGTGCAACGCCGGGCGTTCGCACTACGCAAATCCCTCGTCCGGCTGCGCCGCGTCGTACTCCCGATGCGCGAGGTGGTCAACTCGCTCATGCGGCCCGGCCCGCCCGTGATCACCAACTCTCTTGTCCCCTATTACCAGGACGTCTACGACAACGTTCTCCGCGTCACCGAATGGACCGAATCGCTGCGAGACATGATGGCCTCGGTCATGGAGACGAATCTGTCGGTCCAGGCCAACCGCATGAATCTGATCATGAAGAAGGTGACGAGCTGGGCCGCGATCATCGCCGTTCCCACTGCGATCACCGGCTACTTCGGCCAGAATCTCCCCTATCCCGGCTTCGGCCACCAGTCTGGAAACATCGCCTCCACCGCCCTCATCGTGGTCGTGTCCGCTCTGCTCTATCTGATTTTCAAGCGCAGAGACTGGCTCTGACGAGCCGCTGCATCAGATGCCCGCGAGCCGAGGTCATCGTCACCGGAACGGACGGTGCCCGCCACCGACGCTCCGGCTATCTCGGGGCCGCCGGCAAGGTGCTGACGGCAGTTCACGTCGTGGTCGGCGCAGAGTGCGTCCAGGTCTGGTTTGACGCGCGCGAGGACCGGGACATCAGTTGTGGCGCGCGCGAACACGCCCCGCCCATAGAGGATCCGCTCGTCGGGCCGATGGTGGCGCAGGACCCAGCCGATGCGGCCGACCGGGCACGCGAGGTACGCCCGGGTCCGCGAGCACAACGCCGTTCTGCGCTCCAGCGCCATGGGCTTCCCCGCCTCCAATACGGCCGGACCGGAGCGGCGGCCCGCAGGCGGTCTACGACGACGGCCGCCTCAGGTAGTCGACGGCGGCGAGGTCGTCGTTGTCGTGGCCGGCTGCGACGGTTGCTTCCAGGCGGTCTCGGACAACCTGGAGCAGAGGGCTGGGGGCGGCGGCTGCCTCGGCCAGTTCGATGTCCTTCAGGGCGAGTTGCACCGCGAATCCGGGCGCGTAGGAGGAGTCGTCCATGAGGCCTACCTTCTGCAGCTCGTACGGCATGGCGAGCGGGCCCGCCTCAAGCACCCGGACGAACGTCGCGTGCTCGACGCCGAGAGCGTCGCACAGCGCGAGTACGTCGCTCATGGCGACCGTCGAGGCGGCCATCCAGGCGTTGACCGCAAGCTTGACGGCGCTGCCCTCGACCCCCGTCCCGACGTGGAGCACGGACGAGCCGAGATCGTCGAGCAGGGGACGCGCCCGCGCAATGACGTCCTCGGGGCCGGCAACCAGCCAGACAAGCTTGCCCTGCAGAGCGGGAGCGGTGCTTCCCGAGACCGGTGCGTCGAGGTACGCGACACCATGATCACGAGCCAGAGCGGCCAGGGCGCCGGCGCTCTGTGGCCCTACCGTGCTCGCCTGCACCCAGACGGCATCGTTGTCGAGCCGATCGATGGCATCCGACATGACGTCCGCGACCGCATCGCCGTCACGGAGCACAGTGAGGACGACGGACGCGCCGGAGACCGCATCGCCCACCTCCCCCACTGCCATGACCCCGGCAGCGTGCTCCGCCACCGCCCGGGCCCTCTCCTCCGTACGGTTCCACAGCCGTACCTCATGGCCGGTATCTCCGAGCCGCGTCGCCATCGCGGCGCCGAGTGCGCCTGCTCCGAGAACAGCGACGGTGGAAGCGTGAGACATGGAAAACCTCATTTCTGTTCCCCCGTGCCCATGCTCCACCGACAACCCGAGTCTTTCCTGGCAAAGGAACGCAGCGCCCCTCACGAGTAGCAAGTCGACGTCGGGGATGGGCAGTCGTCGGACCGACCCGGTACAGCTTCGAGCAGTCCCCCGCGGGACCTGTACACACCCGAGACACACCCGAGCTCGCGGTGCTCCCCCAAAATCGAACAGAGGTACTATTCTGTCGTGGCTGAAACGTACGACTTCCCCGACGACCTCCGTGCCGCGCAGCTCGACCTGCACCGGACGCGTGCCGAGTACGCGGCGCTGTGTCGGGCCCTGCCGTGGTCGGCGACCCCGGAGCCCGGCTGGGCGAGTGAGAAGCATGTACTGGGCGACCGGGTGGTGTCCTTTCCCGACAGTGCGGGCTACACCGCGGAGCAAGTAGCGGAGGTGGAGCGGCTGCGCCGACGGCTGCTCGACCTGTCGGTCACAGTGAGCACGCATCCGTACTGGGCGACCTTGACGGCGGACGTGGTCGACGCGCGGATGGCGCTCAAGCGCACCCATGGGCAGGACGAGGGCAAGGCGGCGTAGACCAGCGGCGTCGATATGCGCTTCAGCCACCACGCACCACAGCGCGCATGGGAATCACGCACCCTGAGCCGAAGTCAGCGCGGAACCCGGGTTTCAGCGACGGCACTGCGCCAGCCAGTCGGCGGGGGCGATAGCAGCCGCCTGCCGGATGGTTGAAACTGGCAGCTTCCCCGAGCCTGGAGCATATGAGGCGTGACGCATCACCCCCCGCGCCGCCCGAGGCAGGGTCCTCAGCCAGGACCGCCCACCCGCCTTTTACGTCGTCGGCAGGGCGGCTGATCGGTCTCGACCTGGCCCGCGGCCTGGCGATCTTGGGGATGTATGCCGCGCATGTCGGCCCCGAGCCGTCGGTGGGCGGCCCGCTCGGCTGGGCAATGGAGGCGGCCCGTGGGCGATCGGCCACCCTGTTCGCGCTGCTGGCCGGGTTCACCCTCGTCATTCTCACCGGCCGACCGGAGCCGCGAACCGGGCGCGCGGGGCGACAGGCCGTGGGCAGGGTACTGATCCGCTCCGCCATCCTGATCGCCCTGGGATACCTCCTCACCGCCCTGGACACCAGTGTCGATGTGATCCTCTCCGTCTACGGACTGCTCTTCATCCTCGCGCTTCCGCTGTACCGGCTGCGCGCGCCCACCCTGGCCGCCATCGCCGCATCTGCCGCGCTGGTCATGCCCCTGGTCTGGTACCTGCTCCTGGCCGCGGTCGAGCACGGAAGCTGGGCCGATGCCGTCATCGCCCACGATCCGCTCGCCCGGATCACCGACTCGGAGGGGCTCGTCGAGCTGTTCATCACCGGCGAGTACCCGGTCCTGACCTGGCTGCCCTTCATCATCGCCGGAATGGCGGTGGCCAAGCTCGACCTCAAGCGGCCCGGAGTACCCGCCAAGATCGCCCTGTCCGGCGGCGCGCTGGTCGTACTCGGATACGGAGGCTCATGGCTGGCGCTGCACCTCGTTCCCGGAGCACAAGCCGCGGTGAGTGCGGCCACAGATGGAGGGCCGGCCGCATCGGCCTGGTGGTCCGACGCCGTCAGCGAGGACCCCACCGTCGGCGTTCCGGCTTGGCTGCTGGTGGCCGCGCCTCACAGTCAGACGACATGGTCCATCCTGGGCAGCACCGGCGTCGCCCTGGTGGTCCTGGCCGCCTGCCTCATCGCCACTGCCCGGTCGGCGCGCCTGCGGTGGCTTGCCGCGCCCGTCATCGCGGTCGGCTCGATCGCCCTCACCGCTTACGTCGGCCACATCATCGCCATCAAGGCCCTGGGCGTCGACGAGTTGCCGGACTCCGCCGCCCTGCCGGTTCTCATCTGCTTCGCCGTGGCTGCCATGCTGCTGGCCCTCGCCTGGACCCGGGCCTTCCAGCGTGGGCCACTGGAGTACATGATGCATGCCGCCACCACGCCCGCCCTCCTGATCAAATGATCGGGCGGCGCACAACGAACCCTGCGCCCGGTGGTCGTGACGCCAGTGCTGGGCTACGGCCACTCCGGCGGGCTGACGCGGTCGTTCTTCGTCGAGCCGGCGCGCACCGCCGGTGCCGTGCCCCTCGCCGAGGCGTTCGCCCCGGCCCTGAACGCCCCGGCCGGTTCCGACTACGCCGGTCTCAGCGGCCGGCAGCTCCCGCTTGCGGACATCACCCGCACCCTCAGTCACGGCTGCCGGGTGCCCGGGCAGGATCGACTCGCTGACCCTCGATGAGGCTGTGCGGCGGATGGGCCCGATCGCCGAGGCGTTCGCCGCCCTCGACCAGCAGCTCACCGGCGCCCGGGCCCGCCGGGACCTCGGCCGGACACCCACCCGTCCCGACGCCCTGGCCGAACTCGCCCAGGGCTGAACCACCCGCCATCGGGAGGGCACGGCCAGGCAGGTGCGGCCCCGTGCGGGCCCCGTACAGCACTCCCTCGCCGCCCCCACCACGCCGCGCGTTCACACCCGGACGGACGCACGCACCGGACAACCGGACAGTGCCCGTTCAGCCAGTGCCCGTTCGGTTGGCGAACGTCCGGCGGGGCGCGGCAGGCTGACGAAGAGGAGCGCCTCGAGCCGGAAGGCGGTGCCGAATGTACGGCCTGGAAGTCACCGTAGTGATCCTCGCGGCAGTGGTGGCGATGACATGGCTGGCTCGCCGCCTGCGCTGGAACGAGCCGGTCCTGCTGGTGGCGGGCGGCTGCCTGATCGGCCTCACACTCGACTTCCGAACCCTTGTCCTGCCTCCCGAAGTTGTCCTGCTGCTGTTCCTGCCTCCCCTGCTCTACTGGGAGTCGCTGACCACCTCGCTCCGCGAGATCCGCACGAACGTGCGCGGCATCATGCTGCTCGGCACCGGCCTGGTGCTGGCCACCGCCGCCGCCGTGGCCGCTGTGGGGCACGCGCTGGGCCTCTCCTGGCCGCTCGCCTTCATCCTGGGCGCCGTCGTCGCCCCCACCGACGCCATCGCCGTGGCGGCGGTCGCCCGGGGCCTGCCCCGCCGGATCCGGACCATTCTCCGGGCGGAGAGCCTGATCAACGACGGCACCGCGCTCGCCCTCTACGCGGTGGTGGTCGCGGTCGTCGTGGAGGGGCAGGTCTTCAGCTGGTGGGGCACCGTCGCGCGCTTCCTGCTGGCCTACGCGGGCGGTGTCGCGATCGGCGCCGCCTGCGCCGCCGTCGTGGTGGCCCTGCGCCGGCGATTGAACGACCTCGCGGTGGAGAGCGCCCTGGGCGTGCTCACCCCATTCGCCACCTATCTGCCCGCCGAGGCCGTGGGCGTCTCCGGTGTCCTGGCGGTGGTCACCTGCGGTCTTGTCCTCAGCCAGGCGGGCCCCAAGGTGATCAACGCGGGCGCGAGAGTACAGATCACCGCCTTTTGGGAGGTGAGCACCTTCATCCTCAACAGCGCGCTGTTCGTCCTGGTCGGCATCCAGACACCCGCCATCGTGAGCGCGATCAGCTCCGTCTCCTTGTGGCACGCCGTGGTCACCGCCTTGCTGGTCAGCGGCGTGGTGATCGCCACGCGCCTGCTGTGGCTGTACTCGGTGCCCTACCTCATCCGCGCCGTCGACCATCGCCAGGTCCAGCGCAGGCTGCGCTCCGGCGCCCGGCAAAGGTTCCCCATCGCCTGGAGCGGGGTTCGCGGGGCCGTGTCGCTGGCAGCTGCCCTCGCCGTCCCGGCCACCACGGCCGCAGGCCTGCCGCTCGAGGGACACGGCCTGCTGGTCTTCACCGCCGTGACCGTCATCCTGGTCACGCTGGTCCTCCAAGGGACGACTCTGCCCGCGGTGATCCGCTGGGCCGGACTGCGCGGCGATCCCGACGAGACCGCCGAGGAACGCCGGGCCCATCGCCAGATCGCCGCCGCGGCACTGGAGGCCCTTGCCGACCACGCCGACCGCCTGGAAACACCGCCGGAGACCGCCGACGCCATCCTGAGCGAACTGCGCCAGTACGCCGCCGAAAACGCGGGGGCGCCCGACACCACCGGTCCCGGTATGCGGGCGGAGCTCGAACTGCGCCTCGCCCTGATCGGCGTCAAACGCAGCGCCCTCATCCGCCTGCGGGACGAGCGCAGCATCGACGACATCGTCCTTCGGCGACTGCAGACGGTCCTGGACAGCGAGGAAATCAGGATCGAGCTGGCCCTGCGCGCCATCACCGACCAGTCGCCTCCACCACCGGCCGACGGCACCACCGAACCTCGCGGCCGGGCCCCCGGTGAGTGAGCCACCGCGTCCGGGGAGGGACGGGGTGTCTCCCGGCCGGCCGGGAGACACGCGGCCATTCCCCTGGAAGAGGGACGGACCGCGTACGAAGTGATTCGCGCCCGGATTGACGGAATGATCAAAGTGTTGACTCTGAGGCAAGCCCTGGGTTGCGCCACGACACCCGAGAGAAGGCCCCCGTGCACCGCCAAGCTCTGGCCATCTACCTGAACGACCACCTCGCCGGCGCCACATCAGGAGTGGAGCTTTCCCGGCGGATCGCACGGGCGCACCGCTCGTCGGCCCGCGCCGGAGAGATGCAGCGCCTGGCCGAGGACATCGCCCAGGACCGCCAGGCCCTCCTCGAAGTGATGGATTCGCTCGAGATCCCCCCACGTCGATACAAGATCTACGCGGGCTGGACCGCGGAGAAAGTCGCACGACTCAAGCCCAACGGCCGCGTAGTCCGCCGCTCGGGACTGAGTTCACTCATCGAACTGGAAACCCTACGGTTGGGCATCCAGGGCAAACACCAACTGTGGCAGGCACTGACGCAGGTGGCGCGGGAATCGAACCGCCTCGACACATCACGGCTCCAAGACCTCATGGACCGGGCCACGAACCAGATGGCAACCGTGGACAGCCTGCACGACGCCGCGGCCAGAGCGGTCCTGAGCGGAGGCAACGGCTGACGCCCGCCGATCCTTCGGCCGCGACGCTTGGTGCGCACTCCCCCACCTCGGCCGCCTCGGAGCCGTCATCGACCGGATCTGCGCGACCCGCTCTCGTCCGACGAACCCGCGGCGACGGAAATCCGGGGGCGCCCCGAATCGGGGGAAGTCTGCCCGCTCGGCATCTGCCCCTCCGGCGCGGGAGGTGTGACGCGGTCGGCACTCCCCGCGCTGTTATGAAGAGACCCGACGCACAAGGTCGGGTGGTGCCCGCTCCCCCGTGCGGGCATCCACGCAAGGGGCAGGCAAGGGCCCCCGCCGCCTGCCTCTACGTGCGGTGTGGGCAGGGGCACGGGGCCGGCCACGCCGCCGGAAGCTCCCCTGTCGCATTGGGTGGCTGCGCCTGACCGGCGTCGCCGTGATCAGAGGGTGGGTGTGCGGGTGCTGGTGGCAGAGCGATATCGGCTGAACGAGCCGGTGGGACGCGGTGCCATGGGCGAGGTATGGCGCGCCACCGACCAGACGCTGGGCCGACCGGTGGCCGTGAAGCTGCTACGGGCCGACGATGGCGGGGCGGAGGCATCCGAGCAGTTCGGGATGGAGGCGCAGACCGCGGCCCGCCTCAACCACCCGCACGTGGTCAGTATGTACGATTTCGGCTGCCACGACGGTCAGTTCTACCTGGTGATGGAGCTGGTCGACGGCTGGAGCCTGGCCCAGGAACTGGCCGCGCACGGGCCCCTGGATCCGCAGGAGGCCGCCGCGATCGGCACGCAGATGGCGGCCGGCCTGTCCGCAGCGCACCTTCAAGGCGTGATCCACCGCGACATCAAGCCCGGCAACATCATGCTCACCGCCGACCGTATCGTGAAGATCACCGACTTCGGGATCGCGCGCTTCACCGATGACGCTTCACACACCCTCGCCGCCACCGGCAAGATCCTGGGCACCGGTGCCTATCTGGCACCCGAACGCGCCGTGGGGCGCCCCGCCATTCCCGCCTCAGATGTCTACGCACTGGGCTGCGTGCTGTACGAACTACTCACCGGGCGCCCCCCGTTCCTCGGCGAGAACACACCAGCCGTCGTCCTGCAGCACGTCAACGCCGCCCCCATCCCGCCCGACCAGTTGCGCCCGGAGATACCGGGGGCACTGTCCGACCATCTCCTGCTCCTGCTTGCCAAGGACCCGGCGCAACGCCCGACCGCCGAACAGGCAGCGGGTTGGCTTGCCACCGTGGAAGGGCACTTGGACCAGGCGCCGCCGACTGACACGGTCTCCCCGGCAGCCTGGCCGGTCCCCCCAGCCTCGGCACATCCGCCGCTGTCAATGCGTTCCCGCCGCGCCGCCGGCAGGCCGTCCCGAGCCGTGATCGGTATCGCCGGAGCCGTCGCGTTCGCCGTGGCGGCCGTCATTGGCGCCGCTGCGATTGCCGGTGATGACGATCCCTCCGCTCCCGGCAACACAGCACCTTCCACGTCTACGCCCCCCAGTGAGCCTCCCCTCTCGGACGCCCCGTCGGCCATGCCGTCTCCCGAGCTGTCGTCATCCGCCTCTGATGACGACGAGGACGAAGAAGATGAGCCCGGGAAGCAGCGGAAGAAGGGCAGAGGGAAGCGCGGGGACGACTGAGGCACACGGGTCGAGGGAACCACCAGCGATCTACTGCGTGTTCCTATGTACCTCCGGAAATGCGCATGGGCGGTCCAGGTCCTGGAGCGGATGAAGTTCTAGTCGGGCAACCGCCTTGCCGTCAACTGATTTCCCATTCAGGGCAGTTCACCGAAATGGCGACCAACGTTGCGTCTCACTGACCGATTTATCCTCCCAGGTGCGCGGAGTCCATGCGGCGGTGTATAACCACCCCGCCGTCGACTGGAATTCGACGCCAACCACCGCATGAAACCGAAGCGGAAATCCTTGCCGCCGCGGCAGGCGTCGTCGCTGGTACAACGAGCCACTGCCTCGGGTCCGTTCGGCCGGGCCGCCCGCACATGCGAATTGCCGTCTGCTGCCCAGTTCACGCTCGCTGATCAACCGCACACGAGGGATGGGGACATGAGTCCGAGAAAAGCACGCACGCGTACGCCGCTGCACCGCAGACGCACCACCTGGCTGGCGGCCGCGGCAGTCGCGCTCAGCGGCACCGGGGTGACAGCCATCGCGGTCACAGGGGGCGCCGAGGGGACCGACCGCGTCGACGGGGCGCGCCCGGCGAAGGCGCACACCCTGGCGCTGGACGGCAAGGACCCGAAGAAGCGCACGCTTCCGCGCACCGAGACGCAGTCGTTCTCGCTGGTCGGGGTGTCCTGGGAGGACGAGGCGGACGGCTTCGAGGGCACCGCCCAGATACGGACCCGTGATGCCAGTAGCGGCAACTGGGCCGATTGGCGGGACCTCGACTTCGACGTACGGGCACCGGAGTCCACCGAGGGCGACGCGACCGGCGTACGCGGCGCCTCCGAGCCACTGTGGGTCGGCACCTCCGACGCGGTCGAGGCGCGAGTGGTGGCCGACGGCGCGGAGACCGCGGTCCCCGAGGCACTGCGCCTCGACATGATCGACCCGGGCGAAACCAAGGCGAGAGGCAACGGCAAATCCTCGCCGAAGCCCAGGAGCACTGGCACCTCCGGCGAGACAGCCCCCTCCCCATCAGCCTCGACGAGTGACCCGGCACCGACGCAGGAGCCTACGCAGGACCCGACGGCGCCCCCGCCCCCGGTGCCGTCCGCGCCCCCGTCGCCGTCGCCGGACGTGTCGGACGTGCCCACGGCCGCCCCGAGCGGCCCCGCCCCGAGCGGCCCGGCCGCGAGCGAGGCCCCGGCTGAAGACCCCACCACCGGCCCCACGGATGAGCCGGCTCCCAGCGGGGACCCGGTCCCGGACCCCACCGTGGACCCCTCGGACGAGCCCACGGCCACCCCCAGTGACCCGGCTCCCAGCCAGGACCCGACAGAAGGCCCCACCACCGACCCGACCGCCGAGCCCACAGACGGGCCGACCCAGGCTCCGGACCCGACACAGCCCCCGGCTCCCACCGCGCCCGAGATCGTAAGCCGCGCCGACTGGGGCGCCGACGAGTCACTCGTACTGGACCCGCCCACGTATCTGAACAAGGTCGACGCGGTCTTCGTCCACCACACCGCCGGGACGAACGACTACGCCTGCGCCGACTCGCCCGCCATCATCCGCGCGATCCTCACCTACCACGTGAAGACGAACGGCTGGAACGACATCGGCTACAACTTCTTCGTCGACAAGTGCGGCACGGTCTTCGAAGGCCGCGCGGGCGGCGTCGACCGGCCCGTACTGGGTGCCCACACCTATGGCTTCAACAGCTACTCCTCGGGCGTCTCCGTCCTCGGTGACTACGAGAACGGCGGCACCCCGACGGCCGAGGCCAAGAAGGCCGTCGCCGAGATCACGGCCTGGAAGCTCGGCCTGCACGGCGTGAATCCGCAGGCAAAGGTCACGCTGACGGCCGCCGCCGACACCGGAGTCTGGAAGAAGGGCGACGCGGCCACGCTGAACACCATCTCCGGCCACCGCGACGGTTACGCCACCCTGTGCCCGGGAGCGAGCCTCTACTCCGTGCTCCCGGAGATCCGGACGGCCGCCGGCAGCTCGGTCTACGCCACGCACTGACAGTCGCCCGGCCGGGGCTCTCCCCTGTGAGAGGCCCCGGTCGTGGCGTACGGCTGTCGCAGCCCTGTCGCGCCGGATGCATCTGGCGGGGCAGGGCCGCGACAGCCGTACGGCTGTCGCCGAGATTCTGGGGTTTTGAGAGTGCCTCTCTCAGAAAGCGTTGACGCAATCTTCATCTCGCTGTGATCTGCGCCGTCTAGCGTCCGCCGCATGTCCAGAATTCGCCGCCTGCTGCCTTCGGCCGTGGCCATCCTCGCCCTCACCGGCACTGTCTCGTGCCAGGTGACGGGCGTGGAAGCCGCCGCGGCCGAGGATTCCGGCACGCCGCCTCAAGCCTCGACTTTCAGCCAGGCCGAGCCCGCTGCGGCCCAGTCGTCGCCGTCTGCCGCGCCCTCACCGATGGGCACCGATGAAACAGTGAACACGGCCTTGGACGCGTTGCCCGGCGGCTCCGGCAGTTACACGATCGCCGTCGAGGATCTTGATGGCCGGGACTCGGTCGTATACGGAGCGGACGCGGGCGACTACGACACCGCGAGCATCGTCAAAGTCGACATCCTTGCGGCCCTCCTGCTTCGGGCCCAGGATCGCGGAACGTCGCTCACCGCGCAGCAGAAGCGGCTGGCCTCCGCGATGATCCGCAGCAGCGACAACGCGGCCACGGACGCACTCTGGCAGACAATCGGGGGCGCCCAGGGCCTCGACGCCGCGAACGAACGCCTCGGCCTGACGGCGACCGTCGCAGGTAAGGCCGGACGGTGGGGCCTGACCCAGACCACCGCCACCGACCAGCTGCTCCTCCTGGAGGCGGTCTTCGGCGACAAGTACCCGCTGACCCCCGCCTCGCGCGCCTACGTGCAATCGCTGATGAGCGATGTCGTGGCGGGCCAGCGGTGGGGGATATCCGCCGCCGCCGGGGCCGGGAGCACCGTGGCCCTCAAGAACGGCTGGCTGCCGCGTACAGCGACGGGACTGTGGGACGTGAACAGCATCGGGCGTATCCACTACAAGGGCCACAGCCTGCTCGTCGCGGTCCTGTCCGACGGGCAGTCGTCTCAGGGGGCCGGCATCAACCTGGTGGAGCAGGTCGCGACCACCGCTGTGAAGGCCCTCGTCAACAGGGCCTAACACAATGCCGTTGCGTCAGATCCGGGCTTACGCTGCTGGCGGGTGGGGGTGCGGGTCATCGCCTACCGCCTGGACGGGGTCCCTGGCGCCGGTCGGGACCGTTATCGCCTGGTTGCCGACCTCCAGGCCACGGAAACCGGCCAGGTAGCCCCCGGGCCGGAAGCCGCTTCCGCCGCCCCCAACTCCTCGGCGGCCTCATCAGCGAATACCAACAGGCAGCCTGAACCTGCCCATGGAAACGATCTGGTCATCGGCCCGAACTGGGGTTTTCACGCGGGACACCACGAGCAGGTCCGGTCGAAAGCCGTAACGCAAACGGCATTGGGCCTACGCATGGGGACGGCCAGGAATGCGCTGCCGGACGCGGAATGCCCGTACCACCGCCAGGACCATCACTGCGAGCGCCACCGGCACCAGCAGGGCCAGCGGGAGCAGACCGAAGCCGAGCGTCATCTCGAGCGCCGGCGGCTTGTTGCTGCCGTCCACCGCCCACAGGGCGGAACGCAGCCACCCGGCGGACACCAGCACGGTGAGTGAGAGCAGCAGCCAGTAGGCGGCCGACGCGCCCGCCCATCTGCGTACCGCCGCCGTTGACCTGGCATGCAGCCGGCGGCGCAGTACGTGCAGGGTGATCGCGGTGATGAAAAGCGGCGTGATGAGGGAGAAGTGCCAGGTGGTGTCGAGGGCCCATTGATAGGACTCCCAGCCGGGGCTGGCCGGGGTCAGATCCGGGTCGGGACGGCGCAGCTGGGCGTCGACGGCATCACGGCCCATCGCCATCACGAGAAGTGGCATGAGCGCGACGAGACCGAGGAGCGGTTTGCCCAGCGGCCCGTGCGTCGCCCAGGCAGTGCCGGTGAGCGGCGGGGCGGGCCGGTGGCTCTGCGGGGAGAGCTGGTACGGCACCGGGGACCACTGGCCTTGGGGTATCGGCTGCCCGGCGTGCTGCCCCCCACGCTGCCGGCCGGCCGCGGCGGCCTGTCCGCCACCGCCCGGCGCGGGCACCCGGCCGTACGAGACGGGCGCCTCGCCGTGCCGCGTCGGCCGTGCTCCGAAGGGCGTCGGCGGCGGGCCGAACTCCTGGCGCGACTCCAGGCCCAGCACCCACGCGGTCTGGCGCGCCACCGACGCCGTCAGTGGCGCCGGCAGCCAGTCGGGTCCTGCGGCCGCGTGCGCCCCGGCCCGCGCGACGAGCTCCGCGAGAGACGGCCGCTGCGCCGGGTCCTTCGCGAAGCAATCGCCTATCGCCTCAGCAAAAGCCGTCGGCACAGCGGTCAGATCGGGCTCGTGGTGTACGACGCGGTAACCGAGTTCGGGCCCCGCGGCGGAGCCGAAGGGGTTACGCCCCGTGGCCGCGTACGCGAGGAGGACGCCGAGCGCGAAGACATCACTGCGCTCGTCCACCTCCTTGCCCTCGACCTGCTCGGGCGACATGAAGCCGGGCGAGCCGACGACCAGGCCCGTGCCGGTGAGACCGACGTCGTCGGCCGCGCGCGCAATGCCGAAGTCGATGAGACGGGGGCCGTCGAGCGCGAGCAGGACATTGGACGGCTTGAGGTCCCGGTGTACGAGACCCGCGCGGTGCACGTCGGTCAGCGCCTCGCCCAGGCCGCCGAGCAGCCGCCACAGCGTGGGCACGTCCAGCGGTCCGTGCTCGTGGACGGCTTCGGCGAGCGAGGGGCCCGGCACATACGCGGTGGCCAGCCACGGCACAGCGGCCTGCGGCTCGGCCGCCACCACAGGGGCGGTGCCTCGGCCGGACACCGACTGACAGGCGCGCACTTCACGAGCGAAACGCGCCCGGAACCCCGCGGCGCCCGCCATGCCCGCGCGCACCGTTTTCAGCGCCACTGTGCGACCGCCCGGCGACCTGGCCAGATACACGCGGCCCATACCGCCCTCGCCCAGCACGAACAACAGACGGAAGGCGCCCACCTCCCGCGGATCCTCAGGTGACAGGGGCTGCACTGCGACCCTCCAACGGCAGTTCGAGCGGCCACATCCTCGCATGCCGTCTCACCCGGCATGACACATCGGGGTGGCGGGCGCCTCTGTTGCGCCGGCGCGCGAGCTCTCTTCCGCTCCAGGGGTCGGATCGCAGTCATGTCCCCCTGCCGGGCCCGTGCAAGGGGACGGGGCAGGGGGCTTCGAGTTTCGTGAAGGACGTGTTACTAATCCGGTTTCAATGTCTGCGCCGCATGGTTGCTGATTCTTCACAGACTTGAAGGGCGGATGCATTCGGTCGGGCAAATCCGGTCAGAGGCGGCGTACCCGGGTGGCTATACCGTGTCCGATCAGCAGGTAGATCACGGCGGGCAAGCCGTAATTAAGGAGGACGCGGAGGCCATCCGTGTCCATTGTGAAAATGTCCTGTGACCACCAAGCCAGCCAGTCCGCCACGCCTTCCACGAACTCGACGAAAACGTTCGCCTGGTTTGCTTCGAGCAGGAAGAGCAGGATCCACAGGCCCAGGAACACTGCGGCGACGTCCGCGATCGTGTGGATGATCAGGGCTGCCCGACGTGCGGAGGAGCCGTCCCCGCCGCGTGAGTAGCGGTGGTCGCCGCCCGGGTTGGGGCCGTATTGATGGTTTTCCGGCAGGGGTTCGGTGTTACTCACTGGAGTCCCAATCTGACGCGTACGCCGCCTCGACGGTACGGAAGAGCGACCACTGCACGGCGTTACCTCCCCCACAGGAGTAATCCTGGCCGTGGCCACATTTACGGGGCGCTGCCCGCGCCCCTACGTGGAACTGCGTCGCAAGCGGATTACGCGTTACACAGCCACCGCGATACGTCCGATATCGACGGCTACGGGAATTCCTTACAGCACCGTCAACTCAGTACTCCGGCTGGTGCTCCGGTCAGTACACCGGTGGGAAAGTTTCCACGATGGGCTGGGTCCGCTCATGGCGTCGCACCCACTCAGCGCACCGGGATGATGTCGGGGGCGCCGAGCCGTACCGCGTCGGCGGTCTGGTCGTCCGGCTGCTGCTGGGCCTCGCGTTCTGCCGCCACCCGCTTCAGGTAGTGGTCGACTTCGCGGTCCTGTCGCGCTCGGTCCCACCCCAGTGGAGGTGCCATTAGTTCGGCGACGGTATGCGCCGCGTCCGCACCGCGGTCCCAGGACTCGATGGAGATGCGGGTACGCCGGGCGAGCACATCCTCCAGATGGCGGGCTCCCTCATGGGTCACCGCGTAGACGGCTTCGACGCGCAAATAGTCGTCGGAGCTCGGCAGCGGTTCGCCGAGCGAGGGGTCGGCCGTGACCATCTCGAGCAGTTCGTGCACCAGCGAGCCGTAGCGGTTCAGCAGGTGCTCGATACGGGCGACATGCAGCCCGGAGCGCCGGGCGAGTCTGTGCCGGGAGTTCCACAGCGCCGGATAGCCGTCGGCGCCGAGCAGTGGAACGCGGTGGGTGACGCACTCGGCCACCTTCTCGTCCAGACCGCGGGCCGCCTCGTCGACCGCGTCCTTGGCCATCACCCGGTAGGTGGTGTACTTGCCGCCGGCCACGACGACGAGCCCAGGGAGCGGATGCGCGACCAGGTGTTCCCGGGAGAGCTTGCTGGTCTCCGCGGCCTCGCCGGACAGGAGCGGGCGCAGACCGGCGTAGACGCCCTCGACGTCCTCCGCGGCCAGCGGCGTGACCAGCACGCGGTTGACGTGTTCCAGTAGGTAGCTGACGTCCCTGGAACTCAGCGCGGGATGGGCCTTGTCCAGCGTCCAGTCGGTGTCGGTCGTCCCGATGATCCAGTGCCGTCCCCAGGGGATGACGAACAGGACGCTCTTCTCGGTGCGCAGGATCAGCCCGGTGTGGGAGATGATCCGGTCACGCGGGACCAGCAGATGCACGCCCTTGGAGGCCCGCACGTGGAACTGGCCGCGGGTGCCGGCCATGGTCTGGGTGTCGTCGGTCCAGACGCCGGTCGCGTTGATGACCTGCTTGGCGAGCACCTCGGTCTCGTTGCCGGTCTCGAGG
Source organism: Streptomyces sp. ISL-1 (assembly GCF_018614585.1). Lineage (GTDB taxonomy): Bacteria > Actinomycetota > Actinomycetes > Streptomycetales > Streptomycetaceae > Streptomyces > Streptomyces maoxianensis. Next base: position 133,221 of record NZ_JAGGOI010000031.1, on the reverse strand, counting down.
TCCGTGACCACGGCTCCCACTACGCGCTCGCCCTGGCGCAGGAAGCGGCTGACGCGGGTGCGATTGGCGGCCAGTGCCCCGTAGGCGGCTGCCGTGCGGGCGAGGAACATGGTGTGCCGGGCATCGTCGACCTGGGCGTCCCAGTACTGGATCGCGCCGACCAGGGCGTCGGAACGCAGCGCCGGCGCAGCGCGTAGCGCATGGCGCTTGAGCAGGTGGCGGTGGCGGGGCAGGCCGCTGGAGGTGCGGGAGGCCGAGGCCATGACGTCGTAGAGCGCTACGCCGGCACCGACGTACGGGCGCTCCCAGACCCGGTGTTGCAGGGGGTAGAGGAAGGGCACGGGTCGCACCAGATGCGGGGCCAGGACCTGGAGCAGAAGTCCCCTCTCCTTGAGGGCTTCGGCGACGAGCCGGAAGTCCAGCATCTCGAGGTAGCGCAGTCCGCCGTGAATCAGTTTGCTGGAGCGGCTGGAAGTGCCCGAGGCCCAGTCGCGGGCTTCGACCAGGCCCACTCGCAGGCCCCGGGAGGTTGCGTCCAGGGCTGCCCCGCAGCCCACGACACCGCCACCGACGACGAGGACGTCCAGCTCACCTGCACCCATCCGGGCGAGGGCCTTCGCGCGTGCCTCGGGCGAGAGAGCCACCGGATTCGCCATCGGTCTCTCCTCCTCGTGCTGTGGTCGTGCGCCGCCGCGGTCGTGCGCGGCGCACGTGGCCGGGGGCGCACGTGGGCGCCCCCGGCGTGGGCCTATTCGACCTTGGCCCAGTCGAGCGTGCGCTCCACCGCCTTCTTCCAGCCCGCATATCCTTCCGCGCGCTGCTCCTCGGACCACTCGGGTTCCCAGCGCTTGGACTCCTGCCAGTGGGTGCGCAGTTCGTCGGTGTCCTGCCAGAAGCCGGTGGCAAGACCGGCCGCGTAGGCGGCACCGAGCGCGGTGGTCTCGGCGACGACCGGGCGGCTGACCGGTACGCCGAGGACATCGGCCTGGATCTGCATGCACAGGTCGTTGGCCGTCACGCCGCCGTCGACCTTGAGCACGTCCAGGTGGACCCCCGAGTCCTGTTCCATGGCCTCCACCACGTCCCGGCTCTGGTAGCAGATGGCTTCCAGGGCGGCCCGTGCCAGGTGGCCGTTGTCGTTGTACCGGGCGAGGCCGACGATCGCGCCGCGGGCGTCGGAGCGCCAGTACGGGGCGAACAGGCCCGAGAAGGCGGGGACGAAGTAGATGCCTCCGTTGTCCTCGACCGTGCGGGCCAGGGTCTCGCTGTCGGCCGCGGTCTTGATGATCTTCAGCTGGTCACGCAGCCACTGCACCGCGGACCCGGTGACCGCGATGGAACCCTCCAGGGCATAGATCGCCGGACTGTCGCCGAACTGGTAGGCCACGGTGGTGAGAAGGCCGTGCTGCGAACGGACCAGTTCGGTGCCGGTGTTGAGCACCAGGAAGTTGCCGGTGCCGTAGGTGTTCTTGGCTTCGCCGGGCGCGTAGCAGACCTGTCCGACGGTTGCCGCCTGCTGGTCGCCGAGCACTCCGGTGATGGGGATGGCGGCGCGCAGTGGCCGGGACGTACGGGTTTCGCCGTACGCCTCCCGGTGGGAGGACGGTTTGATGGTGGGCAGCATCGACCGGGGGATGTCGAAGAAGCCCAGCAACTCGTCGTCCCAGTCGAGGGTTTCCAGGTTCATCAGCATGGTGCGGCTGGCGTTGGTCACGTCGGTGGCATGGATTCCGCCGTCGGGGCCGCCGGTGAGGTTCCACAGCACCCACGCGTCCGTGTTGCCGAAGATGGCATGGCCCTGGTCCGCCGCCTCGCGGACGCCGTCGACGTTCTCCAGAATCCACTTGATCTTGCCGCCGGAGAAGTAGGTGGCGGGCGGCAGGCCGGCCTTGCGACGGATGACGTCGCCCTGGCCCGAGCGTTCCAGGGCGGCCGCGATGGAGTCGGTGCGGGTGTCCTGCCAGACGATGGCGTTGTAGTAGGGACGGCCATTGCGGGGGTCCCAGACGACGGTCGTCTCGCGCTGGTTGGTGATGCCGATCGCCGCCAGGTCGGACGGGGACATGTCTCCGTGCCGGAGGGCGTTTTGGATCACCGAGTTGGTGCGTTCCCAGATCTCCACCGGGTCGTGCTCGACCCACCCCGAGCGCGGGAGGATCTGGGCGTGCTCCAGTTGGTACTTCGACACCTCGTTGCCGTCGTGGTCGAAGATCATGAAACGGGTGCTGGTGGTTCCCTGGTCCACCGCGCCGACGAAGTCCGGCATGGCTGCCGCCTCTCCTGTGGGATGAGCTGGGTTGCGGCCTCACGCAGGGCCGATCAGTCCTTGGGGGGCGGGACACGTCCGGGCGGCTCGGGCTCCGCGGTCGGCAGGAACCGGCCGACGAAGAACTTGTAGAGGAACGCTCCGACCACGCCGCCGATCAGCGGACCGATGATCGGCACCCAGAAGTAGAAGTTCCCGTACTGATCTCGCCACGCTCCGCCGTATCCGGTGATGAAGCTGGCCAGCCGGGGACCGAAGTCACGCGCGGGGTTGATCGCGTAACCCGCGTCGGTGCCCCACGCCATGCCGATTCCCACGACGACGAGTCCGATGATGAACGGGGCCATGTTGGCACCGGGGGGCGTGTTGAGGAGGTCCGTGATCGCCATGATCATCAGCAGCAGGATCGCGGTGCCGATGATCTGGTCTCGCAGCGCGCCCCATTCGGTGACCGGCAGATTCGGGTTGCCGTTGGCGGGCAGCGTGGAGAAGACGGTTTGCGTCTTGATGGTGTGACCGGGGTCCGCCTTCGCCAGCGCCTCGGTGTAGTTCCAGCGCACCAGCAGGGCTGCCACGAAGGCGCCGGCCGTCTGGGCAAGCGCGTAGGGCGCCACCTTGCTCCAGGGGAAGCCCCTGAATGTCGCCAGGGCCAAGGTCACCGCGGGATTGAGGTGGGCACCACTCAGTCTCGCTGCCACATAGACGCCGAGGGTGACGCCGAGACCCCATGCCCAGGCGATGCTGTCGTGGTCTCCGAGGCCGCCCGGTGGGTCCGTGAGGGCTCCACCGGCGACCACTTGGGCCACCACACCGCAACCGAAGAGGATGAGGATCATGGTGCCGGCGAATTCTGCTGAAAGCTCGCCAACCAGCCCTGATCGTTTAAGCCGCTCAGCCATGGGAGCTCGCTTCCCGCCGGCTTCAGGACCGGCCGTCCACCTGCCCGAGTCCCCCGAAAAGCATCATAGAACGATCAAGAGCCAGCCGCATGCGCGGTCAGCAGCCCTGCCAGGTGGCAGGCGGCACGCCGCCGCGCGGGCCGGTGCATCTCGGGCACGTACGCCAACCAGCGGCCCCCTTGGCATGCGTCATACAGACCGTTGGCGTGCGTCATACAGCACGAAGTGTTCTCCGGATACAGCACGAAGTTTCTCCCGGTCCGCATGCGCGGCCGAGGAGCCAGTCGCGGCGTGCATGCCTTCGTGGAGAGTGACCGGCTCATGCTGCGTCCGCGCTCCGATCCGGCGCCGACCCCTGTGCGTAGGTCGTATTGCGCCGGGTACTCGGCAGTTGCCGCCGGCGTGCGGCCTGTCCGCGAAGGACGGGCCCGGGCGGCCGCGGTTTCGGGCAGCGAGTGGCGTCGACGGGCAGGAGTTCAACAATCCACGCGACACGTTGGCTGAAGTGGGAACTGAGCGCCGTAGGCCGGACGATAGGTTCTGCGATGCGGCAGCCGGGTCCGGAACGTGACAGGGTGGCGCAGTCCCTCAAAGCTGCCGCAGCGGCGATCGCCGCTTGGGCGCTGACCGGGTGGTGGCTCCAGGCTCCGTTGGCTCTGATGGCGCCGTGGACTGCGATCGCGCTCGTCGAGAGCACCGTCTACCGGTCGTTGCGGGCAGGGTTTCAGCAGCTCGCGATCATCGTTGTGGGTACCTTGTGGGCGTCAGCCTCAATGACTGTCACCGCCAACAGCACCCTGTTCTCAATGCTCGTCACGCTGCCGTTCATGCTGCTGATCGGTAACTACCGCAGGCTCGGAAGCCAGGGCATCTACGGCGCCACCACGGCCCTGTTGATCATCACCTACGGCTCCTCGACTCTCCCCGACGTAGGTCACCGGCTCCTGGAAACGCTGATCGGCGCCGCGGTCGGCATCGCAGTCAACGCTTTCATTCTGCCGCCGGTGCACCTGCGCAGCGTGCGAGACAACCTTGAGCGTCTGGCCCGCGGCAGCGGCGCACTACTGGCCGACATTGCGGAGGGACTACGCGAGGAAGAGGCGCTGACCACCGCGGATGAGTGGCACGACCGCGCCTCGCGGCTCACCCAGAAAGTACGTGCTCTGGCTGATGCCCGGCAGTGGGCAAGAGAGAGCTACCGCTTCAACCCGGGCCGGCACCTGCGCCGCGCCGGACCACCACCGCCCTCCACTGACGAGGACGCGGTGTGGGAGCGTATAAGCAGCCGCCTCGTGGCAGTCACCCACACCCTGGCGGCTGCCGCAGACAGCAAGACGCAGCTGACCACCCCGTCCCCCGCCTACCTCCGCCGATATGCCGCAGTGCTGGAGCAGGTCGCGATCGCGTGTATCGCCAATGCCGAACTGTTCCAAGGCCTCGACCAGCCAGGGCCGGTGCGCGACCGGCGCGAGAAGGCTCTGAAAAGCGTGTGGGGCACCCTTGACAGCCTCACCAGGGATTTCGAGCAGGAGAGGGGCACAGCGGCAGCGGTGGGAGGGGAGCTTCTGGTCGAAGCTCAGCAGCTCCTGAGTGAGCTGGCACCCGAGACGGCGGCGGCCCGAACTGCGTAACTCGTGGCCAACGCCTGGCTCGCCGCAGAGGGTTTCGACGTGCCTGGTGAACCACACCGTGCTGCCGGAGTGGAGGGCTGGAGGTCGCCGGGGCGGCGTGAAGACAGGGACCACCGACAGGTGCCCCTCCCCGCGGCGAACGCCTCAGGCCGACGCAGCCAACGACACCAGCTGCTCCAGCTTGTCGAAGCTCTGGGTCCAGCCTTCCTCGTGCAGAGCTCGGCGCCGCTCAGTGGCGAAGTCGCCCTGGGTGAAAACCAGCTCGGTCGATGTACCGCCGGCATCGCGAAGGGACAGCGTCACCACGGTTTCCCGATCCTCGGGATCGGGATCCTCCCACCGGAACGTGTAGGACAGGCGTCCCGGAGGGTCGACCTCATGGAATTCCCCCACCAGGTAGAACAGATCGCCTTCCGGAGGCTGCATCGCGATCCGGTAACCACCTCCTGGCCGAAGGTCGCTTTCCACACTCGGGGTGGTAAACCCGTCAGGGCCCCACCACTTGGCCAGTTCCTGCGGTTCGGTCAACGCTCGGAATACGACCGGGCGCGGCGCGCGGAGGACACGCTGCATATGTAGTCTCAGCCCGCCATCGTGCGTCACCACGAACCTCCTCCAACCGAAGGCGTCGAGATTGACCACCACACTCATCCTATGTATCCCCGCCGTAGACCGCGATCTCGCAGGTCAGCAGCAGTGCGAGGACAGATTCGGCCACCGTTGACCACCATTCGGCATTCACTGGCGCACGGGAATTCCCACGGAAAGCTCTTGCGTTCTTGGTGACCGATCGACAACTTCTCCCGGGCCGCCGTAACTACTCGTTGCCGATTATTTGATGAGGCCGAAAATCATTACCCGGGTTCGCCGAATGGAATGGGCCGGCCCAGGTGATTCAGCGGGCAGGCCGACCCTGCCTGAAGAGCCCGTCCGGAACTCGCGCCGGGTCCGGATCCGGCCCAACCTGGAAGCAGCCCCTCGATGTACGAGGTCTCGTGTACGAAGGAGCTGACGGCCATGACGACGTCTCCGGCGACGTACGACCCGGTGAGAGTGGATGCAGCGCTGGAAGCGCCGCTGTCGCGCTGGTTGTGGCTGGTGAAATGGCTGCTCCTGATCCCCCACTACATTGTGCTGATCTTCCTGTGGATCGCCTTCCTACTGGTCAGCGTGGTCGCGTTCTTCGCCATTCTGATCACGGAGCGCTATCCCCGGCCGCTGTTCGACTTCAACGTCGGGGTACTGCGCTGGACCTGGCGGGTCTCCTTCTACGGGTACGGGGCGCTGGCCACCGACCGCTACCCGCCGTTCAGTCTCGGCGCCGAGCCCGACTACCCGGCCCGGCTGGACATCGCTTACCCGGAGCGGCTCTCCCGCGGCCTTGTCCTGGTGAAATGGTGGCTGCTCGCCATTCCGCACTACATCGTGATCGGCTTCCTCGTCGGCGGGTTCCGCGCCGACTGGTGCGGCGGCGGGCTTGTCCACGTGCTGGCCATCATCGCCGCCGTCATCCTCGCCTTCACGGAGAAGTACCCGTGGGACCTGTTCGACCTCGTCGTCGGGCTCAACCGCTGGGTGCTGCGGGTCGCTGCCTACGCGAGCTTGATGACCGACGCGTATCCGCCGTTCAGGCTGGACATGGGCGGTTCTGAGCCGGCTGCCCGGCTATGACGGCGGCACTGGTGGGCAAGTTTCCCGAGGACACGGTGGGCGCGCTGCCGGCCGAGGGCGCCCCGGCTTCGCCCTGGTGACCGCGGTCCGCGGCCGCGGCCGCGGCGACATCGCAGGTCCCTTGCTCGGGCACCTGTTCGGAGGGGTGTTCGCGGGTGTATGAAGGTGCCACTCCTTCCCAGTGCTCTCATTCGCAGTGCTCCCATACAGGGGCTTCAGCCCAACCACCCCAGTCTCGGCCCGTCCGAGAATGGGGACGTACGCACCCCGACGCCGCTGTCACCAGCCCACATCGGCTCCGTCGGTCGACTTGAAGGGGCGTCGGCCATGCCCGCGAAAACGAAGAAGAGATCAGCAACAGCCGCCTTCGCGATGCTGATAGCGGCATTCGCCCTCGCCATACCGGGGTGCCAGGGCGGCGAAGGTACGCAGCCGCCCGATCAGCACACCCCGTCCACCGGCGAATCCGCGCCCGGCTCCCACATCCTCGCGGTCAAAATCGACAATGTTGCGCCGGCCCGGCCCCAGACAGGGCTCGACAAGGCGGACATCGTCTACGTCGAGCAAGTCGAGGCGGGGCTCAGCCGAATACTGGCCGTCTACTCCACCAATCTGCCGCCCGTCGTCGGCCCGGTGCGCAGCGCCCGTGAAAGCGACCTGGAGCTGCTTCGGCAGTTCGACCGGCCCACCCTCGCCTTCTCAGGGGCACAGACCAAGCTCTTGCCAGTCATCGAGGCAGCCCCTGTGAACGCGATCCCGCCGGAGAAGGCACCGGACGCGTACTTCCGCAGCCGGGACCGAGCCGCCCCCCACAACCTCTATCTGCGGCCCCAGCGCGCCAATCACGACACACCTCGCATGAACGCCGCCGAGTACGCCGGCTTCGACTTCGGTCCCCCGCCGCCGGGCGGAAGACCGGTGACCGAGCGCAGCGTCCGATACCCAGCCGCACGCTTCGGCTTCACCTGGTCGCCAACCCGACAGCAGTGGCTCGTAGCCATGGACGGGACCCGTTCCCGCACACCGGCAGGGCAGCAGCTGGGTGCGGCCACCGTCGTCGTGCAGTACGTGACGGTGCGCCCGTCGCGCTTCCACGACCGAGGGGGAAACACATCTCCGTACACCGAGACCGTGGGCTCCGGCACCGCGCTCGTCCTGCGCAACGGCAAAGCACACGAGGCCAAGTGGGAGCGGGACACCGCCGCGTCCGGGACGGCCTTCACGACAGCTGACGGCAGGCCCATGGCGTTCGCCCCGGGACAGATCTGGATCGTTTACGCGCCTCGTTGACCCGGGTCCCGGTGGGAGGACCGGGCCGGTGTTCCGATCGCGCCCTCTGCGATGACCGGCAGGCCGGGGACGGACCTCCCGCCGACACTTGCCATCCTGTACACCCACAACCGGGGCGTGGCGCAGGGCGCCGAAAGGGCGGGAGGGGCAGATGGGCGGTGACATTGACCGGGGACGCGTGTTGGTGGTGGATGACGACCCGGCGATCCGGCGTTCGCTGGCGCGGGGACTGCGGTTGGCCGGATTCGCGGTGGCCCTGGCCGAGGGAGGGCAGCTCGCCCTCATCCACGCGCGCCGGGAGCCGACGGATGTCGTCGTGCTGGACATCTCCATGCCCGGCCTCAGCGGAATTCAGGTGTGCCGGGCGCTGCGCGACGACGGTAACGACGTACCTGTGCTGATGCTTTCGGCACTGGATGAGACGACGGACCGCATCGCCGGGCTGCAGGCCGGTGGCGACGACTATCTGGTCAAGCCGTTCGCATTGCAGGAGTTGGTGCTGCGGCTGGAAGCACTGTTGCGGCGGCGGCCGCCGAGGGCCACGGACGTGGTGCGTATCGGCCATCTGGTGCTGGATCCCGCCGCGCGCGAGGCGCGGCTGGGCGATGAGTTGCTGACGCTGACCCGGCGGGAGTTCGAGTTGTTGGAGGTCCTGGCACGCAATGCCGGGATCGTACTCACCCGGAGCCAGTTGCTGGAGCGGGTCTGGGGATACGACTTCGACGTACGCACGGATGCCGTCGACACCTTCGTCAGCTACTTGCGACGCAAGCTGGAGAGCGGCGGCAGGGCACGCTTGATCCATACAGTGCGGGGAGTCGGCTTCGTGCTGCGCTCTGACAGTGATCGCTCGGACAACGATTGTCCGCACAACGGCCGTCCGGACAACGGTCGCCCGGAAACGGGTCGTCCGGAAACGGGTCGTCCGGAAACGAGTCGTCCGGAGAGCGATCGCTCGAACAACGGGAGCCCGAGCACGTGAAGCTGTCCACCCGAATCGCTCTCGCCGTTGGCGTCACCGTGCCCGTCCTGGTGCTGGCAGCCGGATGGCTGCTGCTCCAGCTGGTCGCCCGTGATCTGCATGCCGAGCAGGACGCGCATCTGCGCGAGCGCGCGGTAGTCGTGGCCAAGGACGCCCGGCGGCTGCTGCGGGCCGCCGCCGCCGACCGTCCTACGGCGGTCGAGCAGGCGCGTGAGCGGCAGTTGTACGCCTCGGGCCTGGATGTCGGCATCCGGCTGACCGGACCGCAGGGCACCGTCTCGGGCGGACCGCAGCCCGGTGCTTCCGTGCCCCTCCCGGACAGCGCGCGCGGGCCGGTCACCGTCGAGGACGGGGCCAGAAGCTGGCGGGTGCTACTGGTCCGCGTACAGGGATCGCGCCCTGGTGTCGATGGCACGCTGTGGCTGTTCTCCCCCGATACCGCGAGCGATGACCAGTTGGCTCTCGTACGTCGGCGCGTGGTGACGGTGGCGCTGCTGGCCGCTCCGATTTCCGGCCTGCTGGCTCTGGCTGTCGCCTCACGGGCGAGCCGCCCGCTGCGCCGGCTGCAGCAACGCACGAACGGCCTTGACCCGAGGGCGGATACGACGCGGCTCGACCACGCACGGACCGGAGTGACCGAGGTCGACGATCTCGCCCGTACGCTGCAGACGGTGCTCGCACGCTATGACGAACAGGCCGACCGGACCACGGGCGCCCTGGCCACCGCCCGCTCGTTCGCGGCCGCCGCGGCGCATGAACTGCGCACCCCGCTGATGAGCATGCAGACCAACCTGGAGATCCTCACCGAGCACCCCGATCTCGGACCGGCGGACCGGACGGAGGTACTCGACGATCTCCGGGCCGAGCACTCCCGGCTCCTGGGCCTGCTGGTGATGCTGAGGCAACTCGGGCGGGGTGACCTGGTCGAGGCCGACGCGTTCGGCTCGGTGGACCTCGCGGAGGTGATCGAGGTGTCGGTCGCCGACGCCCGGCGCAGGCATCCCGCCTTGGAGATCACTGTGCCGGTCATGCCACGCCTGAGCGTGCATGGTTGGGAGCCGGGAGTGCGGACGATCGTCGACAACCTTCTGGCCAACGCGGTGGTTCACGGGCGAGGGACCGACGGACGGGCCCGGGTAGAGCTGGGCCTGCGAGCGGGCGGGCATCCCGCGGGCTCGGTCGCGGTGCTGACGGTGGACGACCGCGGGCCCGGCATTGCGCCGTCACGCCGTGATGCGGTGTTCCATCGCTTCGAGCGCAGGCCGGACAGCCCCGGCTCCGGGCTCGGCCTCACCCTCGTAGCGCAGCAGACCGCCCTGCACGCGGGCCGCGTGCAGGTCCAGGACCGGCCTGGCGGCTGTGGCACGCGGATCGAGGTCCGGCTCCCCGTGCGGGAGAGCAGGCAGACCGAGGTCCTCTTGCCGGCCCAGCGGGACTGGCTGATCGGAACCGCGGAGCACCCACAAGGTTTCCACAAGGACGGCTCCTAACTTCTGGGCACGCGCAGGCAATCGCGCCTCGCCCCGTTCGTTCCCGTTCCCGCTCCCGGAGGAGACACGGTCATGAAGATCGCAAGGACCGCAGCCCTGGCTCTGGCCAGCGCCACAGCACTGCTCACCACCGCGGCAGGCACAGCCACCGCCGGCGGTGGCACACCGTCGCCGCACAGCGCGCCCACCGGTGACGGCGCGCAGGCGCTGTGCAAGCGGGTACCAAAGATCGAGAAGCGCCTCGAGCGGGCATTGGACCGCCTCCAGGGGAATGCGACGCAGCACGGCTCCATCGCCCGGCTGGCGAAGCGGGCCGAGAACGCCAAGGCGGCCGGTCACACCGAGATCGAGACGTTCCTCAACGACAAGCTCACCTTCCGCCGCTCCCTCGTCCCCACCCTGGAGAAGCGCCAGAAGGACCTGATCGCCGTCAAGACCTGGTGCAAGGCGAACAAGAAGGGGAGCGAGAAGTGATGCCCCGCCGACGTACCGCTACAGCCGTCACGACCGCCCTTCTGCTCCTGACCGCCCTCACCGGCTGTGGCCAGGACAGCGCCGGGAAGGGCAGCGGAACGACGACCGACAGCACCGTGACCACAGGACCGTCGGACGTCACCGAGATGGAGAGCCTCGTGGACGCCGCCGAATCGGCCGCCGCCGCTGCGGAATCCGCGGCGACAGACGACGAGCAGAACTGACCCGGCGGGTGGTACGGGGCACGGCCCCGGTTTGCCGAACCGGCAACATTTCTCGCGACCGCCATGGCACACGCCGATGATCGTGGTGGAGGGCGCGGCGCAGGTCCCACCGGCCGGCGCGGCCACTCCGCCGCTCGCACGACGTCACCCAGGAGGTCCCATGTCGCAGCCCGCCCCTTCGGCTTCTGCCCCGGTGCCGGACGCAAAGCACCGATCGGTGGAGGTCCCCGGTGGTCGTATCCATCTGGTGGAGCAGGGCAGTGGCCCTCTGGTCCTCCTGGTCCATGGCTTTCCCGAGTCGTGGTACTCGTGGCGCAAACAGCTCCCGGCGCTCGCCGCGGCCGGCTTCCACGCGGTCGCCATCGACGTCCGCGGTTACGGCCGCTCATCGAAGCCTCACGAGGTGGACGCGTACCGGATGCTGGCCCATGTCGCCGACAACGTCGGAGTCGTGGGCGCGCTCGGCGCGGAGATGGCGGTGGTCGTGGGCCACGACTGGGGTTCACCGATCGCCGCCAACTCGGCGCTGCTAAGGCCCGACATCTTCACCGCCGTAGGGCTGCTGAGTGTTCCGTACGCACCGCGCGGCGGGGTCCGGCCCACCGATGCGTTCGCCCGGATCGGCGGAAGCGAAGAGTTCTACGTCAGCTACTTCCAGGAGCCCGGACGGGCCGAGGCGGAGATCGAGCCCAATGTCCGTGCCTGGCTGGCGGGGTTCTACGCCGGGCTCTCCGCCGACACGATGCCGCCGGCCGGCGAAGACCCCCTCTTCTTCGTCCCCGAAGGCGCGAAGCTCTCCGACCGCTTCGTCGGCGACACCCTCCCCTCCTGGCTCACAGAGGCTGATCTCGACTTCTACGCAGCCGAGTTCGAGCGGACCGGACTGACCGGGCCGCTCAACCGGTACCGCAACGTCGACCGGGACTGGGAGGATCTCGCCGTATGGGGCGGGTCACCGATCACCCAGCCCTCGCTGTTCATCGGCGGGGACCTCGACCCCTCAACCACCTGGATGGCCGACGCGATCAAGGCGTACCCCACGACCCTCCCCCGTCTGGTCTCCTCGCACACTCTTGAAGGCTGCGGACACTGGGTACAGCAGGAACGCAGCGATGAAGTCAACCGGCTACTGGTCGACTGGCTCCAGTCCCTGCCCGCCCACGCATCGTCCTGAGCCACCCAAGTCGCCGCCGCCGAAACGGGCGTCGGCAAGGTCGTACGGGCCCGGTCACGCGAGAGCGCGCGACCGGGCCCGTGACCTCACTCCACCCTGACGAACGGGATATCAGGGGGCGTTGATCAGCTCATGAGGAGGGACGGTCACCTTGCGGGCGCCCGCCGTGCCGCTCAGGACGACCTTACGGAGCGCGACGTTGTTGTTCAGGTTGCTCTCGTAGAGCCGCTTTTCGGGGTTGGCGATCACCTGGATGTAGTACGTGCCGTTCGGCAGATCGGTGACATCGAAGGACTGGCCGGGACGGTACTGCGTGTACGTGTCGCCGGAGCCGACGTCGAGCACTTCCCGCACGGAAAGCGAGCTCTGCAGGCCGCAGGCGGTGGACAAGTCGGTGTTGCCCGGGTGCCAGTTGGCGTTCTTCACCGTGTAGTCGATGGCGTCGGTGTTGGCGAGGCAGAAGGCTTCCTTGCCGCTGCGCACGATCTCCTTCTGGTCGGCGCCGAGGAGGCGGTAGCTGGCGAAGTCGGTGAAGTGCCAGTGCTCGTGGCCCACTCGCGGGTCCCACTCCATGGTGCCTGTGGGCGAGTAGCCGACCTGCTTCCCTGCGGCGTCGTAGAAGTACTGATAGGCGTCCATCAGGTCCTTGCCCGGGCTGCGGAAGCCGTCCACGACCAGCGGCGCGGGGCCCGCGTTCCACACATTGGCGCTGAAGACCATGTAGTCCTTGCCCGGGACGTCCCCATCCTCTCCGTCAGAGATGCCGATGTCCCAGGCGGGCAGCGAGCGGAGGTCGGGCTTGGGTACGTTCGGCACGCTCGCCCGGCCGGTGGGGCGCTTCGCGTTCGCCGACAGCGCGGGCGCGATCCGGGAGCCGTCGGTGTGCCCGGGCCCGTCGCCCGGATGCGCCATCGTGCGGCCGGCCTTGAGCGCGTACGGCAGTGCGGGCGGCGCGGGAGCGTCGGCACCGCGGCCCTCGTGGTAGGCGTGACCGGTCCCCCTCGCCGCCTGCCCGGGCGACCCTGCTCCGTGGCCGGAGTGTCCTGAGTGTCCGGACGTCATGGAATCGTGCGAGCCCGCCGCCGGTGCGCGCACGCCTCCGCCCTCGGGCTTGCGTTCGCGTACGGACACCTTGAGCGTCTTGGGCTCGTCCGGCAGATTGAACAGGTCCCGGTAGCGCTTCGTCACGGACACCTTGGCGGTGTACTCCCCGGTCGGCACGTCCACCGGGCTGGAGTAGTAGCCCGCATAGGTGTTGGACGCCCAGCCGTTCTCCACGCCCCACACCGAGCCCAGCGTGAACGGGTTGATGGGACAGCTTTCGGGATACTTCGAGTTGGCCGGGGCGTCGGGGCGGATCCGTCCGGACGCGTTGTTGGGACAGAAGGTCTCCGTCCGCTTCACCACTTCCTTGCCGCTCGCGTCGGTGAGGGTGACCTGGATGAAGTCCCGCAGGCCGGAGAAGTCCTTCACCAGACCCGCCGGAAGCGTCCTGGTCCGGGTCTTCTTCCCCTCGCGGATGACCTGCTTGGCGACGACGGGGTCCTTGTAGGACTTACGCGTCACGTTGAACTCAAGGGGACCGCCGTCGGCGGTGATGTACGTACCGAGGTCCAGGTACACCCCCGATTCGCCTTCCCACTTGTCGAGGGTCACCGAGGTGGACGCGGCGATCAGACGCAGCTTGGGTGCGGACTGTGCCGTTCCGCCGACGGGCGCGGCGCCTGTCACGCCGGCGACTACGGTGAATGCTGCGGAGGCCGCGAGCGCCGAACGCCATAAACGATTGCGGTGCTGTCTGGTAGTCATCAGTTCCTCGCTTGCGAGTGCCACTGGGACATGAGGCTGAACAGGCGGCGCACGGGCAGACCTTGGGCCGGGGAACGGTCCGACGGTTCTGAGGGGAATCGTGGGCCGGCCTGTGAGATCGGGTGAGACCTCTACGGGTTGCCTGCCGAGTCGCAAGTTCCTGATCGTTGTCCGGAAACGGATCGCGGATCGCGGATCAGGTCGTCCCGGCGCCATTTCCGCCCCGTGGAACCATGGTTGTGGTAGAGCACGGCCGCGTGTGAGGTGGTGGGAAACGACGGAAGGGACCCCGGTGACGTAGTGCTGCTGACCGTCCGCACCGGTTTCAGGTCTTGGCGGCCGGGCTCGATGTTGCGTCGGAATCCGCGTTGATGTCCTGGCTCTGGATCGTCGCAGCCGCACGCTGCAGTTCGGTCAGCACCGTGCGTACGGCCCTTCGCGCGGCGCGTTCGGGGCGATGGAGCACATCGATGTGACGTCGGGCGTGTACGCCGCTGAGTGGTTTGAGGACCAGCGCGGGATGCCGACGCGTGGTCCAGCGGGGCATCAGGGCCAAGCCTCCCCCGGCGGCGACCGCTTCGGCGACCACCGCGAATTCGTTGATGCGATGGACGATTTCGAGCCGTCGGTTCGCGGCGGTCGCGATGGCGTCGATGGTGGCCATCAACGGGAAGCCGTCGTGAACGGTGATCCACGGCTGATCCGCGACGTCTCGCGGGGTGAGGCGTCGTTTGGCGGCCAATGGGTGGTCGGCCGGCATGGCGATGTCGAGCGGTTCGCGCAGCAGCGTGGTGACGGTGACAGCGCGCGGCCACTGAGGCGCCTGGTTCAGATGGTGGGCGAGTACGAGGTCGTAGTCGCGGGTCAGCCGCGGGAAATGCGCGACGTCCTCGTCGAGCGAGAGCCGGGGGCGCCCGGGGCCGGCACGGCCACGCAGCAGAAGCGGGAAGAATGCCACGCCCGCGCTGTGGAAGGCCGCCACCGACACGCTTCCGTCCGGCTGGTCGACGAACTCGTCGATGGTGTGCCGCGCCCTGGCCAGCGCCGTCTCCACCTCGATCGCCGCGCCGGCCCGCTCGCTGGCCATCTCCGGCGCCGACTACGCCAGGCTCGCCCGGCCACGAGTCGAACCCATTGCCGGTCGGGGCTCGAACTGACTCGTCGCCGGCTATTTCACCGCGGTCAGCGTCGCGTAGACCACGATGTTGCCCCGGTAGCCGGTGCGCTTGGTGTAACCACCGCCGCAGGTGATCACCCGCAGTTCGGGCAGGTCGGAGCTGCCATAGACCTTATCGTCCGGGAATTCCTTCTTGTCGTAGACCTCCACGGCGTCGACGGCGAACACGGCCACGCGCCGGTCCTCCCGGCGGATCTCGATGGTCTCGCCCTTGGCCAGGGCACCGAGGCCGTGGAGGACACCGAGGCCGGTGGGTGTGTCCACGTGCCCTGTGGTGATCGCTGTGCCTACCGAGCCGGGGGCCGTGCCGTCGCCGTACCAGCCGGCAAGGCCGGGCTTGTCGGCGGGCGGGGGCCGTAGCTTCCCTCTCGCGTCGAGGTCCAGTCTTGTCATGGGGGCGTCCACGCCGATGGCCGGGATCCGAAGCCAGACCGGATCCGACGGGGGCAGCGGCCGGACGGCACGGCGCGCGGCTGCGGCGGTTCCGCTGTGAGCGGGGCGTGCGGAGGTGGAGAAGGCCTGGGCAGCCGAAGGCTGCGGTGGCTGCTCGTCGCGTGCCGCGCTCATCACCAGCACGACGCCGGCCATCAGTGCGCAGGTCAGAAACTTGGCTGAAGGGGTGGTCGACTGTGGAGAAGCGCTGGTCTTGCGCCCTGTTCCCATCGCGGTTGAGCCTCTGCTTCTCAGCGGGGTGGCGTGGGGCCCTCCCCGCCCCCGGACCCATGCGGGTCCGGGGGCCGGTGTGGTGGGAGTCGCGGTCAGTTTCGGATGCCGCTCAGGCGGCGGCGTCTCCTGACCACGCCCCCGGCGGCGGCTCCGGCGAGCAGTACACCGCCCAGGGCGAACTGCGCACCTCGGTCGGTGGCCGGCCCGAAGCCGGCATCGACCGCGCCGTTCGGCTCGTGGCCGTTGACCTCGTACGTATCGGTGACCTTGGTCCGCGGTGGGCACTTCAAGGTGACTGTGTCACTGCCGGGCTCGGTCCCTTCCGGGATCTCGAACTCGCCGGTGAGCTCACCTTCACGGTCGCCTTCGAACAGGTGGAACGCCCCTCCCGCCTTCGACTCGCCCTTGCCATAGGTCACGTCCGGGCCGCAGGCCGTCGTACTGACGGTGACCCTGGATCCCGGGGACGCGTCCCCCGGGTGGATGTCGATGTCCGAGCCCCCGGCGGCGACAGCGGCCGAGGCCGACAGACCAAGGGCACCGAGAGCCAGGCCGATACCTACACCAACACGTGTGTTACGCATGAGGATCCTCCAACGGAGCAGTGTCCGGCCTGTCTGCGCGGCACCTCTGCTGTGCTCCGCTCACGAGGCAACCGACAGTCCGTCAGCTCCGCAACATGACGCATCGACATATGTGTCACCCAGGCAGGCGTAATGGGCGCTCCTGTTTGATCGTTTACGCAGGTCACCGGAGCGGAGACCGTCACGGTGGATGAAAGACCCGCAGGACGGCGAACGGGCTATGAGCGTTCATTCGGATCACCGTGCAGCCGGGACGCGACCGCCGGCGAGACAGAGTCCAAGGACGTGGACCGTCACTGGCTTCTCGTAGCGTGTGGCGATGCCGCGCCATTGACTGAGGGTGGTTGACGCGCCGTTAGATGCTGAGGCGCTGTTGCAAGCGCTCGCGGTCGCAGATGGGCTGCCGCATCGGGCACATCACCGCTCGCCGTGTGTGTCCGCCCCCTTTTCCGCGCTTCGAGCCCGCCGGTCGCGCCGCCTTCCGGGTGGCGTGCAAATCGTCCGGAGTGTCGCTGCCGCCTCGACGGCGGAAGGCATTGCAGTCTTGGGGGGTGTGCGGGCAGGCCGCTTCGCGCTGGTCTGGCGTGCGCGGGGCCGGTGTCAGGCACGCGGACGACCTTGCCGGCGTTGAAGTTGACGCTCCCTCGGCGGCGTGCCGGTACACCACCCGCCGGGCGCCCAGCCCGGCAAGGGGAGAGCCTCCGAAGAACCGCGAGTGCGCCGATTTGTGCGTGAGGCTAGCCCGTGGCGAGGCCAGCCCTGTGCTTGGTCAAGGTGTCGGCGTCGGCCTTGACGACGTACACCTCCCAGGGTTCCCGGCCCGGGCCGTGGACCCAGACCTTGTCCTGGAGTGCGTAGCAACAGTTGGTGTCGTTCTCCTCGGCGGTGGCCAGTCCCGCGTCGCTCAGGCGGGTGGTGGCGGCGTGCACGGCCTCGGTGGTCTCGACCTCGACGCCGAGATGGTCCAGACGGGTGTCCTCGCCCGCGTTGCCTTCGACGAGGACGAGCTTGAGCGGGGGCTCTGCGATGGCGAAGTTGGCGTAGCCGTCGCGGAGTTTGGCGGGCCCGGTGCCGAAGAGCTTGGTGTAGAAGGCCACGGACGCGGCAAGGTCGGGGACGCGGAGGGCCAGCTGTACGCGGGACATGACGAGCCTCCTGCTGGGTTGGTGGGGTGAGGAGTCAGCAGCCGCCGGACGTGGCCGGGGCGCGGACGCCGATCTGAAGCGTGCTGGGTGCGGCGCAGCAGCCGCCGCCTGCGCCCTCCGTCTTGGTGGCGTCGGGTTCGTCGAACAGGCCCGCGCCGCCGCAGACTCCGGTATCCGGCAGGGTCAACTCGACGCGTTCCGCCGCCTCTTGGTCTCCGGCGAGGGCTGCGGCGACGGAGCGGACCTGCTCGTAGCCGGTCATGGCGAGGAAGGTGGGGGCGCGGCCGTAGCTCTTCATGCCGACGAGGTAGATGTCCTTCTCGGGGTGAGAGAGCTGGTTGACGCCGTGCGGGTAGACCGTGCCGCAGGAGTGGACGTTGGGATCGATCAGCGGGGCCAGTTCGACCGGAGCCTGGAGGCGCTCGTCGAGGCCGAGACGGAGCTCCGCGAGGAAGGACAGATCGGGTCTGAAGCCGGTGAGGACGATGGCCTCGTCGACGGGAGCGAGTCGGCGTCCGTCTTCGGCCACGAGCACCAGTTGGTGGCCGCTCTGCTCGACCGTTGTCGTGCGGAAACCGGTGACGGCATCGGCGTATCCGTCGTCCACGGCTGCCTTGGCCGCGAGGCCCAGTGCCCCGCGGGCGGGGAGCTGGTCGGCTTCACCGCCGCCGAAGGTGGAGCCGCCGATCCCGCGCCGCAGGACCCAGACGACGTGGGTGTTCGGGGAGTCCTTCGCCAGGTCGGCCAGGTGGGCGAGGGCGGTGAAGGCGGAGGCGCCGGAGCCGATGACGGCGGTGCGCTTGCTCTCGTAACGGGCGCGGACGGCAGGGTCCTTGAGGTCGGGGACGCGGTAGGAGATGCGGTCGGAAGCGGTGCGCTCGCCGAGGGCCGGGAGGCCGTCGCCGCCGATCGGGCTGGGCGTTGACCAGGTGCCGGATGCGTCGATGACGGCGCGGGCGGTGAGCCGTTCCTCGATGCCGTCGGCGTTCGTGACGTGCACGGTGAAGGGCTGGTCCTCGCGGCCGGCGTCCACGACCCGGTCGCGACCGAGGCGGGAGACGCCGGTGACGCGGGCGCCGAAGCGGACCTTGTCGCCCAGCGCGTCGGCGAGCGGCTGGAGGTACCTGGCGGCCCAGTCGCCACCCGTGGGGTACGTCGCTCCGTCCGGCGTGATCCAGCCGGTGGGGGCCAGCAGCTTCTCGGCGGCCGGGTCGACGAGCTCGGCCCAGGTGGAGAAAAGGCGTACGTGGCTCCACTCGCGCACGGCGCTGCCCGCACCCTCCCCGGCCTCCAGAACCAGCGGCTCGATGCCGCGCTCGACCAGGTGGGCGGCGGCGGCCAGGCCGATCGGTCCGGCTCCGATCACCACGGTGGGCAGGTCGGTGGTGGGCACCTCGGTAGTCGGCACAGTCACGATGACTCCCCAGTTATTTCGACATTCGTCGATGGCTCGTGCCGTCAGGATGACACTTGCTTCGATGGACGTCAACATAGACATACATCTAAACAGACCATAAATCTGGTGGACATCTCGATGCCGCGGTGATCAGCGGCGAACAGTCCGGCCGTGCCGCCGCACACGCCCTGCGGCAGGGCAGCAGAGGCCGAGGCTGGTAGCGCTTGAGTCTCGGAGCGGTCGGCCGACCCTTGGCGCCACAGCTGGCCGGCTCTTGATGGCACCACTACGACAGCCTCACAGCGTCCCCGGCCCGGTGCAGCCTTCAGCGGGGTCCGGAGCGGCACCCGCATCGCGATGAGATATCTCCCACGCCGCCCGCCCCGGCCCGGGCGTCGAGGATGACGAAGTCCAGGCCGCGGGCGGCGTCACTCACCCCGCCGGCTGCGCGGAACCGGCCCGCCCCTGCATGAAGATGAGCGCCACCAGGGCCAACCCCACCACTCCCCCGGCCAGTTGGGCAACGATGAAGCCCGGAACCGAGCCCGGCGCGATGCCGGCGAACGTGTCGGTGAAAGCGCGGCCGATCGTCACAGCCGGGTTGGCGAACGAGGTGGACGACGTGAACCAGTAGGCGGCGCCGATGTACGAGGCGACAGCGACCGGCGCGAAGCGCAGGCTGTCGG
Organism: Streptomyces sp. ISL-1; assembly: GCF_018614585.1. Classification (GTDB taxonomy): domain Bacteria; phylum Actinomycetota; class Actinomycetes; order Streptomycetales; family Streptomycetaceae; genus Streptomyces; species Streptomyces maoxianensis. The sequence goes on along the minus strand of NZ_JAGGOI010000031.1, from coordinate 113,657 downwards.
TACGCGCCAGGCCGAAGATCAGCAGAATCAGCCCGGCCGTAGCCACGACCTCCCCCAGCAGTAGGTGACCGGCCGAGCGGTCATGTGTGGACCACTTGACCAGCGGCTCACCGAACATCGCGTCGGCCAGCACCGCGCCCGCGATCGCCCCTGCGATTTGGGCGGGGACGTACACGGCCGCCTCGCCGGCAGTGACACCGGCACCCCCGCGGCGGGCGGTCCACCACTCGGCCAGCGTGACCGCCGGATTGAAGTGCGCGCCGGAGACCGGACCCAGCAGAACGATGAGAACACCCAGTCCGAAGACGGTGGCGATGGAGTTGGCGAGCAGTTGGAGGCCGACGTCCTGGGTCAGTTCGGTGGCCTGAATACCGGACCCGACCACCACCGCGACCAGCGCGGCGGTGCCGACCAATTCGGCGGCGGCCCGGGCGACCAGCGGCCTGCGGGGCGGCATGGCGCCCGGCGCGGGCCGGGGCTCGACGGCTATGACCGCTTCCGCCGTGGTCTCGGTTCCGGCGGCCCGGGTGGCGCTCAACAGGACTCCTTCGTACGGAAGTTAGGGGACAGCGTGATCACGAGCAGGAGCGCTTGAGGTTCGCCTCGGCTGTGGCGCGCGCGGTGTCGGCCAGGTCGGAGAACTGTCCGGCAAGCTGAACGATGACCTCGGGCCGCAGCTTGTAGTAGGTGAACCGGCCGCATGGCTCGGTCTCCACGACCCCCGCCTCGCGCAGCACCTTCAGGTGGTTGGAGAGGTTGGTCTGCCTGGCGCCGGTCTCCTCGACCAGGTGCGTGGTGCAGAGCGTCTCGCGGGCGAGCAGGGTCACGATCTGGAGCCTGAGCGGGTCGGCCAGCACTCGCATCAGGTCAGTGTCGACTGACGTCATCATGGACTGATACTCTCACATCATCTGAAGCTGACACCAGTCCGGACTGAGCTGTGGGCCCGCCGAAGGGGGTTCCCCTTGTCCGCCTCACCACTCCCCGCCCTGCCCGATGAGCGTCCGGCCGCCGACGCGTCCCGCGTCACGGCCCGTCCGTGGAGACCGTGCAGCAACTGCTCGCCGACTCGTACCGCCTGTTGGACCCCTTCACAAAGGAAGAACCTATGTCCTCAACCAATCTCCCGTCCGTGCTGTTCGTCTGCGTGCACAACGCCGGACGCTCGCAGATGGCCGCCGCCTGGCTGACCCACCTGGCTGGGGACCGCGTCGAGGTCCGCTCCGCGGGATCCAACCCCGGCAACGCCGTGAACCCGGCCGCGGTCGAGGCGATGAAGGAGGTCGGCATCGACATCTCCGCCGAGACACCCAAGATCCTCACGGTCGATGCGGTCCGCGAGTCCGACGTCTGCATCACGATGGGCTGCGGCGACACCTGCCCGGTCTTCCCGGGCAAGCGCTACCTGGACTGGAAGCTGGACGACCCCGCCGGGCAGGGCGTCGAGGCCGTACGCCCCATCCGCGACGAGATCAGGAAGCTCGTCGAAGGCCTGATCGAGGAGATCGCGCCGCAAGCCACCAGGTGACCGCGGGCAGCGAGCTGCGCGAGGCCATTCGTCACAGGATCCGGACCCGCCGGATTCACGGCTGCTCCGCACCCGGGCCGCGCCGAACACAAGTCCCCGGCCTTCGCCGGCGCTGTCTTCGTCGGCGGCTCGCTCACCACGACCACCAAGGTCGACGCCGGCTCGTGGCGAGCGAAGACGCCGGGCGCGCCGTAGATTGATCAGTGGCGGTCGGTGGGCTCGGAAGGACTGGCAGGGAGCCTGTGGCATCACCGGAGATCAACTACGCGGCCCTGTTCGCCGCGACCCCGAGCCCGTACCTGGTACTGGGCCCGGATCTGGTGATCGTGGACGTAAACGAGGCCTACCTTCAGGCGACCGAGAGGACCCGTAGCGAGCTGCTCGGGCAGTACATCTTCGACGCCTTCCCGGACAACCCCGCAGACCCTGACGCCGACGGCGTGCGGAATCTGAACGCCTCATTGCGCCGGGTGCTGGCCACGCGGAAACCCGACACGATGGCGTTGCAGAAATACGACATCCCCATCGTGCGCCGGGAAGGCGAGTTCGAGGAACGATGGTGGTCCCCGATCAACACCCCCGTCCTCGCACCCGACGGGACTGCGGCATGGATCATCCACCGGGTGGAGGACGTGACCGCATTCGTTCACGCCCGGCGCGCCCACCACCGCCATGGCGGCGCGGAGCTGAGCGAGCGGGAAGCGGGGATGGAAGCCGAGCTGTACGCGCGGGCGCGGGAGCTGCAGCGGCTGAACGACGAACTGCGCCAGGCCCACGCCCGCGAACGCCAGGTCGCCCTCACGCTGCAGGAAGCCATGCTCCACTCCCCCGACCTGGCCCGTCACCGCCGAGACGTCACCGTGCGCTACCTGCCCGCCATCGGCTCGCTGAACGTGTGCGGCGACTGGAACGACGTCGTCGACCTGGCCGACGGCCGCTTCGCCGTGGCAGTCGGCGATGTCGTCGGCCACGGCCTGGATGCCGCCACCGTCATGGGCATGCTCCGCAGCGCGCTGAGCGCCGCCACCCGGACTGTCGACGGGCCCGCCAAAGCCCTGGAGGTGCTCGGCCTGTACTCGCGCTCGGTCGAAGGGGCGCTGGCCACCACCGCAGTCGAGGCACTGATCGACGTCACCAAACGCCAGATCGACTACAGCAGCGCCGGCCACCCACCGCCAATCCTGCTGCACTTCGACGGCACCAGTGAACTGCTGGACAAGGCCACCGATCCCCCTCTGGGCGCACGTCCCGAACACGTCCCCCGCCCCCAGGCCAGCGTCTCGTACACGCCCGGCGACACCCTGGTGCTGTACACGGACGGGCTTATCGAACGCCGCGACGAGGACATCGACGTCGGCCTGGCCCGGCTGACCGATGCGCTGACCCGCTCCAGTCGGCTCGGTCCCGAGCGTCTGGCCGATTACCTGCTGAACCGCCTCGGCGTCAGCGGCGGCGCACGGGACGACATCGCCCTCGTCGTCGTCCGCCTCTGACGCACTCGCCGGTCGGCGCAGAGGAACCAGCGGAACCGGCATCGGCGGCTTCAAGCACTGCTCGGGCAGACTGCATGTCACGGCCACCGAAGAGCGACGCTGACCAGTGCACCCCGGCAGGCACATTGACCGCCTCCGGGCGCAGCAGGCGCAACACCGCCTTGGACGTGCCCTGTTGAGCAAGCGCAGGACGGTATCGAGCTCCGAGCGGCCGACCGGGATCCAGGGACCGGCCACAGACTCTTGGTGGATACCTCACGGGCCACCGAATTCTGCCCGCTACTCAGCGGTAGCAAGCCAACACTGGCTACGCTTCCCCCTCCACGCGCTGTCTGCCCGGCTGCGCCAGTATGGAGGAAAGCAGTCCGGCCTCTGGCGGTGGGCACGGATGAGCCATATTTTCGTCCGGGGCGGGCACGCGGGAGATACGGAACTCGGCAGGGGTACGGCCTCGGCCACGACACAAGCGGCGCGGATCGGGAGCTGCGGGCGTCGCCCGGAGCGGAGTCGGCACTGGGCAAGCATGGCGGCATGCGGAAGGAGGGACCGGGATGTCTGCGATCGAGTCCTTCCCGGTCGACCCCGCCCGGCCGGGGGGAAGCACATCCGAGCCGAGCGGCCTGTTGGACGTACTGAACGTCGCCGCCGTGGTGCTGGATGCGGACGGCCGGATAGTGCTGTGGAGCCCGCAGGCCGCGGAGTTGTTCGGGTACACCACCGACGAGGCACTGGGCCAGTACGCAGGCCGCCTGCTGGTGCACGAGCGCCACCTGGAACTGGTGCGCCACCTGTTCGCGGAGGTCATGGCAGGCGACGGGGGCTGGACAGGCGTCTTTCCCGTGCGGCACAAGGACGGCAGCCCGCTGCTGGTGGAGTTCCGCAACATGCGGTTGGAGAACTACCGGAAAGACCTCTACGCCCTGGGCCTGGCCACCGAGCAGACGACGTTGCGAACGGTGGAGCGCGACCTGGCGCTGTCCACCCGGCTGATCTCTCAGTCCCCGATCGGGCTGGCAGTCGTGGACACCGATCTGCGGTACGTCATGGTCAACCCGGCGCTCGAGCGCATCAACGGCCTGCCCGCCGCCGAGCATATTGGCCGGCATGTCCGTGACGCTGTGCCATTCTTGGACACCGAGGCCATCGAGGCCGCGATGTGCGAGGTCCTCGCCACCGGCACTCCGATCCTCGACCGGGAGTCCGTCGCGCGCATCCCTGCCGACCCCGACCGGGAGCACGCCTGGTCAGTCTCGTTCTACCGGCTGGAGTCCTCCAACGGGAAAGTACTTGGGCTGGCCACCTCCGTCGTAGACGTCACCGAGCGGCATATCGCCACATCCGAGGCCGCCCAGGCTCGCCAGCGCCTCTCGCTCGTCGCCGACGCGTCCATGCGCATCGGCACCACGCTCGACCTTGACCAGACTGCCCGTGAGCTCGCCGAGGTGTCGGTACCCGAGCTGGCAGACGTAGCCGCGGTAGATGTGCTCGACAGCGTCCTCAACGGCCGCTCGGCCGTCGTGAAAAACGAAGGCCACGCGGTTTTCCGCGCTCTCGCCGTGGCGGCGTCGTACCCCACTGATGCCGTACGCGCAGCTGATCAGCCCGGTGAGATTGCCCAGTACGACGCCGACCGGCTGGTCACCCACTGCGTGAATACCGCAAGCCCGGTCCGCGTGGCCCGGGTGCAGCGCGAGGACCTGTCGCGGATCGCTCGCAGTCCCGAAGCCGCCGAGATGCTGGCCGCCGCGGGCGTGCACTCGTACCTGGCTGTGCCGCTGATCGCTCGCGGTGAGGTCCTTGGAGCGCTTGACCTGAAGCGCACCCGCAACCCGGAGCCGTTCAACGCTGACGATGAGGTCCTGGCGGGCGAGCTCGCCGCCCGGGCGGCCGTGTGCATCGACAACGCCCGCTGGTACCGGCAGGTGCGCAACACTGCCCTCACCCTCCAGCGCAGCCTTCTGCCACAGCAGCCACCGGACCAGCCCGGCCTGGAGATTGCCTACCGCTACCAGCCCGCCGAGGCCGCCAGCGAGGTCGGCGGCGACTGGTTCGACGTCATCCCGCTGACGGGCGGCAAGACCGCACTCGTTGTCGGCGACGTCATGGGCAGCGGCATCAGCGCGGCCGCCACGATGGGCCAACTCCGCACCGCGACCCGCACCCTGGCCGAACTCGATCTCGACCCCGCCCAGGTGCAGCGCCACCTCGACCGCCTCACCGACCGCATGGGGCAGACCATCACCACCTGCATCTACGCCGTCTACGACCCCAGCAAGGGCCACTGCCTCATCTCCAGCGCCGGACACCTCCCGCCCGTCCTGGTACGCCCGGGCAAGCCCCCCGAACTACTCGATCTGCCGACCGGCGCCCCGCTCGGCGTCGGAGAGGTCGCCTTCCACACCACCAAAGTCGCTATGCACCCCGGCGACGAACTCGTCCTCTACACCGATGGCCTCGTCGAGACGCGCGTCCAAGCCATCGACGAACGCCTGGACGCTCTCCTCGCCCTCCTCGCGAAGCCGCAGCGGTCGCTGGAGGAGACCTGCGACGTGCTTCTGCACGCGTTGCGCCAACCGGGAGACCACGACGACGTGGCCCTGCTCATCGCCCGGGCCCGACCCTTGACCGATACCGGAGCGACGACGCCGACCTGACGCCGCCGAACACGCGGCCTCAGCCCGCCTGGTGGCTGTCCGAAGGCAGAGGAGTTGACCTCCCGTCGGGCTGGTGTCCCTGATCGTGAGCGACCGTGACTGACAATCGGATCTCTCCGCAGCCGGCCACCGCGCGCGACAGCCGTCGCACCGGGCACTCGCCGGACGGACCAACGGCGCCACCGTGCGCGCACGGACTCGAACCGCCGGTCGGCTCCTGGCTCGGAGCAGATCCACAGCCTGAAACCCGGGACGCCGAAACTCACTTGATCCCCTGGCCTATGGTGCAGGCATGACGACCACATGCCGCCTGGAGAAGATCTCCCCAGCCAATTTCGACGTGGCGACCGGCCTCAGGGTTCGTCCGGACCAGGAGCACCTGGTCGCGCCGGTTGTGAAGTCCCTCGCCGAGGCGTACGTCCACCCCGGCACAGCCTGGCCCCGTCTCATCCTTGACGGCGACCGGCCTGTCGGATTCCTCATGGCCTACTTCGACATCGACTTCGCCGGCAACGGCAAGGGCACCGACATTCGCTCCGGCCTCTGGCGCCTCAACATCGCAGCCGGAGAACAGGGACGGGGATACGGCCGCTTCGCGGTCGAGTGCGTAGCCGCCGAAATCCGCCGCCGCCGCGGCGGTACCCGCCTCACCACCACCTGGCACCCCGGCGAGGGCGGCCCAGAAGGCTTTTACCTGGGGCTCGGGTTCCTGTCGACGGGAGAGACGAGCGGGGATCAGACGGTGGGGGAACTGAAGCTGCTTTAGATGTGACCCGCCGAACGGGCCTTACGGCCTCCCGCCTCGGTGCCGACAGGGGCTCGGAAAGCGTCTCGGGAACGGCGCCGAAGCGCACCGCCCGGAACACCTTCGGAATGAACAGCGCTGTGAGCGGTGAGATCAGGGTCAACATGGAGCGTAAAGCCCGGCCTGCGACGGGTACGACAGATCCAGCCGTCGGCTCAGCCGTATCGGTCACAGAGCCTTTGGAGGTACTCCTCCAGTCTGCTGGTGAGCAGGTCCGGGGTGAGATCGTCACGTCCGAGTTCACGCCACGGGACCGCAACCTTCTCGGCATCCGGAGCGAAGGCGAGAGCGTCCAGCATGCGCCAGTACAGGTGGGCGGCGGGATCCTCGGCCAGTACGCCACCTTCGGCGAGGTAGCAGTCGGCGAACCGCATGCCCATGCTGGGGCCGTGCAAGAGAGCCAAGGCTGTCGAGCAGTGGGCCACGTCCAGATCCGCCGGGCCCCATGAAGTCTCCACCCAGTCGACGACACCAGTGATCCGCAGCCCGTTGCCATGACCGGCAAAGAGCACGTTGCCGGGGTGAAAGTCGCGGTGCAGGAAGCAGGGCCGGAACGCTGGGGGTTCCTGGCGAATGATCTCCACGGCGCGCTGCCACAGCTCGGGCCGGCCGGTGACTTCGGGCATCCGCACCCGGTCAGCTGCGGTCCATGCCTGATAGTTGCGAGGACGCTGCTCTGGAGGCACGCTCACCTGGTGGATACGAACCAACTGACGAGCCAGGAGTTCCGCCCGTTGCGTGGCTGACCGCCCGTCCAGTCGCACGCTGCCCGGGAGCAGTGACATCAGCAGAGACGGGTGGTCGCAGTTCGTGGCCTTCGCATCGACACTGTGGACAACGGCTGTCGGCACTTGTGTATCCCCTAGGAGGGACAGGATGTCCGCTTCTCGGGTGAGCAGCCCCTCCGCGTGCATGACGAAGAACGGCTTGACGAAGGACCGTAGGACCAACCAGCGGGAACCACTGGGCCCGGTGACACGCAGCCGCCGCATCTCCGATGTCCAGCCGCCACGCAATCGCTCGACTGCATCGATGCGATCTCCTTCGGGAAGTCCCTTCTCCACCCACGCGCGGGTCCTGGCCCAGCCGCCGCGATCGCTGCCAACAACATCCGGATTCTCTCCCCCAGCCATGCGAGCAGCCTATGGGCCTGCTCGCCCGCGACTGGCCGGAGGGCCCGGCCGTTCGGTTTGGTCACCGGGCGAGTCAGCAAACTCTGGAGGGGGACCGGGACCGAAGCCCGGACCGCATCGTGGTCCGGGCTCTGTCATGCGCGCTAGCGGGAGGCGCGCCGCCCGATGAACCTGCGCCACCAGGGCCCGCGGGTCGCGGTGCCGGCGGCCGCCCACGAGGGCACTGCCGTCGGCTCGGCCGCCGGCAGCGGCTGACCCAGCGAAGCCGTACGCGGGGCGGTGAGGGTCACGGCAGCGGTGGCTTCGCCGCCCTTCCCCGGGCGCCGGGGGCTGAACCGCGCGGGCAGGCTGTCCAGGCGACCGGAGACCAGGGAAGCGGTTACGTGCAACTCGGTCTCGGACACGGCGAGTTGCACATCGGGCAGACGCATCAGCAGCGTGTCGATACCGGTGTCCGCGATGGCTCGTCCGATGTCCTGGCCGGGGCACTCGTGCGGTCCGGCGCCGAAGGCGAGGTGTGAACGGTTGCCGTGCACCGGCGCGTTCAGATCCGGCCGGATCTCGGGGTCGACATTGCCGGCAGCGAGCCCCAGCATCACCATGTCGCCGGCCCTGATCTGCTGTCCGCCCAGGACCATGTCCCCCGTCGCCCAACGGGTGGGCACCACCCCGAGGGGCGGCGCGTCCCAGAACACCTGGTCGAGCCCGTCCGGCAGCGTCATCTGGCCGCCGGACAGACTCCCGCGGAAGCGGCGGTCGGTCAGCACCATCCGTAGCGTGTTGGCGATCAGGTTGACCGTGTTCTCAACCGCGGCGACGATCGCGTGCCGTAGATGCTCCATCACTTCGGTGTCGCTGAGATCCGAATCGTGGCGGAGCAGCGAGCTGGCGAAATCCTCGCCGGGCTTTTCCTGCTTGCGCTTGACCAGCTCCCACATGGTGTCCACGACGAACTGGTTGCTCTGGAGGGCGGTTTGGGTGCCCTTGACCATGTCACGCACGGCCTCGCCCAGCGCAAGCGCATCCTTCTCGGGTATGCCGAACTGCACCGCGAGGACCAGAACCGGAAGCTTCTCGGCGAAGCCGCCCACAAGGTCCGCCTGCCCTGTTGCGGCGAAGTCGTCGATCAGTTGGTTCGCGTACCGGACGACGTAACGGCGGATTCCGTGGCGGTTGAAGCGGTCCAGGCTGTCGGTGATCGCCCTCCGCAGCCGGGCGTGCTCCTCGCCGTCGGTGAAAGCCACGAGCGGCTGCCACGCGGTGATCGGGAGCAGCGGGGAGTCGGCCTGCAGTTTGACGTTCCAGTTGTGGGAGTCGCAGGAGAACAGGGAGGGGGCACGCATCACCTCGAGGTTTTCGCGGTGCCCAAGGACCAGCCAGGCCGGCACATCACCGGGGAGCAGCACCGGCGCCACCGGGCCGTGCTCCTGGCGCAGCTTCTCGTACAGCGCCTGCGGCGAGCCCTGCGCCTCCGGCCCGTACAGCCGCCGAAGCCCACTGGGCCCTTGAGCATGCGCAGGGCAGCCGGGAGGTGGGACGGGAGCGGACGAGGTGCCGGTCGGGTCTGAGTACGGGGTGGTCACGAGGCCTCCGAGAAGCAACGCTTAGACGGTACGGCGATGGAGTTCAACCCGCTGCCCCAGTTCGACTTCGTGATCAGCAACAACGCCTGTGTGTCAGGGGCCGAGGTGCGGCGACGCTGGCTGCCGCGCGCCTTGGGGCCTTTTTATGGGGCGCATCATGAAGGACCGGGATACGGCAGGTGCTTCCTCGCACAGGGAGTGAAACTGCAGGAGCGCCCGCAGCATATCCCTCGTTCCAATCCCTCTGAGCAGCGAGTCCGGGTGAACTCGTCTGTGCGGCTGCATATTTGGCGCTCCTTCAGATCCGTTACGGGAGTGGGCTCGGCTGAAGGGCGCGCGGCTCCCGGCCCGGGGGGTCCGCCCTCGCGCTGCCGGACGGCAGGTGATGAGATCTCCTCCAGCACGAGGTCGCAGGTCGCGCGGCTCACCGGACGGTGTGCCGCACCGCGCAGAGCAAAGGATTACTTGGTGTCAGTTGTGTTGCAGTCGGCCGGATTGCAATCGGTTCCGCGCGCTCCCGGCGCGGTGCCACTTCTCGGGCACGTCCCGAAGCTGTTGCGTGACCCCTTCAGGTTTCTGAAGTCGCTGCGGGAACACGGGGATCTGGTCCGTGTCGACTTCGGCACGATGCCCGTGTACGTCACAACCTCGGCCGAACTGGTCCACGAGGTGACGGTGAAACAGGCGCGCAGCTTCGAGAAGGGGCGGTTCTTCGACCGGCTGCGGCCGCTCGCGGGCAACGGCCTGGCGAATGCCGACGGTGAGGTGCATCGCCGGCACCGGCGCATGGTCCAGCCGATGTTCTCCAAGGAGCGCATCGCGTTCTACTCCGACACCATGAGCCACCACGCGCGCGTCCTGGCCGACTCCTGGACTGCGGGCCAGGAGATCCAGATGGAGAAGGCTATGGCCGAGTACTCCATCGAGACGCTCGCGTCGACGATGTTCTCCACCGATATCGGGCTGCCGGCAGTGGAAGCCGTACGCGAGAACCTGCCCGTACTGCTGAAGAACCTCCTGATACGCGCGGCGTCCCCCAAGCTCCTGGACCGGCTGCCGATCCGCGCCAACCGTGACTTCGACGCCGCGGCGACGAGCTTGCGCAAGGTCATCGACGAGGTCGTGATGACCGCACGCCGCTCCGGACACACCGACCGGAACGATCTCCTGTCGTTGCTGCTCGCCGCTCAGGACACCGACACCGGGGAGTCGCTGTCCGACCGTGAGGTCAGGGACGAACTCAGCACCATTCTCTTCGCCGGCGCCGAGACCACGGCTTCCATGCTCGCCTGGACGCTCCACGAGCTGGCCAACCATTCCGACGTGCAGGAGCAGTTGGTCGCGGAGATCGAGGAAGTCGTCGGCGACCGGCCGGTGACCATTGAGGACGTGCCCCGGCTGGCGGGGATCCGGCGGGTGCTCGACGAGGTGATCCGGCTGCATGGCGTCACGTTCCTGATGCGCCGCACCACGGCACCGGTGGATCTGGGCGGCATCACGATCCCTGCCGGGACCGAGGTCGGGTTCAGTCTCTACGCCCTGCACCGGGACCCGAGTCTGTACAAGGATCCCGATCGCTTCGACCCCGACCGGTGGCTGCCGGAACGCCGGGAGGAGATCCGGCGTGAGGCTTACATCCCGTTCGGGGCAGGCAACCGGAAGTGCATCGGGGACACGTTCGTGTGGACGGAGGCGACGATCGCGCTGGCAACGTGGCTCGCGCGATGGCAGCTGGTCCCGGTGCCCGGCCACACGCCCAAAGAGGTGGCGTCGGCGGTGGCGCACGCTGACCGTATCCCCATGACGGTCGAGTCGCGTCACCCGTGAGTGTCCTGATGGGTGTGGTCTGTCAGCGCGTCATCGTCCTTATGGAGACGACACGCCGGCGAGATCAATGGCCCGAGAGGAGTTTCACGGCCACGACCCCCAATCCGATCGCCGTGTCCAAAAGACCCGAGACGAGTGCGCTCAACGGCCCGTTGCCCATCTTCAGGCCGGTCCGCCAGCCCCAAAGGAACAGGCTCGCCACTGCCATTCCGGAGCTGATCAGCAGCGCGGTGCCCAGCTCCACCGCGCCCAGCGCCGACAATCCGATCAGCGCCAGGGGCCCCATGGCGCTCAGCAGCAATGGACTGGAGACGTGCAACGCCATCCGGACCTCCGCCCGGTTCGCGCCGCGCCCAGTCGCAGAACGATGCGACTGCTCGTCGGCGACGAGCGTGGCCAGCCAGATCCCGAGCGCAGTAACAGCCACAGTGAGCGCTGCTTCGACATGGTCGGTCGCTTCCGTCTCGGAGAGGGACACCAGGACGGCGGCCAGCGTGATGTTCGCGTAGATCCGTTCCTTGAGTCGCGCGGCCGCGGCCTGGCCACGGGCGGCGGTCGCGATCTGCTCGGAGGCGACCGGTCGCGGTTCCAGATCCGGGTCCGGAGTAGTCATGCCGACACGGGTTCGGCCACGCCGACCACAGCGTCGGCCAGGATCGGCGTCATGCGTGCACCCTTCCGCCGTGAAGCCATGCGCCCGAAACGCACATTTCAGGACCAAAAGGTAGCCGACCGGGCAGAGTACGGACACGTATCCACGACGGCGCGGGTGTCGGCCCAGGCACAGAGAAGGGGAGTCACCGAGATCTGGGCGACTCCCCCTCTGCCGGATCGAACAACAGGCAGCCGTGTGCCGCCCGTTCGCCGTCGGCGGCTGTCACTGCTCGCGCATGCCCCAGGGTGAGCCGTACTCGGTCAGCAGGTCCAGGAAAGGCCGGGCGGGAAGCGCCTCGGGGCCGAGAACGCCGCTGCCGGACCAGGTACCGGCGGCGATCAGTTCCAGTGCGACGACGGGGTTGATGGCGGTCTGCCACACGACCGCCTGGCAGCCGTACTCACGCATGGACCACTGGTTGTCGACCACGTGGTACAGGTAGACCTCGCGCGGGCGGCCGTCCTTGGTGCCCTTGACCCAGGTGCCCGCACAGGTCTTGCCGTGCATGCGCTCCCCGAGGGCCGCCGGGTCCGGCAGGCAGGCGGCGACCACGTCCCGCGGCGAGACGTGGACCGTGCCCGATCCGTCCGCCGCGGGCACCGGCACCGGATCGGTGCGGTCCAGCCCCAGCAGGTGCAGCGTCTGCAGCGTACGGATGAAGTCCTCACCGAGGCCGTACTTGAAGGTGACGCGTCCCGCGTCCACCCAGCGCGGCACCAGCAGGACCTCCTCGTGCTCCACGTTGACGCACTCGACGGGTCCGATCCCCTCGGGGAAGTCGAAGACCTCGGGCTCGCTGAAGGGGGCGGTGGTGAACCAGCCGCGGCCGGCTTCGTAGACGACGGGCGCGTTGAGGCATTCCTCGATGGTGGTCCAGATGCTGAACGAGGGCGCGAAGTCGTAACCGTCGACCGTGAGGTTCGCCCCGTCGCGGATGCCGATCTCCTCGATCTCGTCGAAGAGTTCCTCGGCGGCATGCCGGGCGAAGACGTCGGACAGCCCCGGCTCGACGCCCATGCCGACAAGGGCGAGGGAACCGGCTTTCTCCCAGTCCGCGGCGCGCTCGAACTGCGTGTCGCCGAGCTTGACGCCGCAGAGCTCGTTGGGACGCTCCGGGTGTGGGCGCGACAGGGACATCGCCATGTCGAGGTAGTGCGCCCCGGCGGCCAGGGCCGCCTGGAACAGCGGCATCACGAAGCGGGGGTCGGTGGCGTTGAGCAGAACGTCGCAGCGACGGCTGTGCAGCAGGGAGGTGACGGCGGCCTCATCGCTCGCGTCGATCCGTTCGGCGCTGAAGCGGCCGTCCGGCTCCAGGGCCGCGACGGCGGCTTCGGCGCGGGAGAGGTCATAGTCGGCAACGACCACGTGGTCGAAGAAGGACCGGCGGGCCGCGATCCGGGTGATGGCGGTACCGACGCCGCCGGCCCCCACGAGAAGAACGCGCATGGCCAAACTCCATTTCCCAGACACAGCGTGCAGGGCGCTGCTGAAGGGCGCGGTGCCTGTGGGACCCGATCCAACGCGCGGACCACTGTTAACGTCAATCATGTTGGCATAAGGTCGCTGGGGTCATGGCGATGGTCGTAGAGGGAGCGTGACGTGCCCAAGCCTGTGGTATCCGAGGAAGCCCGGAGGCGTCGTCGCCCCACGAAGAACGGCGCGGTGCTCTCTGAGCAGCTGATTGTGGAGACCGCGCTGCGCATGCTGCGGGAACACGGGAGCACGGGCCTGACCGTCCGCCGCCTCGGCACTGCCCTGGGGGCGGACCCGAGCACGCTGTACCGGTACTTCAGCGGCATCGACGACCTGACGCTCGCCATCGGGAACGTGCTCGTGGGACGCGCCCTGTCGGGGTGGGCAGGCTCCGGTGACTGGCGCGCCGATCTGCGGGAGCTGGGGTTGCGCATCCACACCGCGTACCTCGGGCATCCCCACGCGGCTGTGCTGACCGCCAGCCGGGTGAGTGGCAAAGGCTGGGAATTGGCGGCTGACGAGACGATCCTGGGGCTGCTGCGCACAGCCGGCTTCGCGGACGTCGACGCAGTGCGGATCTATCACGCGTTCATCGACCAGAGCCTGGCATTCGCCGCGCTGGACGCAGCCTCACTGGCGCTGCCGGCGGGGGCACGCGCGGCGGACGAGGAGGTCTGGCAGGCCACCTACGCCCGGCTGCCCGCCGCGACCCATCCGCACATCGCGGCGACCGCGCACCTGCTGGTCGCCCGGATGAACGAGAGCGCCTATCCCACCGCGCTGGAGATGCTGCTGGACAGTGCATCGGCCCAGCTCAGCAAGGCACAACGCGGGAACGGGGGCGTGAGCGGGAACGCGAACGGCTGAGCCTGCGCGCAGCCCCGCGGCAACGCCACATGCCCCCGACCACGTCGCGCGTTGCGGCCACTGCCGGGTCAGCCGGGCCAGGTTCCCGTCAGGCGGTGCACAGCGGTGGCTCCGCCGCGGTCGACCGCAGCCTTGACCACGGCAAAGATCGCGCCTTGCAGCATGGCGGCGATCAGAACTTCCCGCCAGCTGCGGTCCTGGTCGGTGGCGTCCGGGGCATCATCGTCATGGCCGATGACCTTCCACACCTGCTTGAAGGCAGCGCCGGCGACGGCACCGCTCACGGCGCCCAGCGCAAAGCCGACGGGCTTATAGGCAACCTTGGACGCTTGCATCAGCACCTCCTGCTGCGTCGCATGAAGATGAACACGCCGAGCGCGGCCACACCGCCGGTGATGAGCAGAACCTGGTTACCGTGCCCCCGTCCGACCGCATGGCCCGCCCTTCGTACCGGCTCGGGGGTCTTGTCCTGGGCGACCTGCAGTGCGTGGGCGGCCTTGTCCTGCACCTGGCTCTTCACCTTCGCCGCCTTCTGCTGTGCCTGGGCTTTGACATCCGCCTTGCCGGCCAGCGCTTCGACCGTCTGCCCCAGCTTGTCTCGGGTGACCTCCACCTGCTCACGCAGTTGCTCAGGGGTGGGCGTGGAGTGACTGTGGGACTTGTCCGTCATCGGTGTGCCCTCTCCTTGATCTCGGCCACGTCGGCCTTCACACTGTCGATCGCCTGCTCGGGCGCGGGCGGGGCGGCCTGGCGGACCTGCTTCTTCCCCGCGGCGGCGAGTACGGCAGCCACCGCAAGCAGGACGACGGCCACGGCAAGCGCCGAGCCCCAGAGCGGCCAGACCAGATCCAGCGCCACGATCGCGGTGGCCGCCAGCGCCTGCAGGGCGATGAAGCCCACCACTCCGGCTCCGCCGAACAGCCCTCCGCCCATCCCGAACCGCTTGCCTTTTTGCTTCATCTCCGCCTGCGCAAGCCTCAGCTCCTGCCGCATCAGCTGAGACATCTGCTCGGATGCCTGCTTGACCAGCTCGCTCACCGAAGCCTCGGTGTCCTGCCGCGGCGGATGGTCCAGTGACCTGCTCATGCTCGTGACCTGCCTTTCGTAACTCAGCCGTTGGAAGAGCGGGTCTGTCCGGCGGGAGCGGCCGACTGTGACCGGCGTCGGGGCGGGGCCGTTCCCGCCGTGCACGGATTGGCCTCTGGACGCCTACCCCCGCCCGGTTTGCCCATCCGGCCGCATCCCGGCTCAGTCGCTGCCCATCTCCTTGCGGTCCTCCTCACTCCACTTGCGGGTGTCGCGGGGCTCGACGTACGGCTCCTCGTCCTTGGGGTGGCCGCCGACGATCGCGCGCTCCCGGGTCAACTCCGCGTCGAATTCCAGGCCCAGCAGGATTGCCAGATTCGTGATCCACAGCCAGACCAGGAAAACGATCACCCCGGCCAGGGTGCCGTAGGTCTTGTTGTAGGAGGCGAAGTTCGCCACGTACAGCGCGAAGCCGGCCGACGCGATCATCCAGATCACCAGGGCCAGGAAGCTGCCCGGGGTGACCCACCTGAAGCCGCGGCCCCTCGCGTTCGGCGACGCCCAGTAAAGGATCGCGATCATGATGGTGACCAGCAGGACCAGGACCGGCCACTTGGCGATCGACCACACCGTCAGCGCCGTGTCGCCCATCCCCAGCGCTTTGCCCACCTGCCTGGCAATACCGCCCGTGAACACCACGATCAGCGCACTCACGCACGCCATGATCATCAGCACCAGCGTCAGGGCCAGGCGCAAAGGGGTGACCTTCCACACCGGCCGCCCCTCGGGGATGTCATAGACGGCGTTGGAGGATCGGATGAACGCGGCCACATACCCGGACGCCGACCACAGCGCGACCAGCAGAGCGACGATCGCCAGGATGGATCCGGTGTCGCGGCTGGCCTGCAGCTGCTCGACCGCGCCGGTGATGATGTTGCGGGCCGAACCGGGGGTGAGCTGCTTGAGGTTGTCCAGGATGGTCTTCGTCGCCGATTCGCCCGCGATTCCCAGCAGCGAGACCAGCACCAGCAGCGCGGGGAAGAGTGCAAGCACCCCGTAGTAGGTCAGCGCCGCCGCCCGGTCGGCCAGCTCATCGTCCTTGAACTCCGCCACCGTCCGCCGCAGCACCGCTCCCCACGACTTCCTCGGCATATCGGTCGGTGCTTCCGGCTCATTCCGCTCCACCTGCGGAGCGGGCCCCACGTCGCCCTCCGCCGGGGCATCCTCTCCCCCGCGTCCGGGCTCGTGCCGGCCGTCGGGTTGCTGCGCATCCCCGCGCCTACGTCGCTGAATCCCTGCCATGACGTTGCGGGTAGCCACAAGTCCGCATCATGAAACGCCATGTAAAGCAGCAAATCCGCACTCATCGTGGCCGACCGGCTGTGGCCCGGTGATACGACGGTCCACCGGCGTCACGGCCGTGCCGAGCGCGTGCCCGAATTCCAGGCATTCAATGGCCTTGCGTGAGATGACCGCCTGCCGCCCCTGGCTGCAGGCCGAACCTCGCACAGTCGGCCCGGACGTGATCGTCGCGCCGGCTGCGACGGCCGGCAAGTCCCTGCTGGGAACGGCGTTGCGGGTGACCAAGGAAGGGGGCGCGCTGATCCCGCCGTCCGGCGAGGAGTCGGAGACGTACGTCGTGGCGACCCTTCATCCCTCGGCTGTCCTGCGCTCGGACGACCGTGAATCCGCGTACGCCGGGCTCGTCTGCGACCTGCGCGTGACCGCCGAAGCACTCCACCGGCCGCCGCGATGCCCTAGGGGCACGATCCACGTGTCCGTCGAGCACTGACGGGTGATATCCGCTCGGTAGTGGGTACCGCTAGGAGTCGCCGGTGGCTCGCGCGGCAGACACGCTGCCCCGCGCAGCCGGTGAAGAGGAGACGCTGTAAATGAGCACAGTGAAGGAAACGGTCGAGGTCGAAGTGCCCGTCCGCATCGCCTACAACCAGTGGACGCAGTTCGAGGAGTTCCCGAACTTCATGGAGGGGGTCGAGGAGGTCAGGCAGCTGGACGACCTGCACAATCACTGGACCACCAAGATCGGGGGCGTACGGCGGGAGTTCGACACCGAGATCGTCGACCAGCTCCCTGACGAGCGCATCACCTGGCGCACCATCAGCGGCGACACCCAGCAGAAGGGCGTCGTCAGCTTCCAGCGCCTGGACGACACGCGCACCCGCGTGCACCTCGTCATGGACGTCGAACCGAGCGGGGCGGCGGAGAAGACGGCGGACATGGCCGGAGTGATCGACCGGCGCGTCAAGGGCGATATGCACCGTTTCAAGGAGTACATCGAGCAGCGGGGCGGCGAGACCGGTGCATGGCGCGGCCGCATCAAGCCCGTATGACCTCTGCCGCGCGTACACCCCGCCGCCTGCTTTGACGCTCTGCGCGCTCTTCGCAGGCGAGCGGGTGCGGCGGAACGATTCCGGCCACGCGCGCGAACCCGGCTCGGCGGCGGCGGCGTCTCGGCGGTCGGGGCGTCCGCCGCCGGCCGGGCCGCGCAGCCGCCCGGCCCACGTGGTGCAGTCAGCCACCGCATCGCTGACCGGCGACCCGGTGCTGCTCGGCCGCCCCGGGGCCCCGGGGCGGCCGAGCAGCACTTCGACGTCCCCCCGCTGTCGGTCACGGCACAGCGGGCTCGAGCACGATTGGCAGCTCCGCGAGACCACGGAAGGCGGGGAACGGAACCTCCATCCAGCGCGGCTCGCTCGCGGGGTCGGCCAGAGCCAACTTCGGGAAACGGCTGAACAGACCGGTGAGAGCGAGTTGCATCTCCAGTCTGGCCAGCGGCGCTCCCATGCAGTAGTGAATGCCGTGTCCGAACCCCAGATGGGCGCTCTGCTCGGTCTGCGGCCGCATCACGTCGAACTGGTCCGGGGACTCGAACTTCAGCGGGTCGCGGTTGGCCGCAGTGAGTGCGATCTGTACCAGGGCGCCCTTCGGAATCCGTGTCCCGGCGATCTCAACGTCCTCGGTCGCGAAACGGAACGTGGCGGTCTCCACCGAGCCGTCGTAGCGCACCAGTTCCTCCACCGCCCGGCCGACCAGCTCCGGGTTCTCCCGCACGGCGCGTAGCTGCGCGGGATTGGCGAGGAGATGGTAGACGGCGTTGCCGATGAGGAAGGCGGTCGTCTTGTGACCGGCGAACATCAGCAGAAACGCTGTGGAGATCAGCTCGTTCTCGGTGAGCCCGCCGTCCTTGTCCCGGGTTGCGGTCAGCGCGCTGAGCAGGTCATCACCCGGACGGCTGCGCTTACGCGCGAGGAGATCCGCGAAGTACGCGTGCATGCTCTCCTCCGCCTTGGCTTGCGCCTGCTTGAATTCCTCGCCGAACCCGGTGTTCGCCACCGTGGTGGACCACCCCTGCACCTGCGACCGCTCGTCCCGCGGCACGCCGAGCAGTTCGCAGATCACGGTGATCGGCAGCGGGAACGCGAACGCGGGCAGCAGGTCGACCGGTTCCCGCGTCTCGCATCCGTCCAGCAGCGTCTCGACGACGTCCTGGATCCGCGGACGCAGCGACTCCACCCGGCGCGGGGTGAACTCGGAGTTGACCAGCTTGCGCAGCCGGGTGTGCTTGGGCGGGTCGGAGTTGAGCATGTTGTCGTCCAGAGCCAGGGACGAGTCACCGAAGATCCTTCGGTAGGCGTCCATCGCCCCGTACATGTCCTTGCTCAGTCGCGGATCCGACAGGGCGGCCCGCGCGTCCTCGTACCGCGTGATCAGGTACGTGTCGATGCCGTGCGGCGGCCGCATCGGGCAGACGGGCGCCTCATCCCTGAGGTGCGCGTAGACGGGGTGCGGGTTCCGTCTGAACTCGGGGGTGCACCGCGCGGCTGCGGCGACAGGGTCTTCCACGGTGGTCACGGACGGCTCCTGAGGTCGAAGAGGGCCTCGGCGTTGCCACCGAGGATGAGCTGCTGGGAGGCCTTGTCGATGGGCAGCTTCTCGATTATGTGCAGGAGCTCCTCCAGCGGCGCGGACATCGGCGGTGAGTCGGTGCCGAACAGCATCCGCTCCGGTCCCAGCACCTCCGCGTTGAGGCCGAGGTGCGCCGGGCTCAGCGGGCTGGTGTCGACATACATGCGCTGCAGCGCCGCGGCCGGGTCGGCCGCCGGCGGGGCGGAGGTCGGCGCCGGCGGCGCCTCCCCGCCCCAGTGCCGGGGACGCGCCGCCGTCTGCAGGCGTTCCGACAGCAGCGCCAGCGCGCCGCCGCCGGTGGCACCGATCAGTCGCAGGCCGGGGTACTTGTCCAGCCACCCCGCGAACGCGATCATGGCCATGCCCATGGTGATGTCGCCGAACCGGCCGATCTGCTCGACGAAGCCGATGTCGTCCACCCGCTCCGTGCCGATCGGTTCGGCCGGGGGGTGCACCAGGACCGGCACTCCCATCTCGGCGGCCAGCGCGAAGAAGGAGTCGGCTCGCGCAGAGCCGAGCAGTTCACCGTGGACACTCGAGTTGGTGATCAGGCCGACGAAGGCGGGGTCCGCCAGCGTCTCCCGGACCCCTTCCAGGTGATCGTCGTCGCCGAACGGGTTGGCGTACACGTATCCGCGCAACTGGTCCGGGAAGGAGGCGATCAGGCCCGACATCCAGGCGTGGAAGCCCCGCAGCCGGTCTCGTGGCTGGGCGTAGTTGTCGACGCCCGGGACTCGCGCCATCGCGCCGGCGCCGACAGGACTGCCGATGATGGTGAGGTCGATCCCGGCCTGCGCGCGGGCGGCGAGCATTCCGTCGACGTCGGTCAGGCTGGGGGGCATGGGGAAGCGTCGGGCCGCCTCCGGCGGAGACAGATGCCCGTGGATGTCGATGATCATGTGTGACTTCCCGGGTTCGGTGTGAGTGCGTGGGCGACCGCGACACAGTCTTCGTCGCCGAATCCCTGCTCCGTAGCGCGGATGTGGGTCTCCGCGGCCGCGGCGGCGAGCGGAAGGCGCAGTCCGGCCTCCGCCGCCTGGTCCGCGGCGAGCATGAGGTCCTTGGCCATCAGGCGCAGCCGGAAGTCGGGCTTGTCGAAGCGCCCGGCCGCCAGGCGCTTCGACTTGAACGCCATGACCGGCGAGGCGAAGCCGCTGCCCGCGATCGTGCTCAGGACGAGCTTCCGGTCGAGTCCGGTGGCGGCCGCCAACTCGACGGCCTCGGCCAGAGCCTGCACCTCGATCCCCATCAGTAGGTTGAGGAGCAGCTTCATCCGCATGCCGGAACCGAGTTCGCCGAGGTGGACGACCTCCTTGCCCAGCAGGTCGAGCAGCGGCCGTCCCGCGGTGAAGACCCGCTGCTCACCGCCGACGAACAGCCGCAGCTCACCGGTGCGGGCGTGCTCGCGGTTGCCGAGCATGCCGACGTCCAGTACGGACTGCATGTTCCCGGCGAGGCTGACGACCTCTTCGGGGGCGACCGTGCTGGCGCAGACCAGCGCGCCGGGGTACGGGCCCCCGGTCAGGATCCCGTCCGGTCCCCGCAGTACGGCGCCCAGGGCTTCGCCGTCCGCCACGGTGCAGATGGCAGCGCTCGTACCCTCGACCGCGTCAGCAGGATGGGCGGCTGCGAAGGCTCCGGCCCTGGCGAGCGGACCAGTCCGCTCCGCGGTGCGGTTCCAGACCCGCACCTGAACGCCTTGGTCGAGAAGGCGGGTGGCCAGGCCGGAACCCATCGTGCCCAGACCGAGGACGGCGACGGGGCCGCTGAGGCGCGTCATGCCTTGCCCCCGACGGTCTCCTGAATGACCCGGAACCGCAGCGACTGGGTCTGGTCGACCCACTCGCGCAGCGGAGCCACCAGTGCCTGGTGGTCCTCGCCCTGCTGCCAGGCGAAGAAGTGCTCGGGCGTCTCCCACTCACTGGTGATTACCCACTGCCGGGAGTCGTCGAGGGGTTCTCCCAGCCGGTCGATGAGGTGTCCGGGTACCTGGGCGACGGACTTGCGTATTCGCTCGTACACGTCCCGAAACCCTTGCTCGCCGCCCTCGATGACGTGGACCGCGTACACGACGGACAGCCTCTCGGCCGATTGGCCCTTCTGCGCTGTGCTCATGTCTCCTCCTGATGGTGAGATCTGGCAGAACACGATTCCCACCGACTCATGGCTCCCGGGGCGACGCAACTCCGACTGGGGGACAGCCCAATGGAGAGAAGGGCTCCGCCGCGTTTGCTAGCCCGTACGGGTGAGAACTGAAGGGCCCCTTTCGGGGGCTTTTCGGGGGTGGTTCAGGACGCCTCACGCGACATCAAAAGGGACCCGCTTACTCCTTGACGCGCCTTCGCTCGGTCGCGCCACGCTCACCCTGACGCGCCGTCGCCCGGTCGATCCACGCCCGCCATCAGCGCAGCAAAAGCCTCCGTCGCCCCGCGGGACGACGGAGGCGGCTTCCTCCGGGCTGCGGACACCCCGGGCTACGGGCAGTTCTCCTCGAGCTTCACCGTCCCGAAGTCGATCTCGGTACCGACGGGGATTACCTTGCCGGCTTTGTAGTTCTGGGTGCAGACCTTCCAATTGCGGTCAAGGACCTGGAGCCTGTCGGCACCGGTGCTGTCGTGGGACTTGAGGAGGTAGAAGCCTTTGGCTTGTGCCGTGTCCTGGGCCGCTTGAAGTCCCATTCCGAGGAAGTCGGGCACGGCCGCACCATCACTGTCGTCGGCAGTCTCCGCCGTTGGCTTCGCCCTGACCGTCTTGGTGACGGTAGGTCCCGGCTTGGCCTTCTCCGCCGTCTGGGGCACCGCGGCCTTCGCTGTGACGGTAGTTGTGACGGTCGGCGCCGCTTTGGCGTCGCTGGTCGTCTGCGTGCCGCCACTGCCGGATGCGCCGACACCGACGCCGGTGAAGAAGAGGACGACGGCGGCGGGAACGACGATGCGCTTCCGCGCCCACCCGGGCCGGGGCGACGGCGGCTTGGCGGCCGGTCCCCATTGCGGTGTGTGCGGCTGCTGCGGCAGCTGATTCGAGGTCATTGCATCCCCCCAAGGGTGGTTCGTGGAGGCTTGACCGTAGCGGTGCCGGTTCGCCGCATATGAAGGATCCGTTCCGCTGGTGACCAAGCTGTAACTGAACAGCGGATGATGCGTGACCTCCACAGGTGATTCGTCAGCGCCGCGACCGCAACCACGGGACGCCGCACACCCATAGGCCCTCATCGACGGTGAGCCCTTGTCGATGCCCCCCGATTGACGCTCAACGGGCCCCGCCCGAAGGCCCGTTCACGGCACGGGGCAATAGCGGTGTGACGTAGGTCATGGGCGAGGATGTGAAGAGTCTGCGCGGTCGGCGTGGTCGCGTGGGATCGTCAGGGCCAGTTGTTACTCGCTGGTATTTCGCGAGTTCTTCCTGTTGCGCGTACCCCCCACCACACGCTCTGAGGATTCCCACGTGCGTAAGCTGTCTGTCAGACATGCCCTGTTGGCGGTTCTGGCCACCGTTTCCCTGCTCACCACCGGGTGTTCGGCCGAGACCGGGGCGTCCCCGGCTGCGGCCGGCGCCGATGCGCCGCGTTCCACCAGCGTCGCCGACCCCGCCCCCGACCCCACGCGGCAACTCGCCGTCGCCGGGACGCCCAAGGGGGAGCCGACCGGCGTCGCCCGTGCCGGCGAGGGCGGGAAGGCGAAGAAGTCGCCGCTCAAGGTCGCCTCCTACGACAGCAGTAGCCGACGGGCCGTCATATCCCTTAAGAAACAGGCTCCATCGGCGACCGCCTCCCCCGATGACGTCCCCGCCGTCGGGGACGTCATCGCCAGCGGGCCCGCGCCCGGGGCTCCCGACGGGCTGCTCGCCAAGGTCACCGGCGTTGCCGGGAAGACCCAGAAGGGCACCGAGGTCAAGACCGAACCGGCGACGCTCGGTGCGCTGCTCGGCGACGACAAAGCCGACGGGACCGTACCGGTCGATCCGGCGACCGTCGATGTCGAGCCGCTGGTCCAGGGCGTGAAGGTCTCCTGGGCCAAGACCGGGAACATTCATGTGGGCCCCCAGGGTGCGAAGTTGCCCCTGGGCAGCCTGCGGATCGATGTCGGAGGGTCGGTTCCGCTCCCTGTCACCGAGGGCGCTCCCGTGGCGGGGGCGGCGACGGTCGCGGGCTATGTGCAGCTCGCCCCCGAGGTCGAGTTCTCGTACGACGGGTCCTCCGCCCTCACCCCGGACTCCGCGTTCCTGGGCCTCACCGGTGACTGGACGTCACAGTGGCAGCTGAAGGGCAGGGCCGCGGCGGGCGGCAAGCCGGTGCGGATTCCCTTCGTCAAGCTTCACGCGGATCCCGTGATCCAGGTCGGGCCGGTGCCGGTCGTGGTGAACCTGGACCTCACGGCGTACGTCCAGGTGGCCGCGAACGGCACCGTCAGCGTCGACGTAAAGCAAGATCTCAAGGGCGGCTTCCGAATCGGCGGCAGCTACTCGAAGGCTGGTGGCTGGAAGCCCGTCAGCACCTCCGACATGACCAGTACCCCGGTGCAGGCGAAGGTCGCGGCGGCCGGCACGGTGAAGGCCGCCCTCGGCGCCGAGGCCACCGTCGGGCTGTACGGCGCGGTCGGCCTCACCGCGGATCTCGCCCCGTACGTACGAGGCGAAGCCACTGCCGCGGCCACGCCCGAGTCCCTCGCCGGTGGTTGGAAGATATACGGCGGGCTGGATCTGACGGGGTGGCTTCAGCTGCAGCTGTCCATCTTCGGCACGCCGGTCTTCGAGCACCGCATCCCCCTGGGCGCCCTGCACCGGGAATGGCTGCTGGCACAGGGCAAGGGCATCGTCGCCTGACGCCCCGGACCGGCAACGAAGAGCCCTGCCGGGGAATCCGGCAGGGCTCCTCACGGCTCGGGCTCCTGTGCTTGCGCAGGGGCGCAGTCCGGAAGGAGAACACCTGCACCCCTGGGCCCTTTACGCCGGCACCGCAGGCGCGTCGGCAGGACGCCACCACCACACGGCCACCGTGGATCACTCGGCTGTAAAACTCAGCCAGCCGGCCACCGCTTCGGCTATCGGCAGGCCCGTCTCCAACTCCACAAAGCCGAACTGACCTCCCTGGTTGCACTCCAGGAACCACCACGTCCCTTCCGAGTCCTCCGCGAAGTCGAAGGCGCCGTACGCCAGATTGGCGAGGTCCTTGTAGGCGGCAACGGCCCGCGTGATGCGAGCGGGCACCTCGACGGGTTCCCAGACGTGTCCCGTGTCTCCGTACCGTCCGTCCACCTGCCCCGGCTCCGAGACCTTCCGCGCGGCGAACTGCTCGTCACCGACACTGGTCAGCCGGACGTCGGCGCGCTTGGCGATATAGCGCTGCAGCAAGGTAGGACCGGCAGCGACACCGGCGAAGTCCGCATCCGGTGGCACCAATGTGGTGGGCAGCGCCATCGGCGGATCGCTGGGCGGCTTGCCCGACACGGTCTTCACCACAACGTGCCGGTACTGCTCCGCGAACTGGCGCGCGACCTGCGGATAGGTGGTGATGATCGTGGCCGGCACCGGGAAACCGCTCCGGTGCGCGAGACGAAGCTGCCATGGCTTTTGACGTGCCTTCGTCGCCGCGCCGGGATCGTTCATCCAGCGCGCATTCGTACAGTCCAGCATCCCGTACAACGCCTGCCCGCTTTCCGCGGACAGCCATGCGGACGGCTCGGCGGCGTGCGCCGCCGGCTCGTTGGGCCTGCGCATCCATATGGAACGCAGGCCACTCATACTCACGACACGCCCGCCCGCCGACAGATAGCCGCGGAACTCGCCCCGAACATACTCGGCCGACAGCGCGCCCTCACCGGGAAGGTCCCCCGGATCGAACCGCACCAGCGGAACGCCTCGTTCGTGCAACTGCGCCACCACCATGTCGGCGGTCACATCCTGCTCGGAAGTCAGGATCAGCACCGTCATCGCGTACGGTCGCTCAGTCGTCGAAGTGGGTCGCGGAACCGGCCTTCGATGTGGTGGTGCCGACTGCCGCCAGCAACGCCCTGTCCATGATGGCCGGACGCCCGTCGGTCAGAACGTTCAGCTGAAGGATAGGGTCGTACGAATACTGATCGATCACCGGTGACAGCTCAGCCGGACGCGCATAGTTCCACACAAAAGGTCTCATGCTTCTCTCCCTCCCCTACAGGGCTCCGCCCACAGCCCCACTCCATGCCACGTAAGTAACAGTACGTATCAGCGACGTAATGGTTTCATCACATACCGTCATAATTCGGAAGGCTGTGGGCGCCGGCCCGTGGCCAGATCCGGACAACTACGCGGCCAACCGCGCGAACACACCAGCTCGCGCGACTCGTTGACGTCTTTCTGACGTCTCCCTGACACTGAGTGAGACGCCAGAACGAGCCATCGGGTGCATTGGAAGACCGGGTGACCTGTGTCACCGCTCGGCGAGGTACACGTAAGCCCGTGTCCCGCGCTCACGCCTTCCGAAACGCCTGTCAAGCACGGCAGTTGTCCAGTCGGCCCGAGGGCTGTCAGACCAGCACAGCCGCTGCCGCGTCGAAGAGGATGTTCAACGCGGCGACGGCGTCCGGGTGACCGAGCCCCTCCGGGCGCCAGGACTCCTCGGCCAGCGAGTCCATGACGGCGAACGCGGTGGCGAACTCCACGCCCCGGTGCAGAGCCACGGCCGCCAGCGAGGCGGCCTCCATCTCCACGGTGAGCACGCCCTCGGCGCGGTAGTGAAGCACCTCTTCGCGGGTCTCACGGTAGGGAGCGTCGGTGGTCCAGGTTCCTCCGGCCACAACACCGTCGGCACGCTGCTCGACGGCTTCCAGCAGCCGTGCGGTCAATGCCGCGTCCGGGCGGACATATCGCTCGTCCGGCGGCAGGTAGTGGTAGGAGACGCCCTCGTCCCGTACAGCTCGATCGCAGACCACGAGGTCGCCGATGGCCTGGGCAGGATGCAGTCCGCCCGCTCCGCCGATGCTGACGATCCGTCGCGCACCGGCTCCCACCATCTCCTCCATGGCGGTAGCGGCTGCCGGCCCTCCGATGCCGAATCCACCCGCGAGGGCCACCCTGCCACCGGGCACCTTGACGTCATGGACGTTCAAGTAGCCAGGACCGACGTGGCGTTCACTCGCCTCGTGGCGTTCCAGGATCTGCCGCATCAGCTTGACGCTGTAGACCAGCACGGCTCCCTCGGACATGGAGGTTCCGTCCGGAGACTTCGCTTCTCGCAACCGGCCCAGAAAGTCGGCCGGCTGGAACAAGGCGGTCAACTCGTGCTTTCCGGGAAAGTTCGGCATCGGCATCCGCCCGAGTCTGCTGATCTGCCGACGGGCCGTCAATACCGTGAGAAGCGTCAGCGGGACCGCTCGCATTGCCCGTCCTGGGCCGGTTCGCATGAGCAGGCCGGGAGCGCGTTCCGAGGAGGGCGGCGTCCGGGAGAGGTACCGCGGCGTGGCGCACGCCGCAAAAGTGCCGATCACGCCCCCGGATGGGGCAGCATCCTTGGCCTCGGGCCCCCCACGATCGAGCGTTGCCCGGCACCCACCCCCCTGGAGTCCTGATGGAGCTGCAACTGGCAGGCAAGGCGGCCGTCGTCACCGGCGCGAGCAAGGGAATCGGCCTGGCGATCACGCAGGCGCTCGCGGCCGAAGGCGTCAGCGTGGCCGCGGGCGCCCGCACTCTCACCGACCCCCTGGCCGAACTCACGGCCGACTCCGAGGTCCGCCCCGTACTCGTGGACCTCACCACTCCCGACGGCCCCGCCCAGCTCGTCGACGAGGCAGTCTCCCTCTTCGGTGGGCTGGACATCCTCGTCAACAACGTCGGCGCCGTACGCCCGCGTCTCGGCGGCTCCCTGTCCGTCAGCGACGACGACTGGTCCTGGAGCCTGACGATCAATTTCCTCGCAGCTGTCCGCACCACCCGAGCGGCCCTGCCCCATCTGACCGACCGTGGGACCGGCGCCATCGTGACCGTCAGCTCGGTCAACGCCTTCCTGCCGGAGCCGTCCATCATCGACTACTCCGCGAGCAAGGCGGCCCTGACCAACTACTGCAAAGCCCTGTCCAAGGAGTTCGGACCGCGCGGAGTGCGGGTCAACACCGTCAGCCCGGGACCAGTCGAAACAGCCATGTGGCTCGGCGACGAGGGCGTCGCCGCCACAGTCGCGCAGCACAGCGGCAGCACGCCCGAAGCCGTCACGCAGCAAGCGGCGACCCAGTCGGTCACCGGCCGGTTCACCCGCCCGCAGGAAGTAGCCGACCTCGTCCTGCTGCTGGCCAGCGACCGCGCGGGGAACATCACCGGCTCGGACTTCGTCATCGACGGCGGCCTCATCACCACCCTCTGAACCACCCTCCGAAACCGCGCTTCCGGCTCATCCGCCTCTGTTCTCGTGATGGGTGAGGTTCACACCGGTGCGTGGGTCGAAAACGTGGATCCTCGATGTGTCCACCCACAGCTCGGCCCGGCTTCCCTCGCGGATCCGCGTTGCGGTATTGAGCCGGACGACGACCTGGTGGCCGCTGGCGCCCGTCTCGCTGAGGCCGGAGTCGGCGGCCAGCTCCTCCAGTTCCGAGGTGGCGGTCGGCTGCCAGTCCTCCTCGGTGAAGTAGGCGTATACGTCCGAACCCAGAGACTCCACTACGTCTACGGTGGTGGAGAAGGTGTTGCCCGGCCGACCCGGATCGACCAGTGCGGGGTCCTCGAAGGCTTCGGGCCGCAGGCCCACGATGAGGTCCCGTGGGGCGTTCTGCCGCTCCAGGCTCTGGCGTACGTCGGCGGCCAGGGGGATGTCGCCGACGATGGTGCGCAGCGTGTTCTCCTCCAGGGTGGCGTGGAGGAAGTTCATGGCGGGTGAGCCGATGAACCCGGCGACGAACAGGTTGCGTGGCTCGTCGTAGAGGTACTGCGGGGTGCCGACCTGTTGAACGACACCGCTGCGCATGACGACAACGCGGTCCCCGAGCGTCATCGCTTCGGTCTGGTCATGGGTGACGTAGACAGTGGTGGTGCCCAGCCGCTGCTGGAGGCGGGAGATCTGGGTGCGCATCTGTACCCGGAGCTTGGCATCCAGGTTGGACAGCGGCTCGTCCATCAAGAACGCCTTGGGATCGCGGACAATGGCGCGGCCCATGGCGACGCGCTGGCGCTGGCCACCGGAGAGGTTCGCGGGCTTACGGTCCAGATGAACCGTCAGATCGAGGATGCGGGCGGCCTCCTCCACCTTGCTCCTGATGGTGGTCTTGTCCACCTTGGCCAGGCGCAGTGCGAAGCCCATGTTCTCCCGCACTGTCATGTGCGGATAGAGGGCGTAACTCTGGAAGACCATGGCGATGTCGCGGTCCTTGGGGGCCTTGTCGTTGACGACCTGGTCGTCGATGCGCAGGGTGCCGTCGGTGATGTCCTCGAGCCCGGCGATCATGTTGAGCGTGGTGGACTTGCCGCAACCGGAGGGCCCGACGAGGATGACGAACTCCCCGTCGCCGACTGTGAGGTCGACGTCCCGCACGGCCAGGGCGCCGTCGGGAAACCTTTTGGTGATGCCCTCGAGAACGATCTCGGCCACGGTCGGTGCTCCTTGTCCTGACGATCGGCTGCTGCCGGTCAGCCCTTGACGGCCCCGGACGTCAGTCCGGCGACGATGCGCCGCTGGAACAGCAGCACGAAGACGATGATCGGAATGGTGATCACCACCGCGGCGGCGGCGATCGAACCGGTGGGCTGCTGGAACTGACTGCTCCCGGTGAAGAAGGCGATCGCCGCCGGCACTGTGCGGGCCCGCGTTGTCGAGGTCAGGGAGATCGCGAACAGGAAGTCGTTCCAGCAGAAGATGAAGACGAGGATCGCGGTGGTGAACACGCCCGGCGCGGCCAGCGGCGCGATCACCAGCCGGAAGGCCTGGGCGGGCGTGGCCCCGTCGACCTTGGCCGCCTTCTCCAGATCCCACGGGATTTCCCGGAAGAACGCCGAGAGGGTGTAGATCGCGAGCGGGAGCGAGAAGGTCATGTACGGGATGATCAGCCCCGGCCAGGTGTCGAAGATCCCAAGGATCCGCTCGATGTTGAACAGCGGGGACACCAGGGAGATCGGCGGGAACATCGCGATCAGCAGGGACATGCCGATCAGCACTTTCTTGCCGGGGAAGCGCAGCCTCGCCACGGCGTAGGCGGCCATGGTGCCCAGCACGACGGCGATCACTGTGGCGATCAGGGCGATACCGATCGAGTTGATCAGGGCACGGGTGAACTCCGAGGTCTCGAAGATGCCGCGGTAGTTCTCCAGCGTCCATTTCTCCGGCACGAAGTTTCCGTCGGTCAGGGTGCTGGGGTCCTTGAAAGACAGGGCCGCGATCCACCAGACCGGGAACAGGGCGTAGGCGATCACGACAGTGTTGGTGAGGGCCCAGCCGGTGAGGTGTCGCTCGCCTGCGCCGGCCATCAGCGTCCCGCCTCCTGTGAGCCGGGGGCGGCAGCCCCGAAGAGTTTGATGAAGGCGAAGGCGATCAGCCCGACGCAAAGGAAGATGAGCACGGAGATCGCCGATCCGATGCCGAGGTTGAGCGCGGTGAACAGGTTGTCGTAGCCGAGGATCGACACCGAGCCGGTGCCATGAGCGCCCGAGGTCAGCACATAGATGTTGTCGAAGACCCGGAAGGCGTCCAGGGTGCGGAACAGCAGGGCAACGAGGATGGCCGGCTTCATCAGCGGCACCGTGACCAGCCTGAAACGCTGCCAGGCGGACGCACCGTCGACCATGGCGGCGCGCAGTGTCTCCTCGGGCACCAGAGCCAGCCCGGCCAGCAGGAGAAGTGCCATGAAGGGGGTGGTCTTCCAGACCTCGGCGAGGATGATCAGCCCGATGGCCGGCCACTGCTCGGTCAGCGGGGCTTCCCCGGACGGCAGGAGTGCGGCGAGGTAGCCGGTGTCCGGCGTCCAGGCGTACTGCCAGGAATAGGCGGCGACCACGGTCACGATGCCGTAGGGAACCAGGATCGCGGTACGCACGCTCCCCCGGCCGAAGATGGCGCGGTGCATGACCAGGGCGAGCGCGAAGCCGAGGACGAGTTCCACGGCCACGGAGACGACGGTGATCAGCAGGGTGACCCAGAACGCCTCCCACCAGAACTCGGAGGAGAGCACGGCCGCGTAGTTGCTCAGGCCAACGAAGCTCGCCTGGTTCGGGAAGCGCAGGTCGTAGCGTTGCAGGGACAGATAGATCGCGTAGCCGATGGGGTAGGCCGTGACGGCGAGCATGACGACCACCGCGGGCGCGCACAGCAGCAGACCCAGCCGCCGCTCCTGTCGTGCTCCCTCGGACAGTGCCGCGGTCCTGCCGGGCGCCACGCCTGGTGCCGTCGACGTAGCGGGGGTCGGAGTGTTCACGGGATCAGCCCCTTGGACTGGAGGGCGTCCTCGATCTGGCTGCCGATGTTCTCGATGTCGCTGCGGGGCTTGATCGCCGAGGGCGGGGAGAGCGTGTGCGAGATCGCGATGGACACATTCTGGTAGGCGGGTGTCTGGGGGCGGACGCTGGCGTTCTCCAGGGCCGAGAGCACTTCGGAGGCGAACGGGTAGTTCTTGACGAATGTCTTGTCGGTGTAGAGCGCGCGCAGAGTGGGCGGCAGTCCGCCCTTGAGCGCCGCGGTCATCTGGTTCTGGCGATT
Organism: Streptomyces sp. ISL-1; assembly: GCF_018614585.1. Lineage (GTDB taxonomy): Bacteria > Actinomycetota > Actinomycetes > Streptomycetales > Streptomycetaceae > Streptomyces > Streptomyces maoxianensis. The sequence continues at coordinate 83,039 of NZ_JAGGOI010000031.1, read as the reverse complement.
GCGCAGGCACAGCGCGGCCTCGAACGCGAGGTCGGGGTGGCGCGAGTAGGCGCCGACGGCGAGGTCGATGCCGCCGATCGTGGGCTTCGAGAGCCGGCCCGGATCCACGCCGGGGTACGGCGCCCAGCGGAAACTCTTGAACAACTCGGGCCTGTTCGCCTTCATCGACGGATAGACGAACGGGTAGTTGAGCTCGAAAGCGGCAGTGCCCGACTCCATGGCCAGCCGGTTCTGGTCCTCCATCTGGTTGGACAGGGAGGGGTCCGCGGCGGGTGAGGTGGCCAAGTCGCGCATGATCGTGGCCGCTTGGACCGCGGGCGGGCCGAGCGAGGGTGCTGTGGCCGCGGCGTTGAGGATGGAGCCGCCCGCGCTCTCCACGAGCGTGTTGAACCAGACCGTCAGCCCCTCGTACTGGGCGCCCTGAATCTCGACATAGTGGGGCTTGCCCGCCTTGGCGAGGTCGCGTGCCATGTCCAGCATCTCGGCCCATGTCTTGGGGGGCTTGGGCACGAGGTCGCCGCGGTACCACAGCAACTGGGTATTGGTGTTGTACGGGACGGCGTACAGCTTGCCCTTCCACGTCGCCGTTCGCAGTGGCACCTCGAGGGTGCCCTCGGTGGCGCTGCGCCGGTTGCCGCCTGTCCAGGGCAGGATCCATTTGGCCTCGGCGAACTCCGCGGCCCAGGTGACGTCGAGACCCAGGATGTCGAGGGCGGGGTCGTGCGCGGCGAGCCGGCGGACGAGTTGCTGACGCTGGCCGTCCGCGCCGCGCGGAAGTTTGTTGTACGCGATGCGGTAGCGCCCGTCCGAGGCGCGGGTGCAGCTGCTCGCCGCGTCGGCCAGGGCGCCCGAGTCGTCGGGGAAGTTGTACCAGTTCAGGCTGACCGGGCCGCCGGCGGATTCGCTGGAGCCGCAGGACAGCAGCCCGGCCAGCAGAGGCAGCACGGTGAGGCAGCGCAGCCGCCGCGGGGCGCCACGACCGGCGGGTCGTGGCGGCGCTTCGCCGCGGGCCCGTGCCGGGCGGGCCTGTCGGTTCGTGTGCCCCACCGTTCACCTCCCGGACCGGCGCTCACCGGGTGGCTGGTCACCGCGCGCTGCGCCTCCGTCCCGGGGAACGTAACCGCTCCCCTGCCGCTGTCGGCGCAACGCCTCGTGTAGGAGACGGGTGATCCCCCGGATGGCTTGCCCCACCGAGAGCCGGCCACGGCGGCCGGACGCGCCAGGCACTCGGGCACTCGGGCACTCGGGCAGTCAGGCCTGGGCGATGTCCAGCTCATCGTCCGCGTACCGCTTGCGGAGCGCCCGCTTGTCGAACTTCCCCACGCTCGTCTTCGGCACAGATGTGACGAACGCCCAGCGCTCCGGCAGTTGCCACCTCGCGACCGACTCTCCCAGGAACGCCTTGAGCGACCCGCCGTCCACGGTCGAGCCCTCCTTCAGGACCACAATCGCGAGAGGCCGCTCGTCCCACCTCTCGTCCGGTACGGCAATGACCGCGGCCTCCACCACCTCCGGGTGCCCCATCAGCGCGTTCTCCAGTTCGACGGACGAGATCCACTCACCGCCGGACTTGATGACGTCCTTCGCCCGGTCGGTCAGCGTCAAAAAGCCGTCCGGGCTGATGACTCCGACGTCCCCGGTCTTCAGCCAGCCGTCGTCGCTGAACTTGTCCGCGGGCCTGGAGTGCTCGCTCACCGCGCCGCCGTAGTACGCGCCGGCGATCCACGGCCCGCGTACCTCCAGCTCACCCTGGGAGGTCCCGTCCCAGGGCAGGATCCGGCCCGTGGGTCCGGCCAGGCGCGCCTCCACGCCGGCCGTGAAGCGGCCCTGGCTGATGCGGTACGGCCACTCCTGTTCTGCCGTGCAGCCCGCCGGCGGGTGGGCCATCGTGCCGAGCGGGGACGTCTCGGTCATGCCCCATGCCTGACAGAGGCGGACACCGAGCTTGTCGTAAGCCTCCATGAGGGAAGGCGGGCAGGCGGCGCCGCCTATCGTGACGGTCCTCAGGCAGGAGATGTCGCGTGGGTCGGAGGTGAGCTCGGCGAGCAGACCCTGCCAGATGGTGGGGACCGCGGCGGCGTGCGTGGGACGCTCCCGGTCGATCATCTCCACGAGGGGGCCCGGCTGGAGGAATCTGTCCGGCATCAGCATGCCGGCGCCTGTCATGAAGGCCGCGTGCGGCAGGCCCCAGGCGTTGACATGGAACTGCGGGACCACGACGAGGGCCGTGTCCCGGTCCGTCAGCCCCATCGACTCGCTCGCGTTGACCTGCATCGAGTGCAGATAGATGGAGCGGTGGGAGTAGACGACGCCCTTGGGGTCGCCGGTGGTGCCGGAGGTGTAGCAGAGGGCGGCGGCCATGTTCTCCTCCAGCTCAGGCCAGTCGTACGTGGTCGGCTGCCCGGCGAGCAACTCCTCGTACTCGTGCACCTGAGCCTGCGCGCCGGCCAGTGGCGTACGGTCGCCGGGGCCGGAGACCACGATGTGCTCGACCGTCGGCAGCTGCGGCAGCAGCGGGGCCAGCAACGGCAGCAGCGAACCGTTGACGATCACGACCCGGTCGGCGGCATGGTTGACGATCCAGACCAACTGGCCGGCGGGCAGCCGCAGGTTGAGCGTGTGGAGCACCGCGCCCATGGAGGGGATCGCGAAGTACGCCTCCACGTGCTCGGCGTTGTTCCACATCAGCGTGGCGACGCGCTGGCTATTGCCGACGCCGAGCTCGTCGCGCAGGGCGCCGGCCAGCCTGGCGGCGCGCCGGCCGATCTCGCGGAAGCTGCGGCGCAGCGGCTCCGCCTCGCCGGTCCAGGTCGTCACCGATGAGTTTGAGTGCACGGTCATCCCGTGCGTCAGGATGCGGGTCACGGTCAGTGGTACGTACTGCATCGTGCTGAGCACAGCGTCCTCCAGGAGGCGTTCGGCGTGGGGGAAGGGATGATCTGCCGGTCCGGTCAGGCCAGTTGGGCGGCGAGGCCGGCCGCCTCTTCGGCGCAGCCCCACGAGAGCGTGAAACCGGAGCCGCCGTGACCGTAGTTGTGGATGATCCGCGTGCCCGGGTCGTGGCGGAACTGCGGCAGACGGCTCGACTCCCGCATCTTGAACAGTTCGCGGGCGTCCTCGTGAACCGGCCGTCGGAAGTAGAAGACGGCTGGCCTGGTGCGGATTCCGGTGTTCGGGTCTTCGCTCAGCTCCGTGAACGTCCGATGGGAGACCATGCACCATTTCCTGGAACGGTCCAGGGACGTGCTGTCGTTGTGGCGTCCGCACCCGGCCGGCGGCCACTGCCACAGTGCGCCGGCACCGGCGCCGGCGGACGCGATGCCCGGCGCGTACCGCTCGGCGACGACGGTCACCGCGAAGCTCTCGCGGCGCAGGCACAGCGCGGTGGTCAGACCGCTGACCCCGGCGCCGATCACCAGGGCTCTGCCGGCCGCCCGTCCCGATGCGGGGCTCATCCTCATTGTCGGTCTCCACCGCGTGGGTCGGGGATTGGGGTCCGGCAAGGAAACCGCGATGTACGGCCGGTGCGGCTGGGCAGCCGCACAGGATCGGGCAGGCCCGCGTGTGCACCGCCCCACCCGTCGCACTGGTTCCTCACCGACGTCCCAACGCCCGCGCGGCGCGCGGTGGGCGAGGCGGCGGGGCCCGGGACGGCGGCCCCGGACCGACATGAGGGTCGGGGGCGAGGCAATGCCCGGGGCGCTGGTCGGCCGCACAGAGGTCACGGCATCGCAGGTGCCCGGGCCTGCCTGACGCCCTTCAGGAGCGCGCCGGGCCCGCTCCGTTCACCGGAGCCGGGCGGGCAACGGGCTGCGAACCGGGCAGCAGCGTCAGCGTCAGCAGTCCCAGATAGCTGGCGAGGAGAAAGCGGTGGTCCTCCAGGGACCACCCGCTGAGGTTCTCGATCCGGCGCAGCCGGTTGAGGATCGTGTTCCGGTGGCAGTAGAGGCGCTGCGCCGAGCGCGCGGCGGAGCGGCCACTGTCGTACCAGACGGCAAGGGTGCGCAGGAGCATGTCGCGCTCGTCGTCCGGGAGATCGAACAGCGGGCCGAGCGCGCGCTCGGCGAGCCGCGCGGCCAGAGCGGGGCTGGAGATGACCAGTGCCTCGGGAAGGCGTTCGGCGATCCACGCCACCTCGGTGCTGCCGCGGGCGATCGTCTGTACGGCGATCTCCGCCGAGCGGAAGGCCTCCGGAATCTCGTGCAGCGCGTCAAAGGGGTCGGACACCCCGATTCTGCCGACCGGGTTGCGGCGCAGGGCACTCATGAGGCGCGGCACGGTGGAGTTCCCCAGCGCCACCATGCCTATCTCGCAGTCCCCCCGAATCCGCCAGGCCGCCGTATACGAGTACGCCGCGCAGGCGTCCCGGGTGGCGCTCAGTGTGTGCTGGGCCGCGATGTCGAATGTGGCGACGACGATCGCGTACGGTCCGCGGGGAGGAAGGCCGAGCGTGGTGAGCGCCTCGTCCGCCAAGTCGGAGTCGGCCCCGCGGCCCTCCAGCAGGGCGTCGAAAGTGGCCTGCTGACGCTGGGCGTCGCGGCGCTGGAGCTCGGCCTCCGCGCGGCGGTAGCCGTCCACCACGCCCTCGGAGTGATGGTCCATCTCCTTCATCACGGCGGACGTCACTTCGAGGAATGCGGCGAGCTCCTCGTACGGCCTGCCCCGGACCTCGGCGAGCATCGCGCTCAGTACGAGCTCCGTGGCGAGCCGGTAGGCGCGCAGCACGGCTTCGAGCGGAACGCCCTGCTGGGCGCGGCGGCGGCCCGTCGTGCGCGCCACCGACAGCTCCTCGTCCTCGGGCCGTTCGACCCCGGCAAGCGATTCGAGGACCATCCGCACATTGGCCGCGACCGACTGCGTGAGCAACTCCAGCGGCACCGCGCCCCCGGCTTGGTACGTCGGTTCCTGAACCACGATCATCCGGACGATCTCCGAACTGAGACCCGGGAGTTGGTCCAGTACGCGCGTGGCGACGGCACGCAGCACGACGCTCGAATCGGCAGGCATATGGGGGGAGAGTAGCGAACCGTATCCAGCGCGTGAACGGCACGAGTCGATCTCATCACCGGAACGGAACACGCGCCGAACGGCAGGACAACAGCACCTGCACAATCGGGGAGCGCGTCACGCTCTGCGCCCGGCCAGAACCGGCCCGCGAACCCCGCAATTACGTTGAGCGCCTCAAGTCCATCCGACCAGAAGGCGAGTCATGCGGGACCACTCAACGCTGGGGACGCCAACGCTGCGCGCGGATCAGGCGCTGCCGCCGGAGCACGGCGAATCCGGTGCTGTGGTGGCTCGGCCCGATGCGCCGGTGCAGCCGCGCGCACGCCGGGCAGTCGGTACGCCGGCCCGGCACACTCGGATCGCGGCGGCAGGTGACCTGTCGTCGGCTCGCGACATCCTCGGTGACGCGGCAGCCGACGCCCAGCGCCAGGGAATGTGGACACTGGAGTCTCAACTGCTCTCGGACATCGCTCGGTTGGGTGATCCCGCAAGCGTCGCCAACCGGCTCACGGAGCTGGCCAAACTGTGCGACGGCCAGTTCGTGGCCGCGCGTGCCGAGCATGCGTCAGCACTGACCGAACACGACCCTGGGCGGCTGGCGGACGTGTCCGCCCGTCTGGAAGCTCTGGGCACGCCGCTGCTTGCGGCCGAGGCCGCCACCGCCGCGGCAGAGGCCTATCAGGGCCTGGGGGGAGTCCGTGCGGCCACCGCCATGTCCTTCCGGGCATCCAACCTGGCGGCGCAGTGCGAGGGGGCACGGACCCCCGGACTGGTCCGAGTGGACTCGGCGATTCCGCTGACCCGGCGCGAATTCGACGTTGCCCTGCTGGCCTCGCGGGGTATGGCGAGCAGGGAGATCGCGGAGCGACTGGTCCTTTCTCCCCGGACCGTGAACAACCACCTGCAGCGGGCCTACACCAAGCTCGGTGTGACGTCTCGCACCGAACTCGCCGAGGCCATGGGGCCCCCGGACGGTGACAGCCGGTGGAGGGGGCCGCCCTCTGACCGTTGTGGTGGCGCCTGCCGAGAGCGGCACCCGCGTAGCGGCGTCGACGACGCGCGACGGCCCAGCCGCACGGTCTGCGGTGCCGCCTGCCGCAACCACCGCCCTCCGGGACCCGCGGGGGGCGCGCGACGCATGGCTGAAAAGACATGGCGCGCTTCTGTTCCCCTCTTGCGTGGCCTATGCCATGGCACGCGCTCTCCCTAGCATGGTCGCTTCAACAACCTGATCTCGACAGACGCGGGTGAGGACTGGATGCAAGGCGAGTCGTTGCGCCCAAGCGCCATTGACACGAACGTGCCGAGCGTGGCACGCATGTATGACTACTTTCTGGGGGGCGACGACAACTACCAGTCAGATCGCGAGGCATGCGAGCAGTTGCTGAAGCAGGTGCCCAGCACCAAGGTGCTGGCGGTCAACAACCGCCGCTTCCTGCAGCGTGTGGTGCGACTGCTGGCCAGTGAGTACGGCGTGCGGCAGTTCATCGACCACGGCTCCGGCCTTCCCACCCAGGACAACGTCCACCAGGTCGCCCAGGCCATTGACCCCGCCTCGAAGGTGGTCTACGTCGACAGCGACCCCATCGTGCTGGCGCACGGTCGAGCGCTGCTGGACGAGAATGACCGCACGGCGGTCATACAGGCCGACATGCGGGACACCGATGGCATCTTCGGCCACGAGGAGACGACGAGACTGATTGATTTCAGTCAACCTGTCGCGGCTCTCTTCGTATCGGTACTGCACTGCATCCCCGACGAGGACGACCCGGCCGGCCTCGTCCGGCGCGTCGCGGAGCGCCTGGTGCCGGGCAGTTTCCTCGTCGTGTGCCAGCTCGTCAGCGACCGGCCGGAGATCCGGAAGTTCGTCACCGACTTCATGGCCGAGGCCACCGGCGGCAACTGGGGCAGAGTGCGCGAGGAGCGCGAAGTCGCCGAATACTTCACCGGTCTGGAGATTCTCGAACCCGGCCTGGTGGAGGTTTCGACCTGGCGACCGGACAGCGATCTGGCCCCGACCCAGCTGACCGACGAATGGATCGAGTGGGGCGGCCTCGCCCGGATCGGCTGACGCCGAACGCTCGCCTTCGGCCAGGTGCGGCCCGGGTACAGCGCCCTCGCGGCGCCGTACCCGGGCCGCCGCCGTTTCGCGTCAGCAGGCGAGAAGACGCTTGCGCAGCACCGCGAGTGATTCCGCGGGCGTGAGCGCACATGCTCCCAGGCGGTCCAGCATGTTCCGGTACTCCTCGACGACCTGCGGCTTCTGAGTGAACGTCGAGTCGGTCAGATGCTCGATGTATACGGCATCCTTGAGATCGCTCAATGCGAAGCGCAGACAGGTCACGCCGGTGCCGACTCCGACCGCGGCTGTCACATCCAGCGGGGCGATCTGCAGAGTGACCCGGGGGCGCTCCATCATCTTGACGAGGTGCTCGAGCTGCGCGCGCATCACGTCCCGGCCGCCGACCGCCCGCAGCAGGACGGACTCGTCGATCACCGCCCACAGTCGCGGCGCGTCCGGCTGGTCGAGCTGCCGCTGCCGTTCCTGTCGCAGATCGACGCGTCGCATCACATCGTGCGCGAGGAGCTGGCCGGGTCCGGCCTGGACCACGGCGCGGGTGTACGCGGGGGTCTGCAGCAGCCCGGGCACGTAGAACGGCTCGTACGTGCGGATGCGTTCGGCCGCTCCTTCCAGAGCGACCAGCGGGGTCAGGAAGTCGGACAGGACGTCACTGAAGGAGTGCCACCAGTCGGTCCGGCGGGACTGGTCCACCAGGTGGAGGAACTCAGCGATGCACTCTTCGCCGTCCACCCCGTAGAGCCTCAGAAGAGCCAGGGCATCGGCGGACTTGCAGCCGTGCCGTCCCAGCTCGATTCGGCTGGTCTTCGACCGCGAGAACCCAAGGCGGCTGTCGACGTCCACGGGGTCGAGCCCGGCGGCAAGGCGCAGCTCGCGCAATTTGGCGCCGAGGATCAGCTTCAGCGCGGTCGGGTTCTTCTCCACCGCCCCCAGCGGTCGTACGAACAACGACACATTCGGGTCGGCTGCAGCCATCGGGCGCTCCTGCGGACACTTGGGAGACGCCAGTATCCACCACTGCCACTTCGTAGGTGTGGAACTTGACGTTCCTACAACGTTTTTCAGCCGATGACAGAGTCGAAGTCGCCATTCCTGGCGCCCGCCACGAACGCCGCAATCTCATCCCGCGTATAGATCAGCGCCGGCCCCTGCGGGTCACGGGAGTTACGAATCGCCACATGCCCACCAGGCAGCTCCGCCATCTCCACACAGTTCCCTGTCGCGTTGCTATGACTGCTCTTGGTCCACTTCGCCGAGCTCAGCGCACTCGCCTGCATGCCGTTGAAGAAACATTCCACTGCAACAGCCCCTCATCGTTCGCACGTTCGTTCGCCTCAGCACCTCAACGAATGCAATCCCAGGTGCAATTGCATTCTCGGGCAGTGCTAGACCATACTCGTTTCACGACGGCTGCCACAGCGTCGAAGTCCCAAGCCCCCAGGGGGACATGACCAGTGACCACCCACCTGTCAGCCTCGCTGAGCACGAGCACCGGGCGCGGAGGCCGGTTCTGCGGTGCAGAGCCTGGCGCGGAACCGTTGCCCGGATTACCCCGTTCAGGCGAGCCGGAATGGGGACTGGTCCAGGGCAACAGCCCGGTCGGATTCGCCGCTTGCGGCCTGGACGGACAGCTCCGAAACGCTCCCCAGGCACGCCACTTCGTCGCAGCGACCCTCAGCGGGTGGGCGCTGGAGAGTCTCGTTCCTGACGCCGCGGTGGTCGTGAGCGAACTTGTCACCAACGCCGTCCAGCACGCGCTGGACCCCGCATCGCCGGACGACGGGGACTACCCCGTCTGGCTCGGCATCTTCCTGCACCCGGGCGACCTTGTCTGCGCGGTCACCGACCCCAGCTCCGATCCCCCGCGTCCGCGCGACGCCGACGCCTCCGCAGTCGGCGGCCGGGGCCTCAAACTCATCAGTGCACTGAGCGGGACCTGGTCGTGGTCACTGACACTGCCACGGGGCAAGACGGTCTGGGCGACGCTCCCCCTTTGCCCGCGGGCCACCTGACGCGGACCCAGCCCGGCCGAAGGCCGTCCGCTTCCTGGACGCCGCCGCCCCGCCGGGGAGGGAGCGGCAGGTAGCCACGGCATCCGGCCCAGGTGCCTTCGGGCGAATATCGCGCCGGCTGCGTGGCACGAAGGGCCCCCGGTGGTACGAGCTTGTGGATGTCCATGCCTTCGGATCCGCGACCCAGGGACCCGGGTCCCGGCGCGCCCTCCGCCGGGCGCCGGCAGCGGATCCGCACGGCGTCGCGTCAGGCGCTGCGCAGCATCACCCGCCCTCCGGCCGGGAAACCGGGCCCCCGGCACCCGCCGGGCCACCCCCGCCCCGGCGGCGAACTGCGGGTGTTGCCCGCTCTGCAGACGGCTGCCGCCTACGCCTGGCGAATCCTCGTGGTGGGCGCCCTCGTGTACACCGTCTTCTCGGTGCTGGGGCGGCTCCACGACCTCGCCGTGGCGGTCTTCCTCGGCATGGTCATCACCGCGATGCTCCGGCCGGTGACCGACCTCCTGGGGCGCGTCCTGCCCCGACCGCTCGCCGTCGCCATGTCCCTGCTCGGCAGCATCTTCCTCATCTTGGGCATCCTGGCTCTGGTCGGCGGCGTGGTGGCGGGAGAGTGGGCCGGGCTGGAACTGGAGTTCAAAGCAGGCGTCGGCAGGATCCAGCGCTGGCTCGCGGAGCCGCCGTTCCGGCTCCACCCCGAGGCTCTCACCGACATCCAGTCCCGGGTCGGGCAGTTCCTGTCCAGCCACCGGACCACCCTCATCAGTAAGGCGCTCAGCGGGGCCGGCCGGCTGGTGGAAGTCCTGACCGTGCTCGCCCTGGCCCTGTTCTGCTCGGTCTTCTTCATCCACTCCGGCGACCGGCAGTGGGGCTGGTTCCTGGCCCAGCTTCCGCCGGCCGCCCGGGTTCGGGTGTCGACCGCGGGCAGCGCGGCCTGGCGGACCTTCACCGGCTACACCCACGGCATCGTCCTTGTGGCCGCGACCAACGCGTTCCTGGTCGGCGTGGCCCTCTTCGCTCTCGGCGTGCCGCTCGCCGTCCCACTGGCATTGCTGGAGTTCTTCGCCGCCTTCATTCCGCTGATCGGCTCACCCATTGCCCTGGCGGTCGCCGCCGTTGTGGCCCTTGCCGCCAAGGGCCCGCTGATCGCGGCCCTGGTCGTCGCGCTCATCGTGGTCATCGGACAGATCGAAGGCCATGTGCTGCACCCGATCGTGATGAGCTGGGCCGTCCGGCTGCACCCGGTGGTGGTCGCGCTCTCGGTCATCGGCGGGGCCATCACGGCCGGAGTGCTGGGCGCGGTGGTAGCCGTACCGCTGGTGTCCGTCCTCTGGTCGGCCTATCAGGCGCTGCGCCGGGCACGCGAACCGGTTCCGCTGCAGACCCCGGTCGCCGACCGAGGGACGGGCTGGTAGTCCCCTGACGAACCGTCGCCGCCGGCGCGCGCGGTCACAGCATTACGTGCTTGACCTGGGGGTGGTCAAGCAAGCCCCTGCATGCCAGGGCGGCCGTCGCCAAGCTGACGGCGAGCAATGCGGCCGACCGGGTCATCGACCGGTGCGTCCCGATCGTCGGCGGACACGGCTACGACCGCTCCTACCCGTCGAACGCTTCTACCGAGAACTGCGCGTCGACCGCATCTGGAAAGGCACTTCAGAAATCCGGTGCTTCATCGTCGCGGGCGAACTGTCAAGCGGGCACGGGCGTTGTGCGGATCCCCTCAGCCTGAAGGCCGGCAGGCCCGGCTCCGGCCGACCACGGGGGGCGGGCCGGGGCCGGGCCTCGGTCGCGTCGGTCGCCTCGGTCAACGGGTAGGCCCCCGCGGGGATCGGGCCGTGGTCAGGTGGTCGCCAGGCGCAGCGTGAGCGCGGCGATGGCGAGGACGAGGGGGATGGCCGCGTTCGTGGCGGGGTCCCGGACGCGCAGGTGGGAGCCGACCGCGCCGATGAAGTAGAGGATGACGCCGATGGCGGCAGCGACACCGAGCGGCCACCAGAACAGGCCTATGAGGAGGCCGACGGCGCCCGCGATCTCGGCGGTTGCCAGGAGCCAGAGTTTGTCGACCGGGAACCCGACGGTCTGCATGACCTTGAGCTGGGCGGGGTCGTTGCGGAGTTTGCCGACGGCCGAGAACACCAGGAGCGCGGCGAGCAGGGCGGAGACGACGATGGTGGCGATGAACATGGAGGTCCTTGAGAACTGGTCGGGGGCGGTGTTGGTGTTGAAGCTGGGCAACAGGGGGCGTCACCCGAGTGGGCAGGCCGTCAACCGGCTCGCGGCCGGCATGGTGAGTGTTTCTCCAGGTCAGTACGGTGCCGCCCCGGGACGGTCCCGGTGGCATGTCGGCGCTGTCGCCGCACGGAAAGCATAAGCGGACTTTACCCCGGTTGTATTCCCCCCGGTTAGAGTGAGTCCTGTGGACCAACCCGTCTTGCCCCTGGGAGCGCCGCGCGGCGAGCGCGCCGACGCCGTACGCAACCGGCTGCATCTGCTGGCCACGGCCCGCGAGATGCTCGCCGAGCAGGGCGCGGACAGACTGACCATGGACGGACTGGCCGAACGGGCGGGCCTGGGCAAGGGGACGGTGTTCCGCCGCTTCGGCAGCCGCGCGGGGATCTTCCAGGCGCTGCTGGACGACGACGAGCGGGCCTTCCAGGAGCGGGTACTGTCCGGGCCGCCGCCGCTGGGCCCGGGCGCCGCGCCGCTGGAGCGTCTGATCGCCTACGGCCGGGCGCGCGTCGGGTTCCTCGTCGCCCACCGCGAGATCGCCCGCGCCGCCCTGGACGGCACTCAGCCCGTACCGGCCGGACCAGAGACACCCCTCTCCCGGATGCACATACGCATGCTGCTGGGGCAGATGGGCCTCGGCGCCGCCGACCTCGACGTCCTGACCGTCCAGCTCACCGCCGCCCTGGACGGCCCCCTCCTGCTCTACCTGTCCGCATCCGACCTCACCCAAGCCGCCGACCAGGCCGATGAGCGGCTCGCCCACGGCTGGCAGGACCTCGTGCAGCGCGTCTGCCGACCCTGACCAACATTCCGTACCGACTGGACAAAGATTCCACCGTTGACTCATCGGGTGCGTTCACCATCGGACACTGGAAAGCTCTCAGCCGTGGACTGGGGCAATCCGCAGGTCCGGAATGGAGGCCGAGATGGCACGAGTTCTTTACACGGCGGAGGCAAACGTGAAAGGCGGTCGCGTAAGCGGCCACGGGCGCACCAATGACGGTGCCTTGGACGTCCAACTGCGTGTGCCGAAAGAGATGGGCGGCGAAGGGGGTGGCACGAACCCCGAACAGCTCTTCGCAGTGGGTTATGCGGCCTGCTTCGAGGGTGCACTGGGCGTGGTGGGTCGTCGCGAACGCGTCGAGGCGGGCGACGCTTCGATCGACAGTCGGGTCAGCCTCCTTCCCACCGCGGACCGTGGTTTCCAGCTTGCGGTGGAGCTCCATGTGACCCTGCCGGAGATTCAGGATCCTGAGCAGGCAGCGCGGATCGTCGCTGCCGCGTATCAGGTATGTCCTTACTCGAATGCCACGCGGGGCAACGTCGACCTCACGCTGACCGCCAACGGTCACGACGTCGGCACGCCCGGGGCCGGGTAAGCCGACGTCGCAGACGGACGGTCACCCCTTGACCGCCGCCGGGTCCGCGATCGCCCTTGGCCGATCACGGCCGGCCGGAGCCGACTGCGTACGAGCCCCGGCTCGGCAGCGGCAGCGGGGAGCCGCCGCCCGCGGTGGTCCGGGCGGCCGTGGAGTGGCACGCTGAGGGAGTGGTGTCCGCCGAGGAGACTCGGGAGGGTCGATGGGACGAGATGTCCCGGCACTGGTCTTCACCCGTGATGACCGTCGCCAGTACCGGAACAAGATGCAGAATTGCCTCGACGCGTTCGCGCAGATGCTTCGTGAGGAACGTTTCGAAGTGGAGCGGCCCCAGGTAGGTCTGGAACTCGAGCTGAACCTGGTGGACGCGGCCGGCGAGCCCACGATGCGGAGCACCGACGTACTCGAGGCGATCGCCGATCCCGCCTGGTCGAGTGAGCTGGGCCGGTTCAATCTGGAGATCAACATCCCACCCCGAAAGCTGACGGCCGGTGGTCCCGATGCGTGGGAGCAGGAGATCAGGGACGCGCTCAACCATGCCGAGGGGCGGGCCGCGGCAGCGGGGGCGCATCTGATCATGATCGGGATCCTGCCGACGCTGCGGCAGGGGGATGCGGGTGAGGCGGCACTGTCGGAAGACCCTCGGTACCGGCTGCTGAACGAGCAGATATTCGCGGCCCGTGGTGAGGATCTGCGGATCTCGGTGGACGGGGTGGACAGGCTGCGGACCTACGCCGACACCATCACTCCCGAGGCGGCGTGCACCAGCACCCAGTTCCATCTCCAGGTCTCGCCGGACGAGTTCGCGAACTACTGGAACGCCGCGCAGGCGATCGCAGGCGTGCAAGTGGCCCTGGCGGCGAACTCGCCCTTCCTGTTCGGCAAGGAGCTCTGGCGCGAGACGCGTATCCCCCTCTTCGAGCAGGCCACCGACACCCGCCCGGAGGAGATCAAGGTGCAGGGGGTGCGGCCCCGGGTGTGGTTCGGCGAGCGGTGGATCACGAGCGTTTTCGACCTCTTCGAAGAGAACGTGCGCTATTTTCCCGCGCTGCTGCCGCTGTGCGACGAAGAGGATCCGCAGGAGACGATCGACGGCGGCGACGCTCCCGAACTGGGCGAACTCACCCTGCACAACGGCACCATCTACAGGTGGAACCGTCCGATCTACGCCGTCGCCCACGGCAAACCGCACCTGCGGGTGGAGAACCGGGTGCTGCCCGCCGGCCCGACCGTTGCCGATGTCCTCGCCAATGGCGCCTTCTACTACGGACTGACGCGCGCCCTGGTCGAGGAGGAACGGACGGTCTGGTCGCGGATGTCGTTCTCGGCCGCCGAGGACAATCTGCACGCCGGGGCACGGCACGGAATCGACGCGCGACTGTACTGGCCCGGGATGGGCGAGGTGCCGGTCGCCGAACTCGTACTGCGGCGCCTGCTGCCCATGGCTCACCGGGGCCTGGAGCTGTCGGGCATGGACGCGGCATGGCGGGAGCCGCTGCTGGGCATCATCGAGCAGCGGTGCGTCACCGGGCGCAACGGCGCGCTGTGGCAGGCAGAGATGTTCCACCACATCGATCAGGCCGACCACGTCGACAGCCATGAAGCGCTGCGGCGGATGACACGGCAGTACATGGAGTACATGCACCTCAACGCCCCGGCACACACCTGGCCCGTCGACTGAACCTGCGAGGGAACACGCCGCCCGGCTGCCGGCCCCCTACGAGCACGCCTCCAAGTGGCCCTCGGTGACCGCCAGCGCGGCAGCCATGATGCTCAGCTGCGGATTGACCTCGGGGCAGCCCGGCAGCACCGACGCATCCGCGATCAGCACTCCCTGCACTCCACGCAGCCGCCCGCAGGGGCCGGCCGGGAAGCGCTGCGCGTCAGCGCCGGCGGACACCGTGCCCGTGGGGTGGTACGCGGACAGGTGCAGCCGGCTCGGGCCCACGTGCGCGAGGATCTCGTCCAGTTCGGACAGCGTGCGGGCACGGGGCGCGGTGGGGATGCCGGTGAGGACCTCCTCCGCACCGGCCGCGAAGAGGACTTCGCCCATGGCGCGTACGGCGCGCATCAACCGGCCCCCGTCGCGCCGGTCCAGGTCGTAGCGGAGCAGGGTCCGTTCCCGGCCCAGTACACGGCCCGAGGGGCGGTCGGCGATCATCGCTCCGAGCGTGGCAAGCCGGTCGGCGCTCTCCAGTTCGCGCCGCAGCTCCCGCCCGAGGCCCGGCAGTACGAAGGAGCCCATTCCCGGCGGGGTCGCGGTGGCCTCGATCAGCACACCGCCGTCGTGGAGTTCTTCGACGCCGACACTCTGCAGCACTCCCTCCCAGGCGGTGACCGGCTCGGCGAAGCGGCCGGCGACGCTGGTCGCCGGATGGACGCTGAGATTACGGCCGAGTCGCGGGTGGCCGCCGAGGCCCGAGCGGCGCAGCAGAGGCGGCGACTGCAGTGCTCCGGCGGCGATGACGACCAGTGGTGCGAGGATCTCGAATTCGCTGCCGTCCTGCCTCTGTACGAGGACGCCCGAGGCGCGCGAACCGCCCGGACGGTCGGCGTCGACCAGGACACGCCGGACCTTGGCGCCCGTGACGATGCGGGCTCCGGCTGCGCAGGCGTCGGGCAGCACCGACAGCTGCACGCTCTGTTTGGCGCCGGTCGGGCAGCCCACCACGCACTGGCAGGACCCCTTGCAGCCGGTCGCGTTGCGGCGCAGGGGCGCGGCCCGCCAGCCGAGGCGCTCGGCCCCGGCGAGCGCGAGCCTGCCGTTGTTCCCGAGGACGTCCATCGGCTGCGTGGCCACCCGCAGCGTCCGTTCGACCTCGTCGAGGTAGGGGCCGAAGCGCTCGGCCGGCGAGAATCCGAAGTCGCCGGCCCAGCGAGCCAGCACATGGTCCGGAGTGCGGTAGCAGGTGCCGGCGTTGACGACCGTGGTGCCGCCGACAGCCCGGCCCACCGGAAGCAGCAGCGGCGGACTGCCCACGGCGACAGTGGCCCCGCCGTCCCGGTAGAGCTCGACGAACCGGTCGAGCGGGGTGCGCCGCCCGAACGACTCCGTGGAGTGGTGCTGCCCTTCCTCCAGTACGACAACGCGGAGACCGCCCCGGGCCAGGGTCCGCGCGGCCATGGCGCCCCCCGCGCCGGAGCCGATGACCACTGCGTCCGCTGTGGAGCGCGCCCGCCACTCGCGGGCGGGCGTGCAGTCGAGCGGAGGATCCTTGCGCGTCAACTCATGTGTGCGCATGCCCTGTTCGAGCATGCGCTCGGTTCCGGCGGCAAGCAGGACGGGCACTTTGAGTACGTCGAGGAGCGGCAGGAGCGCGAGGCGCGCACCGAGGGAGGCGAGCACGGCCTCTCGCCTCTCGGCGCTGAGAGCGGCGAGCCTGCGCCCGGTCCTGGCCACGGCGTACGCGTCGATGGCGCCCGCCGCCGCCCGCACCCCGGCACGCGCGTGGGACGGCATCGAGCCGATGACCCTCTCCAGCCTGCCGGGGACCCGCGCGGGCCAGTCAGCGGTGCCGTCGTCGGCGATGAGGGCGGCCACCAGACCGGTGAGACTCATCGGGTGCCCACCTCCGCGTGTGCGGTGCCGGCCAGGGTCCACTCCGCTTCCGTGCGCCAGCCGCCCCACCACCGTTCCAGCAGGACACGCGCATCGGCACTTTCGCTGTTGCGGCAGGTCGCGTGGCTGCCGTCCGGGTCGGTGTAGTCGAGCGCCAGCGTGCGCTCCTCGGGCTGGGTGACCTCGACGCGGATACGGCGCAGGCCCGCGCGCCCGGTCACCGTCCAGGTGGGCAGCCCGATGGCGGCGCGGAACCGGCCGAATCCGGCCCAGCCGACCGCCGTGCGCTCTGCCCTTCGCGGCCAGGTGCGGCCGCCTCGGCGAAGCCGCAGGAAGACCAGTGGCGGCAACCGGCGCAGCCCCGGCCTGGTGGAGACCGCGGCGACGAGTTCCAGCACGTCGCCCGCGCCGAGATCGGCGTGCAGCCAGGCCCAGCGGCGCGCGTTGCCGTGACCGTAGATCCTGGCGGTGGCGCCGGGCGCGCCGGTCGGCGTGAGGGTCGTGTCGTCGTACGCGAATGTCCCGGCGTACGTGGCCCGTGCGGCAGGCAGCATCTGCGCCGCGGGCAGCAGAGGGCGGCGCCAGGACCAGCGGGGGAAGGTGAACAGCGGTGCCCCCTCGGCCCGTTCCGCCAGGTCCCAGCTCAGTACGCCCGCCGAGCCGGACAGCCGGCCGGGTCCGGCATGGACGCCTTCGGCGGTGAAGCCGTCCCCGCCCCCGGTCCACTTCGCGGGGCCGAAGCGGGCGTGCCGTACCGGACCGTCCTTGGGGAACACCGCGGCCCAGCCGTGAGCGAACGGTTCGGCCCCGTCGGCCGGCGCGGTGAGTTCGTGGTGCAGCCACAGTCCGGTGCCGGTCGCCGGGTCGGTGACCGTCGTGTACCAGACTTCGGTGCGGCCCGGCTCGCCGTTCCAGCGCGGCGCCATGTGGGAGTCCGCGTCCTCCTGCCGGGGGAAACGGAAGCTCGCGAGGAAGGGCACGAGCCCTGTCGTCACCGGGAAGCGCAGCGTGCCCTCGCCGGCCGGCACTCCCTCGTCGTACAGCGTGAACGGCAGCACCGTCATCGACTTCAACGGTCGGCGCGGCGTCACTGACTTCCAGCCGTCGAGGGTGAGGCGGCGATCGCCGGCCATGAACGACATCCGGTAGCGGATACGGCGCCCGGCCAGCGGAGATATCTCCAACTCGCCCTCGGCACATGGGTCGTCGGCCCATCCGGCGATGCGTATCCGACCGGTGATCCGCGCGTCGGTCGTGCCACGAAGGCGCAGCACGCGATCCGCCGCGGCGCTCAGGTCGAGGCGGATGGGGCGGGGCCGGTCCTCGCCCTCGAGCCGGACCGTGCCGAGCATGGTCTCCCGGAAAGCGGTGCCCCGGGTGCCCCCGGCTTCCTCAGGTGTACGTGTACTCATGCGAGGCCCTCCAGCATGATCCGCTCCGTCGCCGTCAGATACGCCTCGGCGGCCCGTCCGGCGCCTGCCCGGTCGCCCGCCGTCACCGCTTCGACCACCGGTTCCAGCCTGGCGTGTGCCGCGTCCGGGCTGTTGAACGGGCCTACGAGGGCGGCCCGCACCGGCAGGTAGGCGTTGAAGAGTGTGTTGGTCAGCAGTACGTAGACACGGTTGCCGGTGGCGCGGGCCAGCGCCCGGTGCACCTCGATGTCGGCCAGCTGCACTGCGTCCCCACCCTCCGCGACCAGCACCGCCGCCAGCAGGGCACGCAGCTCGGCCCGCTGCTCCTCGGTGGCGCGGGCCGCTGCGCGCTCGGCGATCAACGCGCCGACGCTGCGTCGTACTTCGAAGATCTCGACCATCCAGTCCGGACTGTGCCTCACCAGCATGGGCAGCAGATCGGCCCCTCCGAGCCGCGCGTAGTCGCGCACCCGGGTGCCCACTCCGTGCCGCGTCTCCAGCAGTCCGGCCTGGACGAGGCGGCCGAACGCGTGCTTGAGGGTGGTGCGGGTGACGCCGTATCCGTCGGCGAGTCGGCGCTCCGGCGGCAGATAGCTGCCCGCCGGATGCCGCCCGGCAAGGATGTCCTCGCGCAGCCGGGTCTCCAGGACATCGACGATGGTCTCGCGGGGCAGCGCCTCCATGCCGTCCCTCCTTCGCTGATTCAGTGGCTCAGTGGATGAGCCACTGAATCAGGGCCGAAGCGTGAAGTCAATGAATCGGCCCTCGATCGCGGGAACAACACCCGGCCCCGTAACCGGTGTTGGCCTTCTCAGCAGCCGGTATGCGGACGGGGAGGCAGCCCCGGAGGCACAACCCAGACCGCGGGGGAACGTTTTCCCTCCGGGGGTGCCCGACGCGCCTTGGCATCAGCCGAGCGCAGCTGCGCACACCACACGCAACTGTCGTCCTCATGCTTCGGAGAGGCGAGCCAGTACGCGCCCACCAGCCGGGCGTCGGGAAGCGGAATCGGGTCGCTGCCGGAAACATTCATACCCGCCCAACGCCGCAACCCGGCGGAGGGGAACGCAGTCTCACAACCATGCAACCGAACCGTCACCACCGAACCGTCCCAACTGAACCGTGACCCAGGCGCCGGTGCCAGGGCGGTCGGCGTCGTCGTTGCCTCTCGTCACCCCTCCTACGGGAACGCCTGTTCCGTCCAGATGGTCTTCCCGGACTGCGTGTAGCGGGTTCCCCATCTATGAACGATTTGCGCGACGATGAACAGTCCGCGCCCGTCTTCGTCGTCGTCCGCGGCGTGGCGGAGGTGTGGTGAGGTGTGGCCCGTGTCCGCGACCTCGCACAGGAGCGTGCGATCACGGATGAGACGCAGGTGCAGCGGCCCCTCTGCGTGCCTGAGAGCGTTGGTGACCAGCTCGCTGACGACGAGTTCGGTCGAGAACGTCAGCTCTTCCAGGCCCCATGCTTGAAGCTGGCCGGTAGCCAGCTGCCGGGCATGGCCCACCGCGACCGGCTCTGCGGGCAGCTCCCATCCGGCGACCTGCGCGGCGTCGAGTTCACGGGTACGCACGAGCAGCAGTGCCGTGTCGTCGACTGTCGGGCCGTCCGGCAGGAGTTCCGAAAGAGCCTGGTCGCAGAGGTCTTCCAGGGAACCGCGGCGCTCGCTCAGCACCCGGCCCAGGATGTCCATCCCCTGATCGATGTCGCGGTCGCGGGCTTCGACCAGGCCGTCGGTGAAGAGGGCCACCAGGCTGCCCACCGGCAGCTCGAGTTCCATGGACTCGAACGGCAGACCGCCGAGACCCAGCGGCGGTCCGGCCGGCAGCTCCGGGAAGGACAGGCGGCCCTCGGGGTCCACGATCGCCGGCGGCAGATGCCCCGCCCGGGCCATGGTGCATCGTCGCGAGACCGGATCGTAGACCGCGTAGAGGCAGGTCGCCCCGGTGGCGTCGTCCGCGGGCAGGTCGGCGGACGGGCCGACGGCTTCCGACTGTTCCTCCGCCGCCTGGCCCACCAGGTCGTCGAGTCGCGTGAGCAACTCGTCGGGGGGCAAGTCCATTCCGGCCAGCGCGCGTACGGTCGTACGCAGCCGTCCCATGGTGGCCGCTGCCTGCAGGCCGTGGCCGACCACGTCCCCGACGACGAGTCCGACCCGGGTTCCGGAGAGCGGGATGACGTCGAACCAGTCACCGCCGACCCCCGTCACGTCGTCCGTGGGCTGGTAGCGATGGGCCGCGTCGACCGCCGATTGCCGCGGCAGGTGCTGCGGCAGCAGTTGGCGCTGCAGGGCCAGTGAGGCTTTGCGTTCACGGGTGAAGCGCCGGGCGTTGTCGATGGACACCGCCGCGCGGGTGGTTAGCTCGTCGGCGAGCGCGACCTCGCCGCTGTCGAAGGTGGCTGACGGGGTGCCCCGATGGAAGGTGACGAGTCCCAGCACGCCGCCCCCGGCCCGCAACGGCACGACCAAGGTGTCCTCCACGAGCACGAGCCCGCCCGAGGAGAGACTGCGGTACTGGGGTGAACCTGGCGGGTACTCGACAGGAGAAGGCTTACGCGACCGGTCCGGATCGCCCGCCCCGTTCACCTGGGCCGACCGGGAGGCGACCCGCACGAGAGCCGTCGGTCCCGGGGCTCCGGCGCCCAACACCTCGCCTTCCAGGACCTCCTTCGCGAGGTCGACCGTGACGGTGCTCGCGAGGTCCGGCACCGCCACATCCGTGACCTCCTCGGCGGTGACGATCACGTCCAGGGCGGTGCCGATCGCGCGGCCGGCCTCGACGAGCAGGGCCAGCCGCCGCTGCGCCTCGTAGCGATCGGTGATGTCGAACGCGTCCTCGCACACTCCGAACACATGCCCGTCGGCGTCCTGGAGCCGGTAGTAGGAGCATGACCAGAGGTGGTCCGTGCCGGGTTCGCTGGGTGGCTGGCCCAGGAAATGCAGGTCGAGGATCGCTTCGCCGGTGTCGAGCACGTAGTGCATCACTTCATCGAGGGTGCGCGGGTACGCCTCGGTCAGAAACCTGCCCTCTGAGTACAGCTCATCGGCCCGCATTCCGCGGAACTCGGAGAACGGCTGTCCGATCTCCCGTTCGTACGCGGCGTTGCACCACGTCAGGCGCAGGTTGGTGTCGTAGATGGCCAGACCGACGGGTGACTGGGTGGCCAGCCCGTTCACCAAAGCCAGCCGGGATTCCCACAGCCGCACTCGCTCCAGCTCGGCCGCGACGAGGACGCGAGCCGCCGTGCCACCGCCGAGCAGGGGGGACACCGCTGTTGCGAGCAGCAGCTCATGGCCGTCCCGGTGCCGGGCGACACGGATGTCGCCTCCGCTCAAACGGGCGCCCAAGGCCCGGTCGGCCGACTCAGCGGCGGTGAATCCGTTGCCTTCCTGGGGCGGAAGGAACGTCTCCAGGTGCTTCCCGATGATCTCGTACGCCGGATAGCCGAGGAGGGCCTCGGCCGCGGGTCCCCAGCCGATGACCGCGTCCTGGGCGTCGAGAACCACCGTGGCCGCCCTGGTGACGTCGAGCGGACCACGGAAGTCGGCTCTCTCCGCCGCGTTCCACGCGCTCATGGCGCCACACCAGCCCGATTCATTACCTACAGAATCGGCCCTGACCGGGACCGGCACAACCGCGATGACGGGTCAAGGCAAGAGTCGTCCGGGCGGCCGACGCGGACGGCTCTTGGGGGCGGCGGCCGTCACAGGGCCCGGCCGTCGCGGTCCTGCGGAACGAGCGGCCGGAAGCCGGGCCCGATGCTCGCCGTATTCAGTGATCGGCCCGGCGAGACGCGCCCCCTCAATGCGCCCCCAGCAAGCCCCTGAGTGCGGGGAGCCCGCCGCGGAGGCGGAAGCCGCGCCAGCGACCTACCGTGGTCCGGGGAGCGCCATATCCGAACCGACGTTCCACAGGAGGCCGCCATGGAGGACTACTTCGTCTGGGTGACGACGCGCCGCATCAAGCCGGGCACGCTGGAGGAGTTCGAGAGGGCATGGCGACCGGGCTCGACTCCGCACGGCATGCGCCGCGCCTACGCGTACTGGTCCGAGGACGGGCAGGAAATCACCGGGGTGTCGTTCTGGGACTCCCGGGAAGCGTGCGACTCCTGGCGGAACTCCGACGGGGAGAAGCGACGGCGGGAAGCCATGGCCCCGTACGTCGTCGAGGAGCAGGAAGGCTTCTACCGTGGCGGCGAACTCACCATCCCCGGTCGGTGATCGGCGCCCCCGAGCCGATCGGCATCCCTGAGCCGGGAGCCGAGCCGAGGGGTTGCCGCGGACGTCAACCGGCTCTTGACCGGCGGCGCTGTGGCCGACCCCGGACCGTACATCTCAGGCACGTCCGCCGCGCAGGCGCATGACCGCCGACAGGCACCCGATGCCCGCGGCCCCCGACCGGAACGGGCAGGAGCGCAGAACCTCACTCCGGATCCGGAGAATGAGCCGCTGAGGCCGAGCGCTCACCATCAGTTGATCGGGCGAGGACATGGCCTCCACGAGCCCGGCGGCCCCGGACCAACGCGCCGCCACCTGCCGACACGCCGGGATTCCCGCGTCGGCGTGTGCGAACCCACCTGTACCTCTACCGCCACCTCATGGGAGCACCCACGCACGGGATTCGAGATCAATCCGTGCGCCGGCCCTTCACAGATGGAGGATTCGAGATGCTGCTGCCGGACAAGACCCGTGTTCGCAGTCTCCTCATCCGGTTCAGGGAACTGGAGCGCCGCATGCTTGCCGACCCGATGCACCACGGCACCCGCGCTCGATTCGAGGACGTGGCGTACACCCTGTGCATCCTCATGGGCCAGCGAACGGCACGCGATGCCGTCGTCCACGCAGAGCGGTATCTCAAGGCCCCAGCAGCAAGACTCGTCCGTTTCACACTGAGGAAATAGGGCCGGACCGGCCCCCATTTGCGGCGGGAGGGTCGGAGACGCACTGTGGGTGGCGCCGCCCTCAGCCGTAGGGGCGGGCGGGGGACACGGATCCGGTACACGTCGGTGAGAGGAGCATCAGCGATGCCAAGGGGCTCGAATTCCAAACGAGAACGCCAATACGAACACATCAAGGAGAGCGCCGAGCAACGAGGCGCGAGCGAGGAGCGGGCCAAGGAGATCGCCGCGCGCACGGTGAACAAGGAACGTGCGCGCTCTGGTGAGTCCCGCACGGCCGGCAAGAGCTCCACGCAGGACATGGCGCCGTCGAAGCGTGGCGGGCAGCGCTCCCACAGCGGGTCCGAGGGCCCGACCTACGATCAGCTGTACGCGGAGGCTCAGCGCCGCAATATCCATGGGCGCTCGTCCATGAACAAGTCCGAACTCAAAAAGTCGCTCGGCCGCTGACCTCCGCTGCGGCGGAGAGCGGCCCTTCGCGGCGGGGGGTCATCGCCGGTGCTCGGCCTGCCGGTCCGCCGGTTCCGCTCCCCCCTCGCCTCCCTTGCCGGCACCGTGAACCTCCGCTGCTGATGTGGTGTTGAACCACTTGCCGAGTGCCTCCCGCAGCCGTCCGTTCCGCAGGTCGTCCTCATCGGAGTCCGATGTACGGCCTTTGGCCGCGGGCAGGCTCCTGTGCAGCAGCAGATACCGCTGGTCGTCATCGATCGGCCGGTGCTCCTGCTCGAAGCCGCCCTCGAGCGTCTGGAGCACGTCACCGGTCTCCACCCCGGAGGTCAGCCGCTCGAACTCGGCCTCTTGGAGTGCGAGACAGAATCGCTTGGTCACGAGAAACCCGACGATCGGCAGCAGGACGAGAGCGCCGCGCAATGCCCATGTCAGGTCGTTGAGTGAGATACGGAACGTAAAGGCCACCACATCGTTGCCGCCGGCCAGCAGCAGTACGCCGTAGAAGGCGATGCCCGCGACCCCGAGGCCGGTGCGCACCGGCCGGTCGCGCGGCCGGTCGCACAGGTGGTGCTCGTGCCGGTCGCCCGTCACCCACGCCTCGGCGAACGGATACGCGTACAGAACGGCGAACAGCACGCCGGGCAGGACCAGCGCGGGCAGCAGCACGTTCCACATCACCGTGTGCCCGGCCACCACCGTCTCCCACGGCGGCACCAGTCGCAGCGCACCTTCCAGGAAGCCGACGTACCAGTCCGGCTGCGCGCCCGTCGACACCACGTCGGTCCGGTAAGGCCCGTACACCCAGACCGGGTTGATCTGTGCCAGCCCACCGAGGGCCGCGGTCACCCCGAGGACGGTGCAGAACAGTCCGCCCGAAGCGGCCATGAAGTGGGGGAAGAACGGCTTGCCGACCGCGTTGCGATTGGTGCGGCCCCGGCCCGCCCACTGGGTGTGCTTCAGATAGAACACCAGGATCAGATGGACCGTGACCAGGGCGAGGAGCAGCCCCGGCAGGAGCAGGATGTGCAGCCCGTACAGTCGGCTGATCAGGTCTTCCCCCGGAAACTCCCCACCGAACGCGAACATGCTGACGTAGGTCCCGGCCACCGGAATCGACAGCATGATGCCCTGGGCGATCCGCAGCCCGGTGCCAGAGAGCAGGTCGTCCGGGAGCGAGTAGCCGGCGAAGCCTTCCGCCAGCGCCAGCACGAAGAGCGTGACACCGATCATCCAGTTCGCTTCACGGGGCTTGCGGAACGCCCCGGTGAAGAACACCCGCAGCAGATGCACACCGATCGCGGCGACAAAGATGACCGACGCCCAATGGTGCATCTGCCGGATGAGCAGCCCCCCGCGCACATCGAAGCTGATGCTCAGCGTGGAGTCGAACGCCTGCGACATCCGGACACCGTCGAGCGGCGCGTATGAGCCGTCGTACACGACCTCACTCATCTCGGGCTTGAAGAACAGCGTGAGGTAGACACCGGTCAGCACCAGCACGATCAGGCTGTAGAGCGCCAACTCGCCCAGCAGGAAGGACCAATGGTTGGGGAATGCCTTGCGCAGCAGGCCGCCGCCCTCGCTGACCGGCAGCCGCGCGTCCAGCTCTCCAGCAGTCCTTCCCGCGGCCTGCCGGGTACGGCTTTTCGCGGCGCGTGCCGCCAGTCGTGCCCGCCGGAAGAAGATCATGAGCTGCTCCTGCCCCCTGACGTGCTCCAGCGGATTCGGCGCGCTCGGTGTGACGGGGCGTCACAAGAGCCGCCCCGAGGAGCGTAATGGCGTCGCAGTCAGGGGCGTCGGAGGCCGGTATCGGTGTGTTCACGCGGTGGCCTTCGCCGGGTGGAGCCGGGCGCGATCCGGTGGATCGAGCCGCTCCCTCACCCATACGAGGGCAGTCTCCGACACGGGTGGGAACAGCCGGTGGCGGCGCTCAGTAATGCGGGAGAAACGGTCATAGCATGCAGCGCCCGTCGCGACCCGGGGACAGGCAGCCTGTCCCGCTCCTCACCGCCGGCGAACGGAGGATCCACGGATGGACCACGGCTCCCTAGTGACGCCGACGACTGTGGCCGGAAAACAGAGGACCACGGTCGGGAATCGGATCAGAGCCTGGTTGACGACCACGGACCACAAGGTCATCGGCAATCTCTACATGGTCACAGCGTTCGGGTTCTTCCTGCTGGCCGGTTTGATGGCCATGGTGATCCGGGCCGAACTGGCACGCCCCGGGCTGCAGATCGTCAGCAGCGATCAGTACAACCAGATGTTCACCATCCACGGCACGATCATGATGCTGCTCTTCGCGACTCCGATGTTCGCCGGATTCGCCAACGCGGTGATGCCCCTGCAGATCGGGGCACCCGATGTCGCTTTCCCCCGGCTCAATGCTCTCAGTTACTGGCTGTACCTCTTCGGTGGACTGGTCGTCGTCTCGGGTTTCCTCACTCCGGAGGGGGCAGCGGATTTCGGGTGGTTCGCCTACGCCCCACTGAACGGGCCGGTGTACTCCCCCGGCGAGGGAGGTGACCTGTGGGTCATGGGCCTGGTGCTGGCCGGAGTCAGCACGACCCTCGGCTCGGTCAATTTCATCGCCACCATCGTGTGCCTGCGGGCTCCGGGAATGACCATGTTCCGCATGCCGATTTTCACGTGGAATGTACTGTTCACCTCTATTCTCGTCCTGGTTTCTTTCCCAGTTCTGACCGCGGCATTGCTGGTGCTCGAAGCAGATCGCAAGTTCGGGGCCCATGTCTTCGACGCGGCCAACGGCGGCGCGCTCCTGTGGCAGCACCTTTTCTGGTTCTTCGGCCATCCGGAGGTCTATATCGTCGCACTGCCCTTCTTCGGAGTAGTGACCGAGATCATCCCGGTCTTCAGCCGTAAGCCGGTCTTCGGATACGTCGGAATGGTCGGGGCCACCATCACCATCACGATGCTCTCCGCAGTGGTCTGGGCACATCACATGTTCACGACGGGCGCTGTGCTACTGCCCTTCTTCTCGATGATGTCGTTCATCATCGCGGTGCCGACCGGGGTCAAATTCTTCAACTGGATCGGCACGATGTGGCACGGGAGCATCTCGTTCGAGACGCCGATGCTGTGGGCGCTGGGATTCCTGGTCACGTTCCTGCTCGGCGGCCTCAGCGGGGTGATGATCGCTTCTCCCCCGCTGGACTTCCACGTCACGGACAGCTACTTCATCGTGGCCCACCTGCATTACGTACTCTTCGGCACTGTCGTGTTCGCCATGTTCGGCGGCTTCTACTTCTGGTGGCCGAAATGGACGGGACGCATGCTCAATGAGCGACTGGGCAGGATCCACTTCTGGACCCTCTTCATTGGATTTCAGACCACTTTCCTGGTCCACCACTGGCTCGGAGAAATGGGCATGCCCCGACGTTACGCGGACTACCTCGCCGCGGACGGCTTCACACTTCTGAACACGATTTCCACCATTGGCTCGTTCCTGTTGGGCCTTTCCACTCTGCCATTCCTCTACAACGTGTGGCGTACAACTCAGTACGGCCCCAAAGTCGAGGTCGACGATCCATGGGGCTTCGGTCGGTCTCTCGAATGGGCGACATCCTGCCCGGCTCCCCGGCATAATTTCCATGCGATGCCCCGCGTACGTTCCGACTCACCGGCATTCGACATGAATCATCCGGAGGCGTTGGAGAGACCCCCCGCAGAACTCGGACGAGTCGAGTCGGCGCCGGATTCGCGCGGGGAGGGAGGCGTATGAAAGTCGAGGCCTACCTCTTCGCAGGGGTCGCACTGTTCTTCCTCGCGACCGACGTGCTCTATGCCGTGTGGTCCAAGGAGCCCGCCGGCATCGCGGCGCTCACCGTGGCCTTCGCCATGGCGTCCCTGGTCGCGTTCTTCTTCGGCACTACGTACCGAAGGAAAGGCATCCGCCCGGAGGACCGCAAGGGTGCCGAGATCCGCGAAAGAGCGGGCCCTTTGGGGTTCTTCCCGCCGCAGAGCGCCTATCCAGTGCTGACCGCCGCAGGAAGCGTGGCCCTGGCCGTCGGCGTCGTGTACGGCCTATGGCTGGTGATGATCGGGCTCGGTGTCCTGGCGGCGGGAGTGTTCGGACTTGTCTTCCAGTTCGCCGGGGGCGGCGAGGACTGAGCGGCTTACGTAATTACACCGCCCATGCCGCCACGGATCCGTCCTCATTCCCATTCCTTCGTGATTTCGAAGCAATGGGCTTCATGACCCAGCTCTTCTCCGTCGGAATTGGTGAACGTCCCGGTCACCTGGTAGGTGTCGCGGGCCAGGCGACCGGTCGGCAGCCGCTCGGGCGGCAGGACCACCTCGTACGGGCCGCCCGGCCGATAGCTGCCGAGCATCACCTCGGTCGTCCCGATCACCGCTCCGTGCCGCTTCCTCACAACTGTGAACTTGAGGCGTTCGACAGCCTGCGCGAGGCGGAATGCCAATGTGATGCGGACTTCCGCGCCTTCTTTGAGCGCGAACGGAGCCTCCAGCAGCGTGGATTGCGACTTCCCGGGTTCGGGCAGCGAGACGTCGAATCCTTCGCGTCCCTCAGCTTGCAGAGTGACGCTCAGCAACTCGAGCTGACCGAAACCGCGGATCGGCTCTTCGAGGGGCGCTCTCATCGGACAATCCAGCCTTCGCAGCCAGGGTGTCAGCATGCTGACACCGCACCTCCGCCCTTTTGATTCTCGACTGCCCGCAATGAGGCGATACAAACAACGATGTCTAATTCTCCCCATCCCGGGAACACGCGTGCCTGAACGCGGAAACTGCGGTGGTGCGACTCATGCGTGGCACGGCCGCTGGCGCGGAAGGTCCCGCTGGTACCGGTGGTAAGTCACGGGGGGCAACAACCCGGCAAGGTCAGGTTCTGAGCAACTCTGACCACGCCCTTGGAGGAACAGATGTCTGCCAGCACTCTTGTAGCCATCATCGTCCCCGTCGCGGTGGTGTTGATCATCATCGCCGTGGCGTTGTGGACTCTGTCGCGCCGACGGCGCCTGCGGGAGCGCTTCGGCCCCGAGTACGACCGCACTGTCGAGGAGCAAAAAAGCCGGCCGGCCGCGGAGCGCGAGCTGCGTGCCCGTGAAGCACGCCACGACAGTCTGGACATCAAGGAACTTCCGGCCGAGGTCCGACGCCAGTACGCGGACGACTGGAGCAGCGTCCAGGAACACTTCGTGGATCGTCCCGGCGACGCCGTCGCCGAGGCGGACCGGCTCGTGACCCGGCTCATGACCGAGCGCGGATATCCGACCGACGGATACCAGCAGCAGCTGGCAGATCTCTCGGTGGAGCACGGCCGAACCCTGGAGCACTACCGCACCGCCCACGAGAT
This sequence comes from Streptomyces sp. ISL-1, assembly GCF_018614585.1. GTDB lineage: Bacteria > Actinomycetota > Actinomycetes > Streptomycetales > Streptomycetaceae > Streptomyces > Streptomyces maoxianensis. The sequence continues at coordinate 54,677 of NZ_JAGGOI010000031.1, read as the reverse complement.
CAATGCGCGCAGCGATGGCGGGCAGGCCACCACCGAAGAGCTGAGAGGAGCGATGGTCCACTACCGCACACTGTTCGAGGAGCTGCTCACCGTCCGGGAGAACCCGCCCCGGAGCGACGGCTCCTGAGCCGGATGAGGAGAGAGACATGGAACGAGAAGGCATACGGGATCCGGGCGAGGGGAGTCGCCCGCAGCGCGAGGAAGGCCTCACGACCGAGAGCATCGCTCATCCCCAAGAGCGCCAGGACCGACAGGACCGACAGGACCGCCAGGACCGACAGGACCGCCAGGACCGCCAGGACCGACAGGGTGCCCAGGCGGAGTCTCAGGGCCGGCGGCCACCCGTCTACCCGGGCGAGTCCACCGGTGCAACCGGACAGCAGCAGGAACCGGTGGATGATCCCGAGTACGTCGGCGAGGAGCGTGCAGGCGGACCCGAGGAGGCACCGCCGGGATCCGGGATCGCGCGGCATGCCAATGAGGAGAACCGGGCACTGCTCGGCCCCGATGAGACGGATGAGTACCGCGGCAAGTGGCGGGACATCCAGAGCACCTTCGTAGATGATCCACGGGATGCGGTGCGCTCGGCCGATGCGCTGGTCGCTGACGTGATGCAGACGTTGGCCAGGTCGTTCGCCGCCCACAAGCAGGATCTGGAGGTCCAGTGGGACCGTGGCGAGGAGGTTGCCACGGAGGAGCTGCGCGTCGCGCTCACGCACTACCGCTCGTTCTTCAACCGTCTACTCAGTACGTAGGCGCTTGTTCCAGAACGGTGACTCCCGGGTCAGCAGGGCGGGGCGGCGGACGCAGCGGCCGCCGCCCCGCCCAACGGGGTGAGCAATGCCCCCGGTAGCCGGGGCCCGTGCTGTTCAGGCGGCCCGGCGGACGGAGTTGTCGGCGGGCAGGACGACGGGGATGACCGGCAGCACCATGCCGCGGTCGACCGGCGCGGTGTGCGGCACGAGTTCGCCGGCCCGGGCGAGTTCGAGCAGGTCGGGAAGCTCGTACGGCTCGGCGGCGTCCAGGTCGACCTGGTACCCGAGGTCCTTCAGGCTCGCGACCGTCAGGCGGCTGAGCGGGTTCCCGGCCGAGCCGACGAAGCCGGACATGAGCTCGTTGTGGAACACGGTCTCCCGCCAGTGGCTGTCGGCGGTGCCGGGGCCGCCGGTGGCCTCGACCGGTACCGGCACGGGTGAGCCACCGCCCAGGAGCCGGGCGTGTTCGTCCATGGCGGCGCCACCGATGAAATTCGGATTGGACGTCCGGGGGTCCTTGAGGAGGCCCTTGTCCTCCCACACCGTGCCAATTCCCAGGACATGACCCATTTCATGGGTGATGACGTCGAGAAGAGTTCCGTCGTCCTCCATGCGCGCCAGGTCAGCCGTGTCGAAGGACATGATTCCCTTGACGGGCAACAGTGCACCGGAGTTGGCCGAGGCGGAGCGCACATGGGTCGGGCCCGCCTGTCCGAGAATTCTGCCGGTTCCGTCGATCGGCACTCCCTGAGCCAGTATCAGAATGTCGTCGATGACATCGCCGCCGAGGACGACCGTGGGCAGATCACCGACGATGACGCGCGCCCAGCGGTCGGCGGCCTGTTCGAAGGCACGTTCCTGAGCAGCCGTCAGCCCCCCGAGGAATTGCACCTCGATCGTGAACGGCGAGGTGGTGGTGGCGAGTTCCTCCGCACGTGCGAGATCGGCAACCGCGCGGTAGGTCCGGTACGTACACATGGCCCCTCCTCGGCTGAAATTCGGCTCGGTCGTTTCCTTTCGAGCATAGGAGAAGGGCCGTTCGGGTGCTCGACAGCTTCCGGGCGGCCTTCCGGTCGGCCTTCGGCGCGGGTCGGTGCGGGCCCAATTTCAATTCGCAATTGTGCAGTCGTCGAGTATTGAACGGAAAACCACTGATCCATTCGGGTGAGCGGCACCGGGCATTCCGTGCCCATACTGGAAGAGGGGCTATGAGACAGCGAAATCCTGACGTGGACGGGGGCCACGAGGAGGCGTGCCGATATGACAGTGGAGCAGTTGTCCCAGGCCGACGCGGATTATGTTTCGCAACTTGAGGGAGCGCGCGACCGCTACGCGACACGCGCCGCGGAGCGGGCTCGCAACCTGCGGGTGCTGGACCGGAGCGGCATCCTGTACGCCGACGCTCCGGAACGGGTGAACAAGAGACTGGCACGGCTGGGCGCCGACTGGGCGATGGCCACCGCCATCGAGCAGACACCGGCGGCGGCCACCACGGGCAGCAGTCTGGATCTGGACCCGGACACCGTCGGCTCCGATGTACTGGGGCTGGAACGCCTCATGGGGCGCAACGACCTCATCGGAGTCGGTTTCCTCGAAACCGGCTTTCTGGCGGCCCGCTCGGTCGGGCGAGTAACCGTCCGAGGAGTGGCCGGGATCCATCACGGCACCGGATTCCTCGTGTCCCCCTCGCTTCTGATGACCAACAACCACGTGCTGCGCACCGCGGACGAAGCGGGCCACGGCGTTGTCGAACTCAACTTCCAGGCAGGCCTGGACGGCCAGATGCTCATCCCCGTGGTGTTCGAGCTGGAGCCGGAGACCTTCTTCGTCACCGACCGCGCCCTCGACTTCAGCATCGTCGCCGTGGCTCAGACATCCCAGGACGGCCGGCCGCTCTCGCCCTTCGGACGGCTGCCCCTCAAGGAGGCCGAGGGCAAGGTCATCCTCGGCGAGATCGTCAACATCATCCAGCACCCCAACGGCGAGCCCAAGCAGCTCGCGCTGCGCGAGAACAAGGTCGTGGACCTGCTGGAGAAGTTTGTGCACTACGAGACCGACACGGCGCCCGGCTCATCGGGGTCTCCGGTCTTCAACGACCAGTGGGAGGTCGTGGCGCTGCATCACGCGGGTGTTCCGCGCACCGACGAGAACGGCAAACCCCTCGCCCTCGACGGATCCCTCTGGCACCCGGGCATGGGTGAGCACCGGCTGGCCTGGAAGGCCAATGAAGGGGTGCGGATCAGCCGCGTCCTGGGCGCGCTGAGGCAGTTCCCCCTGACCGGCGCCGCCGCCGCGCTCCGCGAGGAGCTGTTCGCGGCGGGAGCGGCCCTGCACCCGGTGGAGGTGTCCCCGCCGCCGTCGAGCGGGGCGAACCACGTCGGGCCTCAGAGTCTCGTGCCGGGCAGGGCCACGCAGCAGGCGGCGCCCGCAGCGGCCGTGCGCTGGACCGTACCGCTGAACATCAGTGTCACCCTCGACCCGGCCACCTTCCAGGCGCAGGCCCTGGCCCAGGCTCCGGCCACGGCTGAGGCACCGCCGGAGGCGCCGGCGTCCCTGCCCACCGCTGCCCTTGCCACCCCCGCGGTATTCGGGGTCGGACACATCGACGGCCAGTCGCCCGCCGAAAACGACCTGGCCGCCGCAATGGTCAACCTCGCAGCAGCCAGAGCCCGTCCCTACTACGACACGGACGCCGACCGGACCGCGCGCGCCTCCTACTACGCGGACATCCGCTCCGACAGCCCCGCCGGTCTGCGCCGCGCGCTCACCGAACTGCTGGAGTCCACCCATAAGCACCGGCCCGCTTACAAGCCGATACGCCTGCTCTATCCGTGGGTCGACCTGCACCCGGACGAGCAGTTGCGCAGCATCTACTCGGGCAAGGACTTCACTCCCGAGGAGCTCATACAGGCCGACGCCGCGGTGGAGGCCGCCCGGATCGGACGCTGGCAGGAGTTCCTGCTGCACGAGAGCGCGCCCGGACCCGAAGCGCTCGAGGCCGAGTTCGAGTCACTGGAGGCGGCGCTGCCGTTCAACTGCGAGCACGTTGTGCCCCAGTCCTGGTTCGCCAAGAAGGAGCCCATGCGCGGGGATCTGCATCATCTCTTCGCCTGTGAGTCGGCGTGCAACAGCTTCCGCGGGAACATCCCCTACTTCGACTTCATGGACAGCGAGGAAGTCGTCCGGCACGCCTGCGGGCGCCGCGAGCCGCTCAAGTTCGAGCCGTCGGCCGGCAAGGGGGCGGTCGCCAGGGCGACGCTGTACTTCCTGCTGCGCTACCCCGGGTTCATCGGCGACGAGGCACGGGAGCTCCAGCGGGAGCGCCTGGACATCCTGTTGTCCTGGCACGCGGCCCAGGCAGTGAGCGAGTACGAGCGGCACCGCAACGCGGCGATAGCCGAGATGCAGGGCAATCGCAATCCGCTCATCGACCACCCGGAGTGGGCCGGGGAAATAGACTTCGCGGGCGCCTGGCCCTGACAAGGCGGCGGGCCTGCCTACTTCTCACACCGTGAAGGGCCGCTGCTGAAGGAACCCGTTCCCGGGGCGGCCGGTCACATAGAAGTTCGGGCTCTGTGTCGCCGGCATGTTCCGCAGGATGTCGCGGTGGAACGCGCGATACCCGCCGCCGCGGAATGCTCCGCCGTCCCAGACCTCGAGCAGAGTGCCGGTGAACTTGCCGTTGACCGGGCCGTCGGAGGAGAGCTGGTTGTCCTGGCAGCCGGAGATGAGCAGCGCGCTCACTTCCGCCTCGCTGCCGTTCCCGCCGAGTCCGCGCTGGATGTCCTGGAAGAACTCCTTGTCCCGCTGATAGATCTCGTACTGCTTGGCGACCGGCATGAGCCGTGAGGTGTTCTCGATCTGGTTCGGGTCGCGCGTCTGGAACTGCTCCTGCATGGCCTCCTGGCTGAGGATCTCCCGTACCTCGATGCCACTCCCGCTGTGGCAGGAGTCGAGGAACGCCAGGATCCGCACGCCCTTGGTGAAGCGCCCGAACTCCCTGTACAGCTCGTCGTCGAGGAACTCACGGTCGTAGAGCACGAGGGTTTCGTCGAACTCGTCCGGCTCGTGGTCGGAGCCGACGGCGTTCGGCACCTGACCGCCGTGGCCCGAGTAGCTGAACAGCAGGATGTCCCCGCTCTTCAGCCTCTTGGCGGCCTTGCGCAGCTCGGCGGTGACGTTCTCGACGGTGCCGTCGGGAGTGAGCAGGGTCGTGTCGTCGAAGCCGGCTTCGCGGGCCAGGCGGGCCATGTCATTGGCGTCGTTCTCACATGCGACGAGCTCGCCGTCCCAGCCGCCGTACTTCGCCGGGTCGACCTTGTTGAGTCCGACATGAAGGGAGAGGCCAGTGGCCATGGGGTGAGCTCCTTGCGCCTGGGCTGCATGCGTCACTTGGATGCGTTCCGTGACTCTGCGTCCGCTGAACCCGGCGGTGGCACCAACCGCCTGAACGGGCCTGTCGGGGCCGTGCATGAGTGGCGTACGGCGGCTCTGCGGCCAATACTGACAGTGACCGGCGTCCGCACGGTGGCGGGAGGCACGATGCGACCCAGGGTCGTCTACGTCCATGGCAATGGAAACAAGGTCCGCTCGGAATTGCTCAAGTCCCAGTGGGACACGGCGCTTTTCGGCAGGGACATGGCCGAGGCCTCGCACATGGCGTACTGGGCCCCGCTCCGGTACGAGAACCCGTTGCCCGATTTCCGTCCCGACCCGCTGGACGGCGGGCAGATGGACATCGAGGAGTCCCCGGAGCCCGTGGAGTTCGAGGCGCCCGGGGAATTCGTGGCGAGAACCCTCGACGAGGCACGGTCGGAAGCCGGTGACATCGCCCCGGAGTCGCCCGAGCCCACGCCCGGCACCGGGCGGATCGGGGACGCGCTCGGCGACTGGCTGAGTGAGATGACCTATCTCGCGGACACGCTCGCCGAGTCGGAGGAGACCGGGGTAGGACCCCAGATCCCGCTGGAGGCACTGCCGTTGCCGCGATCAGCCCGCAAGGCGGTGTTCCGGACTCTCGTCAAGCACACCTTCAAGGACGTCCACGCCTATTTCTTCGGCGGCGCGGGAGCAGCGATACGCGACGTGGTCAGGGAGGCCCTGGATGACCTGGACGGCGCCCCCGTCGCGTTGGTCGGGCACAGCCTCGGGTCGATCGTCGCCTACGAGGTACTGGCGGAGCAGGAACGAGAGGTCGAGCTCTTCGTCACCGTCGGATCGCCGCTGGCGATCACCGAGGTGCAGGACCACCTGGTGAAGGCGCCTGCGGTCCCGGCCGGCGTCATGGCCTGGCGCAACGCCTCGGACCTGCGAGATCTGGTGGCTCTGGACCATACGCTCCGGCCGGAGTACGCGCCGACCGAACTCGTCACCGACCTGCTGGTGACGAACGACAGCAGGAACCACCACGGCATCTCGCAGTATCTGGAGAACCCGGACGTCAGAGAGCCGTTCCAGCGGATGTTCAACCGCCTTGCGTGAGGGCATACCGGGTGGAAACATGACAAGTAGGAGTCGGTCATTCTTCTGCTTCTCACGGGCGACTGGGCAGGTGCGGCATGCCGTTGGCCGAAACAGAATGGGACCTCGTCACCATGTGGGTACGGGAGTACCTCCTCGACACCACCGACCCGCACGCTCAGCTCACCCAGTACGGATTCCCGGCGGATTTCGTCTCCGCCCTGCGGCTGACCGCGGTCAGCGCGGAGAACGCCCGGGCACTGGTAGAAGCTTCACGCAAAGACATCCAGCGGCAGCTCGAACTCGTCGAGGCCGTCGCCGCGATCGACAGCCTGTCCGTGCTTCCAGAAGTCTCCAAGGCCCTTGAATTCCAGGCTCGGCTGCGTGAGGACTACCGCGCCCATGCCTCGCAGGACAATTTCCGTACCTGCGTCCTCAAGAACGGGACCGAGGTCTTCATCGACCGTCAGAACCTGCGCGAAACGCTGCGCCATTTCGTCGATGACCCGGAGAAGACCGTGCTGCTGGTCGACGGCGATCCGGACAGCGGCAGGTCGTACACCTACAACCTCATTCGCCATATCGGGCAGCACCATGGGTTCCGTCCGGCGAGAGTCACCCTGTCGCACACCTCCACCGCCGACAAAGTGATCCGGCGGCTTGCGGAGTTCGTCGCCGACCCCCGTGCGGGAATCTCACCCCTGGATCCCACCGAACTGAACGACCTGCTGCCGTCGATCGACGACGCCGTGCACTGGGTGGTCGGCAGGGCGACAGCCGTCGATGACCGCTTCTGGCTCGTCCTCGACGAGTGCGACAGACTCGACCCCAGCTCCGACGTGTGGGACTTCATCGGTCAACTGGCCCTCGCCATCTACGAGCACTCCGCCGTCAGAGGCGACCAGGCACCCCGGCTGGTGCTTCTCGGCTACGGACCGACGATGCGCCAACTGCCCTACGACCTGCGCGGAAGCCTCTGCCGGGACACGGCCCGGGTCGCCGAACCCGCAGATCTGCGCAATTTCTTCGACCAGTACTTCCACGAATCCCCTCCCGGATTCCTCGGTACGGGTCAGCCCGACGAATCCACGATCGCCGAGCTCGTCGACGCGGCCGTCCAGGAAGTCCTCCGGGCCACCGAAGCGGACAGCAACGACGACGAGAGCTATATGCGGAAGGTCTGCACGGCAGCGGAGGGGGCCATCCGTGTCTACCAAACCCTCTGAGGCGCGGAACATCTTCACCGCCCGGCTGCGCGAGGAGCTCCGCGCCGGCGAGGGCCACTCCCACGACGTCTCGGACGCCCGCGCGGCCTACCGCGAAGCGGCCTGTCTGCTCACCCACTTCGATCCCATGCTGCTCCGGTTGCCCGGCGAGGATCACGCCACCGGCAGCGCCGTCCTCGAGCTGCTCGACGACTGCACGACCATGGGCGTGAAGGACCGCGCCGTGTGGAGCCTCAAGTCCGATGTCCGTGACGCGGCACTGCGAGGCCTCGCCGGCCCGGAGGCCGCCCGGCTCGCACTGGAGAGCAACCTCGACCAGTTCCAGGACGAACCCGGACCGGAGCGCATCGCACTGGCCTGTCTGTCCGGCAGCCGGCCACGGCCTGCGGACCAGTCCCCAGGTGAACTGGCCGACACCCTCCAGGCGTTGCTGTGGCTCTCGCTGGTGCCGGGCATGAGCGGGCTGCCGGACGTGGACGAAGCCCAGCACGCTCTGGAACGGGCCAGACTCCTTCAGCCGCTCGAGCGTCTCGTACGCGAACCGTTCCAGGGGCGCGCCCACGAACTCGGTGAACTGCGCGACTACGTCGGCATTCCCGCCGACTCCACGGCTGCTCCCCTCGATGACACCGCGACAGGCTCCTCCTGGACAGGCTCACGCACCGTGCCCGTGGCCCCGCTGGTCATCCATGGGCCCGGTGGCATGGGGAAGAGCACTCTCCTCGCCAAGTTCCTCCTCGACAGCGTCGATGACCACAACCCCGACCTCCCCTTCGCGTACATCGACTTCGAGCGGCCCACACTGTCGATCCACGAGCCCGTCACCCTCATCGCCGAGATCGCGCGGCAGCTCGGCATCCAGTACCCCGCGCACCGTGCGGAGCTGGACGCCCTGGCGGACGAGTGCCAGCAGGCGGCCCGCAGTCAGCGGGAGGGCCAGGACCGCGTTACGCAGCTGCACCAGCTCGCCACCACCCGGTCCGTCCTGGGACGCAGTTCCTCGCAGGAGTTCCAGCTGCTGGCCACCGCGCGCGAGACCGACATCATCCGGCGGGTCGCCGACGTCCTGGTCCGGGCGGTGGCGGCGGAAGACCAGGAGAACCCGCCGTTCGTCCTGGTCGTCGACTCCTTCGAGGAGGCCCAGTACCGGGGTTCACCCGTGCTGGGCAGGATGTGGGCGATCTGCGTCGCGATCCAGAATGTCTACCCGGGGCTGCGTCTCGTCGTCTCCGGGCGCGCTTCGGTCGACCATCCGGCGCGGGCCGTGATGCCGCGGCAGATCGAACTCCACGAGCTCGATCCGCAGGCCGCCGTCGGTCTCCTGGCCTCCTGCGGCGTCAAGGACCCGGATGTGGCACGGGTGTTGGCCGACCGGGTCGGCGGCCACCCGCTCAGTCTCAAACTGGCCGCCCGCGCCGCCACCCTCGCCGGAACCGAAGCCGACTCGACGGGTGAGCTGATCCGCAGCCTGCCCGCCCGACGCCGCCAGTTCTTCCGCCGCGTCGACCAGATGCTCGTCCAGGGCATCCTGTACGACCGCATCCTCAACCACATCTCGAACCTGGACGTACGCCGTCTCGCCCATCCGGGCCTGGTGCTCCGGATCATCACCCCCGAGATCATCAAGGACGTCCTCGCCGAGCCCTGCGGGCTGCGGGTGGAAACCCTTGACGACGCCCGCCTCCTCTTCGACGAGCTCTCCCGGCTCGATCTGGTGGAACCGGCCGGACCCGAGGCCGTGCGGCACCGCGCGGACGTCCGCGCCATCATGCTGCGCCTGCCGGGCGGTGACCACACCGATGTGATGCGCGCCGTCGAGCGGCGAGCCGTCGAGTACCACGCCGCGCGAGACGGCCTTGAGGCACGCGCCGAGGAGATCTACCACCGGCTGAGGCTCGACGAGAACCCGCGGTCGGTGGAGGAACGGTGGCTGCCCGGCATCGAGCGGTTCCTGACCGGAGCGCAGCAGGACATGAGCCCGAGGGCCGCAGGGCTGCTCACCGCAAAGCTCGGAGGCGGGGCCCCCGACAACGTCATGGCGGGCGCCGACCAGGAGGACTGGGAGCGGATCGCCGCCCAAGAGGTCGAGGATCTCCTGGCGCAGGGCTTCGCCGAAGCGGCGTTCGTCCGGCTCGCCGAACGCCGGCCCTGGAGGCCGTGCAGCCCACTGCACTCCCTGCTGGCCGAGACGCTGAACCGGCTCGGACGGCGGGACGAGGCCCGCAAGGCGGCCTCCGACGCCACCGCCTCCGCCGAGGGCGCGGGATGCGCCGAGCAGCAACTGGAGCTGCTGCTGCTCTCCGCCCGCCTCGCGGAGGACGCGGGCGACCTGGCGAACGCCGACCGCGACCTGCGCGTGGCCGAGGACATCGCGGTCGGCCTCGGACAGGACCTCGAAGCGATGGGCGCACTGCTGGCCCGGGCCCGCCTCACCGCGGGCGCCGAAGGCCCGGATCCCGAGGCCGACACCCAGCTCGCCCAGCGGCTGCGGCTGTTGCCCGACGCCGTCCTCGCCGACCAGCCCGCGCTCGTACGCGCCGTCGCGTCGCAGATCTACGCGCAGGACCCCGAGGCCCTCGACCACACGCTGGAGGTCGTCGGGCTGCCCGCGGACGACGAGGCACTGGAGACCCTGGGAACGGCGATACGCCGTGCGGCGTCCCGCCAACCGGCGCTGCTCGGAACCGTGATGGACATCCTGGGCGACGCCGCCGGTCCGACCCAGCCGCAGGAGCAAGACGCTGAAGGGCCCTGCCAGGGAACGAGCCAGTCGGCCGGTCCCTGCAACACCACCGAGATCCTGCGCCTGGCCCGCGACCGCGGCACCCTCGATGGCCTGGCCCGGCGGCTGCTGGCCGTACGCGACAAGAGCGGCGAGATCATCGCAGGCGTGGCCGCCGCCATGGGCGCGGGGGCCCACGGCCGAACGAAGCGACGGTCATCCGCCGCCCACCCGGCCGAGGGGAACGACTACGGAGGGAACGGCCCCGCGCGGCCTGGTCGGCCATGACCGCCTACCTCTCGCCGGACGAGATCCTTCAGATCCGGGACACCGCTCTGGAGACAGGGCTCGCCGACCCGTCGGTACGGCCACTGCTGTTCGACGGCATCATGCCCAAGTACCGCGGAACACTGCCGCTGCTTTCGGCGCCAGGACAGCAGGTGCACTCGGACCTGAACGCCATGAACCGGGTCGAGCGGCTCGTGGACGGCTCCGTGCCGCTGGAGATCTGGCTGCGCAATGCCGTCGCCCAGACCACCGAAGCGGCACCGCTCGCCGTGCTGCAGCGCGCCCTGGACGATGTGGCGCGCAGCGCCGGAGGCGAGCCGGACATCATGGCAGGGATGCCGGCCCCGGAGATCAAGGAAGAGATCGTCCATCGCGACGACACCGTCCCGTTCGATTTCCTCCGGGGAGGCGAACTGGCCGGAACGGCGGTCGCCCGTATCAAAGTTCCGCCCTATCAGGGGGGCGCCCCGCTCCAGCCGAACGGATTCCCGCACGCCGGCACGGGCTGGCTCATCGCCCCGAGCCTCCTCATCACGAACCACCATGTGGTCAATGCCCGGACCGGTACCGGTGCGGGGCGGGCCCAGGCCGAGGCCGACGACCTGCGCCTCCAGGCACTCCATACCCGCGCCCGGTTCGACTACGACACCGACGACGTCGAGACCGAGGAGGCCACGGTCAGCGAACTCGTCGCCGCGGACCCGGAACTCGACTACGCGGTTCTGCGCCTGACCGACGGGCCGACCCGGCCGGTACTGAAGCTGGCGAAGGAATCGCTGGCTGTCGCCAAGGGGGACTTCGTGGCCGTCAACATCATCCAGCACCCCGGCGGACAGCCCAAGCGCGTGGCGCTGCGCAACAACCTCGTCTATGAGGCGGACGAGAGCGATGTCCGCTACTTCACCGACACGCGCGGCGGATCCTCCGGATCCCCCGTCTTCACGGACGACTGGAAGGTGGTCGCGCTGCACCGCGGGACGCGGCGTGTGGAGGACGTGATGTTCCAGGGCAGGACCACGGCCTTCGTCAACGTCGGCACCCAGATGGGCGTCGTCATGCGCCACCTGCAGGCGAACAGCCCCGACATCCATGCCGAGATCGAGGCGGCTCAACGCGACTGAATCGACTCGGGCAACTGAGGCGACTGAAGAGCCGAAGAGACCGAAAGACCGAATAAAGGAGGAGGGCGATATGGGCAGCCGCAGCAGGTCACCCGTTGCCACCGATCCCGAGCAGGTCTTCACCGATCTGCGGGAGGTCGCACAGCGGGTACGGGACCAACTGTTCCGGGAGGTCCCCGAATCGACGGAGGAACTCCCCGCCGACGAGCTGCCCGCCGGGCAGATATCCCAGTTCGCCCAGCAGGAACGCGACCGTGTTCTGTCCGCGGGCGCGCGTGGTCTGGAGAAGCTCGCCGAGGGACGCGCGGACGAGATCAGCGACGACGAGTCCTTCGGCATGGAGGCAATCGTCCTGCTCGAAGGGCGACCCGCCATCCTCGTCCAGCACCAGGACTTCCCCTCGCAGGAGGGCGACTGGGCGGTCCTCGACGGCCACCGGGCCGCGATCCGCGAGTCGATCGCGCACGTCGGCCGGGTCGAGGTCTCCGGGCACGCCAGCCTGGACTGGGTCGGCACCGCCTTCCTCGTAGGACCCGACACCATCATGACGAATCGTCATGTCGCGGCCGAGTTCGCCCGCGCCGACGGCATCGGCTGGACCTTCCAGCAGAGCATGAGCGCCCGGATCGACATGGCCGAGGAGTACGGCGCGCTCCCGGCAGACGGCGGGCCGGCGTACGAGATCTCCGAGGTGCTCGGCATCCACCAGGACGTCGACATGGCCCTGCTACGGGTGTCGCCGGCGGCGGGCGCAACCGCGCTGCCCGCCCCTGTCGCGGTGGCCGCGGACGCGCCCGCCGACCTGCCCGGGCGTCCGGTGTACTGCGTCGGCTATCCGGCGTACGACGGGCGTCGCAACGAACCGGAGTCGATGCGCAGGATCTTCATGGACATCTACAACGTCAAACGCCTGCAGCCCGGGACCGCCACGGAACTCGTCCCGGAGCAGAACGTCATGAAGCACGACTGCTCCACCCTGGGCGGCAACAGCGGCTCCCCCGTCTTCGACCTCACCGACCACCGCGTCCTCGGCCTGCACTTCGGCGGCCGCTACGGCTTCGGCAACTACGCCGTACCTCTGTGGCAGTTGGTGGACGATCCCCTGCTGCGCCGCGCCGAGGTCAACTTCGTCTGATCGCCTTCCGGGACGCGGTACGGGGCTCGCTCCGGCTACCGGAAGATCGCGATGGCCTGCACCTCCAGGACCGCGTCGTCGGCGTTCCAGTCCTGGACCTTGCCCAGACAGCGTGCCGAGAAGGTGCCTTGGGGGACCTCGTTGCGCAGTCCTTCGGTCGCACAGGTGACACGGACGCGAGGGCCTTGTGCGGGATCGTCCGGATCCCCGTACGGCGCGAGGAAGACCGTGGACTCCGCCGATTCGCTGGTCTTGCGGAACCGTCCTCTGATCAGCACGAAGTCCTCTATGTCGCGAAGCCGGACGGTGTGCTGCGAGCTCCCGGATCCATGGAGTGCTGCCAGTCCTCTGGTGAGCGCCTCGTTGCGCCTGACGGTCTGATTGGCGAGATCGACGTGGACGATGACGTCCTTCCTTTCGAGGACGTCCATGATGATGCCGATCACCGATATGGGCTCGGCCACTTCGAGATACTTGCTGACGATCTCGCTGTTGTCGCGCCGGCCACCGCCCGCGCTCATCCCGAAGACCGTGGCGCGGATGTTCCCGTCCCTGCTGTCGCTGGTCCTCTGCTCGACCTCTTTGCGCAAGGCCGCCGCGTAACCGCGCATCTGGTAGTGATCCATGACGGATCTGTCATGAAGGTAGAAGCAGATGCTGAAGGTGAGGTTCTGGCCGCCGCTACCCCTGCCACGGGTGAGCCAGTGGAGCGTCATGGCGAGCAGCGCCACGGCGCCGATCGTGGTCACCAGCCACAGGAGCATCCAGGGCCACCAGACGCCCCACCACACCTCACTTAACGCACCCACGTATCTCCTTGAAAGCGCTGAGGAGGGACTGGGCCGTGGCGTCGATCATCCGTCCGCCGGTCGCCCGTGCCGCTCGATCAAGTTCCTTGGTGTCGGCCTCGCCGTAGCGAATGGTGTAGGTGCGCACCGCGCGGGCCGGCTGCGGCCGTGCCTCGTGGCGGCTGATGAAGGCGTCGAGGTTCATGCCGGCGTTGTTCTCACCGTCCGTCATGAGGACGATGGAGACGGCCTGGCCGGGGTGGTCCCGTACGATGCCGGCCACCTTCGTGTAAGCCCGGTCGAGAGTGGACCAGATGGCTGTGCTCGTGTCGAAGTCGTCGGACGCCACGAAGCCGCGGAGGCGGTCGAGGTCGCGCTGCCCGTCGTAGGTCAGGCTCCGGTCGTCGAGTACGCGGCCGCCGAATCGCATCACGGTGAGCGACTCGCCGCGGTAGAACCTGACGAACTTTCCGGAGCGTGAATCGTCGGCGCCGCTGAGGCCGTCGAAGGTGGCGCGCACTTTCGCGATGCGCTCGCCCCGCATGGACCCGGAGAAGTCCAGCAGAAAGATCACCTGCGCAGGCTTGTCCCGCTGTGGATCGCCGTAGTCGGCGAGGAGCCGGTCCACGACCTCCTGCCGGTCGGGGAAGTACAGGGCGTTGCCGACGGGCTCGCGGAGTACGGGGACTCGGGGTACGGCGGGATCGATCGGCCGGCGCAGCGTTCTTTCCATGATCTTCTTCTGGACCGGTTCGCTCTTCAGCCAGTCCACCATCCGGTCGTACGCGGCGCGCTTGGCGGGGTCGAGCAGCAGCAGGGGGTAGTCGGACAGCACCATGCCGTCCTTCGGATAGACGATCTCCAGCGGCCTGCGGAGCTTTCCGCCGCTGTTGAGGGAGAGCAGCTCGGACTCGTAGGTGATGAGGGCGTCCAGGTCGTCCTGGCGGCGTACGAATCCGTCGGTCAGGCGGGTGGATGAGTCCTCGGTCAGGGCGTGACCGGCGAAGAAACCGCGCAGCCGGTCGCAGGAGACGTCCTCGGCGCGCAGTGCTCCGCCTGTACCCGCGGCGGCGGTCGCCACTCCGACGAGCGCGGCGAGCCCGCTGTTGGTGTGCCGCGGGTCGGCCATGGCGAACTTCAGGGATCCCTCCGCCGAGGCGTCCGCCACATCGGCCCAGGAAATCTGCCCGCCGGGCGTCGCGCGGCGGAGCCGGTCCGCCGTGGCGGGCTTCATGCCGACGACGACCGGAGAGCGCATGATGCTGGTGGACAGGGGCTTCTCGATGTTGTGCCCGGCGGCCTTCACCTTGAGCTGGAAATAGCGGTCGGAGGAGAGCCAGGCGAGATCGTGGCGGTAGTGACCCGGGACGAGTGCGTTGCTGGCGTCAACGGTGCCCCGGTAGTCCATCTCCAGCGTTACCCCGGTGTCGCGGCGGAGGTCCTCGAGCAGGGGCCGCATGTCGGCGAGCTCCGAACTGGCGAGCACGCGCAGCGTGACCGGGTCGGGGTCACCCGGGGAGCAGCCCGAGGCAGCGCCGAGCCAGAGCCATGCCAGGCACACGGCGATGAAGCCGGTCACGCGGCCGCGCGCCCTCACTCGGGCAGCCCGGGCGAGGTCCCGGCCGAGGTCCCGGCCGAGGTCCCGGCCGAGGTCCCGGCCGCCGGGCAGTCGCCCACGATGGAGATCATCCTTTCCAGAAACCGCAGTCTGGGCATCGAGGACCTGGTGTTGTCGCCCTCCATCGAGGGGACCGGGATGTGGCGCTGCCGCAGGAACCGGGAGAGCTGGTCGCCCGCGACCTCCCCCGAGGGATCGAGAATCCGGAAGCCCAACTCCATTGCCCTTTGCCGCAATTCGGGGTCGCGGGTGATGAGTTCACCGAGCCGTTCGCCCTCCCTGGTGAGCGAGATGAACTGGGGCTGGGTCACGAACTGGCTGTCCGGGTAGAGAAGCACCCGCTGGGAGTCCAGCTCCATCGACTCGGCCTGGTACTGCACCTGGTAGGTCAGATACTGGTGCTCGTACGCCACCACGACAGGGGCGATTCCTTTCCCCTCCGGGGAGAGGTACGTCCGGAACACGTCCGCGGCCGGCAGGCCCTGCTCCAGGAGGTGTTTGATCGCCCGCGCCCGGTCGTCCGCTTCCGTGTCGGTGTCCGGCACCTCGTCGTTCTCGCCGTGCCAGGTGAAGGCGACCAGCGCCAGATAGGTTCCCGCCGAGTTGGACCCACAGACGTCCGGCCCCTGGGCCAGGATCCTGTTCGCGTTGGTGATCCCGAGGTTCTGGATCCCGATGTCGTTCCACCGCTTTTTCTCGTCGATGCTCGTGAGGAACTTCTGCATGTCCAGGACGTAATAGAGCGGGCGGCCCTTCCCTGAGGCGTGTTGCGGGGTGGCGATTCCCGCGGCCCGCAAGGTCTCGGCGTACTCGCGATACGTGGCCAGCACTATGGGGCTGACGAACGGCCGGTGCACCTTCACGTATTGGTTCTTCGCCGCGCGCTGGCTGGTGATCAGATCCCCGGCGGGCTGCCCGGACGGAAAGACGAAGTCATAGGAGGCGACGTCCCCGATGGCCACCTCGCGCGATCCCGAGCTGGTGATGTGGACCCGTATGTGGTGCTTCAACAGGAGACGCTGAACCTCCTCGTCCTCGAAGAAGTCCCGCTTGGACGCCATCTTGCCCTCGAGCGTGACGACCCGCTCGAAGGGCAGCAGGATGTTCCCCGAAACCGCCAGCACGGCGACACCCGTCAGGACTGCGGCCAGTACGGGCAGCAGGATGATCAGAAGGCTGCGGCGTGACCATAAGGACGACGACGGGCGCCGGACGGCCAGTCGCGGCTCCTCGATGACAGGTCTCTCCCCGATGACCACAGACGTTTCCCCCGCATCTCCGCTGTCCCCCGGTTCAGCTCGGGGAACAGCATTTCGCAGTCGGGTGACTCCCGGGCAGGCTTCGGAGAATCCGGGGTGAACAACTCCGCCGACTTGCGTCGCCGGCCTGCGTCGGCGAGGTCGGGGGGCCGCGCCGCGGCGGGCATCCGGGATCCCGCCGTCGGCCGCGATGATCTCCCGGTCGGCCGAGGACGCCACACCGGCGCCACCACCGCGCGTACCGGTCCCCCAGGTGTCAGACTCGAAGAACGGCACTCGGGGGGCGAGCCGGCACACAGCTTCCGCCACCGTCAGTAAGGGCATGCGCCATGACCTGGGCATCGTGGACGACCACCGGAATCTACGCGGGAGCCGGTGGGGTCCTCACCGAAGAGGTCGGTGTGATCGGCGGTGACCTGACGGTCCACACCACCTGGTCCGACGGCCAGGCCGAGATCGCCGTTCAGTTCAGCGGTGCCTCGGACTGGTACACCATGGTCGGCAGCCCTATTTCCTGCCCGTCGGAAGAGGCGAGCCGCACCCTCCATCAATCCATCGTTGAGGCGGTGCGTGGCGAAGATGGAGCAGCCGGCCCCGGCCCCGTCTCCGTCAACGAGGGCATGGCTCCGCCGGCCTGACCCGCCCGTACGGCGCTCCATCCCAAAAGGTCACCGTCCGCCCGCCCGCCCTATTGGACGTGCTGAAGCTTTTGAGGCGTTTTAGGCTGGCAGCCCAGCGGTGGAGGAGGTGTCCCATGCCGAGGCCAGTGTGGAGCGGTGCGATCTCGTTCGGGCTGGTCACGATCCCTATCAAGGTGCTGCCCGCCACCGAGAACCGGTCGATCAGCTTCCACCAGTACCACCTGGAGGACGAGGGCCGGATCCGTACCCGCAAGGTGTGTGAGATCGACGGCAAGCAGCTGAGCACCGAGGAGATCGGCAGGGGCTACGAGGTCGCCAAGGACACGATCGTCGAGGTCACCGATGAGGACCTGGACAGGATGCCGCTGCCGACGGCGAAGGCCATCGACATCGTCGCGTTCGTGCCGGCCGACAGCATTGACCCGGTGCGCATCGGCGACTCCTACTATCTGACGGCGGACGGGCCAGTCGCCGCCAAGCCCTACGTGCTGCTGCGAAAGGCGCTGGAGCGCAGCGCGAAGGTCGCTGTCGCCAAGTTCGCCTGGCACAACCGCGAGCGCCTCGGCCTCCTGCGGGTCAAGGAGAACGCGATCGTCCTGCATGCGATGAGGTGGCCCGACGAGATTCGCGACCCGGCCGAGCTCACACCGCAGCCGGTCGATGTGGACGACTCCGAGATCGATGCCGCGATCCAGCTCATGGAAACGATGGCCGCCGACGACATCTCCGGATACACCGACCACTACCGCGAGGCCCTCGAAGAGGTCATCGCCGCCAAGGCCGCCGGCAAGAAGCCACCCAAGCCGGCAGGCGAGCCGGCGCCGGCGGGACAGGTCGTCGATCTGATGTCCGCACTCAATGCCTCCGTCCAAGCCGCGAAGGAGTCCCGCGGCGAGAGCGGCGGGCCCGCCACCATCCACGAGATGCCGAAGAAGCGCGCCGCGAAGAAGACGGCGGCCACGAAGAGCACGGCAACCGCGAAGAAGTCCACGACCAAAAAGACGCCCGCGAAGAAGACCACCGGCAGGAAGCCGAAGAGCGCCTAAGCCACGTTCCGGAGGGTCTCCAGGATGGCCGACCAGGGCAGGTCTCGATCAGCCGGGCCCTCACGGGGTTCGTACAGCGGCCACACGTTCGGCCCGTAGACGAGATCCACGCCCGCGATTCGAAGTGCGTCGATGTGCCGCTCCCATGCGGGATGACGAACGTGGGCAGCGTTGACTTGAGGGAACAGCACCACCGGCACACCAATCGTGCCGAGCGCCTCGCTCACCTGCGTCAACGCTTGATTGTCCGCGATGCCCGTCGCGAGCTTGGCGACGAAGTTCGCGCTGGCAGGGGCCACGATGCAGCAGTCGGCGACAGGATGCGGGCGGGGCTCGGACGGCAGGCGAGGGGTGTACCGCACCGGCAGCCCGGTCACCGCCTCAAGCCGTTCGAGCTCACCGTTCGCGCTCAGCCATCGGCCGGCGTTCGGCGTCAGCGTCACGGCCACCTGCCATCCAAGGGCCGGCGCCGGTTCCACCAGGCCGGTACGCAGCGTCTCGACTCCATCGGTCGCCGTACCCACCACTGCGAGCACTCCGCGGCTGCCCACGCTCACCCTCCACCACCCCGTATCGCTCCACGTCCAGGGCCAGCAGTACATCAGAGCAGGACAGCGGCCTCCGCGACTACAAGCCTGCCCTGGCAATGGCCGGGCCAGTTGGGGCCCGCGTCGCGAGGATCCGTCGCTCGAAGGCAGTGAACGCCGCCTCCTGCCGCCATTCCACCGCCGCCTTCGGGCTGGCCGCGAGGAACGCCGCGCAGCGGGGCCCCGGTTCGCGCTCCCCTGGCCGTCCGGCGAGGCACTCGCGCACCGGTCGGTAGCCGTCCAGGGTGCGCCACAGGCTGCGGCCCGGCAGGAAGGCGTACTCGAGTGAGGCGCGGGCCAGGTCCTTCAATTCGCGGTAGGACAGGTTGTACGTCCGGGCCGCGCGCCGGTATTCGTCGCTGATGGTGATCCGGGAGACCCCCGCGTCATCGGTGGCGAGTACGACGGGGACGCCGTGCTCCCGGTACAGCGGGAAGGGGTGCTCGGGGCCTGAGATGCCGAGGATCTGGTCGTTGCTGCTGAGCGGGACCTCTACGGCGATACGGCGCTCGGCCATGGTCCCCAGCAGTTCGTCCGCCGCGTCCTCGTGCCGGATGTCGACGCCATGGCCGATGCGCTCGGCGTGTGCGACATTCACCGCCTCGCGGATGTGGAAGCTCAGGTCCTCGGGCTTGACCAGGCCGGGGGCCAGTTCGCCGGCATGCAGGGTGATGTGCGCCCGCGGGTAGACGCTGTGCAGATGGGCGAGCATCCGCATGTGGAGGCTGTAGTCCCGCAGGGAGACGGCTCCGTCCTCGGGCTGGACCAGGTTCACCGCGGCGAACCGCGGGTCGCGTTCGGCCAGTTCCATGGCCAGCACCATCTGGGTGAAGACCCGTTCCGGCGCGCTGTTCCGCGAGACCTGCGAGATGAACCGGAAGGGCACCGCGCAGCCGGGGTCCGGCGTCGCGCTGTCGCAGTGGGCGGTGGCTCGGAATACCGCGAGGCCCCGGTCCGCTTCGGTTCGTGCCTGGCGCACGACTTGGTCCATGGCGCCGTCGGCGAGCAGCTTTTGGTGCATCCGGGGCAGGCTCGCGTCGTAGCCGACCCGGTCGGCGAGCGCGTTGGCCCCGCCGCCGTTGGGGGTGACCATCAGTTCTTGGTAGAACTGCTTCTGCCGGGCAGCGGTGTTCGACACCTCGGCCATCAACTCCCCCGGATGGCGCTTGGCCGCCTCGGAGAACTTGCCGAAGGTCGCGAAGAAGTGGTCGTGTCCCGACTCCTCGCCCGGCGTGAAGTCCTGCATCGACCAGGCCCGCAGTACCCGCTGTCGCAACGCGGCGTCGGTTCGCATCTCGACGGCGGGCCGGCTGTCGGCCGGGCACGGCGGTGGGAGGGCCCGCTGGGTGCCGTTCTCGATGCACAGACCGTCCGCCATCGCCAGGTCCATCAGCAGCTCGGTCGATGCCGCACCGGCGAGGTGGCTGTGCAGGTCGCCGCCCTTGGGCAGCTCGCGGAAGAAGGAGTCCAGCGCTTCGGGTTGGTCGCGGATGCTGTCCAGGTACGCCGACACGCGGCGCTCGACAGCGGATGGCGAGGCTGCATCCGCATCCGCATCCGCATCGGCGCCGGAGGCGGCGGCCGGCTGCGTGGCGAGCAGCGTCAGCGCGAGGGCGGCGAGCAGCATCGCCGGTCGGCTCCGTGCGGTGCCGCGATTCTTGTTGGCCATGCAGGCATCGTGGCCAGCCGCGTCCACAACTGACGCAGTGACAGGCCGTGATCACCTGAAAGGGGCGAGTGCTACGCGCCCACCAGCGAGGTGAAAGCTCCACCGGGTCTTCCGCGCCAGGGCCTTTGCCGGCCGGCTCCCCGGCACCCCCGGCCGCCTCTCCCCTCCCCGCCGGTACGCTGATAGGCCTATGCCCCGCCTCCCCCACACCCACCACCGCGGGCGGCCCCGCCAAGTCACCCTCGCCGCACTCGCCGTCGGCGTGGCCGTGAGCCTCGTCGGGTGTGCCGCCGATACCGGTGCGCGGGACGGGGGCGTCGCGCCGCCAGTGTCGCCGCCCGCCAGTTCTTCACCGCTGTGGCCGCAGTACGCCCCGCCCGCCCCGCCCGGGGACGAGCCCACCGGCCCCGACCGCCAGTATCTGAGCATCAAGGGCGTCCAGGTGGGCGCGGGCGGTCTGAAGCGGATACCGGTCAAAGAGCTGCTGGAGGTGGACCCGAACGTGCCCCAGCTCGTACGGGACGCCGTGCGGGACTGTCCCGGCTCGGCGTGCGGTCTGCGCGCGCCCGTATACCGGGACCTGACCGGGGACGGGCGTGACGAGCTGATCGTGGCGCTGGATGAGCCGAAAGCCGAGCTGACGCTGATTCAGGTGTACCGGGCCTTCGGTACAACCGTGCGGCCCGTGTTGATCAGTTGGGGTCCCCTCGGGCTCACCGGTGAGACCTTCGGGCACGATCTGGTCCTTGCGTCGACCGGCAACGACGGCCGCTTCACGACGCGTTACCGGTGGGACGGCAACGTACTCACCGCGGCCGTCCCACAGGGCCAGACCGGCGACCGGGCTCAGTCCGCCGCCGGGTCGAGTCCGTCGCCGAGCCCCCGGAACAGGACAGACCGATGACCAGTGCCCCCCTCATGCCCGGCAGTGCCACCGAGGCGCATCTGCTGCTCGTCGAGGACGACGAGGTCATCCGTAACACCGTCCGTATGCTCCTTGAGCGTTACGGATTCACCGTCTCCACCGCCGCCGACGGGCTGTCCGGTCTGGAGCTCTTCCGCGAGCGGCAACCGGACCTGCTGCTCCTGGACGTCATGCTTCCCGAGCTCGACGGCATCGGGCTGTGCCGCCGTATCCGCGAACTGAGCCTGGCGCCCATCCTGATGATGTCCGCACGTGGTGACGCCCTCGACGTCGTATCCGGGCTGGAGGCCGGCGCCGACGACTATGTCGTCAAACCCTGCGAGAGCGCCGTACTCGTCGCCCGCATCCGCTCCCTGCTGCGGCGCGCCTCCTTCACCCCCTCGCCCGCGATCGGCTCGGACGATGCGGCCACCCTGAACTTCGGGGACCTCACCATCGACACCCGCGGCATGGAAGTACACCGCGCCGGACAGCTGCTGGCTCTCACCCCGACCGAACTGCGGATGCTGCTCGAATTCGCCGCGTCGCCCGGCGTGGTGCTGGAGCGCCGAACCCTGCTCAGCCGGGTGTGGGACCACGCCTGGCACGGCGACACCCGCGTCGTCGATCTGCATGTGCAGCGTCTGCGGACGAAGATCGGCGCCGAACGGATCGAAACGGTCCGCGGCTTCGGCTACAAACTGCGGCGCTGACCATGCCATTGAGATGGCGCATCGCCGCCCTCGTCGCCGTGGCCATCTGCGCCGTTGTCGCCGCCGTGGGCCTACTCGTCCACCACGCCTCGCGCGACCGGGAACTCACGCAAGCCCGTGAGTCGGCCCGTACGACGCTCGACCGGGCCGCCGTCACCTATGCCCGCTCCGGCACCGTCCAGGGCACCGGCGCCAGTCTCGACGCCTCCGGGCTGCCCGCGGGGCTGCGCGATCTCGCGGCCCGCGGCCGCCAGGGAACGGAGTACGCCACCGACCCCGCCGGGCCCGCGATGTGGGCCGCCCGTCCCGCGGGCGGGCAAGTGCTGTCCGTACGCATCGACATGACCACCACGCTGCGTGACATCAGTGCTCTCGACACGAGCATCGCCTGGGCCGGAGCGCTCACTACCGCGGCCGTGCTGCCGCTCGGTGTGATCAGCGCCGGGCGGATGAGCCGCCGACTGCGCAGCGCGGCGGGCACCGCGCGGCGAATCGCCGGCGGGGACCTCGACGCCCGGATCGACGCCGCTCCGCGTCCTAGTGACGAGATCGCCGAAATCTCCACGGCTGTCGACACCATGGCCGCCGCACTGCAACAACGCCTGCGCGGCGAGCAGCGGTTCACCGCCGATGTCGCGCATGAACTGCGTACCCCCCTCATGGGACTGGTCACCGCCGCCGAACTGCTCCCCGAGGGGCAGGCGGCCGGATATGTGCGCGACCGGGTACGCGTCCTGGCCGCCCTCGTCGAGGACCTCCTCGAAATCTCCCGGCTCGACGCCGGGGCGGAGGAGGCCGATCTCTCCCCCAGCCACCTCGGCCCCCTGGCCGAGGACATCACCGCCCGCACCGGCCTGCCCGTACAACTCGTCGTCGAGAACGGGGAGGAACGGGAGGACGGGGAGGAGCGGGAGGTGTGGACCGATCCCCGGCGGCTGGAACGCATCCTCACCAACCTGATCGTCAACGCGCACCGGCACGGCCTCGCGCCCGTCACCGTCACGGTGGCTGCCGACGGCAGGACCGTGACCGTACGCGACCACGGCCCGGGCTACCCGGAAGGCGTGCTGCGGGACGGTCCGCAGCGCTTCCGCACCGGCTCCCGGGAACGCGGCACAGGCCACGGGCTCGGGCTGACCATCGCCAGCGGCCAGGCCCAAGTCATCGGCGCGGCACTGGAGTTCGCCAACGCGCCCGATGGCGGCGCGCGGGCAATTCTCCGCCTCCCGGACGCGGAGCCGCCGATACACGGCTGATACACCTCCGAGGCTCAGCCGATGTCTCCCTTCGCGTTTACAAAGATCTTCGGCGCTGAGGATGGCCCCATGCGTACCAGGTGGAGTCCGGACCGGACAGCGGGGCGGCAGAAGGCGAGCGAGGTCAGCAGCGAGGTAAACGAGGCAGGTGCGTCCGGAGAGTCGAGAGGGGCACACGGCGAGGCCCGTATCCGGCGGCAACGGTGGCGGGCCGGGAAGCGGACCGGTGCAGGCCGTTTCCTCACCTGGAAGAGGGCACTCGCCTGCGTCGTCACCCTGATAGTCCTGCTCGCCGGAGGCTTCACCGTCCTCTACGTCTCCATCGACATCCCCCAGGCCAATGAACTGGCCAAGGCGCAGAGCAACGTCTACCTGTACAGCGACGGCACGCGCCTCGCCCGCACCGGGGAGACCAACCGGGAGACCGTCCCGCTGAGCAGAGTGCCCCTGGGCGTCCAGCACGCCTTCGTCGCAGCCGAGAACAAGGACTTCTACAGCGACTCCGGCGTCTCACTGTCCGGCACCGCCCGCGGCATCCTGAGCACACTCACCGGCAAGGGCAAGCAGGGTGGCTCGACCATCACCCAGCAGTACGTCAAGAACTACTACCTCAGCCAGGAGCAGACCATCACCCGCAAGGTCAAGGAGCTGGTCATCTCGCTCAAGGTCGACCGGCAGAACTCCAAGGACGACATCCTCGCCGGATACCTGAACAGCAGTTACTACGGGCGTCTCGCCTACGGGGTCCAGGCCGCGGCCCGCGCGTACTACCACCGGGAAGTCGAAGAGCTGAGCGTCGAGCAGGGCGCGTACCTCGCGGCGTTGCTGCAGGCGCCCAGTCAGTACGACTGGGCCATCGCCGGCCCCCAGGGCAAACAGCTGGTCACGGAGCGCTGGAATTACGTACTCGACAACATGGTCGATGAGGGCTGGCTGGACAAGGGCGCGCGGCAGCGGATGAAGTTCCCCGAGCCGGTGGCGCCCACGCCGGGTGACGGGCTGTCCGGCCAGTCCGGCTATCTCGTGGACGCCGCCCGGCGCGAGCTGATGGCCTCCGGGGTCAGCGAGCAGGAACTGGCGGGCGGTGGCTGGCGTATCACTCTCAACATCGACCCGGACAAACAGCGGGCTCTGGAGCAGGCCGTCACGGCGGGACTCGGCGAAGGCGCGGATGCTGAAGCGGAAGCCGAGCCGGGTGGGGGTGTTGATGCGGAGGCGGATACGGCCTCCGACGAAGCGGCCGCCGACGGCAATCGGCAGGCCGGAGCCGTTTCGGTGGACCCGAGGTCGGGCCGCATCGTCGCGCTCTACGGCGGCCGCGACTACACCCGGCACTACCTCAGCAACGCAACCCGCTCCGACTACCAGGCAGGTCCCACCTTCGATCCGGTCGCGGTTGCCGCGTCGATGGAGGTCAAGACCCAGGACAAGGATCGGTACGGCACCGAGCACATCGAGGAGATCGCCACCGCGCTCGGAATGGATGTGGACCCGGGCGACTTCGCCTCACCCGATGCGGCGTCGCTGGGCCTGATGGGAGCCAGCCCGCTGGAGCTGGCCGGTGTCTACGCCTCCTTCCACCACGAGGGCAGGAAGGTCACCCCCTCGATCGTGAAGTCCGCTGAGCGCGATGGAGAGGGTACGCGTCTACGGGCCGCGATCGGCGGTCAGGCGATCGACCCCAGGACCGCCGGCGTAGTCAATTCGTATCTGAGCGGCGGCGGCCGTGGCGGGGTCGACCGCCCCTTTACGCCCGGCGTCAGCGAGCAGACCGTCACCACGACCTCGGGCCGCACCGACGACAGAAAGGCGGAGTGGTTCGTCGGCTCCACGGACGACCTCGTCACCGCGATAGGCCTCTTCGGCGAGGACGCCACCACGCACAAGCAGGTCGCCCTCAAGAACATCGGCGACGGCTATCCCGCCAGGATCTGGTCCGGGTACACCAGTCGAGCCACGCTGCCGGCGCAGGAACACAGTTAGTCCGGCCGACGCCGGGGAACCCGACAACCGTAGGCGTATCCACACCAACAGCCGTACGGAAGAAGGCCCTCATGGCAGTCGCCAAGACGAGCGTGCTGATCCTGGACTGCGCGGAACCCGCGGCTCTCGCGGAGTTCTACGCCACCCTGCTCGATGCCCGGACCCAGTTGGGGGCGGACCCCGACTATGTAGAGATCGTCGGCAACGACGGCGTGCACCTGGCCGTGCACAGGGATCACGGGTACGCGCCACCCAGTTGGCCGCGGCCGGACGACTCGCAGCAGGCGCACCTGCGGATCCTCGTCTCGCGCGAGGACATGGACGAGGCCGAACGAGAGGTGATCAGCCTCGGCGCTCGCCCGGTGGACACCAAGGACAACGGCGGGCCGCGCGATGTGCGCCTCTACTCCGATCCCGCCGGGCACTCCTTCTCGCTGGCCGTCGCTGCTCCGCCGCCGGAAGTAGCCCGGGCGCCGGAGCCTCAGGACGGGCTGCGCCTGGCCTGAGGGGGCCGGCGCCCGGCCCGGGGCAGCTGACGCCCGGCCCGGCGTCGGCGGCACGGCCCGGCGTCGGCGGCACGGCCGCGCGGAGGCCGCTCAGAGTTCACGCAAGGCGGGAAGCAGCTTTGCCTCCGCCCAGTCGAGGAAGGGCCGTTGATGGTCGCCGCCCACCTGGACGAGCGCGATCTCGGTGAAGCCCGCCTCCGCGTACAGCCGTACGGCCGCCACGAAGTCGTCGAGGTTGTCCCCGCACGGGATGGACCGGGCGACGTCCTCGGAGCGTACGTACTCGGTGGCCACGGCGAATCCGGGGGGTCCCGGCAGCTCGGCGTTGAGCGGCCAGCCGCCGAGGGCCCAGCGGAACTGGTCGTGGGCCCGGGCGATCGCTGCGTCCCGGTCGGTGTCGTAGCAGACGGGCAGCTGGCCGATCCGGGGCTTGCCCACGCCGCCGTGCCGGTCGAAGGCGTCCAGGAGTTCACGCTTGGGCTCGGTGGCGATGACGAGATCCGCCACATGGCCTGCGAGTTCGCAGGACCTGTCGCCGGAGACGGCGACGCCGATCGGCGGGAGCTCGTCGGGAAGGTCCCACAGCGTGGCGTTCTCGACGTCGAAATGCGCACCGTGATGGTTCACGTTTCCGCCGGCGAACAGGGCTCTGATGATCTCCACGGCTTCTTCCAGCATCTCCAGCCGGACATGCGCGGCGGGCCAGCCACCGCCGACGACGTGCTCGTTGAGGTTCTCGCCGGAGCCGAGGCCGAGCCGGAAGCGCCCCTCGGACAGCAGCTGCATGGTTGCGGCCTTCTGGGCGACGACCGCGGGGTGGTAGCGGGTCGTCGGGCAGGTCACGTACGTCATGAGCGGGATGCGGGAGGTGGCCTGGGCGGCCGCCCCGAGGACGCTCCACGCGTACGGGGCGTGGCCCTGGGACGCCAGCCATGGGAAGTAATGGTCGGAGGTTACGGAGAAGTCGAAGCCCGCCTGCTCCGCGCCGACAACGTGATCGATGAGCTCACGGGGGCCGGCCTGCTCGGTCATCATCGTGTATCCGATTTGCGGCATATCGGTCCTGTCACCGATCTTCGGCGGATGAAACCTCGATCACGCCGGACCAGTGGCCCCGAAGATCAGCGTCATTGATCCAGGCCGGAGATTTCGGCGGCGTGGCGAAGCACGTCGATGAGCATGGGGAGGGTGAGCCGCCCGGTGAATGTGTTGCGCTGGCTCGGGTGGTAGCAACCAAGAAGATGCAGCTCCGGGCGCTCCTCACAGCCGGGCAGTGTCACCTGGGCACCGTGCGCGAACACCGGCCGGGGGCGCGGCAGTTGCCACCCCGCGTCGCTGAGGACGGGCAGCACCGCCTGCCAGCCGAAGGCGCCGAGGACCACCACCGCGCGCAGGGTGGGGCTCAGCAGTTCCAGCTCGCTCGCCAGCCATGGCCGGCAGGCGTCCCGCTCGGCCGGGGTCGGCTTGTTCTGCGGAGGAGCGCAGTGGACCGGCGCCGTGACCCGCACTCCGCGCAGCTTCAGCCCGTCGCCACGGTGCGTGGAGTCCGGCCGGGAGGCGAGGCCGACGGCATGCAGCGCGGCGAAGAGGATGTCGCCCGACGCGTCCCCGGTGAACATCCGGCCGGTCCGGTTGCCCCCGTGCGCCGCGGGCGCGAGCCCGACCACGGCCAGCGCCGCGTCGGGCGGGCCGAATCCGGGGACCGGCCTTCCCCAGTACTCCCAGTCCTGGAAAGCGGCACGTTTCGTTCGGGCGACCTCTTCCCGCCAGGCCACCAGCCTGGGGCAGGCCCGGCACCGGGCCACCTGGGCGTCCAGTTCGCCGGGATCCCGGCAGCCTGGCGCGATGCGCGCGGGAAAGTCACTGTCGTCAGGACTCGGTGGTGGTTCTGCCACTGGACCTCCCTGTGAAGCGCGTTCCCCGACGGACCTGCCGGGGAACCCACCTCAGCACAGCCGGGACGTCAGGCGGCGAAGCCGAGGTTCGTCCCGTTCTCGTACGTCCCTCAGTCGGAGCCCAGGTCGGCGATCAGGTCGATCCACACCATCGTTCAGGGCCTGGAAGCCACACGTCGTCCAGGTCCTAAAAGTCACCCGCCGACCCGCTCCTGAGTGTGTCGCGGGCCGACGGGCCTGGTCCGAAACCTGCGGGCTACACGAGGGCTTCGACGGCCGCGGCGGCGAAGCCGTGGTCCTGGTCAGGGGCTCCGCCGCCGACGCCGACCGCGCCGATGAGGCGGCCGTCGCGGTGAACGGGGATGCCGCCGGCGATGAAGAGCAGCGGCTCGTCGAGGGCGGTCGGCAGGGTGTGGAAGAGGCCGCCGGGCTGGACCGCGTCGACGAGGTCGGCGGTCGGGGCGTTCAACTGGAGGGCGGTGTACGCCTTGCGGGTGCTGGTCTCGCCCGCGATGAGCACGGCCCGGTCGTCGCGGCGGAAGGCCAGCAGGTGGCCGCCCGCGTCCAGGACGGTGACGGCGGCGCTGACCCCGGCGGCTTCGGCGGCGCGGCGGGCGGTGTCCACGAGGGTCTCCGCGTCCTGGATGGTCAGCGGGGCGACGGCGGTGGCGGTGATGGTCATGAGGTCGGCTCCTTGGTGCGGTGGATCAGCGGTGGACGCGGTGGATCAGGTGATCGGCCGCGGTGGATCAGTGGTTGGCGGGGACTGCGGCCGTGTCGGGGGTGGAGGCGGTGACGACCCGGCTGTGGGCGGTCGCCGTGCGGCGCTCCAGGAGGTGGGAGACGACGGCGAGGCCGAGCGCGGAGGCGGCGAGGGCGGCGCCGACCCAGTTGGGTGCGGTGTAGCCGAATCCGGCCGCGATGACCATGCCGCCGAGCCAGGCGGCGAGGGCGTTACCGAGGTTGAAGGCGCCGATGTTGACGGCGGAGGCCAGGGTGGGGGCGCCCGCGGCCTGGTCCAGGACCCGCTTCTGCAGCGGCGGTACGGTCGCGAAGCCCAGCGCGCCGATCAGGACGATGGTGATCGCCGCGGTGACCGTGTTGTGCGCGGTGACGGTGAACAGCGCCAGTACGAGGGAGAGGGCGCCCAGCGATACGTACAGCAGCGGCATCAGCGCGCGGTCGGCGAACTTTCCGCCTATCAGGTTCCCGCCGACCATGCCGAGGCCGAACAGGACCAGCAGCCAGGTCACGGACGAGTCGGCGAACCCGGTGACCTCGGTCATCATCGGCGTGATGTAGGTGATCGCGGCGAAGACTCCGCCGAAGCCGAGGACCGTCATGGCCATGGCGAGCAGAACCTGCACATTACGGAAGGCCGCCAGCTCGTGGCGCAGCCGTACGCCTTCGGGCTTGGGCTGCTCCGGCACCAGCTTCGCCACGCCGAGGAGTCCGACGACGCCGAGTGCGGCGACGACGAAGAAGGTGGCGCGCCAGCCCGCGCTCTGGCCGACGTAGGTGCCGAGCGGGACGCCGACGACGTTGGCCACGGTCAGCCCGGTGAACATCATCGCGATCGCGCCGGCCTTCTTCTCGGGAGCGACAAGGCCGGCCGCGACGACCGAGCCGATGCCGAAGAAGGCGCCGTGGGCGAGCGAGGCGACGACCCGGCCGGCCAGCATCACGCCGAAGGAGGGTGCGACGGCGGAGAGGACGTTACCGGCGATGAACAGGCCCATCAGCACCATCAGCATCCGCTTCCGGGACACCCTCGTACCGAGGATCGTCATCAGCGGGGCGCCGAGCACCACGCCGAGTGCGTAGCCGGTCACCAGGAATCCGGCCATCGGGATCGACACGCCGAAGTCCGAAGCGACATCGGGCAGCAACCCCATGATGACGAACTCGGTGGTGCCGATGCCGAAGGCCCCGATGGCGAGGGCGAGGAGCGCGAGTGGCATGGGGGTAGAACCTTCCAGAACGATTGCGTCTGCGGCTTACGAGCGTCAACAATAATTGCAGGCGCCTTTACTTGCAAGCGCGCACTATCTCTCTGACTCCGACCGGAATCGTGGTCCATACCAAGCCCTTGACAGGTGCTTAGTTCACTTCTTAAATCACGTAGTGAACTAAGTCTCATGTCATATGCACGACACATCCCTTTCCGCCTTCATGTCCCGGAAGGGAGAGTCATGGACTCCCCCCGCTTATCGCGGCGCTTGCTGCTGTCCGTTCTGTCGGTCCTGACCCTCGCGACTCTCACGAGCGGTCTCGCACAGGGCGAACCCGCACCGCACGTCGCCGCGGCACCGGCCGCCCTGACCTTCTCCGACGACTTCGACGGCCCCGCGGGCTCCGCCGTCGACGCCGGCAGATGGCAGATCGAGACGGGCGACAACGTCAACAACCACGAGCGGCAGTACTACACAGCAGGCAACCGCAACGCCGCTCTCGACGGCCAGGGTCACCTGGTCATCACCGCCCGCCGCGAGAATCCCGACAACTACCAGTGCTGGTACGGCAGATGTGAATACACCTCAGCCCGGCTGAACACCGCTGGCAAGTTCACCCAGACCTACGGACATGTCGAGGCCAGGCTCAAAGTGCCGCGCGGCCAAGGCATGTGGCCCGCCTTCTGGATGCTCGGCAACGACATCGGCCAGGTCGGCTGGCCCAGCTCGGGCGAGATCGATGTCATGGAGAACGTCGGCTTCGAGCCTTCCACCGTCCACGGCACGCTCCACGGCCCGGGCTACTCCGGCTCCGGCGGCATCGGCGCCGCGTACACCCTCCCCGGGGGTCAGGCCTTCGCCGACGCCTTCCACACCTTCGCCGTCGACTGGGCCCCGGACTCGGTGACCTGGTCGGTCGACGGCAATGTCTACCAGCGGCGTACGCCTGCCGATCTCGGCGGCCGTACCTGGGTGTTCAACAAGCCGTTCTTCCTGATCCTCAACCTCGCGGTCGGCGGCTACTGGCCCGGCGACCCCGACGGCAGCACCGCCTTCCCCCAGCAGCTCGTCGTCGACCATATCCGGGTCAGCACCAGCGACAGTCCCGGCGTCGGCGGCACCATCACGGGTCTGGGCGGCAAATGCGTCGACGTGGCGGGAGCCAACAGCGCCAACGGCACAGCCGTGCAGCTCTACGACTGCAACGGCACCGGCGCACAGCAGTGGAACACCGGCGCCGACGGAACGATCCGGGCGCTGGGCAAGTGCCTCGACGTCACCTCCGCCGGAACCGCCGACGGCACCACCGTCCAACTCTGGGACTGCAACGGCACCGGCGCCCAGAAATGGACCGTCACCGCCGCCCACGACATCGTCAACCCCCACGCCAACAAATGCCTGGACGCCACCGGCAACAACTCAGCCAACGGCACCCGCCTGCAAATCTGGACCTGCACCGGAGCCGCCAACCAGAAATGGACGGCGCCCACCGGCGGCGGTGACCCGGCGCCCACCGGCCCCATGGCTGTCGCCCCGTACATCTACAACGGCTGGGGCAGCCCGCCCAGTCCGACCACCGTCATGAACGCCACCGGCGTCAAGTGGTTCACTCTCGCCTTCGTTCTCAGCAACGGCTACTGCAACCCGCAGTGGGACGGCGGCAGGCCACTGACCGGAGGCGTCGACCAGCAGACGGTCAACACCGTGCGCGCCAACGGCGGCGATGTGATCCCGTCCTTCGGCGGCTGGAGCGGCAACAAGCTGGAGAGCTCCTGCGGCAGCGCCGGCGAACTGGCCGCCGCCTACCAGAAAGTCATCAACGCCTACGGGCTCAAGGCCATCGACATCGACATCGAGGCCGCCGCGTACGACAGCCCCACCGTCCAGCAGCGCACCGTCGACGCGCTGAAGACCGTCAAGGCCAACAACCCCGGGATCAAGGTGTACGTCACCTTCGGCACCGGCCAGAACGGCCCCGACGACAGCCTCATCCGCAAGGCCGCGGCGTCCGGCCTGACCGTGGACAGCTGGACGATCATGCCGTTCAACTTCGGCGGGGCCGGCCAGAACATGGGCACGCTCACACTCCGCGCCGCCGAAGGGCTGAAGAACACGGTCAAGAGCGCCTACGGCTATACCGACGACCAGGCCTACCGGCACACCGGCATCTCCTCGATGAACGGCATCACCGACAACAACGAGACCGTCACGGTCGCCGATTTCCACACCATCCTCGGCTACGCGCAGCAGCGGCACCTCGCGCGGCTGACCTTCTGGTCGGTCAACCGCGACCGTCCCTGCACCGGCGGCGGCGCCGACACCTGCTCGGGCGTCTCCCAGCAGCCCTGGGACTTCACGCGCGTGTTCGCCCAGTACGCGGGCTGAGCCCTCGCCTCGATCCCTCTCCCCCATCCGTCAATCCCGTCCCCGTAAACCCCCCACCGAGCCGGCCCGCCGGCACAGGAGAAACCGTGCTCCAATCCCCGCGAACGCCCGGAGCGGGCCGTCACGCCTTCACCACCGCCCGCCGCGCAAGGCCCCTTGTGGCTGCCTTCATTGTGGTGGCCTCGGCCGTTTCGGTCCTCGTCGCAGTCCCGTCCACCCAGGCCGCCACCCCTCAAGGAGCCGCCCAGGCAGCCGCTCTGCCGACCGACTGGGCCACCGTCGTGAACAGCGGCAGCGGCAAGTGCCTGGACGCCCGCTCGGCCGCGACCGTGAACGACACCGCCGTCCAGCAGTACGCCTGCAACAACTCCACCGCCCAGCAGTGGAGCTTCACGCCCACCAGTGGCGGCTTCGTGCGGATCAACAACCGCAATGACGCCGGCCAGGTCGTGGACGTGAGCGATGTGTCCACTGCCGACAACGCCGCGGTGCACCTGTGGGCGTACGGCGGCGGCAACAACCAGCAGTGGCAGGCCGTGGACGAGGGTGGCGGCGCGTACCACTTCGTCAACCGCAACAGCGGCAAGTGCCTGGACGTCCCCTCCGCCTCGACGGCCGACAGCGTCCAGCTCGTGCAGTACACCTGCAACGGCACGGCCGCCCAGCGCTTCCAGGTCGCGCCCGTGAACACCGCGCCCGGAGACGTGGACCTCGGTCCGAACGTGGTCGTCTTCGACCCCTCGATGCCGTCCTCGACCATCCAGAGCCGGCTCAACTCGATCTTCCAGCAGCAGGAGACCAACCAGTTCGGCTCCCAGCGCTACGCGGTGATGTTCAAGCCGGGCACCTACAGCAACGACGTCAACGTCGGCTTCTACACCCAGGTCCTGGGCCTCGGCCAGTCGCCCGACTCGGTGACGATCAACGGCGCGGTGCATGTCGAGGCCGACTGGTTCCCGCCGCAGAACGCCACCCAGAACTTCTGGCGCGGTGCCGAGAACCTGTCGGTGAACCCGACCGGCGGCACCGACCGCTGGGCGGTCTCGCAGGCGTCCGCCTACCGCCGTATGCACGTCCGCGGCAACCTGGCCCTGGACGACGGCGGGTGGGCGAGCGGCGGTTTCATGGCCGACAGCAAGATCGACGGTCAGGTGCGGTCCGGTTCGCAGCAGCAGTGGCTGACCCGGAACTCCCAGCTCGGCAGCTGGACGGGATCCAACTGGAACATGGTCTTCGTCGGCAGCCAGGGCGTTCCGGGTAACACCTTCCCCAACCCGCCCTACACCACCGTGAACGAGAGCCCCACCGTTCGCGAAAAGCCGTTCCTGTACGTGGACAGCGCCGGCGCCTACAAGGTGTTCGTCCCGTCCCTGCGGGCCAACTCATCGGGGACCACCTGGGCGGGCGGCAACGCCACCGGCACCTCGCTCGGCATGGACCAGTTCTTCGTCGTGAAGGCCGGGACGACCGCCCCGCAGATCAACGCCGCACTGGCCGCTGGAAAGAACCTGCTGGTCACCCCGGGTGTCTACCACCTGAATCAGACCTTGCGGGTGACTCGGCCCGACACCGTGATCCTGGGGCTGGGCCTCGCCACCTTCATCCCGGACGGCGGCGTCACCGCCATGACGGTCGCCGATGTCGACGGCGTCAAGGTCGCGGGCGTCCTCATCGACGCCGGCACGACCAACTCGCAGACCCTGATGGAGGTCGGACCGGCAGGCTCCTCCGCCGGCCACAGCGCCAACCCGACGTCCCTGCACGACGTGTTCTTCCGGGTCGGCGGCGCCGCGGTGGGCAAGGCGACCACGAGCCTGGTGGTCAACAGCGACAACGTCATCGGCGATCACATGTGGATCTGGCGCGGCGACCACGGCAGCGGCATCGGCTGGAACAGCAATACGGCGGACACGGGACTTGTCGTCAACGGCGATGACGTGACGATGTACGGGCTGTTCGTCGAGCACTACCAGAAGCATCAGACGATCTGGAACGGCAACGGCGGCCGTACGTACTTCTACCAGAACGAGATGCCGTACGACCCGCCCAACCAGGCCGCCTGGATGAACGGTTCGACCCAGGGCTATGCCGCGTACAAGGTCGCCGATCAGGTCACCAGCCATCAGGCCTTCGGGCTCGGCAGCTACTGCTTCTTCAACGCGAATCCGTCCGTGACCGCCGAGCGCGCCTTCGAGGCCCCCAACAATCCGAATGTGCGCTTCCGGAACATGGTGACCGTCTCGCTCGGCGGCACCGGAACCATCCGCCATGTCATCAACGACCGAGGCGGCCCGTCCAACTCCTCCACGAATGTGGCCAATCTCGTCAGCTATCCCTGACGCGCTCACCCCGCAGTACACCGGCCGGTCCGGACCCGACAACCGTCGGGTCCGGCCCGGCCGCTTCGCCGCCCGGCACTGCGGAATACGCCTCAGCTCGCCGGTGTCGGCCTGAACGCGGTGGCAGCGGCGGACGCCGCCGGCAGCACCGCCGGCGGGAGCGGAGCAGTGCGTCGCATCGCGGACCGCGGCGCCGTGATCACGGGCGCCGGGCGGTCGGCCGCGGTCAGGACCGCCCAGTTCCGGGTGCCGGAGTAGGGCTCTGGTCGGTCCTTGAACACTCAACTGACCGACCGGACAGTTCATGCAACAATGCACCGGCTGCGCTACCCACGGGTAACGTAGCCGCTCCGCCGGCATGCCCTGCCCCCGCCGTCCGCACAGGCATACGAGGTACCCAACGCGATGTCGTACTTCCCCCCACCGCCCTCATATCCGGAGCAGCCGGGCCACCCCCACCATGCCTGGCAGGCGCCACCGGCCGATCCGCCGGCCGATCCGCGCCGCGACATACAGGCGCTCAGTGCCGTCTACCGCCGACTGCGCCGAGTCGCGACTCTGACAGCCCTCGGGTACTTCGTCCTGTTCCTCATACTCTCCGCCTACGCGCCGGGGCTGATGACGGGCAAGATCACGGGCGGCCTCAACATTGCTCTGCTGCTCGGCCTGATCCAGCTTCCCGTGACGCTGATCGCCGTTGCCGCGTACGAGAAGTCCGCGCGCCGCCGGGTCGACCCGCTCGCCGAAGCCGTCCGCCTCCAGGCTGCCAAGACCACCCGGAACACCCAGGGAGCTCGCCGATGACCGGATTCAGCTCCGAGGCCCAGACCATGTCGTTCGTCGCCTTCATCGCGGTGACCACAGTGACCCTGCTGCTGTGTGTGATGACCGGGCCCGACCGCGACGACCTGGACGAGTTCTACACCGGCTTCCGCTCCCTGTCCCCCATGCAGAGCGGTCTCGCCATCGCCGGCGACTACATCTCCGCGGCGAGTGTGCTGGGCACCGTCGGAGTCATCTCGCTGCTCGGCCAGGACGGTCTCGTACTCGCCCTCAGCACCGTGCTCTCCCTGGTGCTGCTGATGTTCCTGCTGGCCGAACCCCTGCGCAACGCGGGCCGGTTCACCATGGGCGATGTGCTCACCCGGCGCGCCCCCAGTTCCGCCGTTCGCATCACCGCATGCCTGGTCACCCTCATTGCCCTCTTCCCCCTGCTGATCTTCCAGCTGGCGGGCGCCGGCGACCTGCTGGCCTTCGTCCTCGGAATCAACGCCGCGGGCTTCAAGACCGGTTCCATCGTGCTGCTCGGCGTCCTGATGATCATCTACGCGGCTATCGGCGGTATGAAGGGCACCGCATTCATCCAGGTCGTGAAGACCGTGGTGCTGCTCGCCGCGGCCGCCGCCATCGCCTCGCTCATCCTGAACCGCTTCGACTTCAGCATTCCCTCGCTGCTGGACGCGGCGGCACGCGGGAGCGGTGCGGGCGATGCGTATCTCGCCCCCGGGCTCCAGTTCGGCGGCGACGGGCTCGACATGATCAGCGCCCAACTGACCGTCGTGCTCGGTGCGGCGTGCCTCCCGCACATCACGATGCGTATGTTCAGCTCCCGCAGCGCACCCGCCGTGCGGCGCTCCATGTCCTGGGCCGTCTCGACGGTGGTCGTCGTGTGCCTGCTCTGCGCCGTGATCGGCTTCGGCGCCGCCGCGGTCGTCGGCCGCGAGCAGATCACCCTCGGCGACCCACAGGGCAAGACCTCAATCCTGCTGGTCAGCCAGGCGATCATGGGCAACGACGTCTCCACCTTCGAGACGCTGCTGTTCACCGCCATGACCACGGCGATCTTCCTGACGCTGCTGGCGTCCGTCGCCGGCATCACGCTCGCCTGTGCCAACACCCTCGCCCACGACCTGATCACGCACGGTCTGCGGCACAAGAAGGCTCTGCGTCACAGCACCGAGATGACGATCGCCCGGGCGACGGCCGCGGCTGTCGGCCTTGTGGCGATCTTCATCGCGGCGGCATCCCGGCATGTGAACCTGCAGGCGATGATCACTCTGTCCTTCTGCCTGGGCGCCTCCGCCGTCGCGCCCGCGCTCATCTACAGCCTCTTCTGGCGCCGGTACAACCGCACCGGACTGCTGAGCACACTCATCGGCGGTACGGCAAGCGTCCTGATCCTCATCACGGGGACAACGCTCGTCTCGGGTTCCCCTCAAGCGATCTTCCCCGACAGCGACTTCAGCTGGTTCCCGTACACCACGACGGGCCTCGTCTCCGTCCCCGTAGGATTCCTCGCCGGCTGGATCGGCACTGTCTTCACCCGCCACAGCCCGGGGGCGCGCCGCCAGGAGGAGTACGAGTACGACGCGGTCGAGGCCTCCATCCTGGCCGACGCCGGACGACCGCAGGGATGATCACTGGCTGAGATCACCGACTGACTCGTCCACCCGTAACCACGATCGGAGTCGTACCCATGGCACGCACCTTCTCGGTCTCGGACAGCATCGTCATCGACGCCACACCCCCGACGATCTACGCGCAGGTCAGCAACCCCTCGCTGATGGGCCGCTGGAGCCCGGAGAACCGGGGCGCGACGGTACTCGACGGCGCCGAGAAGGCGTACGTGGGCATGGTCTTCGACGGATACAACAAGCGCGGGCCGATGCGCTGGACCACGCGGTGCACAGTGACCGCGGCGGATCCCGGAGAGCGGTTCGCCTTCCGAGTGCGTGCCATAGGGCGGCGACGGCCCGTGCTGTCCGCTCGCATCGCCTCCTGGGAGTACCGCTTCGAGGCCGTCGACGGCGGCACCCGGGTGACCGAGACCTGGACCGACGACCGGCGTGCCTGGCCCGATGCGCTGGCCCACGCCTTTGACCGGATAGCGACCAGGGGGCACACGTTCGCCGACTTCCAGCGCCGCAATATCCGCATCACCCTGGACAACCTGAAGCGGACGATGGAGGCGGCGCAGGCCAAAGACTGACCGGGGCCAAAGCTGACCGGGGCCGCGGACTGATCGGGGCCAAGGACTGACCCGACAGCTGCGCTCAGTCGGTGGAGAGTCCGGCCGCGGAACCGGCGAGTGCGTCGAGGACCGGCCGGAACAGCGGGTGCGCCTCCGCGCCACGGCGTACGGCGGCGAAAACCCGGCGGGTCGCGGCCGGGCCCGCCACCGGCCGTACGACCGTGTCCTTCAACTCCATCCCGCGCAGCGCCGAGCGTGGCACCAGCGCCACGCCGGCGCCCGCTCCGGCGAGTGCCACGACGGCGCGGAAGTCGTCCGACCAGTGCACGAGGCGGGGCTGGAATCCGGCGAGTTCGCAGGCGAGCAGCACCATGTCGTGGCAGGGGTTGCCTGGGTACGGACCGATCCAGTCGCTGTCCGCGAGCTCGGCCAGCGCGACGCGCTCCGCCCCGCCGAGGGGGTGGCCGGCGTGCAGCACGGCGTCGAAGGGCTCCGCGTACAGCGGCACTCGGGCCAGGCGCACGTCGTCCTCGCGGGGCGCCCCCCGGTACTCGACCGCGACGGCCAGATCCGCCTCGCCGTCGAGCACCAGGGGCAGGCTCTCGTCGCCCTCGGCGTCCCGTACGCGTACCCGGATGTCCGGGTGCTCAGCGGCGAGGCGCCCTATGGCCGGAGCCACGACCTCGGCGATGCCGGTGGCGAACGCGGCGACCGTGACCTCGCCGGCCGCGCCCCCCGCGTAGGCCGCCAGCTCCGCATCGGCCCGCTCCAGCTGGGCGAGCACGGCATGGGTGTGGGCCAGCAGGATCTCCCCCGCGGCCGTCAGCCGGACCCCCTTGCCGCTGCGGATCAGCAGGGCGTGGCCTGTCTCCTGCTCGAGCGCGTTGAGCTGCTGGGAGACGGCCGAGGGAGTGAGGTAGAGCGCGGAAGCCGCGGCGGTCACCGTTCGGTGGTCCGCCACGGCCCGCAGGATGCGCAGCCGCCGGGGGTCGATCACCCGGCCATCTTGCCAGCCTGCGTCAGCCCGTCAGCGCCTGGCGGGCGTCGATGAAGGCGGCGACGGCCCGCTCCACGTCCTCGGTCGAGTGCGCGGCCGAGAGCTGGACCCGGATCCGGGCCTGCTCCATGGGAACGACGGGGTACGAGAAGCCGATGACGTACACGCCGCGCTCCAGCAGGAGTTCGGCCATCCGGCCGGCCTCGGCGGCGTCGCCGATCATGACGGGGGCGATGGCGTGGTCACCGGGCAGGATCTTGAAGCCCGCCTCGGTCATCTTCGTACGGAAGAGGGCGGTGTTCGCGTTCAGCCGCTCGCGCAGGTCACCGGCCGACTCCAGCAGATCGAGGACCTTGAGGGAGGCGGCGGCGATCACCGGGGCGAGGGAGTTGGAGAAGAGGTACGGGCGGGAGCGCTGGCGCAGCAGGGCGACGATCTCGGCGCGGGCCGCGACATAGCCGCCGGACGCGCCGCCCAGCGCCTTGCCGAGGGTGCCGGTGATGATGTCGACGCGGTCCATCACGCCGTGCAGCTCGGGGGTGCCTCGGCCGCCGGGGCCGACGAAGCCGACCGCGTGCGAGTCGTCGACCATGACCATCGCGTCGTAGCGGTCGGCGAGGTCACAGATCTCGGCGAGGGGGGCGACATAGCCGTCCATGGAGAACACGCCGTCGGTGACGATGAGGCGGCGGCGGGCGCCGCCCTCGACGGCCTCCTTGAGCTGCTGCTCGAGGTCGGCGAGGTCGCGGTTGGCGTAGCGATGGCGGCGGGCCTTGGACAGGCGGATGCCGTCGATGATGCTGGCGTGGTTCAGGGCGTCGGAGATGACCGCGTCCTCGGGACCGAGGAGGGTCTCGAACACGCCGCCGTTGGCGTCGAAGCAGGAGGAGTAGAGGATCGTGTCCTCCTGGCCGAGGAACGCCGAGAGGCGTGCCTCGAGCTCCTTGTGCACGTCCTGGGTGCCGCAGATGAAGCGGACGGAGGCCATTCCGTAGCCCCAGCGGTCCAACGCTTCCTTGGCGGCGGCGACGACCTCGGGGTGGTCGGCGAGACCGAGGTAGTTGTTGGCGCAGAAGTTGAGCACGTCACCCGAGCCGACGGACACGGAGGCGCTCTGCGGGGTGCCGATGACCCGCTCCGGCTTGTAGAGACCGGCGGCGCGGATCTCGTCGAGGGTGGTACGGAGGTCGTCGCGGACGGACGCGTACATGGTGGGGCTCCTTAACGAAAAGCTTTCAGACGGTCCAGTCGAGGATGATCTTGCCGCTGCGGGCGGTGGCGGCCTCGTCGAAAGCGGCGCCGAAGTCCGGGTAGCCGTAGCTGCCGGTGATCACCGGGGTGAGGTCGAGGCCGCCTTCGAGCAGGACCGTCATCGCGTACCAGGTCTCGAACATCTCGCGGCCGTAGATGCCCTTGATGGTGATCATCGAGGTGACGATCTTCGACCAGTCGACGGCGAACTCGTCGGCGGGCAGGCCCAGCATGGCGATGCGGCCGCCGTGCGTCATATTGGCGACCATGTCGCGCATGGCCTCGGGGCGTCCTGACATCTCAAGACCGATGTCGAAACCCTCCTTGAGCCCGAGCTGCCGCTGCGCCTCCGCGATGTCGCTCTGGGCGACGTTCAGCGCGAGGGTGGCGCCGACCTTGCGGGCCAGCTCCAGACGGGGCTCGCTGACATCGGTGATGACGACGTTGCGCGCACCGGCGTGCCGGGCGACGGCCGCGGCCATGATGCCGATCGGGCCCGCGCCCGTGATCAGGACGTCCTCGCCGACCAGCGGGAACGAGAGCGCGGTGTGCACGGCGTTCCCGAACGGGTCGAAGATCGCGGCGATGTCCAGATCGACCTTCGTACGGTGCACCCAGACATTGGACGCGGGCAGCGAGACGTACTCGGCGAACGCGCCGTCGCGGCCGACACCGAGGCCGATGGTGCTGCGGCACAGATGGCGGCGGCCGGCGAGACAGTTGCGGCACTTGCCACAGACGAGATGGCCCTCGCCGCTCACCACATCGCCCACCGCGATGTCCTGGACGTCGGCGCCGACGGCGGCGACCTCGCCGACGAACTCGTGGCCGAGGACGCGGGGCGTACTGACTGCCTGCTGGGCCCAGCCGTCCCACGACCTGATGTGCAGATCGGTACCGCAGATCCCGGTGCGCAGCACCTTGATCAGCACGTCAGCGGGGCCGGTCTCCGGCTCCGGCACGTCCATGAGCCAGAGGCCTGGCTCGGCGTGCTGCTTGACAAGTGCCTTCATCGGGGCGGCTCCAGCATGGTGGTGGGGGTGACCGAGGACAGGTGTGACGGCTGCCGGTACAGGTGTGACGGCTGCGGCAGCGGTTGCCAGGGTTGCGGCAGCTTCGACAGTGACGACCGGACCCGCACCAATCTGCCCATCGGTGCCTTCAGAGTCCATCGAGGATTTCTTAAGCGGGCCAACAGCGCAGCTTCACGCCGGTCCTCCGGCGTCCAGGATCCTGAGAGAGGGAACGACACGACAACACGTTGCACGGGAACGGGGGCCGCACAGGGCAAGGCTTCACCGAACTCCGCCGCGGACCACTCGATCAGCTGCGGTTCTCGGTCACACCGCAGCTGGGTCGGCTCCGGCGGCCGGCGCGGGGCCGGTCAGTCGATGCCGCGGACGCTGCGGGCCCGGCCCGTGATGGCGCCGCTCGGGCGCGATGCCCGCGCGTCCATCAGGTTGGGGAGGTCGGCGGCCAAGGCGTCGGCCGCCCGCCGGTCGGTCAGCGCGCCGATCTGGGCGCGCAGACTCTGGTTCTCGGCGTACAGATCGGCCAGCGCCCTGACTTTCGTACGCACCACCCATGGGTCGACGGGTTTGACCAGGAAGTCGGAGACGCCGAGGTCGTACGCCCGGGCGGCCAGGTCGTCGTCCCTGCCGAGGCCGGTCATCAGCACGACGGGCAAATTGCGTGTGTGGTCAAGGCGTTTGAGATAGGCGAGCACTTCCAGGCCATCCATCCGAGGCATCACGACGTCGAGGATCACCACCCCTATGCCGCCGCGCAATACGGTCTTCAGCGCTTCGTCCCCGCTGTGTGCACGTACCACCGGACGCCCCACGGGGCGTAACAGGCTCTCTATCGCGAAGAGGTTGTCCTCGCGATCGTCCACCACAAGGATTTTCAAGGCACAGCCCACGTCCCCATTTGTGGCTCCCTCGACGGTCGGCCACATCAGCGTACGCCGCGCGCTGCGGCGAGAGGCCCCGTCCGTGTCCTTCGCCTCCCGCGGGGCTTCGGGTGTAGCGGCAGTATGCAGCTTCGGACGGCGTGAAGCACCAGGTGCGAACGCGCCGCTTTGTCCGGTTTCCGAAACGGCCGTTCCATAGTGCCCACAGGGACGGCGGGCGGCCCAGCGATCGCCCGTCAGCCCACAGGCCCCGCCCTTCTGATCCGCAGTCGCCTGAGCAGGCCGCGTCCGGGGG
This sequence comes from Streptomyces sp. ISL-1, assembly GCF_018614585.1. Classification (GTDB taxonomy): domain Bacteria; phylum Actinomycetota; class Actinomycetes; order Streptomycetales; family Streptomycetaceae; genus Streptomyces; species Streptomyces maoxianensis. The sequence continues at coordinate 13,003 of NZ_JAGGOI010000031.1, read as the reverse complement.
GACTTCGCCGCACCGGCATCAGCCGGGGGCGCCTGGGAACTGCCTCACCCCCGCACTCGGCGTCGGTCTTCGCGGCGGGCCGTGGCGCCGGGCGCAGGTCGCGCGCCTCCCGCAGCGCCTGGGCCAGGCTCACTCGGTGCCAGAGGATCTCGTCCGGGTGGTCCGCCAGTAGCAGCCGCTCCACCACCTCTCTCCCGGCCTGCGATTCAGGGCGGCCGGGGACGAGTTCGGGCCGGAGCACCCGCAGATGCGAGCGTTCATAAGGATCGGGCACCACCTCCGCCACGGTGACCGGGTCGAGCACCGAGGCGATCGCGGCGGCCCGTTCCCAGGCGTCCTCGGTCCTGCGAAGCAGCAGTCCGAGCCGCCGGCCCCGCCAGTTCCGTGCTCGCCGGTCCTGGCCCGTGTCCAGCATCGTCCGCAGCGCGGGCGGGGTCCTGCCGCTGAGCAGCGTGGGATGGGCGAGGGCGAACTCGCTGAGTTCTTCGGCCAGATAGAGCCAGACGACCGCCCGGTAGCGGTTCAGGTAGAACCGGATCGGGATGAAGTGGCCCGTGCGGGCGAGTCGGGTGAACCGCGCCGGGCTGATCGCGATGCGTCGCGCGCCCTCGACGGTGCCCACGGTCCTCACCCGTTCCCGCAGGGCGTCGGGGAATCCTTCCGCCCTGCACAGCCGGTCGACCTCCTGCCGGTCGATCCGCGGCGGGCCGCCGCTCGCGCCAGGAGTGGTGCGGATGTGCCCCAGCTGGACCGCGAGGTCCAGCTCGCCCCGCTTCAGGTCCAGTTCCTGAGCGGCCCGGCCCAGCGCCAGACTGCCCACCGCCGACCCGTCCGCCGCCGGACTGCCCGGTGACTGGGGTGCGTCCGGTGCGCTCGATCCGTGCGATGCCAGACTGCGCGTCGATGGACTGCGCGTCGATGCTTCGTTCACCGTCATGACGGTCCCCCCGTGAGGTGTGAATACTCTCGGTGACGACCGTAGCCCGATTGAGGCATCTCCCGCCCGACCTGTGGAAAACTCCACGGGCCGGCCATCCCCCGCCGAATTCCCGCAGCTCAGTGGGCAGTTCCGCCCGGCTGTCTGGCCTCGACGCCCAGATGCTCGCCGACCCGGTTCACCATCAGCGTCATCTCGTACGCGACCTGACCGACATCCGCCTCGGCCGCGCTGAGTACACAAAGGCAGCTTCCCTCGCCGGCCGCCGTGACGAAGAGCAGCGCTTCGTCGAACTCGACCATGGTCTGACGCGCCTTGCCCGCGCGGAAATGACGCCCGGACCCCCGCGCGAGGGAGTGAAGACCGGACGAGACCGCGGCGAGATGTTCCGCGTCCTCGCGCGCCAGTCCCGTGCTCGCCCCGGTCACCAGACCGTCGTTGGACAGCACCAATGCGTGACGTATGTGCTCGATCCTCTTTGTCAGATCGTCCAGAAGCCAGTCAAGTCCCTTGTCCAACGCCATGCTTGGTCCTTCCCGGTCATACGTTCCCCGTGCCCGCGCGTCGCCCGTAAGCCTTTCGTACGAGCGACGACACGGCAAGGTGCAGCTAGCCGACCGAATCGAGCAGTCGCGCCGTGTGCATCCGGCTGGCATATTCGATCAGTCGTACGAGCACCTCTTTCCCGGAGTCGCGGTCACGCGCGTCGCACAGCACCACAGGTGTCCCGCGATCGAGATCGAGGGCACGCGAGACTTCGTGCGCGCCATAAGTGCGGGCCCCGGCAAAGCAGTTGACGGCGACGACGAACGGGATCCGGCGGTGCTCGAAGTAGTCAACAGCGGGAAAGCAGTCCACCAGGCGGCGTGTGTCGGCGAGGACGACGGCTCCCAGGGCGCCCTGCGAGAGTTCGTCCCACAGGAACCAGAAGCGGTCCTGTCCCGGGGTGCCGAAGAGATAGAGGGACAGGCCGGAGCGGATGGTGATGCGTCCGAAGTCCATGGCGACGGTCGTCGTGGTTTTCTGGTCAACTCCCCCGGTGTCGTCGACCGTGCGGCCCACCTGGCTGAGGTGTTCCTCGGTGCGCAGGGGCCGAATTTCGCTTACCGCGCCGACCAGGGTGGTTTTGCCGACGCCGAAGCCGCCGGCGACCAGTATTTTCAGCGCGAGGGCGGTGGACTCCCCACCGGTGCTGTGAGAACTCTCGGAGGCCATCGGTCACTTCTCTCGGATCAGCAATTTTTCTCAGGGTTGGCAAATGTCGGCACTCGCAGCACCGGCGGTACTGCCCGTACGCAGACAGCATGGCAATGGCTGCCCTTCCCCGAGGGAAGGGATCACTTTTAGATAGTTGTGACTGTTCCGGACTCACTCGATGCCAATTTCTGGAGCCCTTTCCGCAGTCCTTCCGCGGTCCTTCCGCGGTCCTTTCAGCGGCATCCACGCATCGGAGGGGCGCGATCGGTGAGGCTGAATGGATATTCGCCGGCGCTTTCCGCCGGATCTACCGAGGATCGGATCATGCCCTTCTTCCTTGCGACCGGCCGTCTCACGCTTCGCCCTTTCAGCGAGGCCGACGTGGACCATCTGTTCGCCCTCGACAGCGATCCCGAGGTCATGCGTTTCATCAACGGAGGCCGCCCGACCACCCGCGAGGCGGTCGAGGCCGAATCACTGCCGCGGTTCCTCCGCCACTATCCGTGCATCGACGACCGCGGCTGCTGGGCGGCCGAGGAGCGGACCACCGGCGAATTTCTGGGCTGGTTCGAATTCCGGCCGCTGGACGATCACAGTGCCGCCGTGGTCGAACTCGGCTACCGGCTGGGCAGGGCAGCCTGGGGACACGGTTACGCGACGGAAGGCTCGATCGCCTTGATCCGCAAGGGGTTCACGGAGTTCCGCGTGCAGCGGGTGACAGCGAACACGATGACGGTCAACGCGCGTTCGCGGCGTGTGATGGAGAAAGCGGGCCTGAGCTATGTCCGGACCTTCTTCGAGGAGTGGCCGGAGACCATCGAGGGCTCCGAGTCGGGCGATGTCGAGTACGCCCTCACCAGGGCCGACTGGGCGCGTGCGGTTGACTAGAGAGCCCTCAGGCCGTCGATCACCTCCCTGAGGATCTTCTCGTCGGGCAGCTGAGCGGGCGGCACGGGACGGCTGACCCGGACGTAGCCCGCTTCGAGAAGATCACCGAGAAGGACTCGTACGACACCGACCGGTAGATCGGCGTCGGCGGCGAGCTCCGCGACGGACTGGGTCTCGCAGCGGCACAGCGTGAGCAGTGCGCGGTGTTCGGGGCCGAGGAGGGACTCCTCGGCGGTGCCGGGTGCGTCGGCGGCGATGTCGACGAGTGCGATGAGGTCGAACCGTACGTTGCTGGGTCCCGGCTTGGTGCGCCCGCCGGTCATCGCGTACGGGCGCACGAGCGGGCCGGCTTCGGCGTCGTACCAATGACTGCCGACGATGTCGGTCATGTCTGATGCATCGGTCATGTCGGTCATGTTGGTCACGTGGCGATGATGCGCGGCGGAGTGCGCAAATGCTCGCCGACACGTTTGACGAGACGCGCCATCTCATAGGCGATCAGGCCGATGTCCGCGACGACGGAGGTGAGCAGGGCGAGGCAGGACCCGTCGCCCGCGGCGGCCACAAAGAGGAAACCGTCGTCCATCTCCACCATCGTCTGGCGTACGCCCCCGGCGTGGAAGTGGCGTCCCGCTCCCTTCGCGAGGCTGTGGAATCCGGACGCGACGGCTGCCAGGTGTTCGGCGTCCTCGCGGGTCAGCGCGGTCGAAGCGCCCACCGGCAGGCCGTCGTTGGACAGCACGACCGCGTGGCGGACTTCGCCGACACGCAGGACAAGGTCGTCCAGCAGCCAGTCGAGGTCCCCGAGGGTGTGGTGGGCTGTGGCTGACTCATGCTCGATCATGGTCTGTCTCCTTCGCTGCCGGGAGCGGCGGTGCCGGGGGCTGCGCTGCGAGGCGCGGGCGTGCGAGGCAGGGGCATGCGAGGTGCTGCCATGCCCGGCGCGGCCGTGCCTGGAGGAGTACCGCCGCCCCTGGTCCAGCCGTTGCGGTACGCCGTCATTCGGTCCCGTACCTGCTCGGGGGTGCGTTCCGGGGATTCCTCCGCGGCTTTTGCCTTGTCCTCCTGCTCCTTGGCCGGGGACTCTTCGCGCAACTGCGGGACGAGGTGCGCCTGCCTGACCCGGCGCGGGAGTTCACCGTTCTCGGTCTGCGGCGGAGCGGCGCGCAGACGCAGGGCGGTGACTCCGGGCGGTGTGGGAGTCTCGGCCTGCGCTGCGAGCACCGGGCGCTGAGCCGGAGCCGGAGCGGGTGGGCCGGTCCTGCGCCGCCCCGGTCCCGGCTGCCCGGACGGCGCCTCGTGGCCGGGGTCCGGAGCGCCGCGGGCACCCGCCGGAGCGGCCAGGGCGCTCTGCAGGAGTGAAGTGGGCAGCAGCACCACCGCGGTTGTGCCGCCGTACGGCGAGGTGCGCAGACTGACCTTGATGTCGCGGCGGTGAGCGAGGCGGCTGACGACGAACAGGCCGAGCCGGTCGCTGTCGAACAGATCGAGGGCTTCGGACTCCTCCAGGCGGCGGTTGGCTTCGGCGAGGGTGTCCTTGCCCATGCCGAGGCCGCGGTCCTCGATCTCCAGGACGTAGCCGTTGCCGACAGGTTCGCCGCTGACCCGCACCTTTGTGTGGGGCGGGGAGAACTGGGCGGCGTTCTCGACCAGTTCGGCCAGCATGTGGGTGACGTCGGCGACAGCGGCGCCGACGACCGCCGCGTCGGGGAGTTGCCGTACCTCCACGCGCGTGTAGTCCTCGATTTCCGAGACGGCGGCCCGTACGACGCTGGTCAGCGGGACGGGCATACGCCAGGCGCGACCAGGTGCGGCGCCGGAGAGGATGATCAGGCTCTCGGCGTGTCGCCGCATCCGGGTGGTGAGGTGGTCGAGCCGGAACAGGTCGCCGAGTTCGTTCGGGTCGTCGGCCCGGCGCTCCATGGTGTCGAGCAGGGTGAGCTGGCGGTGGACCAGGATCTGGCTGCGGCGGGCGAGGTTGACGAAGACGCCGGAGATGCTGCCGGCCAGCTCGGCGCGTTCGATCGCGGCGCTCAGCGCGGCCCGGTGGACGATGCCGAGCGCCTCGCCGACCTGGCCGATCTCGTCCCCTGGGGGTGGACCAGGCGGGGCTTCGGCGTGGATGTCGATCTCTTCACCGGTACGCAGTCGGCGCATGGCCTGCGGCAGCCTGTGCCGGGCGATCTTGAGTGCGTCGTTGCGCAGGCTGATCAGTTCGACGACGAGGACACGGCCGGTTCGTACGGAGATGATCAACGAGGCGGCGACAGCGGCGAGTCCGAGTACCACGGCCGCACCTGCCGGGGTGAGAATGCCGCCTGTCACGGGGTCGCCCCGGTCCGCGGCGCCGGCGCGGGCGTCCGACTCGATGGCGCGCATGCCGTCCGCGACGGTGGCACGGGCCTTGTCCCACACCGTGGCCGGGAGGATCTGTGCCGCCTTGCGGCCTGCCCGGGCGGTGAGCACCTTGTCCTCTGCCGTCTGCAACTGCCGGTAGGCGCTCTGCCCGGCCAGTTCACGCCAGGCGGTGAGTTCGGGGCCGCGCAGGTCGGTGACGGTCGAATCGGTGAGACTCCTGCGGGTCGAGACGGCTCCGGTGAACAGCCGCAGGCGCTCCGCGGCCATGGAGTTGCTGAGCTGCGCCGAGGTGAGCAGCGCGTCCTCCTGGGCGAGCATCTCGCCGGCCCGGGCGAACTCCAGCAGCACACGCGCATCGGAGCCCGGTCCGGCGTCCTGGATGCCGGCGAGTGCGCCTGAAACTCCGAACGCGGCGGTGACGGTGGCGGTGTACTGCTCGTACGTGGCGTTCCAGCCGGCTTTGCCGCTGACGACTGCGGTGCGAAGGGCGCGCAGTCCTTCCGCGCCGGCGACGAACTGGTCGAGCCGTCCCGCCACGCCGGCCGGGATGCCTCCGCCCGCGGCGACCGTCGTCCGGTCGTCGAGGCGCAGCTTGCGCACGGCGTCGTCGGTGCGCCGTGCCTCCTGCCGCACTGCGGCGGCGCGTTCGTCCGAGGGCGCCGCCACCTGGCGTACTGCCGCGCGCCGTTCGGCCTGCAGGGCGGCGACGGCGGCGGCGACGGGTTCGCGGATCTGGGCGTCGACGCGCCGCAACTGACCCAGCCGCGCGACCTCTTGGGCGGTGCTGACTGTGGCGAACCCCCACAGCGCCAGCAGCGAGACGACCGGCACCATCAGCAGGGAGATGATCTTCGCTCGTACGGTCCTGGGGCGCGGCAGCCATCGTCCGCGTACGACAGGGGCTGTCGGGGGTACGTCAGGTGGCTGCTGTCCGGTGTGCTCGACTGCGGGCGGCCCGGCGTGCGCGCGTCGTCCGCGGGCTGCCGACGCGGAGACGGGCGGCGGTGGGGGCGGAGCCGCCGGGTCGGTGCCCGGGGTCCTGCGGGGTGTGCGCATGGCCTCCTCGTTCCGGTTACGGGGCTGGGGGTGCGGCAGCCGGGGCGGCGGCTAGGCGGTGGCAGCGGTCGGCGTGCTTGGGGTGCTCGGGGTGCTCGGGGTGCTTGGGGTGCTTGCGGTGCTCGTCTTGCTCTGGGTGCTCGTCGTGCCGACGGGTTGGGTACTCGCCGCAGACTCGGCGGGAGCGGCTTCGGCCGGCCGATCGGCCGAGGTGTAGGCGGCGCGTTCGCGTGCCGTCGGGGTGAGCGCGACGAACGCGGAGGTGACGAAGAGGTATGACCCGAGGCCGACGGCGAGGGGGAAGATGAATTGCATCGCCGTGGCCCCGGGCAGTTCGGCTCCGGACGGCTCGACCCGCACGCTGACCGCGAGCATTCCGGTGTAGTGCATGCTGCTGACCGCCGCGCCCATGACAAGCGAGGCGACCCCGACCGCCACCGGCGACTTGATGTTGAGCGCCGCCCACAGGGCCGCGGTCGCGGCGACCACGGCGATGACGACGGAGAGCACGATGAGCAGCGGGTCGTAGCGCACCGTGCCGTGCAGCCGCAGGGCGGCCATGCCCAGGTAGTGCATGCTGGCCACGCCGAGCCCGGTGGTGAGCCCGCCGATCAGCAGCGACCTGGCACGGTCGCGGCCGAAGCCGACGCAGAACACCCCGGCGCCGACGACCAGCATGGCGCCGAGCAGGCTGAGCATGGTCAGCGGCACGTTGTAGCGGATGTCGGTGCCGCGCACGGCGAAGCCGAGCATCGCGACGAAGTGCATCGTCCAGATGCCGGTGCCGATCGCCGATGCGGCGGTGATCAGCCAGTTACGGCGGGAGCGACCGCTCGCGTCGAGCGCGCGTACGGTGCAGCGCAGCCCGAGGGCGGCGCCGATGACGGCCATCGCGTACGACAGCACGGGAGTCAGCAAGCCGAAGGCGGCGTGGTCCAGGTGTCCCATGGGTCAGGGACGCTAGACCCGCAAGGGGCGCACGCAAGGGGCGCATTTCGAAAGGTTATGGAATATGACAGAGAGATGTATCAGAACGATCGTGCCGCGCTCGAACGTGTGCACCGTACGGTCGGGGTGAGCCGCACTACCGAGCCCGCCGAACCGGTCGGGTCGCGGGCCGTGTGTGCGACATCCCGCGAGTTCCCCGATCCTCCGCTGAGCACTTGACCCTGTGTCCAGGGGGTTCTTCCTTCGTCGAATTCACTCGGACAAGACGAGAGTGATTCAGCAATCCCGAAGTTACGTCAGTAGGCAGTCGTGAGGAGACCACCGTCGGACACGCCGTGCTCGTCATCGCGATCCTCATGGTGTCCGCTGTGATAGCAGGTACCACCCGCCGGTACCCCGACAAGCGCACGGAGAGCGGCTCCGACACCCAGGCACGCAGCGCTGTCCTGTGGGAACGAAACCTTGGAGACCCCCATGACCCGCTACGCGCCCGTGATCGCCGTCCCCGAGGCCGAGCTGAACGAGCTGCGCTCACGACTGCGCAACACACGCTGGCCGACCCCCTGGCCGGCCACCGGCTGGGAGGCCGGCACCGACTCCGGCGAACTGCGACGCCTCGTCGCCTACTGGGGCTCCGGCTACGACTGGCGTGCCCACGAAGCCACCATCAACGCCCTGCCGTCCCACCTCGCGGACGTCGACGGAACCCCCGTCCACTACCTCCGCTTCGACGGCGAACACCCCGGCGCCCTGCCGATCGTCCTGACCAACGGGTGGCCCAGCTCTTTCCTCGAACTGACCACCCTCGCCCGCCGGCTGGCCACGCCTTCGCGGTACGGGGGTGACGCCGCCGACGCGTTCACTGTCATCGTCCCCTCGCTGCCCGGATTCGCCTTCTCACCTCAGCGGCCCTCGCTCACAGAGCAGCCGCAGACACAGGAGATCTGGCACCGGCTCATGCACGACGAACTCGGCTTCGAGCGCTACGCCGCGCACGGGGGCGACCTGGTGCCGGCATCACCTCCCGGCTCGGCGAAGCCCACCCCGAGGCCGTGGTGGGCATCCATCTGATGGCGATCGCCAGCCCGGTCGCCTACGACGCGGCCGGTGTCACCGCAGAGGAGCAGGAGTACCTCGATTCCGTCGCGGGGTGGTCCGCGGAAGAGGGCGGGTACCTGCACGAACAGAGCACCCGCCCTCTCACGCTGAGCTATGGTCTGGCCGACTCGCCGACCGGGCTGCTTGCCTGGATCGTCGAGAAGTACCGTGCGTGGAGCGATTGCGGTGGTGACCTGTCGTCCCGGTTCAGCGACGACTTCCTCCTGACGCAGGCGTCGCTCTACTGGTTCACTCACACCATCTCGACCTCCTTCCGGCCCTACTACGAATACGCCCAGCGGCTGACGAGGAGGGTTGAGCGGGTAAACGTGCCCACAGCCCTCGCCCTGTTCCCGGCCGACCTCTCCCGGCCGCCCCGCAGTTGGGCCGAGCGCACGTACAACATCACCAGGTACACCCGCATGCCCCGTGGCGGACACTTCGCCGCCCACGAAGAACCCGAACTCCTCGCACACGACCTCACCGAGTTCTTTCGCACACACCGATGAACACCGAGACCTGCGGGAACTCTTGACCCTCTACCAACGCGCCGGAGCCGACCGACCTACTGGTCGTCGTTGGCGTCCGGATCCCGCAGGGGCCGCAGGGTGGCTGTAAAACGAACGGTGTAACTCCCAATGCCCCGCAGTTAAGGTCCTGGCCTGCCTGTCAAGAGAGTCGTGGGTGGAGTGATCTCGGAGGTGATGGTCACCTTGCGCATGGGTTTGTCCCACTTGGATTTGTTGTAGGCGAAGGGAGAGATCGGCCGTTTGATGCGGCGGGGCCAGATCCGAGTTCGCCGTCGTGCCGGACCCAGCGCCCGCGGATGAAGAACTGCCGAGCGGATCCTGGGAGTTGGACAGGCGTCGTGTTCGAACACTGTGCCGGTGGCGTTGATTACGGTGAGGCGTGCGGTCCGCAGCGTGACGGTCAAAGAGATGCGGTCGGGATCTATGCCGGTCTCCGCTGCGGCATCGGCAGCGATGCGCCGGGCCGCCTGATAGACAACAAGCATGCCGAAGAGCTCTTGCCTGATGCCGTCCACAGTGCGGGAACGCAGGATTCTGCCGCTGCCTCGCAAGGTGACCTTCAGGCCGTAGAAGGCCGTCTCGGCTTCCCAGCGTTCGTGGTAGAGGGTGATGAGTTCCTCCGCTGGGTAGGCGTCGGGGTCCAGCAGCGTGGTGACCAGGCGCAGGGTGCCGGTCCTGGTGCTGCCGTCGGTGCCGGTCGCGGTGACGGTGGCATCGATCACCCGGACTGCGACCCCCTCGACCTGGGGTGGAACCGGGCGGGGATGACGGGCCCAGTACCGCAGCCGGTCCCGGCCGCGGACATCAGCGACCATGGACAGGTAGGAACCGTCCGGGAGCGTGTGGATCACGGCCAGGCTCCGGTTGTTCTGGATCCGCCACAGCAGATCAGCCCCGGTGGCCACCGCCTTGCACATCAGCGGATACCCGTCGGAGGCGCGATCGGCGAGCACCAGCATGCCCGGCCGGAGCGACCGACACAGCACGGCGTTCTGCTCGGGCTCCGGCGTGTCATGCGGGCCGAAGACGACATCGATCAGCGCCCTCGTGCCGCACTCCACCAAAGCCGACAGCTTCAGTGCCGGATAGCTGCCCGGCCCATGACAGCTGATCTTCCGGCCGAAGAATCTGGCGGTCTCCGGGGTGTCCGCGATCTGCAGCCCGGTGCCGTCCCAGGCCACCGTCCGCAGCCCCCGCCACCACGCTCCGGAACAATCCGCCTTGGCCGCAGGCCCTTTCAGCCGGTCGAACAGGATGGCCAGCGGAGCTGACCCAACCCTCCTGCGGGCTTGACGCAACGCGGCCTCCGACGGCGCCACGTCCTCGCCGCCCAGGCCGGCGGTCAACGCGGCCCACACCCCCAGATAGCCATCCGTGCCAAACAACGACAGCGCGAGTACGAAGTACACCGTGACCCGGGCAGGTAACTTGCGGGTCCGCCGCTGGACCCGCCGCGTCAGTTCGAGCGCCTCATCCACCAGGGCAGGGCGGATGATCTGCGTCAGCTCTCCGAGATGGCCGGCCGCGAACGCGCGAACCGACCCCCGTCCCGGTACGGGCATGCCAAACTCGATGAACAACGGGACTCCGTCAGAACAGAGGATCTTGGTCGACTCTCTGTCCTACGCGGAGTCCCGCCCTCATGTCCCGGCTTCCCCGAACCGCTTGACAGGCAGGCCAGGACCTTAACTGCGGGGCATTGGTGTAACTCCTGATCATGGAAGATGCGCCGATAACCAGTAACAACATGCCTGAACCTGAGACCGTCGAGGTGGCTGAGCCGCAGGCGGTGAAGGCCGTGGGCGACCAGCTGATCGACGAGTTGGTGGGCCGGGCCCAGGCCGAGGGACTGCAGCTGACCGGTGAGGGAGGACTCTTGCAGCAGCTAACGAAACGGCTGCTGGAGTCCGCTCTGGAGGGCGAGGTCACCGATCACCTCGGCTATGACCGGCACGATCCGGCCGGGAAGAACGGTGGCAACTCCCGCAACGGCACCCGTTCCAAGACCGTGCTGACCGAGGTCGGCCCGGTGGAAATAGCCGTGCCCCGCGACCGTAGGTGTAGGAGCGCAAAAGCTTGTCGCCGTGGGCGGCGGCAAGTGTGTGTGCATGGTCATAGTGCCGACGTGCTGGGGCGGGCTGGGCCAGGAGATTCTCGGCGACCAGGCCGCGGCGGAACTCGGTCCATGCCTGTGTCGTCGAGTCCTTCTCGACGAGATCTGCTGCCTGTTTCAGCAGGTGGCTTGCCTCGACTGTCGGCCCCTCCGAGGATGGTGGCGACGTAGGCGAGGTAGCCGTGCTCCGGGCCGCCGAGTACCACCGCAAGCAGATCCGCGAGGCGCTGAAATTCCGGCCGTCGACGCTCGGGGGCGAGGAGTCGCTGGTCAAGTGGCTGGCCGCGGAGGTCTGCCCGGTCGAGCTGGTGGAGGACCGGCAGCGCGAGGCACTGCTGGTGGAGTGGGCTCGAATCTCTGGCGGGTGGTGCTTGGCTGTGCCGTGCGGTGCCGCTTTGCCTGATCAGGGCCGCGCGGCATGACCGGCAATCCGGCTCAGGACGGCTCCTGCTGCACCGTCCGCTCACGCGCCGCTCACGCAGTCGGTGGCCGTGGGGGTGTCCACCGGCGGACCATCATCACCACGCTGACCACACTCCACGAGGATCAACGCGAAAAGAAACTGGACAAACGACGCGGCCACCGCCCACGCGTCAAAGGTGACGGCGGCACCGGGCGCCGCCCTATCCTCACTCTCGCCGACAGGCTGCTGGCCACAGTCCTCCACCAGCGACACGCCCTGCCCCAGGTCGCCGTCGCTGCCCTCTTCGATGTCTGCCCCGAAACAATCAACAGGCGCATCCGCGACATCCGCCAACTCCTGAATTGGAGCACACCATCGAACCCGCCGACTGCCAACTCACCACGCTGGAACACCTCTACGACCACGCGAGCGCGACCGGCATCGCCCTTTTCCCACCAAAGATCAAGACAGCGAGTTAATGATCCGCAGGCCCTAACTTTCCGGAATTGGGCTCATAGGCCGGGGTGGAAAATCCCGAGGTTACACGCTGGCTACATGTCAGCCTGACAAGGCGACACCTCGATCACCCGATTACAAGTTCCGCGGCCTCGAACCGCTTGGCCGCCTCCAGCCGCACCCGCTCCCGCCTCTCCTGCTCGGCGGGCGTCAGCTCGCCCCCTTGCACGTACCGCACACAGTCGTACCCTGAGAAAAGACCGTGGTTTTCTGTTCTGGCGGCCACTGTTCAGGAGACCTGAATTGCGCTACGGGGACGGGGCAGCGGATCGAGGACTGGCCGCGAAGTTCGGTGTGATCTTTCCGCACCTGGATGAACTGCAGCGGCGGTTGCTGATGGGGACGGAAGATCCATCGGCCAGCCCCTTGCCGCTGCGGTCGAGGGAAGCGTTGCGCGTGAGCAATATTGTCGATCGCGTGAGCAATATTGTCGATCTAGTCGGCCGGATCAGACCGTTGACTAAGGCCAGCCAAAACCGCCACGGTCAAGGTGGGCGATCACTTAGCTGTGTTCCGGTCCCAGCTCCCATAGCAGTCTATGCAAGTGCGTGGACCTCGTTCATGTAGTTCAGCGCGCCTGCATCGACCACTCTGATTTTGCAAGGGACGCAGCTGATGGGGAACTCTCACGACGTCTTGACCGCTGATCCGGCTGACAATCTGGCCACTCCCGCCGAATGTGAGCAACGCTTCGCGGAGGTGCTGGCCGATATCGTGGGCACCGAGCCGGTGTCGGTTGACAGCCACTTCTTCGATGACCTCGGTGCCGACTCGATGCTGATGGCCCGTTTCTGCGCCCGGGTGCGCAAGCAGGCCGATCTGCCGTCGGTGTCGATGCCGGACATCTACAAGCACCCGACGACTCGAAGGCTTGCAGCCGCCCTCGCCAATGACGTCTTGACCGCTGATCCGGCTGACAATCTGGCCACTCCCGCCAAATGTGAGCAACGCTTCGCGGA
>NZ_JAGGOI010000030.1 GCF_018614585.1 Streptomyces sp. ISL-1 | reverse complement strand
CCTCTCGGGCTTTCCTCCGGGCACTTCCCTTCGGTCTTACGTTTCCAACCCTACCAGACTCTTTTTCCATTTCCGTTTCCGGTGAGGAATTCGAATCCAGTGGCCGATTGGAGTGGCCTTTGCCTTTCGGCTGACCCGACTTTATCAGAGATTCTGAGTCGGAATTCCCGCCCCGTTCGGGGTACTTCCGGGCGCACAAGTACGCCGGGATCCCGTTCAGGCGGAGCCGTAAACTTACTGGAGCGGGGCGCCCCGACGCAAATCGAGGGCCCCGCTCCAGGTCGACGACGTCAGACCTCGACGACGACGGGAAGGATCATCGGGCGTCGGCGGTAGGTGTCCGAGACCCACTTGCCCATCGAGCGGCGGATCAACTGCTGGAGTTGGTGGGGTTCCACCACGCCGTCCTGGGCGGACTTGTTCAGGGCTTCCTCGATCTTCGGGACGACGGCAATGAGGGCCGAGTCCTCGATGCCGGAGCCGCGGGCATGGATGTGCGGACCGCCGGTGATCTTGCCGGTGGTGCTGTCCACGACCACGAAGACCGAGATGATGCCCTCGTCGCCGAGGATGCGGCGGTCCTTGAGAGAGGTCTCGGTGACATCGCCGACCGAGAGACCGTCGACGTACACATAGCCCGCCTGCACCTTGCCGACGATCTTGGCCTTGCCATCGACGAGGTCGACGACGACGCCGTCCTCGGCGATGACGATGCGGTCCTTCGGGACACCCGTCAGGGCACCGAGCTCGGCGTTGGCGCGCAGATGGCGCCATTCGCCGTGTACCGGCATCAGGTTCTTCGGCTTGCAGATGTTGTAGAAGTACAAGAGCTCGCCGGCCGAGGCGTGGCCCGAGACATGCACCTTGGCATTGCCCTTGTGGACGACGTTCGCACCCCACCTGGTCAGGCCGTTGATCACGCGGTAGACCGCGTTCTCGTTGCCCGGGATGAGGGACGAGGCCAGGATCACCGTGTCGCCCGGGACGATGCGGATCTGGTGGTCGCGGTTGGCCATCCGGGAGAGCGCGGCCATCGGCTCGCCCTGGGATCCCGTGCAGACCAGCACGACCTCGCTGTCCGGGAGGTCGTCGAGGGTCTTGACGTCCACGACCAGACCGGCCGGCACCCGCAGATAGCCGAGGTCGCGGGCGATGCCCATGTTGCGGACCATCGAGCGGCCGACGAAAGCCACGCGGCGGCCGTTTTCGTGAGCGGCGTCGAGGACCTGCTGGATGCGGTGCACGTGGCTGGCGAAACTCGCCACGATGACGCGCTTCTGGGCGCTCGCGAAGACCTGGCGCAGCACGTTCGAGATGTCGCGCTCCGGCGGGACGAAGCCCGGGACCTCGGCGTTCGTCGAGTCCGACAGCAGGAGGTCGATGCCCTCCTCACTGAGGCGCGCGAATGCGTGCAGGTCGGTCAGGCGGCCGTCCAGCGGGAGCTGGTCCATCTTGAAGTCGCCGGTGTGGACCACCATGCCCGCCGGTGTGCGGATGGCGACCGCCAGGGCGTCCGGGATGGAGTGGTTGACCGCGATGAACTCGCAGTCGAAGGGGCCGATGCGCTCGCGGTGGCCCTCGGTGACTTCGAGGGTGTACGGGCGGATCCGGTGCTCCTGGAGCTTTGCCTCGATCAGGGCGAGGGTCAGCTTGGAGCCGATCAGCGGGATGTCCTGCTTCAGCCGGAGCAGATACGGGACGGCGCCGATGTGGTCCTCGTGGCCGTGCGTGAGCACGATGCCGTCGACGTCGTCGAGACGGTCCCGGATGGTGGTGAAGTCCGGCAGGATCAGGTCGATGCCGGGCTGCTCCTCCTCAGGGAAGAGGACGCCGCAGTCGACGATGAGCAGCCGGCCGTCGTACTCGAAGACCGTCATGTTTCGGCCGATCTCGCCGAGACCGCCGAGTGGGGTAACGCGCAGGCCGCCCTTGGGGATCTCCGGCGGGGCGCCGAGTTCAGGATGCGGATGACTCAAAAGACTCTCCTCACCACGCACGCCACGTACCGCTGCGGCACGTGGCATACATGACATTCATGCACTTACTGGTGTATTGTTCGGCCATTTTGGCCGGATTTCTTCGGGTATTCAGTTGTGAAGTCCGTACGTGAAGCCGTTCCAGCAGTTCGGGCAGTTCAGAGCTCTACCCCGCCGGCCAAGAGGTCGATCTTGAGCTGCGCGGTTTCCGCCGGGGAGAGCTCCACCAGGGGGAGCCGGAGCGGTCCGGCCGGGTGGCCCTGGAGGGCAAGGGCCGCCTTGGTGGTGATGACACCCTGCGTTCGGAACATGCCGGTGAAGACCGGGAGCAGCTGCTGGTGGATCTCGGTGGCCTTCTGGACGTCACCGGTGAGGTGGGCGTCCAGGAGGGCGCGGAGCTCGGGGGTGACGACATGGCCGACGACCGAAACGAAGCCGACGGCGCCGACCGAGAGCAGCGGGAGGTTGAGCATGTCGTCGCCGGAGTACCAGGCGAGACCGCTGCGCGCGATGGCCCAGCTGGCGCGGCCGAGGTCGCCCTTGGCGTCCTTGTTGGCCACTATGCGCGGGTGGTCGGCGAGGCGTACGAGCGTCTCGGTGTCGATCGGGACGCCGCTGCGGCCAGGGATGTCGTAGAGCATCACGGGCAGTTCCGTCGCGTCGGCGATGGCCGAGAAGTGACGGTACAGGCCCTCCTGCGGGGGCTTGTTGTAGTACGGCGTCACAGCGAGCAGGCCGTGTGCCCCGGCGCGCTCGGCGCTGCGAGCGAGCTCGATGCTGTGGCGCGTGTCATTGGTGCCGATACCGGCGACGACATGTGCCCGGTCTCCGACCGCTTCCAGTACAGCCCGTACAAGCTGGTCTTTCTCCGCGTCGCTGGTGGTCGGCGACTCACCCGTGGTGCCGTTGATGATCAGGCCGTCGTTGCCTGCGTCCACCAGATGGGCGGCCAGGCGCTGGGCACCTGCGAGGTCAAGTGCGCCGTCCGCGGTGAAGGGCGTGACCATGGCGGTGAGGACCCGCCCGAAGGGGGTCTGCGGAGTGGAGATCGGAGCCATGGGTAACACGCTACTCGCTGCTCAGTACGCAGTGTCCCCTCGGGGGACGTGATGTACAAGTTGGCAATAGGAGCCCGGCACTGCCTGCTCGGGGGTTCAAGCAGTGCCGGGTCCGTTTGATCAGCCTAGATGAACTTCATGAAATACCGCAATGCGGACACTTCGCCAGGCTCATCCGTACACCTGTGCTCCGTGGGTGCTCCGCGGGCGTCCGAGGCCGCCCTACGGGAGCACCGAGGCTGCTCTGCGGGCGCCCTACGGAGCGACGCGGCCGTTCGCATTGAAGGCGGCGTACGTAAGCGGCATGAGGTTCGCCCAGTGCTGCTCCATCTTCTCGCCGACCATTTCGATCTCCCGTTGCGGGAACGACGGCACCGTCGCCAGCTCGTGCTGGGTACGCAGACCGAGGAAGTGCATCAGCGAACGGGCGTTGCAGGTCGCGTACATGGACGAGAACAGACCGACCGGGAGAACGGCACGGGCGATCTCGCGGGCGACACCCTCGGCCAGCATCTCCTGGTACGTCTCGTACGAGCGGCGGTACGAGTCCACCATCGCCTCCGAGACGACCTTGTGCTGCTCCGGGGATCCGTCGATGAAGACGTACTTGCCGGGGCGGCCCTCCTGGACCAGCTTGCGGTCCTGGCCCGGGACGTAGAAGACCGGCTGCAGCTCGCGGTAGCGGCCGGACTCCTCGTTGTAGGACCAGCCGACGCGGTGCCGCATGAACTCGCGGAAGACGAAGATCGGGGCGCTGATGAAGAAGGTCATCGAGTTGTGCTCGAAGGGGCTGCCGTGGCGGTCGCGCATCAGGTAGTTGATGAGCCCCTTGGAGCGCTCGGGGTCCTTCTGGAGCTCCTCCAGAGACTGCTCACCCGCCGTGGAGACTCGGGCGGCCCACAGCACGTCGGAGTCGCCGGCGGTGTGTTTCACCAGCTCGACGGTGACATCGCTGCGGAAGCTCGGCGTGGCTGTGTCGATGGGGGTGTCGGGCACCAGGGGTCCTTCCGGTCAACGCTTCGGCGGCGCCCACTTTAACGAGGGGAGGCCTCGGCAGTGTCTCGGCCCCCTTTGAACATTTCTGATAACTCGGGCACCAAATGACGGTTTTTGACGTCACTACCAGTAGAAGTGTCCTGTCACAAGATTCCAACCCCCAGATTTCAAGGAGAGTCCCTGATGTTCCGCCGGGGAGAGGCCGTCCCGTTCGCATTCGTCGCCGAGGCCGACCGCTTCCGCAGCAACGTCGATCAGCCGCCGCGCGAACGGCTGAGCGTCTCCGAGCTCGCGGGCCGCACGCTGGTCGGGCTGACCATCGTCTTCGGACTGGCCGGCTCCCTGCTTTTCGGGCTTCCCGCGCTGGATTCCGGCCAGGCTACGGGGCATTCGCAGCAGTCCGAGGCGTCCGACGGGCGCTGACTGACTCGTACGGCCCCCTGGGGTGGTCGGTCAGTGACCTCCTCGGTAGCCTCACCGGCACAGCCCAACCGAGTGTGCTGGTGAGTGAGGATCAGTCGTGCCCCTGCCTTTTCTGACGGCCGACCGTGCATTTGGCACGAACGCTGACGACGTCGCGCTGCCCTTCGACGACCACGACCACTGGCGGCGTCCGTACCGGCCGGGGCCCTGGCGCGTCGCCGGGGCGGCGTTGCTGCTGCTGCTCGCGTCGTTCGTACTCATCGCGGCGATGATCATCGCGTTCGCCGGTGCGCTGCCGGGCGCGGGTCTCTGCCTGGGGCTGGGTCTCGTACTGATCATCGCGGCGCTGCGGATGCTGCGCGCGGGCGCCTGGGTCAGTAGGCACGGAGTGCGCCGCGTGAGCTTCTTCTCGACCACCACTGTGTCGTGGAACCACGCCGCCGCGGTACGCACCGTTCAGCAGCCGGTCCGCTGGCTCGGGCTGCCGCGGACGGTGCAGGGGCAAGCGCTCGTCCTCGTACGGCAGAGCGGTGAGCCGCTGCCGCTGCTGACCGATCACAACGCGGACTTCCTGTCGCGTCCCGAGGCCTTCGACCGGGCCGCGGACACCGTCGAGGCCTGGGGCTCGGAGTACCGGGCCGCCTAGGCCGGGGCCGGCCTGCCGTCGTGCAGGGCGATCGCCCGCTGCATCGCCTTGCGGGCGCGCGGGGTGTCCCGGGCGTCGTGGTAGGCGACGGCAAGACGGAACCAGCAGCGCCAGTCGTCCGGTGAATCCTCGGTCTCCGCACGACGCATGGCGAAGATCTCGTCGGCCGCGTCGCGATCGATGCGGCCGCCGGCCGTACGCCTCGACTCCTCGGCGGGCAGGCCGTCTTCGGCCTCCAGCTCGCGGGCCAGCCGATGGGCATTGCGCGCGAATCGCGTGTTGTACCAGAGGAACCAGACGCCGACACCCGGCAGCAGGAAGGCCACCGCGCCCATCCCCATCGCGGCCGGCTCACCGGTCAGCATGAGGAGCACACCCTCCAGCGCCACCACGCCGAAGACAATGACCAGCACGGTGGCGAGGAAGAAGTACGTGATCTTTCCGCCCATGGCCGTCAGCCCAGGTCCAGGAAGTGTTCCAGGCCGAAGGTGAGGCCTGGGGTGGACACCACGCGGCGGACGCCGAGCAGAATGCCCGGCATGAAGCTGCTGTGATGCAGGGAGTCGTGCCGGATCGTGAGCGTCTCGCCCTCGCCGCCGAGCAGGACTTCCTGGTGGGCGAGCAGGCCACGCAGACGGATGGCGTGCACCGGGACACCGTCCACGTCGGCGCCGCGGGCGCCGTCCAGGGCGGTGACGGTGGCGTCGGGCTGGGGGGCGCAGCCCGCCTCCGCGCGGGCCGCCGCGATGAGCTGGGCGGTGCGGGTGGCGGTGCCGGAGGGCGCGTCGGCCTTGTTCGGGTGGTGCAGTTCCACCACCTCGACGGACTCGAAGTAGCGCGCCGCCTGCTGCGCGAACTTCATGGTGAGGACCGCGCCGATGGAGAAGTTCGGCGCGATGAGCACACCGGTCTGCGGCGATGCGGCGAGCGAGGTGTTCAGCTGCGCGAGGCGTTCGTCGGTCCAGCCGGTGGTGCCGACGACCGCGTGAATGCCGTGGCGTACGCAGAAGTCGAGATTCCCCATCACCGAGGCCGGGGTGGTCAGTTCGACCACGACCTGTGCGTCGGACTCCACCAGGGCTTCCAGCTTGTCGCCCCGGCCGAGGGCGGCGACCAGTTCCATGTCGTCGGCGGCCTCGACGGCTCGTACCGCTTCCGAGCCGATACGGCCGTTGGCGCCGAGAACGGCCACGCGCAGCTTGCTCATTGCTCTTTCCTTAAGGGTTGGGGGCCCGCTTCTAGGAGACCGCTTCGTGGAGACGGTCCGCCTGTTTGTCCTTGAGCGGGCCGATCACCGACAGCGAGGGGCGGTGTCCGAGCACCTCGGCCGCCACCGCGCGTACCTCGTCGGGGGTGACGGCGGCTATCCGCGCGAGCATGTCGTCGACCGACATCTGCTCGCCCCAGCACAGTTCGCTCTTGCCGATCCGGTTCATCAGCGCGCCGGTGTCCTCCAGGCCCAGCACGGTCGAGCCGGACAGCTGGCCCACTGCGCGGCCGATCTCCTCGTCCGGCAGACCGTCCGAGGCGACCCGGTCGAGCTCGTCGCGGCAGATCTTCAGGACGTCGTGGACCTGGCTGGGGCGGCAGCCCGCGTAGACGCCGAAGAGGCCGGTGTCGGCGAAGCCCGAGGTGTACGAGTACACGCTGTAGGCAAGGCCCCGCTTCTCCCGTACCTCCTGGAAAAGGCGCGACGACATGCCTCCGCCGAGGGCGGTGTTGAGCACGCCGAGCGCCCAGCGGCGCTCGTCGGTGCGGGCCAGTCCTGGCGTGCCGAGGACGACATGGGCCTGCTCGGTCTTGCGGTTCAGCAGCTCGACGCGGCCGGCGGTGCGGATGCTGCGCGAGCCGTCGCGGGGAGGTGTCGGGGCCGCGTCCGTACGGGACAGGGCGCCGGCCTTCTCGAAGGCCTTGCGGACCTGGCGTACGACCGTGGCGTGATCGACGTTGCCCGCCGCGGCGACGACCAGATGCGTCGGGTCGTAGTGCTTCTTGTAGAAGCGGCGGATGCGCTCTGCGGTCAGCGCGTTGACGGTGTCGACGGTGCCGAGTACCGGGCGGCCGAGGGGGGTGTCTCCGAGCATGGTGTGCGCGAACAGATCGTGCACACAGTCGCCCGGGTCGTCCTCGGTCATCGCGATCTCTTCGAGGATGACGCCGCGCTCGGCGTCGACGTCCTCTTGCAGGATCAGCGAGCCGGTGAGCATGTCGCAGACCACGTCGATGGCGAGCGGCAGGTCGGTGTCGAGCACCCGCGCGTAGTAGCAGGTGTACTCCTTCGCCGTGAAGGCGTTCATCTCGCCGCCGACGGCGTCGAGGGCGGAGGAGATGTCGAGGGCGGAGCGCTTGTGCGTGCCCTTGAACAGGAGGTGCTCGAGGTAGTGCGTGGCGCCGTTCAGGGACGGCGTCTCGTCGCGGGAGCCGACGTTCGCCCAGATTCCGAAGGTGGCGGAGCGTACGGACGGCAGGGTCTCGGTGACGACGCGGAGGCCGCCGGGCAGGACGGTGCGGCGAACCGTGCCGATGCCGTGCTCGCCCTTGAGGAGCGTTTGGGTACGGGCGACGGCCCGCGCCTCCGAGGAGGTGCGGGCCGTCACACGGGAACTACGCGACGTCACTTGTCGGTGTCGTCCTTCTTGTCTTCGGCGTCCTCGCCCTCGATCACGGGGATCAGGGAGAGCTTGCCGCGGGAGTCGATCTCGGCGATCTCGACCTGGACCTTGGAGCCGACCGCGACCACGTCCTCGACATTCTCCACACGCTTGCCACCGGCGAGCTTGCGGATCTGCGAGATGTGCAGCAGGCCGTCCTTGCCCGGCATGAGGGAGACGAACGCACCGAAGGTGGTGGTCTTGACGACCGTACCCAGGTAGCGCTCGCCGACCTCCGGCATGGTCGGGTTGGCGATCGCGTTGATCGTGGCACGGGCGGCCTCGGCCTGCGAGCCCTGCTGGGCACCGATGTAGATGGTGCCGTCGTCCTCGATCGTGATGTCGGCGCCGGTGTCCTCCTGGATCTGGTTGATCATCTTGCCCTTGGGGCCGATGACCTCACCGATCTTGTCCACCGGGATCTTGACCGTGATGATCCGCGGGGCGTTGGGGGACATCTCGTCCGGGACGTCGATGGCCTCGTTCATCACATCGAGGATGTGGAGGCGGGCGTCGCGGGCCTGCTTCAGCGCGGCGGCCAGGACCGAGGCGGGGATGCCGTCGAGCTTGGTGTCGAGCTGAAGCGCGGTGACGAAGTCCTTCGTACCGGCGACCTTGAAGTCCATGTCACCGAAGGCGTCCTCCGCACCGAGGATGTCGGTGAGGGTGACGTAGTGGGTCTCGCCCTCGATCTCCTCGGAGATCAGGCCCATGGCGATACCGGCGACGGAGGCCTTGAGCGGCACACCGGCGTTCAGCAGCGACATGCTGGAGGCGCAGACCGAGCCCATGGACGTCGAGCCGTTGGAGCCCAGCGCCTCGGAGACCTGGCGGATGGCGTACGGGAACTCCTCGCGCGTCGGCAGCACCGGCACGATGGCGCGCTCGGCGAGCGCACCGTGGCCGATCTCGCGGCGCTTCGGCGAACCGACGCGGCCGGTCTCACCGACGGAGTACGGCGGGAAGTTGTAGTTGTGCATGTAGCGCCTGCGGGTCACCGGGGAGAGGGTGTCCAGCTGCTGCTCCATACGGAGCATGTTGAGGGTGGTGACGCCCAGGATCTGGGTCTCACCACGCTCGAACAGCGCCGAGCCGTGCACGCGCGGGATGGCCTCGACCTCGGCGGCGAGCGTACGGATGTCCGTGACGCCACGGCCGTCGATACGGACCTTGTCCTTGATGACGCGCTCGCGGACCAGCTTCTTGGTCAGCGCGCGGTAGGCACCGGAGATCTCCTTCTCGCGGCCCTCGAACTGCGGGAGCAGCTTCTCAGCGGCGATCTCCTTGACGCGGTCCAGCTCGGCCTCGCGCTCCTGCTTGCCCGCGATCGTGAGCGCCTGGGCGAGCTCGCTCTTGACCGCGGCGGTCAGCGCCTCGAGGACGTCGTCCTCGTAGTCGAGGAAGGTCGGGAACTCGCCGGTCGGCTTGGCGGCCTTGGCGGCGAGGTCCGACTGCGCCTTGCACAGGGCCTTGATGAAGGGCTTCGCGGCCTCGAGACCCGCGGCCACGATCTCCTCGGTCGGCGCCTCGGCGCCGCCCTTGACGAGCTCGATGGTCTTCGTGGTGGCCTCGGCCTCGACCATCATGATCGCGACGTCACCGTCCTCCAGGACGCGACCGGCGACCACCATGTCGAAGACGGCGTCCTCGAGCTCGGTGTGCGTCGGGAAGGCGACCCACTGGCCCTTGATCAGGGCGACACGGGTGCCGCCGATCGGGCCGGAGAAGGGCAGGCCGGCCAGCTGCGTGGAGCAGGAGGCGGCGTTGATCGCGACCACGTCGTACAGGTGGTCGGGGTTGAGCGCCATGATCGTCTCGACGACCTGGATCTCATTGCGCAGGCCCTTCTTGAAGGACGGGCGCAGCGGGCGGTCGATCAGGCGGCAGGTGAGGATCGCGTCCTCGGAGGGCCGGCCCTCACGACGGAAAAAGGAGCCGGGAATCTTGCCGGCTGCGTACATCCGCTCCTCGACGTCCACCGTCAGGGGGAAGAAGTCGAGCTGGTCCTTGGGCTTCTTGGAAGCGGTGGTGGCCGACAGGACCATGGTCTCGTCGTCCAGGTAGGCGACGGCGGAGCCGGCGGCCTGACGGGCCAGTCGGCCCGTCTCGAAGCGGATGGTGCGGGTGCCGAAGGATCCGTTGTCAATAACGGCCTCGGCGTAGTGGGTCTCGTTCTCCACTAGCGTTTTCTCCTCGTCTTCGTCCCCTCGCCCGTGTGGCGGGGGACGGTGGCCGAGAAGCCCTCGTTCTGCGGGCCGGTCTTCGATCGAAGCACCCGGGGTGTGGTTCTCCGGGGGCCACTACCGAGGACCGGCGGCGGGGAGGCGGCTTCTCGCTCGTTCGGTCTTGCGGTGTTCTGGTATTGCGTTGTGCGACCAGACTAATTGCCGTCCGGTACGTCGCGCACGTACAGCAAAGGGAGCGGCCCCCTATGAGTGGGAACCGCTCCCTACCACGACGTCTTACTTGGCGCCGCCGGCCGCGCCACGGCGGATGCCGAGGCGGTCGACCAGCGCGCGGAAGCGCTGGATGTCCTTCTTGGCCAGGTACTGCAGCAGACGGCGACGCTGGCCCACCAGGATCAGCAGACCACGGCGGGAGTGGTGGTCGTGCTTGTGCGTCTTGAGGTGCTCGGTCAGGTCCGAGATACGGCGGGAGAGCATCGCGACCTGCACCTCGGGGGAGCCGGTGTCGCCCTCCTTGGTGCCGAACTCGGACATGATCTGCTTCTTCGTAGCGGCGTCGAGAGACACTCGGTACTCCTCTTGGTGTTCGATGCGCCCACGAGTGCCCCTGGTCTTGATCTCAGGGGAGCTTCCGTGACTCGGAGGCGAAGGTCCGATGAGCGCAGACCGCAGAGCCCTGTCAGGACTCCGGAGGTCGCGTACACAAACGGCCGTCACACAGCGTACCAGTGTGTCAGGAGGTCATCGCACGGATGGAGTGGTAGACGTCGAAGACCGCGAGGCACAGCGGTACAAGCGTCAGCAGCACAAAAGCTTCCGCGATCTCCAGAGAGCGGCCCCAGAAGGGCGTGACGCCCTTGCGCGGCACGATCAGCCCGATGGCGGTGATCATCGCGGCGACCGCGGCGACCGCGGCGGTGAGCCAGACCGTACGGATGTCGAGCGCCGCGCCATCGCCCTTCAGGGCATCGATCATCAGCCCCCTCGGCGGATTCAGGCACAGCCCGAGACCGAGCAGCGTCAGTGCGCCGAGGCCCGCTGCCAGGGCGCAGCCGACCTGTGCCGTATAGCGGAACAGGTGCGCGCGCATCAGCATGGCGATGCCGGTGGCGAGGGCGAGCAGCTGGCCCCACACGTTGCCGGAGAAGCCGAGCACCGCTGCGGCACCCACAGCCACCAGCGCACAGCCGCCGACCAGGCCGACCAGCAGCTCGTGGCCGCGCCGGGCCATCGCCGCGATGCGTTCGGCATCGACCGGCCCCTGGGGCACGGGGTCGGTTCCGTAGTCGCCGACGGCCGTACGGGGGGGCTCGAATCCGATGGGGAGGCGGGCGAAACGCGTGGAGAGACCGGGCAGGAAGGCAAGAGCTCCCACGGCGAGGGAGGCGCACACCGCGGCGGTCTCAGCCGGCTCCATCCTGGTCGTGATCGCGGCGAAGGTCACCAGCAGGCCGACGGCGGCGGCGAAGACGAATGCGACGAAAGGCCCGTCTCCGCCAGGGGCGACGATCATCAGGATCACCGAAGCGACCAGCACGGCAGCACAGGCGAGCAGGAACTGCAGCTTGCCGATGCCCTGCCCGTCCCCCAGCGGCAGCAGTCCGGCACCGGCGACAGCGGCGTTGGCCATTGAGCCGATGCCCAGGGCGACGGAGGAGGCTCGGTCGTCGTACACCCGTGCACGTACGCCGGCGAGCGCGAGCAGCAGTACTCCGGTGACGGTGGCCAGGATGCCCGGCAGACCGTGCATATCGTGCCGGGGGTCGGCGGTCCACAGCACGAAGGCGAGCAGTACGAGCAGGACGGACCCACCGAAGAGCCCGGCGCCGCGCATCAGGCTGTCGTTCCAGAGCGTGCGATCGCGTGCGACGGCGGACGCCACGGCATCGGAGACGTCGTCGAAGACCGCCGGGGGCAGAGATTCGGCGAAGGGCCGCAGCGACAGAAGCTCGCCGTCGAGGATGCGCTGGGCCGCCAGGGAGCGCGCGCTGTCGAGCACGGTTCCGTCGCGACGCACCAGGTGGTACCCGACCGGGGCACCCTCCGCCGGGCTCTGTCCGGACAGACGGAGGATCTCCGGGTGGAGATCGGCGACCGGGATGTCTTCGGGCAGTGCCACGTCGACGCGACCGTCCGGCGCGACGACCGTGACTCGGCAGAAACCGGTTCCGCCGCTGGACGGAGCTCCGGGAGCCGGGTGACCGGTTCCGGTGGCCGCCGCTGGGGCCGTCATACTCACGTGCTGCTTCCCCTCGTGGTTCTCATGGATCGTGAGACTCGCTTTGCTCCCCGAATGACCCCTTTTTTTGCGGTAGTTCACTGGCGAGCAAACGCGTCGCGCCACCCTACCGCCAACCGTTCACCGGCCACGCAAGTAGGATCCCTCCCCGCGGATGGAACCCGTCGCCACGGGGGCGCCGATAGGAACATTTCCATCCGGCAAGGGAATTGGTGAGCTGTGAGCCAGATCGTCGTCAAGCGCCCACCTCGGGCACTGCCCTCCGAAGTGCCCAGCGAGCAGGTGCAGTTGCAACCCCCGCCCGAGCTGCCGAGAGGGCAGCAGGAGGGGGCGCTGATGCAGTTGCTGCCGATGCTGGGTATGGGTGGCTCTGTCGTCTTCTTCTTCATGACCCCGAATCCGATCATGCGGATCATGGGCATGGTGATGATCGCGTCGACAGTCGGCATGGCCATCGCGATGCTGGTCCGCTACCGGCGCGGCACCCAGGGACAGCTCGCCGACATGCGGCGCGACTACCTGAAGTACCTGACTCAGACCAGGCGGTCGGTCCTGAGGACCGCGCACCTGCAGCGCGACGCGCAGTTCTATCTCCACCCGTCCCCGGAGCAGTTGTGGGCGTTGGTCGCCGAGGGCAGCCGGGTCTGGGAGCGCCGCGTCGGCGACGACGACTTCGGACAGGTGCGCATCGGCCTGGGCAGCCAACAGCTCGCGACCCCCCTCATCGCCCCCGAGACGGCGCCCGTTGACGAGCTGGAGCCGCTCACCGCGGGGGCGATGCAGCAGTTCCTGACGGCGCACGGCACGCTGGACGGCCTGCCCATGGCCGTCTCGCTGCGCGCCTTCTATCACCTGACGGTCAGCGGCGACGCCGAGTCCGTCCGCGCCACGGCCCGCGCGATGGTCGGCTCGCTCGCCTCCCTGCACTCCCCCGAAGACCTGGTCGTCGCCATCGCCACCGGGCGCGAGACGGCATCGCATTGGGAGTGGGCGAAGTGGCTTCCGCACGTCCAGGCCCCGGGCAGCAGCGACGGCGCGGGCAGCCGCCGCCTCATCACCACCGACGCACGCGACCTGGACGACATGCTCGCCGGGCGCTTCGATGGCCGGCCCCGCTTCGGCGGCGGCCAGCCTCTGCTGGATCAACCGCACATCATCGTCGTACTGGATGGCCAGTCGGTACCCCCCATGTCGGCGCTCGCGGCAGCGGAAGGGCTGCAGGGCGTGACGGTCATCGAGGTCGTACCTGGCGAGGTCACCGGGGCCCGCGGCGGTCTGTCCGTGGTCGTGCACCCCGACTCGCTTCAACTGGAGTCGGGACACGGCCTGGTGTATGACGGGACGCCCGACCGGCTCAGCATCGAGGCCGCCGAGGCGCTCGCCCGCCAGCTCGCGCCGCTGCAGGTGGCCACCGGCGGTGACGACGACGAACCGCTGCTGGCCAACCTCGACTTCACGGATCTGCTGAATCTCGGTGACGCGGCGTCCGTGGACGTCGCGCGCACCTGGCGGCCCCGGTCCCAGTCGGAACGGCTGCGCGTCCCGATCGGCGTGGGCGAGGACGGCGCCCCCGTGATGCTGGACCTCAAGGAGGCTGCGCAGGAGGGCATGGGTCCGCACGGCCTGTGCGTAGGCGCGACCGGTTCCGGAAAGTCCGAGCTGCTGCGGACGCTGGTGCTGGGCCTCGCGGTCACCCACTCGTCGGAAACGCTCAACTTCGTCCTCGCGGACTTCAAGGGTGGCGCGACCTTCGCCGGTATGTCGCAAATGCCGCACGTCGCCGCGGTGATCACCAACCTCGCGGACGACCTGACACTGGTGGACCGCATGGGCGACTCCATCCGCGGTGAGCTCAACCGCCGCCAGGAGATGCTGCGCGACGCGGGCAACTACGCCAACATCCACGACTACGAGAAGGCGCGTGCCGCGGGAGCCCCGCTCCAGCCGGTCCCCTCGCTCGTCATCGTCATCGACGAGTTCAGCGAACTCCTCACCGCCATGCCGGACTTCATCGAGATGTTCGTCCAGATCGGCCGTATCGGACGGTCGCTCGGCGTCCATCTGCTGCTGGCCTCACAGCGGTTGGAGGAGGGGAGGCTGCGCGGTCTGGAGACGTATCTGTCGTACCGCGTCGGTCTGCGTACCTTCTCCGCGGCCGAGTCCCGCGCCGCGATCGGTGTGCCCGACGCGTACACCCTGCCGAACGTCCCCGGTTCGGGCTTCCTGAAGTACGGCACCGACGAGATGGTCCGCTTCAAGGCGGCGTACGTCTCGGGCGTGTACCGCACGAACCAGCACGCCGCCGTGCCCGGAGGCCCGCTGCCCGTCGACCGGCGGCCCGTCCCGTTCACCGCGGCCCCGGTCCCCGTCCGCTACGTCGAACCGACCGCGCAGCCGCGCATCCCCGACGCGCGGACGCAGGAGGACGACGCTCTGGCCGACTCCGTCCTCGACGTCATCGTGCGCCGGCTGGAAGGCCGCGGCGCCGAGGCCCACCAGGTGTGGCTGCCGCCGCTGGACAACCCGCCGCCGCTGGACGAGATCCTGCCGGGTCTCGCCGAAGTGGAGGGACGCGGACTGACGCAGCCGGGATTCGAGGGCGCGGGCAAGCTCGTCGTCCCGCTGGGCGTCGTCGACAAGCCCTTCGAGCAGCGCCGTGATGTGCTCTACCGGGACTTCTCCGGGGCGGCCGGCCACATGCAGATCGTCGGCGGCCCGCAGTCCGGCAAGTCGACGCTGCTGAGGACCCTCATCTCGGCCTTCGCGCTGACGCACACGCCGCGAGAAGTGCAGTTTTACGGGCTGGACTTCGGTGGTGGCGGCATGTCGTCCATAACGGGCCTGCCGCACGTCGGCGGGGTAGCCTCGCGCCTGGACCCCGAGCGCGTCCGCCGCACCGTGGCCGAGGTCTACGGCATCCTCTCCCGGCGCGAGGAGTACTTCCGCAGCGCCGGAATCGACTCGATCGCCACGTACCGCAGGCTCCGCAGCCGCGGTGAGATCTCCGTGTCGGACCAGCCGTGGGGCGACGTCTTCCTGGTCATCGACGGCTGGGGCAACTTCCGCACGGACTACGAGGGGCTGGAATCCGCGGTCGTCGACATGGCGGCGCGCGGGCTCGGCTACGGCATCCACGTGATTCTCACGGCATCCCGGTCGATGGATGTGCGCTCCAACATCAAGGACCACCTGATGAACCGCCTGGAACTCCGTCTGGGCGACACCATGGACTCGGAGGTGGACCGCAAGCTCGCGATCAACGTGCCGGCGGGAGTCCCCGGTCGCGGTCTGGTGCCCGAGAAGCTGCACTTCATGGCGTCGGTGCCGCGCATCGACGGCATCCAGTCCGACAGCGACCTCTCCGAGGCGACCACCGCGATGGTGCAGGAGGTCAGCCGCCACTGGCCTGGCCCCTCCGCCCCGAAGGTGCGTCTGCTCCCGCGCGAGCTCCCCGGGCACCAGCTTCCCGCAGGGTTCGCCGAACCCCGGCGCGGAGTGTCGTTCGCGATCGACGAGAACAACCTGGAGCCCGTGTTCGCCGACTTCGGCCGTGACCCGTTCTTCCTGGTGTTCGGTGAGAGCGAGTCCGGCAAGTCGAACCTGCTGCGCCTGCTCATCAAGCAGTTGACGGAACGGTACGACGGCAACGCCGCCAAGTTCTTCGTGATCGACAACCGGCGCGCCCTGCTCGACGTCACCCCCGCCACTCACTTGGCCGAGTACGTGCCGATGTCCAACAACATGGACCATCACGTCGACGCGCTGGCGGACCTGATGCAGCGCCGTGCGCCGTCCGCCGACGTCACGGCACAGCAGCTCCGCGACCGGAGCTGGTGGCAGGGCCCGGACGTCTTCGTGGTCGTCGACGACTACGACCTCGTGTCCACGTCGAGCGGCAACCCGCTGGCCAAGCTCACGGAGCAGCTGCCCTTCGCGCGTGACGTCGGTGTCCGCTTCATTATCGCGCGCAACTCGGCGGGAGCGAGCCGCGCGGCGTACGAGCCGTTCCTGCAACGGATGATGGAACTCGGCGCACAGGGCCTCCTGCTCTCCGGCGACCCGCAAGAGGGGGAGGTGCTCGGCGTCCGCATGCGGCCGATGCCTGAGGGGCGTGGCATTTTCGTGTCACGCCAGCGGGGGAAGCCGCTGGTGCAGACAGGGTGGCTGGGGGATCCTCAGTGACCGCGCGCACCCGGCGTGCAGTACCCGGCGCCCTCGGCTCTCCCGTGCCGCCGGAATGTGGCGGAGCGACGCGGCACGACAACCGTCGCCGGACGAACCGGGTCCTGGCGGCCGAAGGGGCGCCGTGTGGTCCGGGAGCCCTTCCGGGCACCGCGGCAGGAAGGGCGTAGCGGCGCCGTGCGAGCGACAGCAAGGAGACGCGTTCTCGTCACGGCGACCAACTGCGCCGCTGCCGGCGGCGTGTTCCTCGAAGCAGTGGACTTCCCCGATCGGCTGCCACGGCTCACGAAGCCATGACA
This sequence comes from Streptomyces sp. ISL-1, assembly GCF_018614585.1. Lineage (GTDB taxonomy): Bacteria > Actinomycetota > Actinomycetes > Streptomycetales > Streptomycetaceae > Streptomyces > Streptomyces maoxianensis. The sequence continues at coordinate 42,458 of NZ_JAGGOI010000030.1, read as the reverse complement.
CGTCGTCCGTCAGGGTCGTGGAGCGCCTGTCACCGAGAGGGGCGCTCCCCGGCCCAGGTCGCACCGCCGAAGCCGACGCACGCGCGGCGTTGCAGACAAGGGGAGCTGCTCTGGCCCCGTGACGCACACAAGAAGCACGCGACGCCTCACGGCCCGCCGCGCAGAGGCTGGGCGTCCACGAAGGCCCGGCGCGTGCCCGCACTGGCGGCCGGAGGCCGTCGGCCGTCGAGCCGCGGTGGGGCCGCCCCGAGAGAGGAATCAGGAACATGACAGGATTTGCAGTGTTCATGGTGACCTTCGGCGTGGCGTTCATCGCGCTCGGCCTCGCCGATCACCGGGCGATCTGGTGGCGGTTCCAGGCACGGCGGCACGCCGACCCTGCCGCTGCCGAGCCCTCCGACGCCGGGTTCCTCGTCCAGCGGCTGTTCTGTTTCGCGGCGGCCGGCCTGGCGTTCTACGGTTCCTGGACCAACTTCCAGCTCAACGACCGGGACCGGCCCGACGGGGCCGGTCAGGCGGAAGTGCTGGAGCGGACCGTCGCCGTGGCTGAGTGGATGGACGGCTCGATGATGTCCCCGGTGTTCGACCCGGACGACGGCTCGTGGAACGAGCGCATAAACCCACAGCTCGACGGACCGGAGAAGGACGACCCGACAGCCAGTCTGGTGTGGCGTTCGGGCGAGCTGGAGCCGAAGGGCAACGTGGAGCACTACGAGGTGAGCAGTCCGGACGGCACCACCTGCCTGAAGGTGACGGCCGAGCCGTCGCCCGAGCAGCCGGTTCCGGAGGGCATGACGCCGATCTACTTCGACCTGCGCGCCGACGCCTCAGAGGGCCCCTGCACAAAGTGAGCACAGGAACCGCAAACACTTCCTCTTGAAGTGCCACGTGAAGAACCGGAAAGGTGTGGCAGATGGCGTGGGACGAGTGGGAACAGCTCAAGACGCAGGCAGCCGGGCGTCAGTCGGAGCAGATGCAGCTGAACCGGGTACCCGACGAGGGCGGTGGAGGCAGTGGCACTCACGGCGACCTCACGGCTTCCGAAACCGATCTCGCGAAGATCGGCACCAACGCGTTCAAATTGTTCAACCGTTTGTACGACGAGGCGCGTGTGGCCGGCCCCAGCAGCTCCAAGTCCGCTGAGGACCTCAAGACCCAGGGCTTCGAACTCGGCGCAGGGCTCGCCCACGTAGCCAAGCGATGGGACGAACAGCTCGGCTCCCTCCGGGACGCCTGCTCCCACATCTCGAACCACATGCGGGTGACCAAGAAGATCCACAAGGACGACGAGCACTACATCACCGGGCAGCTGAGCAGCATCGCCGCGCTGGACAGCGGATTCGACGAACGCGTCGGACAGCCGGGCGAGAAGAACCCGATCTACGGCGAGAAGAAGAAGGACAAGGACTAGTCATGGATCTTGAAACCCTTCGTTTCGCGAAGTTCGGCCTTCTCGACGAAGCCGTCACCGACTGGACGACCCTGATCGGCAAGCTGGCAAGCCTGAAGGAGGACGCCGACGATGGGCTCCGCGAACAGGCGAACAAGGCGAACTGGACAGGCGAGAACGAGAAAATTTCCAAGCAGTTCATCGGCAGAACGGCCGGTGAGTTCGCCGATGCGCACACCCAGGCCACGTCGATCCGCAACATCCTGAGGGACACCTGCAGCGAGCTGAAGGACTACCAGACCAAGCTCAAGGACGCGATCGATCGTGGGCTCAAGAAGAACCTGACTGTCGTGTCCACGGCCAGCGGCGGCTTCACGGTCACCATGAACATCCATCCCGACCGCGCCGCCAAAGGAACGAGCGTCCCCGACCACACCGAGTCGGACGTGACGGCCCTGCGGGACGAGGTGCAGAAGCTCCTGGACGGGGCGACCCAGAGCGACAGCTCCGCGACCAAGGTCCTCAAGGCGCTCGTCGACCAGAGCAAGCTCGGCTTCTCCGACGCCAACTACGCGAACCGGGACGCGGCCGCTGACGCGCTCAAGGAGGCCGACGACCTGGCCAGGATCGCGAAGAAGAATCCCGAGGACCTCACGGTCAAGGAATTCGACCAGCTGAACGCCGGCCTCAAGAAGTACGCCAACGACGACCTCTTCGCCGAGCGGTTCGCCACGAACCTCGGTGGCAAGGGCACCCTGGACTTCTGGGCCGATCTCAACAAGCCCATGGTCAACCCGGAGCTGATGCACGAGCGCCGGGACCAGATGGACGACCTCCAGAAGAGTCTGAGCCTGACACTGGCGACCGCCAGCCAGAGTGACACAGCCGCCATGGAGACATGGAAGCGGGACGTCGTCTCCTTCGCCGACAGGCCACTGGAGAAGAACGGCGGCATGCCTTTCGGCGGCCAGGTCATGAGCAACCTGATGCGGTGGGGCGACTACGACGACAAGTTCCTGAACGAGTACGGCAACAAGCTCGTCGCAGCGGAGAAGAAGCTCACCCACAACGGCGCCCATGTCGCCTGGCAGCCCATGGGCATGGATCCGCAGCTGAACCACACGGGAACCGACTCCGGCTGGGACCCGATGACCGGTTACTTCAAGGCTCTCGCCAACAGCCCCGACGCGGCCACCGAGTTCTTCGGCGACACGTTCGTCACGAAGGACGAGGACCACGACTTCAAGGTGGAAGGCAAGGACGACAAGCGATCTCTCAGCAACTTCGAGTACTTCTTCGAAGAGCGTGACTGGCCGCATGACTACGACAAGGACCGCGAGGAGAGCATCGCGGGGCGCAACAACCTGGCGATGGCGCTGGAAGCCGCGACGACCGGACACCCCGCGGGCGAGATGCCGACGGCGGACCTCCCGCCGCACTCGGATGCGCAGGCCAAGCTGATGGCGGACATCGTCGCGTCTGTCGAGGAGGACCCCAAGCGGCTCACGGACTACGCCCACATGTCCGACAGCATGGGGCAGATCGCCTCGGAGTACCTGCCGGATATCAACCGTGCAATTTCGGACGACTCTCTCGGGAACACCGAGAAGCTATTCCCCCTCGCAGGCGCCCAAGCCGACCTCGACCACAAGGACGTCTCGGCCTTCCTGGTCACCGTGGGACAGAGTCCCGATGGCTACGCGGCCGTGGAAGTCGGCCAGAAGGCCTACATGGCCGACCTCATGGACTACCACCTCAATCCGGATCTACCCGCGGACCAGCGGTATCCGCAGTCGCCCGAGAACACGATCGAGGCGATCGCCCGCCGTTCCGGGGAGGTGAGCGGATCGCTCACCATCGGTATGCAGGAAGCCGTGCTGGGCCCGGCCGCCGAGGAGGCGAAGGAGTTCTCCGACTCGGTCGCCCAGCAGAAGAATGCGTGGTCCGGAGGTCTCAGCACCGGAATCGGCGTCGGTGTGAGCTTCATCGCCACACCTGTAGGCGGTGCGGTCGCCAGCGGCGTTACGAGTACCGTCAGCAGCATGGTTCTCGAGCACATCTTCCAGCAGTCCGAGACCGATGTGCTGACCGAAGCCAGCAAGGAGTCGGCCGGTCTGTGGGAAAAGGGCAAAGAGCAGAGCGGGGCGCAGAGCCAGATCGCGGCCATTGAGGCAGCCAAGGCCCATGGGCACAACTACCAGGACCAGGTCGCTGACTGGGCTACGAAGGGGCGCGACGACGGTTTCTCGGACGCCGCCACAAACGTCAGGCACATGGCAGACCACCTGACCACGGAGGTTCCCCCCGCATGACCACTGCCAGCATGTCTACAGCCCCCGGACAAGTGGCGGCACAGCCGGACCCGGCTCCGAGACGGCCGACGGCGCGTCGGCTCTCAGCGCTCGTGGTGGCCGCACAGCTCGCACTACTGCTCACAGCCTGCTCGGAACCGGAGGAGAAGCGGTCCTTCACTCCGCCGCCGGACCTCTGCGGCACACCGGTGCCGACCGCCTCGCTCGACGCCGTACTGCCCAAGAGCGGCAAGACCCTGGAGACGCGTGCGCAGTCGCGAGAGGTAGGACGCACGCACTGCGAGGTAGTCGTCGACGACACCCTTGCACTCAGCGCCTTCTCGGAGTGGAAGAAGGGCGACTCCTTGACAAAGGTGGCCCACAGCAACCCGTTCGTCGACCTCGATGAGCACACCAGCGAGGACGGAACGTACGTCTGGAGCAACCGGGGCGGCGTCCGTCTCGTCTCCTGCCCGGTGGCTGAAAAGAAGCATCCCGAGCGGGACCTCTTCATCAGGGTCCTCATCTACGACAAGAAGTTCTCGGACGCCGACGCGGCCAAGAAGCTGCTGCTCGCCTACGCGAAATCCGTGGCGGACTCGGTGGACTGCAAGGCGGCCGCATAACGTCCTTTGCACCCGAGCAAACAGGAGAGACCCCGGAAACCGCCTGTGCGGCTCCCGGGGTCTCTCGCATCGGAACGGACGATCGGGTGGGCACCCCCTGCGCGTGCCCACCCCCGGTCAGGGTCCCGATGCGCCGGCTTCGGCCGGAAGCACCTCAGGCGAAGTAGCTGGCAGCCTTCTTGTCGCCGCCCATGTAGTCGCCGCCCGCGTTCGCGACGACCTGGCCGATCTGCATGAGGGCGCGGTGGATGTCCGCAGCCTCCCTGTCCCACTTCACCTGCTCCTGGACGTAGGCGTTGTGCGCCTCGCCCTCCCAGCCGGCAGCAACGGTGGCCATAGCGGTCTTGATCTCCCGCAGGTCCTCTTCGAGCTTCTTGGCCTGGTTGCCGAGCGTGGTCGCCGCCAGGTCGAGGCCGTCGTACTTGACGACGAGCTCGTCTCCCGAGTTCATACCCATGATTCCCTCATCTCACGTGTCGTGGTCACTCGGCTTTCGCGCGCCGAGATCGAGTGCGCCCCGCGGTTTAGAGGCCGCTGATGCCGGACTTCGGAGCAGCGTTGGTGCCGACACCGAGGTCGACGTTGATGGCCTGCACGGCAGCGCGGACGTCGTCCTCCGTGCCGTCCTTGATCTTCCTCGAGCTGCTCATCGCCTCGAGGAACTTCGCAAGGATGTTGCCGAGACCCACCATCGAGGTGTTGATCTCCTGCTGCTTCTTGTTGAAGGCCCCGGCGCCGATACCCTTCCACTGGCCCTCAAGACTGTCGATCGTGCCCTGAATCTGCTGGAGCTGGCCCTTGATCGAGTTGAACTTCTCGAAGAGCTGCTTCTCGAGCTGGATGACTTGCTGGTCTGAAAGCCGCTGGCCCTGTGACACGGTTACGTTTCCCTTCTGAACTACTTTTGTGACTGGCTACGTTGTGCCTCACTAGGTAATAGCGAGATGAAGCACAACGTGAGGTGAAGGTCTGAACGGGCCTTTGTGGCACCGCCGTTCGGTCAGGTACTGCGACGCTTGCGGATCACAGCGAAGGCGCCGACTGCGATCACCACGGCTGCGCCGATCCCGATGATGAGCCCCAACTGACCGCCGTCATCAGTGCTCTTGCTGGAGCCTGCCACGACTGCGTCGTCACCCGACTTGCCCTTGGGGCCTTGTGATGAAGCTGGTGCAGAGGGGGCGGGTGAGGCAGTCGATCCTGAAGTCTTCTTGTTGGTCAGGGGGCTGAGGTTCGGGTCGCCGGGCTTGCCGAGGCCGCGGTTGATGTGGGCGCCGGGGCGGACAACGCCGTGGCCGAGGTAGTTGCTGACGGTGCCCTTCTTCGAGCCCTCCGCCTGAGCTGCGCTTTCGAACATGACGCGGAGGACCTGGTTCGCGGTCCAGTCCGGGTGGGCGGACCAGATCAGGGCGGCGGAAGCGGAGGTGATGGCGGTAGCCGAACTGGTTCCGCCATCGCCATCGCAGTAGCTCTCAAATTTCGTGTTGCACCAGCGCGGGATGTCGTTACCGGGAGCGGCGATGTCCACGAAGTCACCGTGCTGCGAGTAGTCGGCAACGCGGCCATCGCTGTCGATTGCGGCGACGCCGACAACTTCTGGGTAGCTGGCCGGGTACTGCGGCTTGTTGCCCTTCTTCGCACTGTTTCCAACGCCTGCGAAGAACAATTTCCCCTTCCTCTCCGCATACTTCACCGCCTCAATCTCCTCGGGGCTCAGGTAGTCGCTAGCGAACGACATGTTGATGATCTGCGCTTCGCTGTCTACCGCAGCCCGGATGGCATCCTCTGCGTCATGCGCATTCACCGACTGCTCGTTCTGACGCCCGGTGTCCGAGATCCGCATTGGGATGATCTTTGCGCCGGGTGCGAGACCCTGGAGGCCACCGCCCTTGCCGGTGCCGGCGATCAACTCGGCCATGGTCGTCCCATGGCCGCTGTAGTCGTCTGTCGCTTCGCCTTTAGTCTCCGAGAGATCAAGTCCCTTCAGGACTTGTCCCTTCAGCGAAGGCGTGGACGGGTTGACACCGGTGTCGATGACGGCGACCTTGATGCCTTTCCCGGTGGCGGACTTCCAGATGTCCTCGGCACCCATCGCCTTCAGGTACCACTGCTTCGACTGCACATCCGCGGCAACGGCGGCCGGAGCCACGCCTGCGATGGCCACGGTCCACATGCCAACCGCAGCCAGTGTGCAGAGCAGGCCTCGCCGCAAAGTACGAGACTCACTGTGCTTTCGGGCCTGGCCCATTCCTGCCGTCATCCTGACTTCCGAACCTTCCCTGTGCTTAGTCGATCACCGGCGGCACGGCGCCACGCCGGCGTGCCGTCCATGTCTCTTCGTCGTCCGTCAGGTAGTCCGGACGTGCTGATCCGGTGCGCTCCTGCTCCTCATCACCGGACTGACGTTGGCCTGGGCGGCCGCCGACAAAGCCTGCACCGCCTGCGGTGAAGCCTCCAGCGCCTGGCCGTGAGCCGGGCGCGCCGTTACGCGGTGTGCCAACGACTCCGTTCGAGCTCGGGGTGCCCCGTCCAGTGGATCGGGGGGCGCTGTTCGCAGGATTTGCCCCGACGACTCCGGACTGGCTGGGCCTCGCAGCGGCACGTCCGGGTGCCGCTCCCTCACCGCCGATGACCGTTCCCCGTGGGATGCGAGATCCGGCGGAGCCCGTCGCGGCACGCTGCGGCGTACCGCCCACGATGCCGTCCGCACGACCCGCACGACCCGCGCGAGGACCAGCAGTCCCGCCTGTGCCTGTACGTCCGGCCATGGGCTGACCTGCCGCACCCGGTCTACCGGCCACGGGAGTCCGGCCTGCGGCTCCGCCAGCGTTGGCACGTCCCGCCGCGGGACCTGTACCCATCGGGCCCGGCCGACCAACTGCTCCAGCACGCCCCGCTGCCGCGGGACCGCTTCCAGCGGCGCCAGGCCGTCCGACTGCGCTCTGGCCCGTGCCACCGGCCCTGGGTGCGCTCGACTTACCCGTTGCCCGCGGCACACCACCTCGAACGGGGTTCGCGAACCCGCTCGCCATCGGAGGAACCTGACCATTCGCAGGGCCTACCGGACCGGTGGCAGAAGGGGGCGGCGCAGCGCCAGGGCTTGTGGTGGGAGCCGGCGGCGTCGCGACGCTGTCGATCTCCATCGACGTGTTCCGGTCCGGAACGGGCGCGACTGTTCCAACGGAATCCACCTTGGAGGCGCCATCCGTGCCGCTGGAGTCCGCTTTGGCCAAGAGTGACCGCTCTGCGGGTACCGTGGATGACTCGGCACCCGTGGCAGTTGCGCCCGAGTCCCCCTCCCCGACAATCTGAGACCTTGGCCGGGGCACATCCGCATTCAGCATCCCCGGAAACTTCGGCGCTTCCTGCCCCGCCAGAGACGACTCGGAAACCGCGTAGAACGAGGCCAGGCGGTTCATCTGGTTGATGGCCTCCTGGCGGTTCTCCTCCACCTTCACGGCCTCGATGTACTCCGGGTTGGTCTCCTTGGCCGGGGCCAGCGCAAACGCTTCGGGTTTCTTTCCGAACAGCCGAGTGTCGCGCTCCCGCGGCATGGAGTTTCTCACCGAGGCGAGGCCCGTGCTTGCGACCTTCATCTGCGTGCCGGCGGCGTTGGCGAATGTGGCCAGGTCCGCGGCGTGCGCGGCGAGCGCCTTTCCGAACCTGCTGAACTCGGTGGCGGCCTCGCCCTTCCAGTCCGACTCCGAGCTGGTGACGTGGTCGGCAAGGTCCTTCGCAGCCCTGTTGAGGGCGTCCTTCGCCGTCAAGAGAGCCTCGCCCGCCGTCTCCAGGTCCTCCGGGTTAGAGTCCTCGATGAGGTCGAGCATCTCGTTGAGCTGCTTCTTTTCGAAGTCCGTCGTGCCGAAGTATCCGCCTGGACCGGAGCCGCCGCCGAAGCCGATGCGGTCCATCACGATCGCGAAGTGCTCGAGCGCGTCGGTAGCGCCAAACCCATTCTGGATCTGCGCTGTGTCCTGCGCCTGCTGCTTCTCAGGAGTGAGGTTCTTCTCATTCTCACCCATCAGCGATCACCTCAGCCCCTTCGGATCGATGGTCTTCTTGTCGTCACGCGCCCGCTCGGGCTCGCCGCTCTTCTCTCCGGGCTCCTTGCCCTGCTTCTGCTGCGCTTCCCACCGAGCCTGCTGCTTCTCCTGCTCCTGCTGCTCCTGGTAGACACGAGTCTGGATCGAATGGAACCGCCGTCGCTGCTCCTCCTCCAGGTTGTTGAAGCCAACGTCCGCGCCATGCACGGCGATGCTCAACATCTCGATCTGATCGCCCAGCGACTTGGAGAGCGAGACAAGCGCCTTGTGGACCCGGTTGTACTGCAGGTAGAAGCCCTCCGCCTCGCCGAATTCAGTGTTGGCACCGCTGAACGAGGCCCGTGTAACCGCCTGGGCTGCCACCTTCGCCTTGCCGGCTCCCCCGCCTTCGAGCTCCGCCAGCAGCTCGTTGATCTTCCCCTGGAACTTCTTCAGGGCACCAACGCCGCGCTCGAGGTCACCGCCACCGGTCGAGCCGCCCCCGCCGCCGCCCCCGCCACCATCGAGCACGATGCTCGTTCCTCCCCGTTTGCTGCTGCTGTCACGCGTTGCGATCGTGGTGACTCGCACATCACTGATCTCGCAAGTACCCAGTCTAGCCACTGGCTCTGACAGGCCCAAGTGTCTTATCCGTCACGCGACTTCCCTGGTGAGACGACCGCCAGGCGCTGTGCGGTTGCAACCCTTCCGGCATGTCTGGTTTGCGGCGTTCGGCCACTCAGCCACGAGATTCCCCCGCGACCCGCCTCGTGCGCCGTCGGGCGTCGCGCAGAGCCACCGCACCACCGGTGATGGACGCCACCAGCACACCGCCGCCCACGACGACATAGGTCGCGAGGCGTGCGTTGCGCTCCTCCGGCGTCTCGCCCAGATGGAGTTCGGCCGGAGTGGGCGCCTCTGCTCTGGTCACACCCTCATGGGCGACCGGTTGGTCGATCGGCTTGTCGTCCTCGGTCAATGCGCGTACAGGGTCGACGACTCCCCAGCCCACCAGACGGTCATGGCCGGCGGTCGAGCGTTCCGCCGTCTGCTGGATCTGGGCGACGATCTGCTTCCCTGTCCACTTGTCCTTGGCGTGCTTGCTCTTGATGAGCGCAGCAATGCCGGCGACGTACGGCGCCGAGAAGCTGGTGCCGTTGTCGGCGCAGTGGCCGCCCCCAGGGACTGTGGAAACCATGTCCACACCAGGGGCCGCGATGCCGACGAAGTCGCCCGACTGGGAAAAGGAGGCGCGTTCGTTGTTGCGGTCGGACGAAGCCACGGCCAGAACACCGTCGTACGAAGCCGGGTAGGTCTTCTTGACGTTGCCGCCCAGGCCGTCGTTGCCCGCTGAGGCGACGATAACGATCTCCTTGGCCAGCGCGTCGTCCACCGCCCGCTTCAGTACAGGTGTGGGCTCCACGGCGTTGGCCGTGTCCTGGGAGATGTTGATGACATCGGCGCGCGCCCGGATCGCTTCGCGGATGGCCCCGGCCAGGGTCTCGGCGGTGCCGTGGCCCTCGGCGTCGTTCTGCTGGAGGGGAATGATCGTGGCATCCGGAGCGAGACCTACGAAGCCGGTGCCCTTCGCGGGGCGGGCTGCGATGATGCCGGCGACCTTGGTGCCGTGGCCCACCACGTCCGTGGTGCCGTTCTCCTTGCCGCGCGCGATCTTGTCGCCGTTGTCGTCCTTGATGTTCTTGTCCATCAGGTTCCGGCCGCTCTTGACGTCCACCGCTCGTGTCAGCTGCGGGTTCTTGATGTCGACGCCGGTGTCGATGACCGCGACCCGCACCCCCTTGCCGGTGGACTGCTTCCACAGCTCGTCCAGCAGGACTCGCTGCAGCGCCCACGGTCGCCCCTCGTACGTCTTCCCGGGGAACGTGCACTGAGTGCCCGAGTCCGCCGCCGCAGGGGCCGCCGGCAGGCCGATGAAAGTGATCGCGGTGGCTGCCGCAGCGGTGATGAGTCGTCGGTACGTATGAGTCATCTCTGCTTCGCCCTCACGAACCCTGCGGCAGACGAGCGGCCCCGGTCGACAGGCGCGGTCCCGTCGGCAGGAACGAGGACCACGCGGCGGGAACCGGCACGGGATCAACTCCCTTGTAACCGAGGCGGTTCTGGGCCTGCTGCGCCTCTTGTTGCCGCTCCTGCTCCTCCTTCGCCGAACCGGAGGAGCCGATGCCGGAGTCGCCGGTCGCGGTGTCCCCGTTGGACTGCATGGCATAGCGCAGACCCGTGTCGGTGACGAGGAAGAGGAAGCCGGCGTCGGTCGTGGAGCCCTTGAACTGCCGGAACAGCAAGCCGGATCCGGGGGTGACGTAGGCGCTGCTCGAACCGGTCGGCAGCGTCGCCGGGAAGTCGGTGCCCGCCCAGGTGCCGAGGGTGGTGGCGCCGCTTTCCGCGTCCACCGTGCGCAGCACGTTGCAGACGGTGTTACGACTGCCTTCACCGATGCTCGCCGTGTTGACGGGCGTTGGTGCCTGCTCCGGCCAGTCGTTGTCCTGCCCGAACGCCGCACCCGGCTGGAATGTGGCGGCGCTGACGGACTTCGCCCGGCCGGCCTGGCCGAGCTTGATCAGGTCCTTGCTGTTCAGCAGCAGCTTCGCGGTGAAGTCCGAGACGGGGGCGACACGGCCCGGCAGGACGATGTACTGCTGGTTCCTGGTGCCGTCGGTCGCCATCAGGACCATGCCCACTTTGTTCAGCTCGGGCGCCAGGTCACCGGAGACGTTGGCGTCGAGGCCAGGGGTGCCGGTTATCTTCGGGAAGTCGATGGGGTCGCCCTTGTGCAGCGTGTCCAGCCAGGCGGCCGACACCCTTTGCGGCACGCGACCCTGTCCGACCAGCTGGCGCAGGAGCAGTTCGTCCTTCTGGACCGCATACGCCTTGCCCTCGGCGTCGACGACGTAACGGACCTGGTCGGGCCCCTCGACGTACAACAGCTCACCGCCGGCCAGGCGGTTGGCGCCCTCGGTCTTCTTCTGCTCGCGTTCGGAGAGGACGAAAGCCGCCTTCTGGATGGCTCTGCCGCCCTCGCCGGGGCGCTCACAGACCGCCCAGCGTTTGGCCGCCCCGGCCTCCTTGGAGTCGGGCAACCGGTCGGGGGCGTAGGGAATCCCGAGGGTGGCGCCGTGCGGAATCTTGCCGTTGTCGAGTACGGACTCGGAGACGTTGATGACCTTGCCCTTGTCCGAGTCAAGGAGGAGCTTGGCGGACGCCATGTTCAGGACGGGATGGAGCTGGGCCTTGCCCTTGGTCTTCAACACCACATAGCGAGTAGTGGACTTGCTGGCGATGATGACGTTCTCGCCCGCTGCGTCCCATTTCTGGGGTGCCACCGGTTTGAACATCCCCCATGCCCCGAAGGCCGCGAGGATCACCACTCCGACGATCGCGCCGGGCAACACCGCACGCAGCGGGCGCGGTGCACCTTCCTCCGAACCGGTCGAATTCGGCTGCACGAACTGCGCAATCAGCCTTCGCTTCGCGAAGGTGTAGGCGTTGAGTTCGTCCCGTCGTGATGCCATCTGTCCGCTGTCCCTCTCCCCGCTGGGCGACCAGGCTCCCATACTCACCGAGCAGGCCTGTTGTCGTGCCAGCCCCCTACTATGCCTGCTGGCGCTTCCGTCTCACTGCTCAGGTAGGGTGATCGCCCGGTCAACGCCCATAGGAATTTGGGAATTACGGACACGAGGGGGCAACGCGGCGATGGGTACGGCGACGCGCGCGCGAAATGGGCGGACTACCGATCGAGCCCCTGACACTTCCCAACGGCAACGCAGCAACGGACGGGGGGCCTCGACGCCACAGCGCGCTCCTGCGACGACGACTTTGCGTCCCCTGTCGCGCACCAGCCGCGTCGGCCCCTTCCAACTGCGGCAGTTGGTACTCGTCGAGGTGGCACTGGCGCTGACCGCGGTCGGGGTCGCGCTCGGCGGGCTGTGGATGGTACCCACCGCCACCATCGCCTGCTCCCTGGTCCTGCTCGCCGTGATACGCCGCCGCGGCCACGCCGTACAGGACTGGCTGTCGACTGCCCTCGCGCTGCGCGCACGCAAGCGAGGCGCCGGGCTGACCGCGGGGGAAGTCGACGCCTCGTTGGCACCCGTCGCGGAGAGCGTGCCGGGATTCCGTCCCTTCACCTACGTCGACCGCGATCGGCGCACTGTCGGCATGCTCGGCGACGGAACGTTTCTGACCGCGGTGGTAAGGGTCGAAGCGAGCGGTGATGCGCTGCGCCCCGCGTTCGGTGCACGGGCGCTCCCGCTGTCCCTCCTGGGTGGTGCCCTCGAGGTGGACGACATCGTGCTGGAGTCGGTGCAGCTGGTTCAGCAGGTCCGTTCGGCGCCCGCACCACACCTGCCCCAGCAGTCGGTCGCGCGGCTCTCGTACGCCCCGCTGCAGGAGCGGACCGGGGCGCCCGCGCTGAGGATGACCTGGGTGGCGGTGAAGTTGGACCCGGAACTGTGCCGGGAGGCCGTGGAGGCGCGTGGAGGCGGAATCGAAGGTGCCCAACGCTGCCTGGTGCGTGTGGCGGACCATGTGGCGAGCCGTATCACCGGGGCCGGATTCCGGGCCGTGGTACTGGACCAGGAGGATCTGAACACCACAGTGGCGACTTCTGCCTGTGCCAGTCCGAGGCTGTCGGCCCGCGCGAGCCGGCCGGATGCCGCGCCTCAGCGGCGAACCGCCGAGACGGCGCGAGTCTGGCGGTGCGACGACCGCTGGCACACCACATACGCGGTGGGCCGCTGGCCCGAACTGGGACGTGGGGCGGCTCCCCTGCCCAAGCTGGTGTCGCTGCTCACCTCTGCGCCGGCGTACGCGACCACTTTCAGTCTCACCCTGCGGCGCGGCTCACACCAAGGGTCGATGACCGTGGGCGGCCATGTACGGGTCACCGGCGGCTCCGACACCGAACTGGTCGGGGTGCGACGGGCGTTGGAGCATGCCGCGCGTTCGGCGAAGGTAGGACTTGTGCGACTGGACCGCGAACAGTTGCCCGGTGTGCTGGCGACTCTCCCTCTGGGAGGTGCGCGATGACTGCCGGAACCGGAACGGCGCGTGGGCTTCGGGGGCTGCTCGGCCCCCGCCACGCGGGGCACACCATGACCGCGGACCATCTGGGCGCGCTTTCGCTGCCCGTCGGGGACGACGGTGTGGTGATCGGTGACGACGCGGAGGGGCGCCCCCAGATGGTGGGGTTCCACCGTTCGTCGCCGTACGACGTACTCCTGATCGGCGGCCTGTGGACGGCTCAGGTGCTGGCGCTGCGCGCGGCGGGCACGGGCGCGCGGGTCGCAGTCGAAACCGGACGCGCCCAGGCGTGGACCCTGCTGGCACAGGCCGCGGGCGCGGGCCTGGAATGCATCACACTCCACGACGTGGGACGGGTGCCGCCGATGGGAGCGACGGTGGGCAGTCCGGTAGTGGTGGTACGGGACTGCGGCATGCGGCCGCCGCGCGGGCGCGTGGTGTCCTCGCCGTGGCAGTCGGTGCTGACACTGCTTCCGTATCTGAGCCCGGTGGCGCCCCGGTTGATGCGGGACTCCACGCTGGTGGGCATCCAGCGGCTCTCACCGCAGGAGGCGGAGCAGACAGGCCGGATCCTGGCGCTGTCGCAGGCCGAGATCGAAGCACTGCCGACTCTCGCGGACGGCGTCACCCTCTGGTGCGCGGGACGTGAGCGCCACTGGGTGATGACGAGTGCCACAGACGCCGAGTCCGGCTTGCTGGGCGTGGCTCGGCGGATGGACTGAGTTTCCGCCGTTGGTCGGGAAAGAGCTGCCCTAGGATGCTCGTAGTGACGCTGAGTTGCGTCCAACTACGCGACGCGTCTTGGCGCGTGGAGCATTCATCTCGGCCGCACCGAAGGGAAGCTTGACTGATGGGGAGCGCACAGGAGAAGGAAGAGCTGTACGCCCTCGACATCTCTGGCGTCGAGTGGCTCAGCGCCCCCGGCACGAGTGAGGACGAGGAGCGGGTGGAGATCGCACATCTGCCGGGCGGGGCCGTGGCCATGCGATCGTCCCTGGATCCGGAGACCGTGCTGCGATACACCGAAGCCGAGTGGCGGGCGTTTGTACTCGGCGCGCGTGACGGGGAATTCGATCTGCGCTGAGCGCGCCGAACGGCTGGGAAGGTCCCGGGCGGCGGAAGCGGCGCATGTCACTGCACGGGATGGGGCGGTTTCGCCGCAGGGCGACTCGACCGGCAGCTGATGGCTGAAGCCGGGCCGAGGGATGCGGCCGCCTCCTCTCTCGTGGGTATCCAGCGCTTCTCGCCCGACGAAGGCCGCCCGGATCGGCCGCATCATGCATCTCCCGCGGCCCGAGACGGAGGCGCTGTCCACCCTCGCGGACGGCGTCACGCTCTGCTGCACGGCGCGGGACCGGCAGTTCGTCATCGCACAGGCCGCGGATGCCGAGACCGGATTGTTGGGCAGCGCCCATCGGATGGACTGACGGGCTGGAAGCCCTCCCGTACGTACGCAGTTGTAGGGTTTTGACCCGTCGACTTCCCTGCGCTGCGCCCCACCCGGGTCACCTGGGGGCAGGGCGTGACGTACGGGACAGCAGCCGGCGGGCGGTCCGCCCTGCCGGACGGGCATTGTTGACGATTAGGGTGGGACAGGGCGCGGCAGAAGAACCTGCGGGCGTGTTGACCGCGTCCCTAGGGGGAGAGCCGGGCCGATCGGACGAAGAGGTCGCCCCCACCCACCACGGCACAAGGGTGCTCGACCACACCAGGAGGCAAAGTGAACGGCGATCGGGACGAGATCCACGGGGGCTGGAACATTCCCGTCGATGATCAGTCCGACGCGGATCCCGCCGAGTTGACGGGTGAGTTCACCATCGACTACACCCCGCCGGCCTGGTACACGCAGAACGCGTCGGGCGACACCTCGGGCGGCGGCTCAGGGCAGCAGGGACACACGCCGCCGCCGCCGAACGGGGCGCCGGTGGCCGTGCCTGGGCTGCCCGCGGGCAGTGGCTTCGAGCCCAACTGGGCGCCTGCGCCGACACCGCCGCCGGCACAGGTTCAGGCGCCTGCGCCGACGCCCGCGCCTGCGCCCCCTGCTCCTGCGCCTGCTCCTGTGCAGACGCCTCCTGCGGCTCCCGTCCCGGCTCCGGCTCCGGTTGCCGAGGCGGCCGCCGAGCCCGCGCCGCAGCCCTTCGGGGGCGGCGATGTGGAGAGCGGAGCGACCATGCGGTTCTCCCCCGCCGCGCTGAAGCGCGAGATGGAGGAGCGGGCAGCGGCGGCAAACGAGGCCGACGAGAGCGCTGCGGAGGGTTCCGGCGATCCCGCGGCCCCGGTCGCGGCCGGGGCGGCCGATGCCGCCGAGGCCTCGGCCGAGCGTCCGGCCGACGAGGCCGGAGAGGCCGCGGACGCCGACGGCCCCGAAGACCCCTCCGACGTACGGGACGCAGAGGTCCACGACGCCGAGGTGCGGGACGCAGAGGTACCGGACTCCGAGCTGCGGGACGCAGAAGTCCGGGACGGCGACGACGCCGAGCCCCGCGACGAAAGCGCCCCGCAAGGCGTGGGAGAGGTGACGGCCGACGAGCCGGCCGACTCCGCGCCCCAGGACACCGCGCCCGGGTCCGTGCCGGCTCAGCGCTGGTCCCCGACACCGTCCGCACCGGAACAGGGGCATGGGGAGAGCGCCCCACTGCCGCCGCTGCCGCCCGCCTTCCAGCCCGCCGCGCCGCCGTCCGCGCCGCAATGGCCCGTATCGCCGCAGACCGCGGAGCAGTCCGCCCCGCCGCAGCCGCAGCCGCAGCAGCCGGTGCAGGGCGGCCCCCAGAGCCCGCCCGCCTGGCCGACCCCCACGCCTCAGCAGCCGGGCGGTTACGGTTTCCCGCAGCCGGGACAGCCGGGGCAGCCCGGGCACGCCGCCGACCAGCACAGCGGTTACGGTTTCCCGCAGCCGGGACACCCGGGCCAGCCCGCACCCTCCGCCCCGCTGCCACCTGCCCAACCGGGCCCCGACGCCCAGGCACCGCAGACCGGTTACGGCTTCCCCCACGGCCAGCCGGGACAGCCCGGTTACCCGGACCAGCCGGGCGGTTACGGTTTCCCGCAACCGGGACAGCCGGGCCAGCCCGCACCCTCCGCCCCGCTGCCGCCCGCCCTACCGGGCCCCAACCCCCAGGCACCGCAGACCGGTTACGGCTTCCCCCACGGCCAGCCGGGACAGCCCGGTTACCCGGACCAGCAGGGCGGTTACGGCTTCCCGCAACCGGGACAGCCGGGACAGCCCGGTAACCCGGGCCAGCAGCCCGGCGCGCACGCGCCCGTACCGCCGGCGCCGCAGACGCCCAACCTGCCCGCGCCCGCCACGCCCCATCTGCCCGCGCAGCAGTCCCACCCGCAGGCGCACCCCCACGCCCCCCAGGGCCCGCCCCACGCCCAGCCTCCGGTCGGTCCCACGGACCCGCGCACCGGTGCCGCCTGGCCCACGGCGGTGACGCACGACCAGCGCGAGCGTTCCGTTCCGGGCGCCCCGCTCGGGTACACCGCGGCCGTCGAGCTCTCCTCCGACCGCCTCCTGCGCAACAACAAGCAGAAGGCCAAGAGCAGCCGCAATCCCTCCAGCTCCGCCCGCTTCAAGCTCGGCGGCAAGAAGGAGGAGGCCGAGCGGCAGCGCAAGCTGGAGCTGATCCGTACGCCGGTGCTGTCCTGCTACCGGATCGCGGTCATCAGCCTCAAGGGCGGCGTCGGCAAGACCACGACGACCACCGCGCTGGGCTCGACGCTGGCCACCGAGCGGCAGGACAAGATCCTGGCGATCGACGCCAACCCCGACGCCGGCACGCTCGGCCGCCGGGTGCGCCGGGAGACCGGGGCCACCATCCGCGACCTGGTGCAGGCGATCCCGTACCTCAACTCGTACATGGACATCCGCCGGTTCACATCGCAGGCCCCCTCCGGTCTGGAGATCATCGCCAACGACGTCGACCCGGCGGTCTCGACGGCCTTCAACGACGAGGACTACCGGCGCGCGATCGACGTACTGGGCAAGCAGTACCCGATCATCCTCACCGACTCCGGCACCGGTCTGCTCTACAGCGCGATGCGTGGAGTGCTGGATCTGGCCGACCAGTTGATCATCGTCTCGACGCCCTCCGTGGACGGCGCGAGCAGCGCGTCGACGACCCTCGACTGGCTGTCCGCGCACGGGTACGCCGAGTTGGTGCAGCGTTCCATCACGGTCATCTCCGGGGTACGCGAGACCGGCAAGATGATCAAGGTCGACGACATTGTGCAGCACTTCCAGACGCGCTGCCGCGGTGTCATCGTGGTGCCCTTCGACGAGCACCTGTCGGCCGGCGCCGAGGTCGACCTGGACATGATGCGCCCGAAGACCCGTGAGGCGTACTTCAATCTCTCCGCGCTCATCGCCGAGGACTTCGTACGGGCTCAGCAGCAGCAGGGGCTGTGGACGGCGGACGGCAACCCGCCGCCGCACATGGTCCCGCCGATGCCGGGCGGGCAGCAGATGCCGGGGCAGCCGGTCCCGGGCCGGCCGATGCCCGGTCAGCCCTACGCGCCTCAGCAGCCGCAGCCCCCTCAGCAGCCCTACCCCCAGCAGGGCCAGCCGCAGCAGCCGTACGGAGGCCAGCCGCCCCACCAGCCGTACCCGCCGCAGGGCTGGCAGCACTCGCTGCCCTCCCAGGCCCAGCCCCCCGCGAACCCGGCCGGACCGCCTCCCGGCCAGCCGGGCGGGCCGGGTCACCCCGATCAGCAGGGCCGTCCGGGTGGCGCCGGACAGCCCGAGTTGCAGGGGCCCGTACCGCCTGCCGGATGGCCCCATCAGCAGCCTCCGCAGGCACCGCCAGCCCCTCAGCAGTAGCGCGACAGAGGTCTCAGCCAATGAGGGCCCGCACCGTCTCCACGGTGCGGGCCCTCAGCGTATTCCCGCAGCCCACACGGGGTTTGACGGACCGTTGACGCAATCGACCGCCGCTGATAAACCTCGCTTCACCAATTGGCGAACCAGAGCTCAACCTGCCTACTCCGAGCGAGTGATGACGCGAGGTCCCCTTCCCATGGTCACTAAGGTTCCAGCCCGCATCCGACTGCTTCTGGCCTCAGGCGCCGCCGCCGCACTGGTGGCCGGAACAGCAACCCCCTCGGCCCAGGCCGCCGGCGAGGACCACGGCGGCAAGAAGGTCCTCACCGTCGCCGTCTCGCAGAGCGTGGACTCCCTCAGCCCGTTCCTGGCGCAGAAGCTGGTGAGCACCACCATCCACCGGCTGGCCTATGAGTACCTGACGAATTACGACGTCAAGGACGCTCGCACGGTCCCGGGGCTGGCCACCGAGTGGAAGACGTCCCCGGACAAGCTGACGTGGACGTACACCATCCGGAAGAACTCCAAGTGGTCCGACGGGAATCAGGCCACCGCCGAGGACGCCGCCTGGACCTTCAACAAGATGATGACGGACGAGAACGCCGCCACCGCCAACGGCAGCTTCACCGCCAACTTCAAGAAGGTCACAGCCCCGGACCTCGAGACGCTGGTCATAGAGCTGAAGAAGCCTCAGGCCACCATGACGGCGCTGGATGTGCCGATCGTGCCCAAGCACGTCTGGGAGAAGGTCGGCGACTTCTCGAAGTTCAACAACGACAAGCAGTTCCCGGTCGTGGGCAACGGCCCCTTCGTCATCACCGACTTCAAGGTCGACCAGTTCGTCAAGCTCAAGCCCAACAAGGACTTCTGGCGCGGCGCGCCCAAGTTCGACGAGCTTGTATTCAAGTACTACAAGGACGGTGACGCGGCCGTGGCGGCGCTGCAGAAGGGCGAGGTCTCCTTCGTCCAGGGCCTGACCCCCGCCCAGGCCACAGCCCTGAAGAGCGCCAAGAACATCAAGGTCAACGACGCTCCCGGCCGCCGCTTCTTCGCTCTCGCCACCAACCCGGGGGCAAGGTCCAAGGACGGCAAGACGTTCGGCAACGGCCACAAGGCCCTGCTCGACCCGGCCGTGCGCAAGGCGCTCTTCCACGCCACCGACCGCAAGACCATCGTCGACAAGGTCTTCCAGGGCCACGCCGTGGAGGGCGAGGGCTATATCCCGCCGCGCTTCGACTCGTACTTCTGGAAGCCCGACACGAGTCAGAAGATCGCGTACGACCCGGCGAAGGCCGCCGCCCTCCTCGACCGGGCCGGCTACAAGAAGACCGGCGGCGGCAAGCGCGTCGGCAAGGACGGCAAGGCCCTCGATCTGCGCATCCTCTGCCACGCCACCGACCCCAACGACAAGGCGATCGGCAAGTACCTCCAGGAGTGGTGGGGCGAGATCGGCGTCGGGCTCAAGGTCGACTGTCTCGACAATGTCTCCGACCCCTGGATCAAGGGCGACTACGACCTGGCCTTCGACGGCTGGTCGGTCAACCCCGACCCGGACTTCGTCCTGTCCATCCACACCTGCGCCGCGCTCCCGGCCACGCCCAAGGACACGGGCGCGACCGACAACTTCATCTGCGACAAGCAGTTCGACGAGCTGTACGCGCAGCAGACCGCGGAGTACGACGCGGCCAAGCGGACCGAACTCGTCAAGCAGATGCAATCTCGGCTGTACGACACGGGATACATGAATGTCATCGCGTATCCGAACGCCGTCGAGGCGTACCGTACCGACCAGATCAAGTCCATCAAGACGATGCCGGAGGCCGCGGGCAACCTCTGGGGCCAGGACGGCTACTGGAGCTGGTGGTCGGCCGAGCCGGCCGCGGGCGACGGCAGCTCCGACAGCGGCTCCTCGACGGGCATCGTGATCGGCATCGGCGCGGCAGTCGTCCTCGCCGCCGCCATCGGGATCTTCGTCATGATGCGCCGTCGTACCACCGCGGAAGACCGTGAATAGTCGATGAGCACGACAAGCACGACCGGCACCGCCGCCGTGGTGCGAGCCCCCGAGGCCCGCACCACGAGCGGCAGCGCACGCGCCTATCTCCTCTATGTGGCGGGCAGGCTGGGCGGCGCGGCGATCTCGCTGCTCGCGGTGCTCGTCACCAGCTTCTTCCTCTTCCGGATCATCCCTGGCGACCCGGTCAAGGCCATGACGCACGGCATGCCGACGTCGGCCGAACAACTGGCGTCGTTACGCCGCCAGTTCGGCCTCGACCAGCCGATGTGGCAGCAGTTCACCGACTACTGCGGCAAGGCGCTGACGGGCGATCTCGGTACGTCCTACCAGTTCCACGCGCCCGTCGGCGAGCTGATCGCGCAGAAGCTGCCCGCGACGCTCCTGCTCACCGGGGTCGCCGTGGTCATCTACTCGGCGATCGGTCTCTGGCTCGGCACCCGCTCCGCCTGGCGGCACGGCAGCCTCGGCGACAAGGTGAACACGGGCATGGCGCTGACCCTGTGGTCCGTGCCGTCGTTCTGGCTCGGCCTGCTGCTGATCATCACCTTCTCGGTGGGTGTCGGCCCGATCCCAGGCCTGTTCCCGACCGGCGGCATGGAGTCGGGCGACAAGACCGGCTTCGCGTACATCGGCGATGTCGCGCACCACATGGTGCTTCCGGTCATCACGCTGGTCGCGGTCGGGTATGCCCAGACGCTGCTGGTGATGCGCTCGTCGCTGCTGGACGAGATGGGCAGCGACTATCTGACGACGGCTCGGGCCAAGGGGCTGCGGGACGATGCCGTACGCCGCCGGCACGCCGTGCCCAATGCGCTGCTGCCCACCGTCACGATGGTCTTCATCAATCTGGGGCATGTGGCGGCCGGTTCGATCCTCGTCGAGACGGTGTTCTCCTGGCCGGGCCTGGGCGGGCTCTTCTACCAGGCACTGAGCGTGCCCGATCTGCCGCTGGTGCAGGGGCTCTTCGTGGTCTTCGCCGGCGCGATGATCCTGATGAATCTCCTCGCCGACCTGCTCTATCCGCTGCTCGATCCCCGGGTGGGCCGATGACGATCACACCGGTCCCCAAGACCGCACGTACCACCCGGAGCGCGAGGTCCCTCGCCTGGGCGCGCCGCCGCGGTTCAGTGGCCCGCTTCTGGCGCTCGTACCGCACTCACCGGGCGGGCCTCTTCGGTCTCGGCGCGCTCGCGCTCATCGCCCTGATCGCGCTCGCCGCGCCGCTGCTCGTCGGCGGCGACGTGCAGAGCGTGACGAACGCGCCGGGCACGGCTCTGGAATCTCCGAGCGCCGAATTCCCCCTGGGCACCGACCAGTTCGGGCGCTCCCTGCTCGGGCTGCTGGTCTGGGGCGCACGGATCTCGCTCACCGTCGGACTGCTGGCCGCCGCGCTGTCGGTGGCCATCGGAACCCTGGTCGGCATCACCGCCGGTCACTACGGCGGCTGGTTCTCGACCGTCATCATGCGGATCACTGACTGGTTCCTGGTGATGCCGACGCTGGTGCTGGCGATCGTGCTCGCGACCGTGATGTCCCGGAGCGTCTGGACGGTGATCCTGGCGATCGGCGTCACCAGCTGGCCGACCACGGCCCGTCTGGTGCGGGCGCAGACGATCGCGGTCGAGTCGCGTCCGTACATCGAGCGAGCCAAGGCACTCGGTGGCGGCCACAGCCACATCATGACCCGGCATGTGCTGCCCAACGTCATGCCGCTGGTCCTCGCCCAGACGACGCTCGGCATCTCCACGGCGATCCTGACGGAGGCGACGCTCGCGTTCCTCGGCCTCGGCGATCCGACGATCGTCTCCTGGGGCGGCATGCTCCAGGACGCGCGGGAGGCGGGCGCTGTCTCCTCCGGCCACTGGTGGTATCTGGCGCCGCCCGGGATCGCCATCGCGCTGGTGGCGCTGGCCTTCACGCTGTGCGGCCGGGCGATCGAGGCCGTGCTCAACCCGAAGCTGGGGGTGGCTCGATGACTGCGCAGCGCCTGCTCGAAGTCAGGAACCTGCGGGTGACATACGGTTCGGGGGCGCGGGCCGTCCCGGCCGTACGCGGTGTGGATCTGAGCGTGGCCGCCGGGCAGAAGCTGGGACTCGCGGGCGAATCGGGCTGCGGCAAGTCCACACTGGCCCTGGCCCTCCTCCGCCTTCTCCCCGCTTCCGCCAAGCTCTCCGGCGAGATCCTCCTCGACGGGGAGGACGTCCTCGCCATGAAGTGGGGGCGGCTGCGGGCCGTGCGGTGGGCCGGCGCGTCGATCGTCTTCCAGGGCGCGATGCATTCGCTCAACGCGGTGCACCGGGTCGGCGAGCAGATCGCCGAGCCGATCCTGCTGCACCGCAAGACCACGCCGGCGGCGGCGAAGAAGCGGGTTGCCGAGCTCCTTCAGCACGTGGGGCTGCCCCTTTCCCGCGCGGACGCGTATCCGCACGAGCTGTCCGGCGGCCAGCGCCAGCGCGTCATGATCGCGATGGCGCTCGCCTGCGACCCCCGGCTCATCGTGGCGGACGAGCCGACCACCGCGCTCGATGTGATGATCCAGGCGCAGATCCTGCGGCTGATCGAGCAGCTGGTCGCCGAGCAGGACATCAGCCTGCTGATGATCAGCCACGATCTTGCGGTGCTCGCCGACACCTGCGACCGGCTCGCCGTGATGTACGCGGGCCGGGTCGTCGAGGAGGGCCCGGCGCAGGCGGTGTACAGCGCGGCGGAGCACCCGTACGGGCGCGCCCTGTCCGCGGCCTTCCCGCGCATCGGCGACATCGGCTCGCGCCGGGCCCCGCGCGGCCTGCCGGGCGACCCGCCCGACCCGTCGGCACTGCCGAGCGGCTGTACGTTCCACCCGCGCTGCCCGGTCGCGCTGGACGCGTGTGCGCTTCAGGACCAGGAACTGTCGGCGGTCGGGGAGGGGCACCGGGCGGCATGCGTCCACGCGGGGGCGGTGCCGCTGTGACACGCCTGCCCCGAACTCCTCTGTCCGCCAGCCCGGTTCAGCGCCTCGCCGGGGCCTAACCCAGGAGCCAGTCATGACCGTCACTCCCCTGCTCTCGGCCACCGGTCTGCACGTCACGTTCCCCGGGCGGCGCGGCGGGCCGGCCGCCCGTGCCGTCGACGACGTCGACCTCGACATCGGCGCGGGCGAGATCGTCGCCCTGGTCGGCGAGTCCGGCTGCGGGAAGACGACGCTGGCCCGCTCGCTGCTGGGCCTGGTGCCGCCGACGTCGGGCGCGGTCACCTTCGGCGGTGCGCCGCTGTCGTACACCTCCCGCGCGCTGAAGTCGTACCGCAAGCGCGTCCAACTGGTCCTGCAGGACCCGAGCGGCTCGCTGAACCCGCGGCACACCGTGTACGACGCGGTGGCCGAGGGCCTGCGGATCCACGGGTACTCCGGCGACGAACGCCCGGCCGTGGCGGAGGCGCTCTCGCGGGCCGGGCTGCGGCCGCCGGAGCGCTTCTTCCTGCGCTACCCGCACGAGCTCTCGGGCGGCCAGCGCCAGCGCGTCGTCATCGCCGGGGCGCTGGTCCTGGAACCCGAACTGATCGTCGCGGACGAGCCGGTGGCCTCACTGGACGCGTCCGTACGCGGCGAGATCCTCGCGCTGCTGCTTCGTCTGCGGGACGAACTGGGCCTGTCCGCGCTGGTGGTGACGCACGACCTGGGGCTCGCGTGGAACATCGCGGACCGGGTGGCGGTGATGTATCTGGGCCGGATCGTGGAGTCCGGCACCGTCGAGGACGTGCTGACGAATCCCCAACACCCCTACACCCAGGCGCTGCTGTCCGTACTCCCGGACTCGGCGAACCCCCCGGTGGTTCTGACGGGCGAGCCCCCGGATCCGTCCCGTATCCCCGGGGGCTGCCGCTTCCACGCGCGCTGCCAGGTGCTGGCGTCGGGCGAGGCGGAGCGGGCGGGGGTGGCGGACAGATGCCGGTCGGAGGAGGTGGCCGTGCTGGGCGGGGCGGGGGTGGCGTGCCACTGGGCGCGAGGGGGCGCGTTGTGAGCGACGGCCCCGCGCCGCAGCGGCACAAGTCGCGCGAAGCGCGGTGACCACGCGGCGGAGCCGCACATCAGACGCAGCGCAGCGCAGTGCAGGACACGAGCCCGGAGCGGCCACAAAGGGCCACCGCGCTGACCGGGGCAACCGCGAAACCCGCGAACCGGACGCCGCGCCGCCCGGCGCTACGCCGACGCCGTCAGCTCGCGGCACTTCTTGACGTCCGCCGCAATCGCGTCCAGCAACGCCTCGATCGAGTCGAACTTCTCCTGGCCCCGCACATACGCCAAGAAGTCCACCGCCACATGCAGCCCGTACAGCTCCAGACCCACCCGGTCGATCGCGTACGCCTCCACCGTCCGCTCCGTGCCGTCGAACTGCGGGTTCGTGCCCACCGAGATCGCGGCCGGCATCCTCTCGCCCGTCGCCGTCAGCCACCCCGCGTACACCCCGTCCGCGGGGATCGCCGTGTGCGGCAGCGTCTCCACGTTCGCCGTCGGGTAGCCCAGCTCGCGGCCGCGCTGCGCGCCGCGCACCACCACGCCCTCGACGCGGTGCGGGCGGCCCAGGATCTCCCCCGCGCCCTCGACGTCGCCGGAGGCGATCAGGCGGCGGGTCAGGGTCGAGGAGAAGGGCTCGCCGCCGCCCGCCGCGCCGCTGACGAAGAGGTCCACGACCTCGACCTCGTAGTCGTACGTCGCGCCCAGCTCGGCCAGGTACGCGACATTCCCCGCGGCCTTGTGGCCGAAGCGGAAGTTCGGGCCCTCGATGACCGCGCGTGCGTGCAACTTGTCGACCAGGACCTTCACGATGAAGTCCGCGGGGGACAGCTTCGAGAACTCGATGGTGAAGGGAAGGATCAGCACTGCGTCGACGCCCAGCTCCGCCATCAGCTCGGCGCGCCGGTGGTGCGGCGCGAGCAGCGGCGGATGGCTGCCGGGGCGGACGACCTCGCTCGGGTGCGGGTCGAAGGTCACCACGACCGAGGGCACCCCGAGCTCGCGCGCCCGCTCCACCGTCCGCCCGATGATCAGCTGGTGTCCGCGGTGGACCCCGTCGTAGGAGCCGATGGTGACGACGCTGCGTCCCCAGTCCTGGGGGATGTCCTCCAAGCCACGCCAGCGCTGCACTGTGACCGCTCCTCGCCCGAACCTGTGTACGTCATTGCCTATTACGCAGGTCTAAGACTGCCATGCCCGCGACTTTCGGTTCGCATCGGCATCGGGCTGCCGAGGCTCCCGAGCATCCGGCGAGCGCTCGGGCCGACCACCGAGGCCCACTCCTGCGGCGCCCGGTCCAGCCATCCCGCGAGAAGCGCGGCGAATCCGGGGACCTCACGGGCCAGCTCGACGAGCCGCCGGTCGAGGCAGGTCGCGCCGTGGGGCGTGCGGACGAAGAGCAGGCCGGTGCGGTGGACGAGCTCGCGGGTGTGGGCTTCGGGCCGGGTCGCGCAGCCGTGCGCGGCGGCCCGCAGCAGGCCGTCGAGGACGGCGAGGACTGCGGGGTCAGGTGTGGCGTACTCCTCGTATTCTGCGGCGTACCCCTCGTACTCCAGGTGTTCCAGGTGTTCCAGGTATTCCAGCAGCACGTCCAGGAGCTCGGCCCGCAGCGGCCGCGAGGCCCGGCTGCCCGGCGCGGCGAGGACGGGCGCGAGTGCGATCCGGGCCCGGCTGGGACGGTCCCGCAGCAGGCCGGTGACCAGCGGGAACAGGGTGGCGCGGGCGGCCGGGCCGTGTTCCAGGCGGCGGTCGACGTAGGCGGCGGCGTGGGCGGCGCCTTCGGGCCGGCGGTCGATGTACTCGACGACGAGCGCGGCGCCGAGACGGGCCGACTCGGGGTCGGTGACCTCGGCCAGAGCCCGCAGCACCTCCCCCGCGCCGTCCCCGGGCCGGTGCAGCCGGGCCCGGAAGGCGGCCAGGACAGGCTCGGGGTGCGTGGGGAGCGCGGCGGCCAGGGCGCTCGCGGGCACCCGCGGGTCACCGACCTCGAAGGCCGCGAGCGCCCTGGTGAGATAGCGGGAGCGGGTGCGGGAATCGTGGACGAGAAGGGCTAGGGCGGAGCCGTGCAGGGCGGTGTCGGCGGGCCTGGCGAGCAGGGCGAGGGCGGCGTACCTGAGCAGCTCGCGGTCGGCGTCGGTGGCGACCCGGGCGGCGGCGGCCACTGCGCAGTTGGCGGCCGCGACCCGCCGCTCGGGGCGCGGGTCCTGCGCCCAGCGGTCGACGGCCTGGCACAGGGCGGACGGCTCCTCCTCGGCGAGCGCGGCCAGCAGCTCGTCGGCGCGGGGGTGGGCGGTCGCGACGAGAGCCTCGGTCAGGTCGTCCACGGCGAGGCCGCGGCGGGCGTAGAGCATGGCCTGCGCGGCGGCGGCCACGGTGGGCCGCACCTCGGCATCGGGGCCGGCGGGAAGCGGCGTGGCGTCGGTGAACCAGCGGCAGAGCAGCGGCTGTACGGTGCTGGGCTCGGCGACGAGCCGCGCGAGGACGGAGTCCAGATAGCGCGGCTCCGTGCGATGCCCCGGCACCCCGTCGGCGGGCACGAGCCGCCGCAGCAGATCGAGCCGCTGGGCCTCGGTCACCCGCAGCCGCTCCCAGAACCACGGCCCGAACTCGCCGAGCCCGCCCAAGCGCCGGGGCCCGCCTTCGTGTACGGAACGCCGGGTGATCCGCTCCGCGAGCAGCCGCAGCACCGGGAGATACGCGCCGGCGTCGGGCACCCGCAGCAGCGCCTCCCCCAGCAGATGGGCTGCCCACCACCGGGCATCGTCGAGCCGCGCGCCCGCCCCGCCACTCGCGTCCTCCGGCGCGTCCAGCCTTTCGCGCCCGTCCAGCCCGCGCCCCTCCAGCCCGTCCAGCCCGTCCAGTGCTTCGACCAACTTCTCCAGCCTGTGCGCCAGTTGCCAGGGGCCGCGCGTCCGGTCGAGGAGCAGCAGGGCCTGTACCACCGGGCCGATGCGATGCCGCGGAACCGGCAGTGAGTGCGGCTCGCCGTCCCCCGAGCCCGGCGGCGTTGGCACACAACTGCTCCCGCGCCCGCTCGCCCCCGGCCGCGACGGCAGCCCCGCAGGCGCCCGCGTGTGCCGGCGGTGAACCAGGGCGTCGAGTGCCGCGTCGAGGTCGACGTGCGCGCCCTGCAGCCAGTCGGCGAACTCCTCGTGCGCGAAGCGATAGCCGGTGCCCGCCGGGACCAGCAGGCCCTCGGTGAGCACTGCGGACGCCCACCCGGTTCCCCACGGGAAAATCTCGTCGAAGGACTCACGGTGCAGCTCCCCCTGCCCGGATCCGAGGCAGCGTCGCGCCGCCTCATGGACCTGGCCCGCCACCTTCGCCGCCAGCCTGCGCACGGCGGAACCCCGCAGCGGCGGCCGTGAGGCGGCGGCGAGGCGGACCGCGATCCGCATGCACAACAGGTCTAGATAAGCGGTGAAGACTTCCTCGCGGGACGGCCGCCCCGGCACCTCGCCGGGCAGCGCCTCCCGAACCTCCGCGAGCAGCCGCAGCGCGAGCGGATGCCGTTCGTCCGCGGTGGCGACCGCCCCGGCCGGGAGCCCGTAGCGCTCCCGTGCGCGCTCCGCCTCGCCGGCGGACAATGCCGTGATGTGCAGGGCGGGCGGCAGCCGGTGCGCGGGCGTCGCGGGCCGGTGCAGTGCTTCCGGTGGATACAACGCCCCGGCCTGCTCCCAGTGTTCGGGCCTGCAGCCGAGGACCATCCGCACACCGCGGGAACTCAGCCAGTTCACGGTCTTGGCCGTCCAGCCCGGGAGCCCGTGGGCCAGTGCGGGCGGCATCTCCTCGGGTCCGTCGAGCAGCACGAGCAGCGGCCGCCCCGCCTCGCGGGCGAGACGCGCGACGCGCTCCGGGGTGACGAGGTCCATGTCGACGCGCGCGCCAGAGGATGTGAGGATGCGGCAGGCCTGTTCGAGGGTGCGGGCGACGGCGTCGGCGACCGAGGTGTCACCGGCGTGCAGGTCGGCGCCGCGCAGCCACACGGTGGGCGCCGGTTCCGGTCCGCGGGCCCGCCGGGCAGCGAGCGCGGCGAGTTCGGTCGTGCGGCCCGTTCCCGGTTCGCCGACGAGCCCCATCACCAGGGCAGTGAAAGCGGTGAACTCCCGTACCGTGTCCGGTCGTTCCACCGGATCGGGCCAATTGCCCGGCCCCCCGGCCGACTCCACAGAGGTCGTGGTGAGCTCCAGCACGGCCGCGAGGTTGAGGTCCTGGCCGTACCCGGGGACGGTCGCGGCGTTGCGCCGCAGCAACTCGGCGAACGGCTCGCCCGTGGCCCGCAGCGGCAGCGCGAACCCGGCCGCCCGGTGGGCGGATTGCAGCGCCGTGCCAAGGACGCCGAGCACCGCGCCGGTCGCGGAATCGAGCACCGGTCCCCCGGCGGCCTCGCCGCCCAGCCGCAGCGCGTCGCTGCCGTCCGTCCCGATCGCCAGCTCCAGGGCGTCGCCGACCGGGTAGAGGCGATCGGCCGCGGTGTACGTGACCTGGGCGGCGCCGAGCACGCGCGCCTCACGCCAGCCGCGAGCGGCGAGCCGTACGTACGCCCCCGCCTCGACCCGTTCCCGCGCGCTGATCGGCAGCGGCCGGACCCCGAGCCCCTCGGTGCGCACCAGCGCCAGGCCGGCTTCCGGCAGTGGGACGATGGCGTCGGCCTCGGCGAGGCAGCTGCGGTGGCCGGGCGCGTGGAGCACCAGCCGTGCGAGCCCGTCGACCGCCTCATGGCTGGTCACGACCGTGCCGAGCTCGTCCGCGACGAACCCGGTCCCGCGCGGACGCCCCGCCGGATCGCAGATGTGTACCAGCGTCGCAAGGTCCCCGCGTCCCATGCCGACGACGTTAGGTCGATGATGATCAGCGGGAGAAGCAGGCATGCCGAAAGCGCCCCCTCAGTGCACCCGCCATCACTCCGAGCGCCTGCCCGAAGGGGTGAATCCGTGGGCGACCGCGGATAGACCTTCTCCCGAGGGGGATCGTGGAACGGGCAGCGGCCCTGCCCGTTCCACGATGGGATCACTCCCGGCCGGTGCGCTCAGCCGAAGACGGCAAGGCTCTTGGCCTTGCCCTTCTGCTCCTCCACCAGCGCCAGGAACCGCCCGTCGGGCCCGAAGGCCGCCACCGGCGCGGTGTCGAACGCCGGCATGTCGAGGCGTACGCCATTGGTGAGCAGCTTGGCACGCCTCTCGTCCACGTCCCAGCGCGGGAACGCGGCGGCGGCCGCCTCGGCGATCGGCATCACGGTCAGCTCCTGCTGGAGCTGCTCGAGTGTCTTCGCCGCGTCCAGTCCGTACGGACCGACCCGGGTGCGGCGCAGCGCGGTCAGATGCCCGCCGACGCCGACATCGGCGCCGAGGTCACGAGCGAGGGCGCGGATGTACGTACCGGAGGTGCAGACCACCGATACGACCAGGTCGACGACGGGCGTCCCGTCCTCGGCCACCGTCTCGCGGACGTCGTACACCCGGAACGAGGAGACGGTCACCGGACGTGCCGGAATCTCGAAGTCCTCGCCGCCGCGTACGCGCGCGTACGACCGCTTGCCGTCGATCTTGATGGCGCTGACCTTCGACGGCACCTGCATGATGTCGCCGGTCAGCTCGGCCACACCCGCGTCGATGGCCTCCCGGGTAACCCCGGAGGCGTCCGCGGACGACGTGATCTCGCCCTCGGCGTCGTCGGTGACGGTGTTCTGCCCCAGCCTGATGGTGCCGAGGTACTCCTTCTCGGTCAGCGCGAGGTGCCCGAGCAGCTTGGTGGCCTTCTCGACGCCCAGCACCAGCACTCCGGTGGCCATGGGGTCGAGCGTCCCCGCATGCCCGACGCGGCGAGTTCTGGCGATCCCGCGCATCTTGGCGACGACGTCGTGCGAAGTGAAACCGGACGGCTTGTCGACGATGACAAGGCCGTCCGGCGTCCTGTGAGGCTGTGTCATTCCGAGGCTTCGTCCTCGTCCTCGGGCTTGCGGTACGGGTCGGCCTCACCGGCGTACGCGGCACCCGAAGAGGCCTCGCGCACCTTGGCGTCGGAGGCCCGCGCCTTGTTGAGGAGGTCGTCGATCGTCTTGGCGTTCTCCGGGAGTGCGTCCGCCACGAACGTCAGGGTGGGCGTGAACTTGGTCCCCGCCGCGGCCCCGACGGACGAGCGCAGGATGCCCTTGGCGCTCTCCAGCCCGGCTGCGGCGCTGGCCCGGTCCTCGTCGTCGCCGTAAACCGTGTAGAAGACCGTGGCCTCCCGCAGGTCACCGGTGACGCGGGTGTCCGTGATGGTCACGTGCGTACCCAGGCGGGGGTCCTTGATGCCGCGCTGCAGCTTCTCGGCGACCACCTCCCGGATGAGGTCCGCCAGCTTCTTCGCCCGCGCGTTGTCGGCCACTGGTCCTTCTCCTTCTCTGCCTTGCTCATTCAGTCTTCGTCGCTGTGGAGCCTGCGTCTCACCGACAGCAGCTCCACGTCCGGCCGGGCGGCGACAAAGCGCTCGCACCGGTCGAGTACGTCTGTGAGGTGCCCCGTGTCCCCGGACACCACTGCCAGGCCGATCTCGGCCCTGCGGTGGAGGTCCTGTCCGCCCACCTCCGCCACGCTCACCGCGTATTTGCGCTGGAGCTCGGCCACGATCGGGCGGACCACGGAGCGTTTCTCCTTCAACGACCGTACGTCGCCGAGGAGCAGATCAAAGGACAGCGTCCCCACATACATGTATGTCCGGATGTCCCGCCGGTACGGGTTAGAGGGCCCCTGGGTCACTTGGCAGGGACACAAGAACCGTACACGCAACGGCCGGGGCCGATCGACGGAAATACTCTCCGCCGACCGGCCCCGGACCGCAGTGCTGCCTAGGGGGCTACGCCCCAAGGCCGCGTCAGCCTCGCGGCTTCTCGCGCATCTCGTACGTCGCGATGACGTCGTCGATCTTGATGTCGTTGAAGTTTCCGAGGTTGATACCGCCCTCGAAGCCTTCGCGGATCTCGGTGACGTCGTCCTTGAAGCGGCGCAGACCCTGGATGTTGAGGTCCTCCGCGACGACCTTGCCGTCGCGGATGAGCCGGGCCTTGGTGTTGCGCTTGACCTCGCCGGAGCGGATGAGAACACCCGCGATGTTGCCCAGCTTGGACGAGCGGAAGACCTCGCGGATCTCCGCCGTACCGAGCTCGACCTCTTCGTACTCCGGCTTGAGCATGCCCTTGAGGGCCGCCTCGATCTCCTCGATGGCCTGGTAGATCACCGAGTAGTACCGGACGTCGACGCCTTCGCGCTCCGCCATCTGCTGGGCACGCCCGGCAGCGCGGACGTTGAAGCCGATGACGATGGCGTCGGAGCCCATCGCCAGGTCGATGTCCGACTCCGTGACCGCACCCACACCACGGTGCAGCACCCGGATGTCGACCTCTTCGCCGACGTCGAGCTGGAGCAGCGAGGACTCGAGAGCCTCCACCGAACCGGACGCGTCGCCCTTGATGATGAGGTTGAGTTCCTGCACCAGGCCGGCCTTGAGCGCCTCGTCCAGGTTCTCCAGGGAGAACCGGACACCCTTGCGGGCGAAGTTGGCGTTCCGCTCACGGGCGGCGCGCTTCTCGGCGATCTGGCGGGCGGTGCGGTCCTCGTCGACGACCAGGAAGTTGTCGCCGGCACCGGGGACGTTGGTGAGACCCAGGACCAGGACGGGAGTGGCCGGAGCCGCTTCCTCGACGTTGTTGCCGTTGTCGTCGAGCATCGCCCGGACACGGCCGTACGCGTCACCGGCGACCATCGTGTCACCGACGCGGAGCGTTCCGCGCTGGACGAGCACGGTGGCGACGGCACCACGGCCGCGGTCGAGGTGGGCCTCGATCGCAATACCCTGCGCGTCCTGCTCCGGGTTGGCCCGCAGGTCGAGCGAGGCGTCCGCGGTGAGGATCACGGCCTCCAGCAGGGAGTCGATGTGCAGACCCTGCTTGGCGGAGATGTCGACGAACATCGTGTCGCCGCCGTACTCCTCGGCGACCAGACCGAACTCGGTGAGCTGACCGCGCACCTTGGTCGGGTCGGCACCTTCGACGTCGATCTTGTTGACCGCGACCACGATCGGCACACCGGCCGCCTTGGCGTGGTTCAGCGCCTCGATCGTCTGCGGCATCACACCGTCGTTCGCCGCGACCACGAGGATCGCGATGTCGGTGGACTTCGCACCACGGGCACGCATGGCGGTGAACGCCTCGTGACCGGGGGTGTCGATGAAGGTGATCTTGCGCTCTTCACCGTTGACCTCGGTACCGACCTGGTACGCACCGATGTGCTGCGTAATACCGCCGGCCTCGCCCGCAACGACATTCGTCTTGCGGATCGCGTCCAGCAGTCGGGTCTTACCGTGGTCGACGTGACCCATGACGGTCACGACCGGCGGACGGGACACGAGGAACTCCTCGCCGCCCTCGTCCTCGCCGAACTCGATGTCGAAGGACTCGAGCAGCTCGCGGTCCTCCTCCTCGGGGCTGACGATCTCGAGGACGAAGTTCATCTCGTCCGCGAGCATCTTCAGCGTCTCGTCGGAGACGGACTGCGTGGCAGTGACCATCTCGCCGAGGTTCATCATCACGCCGACGAGCGACGCCGGATTGGCGTTGATCTTCTCCGCGAAGTCGGTGAGGGACGCACCGCGCGACAGACGGACGGACTGTCCGTTGCCACGAGGCAGCATCACACCGCCGACCGACGGGGCCTGCATGGCCTCGTACTCCTGGCGCCTCTGCCGCTTCGACTTACGGCCACGACGCGCCGGGCCGCCGGGACGACCGAAGGCGCCCTGCGTGCCACCACGGCCGCCGGGACCACCGGGACGTCCGCCGAAGCCGGGACGGCCACCGCCGCCACCGAAGCCGCCGCCACCACCGGGGCCACCGCCACCGGGACGACCGGCGAAACCGCCGCCGCCACCGGGACGACCGCCACCACCGGGACCGGCGGGACGACCGGCGAAGCCGCCGCCGCCACCGGGACGACCGGCACCGGCGCCGCCGGGACGACCGCCGCCGCCACCGGCACCGGGACCACGGCCACCGCCGCCACCAGGACCGCCACCAGGACGGGGACTGGCAGCAGGACGCTGCGGCATCATGCCCGGGTTCGGGCGGTTACCGGCGGGGGCGCCACCAGGGCCTCCGGCAGAACGCGGAGACTGCGGACGCGGCATGCCGCCGGGGGTCGGACGGGAGCCGCCGGGGCCCTGAGGCCTCGAGGGACCGGAGTGCGCGCCGCCGGGGCCACCCTGCGGACGCGCGGCAGCGGGACGGTCCTGACCGCCGCCGGGGCGCGGGGCACCACCCGGACGGGGCGCCTGCGGGCGCGCCATACCGGTGGAGCCACCCGAGGTGAAGGGGTTGTTGCCCGGACGAGGACCGGCCGGACGACCGCCGGGGCGCGGGGCGCCCTGACCGGCGGGACGCGCCGGACGCTCGCCACCACGGCCACCTTCGCGGCCACCGTCACGACCGCCGTCACGCTGACCGCCGGCCGGAGCCGGACGGGCAGGACGGGGGCCGGGCGTGGCACCCGCGGGACGCGGGGCCTGCGGCGCGCTGGGCTGCGCCGGAGCCGGGGCCGAGAACTCGGCCGCGGGCACCGGAGCCGCCGGGGCGGGCTTGGCCGGTGCGGGCTTGGGACCCGGACGCGGGCCGGCGGAAGCCGGGGCCGCGGACGGGGTACTGGGAGTGCTGGGGGTGCTGCTCGCCGGAGCCTCGGCTGCGGCCGGCTTGGGGGCCGGGACGCCGGGCTTGGGGGCAGCGGGACGAGCCGACGACGCCGGGGAGGGCGCGCCAGGCTTGGCGGGCGCGGCCTTGCGAGGCGCGCCGGGCTTGGCAGCGGACTTGCCGGCGGTGCCGCCGGGTCCCTGCAAAGCATCAGTCAACTTACGTACAACCGGCGCCTCGATCGTCGAGGACGCCGAACGCACGAACTCACCGAGTTCTTGGAGCTTGGCCATGACGACCTTGCTCTCTACGCCGAACTCCTTGGCGAGTTCGTATACCCGGACCTTAGCCACTTCGCTCCTTTTAGGTCCGGGTTACCGCCGGACCGTCGCTACTTCATGGGCGTACTCATCGCGTACTCATCGAGTGCTCATCGCAATCTCGACCTACTTCCAACTCGCGAGGTACCTGACCGCACGGGATTCCGTGCCGTACTTCTTCTTACTGTGCTGCCTGCTCGACATACCGCCGCATTTCCGCGGTATCGAGCGGTCCCTGGACCCGGAAGGCCCGAGGGAACGCCCGGCGACGAACCGCCAGGTCGAGGCAGACCAAGGCGGGGTGTACATACGCACCCCGGCCGGGCAGCGTACCGCGATCATCGGGGGCGCAAGCGCCACCGATCACCACGATGCGCAGCAGATCGGTCTTGGCCGCTCGCTCCCGGCATCCCACACAGGTTCGCTCAGGGCATACGCGGGCCTGCGTCCGACCAGACACGTTCAGTCTACCTCCCCGCACGGACCTCACCCCTTGGGGGCAAAAATCGAACGGTTGTTGTCTCGATCTAGGTGAGGCCCGCCGTCAGCGCGACGAGGGCCCTCCCGAGCCGGGAGCCCGGGGTTTTACCCGGAAGGACACAGCTTCCTCAGCCCCGGTCGGAGTCCCGGTCGGAATCCCGGTCGGAATCCCGGTCGGAGTCCGCCTCGGCGCTCTGCTCCGTGTCGGGGCGGATGTCGATACGCCAGCCGGTGAGGCGGGCGGCCAGCCGGGCGTTCTGCCCCTCCTTGCCGATCGCCAGCGACAGCTGGTAATCGGGGACGGTCACCCGGGCGGAGCGGGCGGCGAGATCGACGACCTCGACCTTGCTGACGCGGGCCGGCGAGAGGGCGTTGGCCACCATCTCGGCCGGGTCGTCCGACCAGTCGACGATGTCGATCTTCTCGCCGAGCAGCTCGGCCATGACATTGCGCACTCGGCTGCCCATCGGGCCGATGCACGCACCCTTGGGGTTGAGGCCCGAGCGCGTCGAGCGTACGGCGATCTTCGTGCGGTGGCCGGCCTCGCGGGCGATCGCCGCGATCTCGACGCTGCCGTCCGCGATCTCCGGGACCTCCAGCGCGAAGAGCTTCTTCACCAGGTTGGGGTGGGTGCGGGAGAGGGTCACGGACGGGCCGCGCACTCCCTTGGCGACGCGCACGACGTACGTACGCAGGCGCAGGCCGTGGGTGTACTCCTCGCCCGGCACCTGCTCCTGCACCGGCAGGATCGCCTCGAGCTTGTCGTCCAGCCTGACCAGGACGTTCTTGGGGTCCTTGCCCTGCTGCACCATTCCGGCGACGACATCGCCCTCCCGGCGGGCGTACTCACCGAAAGTGACGTCGTTCTCCGCGTCCCGCAGCCGCTGCTGAATGACCTGGCGTGCGGTGGTGGCGGCGATCCGGCCGAAGTCGGAGGGGGTGTCGTCGAACTCCTTGGGCTCCTGGCCCTCCTCGAGGTCGGCCGGGTCCTCCTTGGCCCACACCGTCACATGGCCGGTGTCGCGGCTGAGCACGACGCGGGCGTGGCGGCGGCTGCCCTCGGTCCGGTGGTATGCGATGAGGAGAGCCGACTCGATCGCCTCGACCAGCAGTTCGAAGGGGATCTCCTTCTCTTGTGCCAAGCCCTTCAGGAGCTTTACGTCGATGTCCACGGCTACGCCTCCTCTTCCTTCTTGTCCTTGCGGTTGAACTCGAGCTCCACACGGGCCTTGGCGATCTCGGCGAAGGCGATCCGGCGGGCGGTGGGCTTGCGTCCCTTCACACCCGGCACCTCGAGGTCGAGTCCCTCGTCGTCCACGGTGAGGATGCGGGCAACCAGCTCGTCGCCGTCGTGCAGCTGGAGCAGGGCCAGTCGGCCAATGGCACGTACGTAGTGGCGGTGCTCGGACAGCGGGCGGTCGGCGCCGGGCGAGCTCACTTCGAGGACGTACTCGTCCTCGCCCATCGCGTCCGTCTCGTCCAGCTTCTCGGAGATCGCGCGGCTCAGCTCGGCACAGGCGTCCAGCGTGGCGCCCTCGTCGGAGTCCACGACAATCCTCAGCACACGGCGCCTGCCTGCCCGGGACACCTCGATCTCTTCCAGATCCAGGTCCGCGGCGCTGACGAGCGGTTCCAGCAGCCCGCGCAGCCTCTCGCTCTGGGTGGTGCTCATCCGGGTGACTCCTCGGCCGCGTGTGCTGTTGTGGGATCGTCGCGTGTCAGATCAAAGGGTATCCGGTCCCGGGGGGTGTTGCCGTCCACCTGGTTGGGACCCGCAGGTACGCTCGCCTGCGGCGATGATCACTGCGAGGTCCGAGGGAGACAGGCGTGGGGCGCACGGGGACGACACGCAGGCGTGCGCTCATGGTGACGGGTGCGGCCGCGGCCGCGGTGTTGACGGGCTGTTCGACCGAGGAGACCGAGGAGCAGGAGCGCCGGCGGACGTCCGGCTCGGTGGCGGACCCGGCTCGCGCGGAGGCCGCGCTGCGGCGTCGGCTGGCGACGGCGAGCGGGGCGCTGCTCGACCAGTACGACGCCGTCATCGCGCAACATCCGGCACTGTCGGGCCAGTTGACGGCTCTGCGGGCAGCGGTGGCCGAGCATGTCACGGCGCTCGCGGGTCCGGCGGTGACCGCATTGCCCGCGGTCGCCCCGCCGGCCGTTCCCGCCGATGCGGGGGCCGCGCTGAAGGCGCTGGCCACGGCGGAGCGCCAGATCTCCGACGCGCACTCCGCGTCCCTGGTCGACGCGGAGCCGGAGCTGGCGCGGCTGCTCGCGTCGGTCGCGGCTGCCGGCGCCGGCCATGCGTACCTGCTGACGAAGAGGGACTCGTGATGAGCACGCTGGACGCGGTACAGGCCGCGCTGGCCGCTGAGCACGCGGCGGTGTACGGATACGGCGTCGTCGGCGGCCGGATCGGCGACGACCGCGAGGGCGAGGCCACCGCCGCGTACGCCGCGCACCGGTCCCGGCGGGACTCGCTTGCGCGCACCGTGCACGACCTGGGCGGGACGCCCGCCGCGGCGGCGGCCGCGTACGCGCTGCCCTTTCGGGTGCCGGACGCGGCGGCTGCCGTACGGCTCGCTGCGCTGCTGGAGGACCGGGTGGCGGGCGTCTACTCCGATCTCGTACGGGCCGCGGAAGGGCCACTGCGGCGGGAGGCCGCGGGCGCGCTCCGCGAGGCGGCCGTACGCGCGGTGCGGTGGCGCGGGAGCGGCGTAGCCTTTCCTGGGCTCGCCGAGCGGACCGGGAGTCGAGCGCGCTGAACCGGAAAGGTAACAACGGACGCATGGCTTTCGAACCGCCGCGGCGGCTGGTCCAGGCGCTGGGCGAGAGCGAGGACTGGCTCGGGCAGCTGCCGAAGGCCGTCCAGGAGGCGGCGGACCGGTGGGAGCTTGACGTCGAGCGGGTGGTGGCGCCGGGCGGCCGGAGCAGTATTGTCCTGCTCGTACGGCGGCCGGACGGGTCGTCGGCGGCGCTGAAGGTCGCCCCGCCGTCCGCCTCGCCCGAGCTGGAGCGGGCAGCGCTGGAGCACTGGGACGGCTGGGGCGCGGCCCGGGTGCTCGCCTCCTGGGACGGCGCGCTGCTGCTGGAACGGCTGCACTTGGAGGTGTCGCTGCGGTCCCTGCCGGAGGCCAAGGCGCTCCTGGAGGCGGCGGGGACGGTGCGGCGGTTGTGGGTCGAGCCGCCGGCGGAGCACGGCTTCGAGACGGTGGCCGAACGGACGGCGCGGCAGGCGGACGCGATGCGGGCGTTCGCGGAGCCGGGCGCGGCTTCGCTGATCTCCGCGGCGCTCGCCGCCCGGGACGAGCTCACCGCGTTCTCCCCCGAACTCCTGCTGCTGCACGGCAACTTCCGCCAGGGCAAGGTCCTGGCGGCCGACCGCACACCGTGGCTGGCGGTGGGCCCGGAGCCGCTGGTGGGCGAGCGCGCGTACGACCTGGCCCGCCTGGTCCGCGACCGGGTAGAGGACCTGATCGCCACCGCCGCGGGCGCATCGGCGGCCCGCCGCCGGGTGAACAAGCTCGCGGACTCGCTGGAGGTGAACCGGGAGCGGTTGCGTGGGTGGACGCTGTTCCGTGCGGTGGAATCGGGCACGAGAGCGCTGACAGCGGGGCGGCGTCGGGAGGGCGAATTGGCGCTGGAGTTCGCGGGCTGGCTGTAGCTCCCCGCCCCGCCCCCGGGGGAGGGGCGAACGCGGGTGGAGTTTGCGCCCCACACCCGTAAGCGCCCGCTCGACGGCGACCACACGGCACGGCACGGCAGCCTGGGTCGTACCGGGCGGCGCGCGAACTCGGTATCACCCGGCCGACCGCGAGCAGCCCGGATCCGCGCGATGAAACACCGGCCCGGGATGGCGCTGGCCGACCCCACCCCGCACGGGTCGCGGCTGACTGCAGCCCGGGCGGGCGGCCCGCACGCTCGGGTATCACCCGGCCGACCGCGAGCAGCCCGGATCCGCAGGATGAGGCGCCCACTGGGGGTGGCACTGGTCGACCACTCCCCGCGCGGGTCCAGGCGCACGCCCGGCTCCGCCGCGACCGCACGGCGCCACCCCCGCCCCGCACCGCGGGGCCGAGTACGTCGCAGGCGCCCGCGCGGGCCTGGGGGCGGGCGGGCCCTGCCCCCCCCGCCACGCGCCGAAGCCGGGGGTGGGGGAAACTCGCCCCGCGGCCCCCTTACGCGCTGAGCCGCGCCACCGCCTCCGCCACGGTCAGCTCCTCGCGCTCGCCCGTGCGGCGGTCCTTCAGTTCGACCACGCCCTCCGACGCGCGGCGGCCCGCAACCACGATCTTGGGAACGCCGATCAGCTCCGCGTCCGTGAACTTCACACCCGGCGAGACCCCGGCCCGCTCGTCGACCAGCACACGCAGGCCCGCCGCCGACAGCTCGTCCGCGACCTGAAGGGCCAGTTCCGTCTGGAGCGCCTTGCCCGCGGCCACCACGTGGACGTCCGCCGGGGCGATCTCGCGCGGCCAGCACAGGCCCTTGTCGTCCGCTGTCTGCTCGGCCAGCGCCGCGACCGCGCGGGAGACGCCGATGCCGTACGAGCCCATGGTCACCCGGACCGGCTTGCCGTTCTGGCCGAGGACGTCGAGCTGGAACGCGTCCGCGAACTTACGGCCGAGCTGGAAGATGTGGCCGATCTCGATCGCGCGGTCGATGTTGAGGCCCGTGCCGCACTTCGGGCAGGGGTCGCCCTCCTCGACCACGACCACGTCGAGGTACTCGTCGACCTCGAAGTCCCGCCCGCACACCACATTGCGAGCGTGCGTGTCCGGCTTGTTCGCTCCGGTCACCCATGCCGTACCCGGCGCCACCCGCGGGTCGGCGATGTAGCGGACCTTCTCCAGGCCCTGCGGGCCGACATAGCCGCGTACGAGATCGGGGCGGCTCGCGAAGTCCTCCGCCGTGACCAGCTCGACCTCCGCCGGCGACAGGTGCTCCGCCAGCTTGCCCAGGTCCACCTCACGATTGCCGGGCACGCCCACCGCCGTGATCTCGCCGTCGACCTTGACCAGCAGGTTCTTCAGCGTCGCCGACGCCGGCACACCCAGGTGCGCGGCGAGCGTCTCGATGGTGGGGGTGTCGGGGGTGTCCAACTCCTGAACCGGGCCGTGGGACGAGGCGTCAGCCGCGACCGCGGTGAAGGTCACGGCCTCCGTGTTCGCCGCGTACTCACACCCCGGGCAGTCCACGAACGTGTCCTCTCCGGCCGGTGCGGGCGCCAGGAACTCCTCGGACGCCGAGCCGCCCATCGCGCCCGAAACCGCCGAAACGATGCGGTGGTCGAGCCCGAGCCGCTCGAAGATCCGGATGTACGCCTCGCGGTGCAGCGCGTACGACTCGGCCAGGCCCTCGTCCGTGGTGTCGAAGGAGTACGAGTCCTTCATCTGGAACTCGCGGCCGCGCAGCACTCCCGCCCGCGGACGCGCCTCGTCCCGGTACTTCGTCTGGATCTGGTAGAGGATCACCGGCAGGTCCTTGTAGGACGAGCACTGGTCCTTGACGATCTGCGTGAAGATCTCTTCGTGGGTGGGGCCCAGGAGATAGTCCGCGCCCTTGCGGTCCTTGAGCCGGAACAGCAGGTCGCCGTACTCCTCGTACCGCCCGCTCGCGTCGTACGACTCCTTGGGGAGGAGCGCCGGGAGAAGCACCTCCTGGCCGCCGATCGCGTCCATCTCCTCGCGCACGACCCTGGTGATGTTCTCCAGGACCTTCTTGCCGAGCGGCAGCCAGCTCCAGATGCCGGCAGCGGTCCGCCGCACATACCCGGCGCGCACCAGCAGCTTGTGGTTGAGCGTCTCGGCGTCCGCCGGGTCGTCGCGCAATGTCTTGACCATCAGACGGGACATGCGCTGGACCTGGGCCATGGGGAAATCTCCTGCGTCAAGAAAGGGTGATGCTCAGGAGGTTAACCGGGCGGCCCGTGCGGGCGGAAATCACTTCTCGCGCAGCAGCGGCAGCAGGGCGCCCATCACGGCGTACGGACTGGGGGCGCTGGGGAACATCACCTGGCGCGCGAGGTCGTGGTAGCCGAGCGCGCGGTACAGGCCGCGGGCCGGGCTCTCGGTGTCGATCGCGGACAGGATGGAGCGCGGCTGGTCGACGCCGTCGGTGATCGTGGTGATCAGCGAGCGGCCGATGCCGCGGCCCTGGTAGCCGGGGTGGACATGGAGTTCGGTGATGACGAAGGAGTCGTCGAGCCAGCTGTCGGTACCGCTGCGGCGCAGATACGGCTCGACGACGGTGGACCACCAGTGCGTGCGGTCGTTCGGCATGCCGTAGACGAAGCCGACGAGGCGTCCCGACTCCGTCAGAGCGCCCAGCGCATGGGCCCCGGGACACATGAGGTGGCGGTAGACGATATGGCGGCGCACGTCGATCTCGTCATCGCTGAGCCCGAAGGCGAGGGCCTGCACGGCGAGGGCTTCGTCGAGCCGGGCGGCGAGATCGACCGGCCCGACCACGACGCTGGGGGTTTGCGGTCCGCCGCCTGTGAGTGCTGCCATGCGGGAACCCTACTTGCCGTCGCGCACGGTCAGAACAGCACGCTCATGAAGGCGCCGACCTCGCGGAAGCCGACCCGACGGTAGGCCGCCCTGGCTGCGGTGTTGTAGTCGTTGACGTAGAGGCTGGCGACCGGCGCGATCTCATCGAGTGCGTAGCGCAGCACGGCCGCCATGCCGGTTTCGGACAGTCCGCGGCCGCGGAACTCCGGTGCGACCCAGACGCCTTGGATCTGGCAGGCCTGGGTGGTGGCGGCGCCGATCTCGGCCTTGAAGACGACCTTGCCGTCGTCGATGCGGGCGAACGACCGTCCAGCGCCGATGAGTTCGGCAACCCTGGCCTGGTAGAGCAGCCCGCCGTCGCCGGC
Source organism: Streptomyces sp. ISL-1 (assembly GCF_018614585.1). Lineage (GTDB taxonomy): Bacteria > Actinomycetota > Actinomycetes > Streptomycetales > Streptomycetaceae > Streptomyces > Streptomyces maoxianensis. The sequence goes on along the minus strand of NZ_JAGGOI010000030.1, from coordinate 927 downwards.
CATCGGCGAGATGCCGACCTCCTCGGTGAACATCGCCACACAGGCCGGCATGATCACCTCCATCTCGTCCTTGCGGATGCGCCGGACGTACGGATCGGGCTCGATGGCGTGGGGGAGCTCCTCGGTGACCATGAGGGGCTGGTTGGAGCGGACCTCTCTGGCCGGGCCCCAGCTCGGCTCGAGCAGCCGCCACAGCTGGGTGGCGGACTCGACCGGGCCGACTATCGAGGAGCATCGGCGGCCGGTCCTGCGCGCCCGGTCGGCGAAGGCGCGCACCGCCTCGGGGGTTGCGCAGATGGGGACGAGATTGGCGCCGGAGTAGCAGAGCGAGCGCAGCCGTCCGTCCGCGTACCAGCCCCACATCTCGCCGCCGAGGCGCCATGGGTCGAGCCCCGCGACTTGGACGCGGGACGTGACGAATGCGTTCGTCACAGGCTCGCTCTCGAGGATGGCGAGCGCTGCGCCGAGTTCACTGGGTTCGAGGACCCGGGTGGTGGTCTGCGTCAACACGAGGGGGCCTCACCATACGGTCTGCTGGTCTCCGCACTGTACCTGGCAGGTCTGCAGGGTGCCGAGCCCAGCGCAAGGCCCCGCCACACGCCATGGGGCGTGCACGGGGCCCGTACCGAATCGACGGCCTGCCGGGGCCCTCTGGCCTGACCGGCGTGCGACCGGGGCGTCAGGAGCTGACCGAGACCTCGGGCTCGCCCGAGACGATGCCGTCCCGCTCCATCTGCTCGGCGATCTTCATCGCCTCTTCGATGAGGGTCTCGACGATCTTCGACTCGGGCACGGTCTTGATGACCTCGCCCTTGACGAAGATCTGACCCTTGCCATTGCCCGAGGCAACGCCGAGGTCGGCCTCGCGGGCCTCGCCCGGGCCGTTGACGACACACCCCATCACCGCGACGCGCAGCGGCACCTCCA
>NZ_JAGGOI010000029.1 GCF_018614585.1 Streptomyces sp. ISL-1 | reverse complement strand
CCAACGGTCTGCAGAAGAACATCTTCGACGTCGTCCGCTGACAGCACAGCGTGCCCGGGCACGACCCCGGCCGCGGTCGGGCACGGGGAGGACGGTTGTGATCGAACAGGGTGCCCGGTCGGGTGATCTTGGCTGGGTGGATGTATGAAGGCAGGGCCTCCGGTACAGCACGAGGGTTGCTGAAGCCAACTCGTGATCCTGGAGGCCCTGTTGATGCAGTTGTACGCGGTTTCGTCCTCGGGGTTCAACTCGGCGCCATCGGCGTGCGATTGCCTCGCGCACCGGTTCGGGAACGCGGCGGACCGGCCGGAGAGAGCGCGACGGTATCCCTCGGACATGACAGATACCGAGTGGGCGGTGGTACGTGCCGCTCTGCCGGTGCCAGCCTGGCTGGAGGGCCGGGGCGGGCAGCCAGAGGGCTACTGCCACCGGCAGATGCTCGACCAATGCCACGAAGTTAAGGGCCCGTTGGCGATGTCAAGACATCGGGGAGGGTGACCTTGTAGGTGTTCGGTGCCGTGCGGATGAGCCGGCCGTTGCGAGCCCAGTAGCAGAGTTGCGCGGTGAGGCTGCTGAGGGGGCGCCCTGCGGTGGCGAGGCCGAGGTGCTGTGCGATGTCGCGGGTGTGCATGGCCTCGTTGGAGTTCGCAGCTAGGATCTGGCAGACCAGGCCCCAGCGGCCCGAGGGGGCTCGGCCTGGATCGTGCGCACTGGGGAGGGCCGGGGGATGCACGGTGATCTTGATGCTGGTGATCGGTGTGCTGTCGCGTGGACGCCCGTCGCGGTTCCAGATGTTGTAGCGGGAGGTTCCGCACTTGACGATGCGGGTGGACAGTCGCATCCGGCGCCCGGGAAGCAGCGCGTGCAGGACGCGGGCGCCGATGTGTCCCATCAGGCCGTAGCTGGTCGGCCCCGTGGCCGCGCTCGCGCCGATGAGGCTCACGACCGTGTCACGTGCGGCCTCCAGAGCGACGGTGAAACCGGCCCGGTCGGGATCGTGGCCGGGCATTGTCTCCACCGCGGTCACCATGACCGAGCGCAGGGCCTGGTAGAGGGTGAGCAGTGCCCACATCTCCTGGGTGAGGCCCACCGGGTCCTTCGAGCGTAGAACCCGTCCTTTGAGCAGGGTGTGGCGGAGGGCCAGGTAGGTGATCTCGATTTCCCAGCGCTCGTGGTAGAGACGCACCAGGTGGTCGGCGGGATCGGTGTGGTGGTCGCTGAGCGTGGTCAGCAGGCGGTAGGTGCCGCCGAAGACGTCGCCGTCGGCGGTGCGTGAGCGGATGTCGGCCTCGATCACCCGTAGCGGGAGGCCCCCGATCTGGGTCAGGTAAGAACCGTCGGGCAGCAGTGCCAGCTGCTGGTGGCGCGTATCAGGAACTGCGCGCCCTGAGCTGCGATGTCTGCGAGCAGTTCGTTGCTGTCGAAGGCGCGGTCGGCCAGGAGGAGCATGTCCGGGGTCAGGTGGCCGACGAGGTCGTGGGCGTAGTCGGTCTCGCCCTTGGTAGCGGGACCGAAGACAGCTCCGATTAGGCCGCGGGTGCCGGTTTCGCACAGGGTCATGAGCATCAGCCGGGGATAAGCCCCCGGCCCGTAGCGGCGTTGGGTGCGGCCGAGCCAGGACCGGTTGGGCTCGTGGTCGGGGACGGACAGGCTCCCGCATCCGTCGAAGGCGACCGTGCGCCAGCAGCGGTAGCGCGACGGTGGTTGCGGTGGTCCAGGCCCTGGCTAGTGCTGATGGCCGTCATGACAGCCCGCACGGCAGGCAGGGGACAACCTCGCCGGTGGCGGTGAGCCAGCCGCCTCGGAGAGGCTACCGGCTGGGCGGCGGGGCCCGGCTGCGGGCCGGGGCTGCACGGGATGTGGTGATCGGCCGCCGGGCATGTGCGGGAGTACCCTTAACTATGAGTGACGCTGCTGTCCTGTCAGCGGCGGTCACGCGGCGGTGGGGCTCGCCGTACCCGAACCGCGGCACCTTCGGTGCCGCCAACAGTCCCTACTCGTGAAACTTCGTCTGCCCGTTTGTGGGCCCGCACGAGTAGGAGGGTTACGGCTTGAAAGGCAGTAAGCCGCAGGTCGCGGCGCACACCGATCTCCAGGCTGATCGGCTCACGCATGCACAGCGCCGTGGACATGCGGCGCGCAGGTTCTCTCTCTTCATGGACAACGTCGGGCACCCGGCCCCGGGCGGTCTGACGTTCACGGCTGGTGGCACCGCGAGCGGTGCGGGGTGCGGCGCGGCATGCAGCCGCGTGGCGGCACAGGAGGACATCATGAGGCTAATTGACAGGGCCCTGCGGCTGACGGTGTTCATCGAGGAATCCGACACCTGGAGGCACAGGCCGCTGGTTGCGGAGATCGTGCACCGGGCCCACCAGGCCGGACTGGCCGGCGCGTCCGTCTTCCGCGGAGTGGAGGGCTACGGGGCATCCACGGTCATCCACGCCTACCGGCTGTTGTCGGTCAAGCAGGATCTGCCGCTCGCGATCGTCATCGTCGACGAAGAGGAACGCATCCAACGCTTCCTGCCCACGCTGAAGGAACTGGTCACCGAGGGCCTGGTGATCGTCGAAGAGGTCGAGGTAGTCCGTATCGGCCAGACGCACGCCGACGCCGTCTGACGCGGCCGGCGCTGCGGGAGCGAACGGTGGCCCTAGCGGTGTCCGGATGGTGAGGGCGGGGCCTATCCGAACACCGCCTTGGCCACGGCCAAGCCGATGAACACCGCTCCGAGCCCGGCGATGACCGAAGCCGCCACGTTGGCGAACGCCAGGAACCTCGCGCCGGCCGCGGCCAGGCTCAGCGTTTCGTAGGAGAACGTCGAGTACGTGGTCAGCGCCCCGCATAGCCCCGTCCCCAGGAGCAGCTGCACGTCCTTCGACGCGGTGCCGGACAGCGCCGCCCCCGTCAGCACGCCGAGGATCACCGAGCCGGTGATGTTGGCGGCGAAGGTGCCCCAGGGGAAGACCGTGTCGTGGCGCGCCTGGACCGCCCGGTCGGTCAGATACCGCAGCGGGGCCCCGATGGCGCCGCCCAGCAGCACCAGCAGGAGCCTCATCGGCTCACGGCCTCCCGTCCCACGTAGTGCACCACCTGAACCTCCTCCAGGGTCACCAGGCCTTCGATGGCCAGTTCGTCCAGCTGTGGCAGGAAGGAACGGATCCGGTCTTCCTCGTCCACGATGACGACCGCGGTCGGCAGGTCGTCCGCCATCGACAGCAACCGGGTGGTGTGCACGATCGAGGACGCCCCGAACCCCTCCACCCCGCGGAAGACCGACGCCCCGGCCAGTCCCGCCGCGTGAGCACGATGCACGATCTCGGTGTAAAGCGGCTTGTGGTGCCAGGTGTCTGTGTCGTCCACGAAGACCGTCATGCGCAGTGCGCGACCAGTGAGCTTCATTACTGCATCCTTCCGGTCAGGGCGCGGCGCGCGGCCGCCACGCCGATCGTCACCGCGACCATCGCGGCCAGGACGGTCACCGCCAGGTAGGCCAGCGCAATACCGGCCCGCTCCTGGGCGACCAGGCGCTCGATGTCGGCGCAGTACGTGGAGAAGGTGGTGAATCCGCCCAGCACCCCGGTGCCGAAGAACGGCCGCAGCAGATGGTGCGGCGACCACACCTCGGTGACCGCCACCAGAAACACGCCGATGATCAGGCAGCCAACGACATTGATCCCCAGCGTCGTCCACGGAAACGCGCTGCTGCCGGTGGGCCACAGCTGCCCGGCCTCGTAGCGGGCGCCCGCCCCTACCGCCCCACCGACGGCGATCACAGAGAGCACCGCGAACTCCCGGCGGCGCGCTTCACGCCGCAGCTGCGCCTCCTCGCCTGCCGTAGCCCGCTCGGCCGGCCCGGCAACCGTCCTCGGCCCTCCGGCCACACTCCTCAGACCGCTACGCCCCGCGCGCCTCTGCACACCGACCACCGTGCACCCGCCCCTGCTCCAGGTGAGCAAGGACCGTCGTCGCGTCACTGCCGCCCTCCGGGCACCATCTACTGCGATCCCACCGATGCCGTACGACCACCCTAAACCTCGCCCCTGGGGATGCGCGGCATCATGCCTGTCGCCATGCATTGACCAACCGCCGTGCTGGCCGCCAGACCCGCACTCCCGTCTCGCAAACAACGAAGAGGGGGGCGGTCACGCCCCAAAGCTCACTCAGCGGCAACAAGACCTGGGCCAGGACAGGCCGGTGATCTCACCGGGAATTACCTATCTGCTGGTCGCCCTGCCGCCCGGGAGGAAAATTCGAACGGGACGGGACGAGCGCGGATCGCTCCAGCCGACGTATGCGACGTCCTCGACTCGGTCGTCCAGCTCTTCGATCCGACTACGCCGGGCCGGAGTCCCGTGCCCGTAGGTCTTGTTCCAGGTGGGACGTCCTGCTTGTCGGAATGGGCGATGACCGGCACCCCGTCGATGTGAGGGGTTACGCGTTCGTCGCCGGCTGGACCATCCGGCCCGGCCGGCTGCCACACAAAACCTTGTCGGTGAGATACCGCAGCGGGGCGCCGATCATGCCGCCCAGAAAGACCATGAGGACGGGCATCAGCGCATCTCCTCTCCGCCGGCAGGTCGAGGCACGCCGGTGAGATGGCAGACCGCCTGCAGCGGCTCCAGGGTGACCAGCGCCTCGGGGGCGACGTCGCGGACCTGTGGGAGGAAGGCACGCACGCGGTCCTCCTCGTCGATAACCACGACGGTCAGGGGGAGGTCTTCGGCGAGGTCGAGCAGGCGGGTGGTGTGCACGAGCGAGGAGGCACCGAAGCCCTCGAAGCCGCGGAAGACGCTGGCGCCGGCGAGCCCGGCGCGGTGCGCGCGGTGGAAGATCTCGGTGTAGGCCGGCTTGTGGTGGTACTGGTCCCACTCGCCGAGGTAGACGGTCATGCGCAGGACCGGGCCTTTGAGGGGCGCACGGGGCACGCGCGGAGGGAGGTCGTCGTCCCGGTGGTGGTGCCGGGGAAGGTGCGGGGTCATCGCAAGCTTCCTTTCCGGGGAGGATCGCCGGGGTGGGGCGGATGGCCGCAGGCGGGGGCGTTCACCACTCGTGCGCATCGCGGCTGGCCCCGGCGGAGATATCGACGACCTCGACGGGTTGGAGGGTCGCCAGCAGAACCGCCTGCATACGGTCCAGGCGGGTCAAGAAGGCCTGCAGGACGACCATGTCGTCGACGAGGACGATCTCGGCCGGTAGATGTTGAACAAGCGGGAGCACACTCTGCCTGCGTACGGTGCCGGCATCGCCGAACCCAGCAATAGCACAGCGCACGCTCGCCCCCCGCAGCTTGCCTTCCCACGCACGGTGCACGACCTCCTCGACCAGCGACCGACCCCGCCACTGCCGCGCTTCATCGAGGTAGATCGTCAGCCGGCCCCAGCCGGCCGATGAGGACATCACGCCTCCTCCCTTCGGCAGAGCGGGACACGCCTGTGGCTCCAGGCGCGGGAGATGCCCACTCCCAGGGTGCACCGGGTACGTCCCCGGGTGCCAGTGCGGCGGGGGAGACGTTCCTCCTTGCGTCACCGCCCCCGCTCGGCTGGACCTGACTCGCAAGCCCGGCACCGGGTGGACGGCTGGGCCAGCGGGCCGGCCAGCACGTCGAACAGTCTCTTGAGCGGGGCCACGCCGACCCGCCGACGCAGGTCGCGAAGTGCCTTCTCCGACGGCTGCGGCACTCTGGCTGCCAGTCCCGCCACGAGTTTGCTCCACACCAGCCCGGCACCCAGATGCTCGTACAGCCCGAGCGCGAGCACGAAGTACACCCCGACGCGAGAGGGGAGGCTCCGCAGTCGCCGCTCGCGTGCCCCGGTCTCGTTCAGTACGGCATCTACCAACTCGGGCGGGATGACCTGCGTTAACTCACCAATGTGACCAGGCGCGAACACGTCATCGGTTCCGCCCGTGACAGACTGGGGCACTGGGCCTCTGCTTTCTCAGGAAGATCTTGGTCGATCCCCTGGATAGCAGAGGCCCCTTCGCGTCGCACCCGCCCTTGACATCGCCAACGGGCCCTTAACTTCGTGGCATTGGATGCTCGACGCTATCCGCTACGTCGTCGACAACGGCATCAAGTGGCGCTCGATGCCCGTCGACTTCCCCGCCTGGGACCGCGTGTATGCCTTCTTCCGCAGGTGGCGGAAGAACGGCCTGGTCAAGGAGCTCCACGACCGGCTGCGCGGGAAGGTCCGCGAGGCCGAGGGCCGCCAAGTGGAGCCAACTGCGGAGATCATCGACTCGCAGTCGGTCAAGGGCGCCGCCTCCGTGCCGGCCGTCTCACGCGGCTACGACGGCGGCAAGAAGATCAACGGAAGGCGGCGGCACGTGATCACGGACTGTCTCGGCCTGCTGCTGATGGTGCTGGTGACCGCCGCTGATGTCACCGACCGCCGGGCCGCCCAGGCCCTGCTGCCCCACCTGCACGGGCAGTTCCGCAAGATCTCGCTCGTGTGGGCCGACGGCGGCTACACCGGCCTACTTGTCGACTGGGCGAAGGAGAAACTCCAGCTCACCCTGCAGATCGTCAAGCGGAGCGACGACATGACCGGCTTCGTGGTGCTGCCGAGACGGTGGGTGGTGGAGCGCACTCTGGGTTGGCTGTTGCGCTCGAGACGTCTGGCCCGGGACTACGAGAAACTACCCGCCAGCAGCGAAGCCTTCATCTACTTCTCGGCGGCCATGCTCATGAGCCGCCGCCTCGCCCGCCCGGCCCACCAGCCCGCGCCGGGGCAGGAACAGCCCCGATGGGCCGCCGTGGCATAAACCGGCCCGACGGCGACACAGCCAGCCAGCCCCGCTCGACCAGACGCTTCGCTTTGGATCGCACTCCCTCGATCTTCGCCGGCACCAACTCCAGCCCCAGCCCGGCCGCCAGCTCCTTCGCCAGCACCCCCTCACCGTCGCCCGGACCGGACTCCAGCAACGACACGATCCGCCGGTAGTCCGGCGCGAGCGCCTCCACGGTCATTCCCTCCTCACACCGCGGCACGATGGACCCGGCAACCGGGACCCTCGCCACTGTGACCGCCGGCGCCGGATCCTGCACCTTCTGAACAGGCCCGCCTGCCTCAGCGCCGCCAGCAGCCAGGGCCTCGGCCAGCTCCGCCCGAGCAATCACCCGGCGTTCCCACAGCGCCTCGGCCACGCCGAGTTCAGCCAGAACCCGGTCCGCCTCCGCCTGAAGCTCCTCCACCCGCACCCGGGCCGCCGCCTCCCGCTCTTCCAGCAAACCCATCACCGACGCCATCGTCTGCCTCCGCATCGTCGAGACCGAACAGAACGTCCGAACCCTCCCGCGACGACACCAGAACTACGCCTGACCAGCAGGAATTCAACGATCACATCCGGCAGTTGCCGGTCGCCCCTCCGGTTCAGCCGGTGGCGGTTGGTCAGGCCGGAGGACGCGGGGATCGCCGACGTGCCGGCGAACGCCGCAAACGCAGCCTCGGACCGGAAGCGGCCCGGGTGCGACCAGCTCACCAGGATCTGACCCGCGCTGATCGGACCCACGCCGGGCAGCCGCAGCAGCTCGGGCGCCATCGCCTCGACCAGCACGACGATCTCGGCCTCCAGCTTCTCCGCCTCCGCTCGCAACGCCTGGACCCGAACGGCGGTGGACCGCAGTGCACGCGCGGTCATCCGGTGCTCGATGGTCCGGATCGGCCGCTCCCGGAGCTTGGCGCAGTGCTATATCACCGCCTTGCGGCCCTTGCCGCGCAGCTCGGCCCGCAGGTCCTCGGGCGCGGACACGATCGGCGCCTTGAGGTGATTGATCGCCGCCGCGCACGAGGTGACGGCGCCCTGACGGGTGGCCAGCAGGACCCGCAGCGCCTCGAGTTCGCCGCGGCGACGCGGGTGAATCAGGTGCTCGGCGGTCAGCGCCTCCAGTCGGCATCAGGCTACCCTCGGCCCGTCTTCGACTAGCAAAAATCCAGACATAGAAGACTTATCGGAGAATCGCCGTTCCCAGGATGTTCCCATCTGGGCGCAGAAAAAGCCCCCCACGATCTTCGTGGGGGGCTTTCAAGGCTCTGACCTGGGCTTTCTTGAGCCGCCTTCGGGATTCGAACCCGAGACCTACGCATTACGAGTCAGCACATGATCATCCCGATCTTGATCAACATTGCCCAGATCTGGGGAAAGTGCCAGGTCAGACAGGGTGCCGGTACTCGCTCCTGCTGGGTCTTGCCGCATCGTTCCTGATCCGTCTGTTCCCACGAGGTTCCCATCAGTTCCCGTGCGGCAGCCCCAGAACCGTGATGAACGGCAGCGCCGCTGCTGGGAGTAGGGAGCTGAACCGGGGAGCTTCGCACCCGCATCGAGATGAACGCGGGTTCATATCCCCTGCGCCCGGGGGTTGAGCCAGTGACCGTTTTCGCAGGTCAGCCGCCTCCTCGTAGATTACCCCCTGAACCGGGCGAACCGCAGGACGGCGCGAGCCTGATCACCGTCAGGGTGAGCCCGGCCCAGACCAGCGGAAACAGCCGCGGTACGTCACCACGGTGCGGCCCGGCCGCACAACGCTGCACGGCCCCTGCCACACGGTGCAGGGCCGCCGCCCACAGCACAGGCACGACGCACACCGGGAAGACTCGGCAGAACAATCCTTGGCCACGGGCGGCTTCCGTCCCACAGCCCGGAAGCGAGTCGCGACAGCCTGTGCCCGAACCGGTCGTCCGGGCAACCGTCTTGGAACGAATGCCTGGATCGGCACACCAGAGCAAGGCATGCCGGAACGTACGAGCCCGTCCGGCCCTGGCAGGAAGAACCCCTTCGGGGGTAACGCCGACAGGGCCGAAACAAGTGCCGGGCTGTAAGCGGGATCACCGTAGAGATCGGATCTGGCGATCTAACGTCGCAACATGGACTCCCGTGACCTGTCCGGAGGTGGAAGATGATGATGCGTGCTGTGTGGCGCGGTGCGGTGCTGGCGGAGGCGGAGCGCACCGTGGTGGTCGAGGGCAATCACTACTTCCCGCCCGAGTCGCTGCACCGTGAGTACTTCACCGAGAGCCGGGCGAAGTCGCTGTGCTTCTGGAAGGGGCTGGCCCGCTACTACACGGTCACGGTCGACGGGCAGGTCAATGCGAATGCCGCCTGGTACTACCCGCACCCCACCCCGCCGGCGAAGAAGATCAAGAACCGTGTCGCGTTCTGGAACGGCGTCACGTTCGAAGCGCCGCCGGAGACCCGCCGGTGAGCGCCCAGCGGCTTGTGCGCCTCGCGGCGTGGACCGCCGGTGCCTCGGGTGCAGTGGCCGCGGCCTATCTCGGGCTGGTGAGCGGCGCTCTGCCCGTCGATGTGGGCGTCGGGCGGCGCACACGCGCCCTGGGCCCGCAGACCGTCGACATCACCGCGCCCAGGGATGTGGTCTTCGATGTGATCGCCCAGCCGTATCTCGGGCGGGCCACACGGGCGATGCGGGAGAAGGTGAACGTGCTGGAGCGGGGCAGCGACATGGTGCTCGCCGCGCACCACACTCCCGTGGCAGGCGGGCGGCTGACCGCGACCACCGTGGAGACTGTGCGGTTCACCCGGCCCGAGCGGGTCGACTTCCGTCTGGTGCGCGGGCCGGTGCCGCATGTCGTCGAGGCGTTCGTCCTCACCGAGCACGAGTCCGGCACGCGGCTGGTGTACGAAGGGGTGCTGGGCACCGACCTGTGGGGGCTGGGGCAACGCTGGGGGCAACTGGTCGCCGGCCGCTGGGAGGAGACGGTCGCGGGTTCGCTGGCATCGGTCAAGGAGGAGGCGGAGCGCAGAGCCCGTCGGTGACGGCATGGCATGACGTGTCATGTCATGCCTTGGCCGCCGATCGAGTTGAGGGCAGCGTTCACCGTCTTGCTGAGCTCCTGTGCATCGGCGCCCGCGCGGGAGCGCAGATTGACCCCGTGCGCGAGGAGCGCCAGCACGTCGGCCGCCGTACCCGGATCGGCGCCCGGGCCCAACTGCCCCTGTGCACGGGCTGCAAGGAGCGCCGCGTGCAGGGCGTCCCGCAGGCGCTGATGCTGCCGGTCGAAGATGGTGCGTACGTCGGGGTCGCCGTTCTCGGTGCCTGCGTGCGCGTTGGAGATCATGCAGCCCCATTGGGCGTAGGGTCCCGAACAGCGGGTCTCGATCAGCCCGTTGAAGAACTCGGTGATGGCGGGAAGGCCCCGGGCGTCGTCGGCGAGGCGGCCGAGGCTGGGCCGGGAGCGGTCCTCGACGGGAGCTGGCCGACTCCGGCCAGGCCGACCGCGCGCTGGCCGTGGGCGCGGCCGCCCCCGGCTGCAGCCTGCCCTCGGCGAGCGGGAAGCCCGTCGCCCGGGCACCCTCGCACCCTGCCGCTGCCCGCCACCTACGTCATCGACCGCGACAGCACCATCCGCTGGGCCTTTGTCGCCACCGACTACACCACCCGCGCCGAACCTGTATCCCGATCGCGTCACCGACGTCCTGAATGGGCTTCCTTCGGAGGGAGCCCGGACGTCGCTCCGCTTGAGGCTGGCACGGGCCGTGCACGCAAAGGACCCCAGCGGTTTGGCCGGGGTCCTGTCTGGCGGCAGCGACGGTCAGTGGCTGGCGAGTTCGCCGCTGAGCTTGCCGTGGATGTCGGCACTGGGGTCATTCAGGCCGGTGATCTCGACGGTCTTGCCGCGCTGGGCGTACTTGGTCTCGATCGCGTCGAGGGCGGCGACGGAGGAGGCGTCCCAGATGTGGGCGGAGGAGAGGTCGATGACGACCTTGTCCGGGTCGGTGGCGTAGTTGAACTGGCCAACGAGGTCGTTGGAGGAGGCGAAGAACAGCTCACCGGTGACCAAGTAGACGACGGTGGTTCCGTCGGGGTCGGTGACAGAGGTGACGTTGGCCAGGTGCGCGACCCGCTTGGCGAAGATGACCATGGCGGTGATCGAGCCGACGACGACGCCGATAGCGAGATTGTGGGTGGTGACGACACCGGCGACGGTGACGACCATGACGGTGATCTCGCCCAGAGGCATCCGCGTGAGAGTCTTGGGTGCGATGGAGTGCCAGTCGAAGGTCGCGAACGACACCATGATCATGACGGCGACGAGGGCGGCCATGGGGATGTCGGAGACGACCGGGCCGAAGGCGATGCACAGGACCATCAGGAACGCGCCGGCCAGGAAGGTGGACAGGCGGGTGCGGGCGCCGGAGACCTTCACGTTGATCATGGTCTGGCCGATCATGGCGCAGCCGCCCATGCCGCCGAAGAAGCCGGTGACGATGTTGGCGATGCCCTGGCCGATCGACTCGCGGGTCTTGTTCGAGTGGGTGTCGGTGATGTCGTCGACGAGCTTGGCGGTCATCAGGGACTCCATCAGGCCGACGAGCGCCATCGCGAAGGCGTACGGGGCGATGGTGGTCAGCGTGTCGAGCGTGAACGGCACGTCGGGCAGGCCGGGCACCGGCAGCGAGGAGGGCAGGGCGCCCTTGTCGCCGACGGTCGGCACCGCGATGGCCGCGCCGACCGTGATGACGGTCAGGATGACGATGGAGACGAGCGGCGCCGGGATCACCGTGGTGATCTTCGGGAAGAACACCATGAGCGCCAGACCGCCGATGATCAGCGGATAGACGGCCCAGGGGACGTTCCGCATTTCGGGGACCTGGGCCATGAAGATCAGGATGGCCAGGGAGTTGACGAAGCCGACCATCACCGAGCGAGGGATGAACCTCATCAGCTTCGCCACCCCGAGCGCCCCCAGGGCGACCTGGAAGATGCCGGCCAGGATGACGGCGGCGATCAGGTAGCCGAGGCCGTGTTCGCGGTTCAGGGGTGCGATGACGAGCGCGATCGCGCCGGTCGCCGCCGAGATCATGGCCCGACGGCCGCCGACGATGGAGATGACGACGGCCATGGTGAAGGAGGCGAACAGGCCGATCGCCGGGTCGACCCCGGCGATGATCGAGAAGGAGATCGCCTCGGGGATCAGGGCGAGGGCAACGACGAGGCCGGCCAGGACCTCGGTGCGCCAGACCTTCGGGTCGGAGAGCCAGTCGGGGCGCAGGCCGCGCAGCCGCGCGGCCGGGGTGAGGGCGGAAGAAGACAAGGAAGCAGGTACCTGTCGTACTCAGGCACACCCACGCCGGCAGGCCGGGGCGTGCGGGAGGACGCGGAGGGGCCGGGCGGCACCCCGCGGACGGCCCGCAAGGTCGGGCCGGAAGTCATGAGGGACGGAGCGGGGGCCGGGAAAAATGGGCGGCTGGCACTCTCGTCAGGGGCGAAGCGTCACGGCGGGCAGGCGGCGGCACTGGGCATCGTGGGCTGGCGCACGCTCTCTCCTGCAAGAATCGGAACTTCACCGGGGGCACCATCGGCCCCGACACGGTTGAAGCGAGGCAGCTCCACACCGCCCTCGCCACCAGCAACTCTACCCTAACGTTAGAGTAGAGGCTGCTGAGGTAGTAGGGGCTGCGGCCCACCAGGAACGAGAAGGCCAGAGGATCACGGGCGTGGACGGCAAGCACATGCAGATCGGCGAGGTCGCCGCGCGGACCGAACTGTCCCTGCGCACCATCCGGCATTACGAGGAGACCGGGCTCGTCGTCCCCTCCGCTCGCTCGCAGGGCGGATTCCGCCTCTACACCGAGAGTGACGTGCAGCGGCTCATGGTCATCCGCCGGATGAAGCCGCTCGGCTTCACCCTCGACCAGATGCGCGACCTGCTCGACGCCACCGACCGCCTCGACGCCGACAGCGACCTCGACTCCAGCGAACGCGACGTCCTGCTGGACCGCGTACGCGAGTACGAGCAGGCCGCCGCGGAACAGGTCGACAAGCTCCGCGTTCAGCTCTCCCGCGCCGAGGACTTCGCCGCCACCCTCCGCACCCGCCTGCGACAGGACACCCCGGCCCCCTCCGCCGTACGGTCCTGACCGACTGCACCGGTTTCCGAGGGCGGGTAGCGGGGCGCGGGAGGACTGAACTCAGAGAAGGTCGCTCGGAGCACTCTGATCCGCTTCCAGGTGGCTGGCCATGAGGTTGCGGGCGGCGTTCGCGTACCGGACAGCACGTCCGTCTCGAAGTCCTCGATCGCCTGGCCATCTGGGTCAAAGGGACGCCGGATCTCCCGCACCACCGTCAGCGCCACACCATCACCCACCGAAGTTCGTCCCAGACAGCAGAACTTCAGGATTCTTGAAGGAGCCTCAGCACCATTGCGAAACCCTCATAGTGCCCCGAACAAGTGACGGCCCAACGTCTCCGCACGTCGCAGGCACCCGCACCTGCCCGCCGTTCGTCCGTCCGTCAGCGGCGCAGCAGATGCCGCACGGCGACGATCCCCTGCATCGCGGCGGCCGGGCCCAGCAGCGCGGGGCGGGGCCGCTCCGGCATCGTGCCGCGGCTGATGGCGAGGGCGCTGACCGTGGCGACCGGTAGCGCCCACGCGGCGATCGCCGCCGCCCGTACCGCACGGCTGGGTTCGTGCCGCAGGACGAGCCAGGTCCAGAACGCCGCGTCGGCGAAGGAGTCGGCGTAATCGCCGAACGGGGACACGGTGGCTTGGTGGCGGGCCAGGTGGCCGTCGGCGAGGTCCGAGGCGATCGCCAGCACGCCCGAGAAGCGACTCGACCCCACGGTCGTGGCGGGGAGGTTGCCGCGCAGCAGGGTGAGCGCATCGGCCGGCGAGAGACGGTCGCGGTGCTCCAGCAGGCCCAGATGGAGGGCGCCCAGAGTCCAGCTGGTCGCCACCCATCTCCGCCCCTCCTGGGTTTGGGTGAGGGCGAGCAGCATTCCGTGCAGGGCGGTGATCTGTGCGAGCGCCCGGGGGCGGCAGGCCGCCTGCCGTACTGACCGGTCCGCGGCCTGCCACAGGAAACGTGCGACGGCGTGAGGTCTCCAGCGATCCTGTTTCAGCGCCCCCAGCAGGGCGTTGGTCGCGGCGCGGCTGTCGGTGAGGTCGGATACAGGCACGACGGCCGGCCTTTCTTCGGGCGCGCGGGATGCGGTGCGCTCACGGTAGGCGCTCGCCCCGGGGCCGGAACGTGAGCGTGCTCAGTGCCGTTCCGCAGCGCAATATCCTGGAAACAGGAGGCCCGCCATGCCGTCACTGCGCATCGGACACGCCGAGCGGGAACAAGCCCTCGAACGCCTCAAGACGGCGTACGCCGA
This sequence comes from Streptomyces sp. ISL-1, assembly GCF_018614585.1. Lineage (GTDB taxonomy): Bacteria > Actinomycetota > Actinomycetes > Streptomycetales > Streptomycetaceae > Streptomyces > Streptomyces maoxianensis. The sequence continues at coordinate 290,701 of NZ_JAGGOI010000029.1, read as the reverse complement.
GGGCCGATTGGACGAGCCGGAATTCGAGGACCGCGCCGGACGGGCCATGCGAGCTCGCTCTCAGGACGAGCTGAGCCCACTGCTGGACAATCTGCCCGCGGACGCGGCCGAGCCCTCCGGTGTCGGCCCCGCGTCGCTGCGCGAGCGCGTAGGCGACCGGTTGGTCCGGGCGCTGCGGTGTGCGGTGTTCTGCTGGCTGCCCCCACCACACGCACGCGATTGATCCCCGGAAAGGGGTTTCCCGGCACTTATCGTTCCGGACGATCACTGCTCTGCTCGGGGATGGGTGATTCCCCGGCCTGGACGGTGTATGGGGTTGTGTCCAGCCGGGACGTACCCCACACCAGCGTGCTGATCAGCATTACCAGCGTGAGCGGATAGAACACCGGGCGCAGCGGGATCAGCACCGGCAGGAGTGCTGCGGCGGTGCCGGCGCCGAGGACGAGCAGGAGCGTCGGTACGCAGCAGGCGAAGCCGAGGAGGAACGCCGGGAGGACGCCGAGCAGCCGCGCGTACCTGGTGCGTCGGCAGGAGGCCACCTGCCGTGCCGCCAGCCCGGCGACCGCGATGTTACAGCCGACGAGCGCGGCGACGACCGCGCCGAGCAGCAGGTTCACCGGGCTGAGGAACACCGCCGCGTGCGGCGTCGAATGGAGCGCGAGCACCGGCTCGAACAGGTACGGCGCCCGCGTTTGGAAGAGCTGCCCAGGGGCGGACTGGAAGACGGGCACGCCGGTGAACCGGCCGGAGGCCGACACCGCGAGATCACCGATGGAGAACAGGTACGCCACCAGCACCAGCGCCGCAGCCGCCAGTGCGACCCGCCGGTGACGGCGTACGGCGAGAGCGGCGCGCGCCCGGCGAGGAGTGGCCACGGTGGCGGCGAGGGTGGCGTCCCAGGCATCGCCTGCCCTGGCGAGCGTGGTCAGGAGCCTGTTCATTGCCGGACTTGGGTGTTCGGGTAGAAGGCGTACCAGGCGAACCACATGGAGTCGAGGAAGTCTGCGGGCTCCCACTTCTCGCCGACGCGCTGGAGGACACGGGCCGTGTCGAGCCTCTCGTCCCAGCGCGCGACGACCTGTGTGCCCGCGACTTCGCCGTGCACAGTCTGGGCCTTGCGGACGAGGTCTTTGTGGATCGCCAGCCGCTGCTCGCCGACCCGTACGCCGATCACGACGTCCTTGTCGGGGAAGCGGTCGCTGGTGGCCAGTACCGGGAAGAACGGGCGGCCCTTGACGTAGTAGCCGCTGCGATCCGGGTAGGAGCCGTAGGGATCGCTGCCGTAACTGCGCAGGGCGCCGGTGTCGGTGGACAACACGCGGGTGTCGGGATGCGCGGTGCGCCAGTCCTTCCAGGTGGTCCACACCAGGGGGACGGTGTCCAGCTTCGTGCCTTTGAGCGGGCCGCTGATCGCGGTGCCGAGCAGCTGGGGCCACTCGGAGCCGGTCTGCCGGTCGTACATCAGCAGGTTGGAGTTGACGAGTTTGCCGGTGGTGCCGAACGTCAGCTCCGGTGTGCCGGGCGGCGTGCGGAATCCGATCACCGTGCCGGTGAGCGGGCAGTAGGTGACCGCCAGCGGCTCACCGGCCACGGTGTCGTTGACGATCTCGTGCCATACCAGCACCTGCTGCGGATAGGCCCGTACCTCTCCGCGGTACTCCAGTCCGAACACCGGCTCGTCGTCCGCGAGGAAGCCCGCCTCGCGCGCCGCGACGAACCGGGGCCGGTCGACGGAGGGGATCCCGTCCTTGCCCGGTCCGCCGGAGACCGCCGCACCGGCCAGTGTCTCCAGCGACGGATCCTGGCCCGGCTGCACTGCTGGCACCGTCTCGGACGGGCGGTCGGAGATGGCCTGCCAGCCGATGACGCCTCCGCCCAGGAGCAGGACGACGACTCCCCCGATCACCCCGGCGCCCTTGATGACCTGCCGACGATCTGGCTTGGGCTTGTTCTGAGCGTTCACCGGGCATCACCCCTGACCACACGGGATCCGCGTGATACGCACCCGCCGAAGACGGGTCCCGTGCTGCTGATGTTCTCGTGCGTGGGGTGTCTGTTCGGTGAGCGCGCTTACAGTTCTCGGCTTCCAGCACGGCTTACGTTCGGAGCATGGTGCTGCGGATCGTGCTGGGTGCGGTGTATACGGTGATGGCGGTCGGCCAGCTCGCCTCCTTCGGGCACATGCCCGGGATTCTGGCCGCCTACGGGCTGGTCGACGGCGTCGCCGCGACCGCGCTGGCCGTGGCACTGATCGCGGGCGAGCTGGTGTGCGGGGTCTGGTTCCTGGCCCGCCCGCGGTCCAAGGCGCTTGCCCCGGTGTGGGTGTTCACGGCCGTCTCGGTGATGTGGACGTTCCTCGCCGTGCAGGCGTATGCACGCGGGCTCACCGTGACCAACTGCGGCTGCTTCGGGATCTACCTGTCCCAGCGGCTGAGCTGGTTCGTGCTCGCCCAGGATGCCCTGATGCTGCTCTACGCGGGGCTGCTGCTGCACGGGGCCCGCAAGGCTGCTGCCGCGACTGCCCAACGGGCCGTCCCGAGCAGGGGTCCCGAGCTGGACGAGACCGCTGCGCCCGCACAATCCCCGCCCGTGATGGAGGAGGCCGATCCTGATGCCCGCATCCGGTGAACGCTCCGGCCTGCGCGGCATGTCGGCCGCCGTCGGTGCCGGGCTGCTGCTGGTGCTGTCCTGCGGGGGCCCGCTGCTGGTGGCCGGCGGCGCGGCTGTCACGGTCGGCGGTGCGCGAGGCAGTCCCTTGCTGATCACCGTCGGTGCGGTGATGGTGCTCACCGCTCTCATCGCTGTCGTCCATGCCCTGCGACGCCGGGCCCACCGCGGTCGTGGTGAGGCGCGGTGACCATCGGCCCGGGTTCACGGCCCGGGCCCCTTTCGAGTGGAGAGCCGAGATGACCCAGGCACCAGCGCCACGGCGCAAGGTGGACCGGGACGAGGTGTTCGTGGAGTTCACCAAGTCGATCTGCCCGTTGTGCAAGACACCGGTCGACGCGCAGGTCAACATCCGTGAGAACAAGGTCTATCTGCGTAAACGCTGCAAGGAGCACGGTGAGTTCGAGGCGCTGGTCTACGGGGACGCGGAGGAGTACCTGTCCTCAGCCCGCTTCAACAAGCCCGGCACGATCCCCCTGGTGTTCCAGACCGAGGTGAGGGATGGCTGCCCCAGCGACTGCGGGCTGTGCCCGGAGCACAAGCAGCACGCATGCCTGGGCATCATCGAGGTCAACACCGGCTGCAACCTGGACTGCCCGATCTGCTTCGCTGACTCCGGCCACCAGAGCGACGGCTACTCCATCACCCACGAGCAGTGCGCGCGGATGCTGGATGCGTTCGTGGAGTCAGAGGGCGAGGCGGAGGTGGTGATGTTCTCCGGTGGGGAGCCCACCATCCACAAGCACATCCTGGACTTCATCAACCTCGCCCAGGCCCGCCCGATCAGGAACGTCAACCTCAACACCAACGGCATCCGCCTGGCCACCGACAAGAACTTCGTCGCCGAACTCGCCAAACGCAACCAGGCGCCGGGCAAGTCGGTGAACGTCTACCTCCAGTTCGACGGCTTCGACGAGCGCACCCACCTTGAGATCCGCGGCCGCGATCTGCGCACGTTCAAGCAGCGGGCCCTGGACAACTGCGCGGAGGCAGGCCTGACCGTCACCCTCGTCGCGGCCGTCGAACGCGGCCTGAACGAGCACGAGCTCGGGGCGATCATCGAGTACGGCATCGACCACCCCGCCGTGCGCTCGGTGGCCTTCCAGCCGGTCACCCACTCCGGCCGACATGTCGAGTTCGATCCGCTGAACCGGCTCACCAACCCCGACGTCATCAAACTGATCAACGCCCAGCGACCCCAGTGGTTTCAGAAGGGCGACTTCTTCCCCGTCCCCTGCTGCTTTCCCACCTGCCGCTCCATCACCTACCTGCTCGTCGACGGCGAACCCGGCAACTGCACCGTCGTCCCCATTCCCCGGCTGCTCCAGATCGAGGACTACCTCGACTACGTCACCAACCGCGTGATGCCCGACGCCGGGATCCGCGAGGCGCTGGAGAAACTCTGGTCGGCCTCCGCGTTCATGGGCACGGAAACCACCCAGGAGCAGCTGCGGGCCACCACCGAGGCCCTCAACTGCGCGGACGCCTGCGGCATCGACCTGCCCCAGGCCGTCAAGGACCTCAACGACAAAGCCTTCATGATCGTGGTGCAAGACTTCCAGGACCCCTACACCCTCAACGTCAAACAACTGATGAAGTGCTGCGTCGAGGAGATCACCCCCGACGGACGGCTCATCCCGTTCTGCGCCTACAACTCCGTCGGCTACCGCGAACAGGTCCGCGCCCAGATGTCCGGCCTGCCCGTCGCCCCGGTGGTGCCCAACGCCCTGCCGCTCGCCGGGCGGCTCACCGACACCCCTTACGGCTCCAAGACCGCCCGCAGCACCAAGCCCCGGCCCGCCGCCGAGGAGGGCACACGATGACTGACCAGAACGCCCGCCCACCCGCGATGGGCGATGAGCTCAAAGCCTGCTGTGCTGCCGCGTACTCCTCCGACGTCGTCGCTCTGCTGCTTGGCGACTCCTACCATCCCGGCGGCACCGCCCTGACCCGCCGTCTCGCCGACACTCTCAGACTCACCGAGAACGGCCGCGTCCTGGACGTGGCCTCGGGCCGCGGCACCACCGCCCTCCTCCTCGCCGGCATCTACGGCGTACGGGTGGACGGCGTGGACTACGCACCCGGCAACACCGCCCTCGCTCAGGGAGCGGCGCAGGCCGCAGGGCTTGCGGAACGGGCGGTGTTCGTCACCGGCGACGCGGAGCACCTGCCCTACCCGGACGGGATGTTCGACGCGGTGGTGTGCGAGTGCGCGCTGTGCACCTTCCCCGACAAAGCGCAGGCCGCAGCCGAGTTCGCCCGGGTCCTGCGCCCCGGCGGACGGGTCGGCATCACCGACGTCACAGCTACCCCCGACCGACTCCCGCCCGAGCTCACCGGCCTCGCCGCGCGGATCGCCTGCATCGCCGACGCCCGCCCGCTGGCCGAGTACGAGGACATCCTGGCCGCCGCCGGACTGCGCACCATCAAAGCCGAGCGCCACGACCAGGCCATGGTCCGCATGATCGACCAGATCGAGGCCCGGCTGAACCTGCTGCGCATGACCGCTCCCGACAAGCTCGCCGCCGCAGGCGTCGACCTGAAGGCGGCCCCAGCTGTGCTTCAAGCGGCCCGCGACGCCGTGGCCGATAGCGTCCTGGGCTACGCCACGCTGATCGCCGAAAGAACAGTCCGCCCTGGTGACGCGACGTAGCGATGCGAGGTTCCAGCGGCGACGCAGCTCCGCGGATCACCACGTGTCTTTCGGGCCGGTCGATGAGTTCGGAGCACTGCCCGGGGTCTGTATAGGTAGGGACCTGCCGTGCCCGGTCCTTCGACCTCTCAGCTGGAGGGATCACGACAGTCCAGGAAATCGTGGATGCCTACTACGAGGCCTGGATCAGCGGGAACGGGGACTTCAGCGGCGTGCCACTGGCGGCCGACTTCGTGTTCCGAGGGCCGGTTGCCAGTTTCGAGTCCGCCCGCCCTACCCCATGGCCTACCGCGGGCGGCCCGCGATCGCATCCTTCTTCGCCACCGTCCCCGCGGGCGGTGACCTGACCCAGATCAGTCTGGTTCCCACCCGGGCCAATGGCCAGCCCGCCCTTGCCGCCTATGTCCGCGACCCCAAGGGGACGAAAGCCTCTGCCTACGGAATCATGGTCCTCACCGTCGACGACGGTGCGATCGCCGAGATCACCGGCTTCACCGACCCCGCCCTCTTCCCCCTGTTCGGCCTGCCCGACCACCTTGCCGACGTACAGGAGGCATAGATGCCGTACGACGAGGATCTTGCCGAGCGAGTCAGGGAAACGCTGCCGCCGGCCGATGAAGTCAGCGAACGCAAGATGTTCGGCGGACTGGCGTTCCTGCTGGGCGGCCACATGTTCTGCGGCGTCGTCCACAACGACCTCATGATCAGGCTCGGGCCGGACGGCGCCACCGACGCCCTGGAACGCCCGGGCGTGCGGCCCATGGACTTCACGGGCCGGACGATGAAGTCCATGGTGTTCGTCGCTCCCGACGCACTCGCGGGGTCGGCGCTCGAGGACTGGATCTCACAGGCCGCTGCCTATGCCCGGAGCCTGCCGCCCACGGCCGCGCCCCGAAGCGAATGACTTCTTACGCCTCACCAGGCGTAAACTCCCCCCGTACCCGCGGGGAGGCGTCATGCGCCACAGAATGCGAATCGGGCCGTTGCGTTTCGGATTCGTTCGCCGTCCGGTGCCCCCGGCAGACGGCTCAGTTAGCCGCGAACGTTTCAGGATCGACATTGCAGAGGGCCTGATGGGTGTCGGAGTCCCTTTCAGGTGTGGCTCTAGCGCCCTCGGGTTCCGCGTGGTGGTCACCGACACGGAAACCGGGCGGCGCCAGTACGTCTCCGAGAACTACACCCACGACCTCGCGTACGCCGACGGCGAAAAATACGTCACTAAGTTGATCACCGGTAGGAGGCGAGTGAAGTGAAGCCGTCGGTCAGCACGGCTGTGCATGGCCCGCGCGCTCATTCCCGTCAGATCCCCGGCACAGCCCCGCCCCCACGCTGCTGCGCCCGGCCGCCGCGATGCGGTGCGTCGACGCACTGCGCCACCTGGTGCGCTGAGGTACCCCCTTCTACGTGATCATGTCCTCCCTGTCGGCCAACACAACAGCCGACGGGGCGTGGGCCGGAAGCCTGCGGATACGCGAAGTCACCGGTGTGCTCAGCGCGAGGCTCGGCCACCGCGCCTGAGGAAGTCCCGTTCGGCGTCGGTCGGCGCCAGGGAGGCTGCACGCTCGTAGGCGGCCGCGGCCTCGCTGTTGCGGCCCAGCCGCCGCAGCAGATCGGCTCGCGTGGCGTGGAACGCGTGGTAGTTGTGCAGGTCCAGGTCGTCCACCAGGGCCAGCGCAGCAGCGGGGCCCTGCACCTCACCGATGGCGATGGCTCGGTTGAGGGCCACCACCGGCGTGGGGGCGAGTGCGAGCAACTGGTCGTACAGGGCGACGATCTGCGACCAGTCGGTCTGCTCGAGCGTCACGGCATCCGCATGTACGGCGTTGATGGCGGCCTGGAGCTGATACACGCCGGGCTCATTGCGGCGAAGGCACCGGCGGACGATCGCCTGCCCCTCCTCGATCAAGGCCCGATCCCATCGGCTGCGGTCCTGCTCGCCGAGCAGCACGAGGGAGCCGTCGGGCCGCATTCGTGACGCGCGACGGGACTCGGTCAGGAGCAGCAGTGCCAGCAGTCCGGCCACCTCCGGCTCATCGGGCATGAGCGTCGCCAGGGTCCGGGCCAGCCGGATCGCTTCTGGGCACAGACCCTGTTCGGCCGGTCCGGTCAGCCCGGCGTTGTAGATGAGGTAGAGGACGGCCAGCACGGGGCGCAGGCGGTCGGGCAGTTCGTGGTCCTCCGGCACGCGGTAGGGGATCCGGGCCGCCTTGATCTTGTGCTTGGCCCGCACGAGTCGTTGCGCCATCGTCGGTTCGGCCACCAGGAAGGATCGTGCGACCTCCCTGGTCGACAGGCCGCCGAGCAGCCGGAGGGTGAGCGCCACCTGCGCTTCTGTGGAGAGCGCCGGGTGGCAGCAGGTGAAGATGAGGCGAAGCCGGTCATCCTGCACGGGCCACGCCTCCTCGGGCATGTCGGGATCGTCGGTGCCGGGTGAGAGCACCGCTGCCTCGCTGAGCAGTTCCCGTTCACGCGACTCGTGGCGCAGCCGGTCGATGGCCCGCCTGCGGGCGGTCGTCGTGATCCAGCCGCCCGGGTTGGGCGGCAGGCCGCCGCCCGGCCACGTGCGCAGGGCGACGGCGAATGCCTCCTGTACCGCATCCTCGGCGACGTCGATGTCACCGAAGACGCGGATCAGGGCAGCCACCGATCGGCCGGATTCCTCGCGGAAGATCCGGCCGACCGCGGCCTCGTCGGCGACCGACAAGGTCAGGCTCCGGATGTGTCTGCGAAGGGACGGACCTCGATCGGCGCCTTGATGATTTCGGTGACCTTCGACGCCAAGGCGATCGCGGCATCGAGGTCCTGGGCCTCGATGATGTAGAAGCCGCCGAGGTGTTCCCTCGACTCCACGAATGGGCCGTCGGTGGTCAGGACCTCGTTCTCGGACATGCGCACGACGGTTGCGGTGTCGGGCTGGTGCAGGCGGCCGGAGAAAACCCAGGCGCCGGTCGACTTCATCTCCTGCTCAAGGATGCCGAGCTGCTTGTGGGACTGCTGCATCTCCTCGTCGCTCATCGGAGTGCGGGCCTCGCCCTCGACGCTGTGGACGGACAACATGTACTTCGCCATGGCGGTGCTCCTCGTGATGGGCGGGCACTTCCCGCCTCTCACCCAACTACGAACGGGCCTCGCCCGCGATCGACAGGTGCAGTCAAGAAAAGCTCGTGCGGCCCAAGAAAAGCTCGTCAGAGGCGGCCGACTCGCCAGGGGCGGCGCCAGGGCGAGGAGAGCCTCGACCAGGGCTGCGTGGTCGGGGGCGGCGGCGAAGTAGGCGTGATCGACCGTCGGGGGGGTGGGGTGACGACCAGCGCCTGCTCGACCGCCCTGCGGCAGCTGAGACCGCGCGGGACCGGCCACGATCCGGGCCGGATCGCCACTGACCTCGCCGTGATGATCGCCGATGGCGGCGAGACCATCACGGACCTGGTCGTCCTGCGCGACCAGAGCATGGTTCGGTGCCGTGGCCTCCACGCCCACGGCCTTGCGGCTGCTCGCCGGCATGGACGAGGCCGTACTCGCTTCGCTGCGAGCGGCCCGCGCTGAGGCTCGGGAAGTTTCCTGGCTGCAGGCCGCCGAAACCGGCCAGGGGCAAGTCGACGGCTACCGGAACGTTCTGCGGCCGCCGTTGTGGTCGAAGCGCCGCCGCGAGGGCTCATCCGCAACCCTTGATAAGCAAACGGGTCGACCCGTAAGGTAAATGCCATGAGCTCTTCTCCGCCCTCCAGGGGCCGCCCCAGGGATCCCCGCTCGCACGAGGCGATCGTCAGCGCGACCGCGGAGCTGGTGGTCGAGGTCGGCTACGCCGCGGCATCCATCGGGGCCGTGGCGGCGCGCGCCGGTGTCGGCAAGGACACGATCTACCGGCGCTGGTCGGGCAAGCCGGAGCTGGTCTTCGAGGCCGTGTTCACGACCACCGACCGAGCTCCTCTACCGGACACCGGAACGCTTTCCGGGGACCTGGCCGTACTGCTGCAGGGCCTGGTCGAGGAGTTCCACGCGCCTGCCGCCGCAGCGGCGCTCCCGGGGCTGCTCGCTGACTTCGCCGCCGACCCGGTTCTCAAGGCGCGCATCCGCAGCGAGTTCCTGGCCCCGTCGAAGGAACGGCTGCTGAGCATCTTCGAACGCGCCATGCTGCGTGGGGAGATCGCGGCCGGAACACCGGTGGACCTGGTTCTGGACACCCTGGCCGGAGCGGTGTTCTTCCACATCGGGCTGGTCGGAGAACACCCGACCTCGCAGCTGGCCGGCCGGCTGGCCGCTGTCGTAGCCAAAGGAATCGAGATCCGATGAACAGCTGGCTTCTCGCAGCAGGCGTCACCGCATCCGGCGTGGCCGCAGTACACATCATTGCCGGGAGGCGGGACGTCGTGCGCCCACTGCTTTCCTGCGGGCTCGCAGACGAACCCAAGCGCGTCCTGCACGCCGTATGGCACATGGTCACCGTGGACCTGGTGCTCTCCGCATCCGCCTTGGTCTACCTCGCGCTCGCGAACGGTACGTCAGGGACCGACCTGGTCGCGTGGTTCGTGGCCGCGCACTTCCTCGCCTATGCAACGGCCTTCCTGGTCATCACGCTGTCGGTCGGCTGGTCCAAGCCGCTGCTCCGGCTGCCGCAATGGATGCTGCTCCTGCCGGTCGCACTGCTGACGGTGGCGGGCGCCGCATAGCAACACCGTGAAGAGATTCCCGCGATGCGCGCAGGGGGTACAGCGGCGATGCGCTGCCCGTTGGGGTTGTTCTGGCCGAAAGCGGCCCCCGCGAGCGGAGACGAGCCACCCCGACCGCACCACCGAACCGGATCGCGCACATTCCCCCGAGCAGGAGACCATGCCATCCAACTCTCGACCCCGTGCGCGAGCACTCGTCCTGGCCGGATCGCTGAGCCTGGCCGCCGGCGTCCTGCACGCCGTGCTGCCGCTCTACGACGGCGCAGGCTTCCGCTACTTCGGTGCCGGCGAACACCTCGCCCAACTGGCAGAACAGGGTTCGCCCATCCCCACCGCCACCGCGATCGGCATAGCCGTACTTCTCACGGTCGCGGCAGCGTACGCATGGTCGGCAGCCGGCCTGCTGCGTCCCTTGCCCAAGCTCGCGCCGGTACTGATCACGATCGCCGCGATCTACCTGCTCCGCGGCCTCGCCCTACTGCCCGAACTTCCCCTCATCGCATTCTCCCCAACTACGCTCCCTGCGCGGGAACTCGCCTTCTCGGCCTTCGCCCTGGCCACCGGACTGCTCCACGCCGCAGGACTGCGCGGCAGTCCGTCCCTGCTTCCCGAGCGGATCCAGCGGCGCCTCGCCCCCACGTAAGAAGGCTTGGCACCCAGGCTGACGCCGCAGCGGAGACGCGCAGGCGAGCACCGGTACGTAGGACAGCACACGGGCAATGACATGGCTCGGCCTTCCTAGTTCGTGATCGCGCCACAGGTCAGTTTGACGATCGCGCCGATCATCGCGCCGGTGGTCCGAGGCCACGGACGCGGCCGTGTCGGCGACCTCCGCCAGCCGGGGCAGACGACCAAGCCGAAGACACTTCCTGACCTGGGACGATGAACCTTGCTGAGGGGTTCTGTCGGTCCAGGCGGAGGGCACTTTCTACGTGCAGCCGCGTCCGGGCATCAGGATCCGGAAGGTAGACGATGCCGCGCGGCTTCAGGCCAACAGCCTGCAAGCGCCTTTCGATTGCTGGCCTCTGGGACTCCAGGTCGATGATGGAGTATCCGTCTATGTGACCGGACCTGACGGCGTCATGAATGCATGTCAGGTACTTATTAGCGACGATCTCATCGAAACCGACTCAGGGTGATGTTCATCCAGGCCAGGGGCTGGCGGGTGGATGATGTGGCACAGGTCGGACATCGCGACCGGGGCAGTGGACTCGTCGATCAGGCGCAGAAGCTCACGCTCGTCGTTACTCAACGTCATGAAGCCAGAATAGTGCCGCCGGGTATTCCGGTGGCGTCGGCCACGATCTGTACGTCACCCTCGACTGTGACCATCTTCTACCTGGTGCAGCATGCGGAGAAGGAACGCCAACTCGGCGATCCTGGCTTGACCGTCCTCGGTCTTCAGCATGCTGCCCGAACAGCAAAGTGGCTGCAGCACGTTGGGATCGGGGCCGTGTTTCAGCAGCCCGATGAGGCGGGGCCGCGAGACGGCGCCGTTCATCACGGTGGCGTCCGGACTCCAGGTCCAGGAGGATGCTCGGCTGCAGGAACGGATGAAACTGGGCCGACGACCAGCCCATCGAAGAGTTTCTCGCTGACTGGGCAGCAACGGTCCAGGACCGGGACTTCGTCCCCCGGTCCGGAGACTCATCGCTTCACGCCGGCGCGCGATTCCTCTCGTGCTTGACCGACTTGGCTGCGGAACGCGGGCCGGTTGCGATTGTCACCCACGGCGGGGTCACCGTGGAGCTGCTTCGCACACTGGTCGGTGACGAGGTGTTGCCGGACAGCTTGCTGCACGACGGAGTCCCCTCCTGCGCGATCACCACGCTCGACGACACGGCCGTCGTGGACATCGCATCGCAGGCACACCTTCAATAGGGCTTCTACTGCGGTTGAATGCGTGATGTCGTTATGGCGGTGTAGGGATGAGTCCGGTGCTCGCGAGGCTGCCGTCGAGAACGTCATGGCGGTACTGGATCTGGCGCAGGTGGGCCGTGTGTCCTGGGAACCGGCCTCTCCCCGGCGTCGCACGGTCCGGCGGTGGTTCGGGTCAGACCTTCGACCGCTTCCGGACCCGGCGCACCCGGCTGTCAGCGCCGGCGCTGACCGTGCGCGCGTCACGGCCGACGTGCGTGTTCATCGCTGACCGCAGCCGGTGCCGGAAGGTGAAGCCCGGGGCCGGTCCTGCTTTCGCGGATCGCGCCCGCACGTCGGCCTTCGTGCACAGCACGTCCCACACCCGGTCCGGGCACGCCCCGCGCCGCCAAAGGAAGTCGCAGTACGGGACGTGCGTGATCTCCAGGTCCAGCCAGCTGTCCTTCGTCAGCACGCCCTCCCACTCGGACAGGCGGAGCTTCAGGTAGCCGCGCGGCCGACCGGACTTGTCGACGCTGGTGATGCCGAGCACGCGCACGAAGCCCGGGGTGCGTTCCAGCACGACCACCGGACGCTCCTTGTACGTGTTGTCGTCGTAGGTGAGCTCGGCCGTCCACACATCGCCGACGGCCGGTGGCCAGGAGGCCACACCGGGGGGCGCGGGACGGGTCGGCGGCCCGGTCCTCAGCCAGCGCACCAGCCGGACGGCCGCGGCCACCGCGCAGCCGGCGGACAGCCCCACCAGCGACCACCACAGGGCGGCGAGCAGCAGCGTCCCCGCGGTGGCGTCGTCCGGGACGGGGACGAGGGTGCCGCCGGTGCGGTGGATCCAGTACCCGGTCACGACGGCCAGGAGCGCCTTCCACAGGGCCGTCCGCAGCAGGATCAGCGGGAAGTAGCCGTGGTCCACGATCCGCATCAGACCCAGTACGGCGGCGGTCGTCGCGTAGACCACGGTCATCCCTGCCATGGGCTGCTTGTCGACCTGCGTGTCCAATGGCGCCATGACGCCCGCCACGACGCAGCAGAGGCCCACCGCGCGTGCCGCGACCAGCATCCGGTTCCCCTTGAGCCGGGCGGGCGCCGCCATCCGGACCATCGGCCGGGCGACCAGTACGCACAGCACGATCAACGCCACGCATATCCAGGTGTTCCTGGTGCCGGTGAAGCCGACGCGGAGCACCGGAAACATCAGCAACCACATCGCCCAGGAGCCGAGCCCCACCGCCAACGGCGCCCCTACCGAGTATTCGGGTGTCAGCCGCTTCGACCTCAGCCGCGGCGGCTGCATCCCTCCCATCAGCGGCGTGCTCAGACACACCAGAAGTACGGCCCCCGCCAGAATCGCCTGCACGTTCCCCCGCTCTCGTCGCTGGGAGCAGCATGGCCCGCAACCGGCGTGCCCGGCGTCGTTTCGCTCTTGCGGGCCCGCGCGGCAGGTCGGTCTGGTAAAGCGCCTGGGTCGGCCCGCGCGGGGCTGTCGTCGAGCATCCCGCAGGGACCCATGGACCGTCAGCCCCGCCGACACCACGCTTTCAACGTCCGTAAGCAGTGAACCGCTTGCAAGGGCCGAACTGCGCCTTGCTGTGGACAGGCTCTTGCCCGTTGCCTCCTGTGACCACGCCGCCCTGGTAGACGGCCGGCCACGCTACCTCCGCAACGGCACCTCCCCCTGTTAGCCCACCTGGCCGAGACCTCCGACAGCGGCGCGCAGCAGGGGACTGGATTGAGTGCCAGCCCATAGGGAGTGAGACTGACGGCTGTGACTACCGGTAGCGGCGCTCCGGCACCAGGCATGTCGTGGCCAGCGCCTCCTCCCCATCGTCCTCGCCCGAGGGGTCGCCCGGCGCTGGGCTCTGCCGTATCCCTTCAATCTGCCGCTCGATGCCGCGCAGGTTCTCCTGCAAGTCCATGGTCACCACGCCATCGACGGTGACCTTCAGCGGATCGCCGAGCAGCTTCGCACGCCGCTCGCCGAGCACCTCCAGCGCGACCGCCCGCACCGACCGCAGCCGGAAGAACCGGCGCTCCAGGTCAGCCGGGTCCGTGTCCGGGCCGAGCTGCGCCAGCAGCCACGACCGCTGGAACTCGTCCACCTGGTCCTCCTTCTCCATACGAGGTACGGCCCGGCACCGGGGAGCCTCCTGGTGCCGGGCCGTACGAGCGATCACGCCGACGCCGACGAGCGAGCCCGCCGCGGTGGCGACTTCTTCGCGCCGCCACCCCCGCCGGCCTCCTCCTGTTCCGGCTCCTGGTCGCTGTTCCCTGCGGTGGGGTCGGGCTCCGCCACCGCTATCGGCTCCGGCTCGGAGTCGTCGGGCGGCGCGTCCCAGGCGTCCGGGTTCGTCACCAGAGTGGCGACTTCCGGATCAGGGCACTCACCGGGCAGCAGGATCAACTCCTCCCGCGTGGACGGGTCCTGTAGGTACACGGCAGCGATCAGACGAGGCACCGGCATCACAGCACCTTCGCCACGATGTGCGCGTCCGGGGTATGCAGCACCGGCATGCCGACCGCGCCACCCTTGGTGTAGATCTGCACCGGGTCATCCTGAACACCGCGGGTGATGATGATGCCCGGCGCGTCCTCCCGGATGATCTCCGGGTTCGTGCCGCGCGACAGGACCAGCGCCTCGGCCGTCACACCGAGCTGGGTCTGCCCCCACTTCTCACGGTCCGGCGGCACCAGAATCCACAGGTCCTCCGGCAGCACCTTGCGCGGCTTGCCGTCCACCCGCACCTGCGCCTTATAGAACGTGATCGGCGGCAAGCTGTAGTTGCCGCGCACCACGTTGATCTGCTGCGGGGTGAGCGTCGCCGTCGGCGTCGTCGAGGGGTTCACGCTGCCGTAGTACGCCGCCCGGTAGGCGTTGTTCGCCGCCAGGTACGAGAACGCCTTCCGCGAGGACACGACCATCTCCGGCTCCGGAGCACCGATGTCGTCCAGGTGCTGAATCCACCGCAGCTCGTCCGCGATCGGATCCGAGGCCGGATCAGACCACGGCCTCGCGGCGACCGGCATGTTCTCTACCGGTACGTTCCAGTCCACCTCCAGCGTCAGCCCGTTCTCCTGCACCAGCTCGAACTTCCCGTCCGCCAGCACGTCGCCGGCCGCCAGCTCCAGCCGCGACCGGATCGCCTCCACATGCCTTTCGACATCGTCATACAGCAGCTCGATCAGCCGGTCCTGGTCCGAGCCGTGCGACGCCTCCAGCAGGATCTGCTCCTGCTCGGACACCACGAGCTTCTGGCCCAGCGCGGGCAGCGCCCCCTCACGGGAGGTCTGCCACGCCTCACGCGTCGCAAAGGGCACCGAGGCGTTGAACGCCCGGTACTTCGCCACGTTCACATACCGGCCCGAGTCCTTGGTCCGCCACTTGACCTCCCGCAGCTCCAGCGTCGGAAAGATCGTCTGGGTAAGCAGGAAGTCCTTCGGCGACGGGATCGCACGGGCGAACGTCGTCAGGTCCGCGACCGCGACATCCTTCAACAGGTCCTGAATCGTCACAGCTCAGGCCCCGCTCACACGAACCGGATCTGCGCGGCGCGCGGGTGCCACGTCAGCTGCGACACGTCGAGGCCGCCCGGGACCTTCGATGCCTTCACCGCGCCGTGCCACAACAGCGCCGCGGGTACGCGGGTCTGGCCCGGAGCGAACGGGGCCTCGGCGACGACGAAGCCGCGCAGGACCTGACGGCCGCAGTGGGCCTCCGGGTCGTAGGCGCCGTACAGCTTCGACTCGGCAACCTTGCCGACCGCCACACCCGAGAAGACCCGGCCGTACGGGTCGCAGCCGTCACCGCACTGGTAGTGCACCCCCTCGGTGAACAGCGAAAGGTCGAGGGTGATCGTGTCGGTCGATTCCGTGCCGTGCAGGGCCGCCAGCCACTCGCGGTTGGCGGTCACGTACTCGGACGTCGTAACAGGCTGAATGGTCACGCTGTGTCTCCATGGACGAATGCGGTAACTGTCCGCACACCGCCCATGAGGGCGATGCCGTCCACGAAGTTCCGGGGGCGTGGTCCCCCAACTGCACGTGCGTCAGCGGGCGTCGCTGAACTCGGCAGCCGGTACGAGCCCGCGCCGACGCGCCATCTCCAAACCGGCTGAACCCGGCCGACTCACGGGCGTCTTACGCTGCGGGCCCCGCCCGGCCGGAGCACCATCCGGGGCCGCCGGCACCTGCATCCGTACCTCGCCGAACAGCTCCGGGCGCCGCGACCGCAGCGCCTCGGCCGCAGCCGATATCTGCGACTCGTCCGCATCTTCGTCATCGACAGCAAGCAGCCGCTCGGCATCCACCAGGTCATTCCCCTCGGCGCCGAGAGATACCAGTGCCGCCCGGCGAAGGGCCGCACGTTCACGTTCGGCCGCCAGTTCCTCGCGCCGGGCCGCCTGCAACTCCCTCTCGGCAGCAGCTTGTTCCCGGCGTTTCACCTCGGACAGCGCGGCCTGCTCGGCCTCGCGCTATAGGCGCTTGATCGCAGCGCGTTCGCCCTGGGCCTTTTCCCTGGTCAGCATCTTCCCCAGGCGGTCCTGGGTCACCGTGACCTGCTGCTCCTGACTACCGCCGTCATCGGCGTCGTCCAGGTGCTCGTTCGTCTCGTCCTCCGACGAGGCCCCAACGATGGGGAAGATCGGCCGCCCATCACGGCGATAACCGACAGGGCTGCGAGTCGGCAGGGGCCGGGCCATACAACTCCTCCAGTGCGCGCCCCCGCGCTGCCGATCAGTGTAGCCATCAGCGCCGACACTGCCACCGGCTCCGGTCCTCAGCGCCCAGCGGCCACCGGCTCCCGCTCCTTCTCCTCCTTCTCCGCGCTGCCGCGCAGTGACGCACCACCGTCCTCGTCCTCTTGGTCCTCGTCGTCCTTGCCCTGGCGCGCCGCAGCCTCCGCCATCCGCGCCGCAGCCTCCTGCTCGGCCTTCGCCCGGATACGGGCCACCTCCTGCGAGGCGTCTTTGATCGGGTAGCCCGCGTCCATCAACATCGCCACCGCCGTCTCCAGCGATAGCACCCCGGCCCCGTAAGCCTGGGCGACCTCCTCCAGCACCGCTGCACGGTCCGTCGGCGTGTGCGGCGCCCACGACAGCCGCGCCGCGAACGACTCCCCAGCCGTCCATCCCTCAGCGCGACCGGCCTGGTACAGCCGCTGCATGAACTTGAACAACAGCCGGTACTTGTGCTCCCTGGCCAGCCGCATCGCTCCCACCAGCGCATCCAGCGGTCCCAACGCCAGCTTCAACGCGTAGCCCGACGGCACCTCCGAGGCATCCAGCGTCCCCAGCCCGGCCGCCGTCACTCGCGAATTCGACGCGATCCGGTCCAACAGGTGCTCCACCCGAGAGCGCAGCTCCGCCAGCTGAGGCGACGTATCCAGCGCATCCATGCGCCCCGAGTCGCCCAGTTGCCACACCGCGCCGGCCTCCACCTTCAGCTGCTGCGGCTTTCCCGTCGACCGGTCCACCGGCAACCGCGCCCCCGCAAGCCCGATGATCGGCGTGCCCGTCGTTGCGGACGCGGCCGAGCTATCCGAGTCGGTCGCCGCCAGCTCATCCAAGCCCTGGAGAACCCGGGCGATGGACGACCGGCCCCAGTGCTCCCCGCCGTCCGGGATCGTGTTCGTGATGTGGATGACCGGCACAAAGTCGATCATCAGATCCAGCCGGTCCAGCTCGGTGCCGTCCCGCCTTACCCGAAACGCCGCCTCATCCATCGGCAGCCGGTCCAGCGTCTCCCCGCGCTTCAAGTCCTCCAGCAGCCATTCCGCATCAGTCAGGTAACACGTCACATTCGACGACCGCCCCGGCTCCCACGGATAGACCCGCACCGCGCTCTCGTCGTCCTCGGATATCGGACCCAGCTCATACGTCACCCGCCGAACCCTTGCCTTCAGCCCCGCGTCCTCGTCCTCCGGCAGCTCCCACGCCAGATGCACCCGCGTCGGGAAGTCGGCGTCCTCGTCCTCCCACTGCGGGAAGTAGAACCCCGGATCGTACGTACGCAGCGTCGGCCGCTGCTTCTGCGGATTCCACGCCAGCACGAAGACGCTGTCGCCCAGCAGCACCGCGGCACGCTCCGCCTGCTGAATCCGAAGCGTCAGCAGTTCCTTCTCGGCCCACTTCCGCAGCCGCTGCTGCACGGCCGCGGCCTCTGTCGAGCCTGGCTTCGGGGCCCCCTCGTCAGCGTGCTCGGCGTCCTCCACGGCGATCTTCTGCTGGGAGCCGAGCAGGTAGCCCAGTGCAGTGTCCACGAGGTTCGCCGCGTCGCCCAGTTCGCGCCGCTCCAACGCCGCTTCATCACCGCTCGCCGCGGCCAGCTGACCAGCCTGGTTGTTGTCGTAGGCCGCCAGCACCTTGTATGCGGCCAACCGCCGCAACTCATGCGGCGGAAGCCACGACGACGCCAACTCAGGAAACACCCGGTTCCCAGGTCGGCCGACATCAGCCATCACCGGCTTGTACGACAGCCAGGACCAGGCGTCGACGATCAACTGGCGCAGGCCCATCGGGACACTTCCCTCCCGTAGACGGCCCCGCGCCGTGCGATCAGCGTACCCAGGACCAAGGGCGGGCTCATCCAACCATCGTGCGGCTTTCGTGCTACTCCAGAGCCGCAAGGGCCACGCCGGGTCAGCCAGAGGGTCCCCCCGATAAAGGCGATCGTCGCAATCACGGCCGCGACTATCGCCTCCTCGACCGCGCTGGTCGGCTTCGGCCTGAATTCCTGCCGTCTGGGCGCGGCGCTGATCGTCACTGGCGGACCTGATCTCACCACCGGACTGCCGCCTGACCACCGAGATCATGCCGACCTGGCGCGACCTGTGGTGGCAGCGGACGCGCTGGACCCGCGGAGCACTGGAGAACCTGCGCCGCTACGGACTCAACCCCATCACACGGCGTTACTGGGCCCAGCAGGCAGGCATCGCCGTGGGAGTTATCGCCCTGTTGCTGTATCTCCTCCTCATGGCACTGCCTGCGGTCATCGGCGGATGGCACCTGCGGCCGTTCTGGATCGCGGTGGGCCTGGTGTTCGTACTGGAGCGGACCGTCACCGTCTGGAGCGGCGGCTGGCGCGCCCGGGCCCTCGCCTTCCCCCTGGTCATCGAACTCGCCTACGACATCTTCATCCAAGCCGTCTTCGTACGCTCCGTGATCGACCTCCTCACCAGGCGCACACCACGATGGCACCACCCGGGAGAACGCGAGGTGCCCTGACGGCGACCTGTCCGCCAACTCGTGATCGCTGGCCGTCGGGCTGCCTGATGGCCAGCGCCGGCAGGGTCTCAGCGCACCGACACGGCGAAGAAGACACCACAGGCGCGTAAAGCGAGCTGCTGAGAGGCGTCCGCCGAAGGCGATGTCGAACGCCTGCAAGGCTCGCTTCCAGCGGCTGGTCCATCGTTTGCGGCCCTTGCCGCTGGGTTCGAGGCTCATGACGGCGAGGAGGACACACTTCAGCGCGGCGGCCTCGGAGGGGAAGTTCCCGCGGGCCGGCACCGCCCGGCGGATGCGGGCTGGGAGCGCCAGGGTGAGGTGACGCACCCGGGCGTCATCGGTGGTGCTGGGAGCGGCGGTGTAGCCGAACCAGGCGCGGGTGTCCGTGACCACGCCGGTGCTGGTGGCGGTCCTGCTTGGCGCATGCGAGGTGAGCGGCGTCCGTGAGCGGATGTTGGCGGTGTAGCTGCGTCGCAGCAGCGACCACACGCCTTCGACCGGGTTGAGCTCGCCGCACAGGCGGGCAATTGGAAGATGGTCAGCCAGTCCTGGCCATCGATGAAGCGGCGCATGTCTGCCTCCGGGAGGGGGGCCGAGGCGAATGCGGCGTGCCGAGGTGAATGCCCTGAGGCCGCGCTCGGGCGTCGCGGTGTGGCCCGGTCAGCGGACGCGGTTGCGGCGGCGGTATGCGTAGGCGAGCAGCGTTGTCGCGGCAACCGAAAGGAGGCCGCTGACCGTGAGCATGGCCATCATGGTGTTCCCGTCGCGCTGTGGCGTGCCGATGGTGATGCGGCCGGTAGTCTCGCGTGTGACGAGTCCACTGGCGAGGGTCACCCGTGCGGTCCACTTACCGCCCGGCAGCCCCCGGTCGAGTGCGGTGGTCGCGACAGTCGAGTGGCCCGGGCCGATGGTGCCTGCCTTGACGTTGAACGGGCCTGCGAACGCGCCGCCTGGCCCGTCCGACAGGGTGAGTTTGCCGGTAAGGTCGAGGGCCCGCCCGCCGGTGTTCTTCACTCGGGCCGTGACCACCGGTACGCCGTTAGCGGTGCGGGTGCCGGTCAGATCTTCGATGCGGAAGTCGGAGCGCGGTTCCCCGCCGGGCCCGACGGACAGATAGATGCGCACCCCGGCGCGGGCCACGTTGCGTACCTGCTCCGAGAGGTCGTGCTGGGGACTGATCTCCGCCCAGATGACACCGTAGTGTTCGCCGCCGGTCGCATCGTTCGCCACGGTGATCTCGGTCCACACTGTCGCCGTCTCGTCGGGCGCCAGGACGAGTTCGCTGGGCGCGAGCGTCACCCACCTGGTGAGCTCGTTGCCGGTACGACCGTGGGCGAAGGTGAAGCCGTCCTTGTGGACCGCGGCGGCCGCGGGGTAGAGCTGTACGCGGTGACGGGTGTCCGAGTAGTTGGTGACTGCGATGCGCCTGCGAATCTGCTGGGCTGGTTTGATGTGATCGATGATGTAGCGGTGGGCACGGTTGTCTTCGCGGCGGCTGACCGGCGCGTCGACGAGCCGGATGCCGACGCTCAGGTCGTCAGAGGACCGCGGCGGCTCCTGCGCGGCGACGGGCGGCGCGAGTGATCCGATGAGCAGTGATACCGCCAGGAGTAGTCCACCCACGGGCTCATGCCACCGAATGGGTCACCGTCCCGCTGTAGAGACCTCCGACGGCGTCCTGCGGGATGGTGATCTCCAGGGTCGGGTTCCAGCTCGCGCTGTTGTTTCCGCTGCCCGAGGTCTTGGAGAACGCGGTGCGTGGCCGCTCCAGGCTTTGCCGGTCGGCACGCGTGGGCTGGCCGGGCACGAAAGTGCCGTTGCCGGAGGTGGCGGTCGCCTGCCCGGACCAGTAGTCCACCAGGTTCGGCGGGACGACCTCGGTAGGCGAGTCCGTTCCGGTGTCGAACTGCGTCGAGACCACCGACGCCTTCCACGTGGCGTCCGCCGCGGCCCGCTCGTCGATCACCGTCACGGTGCCGAGCTGACCGCTGATCGTCTGCCCCGGGAACCCGGACCCCAGGTTACGCGAGGCGGGCACCTCGATCTTGAGGTTCGCCGTTGCCACGGTGAACGTCACGGTCGTGTCCCCCGACGGCTGGGCGACCGCAGGCAGCGATGCCGCGCCGACCACGGCGACGGCAATGACACACGAAAGCAATACTGTTCTGCGCACCGCACCAACATATTCCGGATCTGACGAAATGTTGGTATTTAGCATGTGTCATGCGACTGAGTGGGTGATTGTACCTGTGTAGGTGCCGCCCACGGCGGTCGCCGGCACCGCGACGATCAGCGTCGGCTGCCAGGCTGTGGTGTTGTTCCCGTTGCCCGACGTCTTGGCGAACGCGGTACGCGGGACGCTCAGGCTCTGCGCCTGCGCGCTCGTGGCCTGGCCCGGTACACGGGTGCCGGGGCCCATGGTGCTGGTGGCCTGGCCCGACCAGTACGAGAGCTGGTTCCTGGAGATCTGCCGGGCGGCGCCGCCGCCCGGCGTCGTGAAGTCGCTCGCCGACACCTTCGCGGTCCAGACCGCGTTCTGCCCGCCCCGCCTGTCCGACACCCGGACTTCACCGATCTGTCGGCTGATCGATGAACCAGGGAAGGCAGAGCCGAGATTCACCGCGGCCGGCACGGTGATCGACAGTGTGCCCGACGGTTGCTCGACGCGTCCCGAAGCGTGACTCTCCACCGGCGCTGCTACGCCGGGCAACACCGTCACCATGACCGCCGACCCAGCGCCCATAAGCGTCCACAGCATGTGCACGCCGCGACTATAGACACCGCTGCGGGTGCTTTTGATCCATCATCACCCATTCGGTCGGTTTCTGTCTGGCTCCGACCGGTTAGCGTTCCTCGACCGGTTTCGCCCATCCGCACCCCCCGGCGGATCTTCGTCCAGGAGCCCCATGCGTAACTCCGCACGCGCAGCGACGTACACCGTCCTCGCCCTGGTCCTCGCCGCCTTCGCCAGCCCCGCCCTGTCCATGTCGGCGCACCACGGCCGCACGGAACCAACCCGGCTCGCAAGCGTCGCCCACGACTCCCTGAATCGAAACGACCGTCCGACATGGAGCCCGACACACCCGGAGCCCACGCAGATCCGGCTGCGCACCCGCACCTTCGATCCGACCACACCGCAGGGGGAACGCACCCGGCCGCGGGGACCCCTACGGTCGGAGGACGGCCGCGCGTACCTGGTCCAGTTCGCGACCACGCCGCTCGACAGCCACCGCGCCGCGTTGGCGGCCCTCGGTGCCCGGATCGGCGCCTACATTCCCGACGCCACCTACGTGGTGCAAATGGACGCCGCGACCCGAGGGCGGGTCGCTGCGCTGCCGTTCGTGCGATGGGTCGGCCCGTACGACGCCGGCGACAAGGTCGAAGGCGGGGCCGTGCCGTCGAGCACCCGCCGATACCTCATCACGCTCGTGGAACGGAACGCCGCCGACCAACGGGCGGTGGTCGAGCGGATCAGGGCGATCGGTGGGAGCGTGCACGTCGCATCGGCGAGCCGGCAACTGATCGAGGCAACCCTGGAGCCGGCGCAGGCGCTTGCCGTGGCGCACCTGGACGCGGTGCTCGCGCTCGACGTCTGGACGGCAGGCGAAGTGGACATGAACAACGCCCGCGTCGCGGGCGGCGCCGACGCGGTCGAGACCGCGCTGGGCTACCTCGGCCAAGGCGTACGCGGTGAGGTGATGGACACCGGGCTGCGCACCACGCACCAGGAGTTCGCGGCATTCCCGCCGATCATGCATACCGCCAACACCACCAGCACGAGCCATGGCACCTCGACGTACGGGCAGATCTTCTCCTCCGGAGTCAGCGCCAATGCCCGCGGTCTGCTCCCTCAGGCACAGCCCATCTTCGCCAACAACCTGGTGTCCGATCGGTGGGCGCACACCGCGCAGCTCGTCGACCCGACGGGCCCCTACCGGGCGGTGTTCCAGTCCAACAGTTGGGGCAGCGCGCTGACGTTCGGCTACAACTCGACGTCGGCGGCGATGGACGACATCGTCTTCGACCACGACATCCTGATCTGCCAGACCCAGGGCAACACCGGTAACCGCTCTGCCCGGCCACAGGCGTGGGCGAAGAACGTGGTGTCCGTCGGTGGCATCTACCACTACGACACCCTCTCCCGCACCGATGACGCGTGGAACGGCGGCGGGAGCATCGGCCCTGCCGCGGACGGGAGGATCAAGCCAGACCTGTCGAACTACTACGACGCGGTCTACACCACCGCGAGCGGCGGCGACGCCGCGTACACCGGCACGTTCAGCGGCACCAGTGCCTCCACCCCGATCACCTGCGGCTACTCGGGCCTCATCTTCCAGATGTGGGCCGACGGGGTCTTCGATGGCGGCCCCGGTCTGGACCGCGACGTCTTCGCGTCCCGGCCGCATGCCGCCACCGCCAAGGCGTTGCTGATCAACTCGGCCGACCAGTACGCCTTCACGGGCGAGTCCCACGACCTGGCCCGAATGAAGCAGGGCTGGGGTACGGCCAGCGCCGGCAACCTTCACCAGCAGGCACAGGGCAACAACTGGCAGCTGCCGATCCTGGTCAACGAGACCGACGTGCTCACGGGGGGCCAGACCGCGACATACACACTGACCACCGACGGCAGCGAGCCGCTGAAGGCGACCATGGCCTACACCGACCCGATGGGCTCGCCGTCGGCGGCCCAGGCACGGGTCAACGACCTGACCCTGAAGCTCACCGCCCCGGACGGAACCGTGTACTGGGGAAACAACGGACTCGCGGCAGGCAACTGGTCCACGCCGGGTGGCTCGGCAAACACCATCGACACTGTCGAGAACGTGTTCATCCAAACCCCGGCCGCCGGCACCTGGACCATCCAGGTCATCGCCAGCCAGGTCAACGCGGACGGACACGTGGAAACCCCCGCGACCGACGCCGACTTCGCCCTGGTCGCCACAGGAAAGGTCACCAGCTGATAGCACCAGTGGCGTCAGTCGTGGCCCGCTGCATCTCCCGAGTCAATCCCCGGTCCTACTCCAGGCGCGGGCACGCGGTTCCGGGCTGCAGCCCCGGGTGCACTTCGCTCAGCGGTGCGGTCGTGCCGATCGGCACGACCGCACCAGCCCGTGTTGACACCATCGTGTCCCTGGCCGGGCGCGGTCGTTGACCAGACGACACGCGGTGCAATGTGTCGGTGGTCCTGATCCGCCCTCCCCCGCGGCGGCTGGAACCGCATCCCTCACCCGGCGAAACGGCCGGTGACAGCGGCCCCGGGACGTCATGGCCGATCACCCGGGGCCGCCTTCGAAAGTGAAGCGGATGAATTGCAGGTGTCAGGACGCGTCCTCCTTCGCGGCATGGGCGACTGGGACCTACCGTCGGTCCGTTTTCCGGGTGAGACGGCCAGACGCCCGCTGCTCGACGCCGGGGCAGGAATCCGACTCGCAGCTCGACGCGCTCAGCAAGCACAACGTCCCCCACGACAAGATCTTCAGCCCCGTCTGTGGCAAGCATCTACCGGGCGTCGCCGAGCGCGCCAAGCGTGAGGCGTACCCCGAAGCCGTCGAAACAGACACACGCGAACTTCGCCGCCCTGAAGGCCGGAGAGGTCCCCGGCCCACGGGCAGCGGACCAGGCCGGCCCAACGCCGTGACGGTCGGAGCATGCCCGTTCCCTCGTATGGTGTACGACGTGTTCATGCCCGGCTTCGTTGTGTGTGGTGTGACGGCGGACGGTGAGCAGCGGGTTCACGATCGTGGTGGCCCTGGGGCCGTGCCGGTCCACGGTGTGGGCTGGCCGTACGGGGGCGACCAGCTCCGCCGCATGCTGAGGAGTCGGGCCGAAGACGCCCTCGCCCGGCGGCTGGGCGTGCCGCCGACTCGGTTCGTGACCACAGCCGACGCCTCAGCCACGGCCTGACCTGGCAGCGCCGGGCCCGGGGCCTGGCCGTAGTCTGCTTCCCATGGCCGACACCCAGACCCTCACGCCCCGTGAAGCCTTCCATCTGCTACTGGACGGCAACCAGCGGTTCGTCACCGGTTCGCCGGAACACCCGAACCAGGACGCCGCTCGCCGCACCGAGGTCGTCCCCGCCCAGAACCCCTTCGCCGTGCTCTTCGGCTGCTCCGACTCCCGCCTGGCCGCCGAGATCATCTTCGACCGCGGGCTGGGCGACCTGTTCGTGGTCCGCACCGCCGGGCACGTCGCGGGACCGGAGGTGCTGGGCAGCATCGAGTACGGGGTGAGCGTGCTTGGCGCCCCGCTGGTCGTGGTCCTCGGCCACGACGCGTGCGGCGCGGTCGCGGCCGCCCGCTCCGCCGTCGAGGACGGCACGCCGGCGGGAGGCTACGTGCGGGACGTGATCGAGCGGGTGACCCCCAGCGTGCTGGCCGCCCGCGCCGCCGGGCGCACCGAGGACGCCGATTTCATCGCCGAGCACATACGGCACACCGTGGACCTGCTGCTGGACCGCTCCCGCGTCCTGGCGCAGGCGGTCGAAGCCGGACAGGCCGCAGTGGTGGGACTGTCGTACCGGCTGACCGACGGAACGGCCCGCCTGGTCACCACCCGCGGCCTCGAGGTACCCGCAGACGCGGTTTCATGATGCCGGGTGCTCAGCGTTCCTGAAGGTCCGGCATGGGCAATCGGGATCGGCGCGCGCATCCGGTAGGCACTCCAGCAGCACCATCGAACGGCGTCGGTGCTGGTCACTCGGAGAGCCGGGGCCCCGCGGCGCGGCGGAGCCGGTTGGCGATCGCCACTCCCAGCCCCTCCTCCACCGGCAAGGACACGACGATGAGGTCGCACCCCCGCTGATCGAGCTCGCGCAGGAACCCGTACAGCCCGCGCGCGTAGGCGGCCATCGAACCGGGGACCGCCACCACGGCGTGCGCCTTCACCGGGGCGCCGGCGAAGGCGGGGGGAAGGAAAACGCCCACCTGGTGCCCTAGCTCCTGCGCGAGCTCCGCTTCGGCGACGACCTTCTCGGGCTCGACGAGGACGACACGCGCCCGCGGCGCGTAGTGCGACGGATGCTGGCCCGGCACCCGAACCCGGCTCGTCGAGTGGACCGCAAGCGGGCACCCCAGCACCGCTTCAAGGTCCTCGCGCGTCACCCCTCCAGGCCGAAGGACGCTCGGGGCATCGCCCGTGGCGTCGACGATGGTCGACTCGACACCGACCGCGCAGGGGCCGCCGTCCAACACGAAGTCGACGGCATCACCGAGCTCCGCACGAACGTGGTCCGCCGTCGTGGGGCTGACCGAGCCGAAGCGGTTGGCGGACGGGGCCGCCACACCGCCACCGAAGGCCGACAACAGCGCAAGTGCGATGGGATGGTCGGGCACGCGCACGGCCACCGTCTCCAGCCCACCAGTCGCTTCGAGGGGCACCCGGCGACCGCGCCGCAGGACCAGCGTCAGCGGCCCCGGCCAGAACCGTTCGGCCAACAGGCGCGCGGCCTTGGGCACGTCTTCGACCCAGTCGCCCAGATGCTCCGCACCGCCGATATGGACGATCAGCGGGTGAGAGGGCGGGCGCCCCTTGACCTTGAAGACGCGCGCGACCGCGGCGGCATCCTCGGCGTTGGCGCCCAGACCGTAGACGGTTTCGGTCGGGAAGGCCACCAGGCCCCCGGCGCGCAGCACACCGGCCGCCTTCTCGATGTCACTGGTTCTTGCCGACACTCTCGCAATCCTCTCACTGCTCCGCTCCCCACGGTCCCCCATCGGCGCATAACGACGGACCAAGGCCGACGGCACCGCGTGAGCCCGGACGAGGTACTTCCTGCTCGAAGATCCACCGCTGTACAGACCCCCTGCCCTGCCCAGGATCCTGCTCACTGCCCTCTCGCTCGTGATCGTGCCGTTCCTGTCTGCGGCCCAGCGCAAGGCGGGCCGCGAACTCGGCTCCGTCCTCCCGATCGCCGCCCTGGTCATCGCTGCCCTCTCAGTCAAGAAGGCCGCGACGCCTGGCAGCGCAAAGGCTGCTGGGTGCCGTCTGCTGCCCGCACGCCCACGACGGCCGCAGCAGACACCTGCCGTTTGTTCCAGGGGCTTCACCTGCTGCTGATCGCGCCGCGACCCCCGGCGCGCCACCAGACCACGGCCCAGCGAAGGCTCTGCACCTTGCTGCCACCGGCGGGCGCCAGCACGGAGCATGCCAGCACCCCGCTCGCCGGGCTACGAGGCAACCCCAAGGCCGCGAAGACCGCACTGGAATAGGGCATGCACGTAACTCTCCACGGACTAGAGACCTTTAAGGGTGTGGGTTACGTGGGGTCGTGACGGCTGTCGTGGGCCGCGCTATGCCGGAGGAATGAGGTATCCCGACGGCGGAGGGCTGACGGCTGAGGAGCGGGTTCGGCGTGAGCGGGTCCGGTTTGGCGGCCGCTGATCTGATCGAGGCCGGGGCCAGTGACCGGGAGGTGGCCCGGCGGTTCAGGGTGACCCGGATGTCGGCGAACCGCTGGCAGCGGGCGTTGGCTTCGGGCGGTCGGCAGGCCCTGGTCTCCAAGGGTCCCGGTGTTCGGTTGGATTGTCGGCTGCCGTAGTGGAGAGGCTCATTCTATGGACAGCTTCTCGGAGGAGAGGTCCGCCCGGCGGTTGCGCGTGTGCAGGGTGACGGCGAAGGGCCGGACGACGGTGCCGGTCGCGGGCGAGGTGGATTACCTGACCTCGCCTCGGCTGGGTGATGAGCTGGAGGGCGCTGTCGCCAGCGGCGTTGAACGTGTCGATGTGGACTTGCGCGAGGTGTCGTTCTGCGACTGTTCGGGGCTGAATGTGCTGCTCGATGCCTGCGAGCATGCCCGCGCGGCGGGGGTGTCCTTCGGCGTGTCCGGACCAGTTGCGCCGGTTGTCGAGCGGTTGTTCCAGGTGACGGGGGTGGAGCAGGTGCTGCCCGTGCGGATGGCTGCCTGAGCGTGGCGCGCTCAGGCGGTCAGGCGAGCTGCGTGGCCGCCGGCTTCAACGCCCAGGCCGTGCGGGCGCTGCTGCGCGTCACTTGTCCGGGCCGCGGCGCGGTGCATTCACCGGGTTTCGGGGCGTCGCGTGCTCGCACAGGGCTTGCTGCAGCTCTGCCCGGATGTCGGCTGCCAGGTCGCCGGTCTGCGCCCAGGTGATGACGAGTTCGGCGACGTGCCACAGTTTGATGTTGGTGTGCTGGGAAACTTTCTGCAGCACCGCCCAACCCTGCCCCGCGTCCATGTGGCCCAGGGCGATGAGTGTGCCGATCGCCTGATCGATCACCGCATGGGAGACCAGGGCATGCTTCAGCTCGCCCACCTCCTGCTCCAACGCTGCCATCGCGTCGGACGGATCGGCCTGGCCCGCCGCCCCGTCATCGTCTTCCAAACCGCTCACGCTCCAACCCATGCCCGCACGGGTTACGCGGCAACCAGTGTTCTGCCTGGTCACCCAGCCTGCGCTGTCCGGCCCGTCAGCCGAACTCCATGGCATTCGCAAGGCCCTGTGCACCGCTCGGAACAATCTCAGCTTGCGGAAGCGACAAAACGGGCCCCGGTCGCGGGGAGGCAGACCGGGGCCTTGCAATGGAGTGCCGGGTCAGTCGGTGGACAGGGCCTGGAGGAGGTCGCCGACCTTCGGGTCCGGCAGGGCGCGGGCGACGTCGGCCTGAGCGACCATGCCGACGAGGTCGTGTCCGTCGATGACCGGCAGACGGCGCACCTTGTGCTGGGTCATCGTGCGCAGGATCTCTTCTGCGTCGTCGTCGGCGCCGATCGTGACTGCCTCGCCCTGCGCCAGCTCGCCGGCCTTGACCGAGGAAGGGTCCTTGCCGGCGCCGAGGACCTTCACCACGATGTCGCGGTCGGTGAGCATGCCCTTGAGCCTGTTGTCGGTGCCGCAGATGGGCAGCGCGCCGACACCGAGCTGCTTCATTTTCTTCGCCGCTTCCAGAACGCTCTCGTCCGCGCCGATACATTCGGCGCCCTCGGTCA
Source organism: Streptomyces sp. ISL-1 (assembly GCF_018614585.1). Lineage (GTDB taxonomy): Bacteria > Actinomycetota > Actinomycetes > Streptomycetales > Streptomycetaceae > Streptomyces > Streptomyces maoxianensis. The sequence goes on along the minus strand of NZ_JAGGOI010000029.1, from coordinate 261,679 downwards.
TGATTTCTCGTGCGGTGGTCATCGTCTTCTCTCCTTGTCTCTGCTCCTGATCCGGCCGGCGGCCGGAGGCATCACGCTCTGGGTGAGGCGTGTCAGCTCTTGCCGCGGCCGCTCAGCAGGTCCCGGACTCGGTCCACCAGGCCCGCGCCGGGGGCCAGCAGCTTGTTGCCCGGCGGAGTGTCCGGTGCGGAGGGATGGGGACGGGTGGGCGCGATCTTCTTCGCAGTGCGGATCTTGTCGCCCAGCTCGTCCAGCGCGTCGGGCGTACAGGCCGCAGCGAGGAGGGGGAACAGCCGGTCCTCCTCGTCGCGCACGTGCGCGCTCACGTCGAGCTTCAGCTTGGCCACCAGGTGATCGAACTGCGGATCGCCCGCATCGAGCCCTTCCAGGACCTTGAGGAGCCGTTCCACCGCGGCGTGATCGGCGAGCTCCTTGTCCGCGATCTCATCCCCGCCCTCGACGTGCTCGCGCACCGCCGGATACAGATACTGCTCCTCGGCCACCGAATGCCGCACCAGTTCCGTGGTCAGCTCGTCGGCCAGTTCCCGGCGCCGCTTGTCGCCGACCGGCTGGGTCTCGATCTTGGCGAACAATGCCTCGACCTCGCGGTGGTCGGTGCTGAGCTCCACGATCACATTTCCGCCGTGTCCCATAAAGAGAGTTCCTCCGCTTGTGGCGTGAGCCGAAGTCAGCTCACCGTTCCACAGCGCGTACCCCTGGAGCCCTTCAACACGCGCAGCACACCGGGTGGCCCGGTGCGCCCCGCGGTTGCGAGCAGTCCGGGTTTCAGTGGATCGGGGCCCGACGCACGACGCCCGCCCGGCGAGCGTCGCGGGCGGGCGGGCGGGCGTTGTGCGGATGCGGCTCAGGCGGGTGTGATGTTCTCCGCCTGGGGGCCTTTCTGGCCCTGGGTGACGTCGAAGTTCACCTTCTGGCCTTCCTGAAGCTCACGGAAGCCTTGGGCTGCGATGTTGGAGTAGTGGGCGAAGACGTCGGGGCCGCCGCCGTCCTGCTCGATGAAGCCGAAGCCCTTTTCCGCGTTGAACCACTTGACGGTTCCGCTGGCCATTTCGTCCTCCAAGGGGACTCGAAGTCGGCCCCCGCACCGTGCGGGAACCGGAGGTGATCGCCCTGGCCCTCAGGGACTTGAACAGCAAAATCGCCCGTGTGTACGCTCACGGGCGACCGGTACCTCGGAACCATGACAGCTGCCCCTGACGCTACACGGACAGTTCCACCCTCATAGCGGAAACGCTCAGGTGGGAAGAGGCCCAAGTCCTCCGTTCGGCGGCGTGACGTGGCGACCAGGGGGCGCGTTGAGCTCGGCGACACGTGCACGTGTTCCGGCGCCCCCACGGCGGGACTCGTCTGAGTGGACGGCTCCGACTCCCGCCTGGCGTCGGAGCCGTCGTCGTACTCAACTCGCCACTCACTGGTCGCGCTCACCGCCGTCATACTCGCAGTCCCCTGCGCCTGTCGGTGGGTACGGAATGTCAGGGCACCGTCCGCTGTGGGCGCCTGCGGCAGCACGATTGACCTCGAAATTCGTATCGAGTTCTATGGCGAGCCGGTGAAGCTGGGCGTCGAGCCGCACCGCGGCCACATAGAACGCTCTACCGTGACGAGGACTATGCGCTCGCGGTGCCGGCGGTGGGCACCAACTCCAAAGACCTCGCCGCCCGGCTGGAGGCCGAGGTGAAGAGCGGTGGCAGCCGCAGATCCGGGCGAAGGCGAAGAAGACGGCGGCCACCACGGGCGGCATCGTCATCGACACCCGCGCGCGGCTCGGCTACACAACCACTACTGCAACCTTCCGAAGAGGAGAACTCGATGATCTGGGGAAGAGGTCCTTGTATCAGGTGCTCGGGTCGGCCGGCGGAGGCTCACCTCTCCACGTGCGACGGCAGCGCCGCGTGAGAGCCGAATCGGCTGCGCCCGGGAAACTTTGCCGACGGCCCGTGGGGCCCGCGTCCATGCCCAGCGCGGCAGCCAGAAACGAAACGCACGAGTAGCACTGCTCGAAGCAGATCCGCCCGCACCAGGGCCACGAACCCGGTTCCCTGACGGGAGATCACAAAATTACAAAGTGCGGCATCTGGTCACACAACCCTCACCTTGCAGGGTGCTGGGCCGCCAGTATCGGGCAACCCGGACAGGACCTGTCTTCCCGGGGAGCCCTCGTGATAGCCATCGCCCTGCTCATGCCGCCCTTCATGCTGGGCCTGCTGCTCCTCCTGGACCGTTACGAGGACCACATGTTTGCCCGCACCGAACCGGCACGCCACGCTCGCCCGACACGACACCTGCGCCTCGCACCGGGTAGCCCCAGCCACCGCGCAGAGCGCGCTGGCGAGCCGGCCCTTCCGCGACGCAAAGCAGCGTCATGACCGCCGGCGGCGAGGATGGTCGACAGACCCGGCTTCCTCCGCTCGACCCCTGCCGCCCGGTTAGAGGAGGGGACCACGCCGGCGGCTGGTGGGCAGCGACGGCCCTCGTCGCTGCCCACCGTGGGGAGCTGCCAACGAGATGGGCTGCTGCTCGCTGATAGCTCCCCATGCGCCCCGAGATCCCTCTCAGTGCCCCGGCATTTCGCCTCATCGAGCCTCGCAGTGTGGCCTCTTTGACTGCGCGATCGCTGCTTCGACGGTGCTTGGGCCGTTTGTGTGGCCTGGTGACTGTTGGGTTGTAGGGCCGGAGACCGCCGTTCCGCGTGAGCGAGTTGCTTCGTTGGGTGGGTATGGACACCGTCGGCGTGGAGCTGATTCCGGTTCCCGACGCCCGGCCAGCCGGCGCCTGCTGGATGGGTTCATGGGTGCGTGACCAGGACAACGGCTGGCCGCAAAGGGTGACCCGTGCTTGCTGCGCGCCTGCAGTGAGTGAACGTTCCTCTGCGGTTTGGGTGGTTCCTCCGGGACTGCCTCCCCGTCCGGCAGGGACCGGGTGAAGTTTGTACTCAGTCCGGATGGCTCGCGCAGCTGGTTGGCCCCGCAACCGGTCGTAAACCCCGTATACCCCTTGGTCGACTGGCCTGGGCGGGGTGATGATGAGCGCCTCATCCGGTACTGGACGAAGGGGTGCCACAGTCATGGCTCTGCCCGCACTGACCGCCGAGGCCCGCGCCGAGGCGCTGAAGAAGGCGGTAGCTGTCCGCAAGGAGCGCGGTGAATTGATGGCGGCGCTCAAGGCGGGAGATCTGCCGCTCGTGACCCTGCTCGCCCGCGAGGATGCCGTGGTCGGCAAGATCCGCGTGCGCCGCCTTCTCGAATCGCTGCCCGGCATCGGCTCGGTCCGCGCCGGCCAACTCATCGCCAGCCTCGGCATCTCCGAAAGCCGCCGCGTCCAGGGCCTCGGCTCCGCCCAGCGCACCCGGCTCCTCGCGCTCTTCCCGCCCCAGAGCTGACCGGCGAGCACCCCTGTCGCCTATGGGCCCACACCCGGCACGGGAAGATCGACCGCTGCACGATCACTGCGCCGGACTCCGGCTTTGGGCGCCGGCTGGCACTGCGGCGGCATGACACATCGGCGGGTGGGGTTAGCGGGCGGGGTGCGCCAGGACGTCCGACATTGCGGCAGTCCTATCGAAGGCTGCTGCTGCCTGCTCTCGGCGCTCGCGGAGCACCGCAAGGTATCGCGGGTGGGCCGCCCCATCAAGACACACAGGGAGTAGGCGGTGTCTTGGAAAAGGGCCCTGATCTCGGGGTCGGCCGGGTCGCGGAGCATCCCGCGTTCCAGCAGCCGGTACTTCCTCAGGATCTCGGTGATCACCGACTCGCTTGGCATCAGCGTGGCGTCTTCCTCAAGAAGTGGGCCGCAGGGCGGTGCCCAGGACGGATGCAGCGAGGAGACAGGGGCGGATGACCGGGCACACAGGAAGGGTGCCCGCGCCTCGGCGCCATTGTTCGTCCGAACCGTTGATTCGCGCCCGTTGGCGAATCAACAATTCGGAGTACGCCACAATGCGCCGGCCGCTGGGCAGGGATCTGTAGTGTCCGCCGGACACGGGAGCGGTGACTCCCGTCGGTCTCTCCCGTGCTGAAGGCCCTGGCTCCCTCCATCGGGAGCGGGGCCTTCTCCTTCCTCCGCTCGCCGCGGACTTCGTGCTGGGCTCCTCTCGCTGAGTCCGGGATTGGTACCGGAACGCGTGGATTGCGTGGTGGGGGTACCTGAACCTGTGGGCTCGCTTGTGCGGGCTGGATTGCCTTGCCCTAGGAGGAGTGATGGCTCGGCAGGTTCGCGAGATCATGACGGGTACTCCTGCCGCGGTGGGACCGCAGACGTCGGTGGCGGAGGTGGCCCGGCGAATGCGTGAGGAAGACATCGGAGCGGTCCTGGTCGTCGAGGGCGATCGGCTGCGCGGTCTGGTCACCGACCGGGACCTGGTGGTGCGGGCCCTGGCCGATGGAAGAAACGTCGACGAGACCACCGTGTCGGCGGCGTGCAGCGATGACCTGGTCGCCGTTTCCCCCGATGACGACGCGGAGCGCGCCGTGCAGCTGATGAGAGAACGGGCGGTGCGCCGGCTGCCGGTCATCGAAAACGGGCACCCGGTGGGCATCGTCTCCCCCGGCGACCTGGCCATCGAGCGCGACCCCGGCTCCGCGCTGGGCGACATCAGCTCGGCCGAACCCAACCAGTGAAACGCCACAGCGCCGGTGCGGGACCCGGCTTCGACTGCTGACACGTTTCGTCCCAGTCGCCAAGGGCACCCGCGGGGTGCGGCTGAGCGGCCGCGGTGGGATGAGGGACAAGGGCACGGAGTCCAGGGACTCCGTGCCCGGCCCGCGGACCGCCTGGGCGAGGGTCGAGCGGTCTCGGCCCGCCCTACCTGGATCCTCAAGGCAGCAGCTTTTTGCTGCGTGAGACCAGCGAGCGAGTCCAGCGCACGGGTTCGCAGGGCCCGCCACTGACAGCCTCTCCGGCTGCGAGCTGAGTTGCGTTCCTGCTGCCGCGGCCTCGCAGCAGGTGGCGCGCCGGAGTTCAGCGGCCCAGGGCTTTGCGCAGTTGCTGCTTGTTCATCGAGGAGCGTCCGTCGATGTTGCGCTTCTTTGCCTCCTCGTACAGCTGGTCCTTTGTCGGTCCTTGCGCGCCGCTGTGGGAACGCTCGCCGCCGCGTTGGGATGCGGACTTCTTGTCCTGAGTGGAGGTCTTGCTGGCGGACTTCGCCTCCCCCGATCTGGCCCGCTCCTTGTTGACTGTCCGCGCAGCCATCTCCTTCGCGCGCCCGGTGGAGGCGCCGCGCTTTTCGGCGCTCTCCTTGATGTGCTCGTACTGACGCTCCCGCTTGGGGCTGGAACCTGCTGGCATGACACCTCTCCTCAACCGTGGGACAGCTCGGCAGACCGAGTGGTCTGACCTCGCTCTGCGTCTGCCCGCGACCGACGAATGCATACAAACGACCACAGCCCCCACCCCAGCCGGGACCCGTTCCGTCCGCGACACCAGGGCGCCAACTGGGTGGTGCACGGCACGCTCGTTCCTCGGTCACGGACGTGTGGGCGCCCCGAGGGGGCCGATGCCGGTCCGAGGTCCAGCGCGAGAGGGGAGCCGCCGTCGGGCGGCGATACCCAACTTCCTGAACGCCGTCCTGCGCAGATCGCCACGCTTGCGGCATGGCACCAGATTTCAGCGGAGCCGCGAACATTTAGGGGGTACGGCGCATCGGCACGATCGCCCGGACGGGCCGGTTTCCAAGTGGGCGATGGGCCATTTGGCCTGCAGCTCGGGCGGCTATGCGGGGGTGGGCTGCGTGGCGCTTCCGGGTGCAGTTTGGGGGTAGCAGATCATCTGCGAGCAGGGACGGTGAGGTGGCGCGCAATGGATCAGGGTCTGGTGCTGCTGGCGGCGTGGGGCCAGTTGGGCGTTTTGCTGGCTGTGGGGTTCTATTTCGTGGTGAGGGGCCGATGAGCGGCCGACCGCCGGGTGCGGGTCTGATCGTGGCCTTGGTTGCCTTGTTGCTGGTGGCAGGGTGTGCGGGTTCGTCGCGTACGGATGAGGATTTTCGGCGGAAGGCGGCGAATACGGCGGAGGCTGCCGTGTCGGCGGTGAACACCGCACGGATCGGGGTGCAGGCGGCCGGTGAGGGGCGGGTGACGGGCCCGTACCTTTCCACCCTGCTGGGGGAGGCAGAGACGGATCTGCTGGACACGCAGAGCAGCTTCGAGTCCCGGCAGCCACCGAGCACGGCCGCCGACGATGTCCGGGACCGGCTCGGTCGAATTCTCAATGACGCGGCCGACGCTCTGGCTCAGGTGCGTATCGCCGCCCGCCGCGGACAGGTGCAGGACCTTCCCACAGCGGGCCGTGATCTGCCAGTGGTGGCTGACCGGTTGGACCGGCTGGAGAAGGAGTTGTCTGCGTGAAACGCCTCCTGGCCGTCACCCTCGGGATCCTGACCGCGATCGGCGGCTTCGTCGACATCGGTGACCTGGTCGCCTCCTCCCTGGTCGGGGCACGGTTCGGGTTCTCGCTGGTGTGGGTGCTCATCCTGGGCGTCATCGGCATCTGTGTGTATGCGGAGATGGCCGGCCGCGTCGCGGCCGTCGCGGGACGGCCGACGTTCGACCTCGTACGCGAACGCCTGGGCCCGCGGATGGCCCTGGTCAACCTGGCCGGCTCGCTGCTGGTGACGCTGCTGACGCTCGCCGCCGAGCTCGCGGGTGTCGCGCTGGCGATCGAGCTCATCACCTCGGTCGCCTACCTGCTGTGGATCCCCGCGGTCGGACTGGTGGTGTGGCTGGTGATCTGGCGCACCCGCTTCGAGACGATGGAACGGGTCTTCGGTCTGGCCGGTCTGGCGCTGATCGTCTTCGTCGTCGCCGTGTTTCACCTGAGCCCGGACTGGGGTGGGGTCCTGGAACGGGTCACCCACCCTGATGTCCCTGGCGGTGAGGGGATGCCGACGTACTTCTACTACGGCATCGCCTTGTTCGCGAGCGCCATGACCCCCTATGAGGTGTTCTTCTTCTCCTCCGGCGGCATCGAGGAACGCTGGGGCCGCAAAGATCTGATCACCGCACGGATGAACGTGTTCATCGGCTTCCCGCTCGGCGGACTGCTGGCCCTGGCCATCATGGCCGCCGCCGCCCTGGTCCTGCACCCGGCCGGGATCGCGGTCGACTATCTGTCCCAGGTGACCCTGCCGGTCGCTGTCTCCCTCGGCAAAATCGGCCTCGGGCTCGCCCTGCTCGGCGTTTTCGCGGCGACCTTCGGCGCCGCGCTGGAGACCGCCCTGTCCTCGGGGTACACGGTCGCGCAGTACTTCGGCTGGACGTGGGGAAAGACCGCGGCGCCACGCACCGCCTCCCGCTTCCACGCCGTCATTATCGTCGCCCTGATCGCAGGCATGATGCTCATGCTGACCGGCGTGGATCCCATCAAGGTGACTGAGTACTCCCTGGTGTTCGCCGCCGTGGCGCTGCCGCTGACCTACCTCCCGATCCTGGTGGTGGCCAACGACCCCGAATACATGGGGGACTCCGTCAACGGCCGGCTGGCCAACGTCATGGGCGGCACCTACCTGATCGTCGTCCTTATCGCCGCGATCGCCGCCATCCCGCTGATGCTCATCACGAAAGCAGGACTCTGATGTCTCCAGCCCAAGCCGCCGAACCCACGCGACGTACAGCAGGCCGGGGCTACAGCGCCCGGTTCCATCTCCTGGACCGTCAGGTCGTCGACCCGGACGGGAAACCCGTGTGCAACGTCGATGACCTGGACCTCGCTCACGACGAGCACGGCCGTCTGTGCGTGACCGCCATTCTGGTGGGGCCGGCCGCGCTCGCACCGCGACTTCAGGGACTGCCGGCTCGCTGGCTCGCCGCGGTAACCCGGCGGATGAGCATCAGCCGCACCGAGGACCCCGCCCGCCTCAGCATGAATCATGTCACCCACATCGGAGCCGTCCTCACCGCAGCCCTGCCCGAAGGACACGACCACGTACACGCCCTGGAGGACTGGATGCGCGACAACGTGATCGGCCGACTGCCGGGAGCCGGTCATGCGTCTGGCTGACCTAATGGGAGCCCGCGTCCTGGAACCCACCGGCACCGAGATCGGCCACGTCAGCGACGTCCGCCTGGTCGAACAACCAACGCCGGATGAAACCGGTGCGACGGTGCTACGGATCGAGGGCTTGGTCGTGGCCGCCAAGCGCCGCACCCAGTTGCTCGCCTACGACCACCGCCCTGTCGACGGCCCGTGGCCACTGGCCCGGCTCGCCCGCAGAGCTGCCCGCCACGCTCGCTGGGCCCCGTGGGAAACCATTGCCTCGCACCAGCTGCCCGAACGGCTCGGCGACGCCGCGACCATCCGCCTCAAGTGCCCGGCCACAGAACTGTCCCTCCTTACCGACGTACATCACCAATGGGCGTCAGAGCGAGCCCGAGCCTGATGCTCCTCGGCCTGCTGCCGTCGGCCCGCAGGTTGCTCGGCGGGCGCCGTCGCGGCCGCACATGGGTCGTGACGATCCGTATGCGAGGTGCCGGGGCCGACCTGGCCGCGACGCCCGGCTGGCCAGACTTCAGCCGCCGGCCGCAGTCCCGGGGGTGGTTGGCCTCCTGCTGGCTGGCGACCACCCGCCCACGCTCGTGTGCGTCCCTGGTTGCGCTCCGAGGGCCCCGCCGCCTTCCGCCAGCACGCCGCCTTCGACGGGGTCAGTTCAATGTGTCACGCGAGACGTGAGGCGAAAGAGGATGGACGGCAGATGAGCGACGACCATCACCCAGGTACTCCGCCGTTCATACTGCTCTCGGATCTCCCGACGGCTCGACGGGCAGGCGATCACCAGCCACCGGACTTGCCCAATTGGGCAAATATGATCTTGAAGCCTCGGCCAGATCGCGGGCGAGCGGGTTTACGGTGAGCCTCCCCCACCTGCGCCGAACGGTGGACGTGCCTCAATGCCGGCGCCTCGGAACCTCCCGGGGACCATTTCGTTGAGCCGCTCGACCTGCTCTCCCAATGATCGGAAGGACTCGTTGTGAGCAGTGGTATTCCAGTGGACGACAGCTGTATCAGCGCATTCCAGGAGCTGAAGAGCAAGCGGGACATCAACACAGTGATCTACCGGCTCAGCGACAACCTGGAGACCGTTCTCCCCGACTTCAAGGGGAATCTGACGCACGACGAACTGCTGGAGGCACTGCCGGCCACCGAGCCTCGGTTCGTCGTTTACGACCTGGTCTTCGCGACGGCGGACGGGACCCGGCAGGACAAGGTCGTGATGATCTCCTGGTGCCCCGAGGGGACGAAGGTCGAGCAGCGCATCGCGCACTCCTCCAGCTACCGCACACTCCGGAACCTGCTCGACGGTGTCCAGGTCTACGTACAGGCCACGGACCGGTGCGACGTGGAGTACGACGAACTCGTATCCCGTGCCTCTTGACCCAGCCTGCCCTCATCGGCTGTGACCGTCCAAGGACAGCAGCTCGGTCTCCCCAACCCGCCACCTACGGCGCCCAGTCACAACCTGGGGTTTGCTGAGCTGGTCCACCCCGGCCAGGGTGTACTCGGCGCCGAACCGGCGTCGCACGACCTCGGCGATCCTTGCCAGAGTCCAGCACTGGTCGCTCCAGCCGGCGGCGGCCGGGCCGGCATCCAACACGGCCTCCAGCAAACGCAGCTCACCCGCATCGAGCTTGCAGCGGGCACCACCGGGACCCTTGGAGACCAGGGCCTGCCGACCGCCTGAAGCCAGCGCCCGCCGCCAGCGGTTCGCCGACATCCGGGTCACCCTGAACCGCCGGGCCACCTCCCGGTCACTGGCCCCGGCCTCGATCAGATCAGCGGCCGCCAACCGAACCCGCTCACGCCGAACCCGCTCCTCAGCCGTCAGCCCTCCGCCATCGGGATACCTCATTCCTCCGGCATAGCGCGGCCCACGACAGCCGTCACGACCCCACGTAACCCACACCCTTAAAGATCTCTAGTTGCACTTGATCTGCCATCCACTACCGCCGTCCAACCAGCCGCTGGTCGTCACCGGCGCGCGGGGGCGGCATGGTCGGGTCGAGGAACAGGTCCCACAGGGCCCACACCGCCGAGTCCAACAGGTCCGGAGAATCCTCTGTTTCGCCCTGCCCAACGAACGTCGTCATCTGCTCCTCCAGCTCCGCGAACACCCGCGCCGACCCCACGTGATGCACACGCGCCTGCTCATACAGCTGCGCCGCCGGAGCCGCCCGCGCACGCTTCCCTCGCGTCGCATGAACGATTCTCCAGTTCACCGTCGGATCCACCTGCTCCAACAGCGCGGGCAGGTAGTCACCGCCGTTGTTCGCCTCGATGACCACGCAGTCCGCCCGGTGCTCGTGGTACAGCTTCGCGGCCCGCTTCATCGCCTGTGTTGGCGTGTGCCGATCCTGCTCCGCGTGCAGCAGATACCCACGCGGCCGGTCGTCCCCGAACATCGACTCCACCGCGTAGCCGCGCCCAGCCACGGTGAAGGCCGTCATATCCGCGTTCTCATGCGACTTCGTGGCCGGATCCACTGCGACCACCAGGCGCTGCATGTCCGGCAGATGCTCCGGCCTCGCCCGGAAGCCCTCGACCTCCAGCATCCAGCCCTGCCACAGCGCGCCCTCCACGTCCTCGAGTAGCTCGCCCGACAGCTCCTGCCGCCCCAACCTGGTGCCGGCGTACTCCTCCTCCAACTCCGCGCGGGCCGCCGCCGACAGATTCGCGTCGTTCTCCCGCATGTGCCCACGCGTCAGCACCACCCGCGGCGGCGCCCCACCTTCACGGTGTGCCTTCTCCATCGAACGGCCGCGCTCGACAAGCCGCTTCACGTGCGGGAGCGGCTTCGGTGTCGTGGAGATGACCACCTGCGGCATGTCCGCTTCGCGCAGGCAAAACCAGATCATGTCGTAGACCTCTTGCGCGGTGTGCCGCGACCAGGCCGCGTACTCGTCCAGCCACGCCTTGTCGAAGGCCCAGCCACGCAGGTTGTCCGGCGTCTCCGCACCGAACCCACGGATCAACGTGCCGTTCTTCAACCGGAGTGTCGTCTCACCCAGGCTGGAGTTGTACTTCGCGACCTCCTCGGGCGGAAAGACAGACAGCAGCCCGGACTTCGGGGAGTCGAAGCAGATGTCGCGCACCAGCGTCGCATTCTTCGCTACCACCGCGATCTGCAACCCAGGCGTCTTGGCCCACACTCGTACCGCCTCCGCCGCCGTCCGGCTCTTCCCCCAGCCACGGCCGGTGAGCAGCATCCACACCGTCCACAGCCACGACGGCTGCCGCTGCGCCGCACGGGCGTGATGGTGCAGCCAGCCCTCGTGCGGCAGCCCGTCGCAGTCCGGCACCTCGCATGCCCACCTGCGCGCCGACAGCTCATCGGCGCGGAGCAGCGCGGTGACCTCGGCCTTGAGCTGATCCAGGCTCATCACATCCGGATCAGCCAGACCCTCAATCGCACGCCGCTTCGCCCACCCGCGGCTCATCGACCGTCCTCCGCCAAGCGCCGCTCCAGCTCACGGCGCAGAAGATCCATGCGAGTCCTACGATCCTCATCGCTCAGCGACCCGAGGTCAGGTCCATCGGCGCTGTCCTGCGCCACCACGCCCGCCGGTTCCTCGCCGGCCGCCCGACGTTCGATCTCGGCAGCGACCTGGAAGTACCGCAACAGCTCGCTCGGCGACAGCTCGCGCGGGTCCAGACCCTGAAGCCGGGCGACCGCCTTACCCATAAACGCCTGCGCCAACTTGGCGTGGCGACGGGCGATATCGCGGCGTGCCTGCTGCTGTTCCGCCAGGAACAGCCGGTCCTGATCGCGGTCGTACGCACTCGCCCGCATCACCCACGCGTACTGCTTCGACCAGCGACCCAGCAGGGTCCGGGACTTATCCAACTCGCGTGCCGCTTTCGTCAGACTCCGTGCGGGGCCGAGATCGCGGTATGCGGCGAACGCCTCGAACGCCTGGGGGGACTCACCGCTCTGCCGCTCCCAGGGCTCAACGGGGCCCTCAGCCACCGCTCACCTCCTGGCCAACGGCCCTACTAGTGCCCCTGAGCAGCAAGGATTTCCAGGGCACGCCACGGCTCGGCCTCCGGCACGCTGCCGTCCTTCACCAAACGGTCGATCGCAGTCCGTACGGTGGCCGCCGTCTCCACTGGGATCTCCCGCACGCCGAACACCGTCTCCAGCGGAGCCGTTCCAGCGCGGTTCGGCTCGCCCGAGGCGGCGTCGAACCAGCCCTCGGCCAGCTCACCAAGGTGCCGCTCGAACACTGCGAGGATCACGCCGAGGGCGGTGGCCGAGTTGCCGATCTTGTACGCGGCCCGCGACGTCTCCAGCGCATCAAGCACCGGCTCGTACTGCTCCAGCCCCGCCACCCACCGCTGGTCCGCCGTCGCCGCCGACCGGGCAGCGTCGAACGCGGCCTCCGCCCGCTCCAGCTCATCGGGCAGGAACATGAACTGCACACTGGCGAAGTCGAGGTTCGCCTCACCCAGGGAGGCGACGTCCACCTTCTCCAGCAGATCCAGGGTCTTGTCGTCCAGGCCCGTGTACTGCCGCCACTCCACGTTCTCCAGCTCGTCGTACAGCTCCTTGAGGATCGCCGGATCGTCCTGACCCGCAATCGCGTTGTGCGAGAGCTGGAGCGCGATCTGCCGCTGGCGGGGAAGCGGCTCGTCTATCTGCATCCACCAGATCGTCGGCAGGCCGCCCTCGATCGCCGCGAGCGTGCGATGGTTACCCGACAGCACGACCAGACGCCCGGACTCCGCGTCGTTCCACACCAGCGGCGTCGAGGTCAGATGCCCGTCACGCTCGATGTTCGCCACGAGCTGCCGGAACTGCTCGTGCGGCAGGAACCGCGCGTTCACGTCCAGCAGCGTCAGCGTGCGCGGATCACCCTGCACCATCTGCGGCGGGGCAAGCCGATTGGTCTCCTCCATGGTCAGACTCCCGTCTTCGTCGTCGGGGCGCCCCACCGCTTCGCCCACATCTGAAGGGCCTCGGCCAGCGTGTGCTGGCCCATGACCCCCTGGTACTGGAGCTGGAACTTCCAGCCGTCCTCGTTCGACGGGCTGCGCTTGGTCAGCCGCAGCAGCCCGCGGTACTTCATCGACACCGGGTTGTTGCTGAACGCGGTCGTCGCCACCCGCCGGATGCGCCGCGAGAACGCCCGCTGACACAGCAACTGCGCCTCGGCGCTGGTGGCCGCCAGCACGATCAGCTTCGACAACCGCGGATAGTCGGTCGGCGCGACCGCGAAGTCCGAGAGCACGTACGCCTCGTCCGGCGTGAACGTGCTCGGAGCCATGGCAAACACACCGAGCAGCCGCCCACCCCCGTCCCGGACCGCGACGGCCAGGTTCGCCGCGCCCGGCGCGATCTTCGGGTTGAGGTACCGGGAGCGCAGCGCGTTGAACTGGCCCGGCTTCAACAGCGACAACGTGAGCGGGCCCACCAGTTCATCTCCCTCACGCAGGCGGGGAGCCTTCACCGGCTCAATCGCCTGACGCGGGGCAACGATCCGCGTCGGAGCCTCGCTGGCGTACACGTAGAAGGGAGCGGCGCGCGGCGTCGCCTTGATCACGCCGCGCAGATACGAGTGCAGCTCGGGCACGTTGTGGTTGGAGGCGGTCAGCCAGTACGGCCGGTCCGTGATCGCGCCGAGCACGTCGACCACGTCCGCGTCCGACAACGGCTCGTACTGGGGCGCATCCCAGGTGAAGTGGGCTTCCAACGGCTCGTACAGCTTCTCGTAGCCGCCGCCGTAGAAGGGAGGGAAGGAGCACACCGGAGCGTCGCGGGGAACCTTCTGGAGCCAGGAGCGCACGTCCTCCACCTCGTAGGAGGCCAGTTCGATGTCCGAGCCGGACAGCCGCTTGGCCGTCTCCGCGTGCTTGGCCTTCCACTGCTCCCGGTAGGAGCGCACCACCCGCTCGTGCCACAGCCCGTCTCGGCCGACGCTGGCCAGGAACCGTGTGCCCAGCATCAACGCCGCGACCGTGCCGACACCGTCGTCCAAAGAGTCCGCGAGCCAGCCGAGTTCGTCTCGGCTCTCCTCGCGGAGCCGGATGCCGACCGGCTGCCGGGTGAGCCATCGGCCGACCGCGCTCGAGTAGATGGACACGTCGGAGGAGTGCAGGGCGAAGCCCATACCGGCCAACGACCGCTCGATGGTGAAGTTGCCGCAGCACGGCACATACACCGGGCCGCGCGGCCACTGGTTGGCCGTCTCGCGCACGATCGAGCGCATCGGGCCCGGAATGGTGCCCTGGAACATCTCGCCTCCCGACGAACGACAGCGCCCGGCCTCGGCGGGTGCCGGGCCGGGCGCTGCGCTGGAACCTTAAACAAGGAGCGCACAGCTCCTTGGAATCATGTCACCTATCTTTAGGTAGTGGTTCCGACGCTCATATCAAGGTTCCCTGCTGATAGTGGTCGTCCTCCATGGGGGACAGTTCCCGCACTTCATCCCCAGTGCGTTCCTTCCACCAGGAGGCGAACACCCTGCGGTGACACCACAGGCCCGGCTTGGCCAGGTCCTCGAAGCAGAGCAGCACCAGGCGGTGATCGCCCTCGACCCCTGCAATCTGGTGAAGCCGCGCCGCGATCCGCTCGGGCCCGAGCTGGTCGAGGTCGGCCCGGTACGCCGTGGTGAACTCGGGCTCAGGCAAGGAGAGGTAGTCCCGACGCGGCGCGAGCTCCCGCACCGAGTGGGTGAGGGAGTAGGGGAGCTTGAAGCGGACGCCACCCAGGGTGATACGAACCGGCACCCCTTGCGGGGGCCGGTACGCCTGGTAGCGGTTGGTGAACAGGGTGAGCACTTGGCCATTCCTTTCGTGGTGCTCAGACGCCGGGCCCGTCGACGCTGCCGCCGGCGGGCCCGGGTGACCGATGATGCCGCCCCGCTCGGGCCAGCAAGGACCTGAGCGGCACCGTGCGCGCAGGGAGAGCGCGCCGCCGTGCGCGCACGGCTCGACGCCCACCGGAGCGGGCACTGCTCCGGAAGTGGTGGGGGCGCGCAGCGCCGCGCCCCCACCGGCGCTCATTGGCCGGACGCCTCGCTGGAATCCGTTATCCAGAACCCTTCCAGCATCCAGTTCGCGGCGTGGGTCCAGTTCACGCAGTCCAGGTGCCGCCGCTCCTCGTGGGCCTTTTTGGCCTCGCTGACCGCCTCCACGGTGAGCTGGGCGACCGGGCCCCCGGGGGTTGGCGTAGCCGTCATCCGATGCGAGGGTCCAGACCTTGCCCTGAAATTCAATCGCCACCGTAATTCCTTTCCGTTACTCTTGCTTATATCTTATGACAATTACTGCTCTATTAACATGGAATTCGGAGGCAAATTGGAAATAAAGCGGGCGCCGCCGGAAGCCCGGCCGCGCCCACGCTTCGCCCTGGAGGGAAGAGAGGGCGCGGCCACCGCCGCGCCCCCTCTGCTCTACTTCGCCGCAGCTTCGGCCTTCTTGGCGGGCGTCCGCCGCGCCGGGGCCTTGGAGGTGGTGGCCGCCGCGGGCTTCGGGGCCGCGGGCTTCGCAGCTGCCTTCTTCTCCGTGGGCTGCGGCTTAGCCGCCGCCTTGGCCTCGGGCTCCTCAGCCTCGGCCGCCTCGGACTTCGCCGCCTCTTCGCCCTTCTTCGCCGCCGCCTCCTGCTGGACCTCGACGGCCGCCTTGTTGAACTCCTGCTCCATGGCCCGCTGGATGCCCTGGGCCTTGCTCAGCAGGTTCCGAACCATCTGAACCTTGGCGTGGAGGCGGCCGACGACCCGCAGGTGGCGGGCGAGGTCGTCGCCCAGGATGACGGCCAGGTCTTCGGGCTTCTTCTCCGCCAGCTCCTCCAGCAGCGGGATCAGGACCTCCTCGGCCCTGCCGAGCCCATCCTTCGCCTTGGCCTTGGCCTTCTTGCGCTTGTCCTCCTCCTCGGCCGTCGGTGCCTTCTCGTTGGTAAGGGAGGTCTGCTGCTCCATCATCTTGAGGCCGTTGGCGAAGTGCTGCGCCTCGGCCTCGCTGTCGAAGTCGCCGCGCACGTACCGCATGGCCGCCACCATCTGGTTCGCCGGGCTGAGCTGGGCGATGTGCCAGGCCAGGTTGTTCTTGATCTGCCCCTTGTCGACCATCTCCGCCACTTCCGGGCGGAGGGTCAGCAGACCCAGCCGCCACGTGATGTGCGTCTCCGTCTTGCCGAACTGCTTGGCGATCTTCGCCGGGGTCCATCCGGCGGCCTTGAGGTCGGCGTACGCACCGGCCTCCTCCATGATCGTCATGTCCGCACGGTTTACGTTCTCAGCGATGCTGAGGACGTACGCCTGCTCCTCGCTGGCACCCTCGATGACCTTGGCCGGGACGACCTCCAGGCCGGCCGCCTTGCAAGCCCTCCACCGGCGCTCGCCCGCGATCAGCATGTACGGGACCTTGGCACCCTCGACCGGGCGAACAACGACCGGCTGAAGGAGGCCGTTCTCCGTGATGCTGCCCTTCAGCTCCTCGTGCGCCTCCTCGTCGAAGAACTTACGGGGCTGGTCGGGGTTGGGGGCGATCTCTTCAATCTTGAGGTTCGTGAACATTTCTCCCGCGCCTTCCTTAATTCCGAGGAAAACCGTCCTGTGTGGTTTTCCCTTTGTTCTTACACTTATATCTTAATCGCATACACCTCTAAAGCAAGTGGGAATTCCTTTTAATTTCCGAATTCCAAATTTGGAATTCACCGGACTTCTCCGGCGACTCGTCCGGCCGCCGGGAGGGGAAGGCGGATGCAAGGGCGCCGGGAGCCGCACGGCACCCGGATACGAGTCGAGCCCGCCGCGGTCTCACGACCGCGACGGGCTCGACTCCCATCACGCACCCCAACGACCGCACCGATTGCGGCCAGCTCCTCGCGGGCGGGGCGCGGGGGGTCGGCCACCCGCGAGGAGCAGGGAAGGGCGCCGCCGTACAGCACGGCGCTGCCGGTTGGGACGCTGCGACAGATGTCCCCGGCCGGCGTCACGAACGTACATCACGCCTTCAACAATGTCATCTATCTATGGGGAGGAAGCGCCATCGTCCTCACCTGCCAGCCTCCGCACGGGCTTCTCCGAGTCCGGCATCACGGCGAGCAGGTCCACGGCCATGCGCGCAGCTCTCGCCGCATCCGCCGGCGCCATGTCGGGATTGAGTACGCGCGAGGGCTCCTTCGACAGTGCGGCGACGCGTTCCAGATCGAGCTCGGCCATGCCATTCCTCCCGTAAGAGACCGGCGTCCGCGCTCCACGTCAGCCGGTCATCGCGTCGTCGGGGTGGTCTGCGCGTGCGTGCGCAAGCTGACCTGCGCGGTAAGCGGAATCCGCGCTTCGACGGCGTAGGCGACGCTAGCCAGAAACCAGCCATGGTGCTGACTCCCGGTGCACAGTGCATGGACCACTCCTTATCGCGGCGCACACCAGCAAAGACGACCGTTGTCGGTCGAACGTGGAGGCTCCCCGCCATGCGTCGGCTCTCCGAACGTCAAGTGGCTTGATGTATCTATGCAGGTAAACCGGCCCACCTACCCTCTGACGCGTTCGTCACGCCCTCAAAGCCCCGTGGTTTTGGTGACGTTGACATGTACTCGGGCAAATATTTTGATGATGGCGCAAAGTTGACGTTCAATCTGCCGCTGGCGCCACCCCACTGGCGCCGCCCGCGCGGGTGCACGGCGCTTACCCCACGTGGGCCCCGCCGCACTGCTGCTCGGTCCAAGCGGCGTCTGGGGGTGCCCGCGGTGTGCATGGTCGGCCATGAAAGGCGACAGGAACGGCTGGAGCGCAGGCTCCTTCAGCAGATCCGGCGCCAAGCCATAGCTCCCAATCTGCGCCGCCTGGTCGGATGGCTGGCGGAGGTTGTCGATGGCCACGTGATGCTCACCAATTCCGACGGCTTTCCTCTCGCCGCCTCATCAAAGGCTGCCCACGAGGTCCTTGCCCCAGCAGCGGATGAGATCTCGCGTGTGGCTGCCGGGGAGCTGAAGTCGGCGGTACTGGACGAGAGGGCGTTGAAGGCCCGGCTGTTCGCCATCGGACCCGAGGCCCCCCATGCCGTCCTGGCGGCGGCCCGGACCAAGCCATATCCGCCAGAAGCAGCCGAGGCGGTTTCCCGCGTTGCCGATGTCCTGGCGCTCCTCCTGCCAGCCCTCAGTCTCGAGCATGCCTGGCACCAGGTACACGAAGCCGCCGCAGAAGTGCATGTGGCGATCTTGCAACTGCTGATGAGCGGCCAGGCGACGTTTGCTCGCCGTGCGGCCGCCAGCCTCGCATCCGGCGCGCTGGCCGACACCGTCCGCGTCTACATCGTGGACTGCTCCACAGGAGACCGCCATTACACGGCAGAGATCATCCAGCAAGAGATCAGGAATCCATCGCCGCCGGGGGTGACAATGCCCACTCCGGAACCGGCACTCATCGACGGGGCTCTGCTGGTCCCATGCCCGGCTTACGACAACCATCTCATCGTTGTCGCGCCCGCAGACAACGAACCCCCGTCGGCACAAGGCAGCGAGTCGGTCGACGCCACACTGCGCAGGGTCACAGCGGCCCTGTACGGCCATTATCTCGGGATCAGTGAGGCCGCAGCTCTCGCGCATACGGCCGACGCATATCGGGACGCGGCCCGCGCTCTGAGCGTCGCTCAGCACCTACCGGAGCGAGCGTGGCAGTACAACAGCCACGCACAGCTCACGGCCGTAATCGATCAGGAAGAGGCGTACCACTGGGCAGAGGCATTCCTGCAGCCGCTCATCAACGCCTCTCGGGCAGAACGAGACGACCTCTTCACCACCGTCCGCCTCGCCCTGGCGTTTCCCACGACCAAAGTGGCCAAGGTCCTCGATGTGCACCGCAACACCGTCGCCAGCCGCTTCAAGAAGGCCGCTGAACTGCTTCAACTCGACCTCAGCGACGTGCAGGCCTGCGCCGTACTCGACCTGGCGCTCCAGATCGACGCGGCAGCTCCAGTTGGTCGCCGCAAGAACTCGGACCAAGCCGAGGCAGGCCTCCAAGAGTTGCTGTCCACGCCCTCGACCAAAGCGTGGGCTGAGATGACGCTCGCTCCGCTGAACCAGGATGACCGGAACCTGAGGCGAACTCTCCGCGTGTGGTTCGCCCACAATGCCAGCGCCGACTGCGCAGCAACGGAGCTCGGCATACACCCACAGACCGTCCGTGGACACTTGCGAAGCGCGGAACGGCTGCTACAGCGAACCCTCCTGGCGGGCGCTTCGGGAGGCCATGACCTGGTCATCGCCCTGTTCATTGCCGGTGACATCCCGACGCCCCCACGCGCGTGCGGCATCTCTCACCAAGGCTTCTTCGATCGCTTCCTGGATCCGAGCGCGGAGACACACCTCCCGCCGGCTGGATAGAGGACTACCCAAAGGACTAGACGGGCGCGAGCCCGGGTTCACTGTGGAACCCGGGCCCACCTGTACGAACTGGACCTAATAGACCTGCGGCAGCTACGCCGGGACCTGGGTCCAGCTACGCCAGTGCAACGCCACGCGATCGCTGTCCACCGTGCGCGACCCACGGGACGCAGCCGGATACACCACCACCTGCTCCAGCATCAGCATCACCAGCCCCTTCTTGGAACGCAGCGGCGCATGCTTCCACCACCGCACCAAGTCGGGCACGCCGCCCAACGGCGCGTTCTTGACCTGCTCCAGGATCCGTACCCGCACCTCGGCATCCCGGATACTCTTCGACAACTCTCGGTCGGCCGTCTTGAAAGACTCCTTCGAAATCTCCCGCCGGGCATAGTCCTCCCCGAGCTCCTTCTGCTGCGCACGGGCCGCTTGGATGTCCTTGCGCAACTGCTCAACCTCAACGAGCACCTGATCCCGCGCCGCTTCCAGAAGGGCATGCACCTCAGGCTTGGCCAGCTCCGCCAGAACGTGCTCCGCCACGTACGTTTCCAGCAGGTCAGCATTGATCCGCACCTTGCCGCAGCCGCCAGGATGCTGCCGCGTGCTCGGGGTGCACCGGTAGCCCCGGCTCCCACTTCCCGAGGGCGACGCGTCGAGCCACTTCGTGCACAGGCCGCACACACTCGCGCCGCCCGTCAGGAGGTACTCACGCTGCTCCGCCCGGTCATTGGCGGGATCGTTGGACGGGCGGAGCGCGCGGATGGCCAGGAACTCCTCGGGCGTGATGATCTGCGGGCCACCGCTGCTCACCAGCTCACCGTTCTCGTCCTCAGTAAGGCCAGCAATCGCCGGGTGGTCCAGCACGTTCGCCAAGGCGGCCGGCCGCCACACACCACCGCGCGTCGTCCGATGCCCCTCGGCGTTCATCCAGTCCGTGATCGCCGGATACGACTGCTCCTCCAAGCGGCGGCTAGCCGCCTGTCGGAGAGCAGCCGCCTCCGGCTCGCGCAGCCGCCGGTACGCCATGTCCTCGAACCCGTACAGCCGTGGCACCTGGCAGCTCCCCTCGCGTTGGACCGACCCCCAGTGACACATATAACTGTAACCAAGGTAGGTCACATTGCTGCAAAGGTTGCCTCACACCATGAGGCGGGCATATGCCACCCGCTAGGCGTTCACCCCCGCGCAGCCGTCAGCGCCTCAACACCCAGCGCCTTCCACAACGCCGCCGTCGGCACACGCACCGTGTTACCCAGCGGCAGCGTCTTGACCGGGAACTCACCACTCCTGATCAGCGCATACGCCTTGCTCGGCCCAATCCCCAAAGCCCGCGCAGCCGTTACCACATTCACCGTCGCCGGCAGCGCCTGAAGCTCCTCAAGCCCCATAGCGCCGGGCTGCGCCGCAGCGTTCTCCTCAGGACCCTGCTCTGTCATCTCCAGTTGCCGCTTCTCCCCCGCGCCAACTGACCACGCAGCATACGGCACTGTCCGACAGCCCAAGCAAGATTGATAACGATCACGCAAGCCAGCAACGCATAGTCGTCGAAGGGGTATATCGGGTGTTCGAGGACAAGACCTACAAGCGATGCACCTGCAAGGGGCCACTGACCTACAAGAGCGGCCCGAAGAAGGGACAACCGGTCCTCAACGCCGACGGCACACCAAAGATCGGCTACCTGGAGACCGCCTGCACTCTCCTCAAGAAGCGCGACCACGGCTCCTGGTACTACAGCTTCGAACTCCCAACCGGCCCTGGCGGCAAGCGCAGGCGAGCCAAGAAGGGCGGCTACCGCACGCAAAAGCAAGCCGCCGACGCAGCGAAAGAGGTCTGGGAAGCCGCACAAGACGGCATCGATGTCCTCTCTGACGAGACCGTGGCCGACTACCTGCGCCGCTGGATCGCCACCCGAGTAGACCTGAAACGGTCCACCCGCCTCGGCTACGAGGACTACATCGAGCGCGTCTTCATCCCCGCAATCGGCCACATCAAGCTCCGCGACCTTCGCACCCGCCAGATACAGGAAATGTTCGAAGCCATCTGGGCACGCAACGAACAGCACGCGAAGAACATCGACGCAGCGAGGGCGGCACTGGCTGCCGAGCGGACCACCCACGAGAAGTGGCGCCAAGCGGCCAAGCCGCAGCGCCGGGAGCTGCGACAGGCTTGGAACAAGGCCAAGGAAGCACTACGCGAAGCCAGGAAGAAGCCCCGCCACATCACCGGAGCAGGCACACAGCTGCGGATGAACAACACGCTCAGTGCCGCTCTCGACGACGCAGTGAAAGCCCGCTTGATCTCGCAGAACTGGACCAAGGACGTTGTCCTGCCGAGCTACCGCAAGCCCAAGCCGCACGTCTGGACGCCCGAACGTGTCGAAGCGTGGCGGAAGACCGGTAAGAAGCCCGGCAAGGTCATGGTCTGGACGCCCGAACAGACCGGGCAGTTCCTCGACGCCGTAGCCGAGCACCGCCTCTACCTCATGTTCCACCTCATGGTCTTCCGGGGAGTACGCCGCGGCGAGGCATGCGGCCTGCCCTGGAGCGAAGCCAACCTCGATGCAGGCGTAGTGCACATCAGCGAGCAACTGGTCGCGCTGTCCTACGAGGTATGGGAGGACACACCCAAGAGCGACAGCGGCGCCCGCACCGTCTCGCTGGACTCCCAGACGCTCGAGCTGCTCCGACTCTGGAAGGATCGCCAGCAGGAGGAGCGCAAGGAATGGGAGGAACATCAGCAGGCTAAGCGCAGGAACGGCGAGCAGCCGAAGATCTGGCATGACACTGGCCGGGTCTTCACCTGGGAGGACGGTCGGGCCTACCACCCCGAGTACCTGCGTCAGGTCTTCGACCGCCTCCTGAGCAAGCACGGCCTTCCCCCGATCCGGCTGCACGACCTGCGCCACTGCGCTGCCACGCTGTCGCTGGCAGCCGGCGTCCACATGAAAGCGATCCAGGCGATGCTCGGGCACTCGTCGTACCAGCTCACCGCGGATACCTACACCTCCGTACTCCCGCAGTTCGAGAAGGCGCAGGCTGAGGCCCCGGTGCAACTGGTGCCGCGCAAGAGCACGGCCCAGCAGCCGAGTGGGGAGACCGATGTTCCCGATGAGGCGGCTGCCTGACGCCATGTTCCCAGGACGTTCCCAGCACACATGAAAACAGCCCCTCGGAAGATCATTCCGAGGGGCTGTTCGAATTATTTTGCCTGGTCAAGCGTTGGTGGGCGCGGACGGTTTCGAACCGCCGACATCTGCTTTGTAAGAGCAGCGCTCTACCACTGAGCTACGCACCCGTGGATGAAGCAACAGGGTACATGGCGCAGGGGGCCGCCCTGCAAACCCGTTACCGCCGCCTCTCCCTCACCCTCCCCTGGTACGGGGGCTACCCCCACCCCCGAGACGGTGGTCGCCCGGATCGTTCCCCGACCTGCGGGCTCCTACCTTGGGGGCACATCGGCAGAAAGCGGAACTGCTCTGCCTTACTACCTGGGGGACGATCACTGTGGCCGCATTCCGTACCCACCACGCCACCCGCGCCCGTGCGCTCGTCGCCGCCGCCGGCGTCGCCCTCCTCGCCGGCGCGCTTGCCGGGTGCGGCAGTGCTGATGCCGGGGAAGCCCCCGTCGAGAGCAAGTCGTTCCCCCTCGCCGGAAAGTCGCTCACCATCGACTCCGACGACTCCGTCATCGAGCTCGTGACCGCCGACGTCAAAGAAGTGCAGGTGACCCGGCAGGTCGACGGGTGGGTATTCATGGGGAACGGGCCCGAGGCATCCTGGAAGATGAAGGACGGGACGCTGACCCTGCGGGTGAAGTGTGATGCCGTTGCCAGCGACTGCGAGGCGCGGCACACCGTCAAGGTGCCGCGTGGGGTCGCCGTGACCGTGGAGGACGACAACGGGAGCGTCACCGCCACTGGGTTCGACACCGCGCTGAAGATCCGGTCCGACAACGGCGCCGTGACCGTGCGGGACTCCAGCGGGCCGCTCCGGCTCGTCAGCGACAACGGGGCCGTCGTCACTGAGCGCGTCAGCGCCAAGACCGTGAGCGTCCGGTCGGACAACGGGTCTGTGCGGCTCGGGCTCGTCGCCGTGCCCGATCGGGTGGAGACCGTCAGTGACAACGGCGGGATCACCATCGAGCTGCCGGGCGCGGGGGCTCCGTACGCCGTGACTGCCAAGAGCGACAACGGCGGTGTGGACATCGACGTGCCGACCGACGACAGCAGCTCTCACGTCGTCAGGGCCCGCAGCGACAACGGCAAAGTCACGGTACGAAGCGCGAACTAACAGGCCCGTGTGTTCGTCATTACCTGGTGGGAGAATGAACCGGGCAGGGCGACACGGCACGGGAGAGGGATGTGACGGCGAGACACGCGCGGCCTCATGCAAGAGGGCAGGCGAGTGCCGTCCGGGATGTCCTCGCGCTGATGCTGCTGCCTGTGCCGTTGATCGTCGCTGCGCTGCCGGGCGCGTTCGCCGGCGGGGGGACTCGGCGCTGGTTCGGCGGGCGCGGGGAGAGTCAGCGGGCCGATGCGCAGGCCGCGAAGGACGCCGCCGCCGCGGCCTTCCTCGAGCTGGACACCGCCCAGCGCGATCTGCGGATCTCGATCGAGACGATCTCCGCGGTGGACAGTTCGCCGGGGGCGCACCGCGCCGTGGACGACTTCGCCGCGCTGGGGCAGCGGATCGACGAGGTGAGCCGTCGGTACATCACCGCCGTCGACGCCCACGACCTCGACCGGGACGGCCTCGAAGCCTCCGTTGCCGCGCATGCACGCGGTGAACTCACCAGCGCCAAGGACGAGCTCGTACGGGTCAAGGCGGACCTCGACCGGTTTGCGCAGGGGCTCGGGCCGCTGCTCGACAAGGCCGAGACGCAGCTCGCCCGGCTCGCCCCCGCCGTGGAGCGGGCGAGACAGGCGCTCCTTGCCGCGAGCAACGCCCTCGATTCGGCGCGAGGCTCCGGCTTGCGCGCGGACGATCTCGCGGCTCGCCTCGCCGCCCTCGCCCCCGAGCTGACCATGCTCAATCAGGGCGCCGGGCGGCACGGCGTGGCCGAGACCCTCCAGCGCGCCGACCGCGTGCTGCGCGACGCCGAAGCCGTACGCGCCGAGGCCGAGCGGCTGCCCGAGCGCGCCGCCGAGACGGACAAACGCCTGGTGTCCCTCCGTACACGCGCGGAGGCCCTCACCAACCGCGCCGGATCCGTCGAGCCAGTCCTGAGCGAGCTGCGGCGGCGTTTCTCCGCCGCCTGCTGGCAGGATCTGCAGCCCGTCCCCGAGCAGGCGGCGATCAGCGTCCGCCAGGCCGAGGAGAAGCTCCGGGAGGCGGCCAAGGCGCGCGACGAGCAGCGGTGGGCGGACGCGACGGCCCTGCTCAGTACGGTACGGGCGCTGCTGAACGCCACCGATGAGGCGGTCTCCGCGGCCGGCGACCGGCTGCGGCAGCTCAATGCCGTGGCGAAGGATCCGCAGCAGGAGATCGACCGGACCCGGTTCGCCATCCGCGACGCGCAGCGCCTCGCCATGGCCGGGCGCAACACCCCGGATCCGCGTCATGCCAGGCCGCTGGACGACGCGGTGGCCCGACTGGAGCGGGCAAGTGTCGGGCTGGAGGGCCTGCACCCCGACTACTGGCACTTTCTGATGGAGACCGAGGCGGTACGGCGCGCGGCGGCGCGCGTGGTCGAGCAGATCCGCGAGGACCGCGGCACGGGCGGCGCCTGACACCGCCCCCGGGCCCGCCCGGCATGGGCGGTGCCCCCGGACGGGCCGGACCTCCGCCACCGGGGATCCAGCCCGGTCGGTCCGGACCTCCGCCGCCGGAGATTCCGGGGCGCTGCCCCCCAGCGGCTCCCCCGGCCCGGCTCCCCCTGAGGCCCGGAACACGGCTCCCCCGAGCCCGCCCCCGGACGGCATGACCGCGCCGCCGAGCAGCCCGGGCCAGCCAGCCCCGCCCCCAGACGGGCCTGAGACCCCGCGCCGCCGAGCAGCCCGGGCCAGCCAGCCCCGCCCCCGGACGAGCCTGGAACCCCGCGCCGCCGAGGGCCAGCCCCCGCCCCGGACGGGCCTGAGCCCCCGCGCCGCCGGGCACCCGGGATGCGGCCCATGAGCCGCGGCCCCCGGACGGGCGTGGGCCCCCCCGCCCCCAGCACCCTGGACGTCTCCCTGGTTGTCCGGCCGCGCCCCCGGGCGGATCCTTGGGGTACGAGTACGCACAAAGGGAGCCCAGACATGGCAACACACGCACCGCGCCACGAAACCCGCCGCATCAGGCTCGACGAACATCTCCCCGTCGACCATCGCCTCAGCCAGATCTACCGCGTGGGCGCAGGTCTCATGGGTCTCGTGCTGCTCGCTTTCGGCATTCTGGGTCTGGTCAACAAGGTCGGCTTCTTCGACATCAGCGGTGACACCGTCGCGGGGCTCAACACCAACGGCTCGCTGAGCGTCCTCTCCATCTGCGTCGGGCTGCTGCTCTTCGTCGGGATGATCATCGGCGGCAACTTCGCCTCGACCCTGAACATGGTCCTCGGCGTCGCCTTCATCCTCAGCGGCTTCCTCAATCTCGGCCTGCTGGAGACCGACTTCAACTTCCTCGCCTTCCACATCCAGAACGTGCTGTTCAGCTTTGTGGCGGGCGTGATGCTGATGTTCTTCGGCATGTACGGGCGGGTCAGCGCGACGCTGCCGCACGACAACCCTTACTGGAGGGCCCGCCACCCCGACGAGGCGGACCAGGAGCAGCGCGCCCAGCGGCGCGAACGGGGTGAGGTGCTACGAAAGGGAACAGGCGAGTAGAGGCCGACACGAGCAGCGCCGTATACGCCGGATACGCGGGCCGCGGGGTGCACGGCGCCGCCGTGGAGGGTCTTGCCCGCCGGATCTTCGACGGCACCTGCGCCGAGGGCGACGCTCTCGATCTGCCGGAGCTGACGGCCGAGCTGGACGTCAGCCACAGCGGGCTGCGCGAAGCGATCAAGGTGTTGACGACGAAGGGCCTGGTCGGCGCCCGCCGGCGGCGCGGCGCGTTCGTACGGCCCCGGGACGACTGGAACCTCCTGGACGCCGACGTACTGCGCTGGACGCTTGCCGCCGGTGCGCCGACCGACTTCTTCGCCGACATGCTGGAGCTGCGCCGTTCCATCGAACCGGCCGCCGCCTCACTCGCCGCCGAACACCGCAGCGAGCAGGACCTCGCGGCACTCGACGCGGCGGTGGACGCGATGAGGGCGGCCGGGGACGATCCAGTGCTCGGCGTGCGCTCGGACGCGTCGTTCCACACCGCCCTGCTGGCCGCCTCGCGCAACCGGTTCTTCGCGCAGATGCGCCGGGTGATCATCCCGGTGCTCATCGAGCGCGACCGGCGGGTGCACCTGGCGGGTACGCCGGAGGATCCGGTCGGCGTGCACGCGGTGGTCGTGGAGCGAGTACGGGAGCGGGACGTGGACGGCGCATACATGGCCACGCTCGAACTGCTCGACGTCGCGATGCGCGAACACCCGTAGCGTCGAGCGCCCGCCCTTGATGCGCGACCCGAGGCGCGAACAGCCGTAATCGCGACCCGTGGCGCGAACACCCGCAGCAGCGCGAGCGCCTGTGACCGGCACCCGTGATGCGCCACCTGTCGAGCGCCACCCGGCGGCCGGCGCGCTTGCCGATAACCTGACGCCATGCCTCGTTACGAATACCGCTGCCGCAGCTGCGGCGACTCCTTTGAAGTGAACCGGCCGATGGCCCAGTCCTCCGACCCGGCGAGCTGCCCGGCCGGCCACGAGGACACCGTCAAGCTGCTCTCGGCCGTCGCCGTCGGCGGTACGAAGTCCGCGCCCGCGCCCAGCGGCGGAGGCGGGGGCTGCTGCGGAGGCGGCTGCTGCGGCTGAGGCCCTCACCCCGGCCGCCCCGCCGCCGTCCGGTCAGGCCGGAGGCGGGGCCGCGGCAAGGCTGAACCGGCGCAGGATCTCCTCGCCCGCGACGACACCGGTCTCATCCAGCACCTCGACGTTCGGGGCGATCCAGCCGCTGTCGGCGAGCTCTCCGTGGCCCGGCCGCCAGGCGCGGTCCGCGGCGAACAGCAGATCGGCGTCGAGGAGGGAGTCCCCGGCCGCGAGGATCTGCTCGGCATCCGTGCGGCGGGCGATTTCGCGGACCGCCGCGCTCTTCGTGAGCGGCTGGGGCACGGCGTAGATCTTGCGCCCCTGGAGCGAAACGGTCCAGCCGCGGCCCCCCGCCCATTCGGCGAGTTCCTTGACCCAGCCCTCGGGCAGCAGGCCGCGCTCGACGACGAGGTAGGCGAAGAGCCCTTCGGCGATCCGCTCCTTGAGCAGCCAGGCGGGGTCGGCGGCCGCGAGCAGGTGGTCGCGTACCTCGGCGAGCGAGGCGCACTCGTCAGCGAGGCGGGCGGCGACCTGCCGCTGCCATCCGGGGTCGGACACGCCGTCGACGAGGAGGTGTCCGCCGTTGGCGCAGATCGCGAACTCGGGGGCGGGGCCCGGGAGATGGATGCGGTGGTACTGCTCGCGAGTGCGGGTGGTGCTCGGCACGAAGACGGTGTCGGCGGCGAGCTGGGTCAGCAGCCCGGCCGCGGTCTCCGTGAGATACGACAGCGGCTTGCGTTCGTACACCTCGACGCAGAGCAGGCGGGGTGCGTCCGCGTCCGGCATGGGGAGCTGGAGGGCGGGGGCGGAGTAGATGAGGGTGCGGTCGAGGTCGCTGGCGACAAGCGTCTTCGTCCGAGTACGCGCCTGCGCACCGGTAAGCGTCCGCGTCTGCGCATCCGTAAGCGACTGCCCACCCGTACGCGTCTGCGTTTGCCTCTGCGCTGCGGTGCTCACAGGGCCGACACCGCCTTGCCGTCCGCGCCGGTCGCGCCGCGGGTGTACTGGGGGTGGATCAACCCGACGCAGGTGTAGGGAAGTTCGTCGACCTCCTCGACCGGTACGCCGCGCTGCTCGGCCAGCAGCCGTACATGGTCGAGGTCGGCGCCCGCGCCGCGCTTGGCGAGGATCTTCCAGGGCACGCGACGCAGCAGTACGCGCGTCGTCTCGCCGACGCCCGGCTTGACCAGGTTCACATCGTGGATGCCGTACTCCTCGCTGATCCGCTCGACGGCGGCCCAGCCTTCCCAGGTGGGCACGCGGTCCGCCGACAGGAGCTCCTTGACGTCGGCGTCGACGGCGGTCGCGACCTCGTCGAAGCGGGCGGCGACGGTGTCCAGGAAGTGTTCCGAGACGTCGCTGCCGGCAAGCTCGCGGTAGAACTTCGCGCCGTGGAAGTCGTTCGGCCCGACCAGGTCGGCGCGGAGCACCGTACGCGATATCAGGCCGGAGACCGTGGAGTTGAGGCAGGCGGAGGGGATGAGGAAGTCCTCTCGGGTGCCGTAGGTGCGGACGCAGCCGCCGGGGTCGGCGAGAACGGCGATCTCGGGGTTGAAGCCCTCGAACTCGGCGAGCGCGTCGGCCAGTTCACGGGTGATCGCGCCCTTGCCGGTCCAGCCGTCGACGAACACGACGTCGGCCGGGTCGTGGTGCTGTTGGAGCCAGCGCAGGGCGTTGGTGTCGATGCCGCGGCCGCGGACGATGGACACGGCGTAGTGCGGCAGGTCCAGGCCGTGCCGATGCTGGGCCCAGCGGCGCATCAGCACGCCGACGGGGGTGCCGGCGCGGGCCAGCGAAACGAGTACGGGCCGTGGGGACCGTTCGGCGAGGACCGTCTCCGTTACGGTGCCGACGGCCCGGGCTATCCGGACCGCGGAGGTCTCCAGCGCGGCCTTGAACAGCTGCTGGTACTGGGCGCTGGGCTGGTACTCGACGGGCAGCGACTCGGCGTAGTGCGCGCCGCCCTGGATGGCCTCCTCGCGCTCCTCCGTGGGGGCCTCCAGCTCGGTCTCGGACAGATCCTGGAGCAGCCAGCCGACGTCGTCCGCCGCGTAGGAGGAGAACTCGGGGCCGCGGAGGGGCTCGGGCAGCATGGCAGCTCTTTCGGGTACGTATTGGGGTACGTAGCTGGGGACGACCGCCAGCAAGACGTGCGGGGTGTGCGCGGCGAGCTGGGCCAACAGGCCGTCGGGGGCGTGCAGTTGGGGGGTGTCGGCTGCCGAGTCGACGACGGCTACGACGGCGTCGAAGCCGGCGCCCGCCACGTTGTAGGCGTACCGCTCGCCGGGGCCGTCGGCGGGATTGTCGTGGGCGGGGAAGACGAGTCGGCTGCGAATGGCGTAGCCGGGGTCGTCGACGGCCAGGACGGGCGAGCGGGTGGTGGTGGAGTACCGCACGCCGGCGTCGATGACCTGCTCAAGAGCGGTCCCGAGCCGGAGAGGCGCGTACATCAGCTCCTCGAAGCCGAGTACGAGGACGCGACGCGAGCGGCCCGTGGCGGTCTCGCCGAGCGCGGCGTCGATGCGCGCGGCCATGCCCGGCAGGGCGCCCTCCAACTGTTCCCGGTGCCGGGGCGTAAACCCATGCCGCCCCCCGTCGGGCACCCCACGGGGCCACCCGAGCTCGACGCGCACGGCGCGGCGGGGGGTGGCTTGCGCCGCGGCCTTGCCGGCCAGGCCCGCGTCGCCCGCCGGCACCTCCGCGCCGGGAAGCGAGCCCGGGTCCCCGGCACCCGACGCACCCGCGCCGGGGAGCGAGCCCACACCCGCAGCCGTACTGCCCGTCGGCGGCTGCGCAGTCGGGGCCGAGCCCAAAGCCGAGCCCACCGCGCCCGAAGCCGAGCCCGAGCCCAAAGCCGAGCCCACCGCGCCCGAAGCCGAGCCCGAGCCCGAAGCCGAGCCCACCGCGCCCGAAGCCGAAGTCGAGCCTGAGCCCGAAGCCGAGCCCGCCGCGCCCGGGGGCGAACCCGCCGCCCCGCCGGCCGCCTCATGCTCGGCCACCAGCGCCTGGCCCTTCTCCAGCACGCCCTCCGGGAGCCGTACCGTCCCCGACGCCAGTGCCACCAGGTCCACCCGCGCGCCGAGTTCCCGCGCGAAGACCGACAGGCGGTCGCGGTCGTCGTCCGAGCGCATGTCGACCAGTGCCACGATCACGTACCGGTCGCGCGGGTAGCGCTGATGCAGGTCGCGGATCGTGTTGAGCACGGTGTTGCCCGTCGAGAACTCGTCGTCCACCAGCACCAGCGGGCCGTCCCCCGCCAGCAGCCGCGAGTCCTCGGGCAGCAGCAGGTGTGACGTCGCGTGCGAGTGGGACTCCTCGAAGCCGCCCGCCCGTTCCACGCCCTCGACCGGGCGGCGCGTGGAGTGCAGATACGGCGCGAGGCCCACCCCGTCCGCCACCGAGTGGCCAAGGCCCGTCGCCGTCTCCGCGTAGCCCAGGACCACCGCGCGCGACGCGTCCTCGGGGCCGAGCAACTCCCGCACCCGCTCACCGAGTCCGTACCCCGCGCCATACACCACCGCCGGTGACTGCGGCACATGCTTGCCCAGCACGTTCGACACGAGCAGATGCGCGCGCTTGGGATTGCGGCGCAGGGCCAGCCCCAGCATGCCGCTCAGCGTCGCGTCTCCGACGAGTTCGACGCCGAGCCGCTCAGCGACCCACGTTCCCGACCACACCACGGTGTCTGTCTCTCTCCTCGTCATTCAGCCGGAGATTCCGGCCGTGAGCAGCTCCACGAAGCCGACCTCCTCGTTGGCCACCCCGAAGACCTCGGCACGCAGCAGTGTGCGCTCGGCCCAGGCCCGGTGCGGCTTCACTTCGTTCATCTTGTTCGTGTACGCGGAACGCATCACGCCTCCGCCGCCCCGCTCCGGCTGCAGGATGTCCTGCGCGTCGCAGAACTCTTCGTGACTGACGACGGACAGCGCGTGCACGGGAAGCACATGCGAGGGGTGAATGCAGGTCTTGCCCTGCAGCCCGTTCGCCCGGTCGAGCCCGATCTCGCGGAGCAGGCCGTCCAGGTCGTGCTCGATGAGCGCGGTGCGCAGTTCCTCCGCACGGCTCTCCATGAAGGGGCTTCGGCGCAGCTGGGGCTTGAACATGCGCTCCTGGAGCCGGAAGTACTCCCACACAGGGCCGGTCACCGTGTATCCGGTGCCGTCCGCCCGTCCCAGGACGTTCACCACGTCCGCGATGACCGCGGCGACGATCTGGACGTCGTAGGCGGTCATGTCGGGCGACCGGCGCAGCCCGTACGCCGAGCAGAAGTCCGTGACTCCCAGTCGCAGCGCAAGTACCCGCTCGCGGTATTTGTTCAGCGTGCGGGCGATCCCTGTGAGCGTATCCGTCCTCGTCTCTAGGTGGAGGAGCTCCGGCGATTCCAGCACGGGCATCGCGAAGAGCCGCCGACCGCTCGCAGATTCCGCGGAGGTGAGCGCCTCCAGAAACGGAACGCCCCGCTCCTCCGTGAACTTCGGCAGTACGAATCCGGACAGTCGGCGAACCGAGGGGCCCAGCCGCTCCACCAGGTCCTGAATCTGCCCGGCCTCGCGGACCCGGATGAAGAGCAGCGGCAGCTCCGCGCCCCGCGCGTCGAGTTCGGCGAACTGCCGGACCAGGTTCTCCTCGGCCGCGGCCACATCCGCGTCGTCGATGGAATCCTCCAGGCAGAGGACCATGGAGACGACCCCGCGGCCCACCTGCTTGAGCACGTCGTCGGCGAGCTTCGGCCGGGTGGCCGGGCTGTAGAGGGTGGCTCCGAGCGCGGTGGCG
This sequence comes from Streptomyces sp. ISL-1, assembly GCF_018614585.1. Lineage (GTDB taxonomy): Bacteria > Actinomycetota > Actinomycetes > Streptomycetales > Streptomycetaceae > Streptomyces > Streptomyces maoxianensis. Next base: position 229,701 of record NZ_JAGGOI010000029.1, on the reverse strand, counting down.
AGCGTGCGGACAGGAGACGCGGCGGTGAATTCGCACGGCTCCCGATGGAACAGATTCTCACGGACAGTAGGCGAGAGATGCCCGAAGTGACGCATTTGTTTCCCCCGTACTGTCTTGGCGGCCCGACTGAGGTGGCCGGTAATAGTACGTACGACTCTGTGTCAAGAGTTCCCCAAGCCCATGAATTCCAGGTAACCCGCTTGCACCATGCCCATGTCCCGGCCGGAGAACAAGGGCCCCCGCGTTGTCCATGCGGCCACCGGGAAGGCAGGATGACGGACATGACGCACGCGATGCTGAAGGGCTCGAACGTCCCTCTCGATGTCACGGCGGTACGGGCCGTGCTGCGCTGGACCCCGGGCGCAGGGGTCCCCGATGTGGACGCCTCCGCCCTGCTGCTCGGCCCCGACGGCCGTGTGCGCTCGGACGAGGACTTCGTCTTCTACAACCAGCCGCGCCATCCGTCGGGCCTGGTGCGCCGGCTCCCCAAGAAGCGTGTCGCCGAGCATCTGACGGACACGGTCGAGGCGGATCTCTCCTCACTCGACGCGTCGGTCGATCAGGTGGTGCTCGCCGCGTCCTCGGACGGCGACACCTTCCAGCATGTACGGGATCTGCGGATACTGCTCTACGACGCGGCCCTGACCGACGGCGAGCCGCTGACCGTCTTCCATGTGAAGCCGGAGACGGGCGAGGAGACGGCGATCATCTGCGGCGAGCTGTACCGGCGCGGGGAGGGCTGGAAGTTCCGCGCGGTGGGGCAGGGCTACCCGACCGGTCTGGTGGGTCTGGCCACGGAGTTCGGCATCTCGGTGGACGAGGCGGAGGCGGCGGCGGAACCGTCGGCCCAGCCCGAGCCGCAGCCGGGCTACGGATACCCCCAGCCCGCGCCCCAGCAGACCGCGTCCCCGGCCCAGGGCACACCGGACAGCGCGCAGCCGGGGTACGGATACCCTCAGCCCGCCTATGGATACCCGCAGCCCGCGGCGACCCAGGCCGCCGCGCCGTCGGCCTACGGCTACCCGCAGCCCGCCGCCGCGGCCGCCTACGCGCCCGACCCGAACTTCCGGCTGCCCCCGATGGGCCCCCAGTTCATACGGCCGTAAGCGCGGGTCAGACCCGGTTCTTGTACCCGCGTCCCCACTGCAGGCCCCACCCGTACAGCCGGTCCAGCTCCGCCTGGAAGCCGTACACGAACTTCACCTCACGGCGCACGACCAGTTCGCCCTTCACGTTCTCCATGGAGAACACGGCACAGGAGCGGGCCTGCGGCGCGCGTTCGTCGAGTTCTATCTCGACCCTCGGGCCGTTGCTGGGGTAGAGCGTCACATGCGCGTGCGTACGGTCGAAGGCCGGCGTCTGGTCGTAGATGTAGGCGAAGAACAGCAGCCGTTTGATCGACTCACGGTGGTCGAGATTGACGTAGATCGTCTCGCCGGAGGGGGAGCCGAACCGGTCGTCGCCGCTGAGCTTCACGTACGGCGCCTCGTTGATACTGCCGAAGAAGCTGCCCAGCGGCTGCACCACGCCCTTGGTGCCGTCCACGAGCTCGTACAGACAGCCGAGGTCGAGGTCCACATTGACCACACCCTGGGTGTGTGCCTGCACCACATCGGGCTGGAAGAGCTTGAAGGGGTGCCGCAGCAGCCTGCCGCTCTGTTTGGACCTGCCCTCGATGTCGGACGTGCGCATCCGCCAGGAGAGGTTGACGCGCAGATTGCCGGTGGCCGCGCCCTGCTTGGTGAGCGAGACCGTCGGGTGCCGTTTGGTCAGCTCGATGGAGTTCGACGCTGCACTGCCCGAGTCGAACTGCGCGGCCCTGCCCCGCCACAGGCTGTCCCAGAAAGCCATGCCCCACCCCCAGTTGCGTCGGTGAACCCCGCTGTGAACCCCCGCGGGGCGGCTCCGAGGCCGTGCCTCGGAGCCGCCCCGCTCAGAGCGTTCCTCAATCCCCGCAGGGTCACACCTTCGCGGAGTCCTGTGGTGCGCCCGGCTGCGCCTCGGCCGCCGCGAGCGCCCTGTTGCGCCGCACCGACGACCAGAACGACGCGGCGATCAGCACCACGCCCACCAGACCGGTGATGATCTCGCTGATCTGGTACTCGATGGTGACCAGGAGGATCACCGCGAGCGCGCCGATCGCGTAGTGCGCACCGTGCTCCAGGTAGACGTAGTCGTCCAGGGTGCCCTGGCGGACCAGGTAGACCGTGAGCGACCGCACGTACATGGCGCCGATGCCGAGGCCGAGCGCCATCAGCACGATGTCGTTGGTGATGGCGAAGGCGCCGATGACACCGTCGAAGGAGAACGACGCGTCCAGGACCTCGAGGTACAGGAACATGAAGAACGCGGCCTTGCCGACCAGCTGGGTCGCGGAAACCTTCTTGCCGCTCTTCCTGGCCTCTTCCTCGGCCTCGTGCTCGCGCTCCTCCTCTTCCTCGATCCTGTTCTCGAAGAAGCCGGAGAGACCACCGACGACCAGATACGTGATCAGACCCGCGACGCCGGATAGCAGCACCGTCGCCGACTTGTCGGCGTGCCCGGCGTGCTGGTGCGCATCGGGCGCGAAGGTAATGGCGGCGACGAGGAGCACGATCAGCGCGATGCAGACCGACAGCATGTCGATCTTGCCGAGCTTGGCCAGCGGCCGCTCCAGCCAGCCGAGCCACTTGATGTCGCGGTCCTCGAAAATGAAGTCGAGGAAGATCATCAGCAGGAACATGCCACCGAACGCGGCGATCGACGGGTGCGCGTCAGTGACCAGCTGCTCGTAGCGCTCGGCGTCGTTGAACGCCAGGTCGACCGCCTCGATCGGGCCGATCTTGGCACTGATGGCGACGATCACGACGGGGAAGATCAGTCGCATGCCGAACACGGCAATGAGCACGCCGACCGTAAGGAAGATCCTCTGCCAGAAGGCACTCATCTTCTTCAGGATTCCGGCGTTGACCACCGCGTTGTCGAAAGACAGCGAGATCTCTAGAACGGACAGGATCGCGACGATGCCGAACGCCGTCCACCCGCCGAACAAGATCGCTGCGACCAGACCGAGCGCGGTGACCGCGAACGACCAGCCGAAGGTTTTCAGAACCACTGGTACCCAATCGTGTTATGGGGGTGTCCCCGGACGGAGTCTGGGGGTGGGTCTCCCCTCGCGCCGTGCGCGGCTTTACGAAACATTGACCCCGAAGTCTAGAGCGATGCCTCGCAGCCCCGACGCGTACCCCTGCCCCACGGCCCGGAACTTCCATTCGCCGCCATAGCGGTAGAGCTCGCCGAAGATCATCGCGGTCTCGGTCGAAGCGTCCTCGCTCAGGTCGTAGCGCGCGAGCTCCTGGCCGTCCGCCTGGTTCACCACCCGGATGAAGGCATTGCTGACCTGGCCGAATGCCTGGCCTCGGTTGTCCGCCTCATGAATGGAGACCGGGAAGATGATCTTGTCGACATTGGCGGGCACCTTGGAGAGGTCCACCAGCAGCGACTCGTCGTCGCCCTCGCCCTCACCCGTGAGGTTGTCACCGGTGTGCTCGACGGAGCCTTCGGGGCTCTTGAGGTTGTTGTAGAAGACGAAGTACTCGTCGCCGAGCACCCGGCCCGACTCGCACAGCAGCGCGCTGGCGTCGAGGTCGAAGGGTGCTCCGGTGGTGGAGCGCGCGTCCCAACCGAGCCCGACCAACACCTGTATGAGGTTCGGTGCGGCCTTGGAGAGGGAGACATTGCCTCCCTTGGCGAGCGTGACGCCCATGTTTTGGTCCTCCCCGGATGACGGTGACGGTTGTACAGGCACCTCCGGCGCCGCACGGAAAATGTGCGGCGCCGGAAGCGGAGATGCTGCTGGTGCTGCTGGCTCAGACGTTTACGCCGAAGTCCTGCGCGATGCCGCGCAGGCCCGAGGCATAACCCTGGCCGATGGCACGGAACTTCCACTCCGCGCCGTTGCGGTAGAGCTCGCCGAAGACCATCGCGGTCTCGGTCGAGGCGTCCTCGCTCAGGTCGTAGCGCGCGAGCTCAGCGCCGCCGGCCTGGTTGACGACGCGGATGAACGCGTTGCGAACCTGGCCGAACGACTGCTGACGGCTCTCGGCCTCGTAGATCGAGACGGGGAAGACGATCTTCTCGACGTCGGCCGGAACCGAGGCGAGATTGACCTTGATCTGCTCGTCGTCACCCTCGCCCTCACCCGTGATGTTGTCACCGGTGTGCTCGACGGAGCCGTCGGCGCTCTTGAGGTTGTTGAAGAAGACAAAATTGCCGTCGGTGGCGACCTTGCCCTCGGCGTTGGTCAGCAGGGCGCTGGCGTCGAGGTCGAAGTCGGTGCCGGTGGTGCTGCGTGCGTCCCAGCCCAGGCCCACGGTGACCGCGGTCAGGTTGGGCGCGGCCTTGGTCAGCGAGACGTTGCCGCCCTTGCTGAGGCTGACTCCCACGAGTCCCTCCAGGTGTCGTCAGGGGCAGCGCCCCCGTCGTGCGTTGGTGTCGGATCAACGAGTGGATCCTAGTGACCGGTTCCCGCTCAAACAGCCTTTAGCGCAGGGATAGCCCGAAGAATCAGAGGGTGTCCAGCGCCTTGACGTAGTCGTTGAGGTCACGGGCGTCCGGCAAGCCGTTGACGACCGTCCAGCGGACCACGCCCTCCTTGTCGATGATGAAGGTTCCGCGCACCGCGCACCCCTTCTCCTCGTCGAACACGCCGTACGCGCGCGAGGTCTCGCCGTGCGGCCAGAAGTCCGAGAGCAGCGGGTACTCCAGGCCCTCCTGCTCGGCGAAGACGCGCAGCGTGTGGATGGAGTCGTTGGAGACGGCGAGCAGCTGGGTGTCGTCATTGACGAACGCCGGCAGCTCGTCACGGAGCGCGCACAGCTCGCCCGTGCACACGCCGGTGAAGGCGAAGGGGTAGAAGAGGAGCACCACATTCTTCTCGCCGCGGAACTCGGCGAGGCTCACGGTGCGGCCGTGGTTGTCCTTCAACTCGAAATCCGGGGCCTTGGTGCCGACCTCGATCGCCATGACGTGCATCCCTTCGACGCGGACAGTCCTGATCCAGTGGTCTCCCACCCTACGCAGAAGGCCCCCGCCGACCTAGGTCGGCGGGGGCCCGGGGCCTGCTGCTGCGGTTCAGCGCTTCGACTTCGCCGCCTTGGGAGTCACCAGCCTGCTGCCGGTCCAGTCCTTACCGGCGTTGATGCTCTTGGTCTGGGAGAGTCCCGCGGTCTGTGCGGCCTCGTTGACGTCGCTGGGTTCGACGTACCCGTCACGGCCGGTCTTGGGCGTCAACAGCCAGACGGCTCCGCCCTCCTCGATCAGACCGATGGCGTCAACCAGTGCGTCCGTAAGGTCGCCGTCCTCGTCCCGGAACCACAGCAATACGACGTCTGCGACGTCGTCGTAGTCCTCGTCGACGATTTCCTGGCCCGTCACGGCCTCGATGCCCTCACGGAGCTCCTGCTCGACGTCGTCGTCGTAGCCGATCTCCTGGACCACCTGTCCGGGCTCGAACCCCAGCCTTGCGGCTGGGTTGGTCCGCTCCTCCGCGTGGTCCGCGGTCGCGCTCACGGCTTGCCTCCTGATCGTTTTCGGAAAATCCTGCAACCTCGCGCGTACGCGTGGCATTGGCCGTAGTCCACACGGGCGGGACGGATCGCGCAAGTACCCGGCCGTCCAGACCGCCGAAACGGTGACGTTTACGGCCGTCTCGACGCAACTCCAGGCACGCTCGACGCCCTCTGCTGATTCATGGGACACCATTCGGCCGTCTTTGCGCATTCTGCCCCTTCGATGAGCCAATCGGAACCGAACAGCGAAACGAAACGCATTCACGGGTTGGGCGTAAGGTTGCGATTTGCCCCGACCCGGAACAGAGGTTCGGGCCCGATGTCGCCCAGAGCTGGGGTTACCCCTCGGTAGAGATGACGTTTGCCTCCCCGCGGTACACGATGGGAGGCGGTGCGACACCGAGCAGACATCCCCTGCGTCCCGTAGACGCAGAACCACCGAACAGCGAGGAATAGCGTGGCTTCCGGATCCGATCGCAACCCGATCATCATTGGCGGCCTTCCCAGCCAGGTCCCGGACTTCGATCCTGAAGAGACCCAGGAGTGGCTGGACTCCCTCGACGCCGCCGTCGACGAGCGGGGCCGGGAGCGCGCCCGCTACCTGATGCTCCGACTGATCGAGCGGGCCCGCGAGAAGCGCGTGGCCGTGCCCGAGATGCGCAGCACGGACTACGTCAACACCATCGCCACCAAGGACGAGCCGTTCTTCCCCGGCAACGAGGAGATCGAGCGCAAGATCCTCAACGCGACCCGCTGGAACGCCGCGGTGATGGTCTCCCGCGCGCAGCGCCCGGGTATCGGCGTCGGCGGCCACATCGCGACATTCGCTTCTTCCGCCTCCCTGTACGACGTGGGCTTCAACCACTTCTTCCGAGGCAAGGACGACGGCGACGGCGGCGACCAGATCTTCTTCCAGGGGCACGCCTCCCCCGGCATCTACGCACGCGCCTTCATGCTCGACCGCCTCAGTGAGTCCCGGCTCGACGCCTTCCGCCAGGAGAAGTCCAAGGCTCCCGACGGTCTGTCGAGCTACCCGCACCCACGGCTGATGCCGGACTTCTGGGAGTTCCCGACCGTATCCATGGGCCTTGGCCCGCTCGGCGCGATCTTCCAGGCCCGGATGAACCGCTACATGGAGGCGCGCGGCATCGCCGACACCTCCAAGTCGCATGTCTGGGCGTTCCTCGGCGACGGCGAGATGGACGAGCCCGAGTCGCTCGGCCAGCTGTCCATCGCCGCCCGGGAGGGTCTGGACAACCTGACCTTCGTGGTCAACTGCAATCTGCAGCGGCTCGACGGCCCGGTGCGCGGCAACGGCAAGATCATCCAGGAGCTGGAGTCGCAGTTCCGGGGCGCCGGCTGGAACGTCATCAAGCTGGTCTGGGACCGCACCTGGGACCCGCTGCTCGCGCAGGACCGCGACGGCGTGCTGGTCAACAAGCTGAACACCACGCCCGACGGTCAGTTCCAGACGTACGCCACCGAGACCGGCGCGTACATCCGCGAGCACTTCTTCGGCGACGACCACCGGCTGCGCGCCATGGTCGAGAACATGTCCGACGACCAGATCCTGCACCTGGGCCGCGGCGGCCACGACCACAAGAAGGTCTACGCGGCGTACTCGGCGGCCAAGGCCCACAAGGGCCAGCCGACCGTGATCCTCGCCCAGACCGTCAAGGGCTGGACGCTCGGCCCGAACTTCGAGGGCCGCAACGCGACCCACCAGATGAAGAAGCTGACGGTCGACGACCTCAAGCGCTTCCGCAACCGGCTGCACATCCCGATCAGCGACAAGCAGCTCGAGGAAGGCGCGCCGCCGTACTACCACCCGGGCCGCGACTCGGAGGAGATCCAGTACATGCACGACCGGCGCAAGGCGCTGGGCGGGTATGTCCCGACCCGTGTCGTGCGGGCCAAGCCGCTGGTCCTGCCGGAGGACAAGACGTACGCCCCGGTCAAGAAGGGTTCCGGGCAGCAGGCGATCGCCACCACCATGGCGTTCGTACGGCTGCTCAAGGACCTGATGCGGGACAAGGAGATCGGCAGGCGCTTCGTGCTGATCGCGCCGGACGAGTACCGCACTTTCGGAATGGACTCGTTCTTCCCGACCGCCAAGATCTACAACCCGCTGGGCCAGCAGTACGAATCGGTGGACCGCGAACTGCTGCTCGCGTACAAGGAGTCGCCGACCGGGCAGATGCTGCACGACGGCATCTCCGAGGCGGGCTGCACGGCATCGCTGATCGCGGCCGGTTCCGCGTACGCCACGCACGGCGAGCCGCTGATCCCGGTCTACGTCTTCTACTCGATGTTCGGTTTCCAGCGCACCGGTGACCAGTTCTGGCAGATGGCCGACCAGCTTTCACGCGGTTTTGTGCTGGGTGCGACCGCGGGACGCACGACCCTGACCGGTGAGGGGCTGCAGCACGCGGACGGCCACTCGCAGCTGCTCGCCTCGACGAACCCGGGCTGTGTCGCGTACGACCCGGCCTTCGGCTTCGAGATCGCGCACATCGTCCAGGACGGTCTGCGCAGGATGTACGGCCCGGATGCCGAGGACATCTTCTACTACCTCACCGTCTACAACGAGCCGATCCGGCACCCGGCCGAGCCGGAGAATGTGGACGCCGAGGGCATCCTCAAGGGCATCTACCGCTTCAAGGCGGGCGAGGCCGGCGCCATCCCCGCGCAGATCATGGCGTCCGGTGTCGCCGTGCCTTGGGCGGTCGAGGCGCAGAGGATCCTCGCCGAGGAGTGGAATGTGCGCGCCGATGTGTGGTCGGCGACGTCCTGGAACGAGCTGCGGCGCGAGGCCGTCGACGTCGACCGGTACAACCTGCTCCACCCGGAGGAGGAGCAGGGCGTGCCGTATGTGACGCAGAAGCTGTCCGGCTCCGAGGGGCCGTTCGTGGCCGTCTCCGACTGGATGCGGTCGGTTCCGGACCAGATCTCGCGTTGGGTGCCGGGCACGTACACCTCGCTGGGCGCGGACGGCTTCGGCTTCGCCGACACTCGGGGCGCCGCCCGTCGCTACTTCCACATCGACGCGCAGTCGATCGTGCTGGCTGTCCTCACGGAGCTGGCGCGGGAGGGCAAGGTCGACCGCTCGGTGCTGAAGCAGGCGGTGGACCGCTACCAGCTGCTGGACGTGGCCTCGGCCGACCCGGGCCCGGCCGGCGGCGACGCGTAGGTTTCGCAGCAATGTGAAGGGCGGCGGGGACCCGGACTGGTCCCCGCCGCCCTTCGGCTTCTTTACGATGCGTTGCATGAAGCAGCGAACAGCGCAGGTCCGGTGGGAACAGCGCATGCAAAACCCCCTGCTGGTGCTTGCCGTGGCGTTCGCCGTCGGGTACGCCGTGCCCATCGTCGCGCCGGACGCGGACCCCTGGGTCCACACCCTGTGCACGGTCACCGAATGGACGGTGTGGGGCGCGTTCGCCCTCGACTACCTCGTACGGCTGGCGCTGGCGCCGGGCAAGCGGCTGTTCGTACGCAGCCATCCGCTGGACCTTCTCGCGGTCCTGCTGCCGCTGGTGCAGCCGCTGCGGCTGCTGCGGGTCGTCTCCACGCTGCTGCTGGTGGGCCGGCGGGCCAGGATGGCGCCGCAGGTCACGCTGACGACGTATGTCGGGGGCGCGGTGGTGGGGCTGATGATGTTCGGCTCGCTGGCCGTGCTGCATGTGGAGCGGGACGCGCCCGGCGGGAACATCAAGACGCTGGGTGACGCGGTGTGGTGGTCGTTCACGACGATGACGACGGTCGGATACGGCGATCACGCGCCGACGACGGGACTCGGGCGGGTGCTCGCGGTCGGGCTGATGCTCTCGGGGATCGCGCTGCTCGGTGTCGTCACCGCCAATATCGCGGCGTGGTTCATCTCCCGCTTCGAGCGTGACGACGCCGAGGAGCGCCGGCAGACGGCGCTCCTCGAAGCCCTCACGCAGGAGGTCCGGGCCCTGCGGGCGGAGGTCGGGCGGCTCACGGGAGCGGTGGCCGGAGTCTCCGCTCCCGTGGCGGCGGCGCAGGGCCCGGTGCCCGAGCAGCCCGTCGGCCAGCCCTCCCCTGGCTCCCCCCTCAGCTCTCCGCGATCTTGAACGCCCTTACCCCGTACGGGGATTGGGGCACCCAGGTGCCTCCGCCCGGGTAGGTCTCGAACTCACCCGTCTCCTCGCACTCCGCCGACTGGTACGTGGTGACGGGCCGCCCGGTCCGGTTGGCGAGCGCCTGTGCGGTGGTGCCCGGCGGCAGCGGCACGCAGCTGTCGATGTCCGTGCCGGACAGTTCATGGGCCTGGCGGACGCCCTTGAAGTTCCCCTTCTCCCAGAGACAGAACTCGCCCGCCGCGCACTCCCCGAGGCGGGGCTGCGAGGCGGTCGCCGTCTGCGGCGCCAGTACTGCCGCGGCCAGGACTCCGGCCGTGACTCCGGCCATGACGATCTTGCGCATATCGGTCAACCCCCGTGTCGTACTGATCACTTGCTGATCACTTGACCGCACCCTGACCTGCGGCGGGCGGGGCGGGGAAGGGGGCGCGGCATACATCACCCGGATAGGTGACAGCCCCTCCGGACGAACCCGGCGGGGCTGTCCTACGCACGAAGTTGACGTCAGTCCGACATCAGTGGGACGTCAGATCTGAGCATCGGACGCGAGCGTCAGGCGTGGGCGTCGGATACGGGCTTCGGACGCGGGCGTCGGATACGGACCGCGCCCGCACCCGGATCGGCGTTCGTGCCCCGCTTGGTCAGCAGGGCAGTCAGCAGGGCAATGAACACCTGGCCTGCCTGGTCGCCGCCGGGGTCCCGGGGGGCGCGCCCGTCGGCCCGCCCTGCGACAGACCCGGGCTGTGGTCCCGGGTGCCGGCGGCTCCCGCCGCGGACCGGGTCCGGTCGCAGACCGCCCGGGCGGCGGACGAAGGCCCGGACGGCGGTCCGGACGGCGGTTCCGGGTCCGGTCGCAGGTCCCGACGGCGGACGTGGGCCGCGACAGCTCCCGCCGGGGCTCTGGCCGGTCGCAAGCCGGGCCGGCCTGCGGACGCGGAACGCAACCCGGACGCGGGTCCGGGCAGCCCGCTCGCGGCCGCACCCCGGCCGCACCCAGGTGCGGCCGAGCCGTCTCGGGCCGCATCGCCGCGCCGCGGCGGAGCGTACCCCCAACGAGCACGGAATGTGACGGCCTTACCCCCATTCCACCCAGGAACACGTGATCTCTCTCACGGTCTTCGCGAGCGCCCTCACACGTCTCCTAGGGTGTCCCGCAGTGACTTCCTTCGACTCCTCCCCCACCTTGACCGCTTGGCGCGCCCTCCTCGCCCTCGCGGTCGTGTTCATCATGCTGGCGACCACCGGCTGGACCGCCGTACGACATCAGAGCGGTCCCGGTAACGCTCTCCAGGCCGAACTCACCGGCTGGACCAAGGGCCGGATCGGAGCGCGGGCGCTGCCCGAGGCCGATTCGGCGCCTCATCGGCTGGCCGCCTTCTTCGGCTCGCTCGGCAGCGCCCAGCGGGCCCGACTCGCCGACCGGTACCCGCTCGTCGTCGGCAATCTCAACGGCGCCCCGGTCACCCTGCGCTACCGCGCCAACCGCACCGCTCTCGCGCACTCGCACGCGCTCGAGCACAAGCGCGTGAACGACCCCAATCTCACCGCGGACGGCCACCGCGACGCCGTCCGTCGTATGCAGCGCTTCAAGGCGCTGATGAGCACCGACCGGCAGATCCTCGCCTTCGACCCCTCCGGGTCCGGCAAGGTCGCCGAGGTGTTCGGCGACCTCGACCACGCCCAGCGCGTCTCGGTGATCGTCCCCGGCGTCGACACCAATCTGCTCACCTTCCAGAAGACGACCCGCAAGTACGCCGCGCCGGTCGGCATGGCGCAGTCGCTGTACGCCGCCCAGCGGGCCGCATCACCTGGTACGCGTACCGCCGTCATCGCCTGGGCCGACTACACCGCACCCGTCGGCGTCGGCATGGACTCGGCCATCGGCCGCCTCGCCGCGAGCGGCGCGATCCGGCTGACCGCGCTTGCGAACGCGCTGCCCGGCGACTCCAGGGTCGCGCTGTTCTGCCACAGCTACGGCTCCGTCGTCTGCGGCGTCGCGGCCCGCCAACTGCCCGACCGGGTGGACGACATAGCGGTGGCCGGCAGCCCCGGCATGCGCGCCCAGAACGTCGCCGGACTGCACTCGCACGCCCGGGTCTGGGCGATGCGGGACAGCGACGACTGGATCCAGGGCGTACCCCATCTCGAAGTCGGCGGCCTCGGGCACGGCGAGGACCCGGTGACACCGGCGTTCGGCGCCCGGGTGCTGTCCGCGGCCGGAGCGATCGGCCACGCAGGCTATTTCGAGCCCGGTACGGAGAGCGTCACCAACTTCGCGGAAATAGGCGTCGGTTCGTACAGCAGCGTGAGCTGCGCGAGCGAAGACGACACATGCCGCAGTGATATTTACGGCGACGAGGTGGCCTGACGCGCGTAGAGCGTCGTGGAACGGGCCGCGCACCGATGGGAGACGCGCGGGCGCACGCCGCCTACGATGAGGCGTATGGGTGATGTGCTTGCCGGAATTCAAGCCACCTGGGAGTTCGAGACCGACTCCGTGCTCATCCGCTTCGAACGGGGACTTCGCACGCCGAAGCTGTTCCAGACGCTTCGCGAACGCCGTATCCCCCACGAGGCGTTGGGGTCGGTGACACTCTCCCCGGGCAAACGCGGCACGGTGGTGCTGCACGCCGTGCCAAGACCTGGCGCGGATCCGCTGATGGAGGCCGCGGCCGGGCAGTTGAAGGAGGGCTGCGACCCGTACCGCCTTGTGCTGCCGGCCGAGCGGGAGACGCTCGCCGAGTACTACGCCGACGAACTGCGGGGGCTGCTACCCGCGGACGCGGACAAGCCCGCCGAGCGGTACGCCGTCGCCGCGCCCGAGGCCCCGCTGGGCTTCAAGGCATACGACGGAAAGGCCTCTTTCGACGGCTCGAACGTCGCCTTCCGCTGGTCCTGGACGGGCGCGTCGTCCGCCAAGTGGAGGGCGGGCGACCAGAGTTTCCCGGTCGGGGAGCTGAGCGGGGTCGAGTGGCGCTCGCCGGAGGCGTTCGACGGGTATCTGCGGCTGCTGCGGCGCGGCGACGAACCCGGCGACGAGGGGGCGAGGCCCGCGCAGGTGGACCGGGACCCGGCCGCGGTGCTGTTCGGGCTGAGGTACGGGCCGGTGCACGAGTCGCTGCCGTTCGCGGCCGCGGTGCTCGAATCCGTACAGAACGCCGACTCGGTCCCTGTACCGGCGCTGCGGGCGGGGCGGCGCGACCCGGCCGACATCGCCGAGCGGATACGCCACCTCGGGGAGCTGCACCAGGCGGGCCTGGTCACGGACCAGGAGTACAGCACGAAGAAGGCGGAGCTGCTCGCGGAGCTGTGAGGGGCGTCCGGGGAGGACCGGCGGGGCGTTGCCCCCTTGGCCGGTCCCTCCCCGGTGTCACCGCCGTCTTCGCCCTCGGGCCCGCGTCCAGGCCTACGGCTACTCGCGGGCCGCCGAGGTCGACGACATGTCCGGGTACCTGTCCCCCGCCACCTGCCCGGCGATCGGCTCCAGCACCGCCAGCTCGTCGGCGGTCAGCGTCAGCCGGGTCGCGCCGATGTTCTCGACCAGCCGGCTGGTCTTGCGGGTGCCGGGGATCGGGACCACGGGGAGCGAGTGCACATCGGCCCGCTGCTGCACCCAGGCGAGGGCGACCTGCGCGGGTGTCGCCCCGTGTGCCGCCGCGATCTTGTGGACCGGTTCCAGCAGCGCCGCGTTGGTCCTGGCGTTGTCGCCGGTGAAGCGCGGCTGGTACTGGCGGAAGTCGTCGTCCGACAGGTCCTTGCCGGCGTCCGTGAAGGCGCCGGTCAAAAAGCCCCGGCCGAGCGGCGAGTACGGCACGAAGGCGACGCCGAGTTCCGCCGCCGCGCCCACCGCGCTGCGTTCCACGTCCCGGCTGAACAGCGACCACTCCGACTGCAGCGCGGTGATCGGGTGCACGGCGTGCGCCTCGCGCAGTTCCGCGCCGGTGACCTCGCTCAGCCCGAGGTGCCTGACCTTGCCCTGCTCGACCAGTTCGGCCATCGCGCCGACGGATTCGGCGAACGGCACGGCCGGGTCGCGGCGGTGCATGTAGTAGAGGTCGATGACGTCGGTCTTCAGCCGCCGCAGGCTGTCCTCGACGGCCTGCCGGATGTACGCGCCGTCGTTGCGGATGCCCCGGTAGTGCGGGTCGTCGGTCCGCTCTATGGCGAACTTCGTGGCCAGCGTGATCTCGTCGCGGTGCGCCCCGACGAAGGGCGCGAGGAACTCCTCGTTCGCCCCGCGTCCGTACACGTCCGCGGTGTCGAACAGCGTGACGCCCGCCTCCAGCGCCGCCTCCAGGGTGTCCCGGGCGGCCGCCGGGTCGGTCTCTCCGTAGAACTCGCTCATGCCCATGCAGCCAAGGCCCTGCACGCCGACCAGCGGTCCGCCGCTCCCGAGCCGTACTTGTGCGATCTTGCTGTTGCTCATCAGGTTTCAGAGCCTCTCCGACGCCCGCCGGGCGTCCGCGTAAAAGCCGATCTTGTGGTCCAGCACGGCGAGCGTGTCCTGGAGCTCCGCGATTCGCGACCGAACGTCGCGCCGCGTCTGCTCCAGCAGCTCCTGCCGTGCCTCGAAGGTGTGCTCGCCCTCCCGCACCAGCTCGGCGTAGCGGACCATGTCCGCGACCGGCATCCCGGTCAGCCGCAGCTTGCCGACGAATGCGAGCCAGTCCAGGTCGCGGTTGGTGAAGCGCCGCTGTCCGGTGTGCGACCGGTCGACGTGCGGCATCAGCCCGATCCGCTCGTACCAGCGCAGGGTGTGCGCGGTGAGGCCGGTGAAGGCGACGACCTCGCTGATCGTGTAGCGGTCCTGCCCCTCGGGGCGGGGATGCGCGCGGGGCACAGTGGCGCAGATGTCCGTCCGGTCCGCCTTGGTCTCGATCAGCGTCATGCCCTCAACGCTAGAACCTTGGAGTGCACTCCAAGCAAGCAGAAACCGATGGCAGTTTTCGTACGCCCCCCAATAGCCTGCGGTGGCATGAGCCTCGCCCGCCGCGCCACTCCACAGGACGCCGAAGAGCTGGTCCGCCTCCGCAAGGTCATGCACGACTCGCATCTCGGGCCGAATCCCGACGTCAGCTGGCAGCCCGCCGCCGTCGACACGCTGCGCAAGAAGCTCGCAGACCCGGCCGGCGACCTGACCGCGTTCGTCGTCGAGCGCCCCGGGGGTCTCGCGGCCTGCGCGGTCGGCACGATCGAATACCGGCTCGGCGGCCCCGGCAACCCGCGCGGCACCTCCGGCTATGTGTTCAGCGTGGCCACCGACCCGGACATGCGGCGCCGCGGCTGTTCCCGCGCCTGCATGGAGGCGCTGCTGGCCTGGTTCCGCGAGCGCGGCGTCCCCAAGATCGACCTGCGCGCCTCGTCCGCGAGCCGCTGTACACCTCGCTCGGCTTCGTCCGCACCCCCGATCCCGCGATGAGACTGACCCTTTAGGCTCGTACACATGCAGAGCCTGGCGATGATCGAGAACTGGCCGACAACGACCGCGGCGGCCGCCGTCGTACGAGCGGACGGCACGGTCGCAGGTTCGTACGGCCCCACCTCGCACCGCTTCCCGCTCGCCTCCGTCACCAAGCCGCTCACGGCGTACGCGGCGCTCGTGGCGTACGAGGAGGGGGCGGTCGAACTCGACGAGCCGGCGGGCCCCGGGGGCTCGACGGTCCGTCATCTGCTCGCCCACACCTCGGGCCTGGCCTTCGACGAGCACCGCGTGACGGCCCCGCCCGGCACCCGCCGGCTGTACTCCAACGCGGGCTTCGAGGTGCTCGCCGACCACATCGCCAAGGCAACGGAGATCCCGTTCGCGGAGTATCTGCACCAGGCGGTGCTCGAGCCGCTGGGCATGGCGGCGACCACCCTGGACGGCTCGCCGGCGAAGGACGGCGTCTCGACGGTCGACGACCTGGTCCGCTTCGCGGCGGAGGTGCAGGCCCCGCGTCTGCTCGACGCCCGCACGGTGCTCGAGGCGATGACGGTCGTGCACCCGGGGCTGTCCGGGATCCTCCCCGGCTACGGGCACCAGAAGCCCAACGACTGGGGACTCGGCTTCGAGATCCGGGACGCCAAGTCCCCTCACTGGACGGGTAGTTCGTCCTCGCCGCGCACCTTCGGGCACTTCGGCCAGTCGGGCACGTTCCTGTGGATCGACCCTTCGGCGGGGTCGGCGTGCGTGGCGCTCACGGACCGGGCCTTCGGTCAGTGGGCCATCGAGGCGTGGCCGCCGTTCACCGATGCGGTGCTCGCCGAACTGCGCTGAGGCGGGCGCCCCCAGGGCTAGCCCCCTGCGCCCCTGCCTCAACAGCCCCCCGTCCTCAAACGCCGGGCGGGTTGGACTGCTCCCACATGAGCGCCTCGGCCGGACCCGCTCCCGCCGCCAGCTCCAAGCCCTCCGCGTCCACGATCCGTACCGAATCACCCGGCCCCAACTCCGCGTCCCCCAGCCGCACTTCGCCCCTCACCACATGGACGTACACAGCCGCAGCGTCCGGGACCGCCGTGCGTTCGCCCGGGGTGAGGCGGCGGACGTGGAGCATCGCGCCCGCCTCGGGCAGCGCGTACGGCGTCGAGTCCGCGATGCCGCGCACGATCTCGTACGAAGGGTCGCCGCCCGGTGACAGCGGTTCGAGCCACATCTGCACGAAGACCAGCGGCGCGTCCCCGTCGTTGCGCTCCACGTGCCGCACCCCGCCCGCCGAGCTGAGCCGCTGGACGTCACCGGGCCCGACCACTGTCGCGTGGCCCGCCGAGTCGCGGTGGGTGAGCTCGCCCTCGACGACCCAGGTGACGATCTCGGTGTGGCTGTGCGGGTGCTCGTCGAAACCCGCGCCGGGCTCGAGACGTTCCTCGTTGCAGGCGAGGATCGCGCCGAAGCGGAGGTTGTCGGGGTCGTAATGACGCCCGAAGGAGAAGGCGTGCAGGGACTCGATGCCCGAGGCGGGGTCGCCGCCGCGGAAGCGGTCGGCGGAGCGCCGTACGTCAATCACGGGTCCACGGTAGACCTGCGCGGGCGCCTGCCGGGCGCCCGCGCCGACGGAGTCCGACGCGGGCGCCCGAAGCTCGCGAGGCGCCCCGGGCGCCGGGCGATGCGGGGGCGGAACGACGGAGATGCGGGGGCGGCACGAAGAAGGAAGGACCCGCCACACCGTGAGCCCGTCCCGATAAGGCAGTCTTGTCCCGTGCCCGAACCTGCAGCGAACGTCCCCCACCCGCATCCCGCGACCCTGCGCCGTCTGGAGCAGTCCTCCGGCCGGCTCGCCGCGAACGCCATCGCGCGCATGGACGAGACGCTGCCCTGGTACCGGGCGATGCCCCCGGAGAACCGGTCGTGGATCGGCCTGGTCGCCCAGGCCGGCATCGCCGCGTTCACCGAGTGGTTCCGGCATCCGGAGACCCCGCAGGCGATCTCGACCGATGTCTTCGGTACGGCTCCGCGCGAGCTGACCCGGGCGATCACCCTGCGCCAGACCGTCGAGATGGTGCGTACCACCATCGAGGTCATGGAATCGGCGATCGAGGAAGTCGCCGCCCCCGGCGACGAGTCCGTGCTGCGCGAGGCGCTGCTCGTCTACGCACGCGAGATCGCCTTCGCGACCGCCCAGGTGTACGCCCAGGCCGCCGAGGCACGCGGCGCCTGGGACGCCCGCCTGGAATCCCTCGTCGTGAACGCCGTACTGTCCGGCGAGGCCGACGAGGGCGCGGTCTCCCGCGCCGCCGCGCTCGGCTGGAATTCGCCGGAGCATGTCTGCGTCATCCTCGGCACCGCGCCCGACGGGGACAGCGAGCTGACCGTCGAGGCGATCCGCCGGGCCGCCCGGCACGCCAAGCTCCAGGTCCTCACCGGAGTTCTCGGCGACCGGCTCGTCGTCGTCGCGGGCGGCAGCGACAACCCGCTACAGGTCGCCAAGGCGCTGATCGGGCCATACGCGGCCGGACCCGTGGTCGCGGGCCCCGTCGTCCCCGACCTGCTCGCCGCGACCAGGTCGGCGCAGGCCGCGGCCGCCGGGCTCAAGGCGGGCTCGGCCTGGCAGGACGCACCACGCCCGGTCCTCGCGGACGATCTGCTGCCGGAGCGCGCGATCGCGTCGGACCCTGCGGCGCGTGAGCAATTGGTGGAGGAGATCTACAGACCGCTGGAAGAAGCGGGGTCGGCGCTGCTGGAAACACTGAGCGTCTATCTGGAGCAGGCGAGCAGCCTCGAAGGCGCCGCCCGGATGCTTTTCGTCCACCCCAACACCGTGCGCTACCGGCTTCGACGTGTGACCGACGTCACCGGTTGGTCACCCTCCGATGTACGCTCGGCGTTCACTTTGCGAATCGCGCTGATCCTGGGGCGTCTGGCCGACGGGGACACGCAGTCCTAGGCTTTTGTTGAACACCAACAATTCCCCTGACGGTTCTTGGTCCCTGTCCTCACGGGCGGTTCGAGCCGTCCTCAAGAGAGAGTGTGAGGGTGCTCGTACTCGTCGCTCCCGGCCAAGGCGCTCAGACGCCCGGCTTCCTGACTCCCTGGCTCGACCTCCCCGGCGCCGCCGACCGCATCGCGGCCTGGTCCGACGCGATCGGGCTCGACCTTGCCCACTACGGCACGAAGGCCGACGCGGACGAGATCCGCGACACCGCCGTTGCACAGCCGCTGCTGGTTGCCGCCGGCCTGCTGTCGGCCGACGCGCTGGGTGCCGTGCGGCCCGGCGCCGTCGCGGGCCACAGCGTCGGTGAGATCACCGCGGCCGTGTTCGCAGGTGTTTTCGACGACGAAGCCGCGCTCGATTTCGTACGTACGCGCGGACTGGCGATGGCCGAGGCCGCCTCGGTCACCGAGACCGGTATGTCGGCCGTCCTCGGCGGCGACCCCGAGCAGGTCGTCGCCCATCTCGAAAAGCTCGGTCTGACCCCGGCGAATGTGAACGGCGCCGGTCAGATCGTCGCCGCCGGCACCGCCGAGCAACTCGCCGCGCTGGCCGAGAACAAGCCGGAGAAGGCGCGCGTGATCGCTCTGAAGGTGGCCGGCGCGTTCCACACGCACCACATGGCGCCCGCGGTGGCGACTCTCCAGGAAACCGCCGCGGACCTCACGGTCTCCGACCCGGTCGTGCCGTACATCTCGAACAAGGACGGCCGCGTCGTCTCCACCGGCAACGAGGTCATCGCCCGGCTGGTCGGCCAGGTCGCCAACCCGGTCCGCTGGGACCTGTGCATGGAGACCTTCAAGGAGCAGGGCGTCACCGCTCTGATCGAGGTCTGCCCCGGCGGCACGCTCACCGGCCTCGCCAAGCGCGCCCTGCCGGGCGTGCAGACGCTCGCGCTCAAGACCCCCGACGACCTCGACGCGGCCCGCACGCTCGTCGCCGAGCACTCTTCCTGACAAGGAGCCGTAGAGCATGTCGAAGATCAAGCCCAGCCAGGGCGCCCCGTACGCACGCATCATGGGTGTCGGCGGCTACCGCCCCGTCCGGGTTGTGCCCAACGAGGTGATCCTCGAGACGATCGACTCCTCCGACGAGTGGATCCGCTCCCGCTCGGGCATCGCGACGCGCCACTGGGCCTCCCCCGAGGAGACCGTGTGCGCGATGTCCGTCGAGGCGGCCGGCAAGGCGATCGCCGACTCCGGGATCTCCCCGCAGCAGATCGGCGGCGTGATCGTCTCGACCGTCTCGCACTTCAAGCAGACTCCGGCCGTCGCCACCGAGATCGCGGACAAGATCGGCGCGATCAAGCCTGCCGCGTTCGACATCTCCGCGGGCTGCGCGGGCTTCGGCTACGGTCTGACGCTCGCCAAGGGCATGGTCGTCGAGGGCTCCGCCGAGTACGTACTCGTCATCGGGGTCGAGCGGCTGAGCGATCTGACCGACCTTGAGGACCGCGCGACGGCCTTCCTGTTCGGCGACGGCGCGGGCGCGGTCGTCGTGGGCCCCGCCAAGGAGCCGCAGATCGGCCCGACCGTATGGGGTTCCGAGGGCGACAAGTCCGACACCATCAAGCAGACCGTGCCGTGGGACGACTACCGCAATGGCACTGTCGAGAAGTTTCCGGCGATCACGCAGGAGGGCCAGGCGGTCTTCCGCTGGGCCGTGTTCGAGATGGCGAAGGTCGCCCAGCAGGCGCTGGACGCGGCCGGAATCAGCGCGGACGACCTGGACGTCTTCATTCCGCACCAGGCCAATATGCGGATCATCGATTCGATGGTGAAGACTCTGAAGCTGCCGGAGCACGTCGTGGTCGCCCGCGACGTGGAGACCACCGGCAACACTTCGGCCGCCTCGATCCCGCTCGCCATGGAGCGGCTCCTGGCGACCGGACAGGCGAAGAGCGGTGACACCGCGCTCGTCATCGGCTTCGGGGCGGGTCTCGTCTACGCCGCGACGGTCGTTACCCTCCCCTAAGCAACCGGATCTTCCGGACGCCACACCCTCTGATACAAACCGAAGGAGCGCCACATGGCCGCCACGCAGGAAGAGATCGTCACCGGTCTCGCGGAGATCGTCAACGAGATCGCCGGCATCCCGGTCGAGGACGTCCAGCTGGACAAGTCCTTCACCGACGACCTTGACGTCGACTCCCTGTCCATGGTCGAGGTCGTCGTCGCCGCCGAAGAGCGCTTCGACGTCAAGATCCCGGACGACGACGTCAAGAACCTCAAGACCGTCGGCGACGCCGCGGACTACATCGCCAAGCACCAGGCCTGAGCCTGAACGCGTTTGTCGCCACCTGACGGTGGCGCCGTGACAATTCAGCACCCCCTACACGTGGAGAAAGAATTCCTGTGAGCTCGACCAATCGCACCGTGGTCGTCACCGGTATCGGCGCAACCACACCGTTGGGTGGCGACAGCGCATCGACCTGGGAGGGTCTGCTCGCCGGGCGCTCCGGGGTGAAGCCCCTCGACGGAGAGCGCTTCGCCGACCTCCCGGTCCGGATCGCCGCGCCCGCGGCGGTCGACCCGAGCGAGGTCCTGCCGCGCCCGCTGGCCCGCAAGCTGGACCGTTCGGCGCAGTTCGCGCTGATCGCCGCGCGCGAGGCCTGGGCCGACGCCGGCTACACCGCCCCCGCGGGCGAGGACGAGAAGATCCTGCCCGAGCGTCTGGGCGCGGTCATCGCCTCCGGCATCGGTGGCGTGACGACGCTGCTCGATCAGTACGACGTGCTCAAGGAGAAGGGCGCACGCCGCGTCTCTCCGCACACCGTTCCGATGCTGATGCCGAACGGCCCGTCCGCGAACGTCGGCCTCGAGGTGAACGCCCGGGCGGGCGTGCACACTCCGGTCTCCGCCTGCGCGTCCGGCGCCGAGGCCATCGGCTACGCCGTCGAGATGATCCGCACCGGCCGTGCCGATGTGGTCGTCGCGGGCGGCACCGAGGCGGCTATCCACCCGCTGCCCGTCGCGGCATTCGCCAACATGATGGCGATGTCCAAGAACAACGACGAACCCGCGAAGGCTTCCCGCCCGTACGACAAGGCCCGTGACGGCTTCGTGCTCGGTGAGGGCGCGGGCGTCGTCGTCCTCGAGTCCGCCGAGAACGCCGCGCGGCGCGGCGCCAAGGTCTACTGCGAGGTGCTGGGCCAGGGCCTGTCCGCGGACAGCCACCACATCGCGCAGCCCGAGCCGACCGGCCGCGGCATCGCCACCGCGATGCAGAACCTGCTGGACGCGACGGACCTCAAGCCGTCCGAGGTCGTGCACCTCAACGCGCACGCCACGTCGACTCCGCAGGGCGACATCGCCGAGATCAAGGCCCTGCGCAAGGTCCTGGGCGACGATCTCGACCATGTCGCCGTCTCCGCCACGAAGTCGATGACGGGCCACCTGCTGGGCGGCGCGGGCGGCATCGAGACGGTCGCGACCGTGCTCGCGCTGTACCACCGCACAGCGCCGCCGACCATCAACGTCGACGACCTCGACGAGGAGGTCGACGCGGACGTCGTGCGCGGCGAGCCGCGCGAGCTCCCGCAGGGCACGATCGCGGCGATCAACAACTCGTTCGGCTTCGGCGGCCACAACGTGGTCCTGGCGTTCCGGACCGTCTGAGCCCGCGGCAGAGTTTCCCGGATTCACACGAAAGGGCCCCCACCGCGCGGTGGGGGCCCTTTCGTGTGTCCTTCGCGTGTGTCCTTTCGCATACGTCCTTTTCGCGTATGTCCTTTCGCGTACGCCCGTCAGACGACCTGGTGGAGCCAGCGGACCGGGGCGCCCTCCCCCGCGTACCGGAACGGCTCCAGTTCGTCGTCCCACGGCTTGCCCAGCAGCTTCGCGATCTCGGCCTCGAGTTCCGTCTCACCCTGCGCCGAGCGCGCCAGCGCGGCGCGCAGCCGGTCCTCCGGGATCAGGATGTCGCCGTGGATCCCGGTGACGGCGTGGTAGATGCCGAGGCCGGGGGTGGCGCTGTAGCGC
Organism: Streptomyces sp. ISL-1; assembly: GCF_018614585.1. Classification (GTDB taxonomy): domain Bacteria; phylum Actinomycetota; class Actinomycetes; order Streptomycetales; family Streptomycetaceae; genus Streptomyces; species Streptomyces maoxianensis. The sequence goes on along the minus strand of NZ_JAGGOI010000029.1, from coordinate 207,664 downwards.
TCGCCCTCCGCCATGGGACAGGGCTCGGCGGTCACCTCGAAGCGCAGCAGACGCCAGCCGCGCAGCGCCGAGGCAAGTTTGGAGGCCGTGCCCGCCTCGCCCTGCCAGGAGAACTCGGCTCTCCAGGTGCCGGGGGACGCGGGCTGGCGGATCCAGTCGAGCTGGACCCGCACACCAAGAACGCCCGCCACCGCCCATTCGACGTGCGGGCACAGCGCGCGCGGCGCGGAGTGAACGTACAGAACGCCACGTGTCGTCACCGGGACCTCCAGTGTGGGACGAGGATCGGCTTTCCCAGCGGCCTCAGTAAACAGCATCGGGAGTCAAACTCCACAAATGGGACAGTATGTGACGTGATGTAATTTACCGGAGCCGATGGGCGCGATGCCTCTGGGTCGACGGGGAAAAGCTACCGTGAGTAGGTGGCCGAGAGGTGACGTACCGTCGGTCCGGGAGCCCGTACGCACCAAGCTTTCACTCGGCAGGACGTCACGAACCGGCGATACGGAGGGGATCCGGGCATGCGGGAGACGAGCCGGAGGCGCCGTTCGCGCGGCGCGGCGGCAGCGCTGACGGCAGCCGCCCTCCTCGCGGCCGGTGCACTGACCGGATGTGACTCCGCGTCGGATGCGCGAGGCAATGGCTCCCCCGCCAAGCGGCGGCCCTCCCCGAGCCCCACCCCCCTCTGGAACCGCAGCCCCGATTCCATCGCCGCCGTCGGCGACTCCATCACCCGTGGCTTCGACGCCTGCGTGGTGCTCTCCGACTGCCCCGAGGTGTCCTGGGCGACCGGTACGGACGCCACCGTGCGCAGCCTGGCGCTGCGGCTGATCGGGCAGCCCGCGGTTTCGGAGCGCAGTTGGAACTTCGCCCGCTCCGGGGCCGATGTCGAGGACCTGGCCGAGCAGATGACGCAGGCGGCGGCCAAGAAGCCCGAGCTGGTGACGGTGATGGTCGGCGCGAACGACGCCTGCGCGGACACGGCGGAGCGGATGACTCCGGTCGAGGGGTTCCGGAGTTCCTTCGGGGCGGCGCTGCGGCAGCTGCGGCGCAGTGCGCCGAAGACTCAGGTGTACGTGTCGAGCGTGCCGGATCTCAGGCGGCTCTGGTCGACCGGGCGCGGCGATCCGCTGGGCCGGCAGATCTGGAAGCTGGGCATCTGCGCCTCCATGCTGGGCGACGCGGAGGACGTGAGCGTGAAGGCGCAGCAGCGGCGGGACCGCGTGCATGAGCGGATCGTGGCGTACAACGAGGTGCTCAAGGACATCTGCGGGAAGGATCCGCGCTGCCGGTACGACGGCGGGGCGGTCTTCGACTACCGGTTCAACGGCAAGCAGTTGAGCCGATGGGACTGGTTCCACCCGAGCAAGGACGGTCAGGGGCGGCTCGCGGAGATCGCGTACCGCAACGTCACGGCGGCGAGCGCGCCGCGGCCGTGAACCGGGCTTGGACCCGGACTCCGCGACCTGGGGCCGCTTCGTCCGCCATACCTCTCCGGGCGCGGCCTTGGGCGGCCTGTGCGGTCCTGCCGCTGGTTCCTCCGTGACGCGCGTGCGGCTCCCGGGGCCGGGGCGGCGGGAGTGACGCCGTAGCCAGGCGAGCAACCTGAACGCGATACTTCCGCCACCCGACGGAAGGATTCTCGTGTCCCGAATACGCGTACGCCTGGACATAGTTGGCGTCGCCCTCCTCGCACTCGCCCTCACCGGCTCGCCGCTCGCCGCGGCCGACACGGCGCCTGCGCCGGCGCCTGCCTCGCCGTTCACTGTCGAGGAGCAGCGGCTCGACAAGGCCGTGCCGCAGGAGATCCTGCGGCGCGGCGGGTTCGACACGGTGGCACCGCAGTTCGCGCAGGCGCTGGAGGGGACTCGGTCCTTCCGGCAGGCCGAGCGGGCCGTCGCACGACAGGGCGCGCGGCTGTGGGACGGGGCGGTGGACCGGGCGCAGGGCCGCGGTCCTGCGCGGGGCGATCTGAGCAGGGACGACGACCGGCCGCTGTACTGGGCGCGGCTCGGGATGACCCGCGAACTGCGGCAGTGGCAGCCGGAGTTCGGTCTCACGGACGCGGAACGGGCGCGGCTCGTCGACCGCCTCGAGCGCTCCTCGCGCGGCCAGGACTCGATGAACCTCCCGGCGGGGAAGGGTTTCAAGCGGATCGTGATGACGGGCTTCGACCCCTTCACGCTGGACCGCGACATCCGCATAAGCAATCCGTCCGGGGCGGCGGCTCTGGCGCTGGACGGCACCTGGATACGCACGGCGGACGGTCCCGCCCGGATCGAGACCGCCGTCTTCCCCGTCCGCTGGCAGGACTTCGCGGACGGCACGGTCGAGCGGACGTTGCGTACGCAGCTGCCGAAGGCCGACCTGTTCACGACGGTGAGCCAGGGACGGGTGGGCCGTATCGACATCGAGCGCTTCAACGGCGCGTGGCGGGGCGGGTTCGGGGACAACGAGAACGTCTCGCGTACGGAGACGGTGCCGGTGGCCGATCCGGCGTCACAGCCGCAGTGGACGACGACGTCGCTTCCGTACAAGGCGATCGTGGCGGCACAGACGGGGCGCTTCCCGGTGTACGACAACACGTCGGTGACGGAGATCCCGCCGGGCGGTACGACGCCGGTGGTAAGCCCCGGGGGCCCGACGCCCGGCTCGACGGCGCGCGCGGGCGGCGGGGGCAACTACCTCTCGAACGAGATCGCGTACCGGGCGACGCTGCTGCGGGACCGGTTGGGGCTGGAGATTCCCGGGGGCCATGTGCATACGCCGGTGCTGGAGTTCGGGGCGGGGAACACGACGGAGATAACTGACCCGGAGTTCGTGCGGAACCGGGTGGACATCATCGGGCAGGTGCGGGCGATCATCCGCTTGGCGGCGGAGACGTCGGGCTGAGGGAACGGGGGTCCGCCTGCGGCGGAGGCTCGTCCCCACCCGCCCGCCCTTGATGTGGGGGCGTCCTCCCGCACCCCCTCGGGGATGTTGGGGGCGCCCCCGCAGCGAGTCCGCACTGGGGCGGGCCGGCACCGTCAGAGGTGTGGCTGGCAGCGACAGGAGCACCCGAACCGGCATGATGTGCGGGTGGACAAGGTGACCATAAGCGAAGAAGACCGCCGACTTCTCGGCCTCTGGGCTGCCGATTGCGTCGAGCGGGTGCTCCCGCTGTTCGAGGCGAAGGCTCCCTGCGACACCCGTCCTCGCGAGGCGATCGAGGGCATCCGGGCCTTCGTGCGCGAGGGGAAGCGGACAGGGCGACTGCGCTCTCTTGCCTGGGCGGCTCACGCAGCCGCACGCGAAGTTGGCGACCCGGCTGCCACAGCCGCCGCCCGCGCCGCGTGCTACGCAGCGGCGACCCCTTACATCCACCCATTGGCCACTCCTCACCAGTCGAAGCACGCCCTTGGGCCTGCGGTTTACGAGGCCCGCGCTCGTGAGCTCGCGGCAGGCGATGACGCCAGGGTCGGTGACGAGGAGATCCGATGGGCGATCGAGCACGCCTCGCCGGCAGTTCGCGAGCTTGTGCGGCGGATGCCGGTTCGCAGTCCTGGTCGTAGTCGGCTGGACGCGCTCTACTACCAGCTCGACGCAGCCCTTCGTCTTCCGCCCAGCCGCCCCGCATTCGTGGGCACGCGTGAGGAGTTCGCCGTGAACGAGGCAGCTGAGCACCCGCAACGGACGGACGCAAGTTAAAGATCAAGCTCAGTCGTCTGCGCCGCCGGAGTGGCGCTTCCTCAGCCGTGAGCCGAAACCGACAACGGCGGCGGCGCCGCCCGCGACGAGGACGCCCATCGTCAGCACGATCGGATTCTTGGGGTCCAGGTCATTGGCCGTGTTGTCGTCGGCGGCGCTGGTCGCATCGTCCTGTGCCGTATCGACGGACGGGGCTCCTTGCGAAGCGGTCGGGGGGCGGGGTGCGGACCCGGTCGAGCTGTGTGCTGACGCACTCGGCGTAGTTGACGTGCCCGACGTCGAACGGCCGGACCCTGCTCCGGGCCGCGTGCCCGTGGTCGTCCCGCCGCCGGTTCCGGAACCGGTCCCGCCACTCGCTCCGGAACCGCTCCCGCCGGTCGTCCCCGAGGAGGCCTCGCCGGTCGTCGTCGCCGTTGCCTTCACCGGCTCCGTGATGACGAGCGACTGCAGGACCGTGTTCTGCCCGGAGTCCAGTGCGCAGGGCGCGTTGATCGTGCCCACGGCGGTCGTGTTGCCGTTTGCGTCCTTCGGGGTGAGGTGCAGAGTGAGGTCGCCGACGGTGACCTTCGCGTTGCCCGGTCGGCTGAAGGAGAGGGAGGGCGCGGTGCCCTTGGCGGTGACGTCGAACGAACCGGACGCCGGGATGGTGGTCCTGGGGATCGTCATGGGCACGGTCAGGGGCATGCTGCCCTGCGGTGCGGTCACGGTGGCGTTCCCGTCCAACGAGCCCTCAATGGTCTTCGCGCCGGCCAGGGCGGCCATCTGCGTGAAGCTCGCACTCACCGTCGCCACTCCGTCCAAGGCGGATTTCGGGCTGGCCTTGCCGACTTTGATCGAATTCGGGATATCCGATTCGAGCTCCATCGTCACGGGCTGGTTGCCGAGGCCCGAAAATGCGCAGGTGTACTGCAGCGTGAGCGAAACCGGTTCACCGGAAGCGGTTTGGGAGCCTGACGCCCCCACGATTGCGACCGCGGCTGTCACGGTCACCGCGATTCCAAGGGCGACTTTGGCCCCGTACGTCCTTGTGCTGCGTGCCGTGCGGTGCCTGACACCCATTAGCGACCACCTGCCGTCGACTGTTCGTGTTGCTCGTAGACCTCGGCCAGGCGATCCCGGAGCCGCGCGTGGCGGAACTGGTAGACCGCGCCGACCTGGCGCAGCACACCTCGTTGGTAGGCGTCGTCCAGGAAGGCGTTCACCGCCCACGGGAGCCGCCCTGTCAGGGGTAGCCAGACGCGGACCAGGACCACCCACCGGCCCCAGGCGGTCAACGTGCCGACCCCGAGCCCGACCACGAGCCCGGCCGCGAGCCCGCTCCTGACCCCGGGTGCGAACCCGTTCAGGAGCGCGACGACGATCCCGAACCCGAGCCCGATCGCTAGCCCGACCGCGAGCACTTGGGCGAGCACGGTCCTGCGGTTCGTGTTCAACAGGTCCGACGGGCTGACCGAGGATTTCGGCTCGATGAGAGCCTCGAGCCCGGCCATGAGCGCGAGTATGAGCCCGACCGCCAGTCCGAGCGCGAGCCCGGCCACGAGCCAGTTGCCGAACGCCAAGGCGATCACGGTCCAGGGATAAGCCAGGAGACCCGCATAGACCGCTATTCCGAGCCCGAACACGACCCCGAAGACCAGCCCGCCCTCGAGGCCGCCCCGCATTCTGGGGAGGAAACTCTCCTTCACTCTCTTCGACCCGCCGCGGATCCGTATGTGCATGCGTGACGGTTCGAATGCGCCGCCGGTCTTGAGTTTTGACCCGAATCCGTGCAGGAGCCCGAAGGTCAGCCCGATCCCCAGCACGTTCATAAGAACGTTGAGAGATGCCTCTCCGGGCTCGCTCGTGAGCCCGTAGACGAGTCCGAGCATGATCCCTGACGCGAGCCCGCTCGTGGCCCCTGAGACGAGCATGCGCGAAGAGAGGCTCATGGCGGTTCCCAGTCGCCACCATTCGATGTCGTGTGTGTCGAGTTGTTTCAGGTGTGTGGCGAGGTAGCCGAGCCAGTGACGGGCGCGTTCGGCGCGCCAGGGCCGGCGTTTCGCGGCGGGGCGGTTGCTGAGAAAGCGCGCGTAGGCGGTGGGGATGAAATTGTCCAGGAGATGGTCTTCAAGGGCTCCTCGGGTGCTGAACTCCTCCATTTCCAGCAGCTTCACCGGATCGCGGCCGGATTTGTAGACAGCGTGGGCGAGTGTGACCATCAGAGGGGTGGTCAGCACAGCGGCGAGATTGGCGCACGCCGGTTTGTCGGGGTGACAGCGCAACTTGTTCAGGACGTACTCCCACCCGGTGGGGGTGGTGGTGTCCGTGCCGTCGCAGGGGGTCGTGTCGGAGGCGGCCGTATCGGTGGGGTGCAGCAGGTAGTTGAAGGAGTCGTCGAGGGTGAGATCGGTCAGTTCGATAGCGGCGAAGAGCGCGGCTTTCCCCACCGCGGCTTCGAGTTCGGCGCGGCGACTCGTCATCAGCAGCGGCACGGTGGTGGCCCTGAGGTCCAGCAGCGCGGCCTCGTGCAGGCCGTCGGCGATCTCGTCGAACCCGTCCAGGATCGCCAGCACGCGATCGGCACCGACCAGCGCGGCGGCCCACGTCGATCCGTCGGGGCCGGCCCCGGCCAGAAAGGGGTGGTCCCGCTCCAGCCGGTCGATCAGCCAGTCCCGCAGTGGAGTGGTGGTGGGATTCCACGATCCCAGACTGAAGATCACCGGTACCGGTACCGGCGCTTCGCCGGTTGGACTGCGAGCATCCAGCCAGGCCTTTGCGAAACGCCGGATCAGGATGGTCTTCCCCGAGCCCGCCCGGCCCAGCACCATCAGTCTGCCGCGCTTAGTCCCCTCGTAGACAGCAGCGATCTTCTCCAGCCGACCGGTCAGGTCCAGCGGCAGAGCGGCCGCCGCCTTGGCCGGGACGTCGAGAATGCTGTTCCGGCGGCCGGTCAACGTCTCAGGTGCCGGTCGACAGCGCACCGGCAGCAGGGCCGGATCCCATAATCGCTGCTGCTCCTCCTCACGCGTCAGGAAGTCACTGACCCTGTCCGCGAGCGCATTGGCCTTCCCGGCCAGCGAGTTCTCGGCGGGGCGCGCTGCGGGAAGGACGAGCACATTGTTCGCGTTGTCTCCGGTGCTCACGATGCCGTGGTTGTCACCGTCCACGTGCACCGACCGGTCGCCGCCCGACCGGTCAGGCTTGTGCTCGGCGGGGTCCGGCTTCTGCAGACCGGGCCTGCCGCTCACTGGTGCAGGGTGTTCTTCGCACCGTCGCCGGTGGAAATGATCCCGGAGTTGTTTCCGGCGAGGGCGACGCTGCGCTCGGCATCGGCCTGGACGGCGGGACGCTCCGGCAGCATCGCCGAGAGCTCATCGGCCAGGCCTGGGGAGTCCCTGAGCACCTCCCGCAGCGCGATCCTCAACTCGGCGCGCCGCAAGGCGAGCATGTCGCGGTCCGCGCCCGCGTCCGCCAGGCTGGTGACGGTGACTCGAACGGGGTCGGCGTCGGCGTCGGCGCCGCGGTTCAGGATCCTGGCGAGCAGCCGTTGCCCCAGCCGTACGGTCGCTCCTGCCGTCTCGTCCTGGGCCCTGGTCAGCACACTCACGCCGTAGGCGACGACCGCCGCTTCGGCTGCCGGCACGATCTGGTCGAGCAGCGTATCGATCTCGAGCACAGGCGCTCCCCCCGTCGCGCAAGCGAATCCAGGTTTCATGCTAGCCACGTGAGCACCTTCGGTCAGCGGTTCGGCCATGAAATTGATCCCAGGTCAGATCCGCCCGGACGGTTGCGATGTCAGATCCACCGGCGACACCGGCCCGTCCGCACACAACAGCGCGTCGGTGAGCTCGAACAGTTCGTCACGCCCAGCGGACAAACACCCGTAGAACGCGTCCAGGAAGCCTGACGCTTCCGCGAACGCCTTCCCTCCGGACAGCATCAGGTCAACGGCTCCCTGCCGGCCGGCACGGCAGACTCAGCGGGCGAAGCCCAGAGTGACTCCCAGGCCCACCAGGACCGAGCCGATCGCGCGGTTCAGGGTGTTCTGCCGGCGCAGCATCGCCGTGCGCAGGCGGGAGTCGGAGAAGAACAGCGCCGCCACGCCGAACCACGCCAGGTGCGCGAAGGACATGAAGAGGCCGTAGCCCGCCTGTTGCCACAGGTGGGTGTCCGGGCCCACCACCTGGGTGAAGGTGGAGACTACGAAGAGCGTCGTCTTCGGGTTGAGCGCGTTCGTGAGGAAGCCGGTGCGCAGCGCGCCCAGACGCGTCAGGCCCGGCTTCGACTCCAGGTCCACCGCCAGGTCGGCGCGCGCCCTGAAGGTGCGTACGCCGATGTAGACCAGGTAGGCGGCGCCGACCAGTTTGATCGCCGTGAAGAGCGCCGTCGACGACGCGATCAGCAGGCCGACGCCGAGCATCGTGTATGTGACATGGACCAGGACGCCCGCGGCCACACCCACCGCCCCGAGCAGCCCCGTCGTACGACCGTACAGATAGCTGTTGCGCACGACCATCGCGAAGTCGGCCCCCGGGCTGATGACGGCGAGGACGGTAATGACAGCGACTGCGATCACTTCGGTCATGCGCCGATGCTCGCCAGCGCCGCCCCCGCGGGCAATCGATTGCGGGCTTCCTCCCGGATGGTGAGACGGCGAAGATAGGACGCATGAGGATCGCAGCAGCGCAGTTCGCGTCCGTACCGGGCGATGTCGGCGCCAATGTCCACGCCATGCACGGCCTCCTTGACGCGGCGTCCGGCCGGGGCGCGGATCTGGTCGTGTTCTCCGAGCTGGCCGTGACGGGGTACGAGCTGGAGCTCATCGCCAAGGATCCGGCGCTGTGGGTCGCGCCGGACGATCCGCGGCTCGACCCCATACGCGAGGCCTGCCGCGCCCACCGCACAGCCGCCGTGGTGAACTGCGCCGCCGCCCGCACCGACAGCGAGCGGCCCGCCATCACCTCGCTCGTCATCGACTCGCGCGGCGAGCTGCTCACCCGCTACGAAAAGCGGCATCTGCACGGCCCTGAACTCGACGTCTTCGCGGCGGGGACGGCCGAGGGCCGGTTCACCCTCGGCGGCGTCCGCTTCGCCCTGGCGATCTGCTACGACAACCGCTTCCCGGAGCTCGCCGAGCGCGCGAAGGACGACAACTGCCAGGTGTATGTGGCCAGTTCGGCGCTCGATGTTGAGAACGACTCCTTCGAGGCGGTCTACCCGGTCCGGGCCAGGGACAACGGCCTGTACGTGGTTCTCGGCAACGCCGTGGGGTTCAGCGGCGCCGGCGACTGCCGCGGCGGCAGCGCCGTCTGGGGCCCGGACGGTTCGGTGATCGTAGACGCGGGCGAGGCCGCCCCTGGCCTCGCAGTGGCGGAGCTTCCCTTCCGCTCCTAGTCCCTGCCCTGGTCCTAGTCCTTGTCCAGGGTGTGCCGGGCCGGACTCACCGGCTCCGGGGCCGGATCCGGCGTCACCAGGTCCCGCGCCATCAGCGTCGCCCCGGCCACCGCCCCCGGCATCAGGAACACGGCCAGGAACGGGACGAGGAACGCCAGCGTCAGCGGCACGCCGAAGCCCAGGGTCAGCAGGCGACGGCCCCGCAGCAGCCTGAGGCGGTCCTTGAACTCGACCCCGCGCCGCTGGAGGGCGACCGCGGTGAGTTCGTGCGCGAGGAAGAAGCCGGAGACGCAGAAGCCTATGACGGGGACGACGGTCTGGCCGACGACCGGGATGAAGCCGAGGGCGAAGAGCAGTACGCCGAAGAGCACGACCCGCGCCAGGACCCGCAGCGAGTCGCGCGCGGAGATCCACAGCTCCCGCCAGAGCGGCAGGCCGGACTCGGGTACGTCGCCGCCCTCGGCGCGGTCGACCTGCTCGGACAGCGACTCGTAGAAGGGCTGGCCGACCAGCAGCGTCACCGCGGTGAAGGTGATCACCGCGAGGAACAGCCCGAAGCAGAAGACCAGCACGGTCAGGAAGCCGCGGAACAGGCCCTGCCAGGGCGAGGACCAGTCCCCGGCGAAGGGCGTCGCCCAGGCGGCGAAATCGTCGGCGCCGTAGCCGAGTCCGACCAGGGCGGCCGCGTACAGCACCAGGGTCACCAGCCCCGGCAGCAGCCCGAAGCCGAACCACTTGCCGTGCCCGCCGACCCAGCGCTGGCCCTTCACCAAATAGCCGAAGCCCACCCCAAGATCACGCATACACACAGCTTATCGGGGTGCCGGAGTCGGCGTCGGGCCGCGCACGGCCGGACCGGCGCCGCGGGAGCTGATCCGCCGGACGGGTGGGCCGCGATCCGCCCGGCGCGTGGTGCTCCAAGAGGCACAGCCGACCCGGAGGGTACGCCCAAGCGGCTCTTGTTGTACGGCAGTTGAACCTGTAGACCCTGCGTACGACTTAATCGTCGTGCTGATCGATTCCGATCTACTCCGATCCACTCCGATCCACTCCGATCCACTCCGATCCACTCCCTTCGATTCCGACACTCCGGAGGCACGTACGCATGGGCTTGCCCCGCCCCCTTCTCATCGCCACCGCCGCCCTCGCCGGGGCGGTGCTTCTCGCGCCCGCGCCCGCGACCGCCGTCCCCGGTCGCGACGGCCCACAGCCGCATCCCGTACGCGAAGGCGGCGGGCGCGATGCCGCAACCGCGAAGGCTCCCCTCTCGGCCGCGGCCAATGCGCTGCGCACCGCGGCCCCCGAGCTCGCGAAGAGCGGCGGCTACCCGCGGCGTACCGTCCTCGACGCGCCGCCCGTGAACCCGGCCGACAAGTCGATCAAGCTGGGGCTCGCGCCGTACCACGCGCTCGCTCCGCGCCTGAACGCCCTGCAGAAGCTCGGCGACCGGGTCAGCGTCGAGGTCGCCGGGCATTCCGCCGGCGGTCATGAGCTGTATCTCGTCACCGTCACCGCTCCCGAGACCTCCCGGCAGGCGCGCGAGCAGGAGCGGATGCGGGAGCTGATCGAGAACTCCCCGGCCGCCGCCGCCAAGGACAAGCGCGTCAAGTCCGCCTACAAGACGCCGGTGTTCATCAACAACAACATCCACGGCAATGAGTGGGAGGGCACCGATGCCGCCCTGAAGCTCATCGAGGAACTGGCGAAGGCGAAGGACGGCACGACCGCCGACCTGCTGTCCAGGAACCGTGTCTACCTCAATGTGACGGCCAATCCGGACGGCCGCATCGCCGGCACCCGCGCCAATGCCAACGGCTTCGACCTCAACCGGGACTTCATCACCGGATCCCAGCCCGAGGCGCGCGCCATCCGGCGGATCGCCATCGACAAGCAGCCGGCCCTGATGCTCGATCTGCACGGTTACGTCAACGGCACGCTGATCGAGCCGACGACTCCGCCGCACGGCGAGAACTACGAGTACGACCTCTTCCTGAAGAACTCGTACGCCAACGCGCTGGGCATGGAGAAGGCGGTGAACGGCCTCGGCTACACCCCCGCCAAGGACGGTGTGCAGCCCGCCGTCATCCCCTTCAGGGACGAGAAGGAGGGCTGGGACGACTGGCCGCCCATCTTCACCCCGCAGTACATGCCGTTCCAGGGCGGGATCGCCTCGCACACCATCGAGTTCCCGATGGCGGTCAACAACGAGGAGTACGACTCCCTGCCGGTCGCCGAGCTGCGCCGCAGGGCCGCGATCAACACGGCCGTCGCGGGCGCGGCGATGCGCGCGACGCTCGACTACACGCGTACGCACCGCACGTCGGTGATCGCCGACCAGATCGAGACCTTCCGGCGGGGCGCGGCGGGCGAGGCGCAGCGGCCGGTGTCGCAGGAGACCGTGCCGGGCGTGCCGGGCATCGGGCCCGAGGACGTGTACACCACGACCTTCCCGCGCGCGTACGTCATTCCGGCTGGGGGCGGCCCGGGGGTCCACCCGGACGGAGTCCGGGGGAGGTCGGCGGTCGCGGCGGCCCGGCTGGTGGACCATCTTCTCGCCAATGACGTACGGGTGGAGCGGGCGGTGCTGCCGTTCAGGCTCGCGGGCCGCAGCTACCCGGCGGGTTCGTACGTCGTCGACATGCGCCAGCCCAAGCGCGGCATCGCCAATGTGATCCTGGCCGACGGCCGGGACATCAGCGCGGACGTGTCCACGATGTACGACATCTCGGGCTGGAGCCTCGGGCTGCTCTGGGGCGCGACGGTCGAGAAGGCCGCCGAGGGCGAACTGCATGTGGTGGGACGCCCGGTCCACGCCGCGGCGGCCACCGGTTACGTTGCCCCGTTCGGGGATCTGCGGCTGCGGCTCGAGGACCCGAAGGAGCTCGCCGCCCTCAACTCCCTGCTCGCGCAGGGGATCAAGGTGCGGCGCGCGGCGAACGGCTCGGCGATCGTGCCGGGTTCGGCCCGCGGTGTGGCGGGCGTGCTCGCGGACCGTCTCGGGGTCGCCTTCGCGGCCACGAAGGAGAAGGGCACGGGCGCGCTGCACCGGACCAGGGTCGCCGCGTCCGTGACCCCCGGTGAGCTGTTCGCGCTGCGCGAGATGGGCTTCGAGGTGCAGCCGGTGTCGACGGCCGCTCTCAACTCGGGCTTCGACTGGTCGAAGGCGGATGTGCTGATGGTCTCGGGCGGTCTGGAGTACGGGAAGCTGACCCCGGCCGCCCGCGGCGCGCTGGGCGCCTTCCTCGAGGGCGACGGCGGTCTGGTCGGCCTCGGCTCGGACGGCGCGGCGTTCAACGCCGATGCCGGACTGCTCGCGGTCAAGCCGGTGGCGGGCAACGGCGACGCCAACGGCGTTGTCCGGGTGGCCAACGCGGCCGGCAGCCCGGTCACCGGCGGCGCGCCCGCGCACACCTTCGTGTACTCCCCGCTGTGGTTCACCGACCTCGGCCCGGGTGTGCGGGTGGAGCAGTCGTACGGCTCGGGCAACCCCCTGGTCGCGGGCCACTGGCGTACGGCACAGGACGGCAAGGGCGGCCCGAAGGACGCCGCCGGGCGCGCGTCGATCGTCAGCGGTACGAGCGCGAAGGGCACGGCGGTCGTGCTGTTCGGCACCGAGCCGCTGTTCCGCGACCACCCGAAGGGCGTGTTCGCTCAGGTCGGCCGGGCGCTGATCACACGCTGAGTACGCGTCGAGGGCCGCACCCCGGAGGGGGTGCGGCCCTCATCTGCGCCGTGCCGGTCAGACAGCGAGGTCGACCGTGATGTTGCCGCGGGTCGCCTTGGAGTACGGGCAGACCTGGTGGGCCTTCTCGAGCAGGTCCCTGGCGGTGGCCGCGTCCACGTTCGGGATCTTGGCGGAGATCTTGACGATGAGCCCGAAGCCCTCGTCGTTCTTGCCTATGCCGACCTCGGCGGTGACCGTCGAGCCGGAGATGTCGGCCTTCTCCTTGCGTGCGACGACGCCCAGCGCACTCTGGAAGCAGGCGCTGTATCCGGCGGCGAAGAGCTGCTCCGGGTTGGTGCCCGTCCCGGAACCGCCCATCTCCTTCGGCGGGTTGACGACCACGTCGAGCTGACCGTCCGGGGTGGCGACGCGGCCGTCACGGCCGTTCTCCGCGGTGGCGACAGCGGTGTAGAGGACGTCGGACTGCTGGATGGACATGAAGAGGATTCCTCCTGCTTGTTCACCGCGGCTCGCGCCCACGACCGTGGTGGCTGAGGCCGAGACTACTGGTTGAGCGAAACGATCATCTTGCCGGTGTTCTCACCGCGCAGCAGACCGGCGAAGGCCTCGTAGCCGTTCTCGATGCCCTCGACGACGGTCTCGTTGTACTTGAGTTCGCCGGAGGCGATCCAGCCCGCGACGTCCTGGACGAACTGCGGCTGGAGCGCGGTGTGGTCGTTCACAAGCATGCCCTGCAGGCGCAGCCGCTTGCCGATGACCAGGGCGAGGTTGCGCGGCCCTGGGGTCGGCTCGGTGGCGTTGTACTGGGCGATCATGCCGCAGATGGTCGCGCGGCCGTGCACGTTGAGCGAGGAGATCGCGGCCTCCAGGTGGTCCCCGCCGACGTTGTCGAAGTAGACGTCGATGCCGTCGGGGGCGGCCTCCTTCAGCTGCTGCGCGACCGGGCCGTTCTTGTAGTTGAAGGCCGCGTCGAAGCCGTACTCCTCGACCAGGAGCTTGACCTTCTCGTCGGAGCCCGCCGAGCCGATGACGCGGGAGGCGCCCTTGAGCTTCGCCATCTGGCCGACCTGGCTGCCCACCGCGCCGGCCGCGCCGGAGACGAATACGGCGTCGCCCTCCTTGAAGGAGGCGACGTCGAAGAGCCCGGCGTAGGCGGTCAGACCCGTCATGCCGAGCACGCCGAGGTAGGCGGAGAGCGGGGCGAGGGATGCGTCGACCTTGGTGGCGTGCTTCGCGGGCAGCTCGGCGTACTCGCGCCAGCCGAGCCCGTGCAGAACGTGGTCGCCCACGGCGAAGCCCTCGGCGTTCGAGGCGATGACCTCGCCGATCGCGCCGCCGTCCATGGGGTGGTCGAGCTGGAACGGCGGGACATACGACTTCACGTCGTTCATCCGGCCGCGCATGTACGGGTCGACCGAGAAGTGCAGATTGCGTACGAGGATGCGACCCTCGCCCGGCTCGGTCACCGGGGCCTCACGCAGAGCGAAGTCCTCCACCTTGGGCCAGCCGTGCGGACGGGCGACCAGGTGCCATTCACGGCCGGACGCGGGGAGTGCGGACATGCTGCGTACCTCCTAGAAAAGATTCACCATGTGAAACAACCATGCTCCTGGATATTTCATGTTGTCAAGTAACTCGGTACTCTGTTGCCATGACCACCCCGCGAACAGACCCCGTGACCCTCGAAGTCGTCGAGCTCATCGGCACCGTCGTGGCGCGCTACTACGCGGAGTACGAGCAGGCCGCGGCCAAGCACTCCCTCACCGGCGCACAGGCGCGGGTGCTGGGACTGCTGACCCTGGAGCCGATGCCCATGCGCCACGTCGCACAGAAGCTGAGATGCGAGCCGTCGAACATCACCGGCATCGTGGACCGGCTGGAGACCCGCGGACTGGTGGAGCGACGCCCCGACCCGAACGACCGCAGGGTGAAGCTGGCCGCGCCGACGAAGGACGGGGTCGACACCGCGCGCCGGCTGCGGGAGTCGCTGGACTTCGCGCGCGAGCCGCTGGCCGAGTTGTCGGACGTGGAGCGGACGATGCTGCGGGACCTGCTCAAGCGGATGCTGGGCGAAGAGGCTCCGGCCGTGCCGTAAGGGCGTGCCCCAGCCCTCGGTCGCCCGATGCCTACACGCAGAACCAGAGGAACTTCTCGCAGGGGGTGGGCGTCGGGGTCGGCGGGGGGTCGCCCTGGGGCGGCGGCTGGGTCGAGGCCGACCCGCTCGGCTGCCCCGGGTTCGACGGCTGGGCACTGGCGGACGACTGTACGGCGGAGGGCGTGGCGGACGGCCTGCCGCCGCCCCCGCTCGTGGCGGTCGGCTTCCCTGCGCCGCCGCCCGGACCGCCGGTGCCGGTTGCCGTCGGGCGTGCGGAACTGGATGCCGAGACGGGCGTTTCCGTCACCGGATCGGGGCCCTCGGGGGTCACATCGACGTCCGTGGGCTCCGGAGCGGGCTCCGTCTCGACGTTCGAATCGTCCTTGACGGCGGTCGCCGCACCGTCGTCGCCCTGATCCTCGATGGCCAGTTCGGCAAGGCTCAGCGCACCCGCCGCGAGCACCAGGCCGAACGTGCCGAGCAGCACCTTGCGGCCACGCCGCTTACGGGCCCGGCGCCCGGCCGCGGCCTTGCGCCGGGGACTGGGCTGGTGGCGGGCACGCCGATGGCCCGCGGGCTCGGACACCTCGTCCAGTTCCAGGACGGGGTGATCCACCGCGGGCGCAACGGGGCTCTGATACCGGAGCTCCTCAACGGGTGTACCGCAGCCGGCACAGGCCAGAGCGCCGTTGAGGTGCCGACGGCACTGGTTGCAGTAATCCATGGCGCCCGCAGGCTATGCGGCGCGGAAGGACCAGCGGTGGATGACTCTGTGAGGATTCTGTGTGGAACTCTCATCTCGGCTGCGAGCCGACTTCCCGTCATTGACGGTGCGTTCGCCCTCGGCAGCGGGGCACGATGTCGGACATGACCCATGCCGCACCGTTCGGACCCCGCGATTTCCAACTGGTACTGCTACGCCGGATGGCTGACCATCAGCCCGGCCCGGTCGAGGACGCCCGCCACGAACTGGGCGCGTCCCTCGCCGAGATGCGCGAGGCCAACCGCCGCTGGCAGGCCATGGTCCGCTCACCGAGGAGCCGCGGCGCCCTCGCCCGCTACCGCTCGGCGCTCGGGGAGCCGGAGCAGGTCGTACGGCGGCGGATCGGCGATCTCGAGTGCGACGCGCTGCTGTGGCCCGTACCGCTCTGGCCCGATCTGCGCTTCGAGGTGCTGGCAGCGGACGGCGGGGCGGTGTGGAACGAATGGCTGGTCCGCGCCCCGGGGGCGGCGGCACCCGAGTTGCGTACGGCCGATGACCTGGTGCCGTGGTCGTGCACGGTGGACGAGGTGGCGCGCGCCTTTCCTCCGGCCACACCGATGGAGGGCTCGGCGCCGACGCGATGGCAGCTGCGGTTCACCCTCCCCGACGGCGAGCAGCGCGTGGCGGAGTTCTGCTGGGGACTGCTGCAGAGGCTGCTGTAGTAATGCCGCCCGATCGGCCCAACGAATCTGGCGGATCGTCAGCTCCATACCCCCGACCGGCTCACCCAGCGCGCGCACTTCCCGTTGCGGTCGCACGATGCCATCAAGTACCGCACTCGGGAGGATCCGCCGTGACCGTCAGTCTTGAGCAGTTGCGCCGTTGCCATGTCGCCGTCGACCTGGGAGCCGCGAGGACCAGGGTCTTCGTGAAGGGGGCCGGGCTCGTCGTCGACGAGCCGAGCGTCGCCGCCGTGAACACCCGCACCGGCGCGCTGATCGCGGTCGGCGCGCTCGCCGAGAAGATGACGGGCCGTACGCCCGACTACATCCGCGTCGCCCGTCCCATCGCCGGCGGCACCGTCGTCGACATCGAGATGGCCCAGCGGATGCTCCGTCTCCTCCTCGGCGAGAAGCTCCGCCGCCAGTTGCGCCGCAAGCCGCGGCTGCGCGCCGCCGCCTGCACCCCGCACGACAGCGACCCGCTCGCCGAGCGCGCCGCCATCGAGACCCTTGTCGGCCTCGGCGCCCGCCGGGTCGAGCTCGTCGACACCCTGATCGCCGCGGCCGTCGGCTGCGGGCTGCCCGTGGAGCAGCCCACCGCGACCATGATCATGGTGTGCGGCGCGGCGACCACGCAGGTCGCCGTGCTCTCGCTCGGCGCGATCGTCACCGCCGAGCGGATCCCGGTGGGCGGCAACGCCATCGACCACGCGGTGATCCAGCACCTGCGCCACCAGCACGAACTGATGCTGCCCAGCCAGTCCGTACGCCCCCTCCAGCTGGCGCTGAGCGGCAACGGCCTCAACACTCACGGACCGGCGTCCACCGAGATCCACGGCCGGGACGTGGCGACCGGCCTCGCCCGCTCGGTGCGCGTCGACACCGCCGCCGTACGGAACGCCATCCACACCCCGCTCACCTCCGTGCTGGACGGCATCGGCAAGGTGCTGCGGGACTGCCCGCCCGACCTGGTCGCCGATCTCGCCGACCGCGGGATCATGATGGTCGGCGGGAGCGCGCTGCTGCCGGGCCTGGACCAGATGCTGCGCGATGCCACCGGGATGCCGGTGCACATCGCCGACCGGCCCGACGTCTGTGCCGTACTGGGGCTCGGCGCGATGCTGGAGGGCAATATCCAGCCGCTGGTCCTCGACCCGCTGGCCGAAGCCGGCTGAGAGCCTTCAGGCGGTCGGGGGCGCGTAAATCAGTCGCGCCGACCGTGGCCCGGGTCCGACGCTGTGCGCCATGAGTATGTGGACGACTGCGATGGCGGGCGCGGCAGCGGGCCTGGGTGTGGCGATGCCCGTGGGAGCGATGGGCGTACTCCTCATCCAGGAGGGCATGCGCGACCGCCGCGGGGCGGCGGCCGCGGCGGCCGCGGTCGCCGTCGTCGACCTCGCGTACGCCGCCGCGGCAACCGCGCTCGGCCCGCTCGTCGCCTCCGCGCTCTCCGGCGTCGAGGCCTGGGTCCGGCTGGTGTCGGCGACCGTGCTGGCGGTGATCGCGGTGCGGGGGCTGTTCGCGTCGCGGCACACGGGGCCCGCGCCGGAGAGCGAGAGCACGGGCACCGGCCCGGTGCGGACGTTCACCCGGTTCGCCGCGCTGACCCTCATCAACCCCACCACCGCCCTGTACTTCGCCGCCCTGACCACGGCTCAGGGCGCGGCTCTGAGCGGAGGCACGGCCGGCGCGGTGTTTGTCGGCGGGGTCTTCGTCGCCTCCCTGGCGTGGCAGCAACTGCTCGTCGCGGTCAGCGGTTTGGCGGGCACGCGAATCTCGGACACGGCGCGCGCGTGGACCTTCCGGATCGGGTACGGGCTGGTCGCGGTGTACGCGGTCAAGGTGGCGCTGCCGTTGCCGTAGCGCGCAGGGTGCCCGGGGCGCGGGTGCTTGTCCCCCAGAGCTCCGCCTGGGAGGTACCCCCATCCCGAAACTGGGGCGGTGCCCCAGACCTGCTGGGCATTCGCGTGAGGGCACCCCCAGCAAGCGACGGCTCCGCGACGCGGAGACCCCAGGCCCCCCACTTGGGGGCAGATGCCGGGTGTAGTGGGGGCCGGTAAGCGGCAACTTCGCGACGCCGATTGCCCCAGGGCCTTCACCGGCAGGGGGACGCGCAGGGGTCGTGTTCTGGACGTAAAGCGGCGCAACTCGCGCGAAGCGCGGTGAGGAAAGCAGTCCAGAATACGAGCCCCGGAGCGGCCCCAGACCCGCATCCCGCGACCCCCGGGCACAGGGGACGGCTCGGGGACCCGCACTCCGGACCCCCGCACCCAGGAACGGCCAAGACACGCACCGCGACCCCGCACCGCCCCGGGCACAGAGGACGGCTCTGGACCCGCACCCCGGACCCCCGCACCCGGGAACGGCCAAGACCCGCACCGCGGACCCCCGCGCCGGAGGCGACCCGCTCGGCGCGCGGCACCGCGGGCGCGCGAATAGCGTGGGAGGGATGGCATTCCTCGACCGGAGGCTTGGTTCCCATGGCCGCGCAACCCGAAGGCACCCCCTGCTGGACCGACGCGATGTTCCCCGACCTGGAAGCCGCCAAGAGCTTCTACGGTGACCTGTTGGGCTGGACGTTCGGCGAAGGCTCGCAGGAGTTCGGCTATTACACACAGGCGTACTCCGACGGCAAGGCCGTGGCCGCCCTCTCCCCGCAGATGCCTGGCACGGAAGGCACCCCGGCCGCCTGGAATCTCTACTTCGCCACCCCGGACATCGCCGCGACGACCACCAAGATCCGTGACAACGGCGGCGCGCTGACGATGGAGCCGATGGAGGTCGGCGATTTCGGCGCCATGGTGACAGCCCAGGACCCCAGCGGCGCGTACTTCAGCGCCTGGCAGCCCGGCAGCCATGAAGGCTTCGAGAAGACGGGTGAGCCCGGCTCGTTCGCATGGGCGGAAGTCACCACCCGCGACGCCGCGAAGGCGGACGCCTTCTACCCTGCCGTCTTCCCCTTCGAGGTGCAGCGGATGGCCGACGAGCAGATCGACTTCTGTGTGTGGAACATCAACGGCCGCCCGGTGGCGGGCCGGATGAAGATGACCGACGACTTTCCGCCCGAGGTCCCGCCGTACATCAATGTGTACTTCGGCGTGCCGGACTGCGACGCCGCGGTGGCCACCGTCGCCAACCGCGGCGGGCAGGTGCACTTCGGCCCGATGGACAGCCCGTTCGGCCGTTTCGCGGCGGTCGCGGACCAGCAGGGCGCGGCGTTCTCCGTCATCGATCTGCAGACGACCCGGGGCGAGATGCCGCAGATGACTTGACGCGCTTGTCATCCCCGTCCGCGTGACCGGTCTCCCGCGGAGGTGAGGAGGCCGGACCGTGAAGGTCTTGGCCGCCGGCGTCGCGCGGCCCCGGAGCCGCGGGCGACGGTCCGGGCGGCCGGGCGTCCGGGCCGGATCCGGACCCGTCCTCTCCGGCGCGGCGGACATCGGACCGGGGGTCCTCACCGTGCCGGGCCGTGGAATGGGGATCCGGCACCGCACCCGTGCCCACGGGCGGCGCGGGTTTGCCGTCCGAGGGAGAGGTGTTGACCTCCTCGGCGGGCGGATTTCCCGAATCAGCGCTCTGCCGGGTCCTGGGCGAGCCGACGGCAACGTTGTCTGTGGCCCAGCGCTGCGCCAATGAGCCGTCCCGGACCTTGACCACCACGGTCGCTCCGGTCTGCGCGGCGGTGGGGACGACGGCCAGTCCGTCGTTCCAGCGCGGAATCACATCGCCCTGGATCGTCAGGTCGTAGCGTACGTCCGCGGCGTTGGCCGCCGCCGGGTCCGCACACAGAGCGAGGACCATCACACCGTCCAGCTCATGGGAGTTGAGGCACAGTTCGGGGGCGGCGGCGCTGCGCAGCAGGCCGTCGTTCTCGTACACCCACTGCTGGGTCACGGAGCTGGAGCAGGGCGCCATCGTCGCCTCGGCGCCGAGTTGTGCCATGCGGTCGAGGATGTCGAGGCACAGGGCGGAGTCGACGTTGCGCAGTCTGGTGCTGAGCGGGCCCGTGGGAAGCGCCGCGGAGGTGGTCGACGGCTGCGGTGCGGGGCTGGAGGGCAGCTGGGATCCGGGGGCGGGGACCGCGCTGACGGAGCCGCTCGGGATGGCCGGTCCCGCATGGCTGTCGTCTTCCGGCCAGAGCTCGGTGACGACGGCCGCGACGACGAGCAGGCCGGTCACGACCCCGAGGCCGGTGACGACGGCTCCGCGCCCGCGGTGGGACAGCGACAGGGGGCGGCCCTGGAAGGTGACGCGGGGCAGCGAGCGCGGACGACCGCCCCGCGAGTGACGGCCGGCGCCGCGGACCGCGCTGGGCACCGGGACCGTTCTGGCCGTCCGGGGGCGGGCATTGCTGCGGGCGGGCCGCGAGTCGAGGTAGGGCCGGGCGGCCGGGCCGAGCACGCCTTCGGCCAGCAGGAGCGCGAGCCGGCCGTCGGCCTGGTTGAGCTGTTCGGCGCCGTAGCGACAGTGCTGACACTCCGCCAGATGCGCCTGGATGTCGGGGATCAGCGGTCCGCCACGGCGCAGGGATATGTCCAGCAGCCGGTTGTAGTGACGGCATTCCATGTCCGGGGCGAGTTCCAGATGGGCCCGCAGGCAGCCTTCCCGAAGGATTTCACGCGCCTGTTCGAGCTGGGCCGCGGCGCCACGGGGGTCGACGGCCAGCAAACCCGCCGGTACGGATATACCCTCCCCCTCGACCTCGACGTGCCACAGCAGACATTGAGCGGCGTCCGGCATTGCCTGGAAAGCCCGCGCGATCAGCCCCCGATTCTCCGGGATAGTGAACATGTCGACAGGCACGGCGTGTCCGGTGTCCGGATTCTGGAGTTCGGGTAGCGCGGTGATGCGCTCGTCCGCCGCCCACGCCTTGCCGATTTGACGGGCAGTCATCAAGAGAAGCGGACGAAGCGCCGCGGTCGTCCGGGCCTGCCGCAGGTTTTCCAAGACCTTGTGGGAGGCCGCGGTGGCGAGCATGGACGCCGCCCGGGCCGAAGGGGCGCAGATCGACGCATAGTCGAACACCGGTTGCCAGTGCCTCGCCAGCACCACCGCTACGGCGCGGGCCTCGCCCGTCGCCCCGCCGGCCCGTAGTGCCGCCGCGAGACCTTCGTCGGAGTCCCCGGAGCTGAGACCGGTACGGGGAGGAGGGACGGGACCCGAAGTACGGGGATTCTGCATAGATGTCTTTCCATCCAGGGCATTGCGGTGGGGGGTTGAACACGGTTCCGGTCGGGCCCGGGTTAACGGTCCTGACATTTCTGTCAGCTGAAAGGCTCGTGCTGCTTGGTCTATACCGATACCGCTACTAAATTCGAACGGCTGAACAAAATCGGCCTGTTGTTGGGACGGTGAGGAAGCTCACCCTTACACAACCCACAGGTGTGGAACAAGAGTTCCGGGAACCGCGACCATTCCGGGCACTGTCGGGAAATGAAAAGAACTACTCGACTTTTGTTCAGAGTTGGATGTAGTTGGATGGTCACTACCGTGGAGCAGGCGTCGCCGAGGCGAAGCGCGGCGCGGGCGCGCGGGGTCAGGCCGCGGAGGGCGCGCAGCAAGGTGGTCTTACCCGCGCCGTTGGGGCCGACGACGGCGATGGTGGCGCCGGGTTCGGCGTCCAGGGTGAGCTCGTTGAAGCCGGTGACCTCTGCGCGTAGCGGCCAACTCTCCCGCATTTCGGGGAGGTTGTAGTCCTTGGCCGGCTCGGCGGGAGGCGGCTGGGGTGCCTCCTCCGGGCGCTGCCTGCCGGGTGCCTGGCCGGGGCCCCCGCGGACCGGCGGCCGCGCAGGGCGATGAGTACCGCCAGGCGATGGCCCGTACACCTCCGACGGTCGGCGGCAGCACCATCGGCAACAGCACGAGGGAGCGTACGAGCGCTTTGCCGGGGAAATCGACACGATCCGGCAGCCAGGCCACTGGCACCCCCAGCAGCAGGGAGAGGCCGAGCGCCCAGAACGAGACGAGCAGCGACAGCTTCAGCGCCTCGGTGACGCCCGGGCCGCTGATTCATGGCAAATGCCGGACCTATTGGAGGAAGTCCCAAGTGCGGTGCCCGGCCACTTCCCGGGCCCGTGGCTACGGTGGCCTCATGAGCCTGAGCATCCGCAATCAGATCCCCGGCACCGTCGTCGCGGTCACGCCCGGCGAAGTGATGGCCTCCGTCAGGGTCCGCCTGGAGGGCGGCCAGGAGATCACCGCCGCGATCACCCTGGACGCCGTCAGCGAGCTGGGCCTCGCGGCGGGCTCCGTCGTACGGGCCCTGGTGAAGTCCACCGAGGTCGCGCTGGCCACCGCCACCGTCGAAGGCCTGAGCATCCGCAACCAGATTCCCGGCACCGTCACCGACGTAGCCGCCGGTGGCGCGATGGCGAGCGTCAAGGTCGCCGTGGTGGGCGCCGAGCTGACCGCCGTGATCACGAAGGACGCGGTCGCCGACCTGGGCCTGGTTGCCGGGTCCTCCGTCGTCGCGCTGATGAAGTCGACCGAGGTCTCCCTCGCCACGGCCTGATCGCGACCAGCGAACCGACCAGCCGTTCATCGGCCGACGCGGCGGCGCGGACCCGCGCCGCCGCTCGCTGCCCGGCCGCGGAGCCCTGGGAAGGCCAGGGCCGCCGGGCCACCACCTCAGCCGCCCAGCGCGTGCACCTCGTTGAGGATCGTCCGCATCTGTGGCGCCGACTTGCGGGCGTAGTCGCTGCCCGTGTACCCCCACCAGTCCCAGCAGCCCTGCGGGTTGCCCCGCACGATGCTGATGTCGGTCTGCGGGTAGAGGATCACCAGGTTGTTGGTGTCCGCGTACTCATTGAGATGCGACTCTCGCGCGAAACGGCCGGCGCATCGACAAGGTGGGCACGCTCCTGGGCGATGGATGGCGCCACGGCGACCGGGCCCTGCAGGTGCACCTGGCGCTCAAGCTGCATCTGACGGCAGGCTGACCAACCGCTCGGCGACGGTCCTGGCGTGCGTGCCCATGAGAATCGTGTAGTGGTTGGAGCCCTCGACCAACTGGGCGTCGAGGCAGACCACTTGCCGCACCCAGTGCTCGACCACCACCGCGGGCAGCATCGGCGGCGCCTGCCCCAGCATGCCAAGCGGGGCGTGCAGCAGCAGGGCCGGTACGGTCAGCCGCCCGAGGTCACCGCCGAAGGCGTCGGCGGAGCCGAGCAGATCCCGCCCGTCCTGCCGCACCGCGTCCTCGCGGGCCTTGGAACGCCGCGCACCCTGTGGCCCGGAGAGGTCATAACGCACGTACGCCTCGATGTCCTCGCTCCACTGAGGACCGAGCGCCGGATGCGCGCGGAAGAAGTCCACATACGCGTGATCGCTCTCGTACGTCTGGGAGAGCCGGGCGATGGCCGGGCCCAGGGTGAGATCGAGCAGGAGGTCCAGATCGGCGCCCTCGGGCACCGGCAGCGGAAGCCCGCCGTCGATGAGCAGCAGCCGGTCGAACAGCTCGGGCCTGCGGACGGCGGCGCGCAGGGCGACGTACGCGCCCATCGACTGTCCGGTCAGCGCGACCGGTCTGCCCCCGCCCAGCGTCTCGGCCACCAGGCAGAGGTCCGCCGCGTGCCAGTCGATGCCGTAGGGGCCCGGCGTGCCTGTGCTGCCGCCGCGACCGCGCAGGTCCGGCGCGTACAGGGTCCACTCGGCGGGCAGATGGCGGGCCATCGCACGAAACGACATCCCCGAGGCGGTGATGCCGTGCGCGGCGACGGCGACGCGCGGCCCGTTGCCGAAGCGCAGCACGCGAAGGGTGCCACCGTCGACAGGCAGGTCCATCTCGGTCGGCTCGTTCATGTCGTCTCCCGGTCGTGTTGGGCCGCGCCCGCGATCGCCAGGGCGTAGCCGCTGAAGGTGTCGGCGATCTGCTCGGGGGTGTACGGCTGCCGCGGCCCGTACCAGTGGGCGACCTGCCGGCCCATGCCGACGATCGCGGCGGCTGCGAGCAGCGGATCGGTGGCGGTGAACTCCCCCGCGCGGATGCCCTCGTCGAGCACCACGAGCAGCAACTGCCATGACTGCTCGCGCAAGGCCAGCGCGGGCGCGGCAGCGTCGCTCCCGAGCGCATGCATTTCGGCATTGGCCACCAGTGCCAGCAGTGGGTACTCAGCATGCGCCAGCACGTGGGCCCGTACCAGCGCGGCGAGTTGGCTGCCGGCGCCTGCCTGCGCGCGAACGAGAGCCCGCTGCAGCCGGACGTGCAGCTCCTGGTGCCCCAGGAGCACGAGCGCGGCCAGCACATGCTCCTTCGACCTGTAGTGGGAGTACAGGGTCGCGGAGTTGATCCCGGCTCGCGCCCCGATGTCCCGGATCGAGGTCCCGCTGAAACCCTTCTCCGCGAACAGCTCCAGGCCCGCGTGGAGGATCCGCCCCGCGGTACCGGGCGGCGCGGCCCGCTCGGGCAGTTCAGCCGTGACCGCCGCCGATCGTGCACGCTCCGGCATCTGGTACCCCAATCAATTGATTGGGAACCTATCAAGATGCACTGCTGATGAACACATCCGAGAGGCGATATAGCCAATCAATTGATTGGCTCAGCCGTCCCGGCGTTGCCTGGCGACGGCGCCACAGGCCGGGGACCCGGCCATGCGGCAGCATGGAGATGAGAACGGACCAGACGGCCGCGCGGCGCGAGGCGCGGAGCCGGCTGTGGCGGGCCGGCGGATGGGGAAGGGGTGCCCCGGATGGGTTCCGATGTGGATAACGAGCCGGTCGTGGACTCCCATGAGGTGGACCGGGCGGTGCAGCACGCCCTGGACCGGCTGACACTGCTGACCAACGCCGCCGACGCACTGGCCAGCACCCTCGACCTGGACGCGGGACTGCGACGCCTGTGCCGCACGCTGGTCCCGAGCCTCGCGGACTGGTGCGCGGTGGATCTGCTCGACGAGCATGGCCGTCTGCGCCGGCAAGTGATCGAGCACCGTGAGCCGGACCTGGCACCCGGCCTGTACGAGGGTGAACTGCCACCCGTGTCCGAGGATTCGGCCGCCTCACTGGCCCGCGCCCTGCGGGGGGCCGGGCCGCTGCTCGTCACGTCGTGCTCCGCGCCCGAGTCCGCGGCCGATCCTCTGCACGCCAGGGAACTGGAACTCTTCGACCGCCTGGGAGCGGACACGGTGGTGATCGCCCCGCTGCGCTCCCGCCGCCAGGTCCTGGGCGCGCTGACCCTGGCACGTATGACGAGCACCATGGCACTGGAGGAGGACAGTCTTCCGCTGGCGGAAGACCTGGCACATCGCGTCGCGCTCGCCGTCGACAACGGACGCCTGTACTCCGAGGTCCAGAAGACAGGCGAGCGCATCCAGCGCTCCCTGCTGCCCGAGCTGCCCACGCTCGGAGAGCTGGATCTGGCCGCCCGTTACCAGCCCGCTCTGACAACCTCCCAGGTCGGCGGCGACTGGTACGACGCGTTCGTCCTGCCCGGCGGGGCCACGGCCCTCATCATCGGAGACGTCGCCGGCCACGACCTGCAGGCCACCGTCACCATGAGCCACATGCGCAACATGCTGCGCGGCATCGCCTGCGACCGCAAAGAGCCACCCGGCAAGATCCTCGGCCGCTTGGACGCGGCCAACAGCATCCTCTACCCACACCAGACCCTGACCTGCATATACGCGCTGGTCGAGAAACCCGCGGCGGGTCAGCCCTGGGCCCTGCAGTACGCCGTCGCAGGCCACCCCGCTCCGCTGCTGATCACGGCCGAAGGCGACACCCGCTTCCTGAACCACGGCCGCAGCATGCTCCTGGGAGTGGATCCCACCCGGCAACGCCCCGACGCCACCGAAGTCCTGCCGGCGAGCGCCACCATCCTCTTCTACACCGACGGCCTCATCGAACGCCGCACCGAAGGCCTCGACCGCGGCGCGGCCCGACTGCGCCAGCACGCCGCAGCCCTCGCCCAGGAACCACTGGGAGCCCTCTGCGACGAGCTCCTCACCGGCCTCGCGCAGGACAGCAGCGACGACGTCGCCCTCATCGCGGTCCGCACACCCCCACCCCATGCGGGCCCCGCCACAGCCACCGCCACCGAGGACGGGAGCGCCGACACCTAGGGTCGGGCGCGGACGTCGCGCTGCCGCTACGGCGTCCCGCGCGAACAAGATCGGCAGGCACCCGGACCAGATGGATGAAATCTCGGACACTCGCGGGTCGCCGCAAGGCCTCTTGATCTTGGTGCGGGGTTACAGCGAGGGCCGCCACGGCTTCCGTGGCGGCCCTTGCCGAGGCGTCTCCGCTGCTCGGATCGTTTCTGCACGCGTAGCGCGCGGTGGGGTGGGTGGGACTCGAACCCACGGCCGACGGATTATGAGCCCTTTGGGGATCTTGGCGGCCCTTGTCGATCTTTGCTGATCCGCGACGTTTTTGCAGTTCAGAGGGGGCCAGCCGTGTCGGCGCTGCTTCGTCTTTGTCAGTCTGTTCCTGTCCTTGTGTCCTGACCGCGTCCCGGTTGGACGGGATCGAAGTGCACGAGAGCGATCGCGCCAGCCCGGAAAGGCAACCCGAACCTCCGCGCAGCGGATTCCCCTTCCAACGGGTGCTGGGGCGGAGCAGCCTGTCACGACTGCGCGCACTCCTCAAAGAACCATCGCTTGTTGAAGATCGGCGACCGCGCGCGGCCCGGCTGGTGGTGCCGCCGTTCACGAGGTGGCCCTGGTCGTCCCACAGTGTCCAGCCGGTCAGTTGCTGGCATTCTGGGTTCAGGCCCGGAGCTGTCCGGAACGAGGTGGCGCAGATGCTCGATTTGTCGTCCGAGTTGTCGGGGATCCCGGCGGGACGGGGACGGGCCCCCTGGCCGAACCACGAGTACGTGAAGGGTTGGGGCGTGTTCGGGCTGCCTTTCGACTCCGGTCACGTGCTCGCGCTGCGTGTGTTTCCGGAGAGCTCCTTCGGTCCTTATCGCACGGTGTGGCATCGCGACCCGAGCGGCAGGTGGTCGATCTACGTCGACGGGGAGCGACTCGACACGGCATGCCCGAGGTATTACGGCGCGGCCTGCGATCACACGGGCTACGCCCGGATCGGTCTCACGTGGACGGCCCCGGCCTCCCTGAGGGTGACGATGGATTCACCCTCGCTGAACTGGACTCTGACCGCCTCCGTGACCCGACTTCTCGGGTTGCTGAACCACGTCAGCGTGGCGCTGCCGCTGGCGACATGGCGTCCCCGAGCCCTGGTGGGGGCGCGCGAGCGATTGGCACGGGCGCTGGGGCTGGGCCGCCTGGAGATGACCGGCGTGATGCCGAGCGGCCACCCCGGAACGCTGATGCCACAGCAGATGTACTTCATCGACGCCTCACGAGCCACGCTTGATGGCGCAGACCTCGGACGCCCCGTTCAACTGCAGGAGAATCCGCGGATCGGTGACGTGCCCCTGCCAGCCCGCGGCGTCCTCGCCATTGGCCAGGCCGCCTGGCAGATCCTGGACCAGGCCGAATACGAGCGCACCCGCGGCGAGACAGCCCAGCAGCCCTGAACGGCGCGAAGCGGCGGTCGGGAATCAGCGGCGTCGCGCGTGCACGCGCGAGCGAAGGCTGCAGGGATGATCTCGCAGACCGGCGGCTTCAAGGAGCACAACCAGGTCGTGGTCGGAGTGCGCCAGGCCCAGAACTTCGTCCCTGCCGCCTCGGTGCACGCTCGCTCGCCGGCCGCCGCTCTCAGACGGCGATGAAAACGATCAGTGCACTTGCCACGTCACCCAGAGTGCACACTCCCTGGGGTCGGTGTAGCTCAGCTGCCGGCAAACCGCGGTTCATGACCTGCCTGGAGGCGATGGTCAACGACCTCCCATTACCCTCGACCGCCGCCGTGCAGGCATGGGAAGAGGTGTTGTGAGGTCGTCTTCATCCTCTTCCAAGGGCGGCAGCTCGATGCTGAAGTGCGGCTCGAGAAACAGATCGTCATGCTGTGGTGCAGTTGGAGAAGCGGCTGAGTTCTCAATGGGTCGGACGGCATCGCGACGGGAAGAAGCAGCAGGCATACAAAACCGTCCGGAGTCGAGGGGCGCGCGAATCCAAGGCGGAGCCGGCGATGTAGACCGGTCTCTGAGCACCCCGCGCGCGACTGCAATTAGACACCATGTCGGACGGCAGGACGTCAGCACCCGATGCCAGCGATCACGCGAGGTGGACCCGGTCAGCTGCGCCAACCCGCCACGATGGACGAGGCGAGCAGCGAAGCATCTGTCACAGGGCTGCGGAACTGCCCTCTCGCGTGCGGCCAGTTCGTATGTCACACCGTTCGTATGTCACACCGAAGGGGGCCAAGGGCTTCCAGAGTGCGTGGCTGGATGGCGCGCGTGATTTCCGGGTCTGGTCCAGATGCCGGTCGACGACCCGGAACCGCGCTCCGTACGCATGCGGCTGGGCCGCGAGAGCCAACCTGGTCGGCCCTCGCGCCTACCACCAGCCCATTGCTCGATTGAGCCGCAGACGTGGGAGCAGTGTGCCGGCGAAGTGCCGGCCGCGCGTTGTCACCCCCGTGTTGAGCCACCGATGATGCTGCAGATGTCCGCATCCGTGCAGGTACTCGGATCAGTGCCGGCGGCCCGATCAGCGAGTCCGCGTAGGGCGGTTCGGGTCTTGCGCAGCTCGGACATGCGCTTCTCGATGTCAGCCAGATGCTCATGGATCAGGTTGGTGACGTGGCTGCAGGGGGCCTCGCCGGAGTCCCGCAGGGCGAGAATGCTGCGGATCTCAGCGAGAGTGAGCCCGGCGCTCTGGGCGTCGCCGACGAACGCCAGCCGAGACGTGACCTCGGACGGATAGTCACGGTAGCCGCCCGAGGTGCGCGGCGGCGCGTGCAGCAGGCCGGCCTGTTCGTAGAAGCGGATGGTCTTGGCGGTCAGTCCGCAGGCCGTGGCGAGGTCCCCGATGCGCATGCCTCCAAGCTACGCCTGGACCTTCCAGCGCGCTGGAAGGTCTACCGTCGATGGCATCTGCAGTGACTTGGGAGGACGACGCCATGCGTATCACCGTTCTGACGGTGCCCGACTGCCCCAACGCCCCCTTGGCCCAGGAGCGGATCCACCTCGCGCTCGGCGAGCGGAGCGCGGAGGTGGAGCTGAGCGAGGTCACCGGTGAGGCGCAAGCTGCCGAGCGTGGCATGACCGGCTCGCCGACCATCCTGATCAACGGAACGGACCCCTTCGCCACGCCGGGGGCCGCGACGAGCGTCTCCTGCCGCCTGTACCGGGCTCCGGACGGACACACCGAGGGGGCCCCGAGCGTGGCCGACCTGCGCCGGGCGCTCGAGATCGCCGGAGTCACCACGGACTGCGAGTGTCCGCCGATGGATGCGGCGGGCCGCGCTGGGCGCGGTCGGCTCGCCCCGGCCGAAAGGGGCCTGCGATCCGTGCAGCAGGCGGTAGTTCGCCACTTCGCAACGAGGGGCCGGGCACCGGAGGCGGCCGACCTGGAAGAGACCGCCGCCGGCCAGGGCCGTCAGGCTGCCGATGTCCTGGCCGAGCTCGCGGCTGAAGACTTCCTCACCCTCGACGCCGACGGACGGATCCGGGCGGCGTACCCGTTCTCCGCAGTGCCCACCGCCCACCGGGTCCGCTTCCCCGACGGGACTCAGGCATGGTCGATGTGCGCCATCGACGCCCTGGGCATCCCCACCATGCTCGACACGGACGCGGTGATCACCTCCAGCGACCCTGTCACCGGCGAACCGATCACCGTCAGCTCCACCAAGGGCCACATGGTGTGGGAACCGGTGACCACCGTCGTGTACGTAGGTCAACGCTCCTGCACCGGCCCCGCCGCCGACATCACCTGCGGCGCCCTGAACTTCTTCACCAGCCGCGCCACCGCCCACGAATAGTCCACGCAGCACCCCGACTTCACCGGCAGCGTGATCGGCCAAGCCGGCGCCGAAGCCCTGGGGCAGGCCATCTTCGGCTCCCTGCTGACAGACTCCGAACGGGTGAGGTTGGTGACCTCATTCCGAATCCGAACTATCGCCCCGAGGCCGAACGTGTCCCATGACCCAGAAATCATGTACGACAAAGAGATCACGCTAGTCTCCGATGAGGAGGTCCTGGTAGGGAGACTCGTCGGCGTGTACTCGGGAACTGAGTACACGGTCCGCATCACCTACAGGACAAGCACGCCAGAACATACAGCGTGGAACCTCTTCGATGCCTTGGTGCAAGTGCGAACCGACCTGGAACGCGATGGGCTGAAACCGGCGGTGGAGGGCGCCTGCCGGGACGTCTATCCCAGCAGAATGGCCATGGACATGGGAGGCGGTAGGCGGGCCTATCGATGGTCGCAGTCCGGTCGGCCGGCAACCGTGGACATCTTTGACGGTGTGCCAACTGCGGACTACGCACGACTCGCCTACGTGGCTGAGCAAAGCGACCTGAACAAGCAACGCAGAAAGCGTGGTAATGAGTAACCCGAAGACGGTGATACCGCCGGTGACCGAAGCGGTGCGTGCGGAGGCAGCAGTCCGTCCGGGCTCCTGGGTGTGGCCACCGCCGCCGAAGGGGCTGTGATCCAGCTCTGCGCACCGGGCGGCTGCCGGGGACGGCGTCCCTGTCGCCGAGAGCCACCAGGGCCTGGTTTGCACGGCCCGGTGAACCGGAGGAATCGGGGGCGCGGCACCCGTCGGCTGAAACGCGTCTTGGTCAGGCGCGGACGTCGCGCTGCTGCACTTCCTTGAGCACCGCCGCCACAGCGGCGAAGTCGTTGTCCGCGTGGAGCACCGTGTGGCGGTGGTGAACCGCAGTCGCGCACACCAGGAGATCGATGGCTCCTGCCGCACGGTGTTGTCCGCGCTGGGTGAGCTTGTACTGGGCGGTGTCCACCCAGCGCCACGCGTTCTTCGGCACCGGCGCCGGCCGGCACAGCGCGTCGAGCTCTTCGCCGAGGTCGTCGCGATGAGCCGGGCTGGTGGCCGAGTACAGGAACTCGGTGCGTGTGGGCTCGCAGATCGAGAACACGCCGGCGGCGATGTGCCCCTCCCACGGGCGCAGCGCCCCCGGCGTACGGAAGAGGTGCCACAGAGCGGAAGTATCGAGGAGATACGTGATCACTCGAAGGCCGCCCGGCGTGCCCGCTTGGCGGCTTCATGGGCGGCGGCAGCTGCCTCGAACTCGCCCCCCTCGCCCCGCCCCGCCAGCTTCTCGGCCGCCTCAAGCCGCTTGATTCGCGCGACATAGTCCCGCAGAGCCGCGTTGACGGTCTCCTTCTTGGTGGACGTGCCCATCAGGCGCATCGCCTCGGCCAGCGCCTCGTCGTCGAGGTCGATCTGGGTAACGGACATGCGACCACCTCACCCCTGAGTCCACGATGTACATACTCAAGCTACATCTCCAACATTCGACGTGTCGGCGTCCCGCGCGAACAAGATCGACAGCCACCCGGACCAGATGGATGAAATCTCGGACACTCGCGGGTCGCCGCAAGGCCTCTTGATCTTGGTGCGGGGTTACAGTGAGGGCCGCCACGGCTTCCGTGGCGGCCCTGCCGAGGCGTCTCCGCTGCTCGGATCGTTTCTGCACGCGTAGCGCGCGGTGGGGCGGGTGGGACTCGAACCCACGGCCGACGGATTATGAGTCCGCTGCTCTAACCGGCTGAGCTACCGCCCCTAACGGCGCGTCGCGCACAAATGTGCGCGCCGTCTGCCGCAGCATAGCCGCTCATACGATCTCCTGCCTCGGATGGTCGGCAACGCACAACCATGAGGACTGCGCTGCCCCCTGCCCGGTTCCAGGAGCCGTCCAGAAGTCTCGCCGAGCCGCCACGAAGTCGGCCAGGACACGAAAAAGGACCCCCTGCGGGGCCCTCTTCCGGCATCTGCTCCCCCGGCTGGACTCGAACCAGCAACCCTCCGGTTAACAGCCGAATGCTCTGCCAATTGAGCTACAGGGGATCGCGCTCCCCCGACTGGACTCGAACCAGTAACCTGCCGGTTAACAGCCGGCTGCTCTGCCAATTGAGCTACAGGGGATTGCTGCGTGTGCACCGAACGTACCCACCCCGGGCGTCCCGGGGGGCGTGTGCCCGCTGCGACACATACATTAGCGCAAGCAGGGGGGTGCTCCGCCAATCGGTAAGGCCTGGGTGAACAGGGCCTGGCCGGGTAGGTGCTGAGCACCGAAGCAAGGGAAGGGTGGCAGCCATGCGGTACAAGCTCACGTTCCTCGCCGGACTGGCCCTCGGCTACGTATTCGGCACGCGGGCCGGGCGCGAGCGCTACGAGCAGCTCAAGAAGTCCGTGCGCGAGTTCTCCCAGAACCCCGCCGTGCGCAATGCCGCGGAGTCCGCGGCACACAACGGCCGCGAGGTCGCCGGCAAGGCCTTCCACGCGGTGAGCGACAAGGTCTCGGAGCGGATGCCCGACTCGGTGGCCGAGCGGGTGCGGTCGCTTCGGGAGCGGAGCGGGAGCGGGGAGGACGACTGGGGGACCACCAATACATGACCGCCAGCTGGGCGTATCCGGCGGCAGGTGACGCCGTACCTCCGCGCGTGCGGCAGAATCTTCAGTCATGGGGATAGTCGCCGGCTTGGACAGTTCGTCTGCATTCACGCGCATCGTTGTCTGTGACACGGACACGGGTGCCGTGCTGCGCCAGGGGTATGCGCCGCACCCCGTCGAGGCGAGGGCCACGGAGATCGACCCGCAGGTATGGCTGCTCTCGCTCGGCGAGGCCGCGGCCGGTGGGCTGCTCGAAGGCGTGCAGGCCATCGGCGTCTCCGCGCAGCAGCACGGCCTGCTGACACTGGACGCGCAGGGCAATCTCGTACGGCC
This sequence comes from Streptomyces sp. ISL-1, assembly GCF_018614585.1. Lineage (GTDB taxonomy): Bacteria > Actinomycetota > Actinomycetes > Streptomycetales > Streptomycetaceae > Streptomyces > Streptomyces maoxianensis. The sequence goes on along the minus strand of NZ_JAGGOI010000029.1, from coordinate 174,638 downwards.
CGCGCTGCTCGGCAACGACAAGCGGGCGCAGGCCGCGGCGGCTGATCTGATCGACGCGCTGGGCGGGCGGCAGGCCTGGGCCGAGGCCGTCGGCTCGGTGCCGCAGGCCGCGCAGCCGGTGGCAAAGCTGCGCTGGATGGCGCGCTCCGAGCCCGAGTCGGCGCAGCGCGTCGCGTCCGTCATGCAGCCGCACGACTGGCTGGTGTGGCAGCTGCTCGGGCGCCCGGCCCACAGGACCACGGACCGCGGCGGCGCTTCCGGCACCGGTTTCTGGTCGGCGGGCACGGGCTCGTACCGGCCCGACCTGGTGGAGCTCGCGCTCGGTCACCACTGCGCGCTGCCCGAGGTGCTCGGTCCGGCCGATGCCGCGGGTACGACGCCCGAGGGGCTGCTGATCTCCGCCGGGACCGGCGAGACCATGGCGGCGGCCTTCGGGCTGGGCGTCGGGGTCGGCGACGCGGTGGTGTCGCTGGGGGCCTCCGGCTCCGTGATGGCCGTCCACCACGAGGCACTGGCCGATCCGAGCGGGATGATTACGTCGTTCGCCGACGCGACCGGGATGCATCTGCCGGTGGTGCACACGCTCAATGCCGTACGGGCGCTGCGCGGCACGGCCGAACTTCTGGGCATGGAGGATCTCGACGAGCTCTCCGCGCTGGCCATGAAGTCGACGCCCGGTTCGTCCGGGCTTGTGATGCTTCCATACCTGGAAGGCGAGCGCACTCCGCAACTGCCGCACACCGCCGGGACGTTGAGCGGTCTGCGCCGCGAGTCGATGAAGCCCGAGCATCTGGCGCGGGCCGCCTTCGAGGGCATGCTCTGCTCGCTCGCGGACGCCATGGACGTGCTGCGCGGGCGCGGGGTGGAGGTGCGCCGAGTGTTCCTGCTGGGTGGCGCCGCCGAACTGCCCGCCGTACAGACGGCGGCGCCCGCCATCTTCGGGGCGCAGGTCGTGGTGCCGCAGCCCGCTGACTACGCGGCGCTGGGCGCGGCCCGGCAGGCCGCGTGGGCGCTCGGGGTCTCACAGGGCACGCTGTCGCCGGCCGCTCCGCCGGCCTGGCAGGGCGCCGCGGCTCAGGTCTTCGAGCCCGGTGAGGAACTGGCGGTGGGTCAGGCGGTCCGCCAGCAGTACGGCGCGACGCGGGACCAGATCCACCCCGGGGCGTTCAACCCGACATCTTGACCCTGCCTTGAATTAATCCCTTGAGGTTCCCGGGGCGGAGTGTCGCAAGATGGGGTGACCCCTTGATCTTGCCGACTCCGAGAGACCGCGTGTGCTGATACGACTTCTACGGACGTATCTGAGTCCGTACCAGAAACCCATCATCCTGCTGGTGGCGCTCCAACTGCTGCAGACCAGCGCCACTCTCTATCTGCCCACCCTCAACGCGGACATCATTGACAACGGTGTCGTGACGGGGGACACGGGTTACATCCTCCGGCTCGGCGCGGTCATGATCGCCGTCAGCGTCGTCCAGGTTGTCTGCAACATCGGCGCCGTCTTCTACGGCGCGCGGACCGCCTCCGCGCTCGGACGCGATGTCCGGGCCGCCGTCTTCGACCGGGTGCAGAGCTTCTCCGCGCGCGAGGTCGGCCACTTCGGGGCGCCGTCGCTGATCACCCGTACGACCAATGACGTCCAACAGGTGCAGATGCTGGCCCTGATGGCGTTCACGCTGATGGTGTCGGCGCCGATCATGTGCGTCGGCGGCATCATCATGGCCCTCGGCCAGGATGTGCCGCTGTCGGCCGTGCTGCTCGCGGTGGTGCCTGTGCTCGGCATCGCGGTGTCGCTGATAGTCAAGAAGATGCGGCCGCTTTTCCGGACCATGCAGGAGCGTCTGGACACGGTGAACCGGGTGCTGCGGGAGCAGATCACCGGCAACCGCGTCATCCGCGCCTTCGTACGCGACGAGTACGAGAAGGAGCGGTTCCGCGGGGCCAACACCGAACTGACCGATGTGTCCCTGTCCACCGGCCGGCTGATGGCCCTGATGTTCCCGACCGTGATGACGGTGGTGAATGTGTCGTCCATCGCCGTCATCTGGTTCGGCGCCCAACGGGTCGACAGCGGCGCGATCCAGATCGGCGCGCTGACCGCGTTCCTCGCGTATCTGATGCAGATCGTGATGGCCGTGATGATGGCCACCTTCATGTTCATGATGGTGCCGCGCGCCGAGGTCTGCGCCGAGCGGATCGAGGAGGTGCTGGCGACGGATTCGAGCGTGGTGCCGCCCTCCGAGCCCGTATTGCAGCTGCGCCGCCACGGCCATCTGGAGCTGCGGGAAGTGGAGTTCCGCTACCCGGGGGCCGAGGAGCCGGTGCTGCGCGGCGTCGATCTGGTGGCGCGGCCCGGTGAGACGACCGCGATCATCGGCTCGACGGGCAGCGGGAAGTCGACGCTACTCGGGCTCGTACCACGGCTGTTCGATGTGACGGGCGGCGAAGTACTCGTCGACGGGGTGGATGTGCGTGAGCTCGATCCGGCGCTGACGGCGAGGACGGTGGGGCTCGTGCCGCAGAAGCCGTACCTCTTCTCCGGGACGGTGGCCACGAATCTTCGTTACGGAAAGCCCGGCGCGAGCGACGACGAGCTGTGGCAGGCGCTGGAAGTCGCGCAGGCCGCCGGCTTCGTACGGGATCTTGAGGGCGGGCTCAACGCGCCCATCGCGCAGGGCGGCGCCAATGTCTCCGGCGGGCAGCGCCAGCGCCTCGCGATCGCCAGGACCCTGGTGCAGCGGCCGGAGATCTACCTCTTCGACGACTCCTTCTCGGCGCTGGACTACGCGACGGACGCGGCGCTGCGCGGGGCGCTGACGCGCGAGACCGCCGAGGCGACTGTGGTGATAGTCGCCCAGCGGGTGTCCACCATCCGCGACGCAGACCGCATCGTGGTCCTGGACGAGGGGCAGGTCGTGGGGACCGGCAGCCACCACGAGTTGATGGAGAGCAATGAGACCTACCGAGAGATCGTGCTCTCGCAGCTGACGGAGGCGGAGGCCGCATGAGCGGGCCGGGCGGACGGATGATGATGGGGCCGGTCGAACGGTCCATGGACTTCATGGGTTCGGGCAAGCGGCTGCTGCGGCAGCTCGCGCCGGAGCGGGCGACGCTGTGGGTGATGCTCGCGGCGGCTGTGCTGAGCGTCGCGTTCGCGGTGGTCGGGCCGAAGATACTCGGGCAGGCGACCGACCTGGTCTTTGCGGGGGTCGTCGGCCGGGAAATGCCGGCGCAGACCAGCAAAGAACAGGCGATCGCCGACCTGCGGGACAAGGACCGGGGCGCGCTCGCCGACATGCTGTCCGGTGTGGACTTCACGCCCGGCGACGGCATCGACTTCACCGCCGTGGGCCATGTGCTGCTGGTGGCACTGGTGGTGTATCTGGCAGCGGGGCTGCTGATGCTGGTGGCGACGCGGCTGTCGATCCGGGTGATCAACCGGACCGTGTACCGGATGCGGGAGGACGTGCAGGCGAAGCTGTCGCGGCTGCCCCTGTCGTACTTCGACCGGGCCAAGCGCGGCGAGGTGCTCAGCCGGGCGACGAACGACATCGACAACATTTCGCAGACGCTGCAGCAGACCATGGGGCAGCTGATCAACTCGCTGCTGACAATCGTGGGCGTGCTGGCGATGATGTTCTGGATCTCGCCGCTGCTCGCGCTGGTCGCGCTGGTGACGGTGCCGGTGTCGGTCTTCGTGGCCACGAAGGTCGGCAAGCGTTCGCAGCCGCACTTCGTGCAGCAGTGGAAGACCACCGGCAAACTCAACGCCCATATCGAGGAGATGTACACCGGCCATGCGCTGGTGAAGGTCTTCGGGCGCCAGAGCGAGTCGGCGCAGGGCTTCGCCGATCAGAACGAGGAGCTGTACGAGGCGGGTTTCAGGGCCCAGTTCAACAGCGGGGTGATGCAGCCGCTGATGCTCTTCGTCTCGAACCTCAACTATGTGCTGGTGGCGGTCGTCGGCGGACTGCGGGTCGCGTCCGGAGCGCTGTCCATCGGCGATGTGCAGGCGTTCATCCAGTACTCCCGGCAGTTCTCGATGCCGCTGACGCAGGTCGCCTCGATGGCGAACCTGGTGCAGTCGGGCGTCGCGTCGGCCGAGCGGATCTTCGAGCTGCTGGACGCGGACGAGCAGGAGGCGGACGCTCCGTCGGCCGAGGGCCGGTCCGGGCAGCCGCTGGGGCAGGTCTCGCTGGAGAAGGTCGCCTTCCGGTACGACCCGGACAAGCCGCTCATCGAGGATCTGTCGCTGAGCGTGGAGCCGGGTCATACGGTCGCGATCGTCGGCCCGACGGGTGCGGGCAAGACGACGCTGGTGAATCTGCTGATGCGGTTCTACGAGGTCACGGGCGGCCGGATCAGCCTGGACGGCATGGACATCGCGAAGATGTCGCGGGAGGAACTGCGCTCCGGCATAGGGATGGTGCTGCAGGACACCTGGCTGTTCGGCGGCACGATCGCGGACAACATCGCGTACGGCGCGTCCCGCGAGGTAACCCGCGAGGAGATCGAGGAGGCGGCGCGCGCGGCGCACGCCGACCGTTTCATCCGTACGCTCCCCGACGGCTACGACACGGTGATCGACGACGACGGCTCGGGCGTGAGCGCGGGCGAGAAGCAGCTGATCACGATCGCGCGGGCGTTCCTGTCCGACCCGGTGATCCTGGTGCTCGACGAGGCGACGAGCTCGGTCGACACCCGTACCGAGGTGCTCATCCAGAAGGCGATGGCCCGCCTGGCCCACGGGCGTACGAGCTTTGTCATCGCGCACCGGCTCTCCACCATCCGGGACGCGGATGTGATCCTGGTGATGGAGAGCGGCGCGATTGTCGAACAGGGCACGCATGAGGGACTGTTGGCGGCGGGCGGGGCGTATGCGCGGCTGTACGCGGCGCAGTTCGCGCAGGCGGTGGTGGAGGTGGAGTAGGGGGCAGGGGGTGCCGGGGGCGGGGGCGCCTGCGGCGGGCTTCACCCCACCCCGCCCTCCCCCTACGGCCTGGCGGCCGTGGGAGGGCGGGGTGGAGAACAAGCCCCGCGCAGCGGACCGCGCCCCTCAGTCCAGGTAGCCCCGCAGCTGGTCCGCGAACGCGTGGTCGCGCAGCTTGTTGAGGGTCTTGGACTCGATCTGGCGGATGCGTTCACGCGTCACGCCGAAGATCCGGCCTATCTCCTCGAGCGTGCGCGGCCTGCCGTCGACCAGCCCGTACCGCAGCTGGACCACCTTGCGCTCGCGCTCGCCGAGGGTGGAGAGCACCGCCTCCAGGTGCTCGCGCAGCAGCAGGAAGGCGGCCGACTCGACGGGGGACGCCGCGTCGCCGTCCTCGATGAGGTCCCCGAGGGCGACATCGTCCTCCTCCCCCACCGGCGCGTGCAGGGAGACCGGCTCCTGGGCCAGCCGCAGTACCTCGCTGACCCGCTCGGGCGCCAGGTCCAGCTGGACGGCGACCTCTTCGGGGGTGGGTTCGTAGCCGCGCTCCTGGAGCATCCGGCGCTGGACCCTGATGACCCGGTTGATCAGCTCGACGACATGGACCGGGACACGGATGGTGCGTGCCTGGTCCGCGAGAGCCCGGGACATGGCCTGGCGGATCCACCAGGTCGCGTACGTGGAGAACTTGTAGCCGCGGGCGTAGTCGAACTTCTCGACCGCCCTGATCAGGCCCAGGTTTCCCTCTTGGACGAGGTCGAGCATGGTCAGCCCGCGGCCTACGTAGCGCTTGGCGACGGAGACGACGAGCCGGAGGTTCGCCTCGATCAGCCGGCGCTTCGCCATCCGGCCCATGACCACCAATTTGTCGAGGTCGACGGCGAGTTGGGAGTCGTCGATGTCGGGGGTCTTGCCGAGTCGCTCCTCGGCGAACAGACCGGCTTCGACGCGCCGCGCCAGTTCGACCTCCTCGACGGCCGTGAGCAGCGGAATTCTGCCGATCTCCCGCAGATACTGACGGAACAGGTCGGATGACGGCCCGCTGCTGTCGATGCGGCCGACCCGTCGTTCCGGAGGCTCGGGAACTTCCACCGGATCCTCGACGACGGTCTCCGGGACCGCTTCGGGAACGGGAACCTGCGCGGAGACGGCCGCGACAGCATCGGTCTCGGTCAGGGTCTGGGTCTGCACGGGGGCGACCTCCAGGTGATCGCTGCCGGTTCGGGGGCGTGCGGCAGCGGGACGGAGGCGGCCGGGCCGCTTTCCGTCCCGTACACGATGAACGGATCCGCGGGGGTGAGGGGCCCACTGGTGTGGACCGGCCGCGCTCCGGGGACTCAGGCACCGCACCCCAGTGTGGGGTACGACACATCGCTGCCACGAGGGGCGTGCGGCTACTTTTTGAGTCCAGTGCGTGACCGGACGGTTACCCATGCACGCTAGAGGGCGGCGGCGCCCTGGTTGCGCAGGGACTGTGCGTACTGCTGGAGCACCCACAGTTCGTTCGCCACGGCCGTGTGGTGTTCCGGCTCGGCGTTCGGGCCGAGGCGGGCGAGGGTGCCCTGGACATCGCCGATGCGGCGGTCGACCGCGCGCAGGCGGACCTGGACCAACTGGGTGCCGGCGTAGGTCTCGTCGACCGTCCTGGCGTGGATGGCCTCCACGGCGAGCTCGGTGACCATGGCACGCACCGTGTCGTTCGGTGCGACGTCGCGGACCCGGGCGAGGTAGTCGGGGCTGTCCTGGGTGCCCTGTTCGGCGCCGCCCGCCTCGGCGATGGTCTGGCGGACCGCGGCGTACGGCGGGGCGGTGAACTCGTCGACGCCGTACGCGTCGAAGGCCGGGGAGACCAGGTCCGGGTGCTGGAGAGCCAGCTTGAGCAGTTCGCGTTCGGTGCGGTGGGTGGGGCTGCGCAGATTGAGGGCGGGGCCCGCGGGGGTCTGGTGGGCGCCCTGCCGCTCGTACGACTGAGGGGCGCGGGACGGGGTCGCCGGGCCGCGGCCGCCGCGGTCGCGGGCCCAGCGGGCGAGTTGGGCGACCCGCTTGACCACGAACTGGGTGTCGAGGATGCCGAGAATGCCGGCCAGTTGCACCGCCGACTCGTGCTGGATGGCGATGTTCTTGATGCCTGCGACGATCGGCGCGGCCTCGTCCAGCGCGGCGGCCCGGCCGGCAGGCGTCTCCAGATTGTGGCGCAGCACGCTGTGGCGGATGGCGAACTCGAAGAGCGGCGTGCGCGTTTCGACCAGTTTCTGAACCGCGTCGTCGCCCTCGGCCAGGCGCAGTTCGCAGGGGTCCATGCCGCCGGGTGTGATGGCGATCGAGGTCTCGGCGGCGAACTTCTGGTCGTCCTCGAAGGCGCGCAGCGCGGCCTTCTGCCCGGCCGCGTCGCCGTCGAAGGTGAAGATCACCTCGGCGGTGGCGTTGTCCATCAGCAGTCGGCGCAGGATCTTGATGTGGTCGCCGCCGAAGGCCGTTCCGCAGGTGGCGATGGCGATGGTGACCCCGGCCAGATGGCAGGCCATGACGTCGGTGTAGCCCTCGACGACGACGGCCCGGCTGGTTTTGGCGATCTCCTTCTTGGCGAGATCGATGCCGTACAGCATCTGGGACTTCTTGTAGATGCCCGTCTCAGGGGTGTTGAGGTACTTCGGGCCGTTGTCGCTCTCGTACAGCTTTCGTGCCCCGAAGCCGACAACATCGCCCGAGATGTCGCGGATCGGCCACATCAGCCGCCCGCGGAAGCGGTCGATGGGGCCACGGCGGCCGTCCTGGGCGAGGCCGGAGAGGATCAGCTCCTTGTCGCTGAAGCCCTTCCCGCGCAGAAAACGGGTGAGGTGGTCCCAGCCCTGCGGGCTGTAGCCGACGCTGAAGTGCTGGGCGGCGGCCTGGTCGAAGCCGCGCTCGGCGAGGAACTTGCGGCCGGTCTCGGCCTCGGAGCCGTTCTCCAGCTGCTCGATGTAGAACTGCGCGGCGATCTTGTGCGCCTCGACCAGGCGGATGCGCTCGCCCCGCTGGTGGGTGGGGTTGTACCCGCCCTCCTCGTAGCGCAGGGTGATGCCCGCCGTCGCGGCGAGGCGCTCGACCGTCTCGGAGAAGGAGAGATGGTCGATCTTCATCACGAAGGCGATGGTGTCGCCGCCTTCCTGGCAGCCGAAGCAGTGGAAGAGACCCTTGCTCGGGCTGACCTGGAAGGAGGGGGACTTCTCGTCGTGGAAGGGGCAGAGCCCCTTGAGGTTTCCGCCACCGGCGTTGCGCAGCTGGAGGTACTCAGAAACGACGGCGTCGATCGGGACCGCGTCCCGGACCGCCTTCACGTCGTCATCGTTGATCCTGCCTGCCACACGCGGAAGTCTACGGTGGCGCGATGACACTCCCGTCAGCTGTTGAGGGAAGTCAGCGGTACTGAAGGGTCGGCGAGGGCGTCCGGGGCCACCGGGCCGCCGGAGCGGATCAGCTGCTGGATCGGGTCGGTGACATCCCACACATTGACGTTCATCCCGGCGAGCACCCGGCGGTCCTTCAGCCAGAAGGCGATGAACTCCCGCTTCCCGACGTCGCCGCGGAGCACCACCTGGTCGTACGAGCCGGGCGGCGCCCAGCCCGAGTACTCCAGGCCCAGGTCGTACTGGTCGGAGAAGAAGTACGGGATGCGGTCGTACGAGACGTCCTGGCCGAGCATCGCGCGTGCGGCGGCCGGGCCACCGTTGAGGGCGTTCGCCCAGTGCTCGACCCGCAGCCTGGCCCCCAGCAGCGGGTGGTGGGCGGCCGCCACGTCGCCCGCCGCGTAGATGTCGGGGTCGGAGGTGCGCAGGCTGCCGTCGACGGCGACGCCGCCGCCGTGTGCCCGGTCCGCGAGCGCGAGGCCGGCGGCTTCGGCGAGGGCGGTGCGCGGGGCGGCGCCGATCGCGGCGAGTACGTCGTGCGCCGGGTGCTCCTCACCGTCGTCGGTACGGACCGAGAGGACCATGCCGTCCTGGCCGGTGATCTCGGTGAGGCGGGCGCCGAAGCGGAAGCGGACGCCGTGCTCGCGGTGCAGTTCGGTGAAGACCTGGCCGAGCTCCGGGCCGATGACGTGGTGCAGCGGGGTGGGTTCCGGTTCGACGACGGTGACCTCGGCGCCGTAGCCGCGGGCGGCTGCCGCGACCTCCAGGCCGATCCAGCCCGCGCCCGCGATGACCAGATGGCCGTTGTCGCGGCCGAGCGCCGTGAGCACCTGGCGCAGCCGGTCGGCGTGGGCGAGGCGGCGCAGATGGTGGACGCCGGCCAGCTCGGTGCCGGGAATGTCCAGGCGGCGCGGCTCGGCGCCGGTGGCCAGCAGCAGCTTGTCGTAGTGCAGGACTGTGCCGTCGCCGAGGCGCACGGACTTGGTGTCGCGGTCGACCGCGACGACGGTCTGGCCGAGGTGCAGTTCGACGTCGGCCCGGGCGTACCAGGCGGGCTCGTGGACGAAGACGCTGTCGCGCTCCTCCTTGCCCGACAGATAGCCCTTGGACAGCGGCGGCCGTTCATAGGGGTGGTCGCGTTCGTCACCGATGAGGATCACGCGGCCGGTGAACCCTTCGGCGCGGAGGGTCTCGGCGGCCTTGGCTCCGGCGAGTCCACCACCGACGATGACGAATGTCCGATGTGCGTCGACCACTTGATGCCTCCTCTTTGCTTCTACGCTGCGCAGCCTTCAGCGAGCGTCCCGCACAGAGCGTTATGGCGAAAGAGGGAGTGCGCCTTGGGCGTGTCATCCCGGACGCGCCCCGGGGGCCCTCCCGGATGCTCAGCGGCGGGCCGTGAGCTGGGCGTGGAGGGTGCGGGCGGAGTCGTCGGTGAGCGAAGCGAGCTGGTCGACGATCACCCGCTTGCGCGCCCGGTCGTCGGGAGCGGCGTCGAACAGGGCGCGGAATTGCGGGTCGAGGCTCTCGGGTGCGCGGGCGGTGAGCGCCTCGGCCAGTTCGGCGAGCACGATCCGCTGGTCGGCGCGGAGCGTCTCCTGTTCGGCGCGCTGCATCACATAGCGGTCGGCGACAGCCTTGAGGACGGCGCATTCGTTGCGGGCTGCGCGCGGAACGACCAGCTCGGCGGCGTACCGGGTGAGCCGCCCGGATCCGTACGCCTGGCGGGTCGCGCCCTCGGCGGCGAGGCAGAAGCGGCCGATGAGCTGGCTGGTGGCGTCCTTCAGCCGGGCCTGCGCGACCGACGAGCCGTCGTAGTGGTGCGGCCACCACTCCTGGTCGATGAGCCGGTCCAGGGCCTCGGCCAGCTCCTGCGGATCTGTGTCCTCGGGTACGTACCGCCCGATCGCCACCCGCCAGATGTCGCTGCGCTCCGGTTCCGCGAGGAGGAGGTTGGGGTCGATATGGCCGGCGTGCAGTCCGTCCTCGAAGTCGTGCACGGAGTACGCCACGTCGTCGGCCCAGTCCATGACGTGGGCCTCGAAGCACTTGCGGTACGCGGGGGCGCCTTCGCGGGCCCATTCGAAGACCGGCAGGTCGTCCTCGTAGACACCGAATTTCACCGAGTCGGGGTCGGTGGGGTGTCCGCCGCGCGGCCAGGGGTATTTGGTGGCCGCGTCCAGGACTGCCCGGGTGAGGTTGAGGCCGACACTGACGAGCTCGCCGGTCCCCGCCGCGGCGGGGGCTGATGTCGCCGTGCGGTGGACGAACCGCTTGGGCTCGATACGGGTCAGCAGGCGCAGCGACTGGGCATTGCCCTCGAAGCCGCCGCAGTCCTTGGCGAAGTCGTTCAGCGCCTGCTCGCCGTTGTGTCCGAACGGCGGGTGGCCCATGTCGTGGGCGAGGCAGGCCGCCTCGACCAGATCGGCGTCGCAGCCGAGCGCCGCGCCCAGTTCCCGTCCGACCTGGGCGCATTCCAGGGAGTGGGTGAGCCGGGTGCGGGGGCTGGCGTCCCAGGCCTGGTTGCGGGTGCCGGGGGTGACCACCTGGGTCTTGCCGGCGAGCCGGCGCAGCGCGGAGGAGTGCAGCACGCGCGCGCGGTCACGCTGGAAGGCGGTGCGGCCCGGGCGCTTGTCCGGCTCGGGAGCCCACCGTGCGGTGGCCGCCTCGTCGTAAGCGCCGTCGAGGGCGTCGGATGCGTCGGGGCCGGATGAGGTGGTGCCGGTGGTGCCTGCCATGCACCGAAGGTAACCGGAGCCGGTGACAGGCGGGCGACGTGGTGGGCTAGGCAGGGGCGAGTTCGCGCCGCTGCGAGGGGTACGCGGTGCTCAGGGCCTCGTCGTAGCGCTGCAGCAGCAGCCGGGCCAGCGCCGGGTGCGGGCCGAGCGGGTCGGCGGCGATCCAGGGCGCGGCGGCGGCGCTGCGGGTGGCGAACAGGCCGGGGAACGCGAAGTAGGAGGCGACGGCGATGCGGTGGCGGCCGCGGGCGGTGAGCGCGCGCACGGCCGCGGGGACGGTGGGCCGGGCAGCCGAAGCGTAGGCGGGAACGACCGGCACGCCGCCGAGGCGCTCGCTGAGCAGTTCCGCGGTGCGCCGGGTGTCGGACGCGGAATCGGGGTCGCGCGAGCCCGCTGCGGCAAGGACCACTCCGGCGCCGCGGCTGGTGCCGTCCTCGGGCCGCCAGCCGGCCTCGGCCAGCCGTGAGCAGAGCGCCTCCACCAGGAGGGGGTGCGGGCCGAGTGGGGCGGCGATGCGTATGTCCGCGCCGGGTACGGCCGCCACTGCCCGCGGCAGATCGTGCTTGACGTGGTAGCCGCGGCTGAGCAGCAGCGGTACGAGGACGGCACGGGTGCCGGCCGCGCGCCGTTCGCCTTCGAGCGCGGCGAGGGTGGCGGGCAGCAGCGGCTCGTTCAGCTCGATGTGGCCGAGGCGGACGTCGAGTCCGGGGCGCAGTTCGCGGACCCGGTCGAGGAGCTCGGTGGCGGTGTGCAGGGCGCGCGGGTCGCGGCTGCCGTGCGCGACGGCGACGAGGGTGGGCCGTTCGGTCGGGGGCATACGCCTGCGGGCTCCGTTCAGTGTGACGTGGCTGAGTTGGCTGCCGAGCTGGTCGGTGATGCGCAGGAGCAGCTGCGCCGTGGTGTCCAGCGGCGCGGCGTCGAGGGGCCGCGGATCGAGGAGCTTCGTGTCCAGGGACCGCGGGTCGAGGGGCGTCCGCTCGAGGGGCACGGACTCACGGTCGGGTGGCAGGGACTCGTGAAGGTACGCCGGCTCCGTCATGGACCGATCCTGACGTGCCGAGGTTGCAGGGTCATTGCGTGAGGGTGACGGGTGTTTTCCGCGGGCTCACCGGCTCCCCCGCGGCGTTGTCAGACCCGTCTCCTACGGATCGAGCGCGGCGGGAGAGAGAACTGCGCGCCGGGACCGCCCTTCGGGACCGGATCACGTCACGCCGGCCCACGGCGTGCAGCCGCTCAGGCGGCGCCACGGCCGGCCCACAGGCGCGACCGTGATCAGAACGCCGATCAGGCCAAACAAGTGCCCGGCCGAACCGATCCGGCCCGATCCGCGTCTGACCAGGCGTGAAGGTGACACTACGACTTCCAAAAGCACCCCGGACCCGGCACGCCCAGCGGCGGATCGCGCAGACCGTCATGCTCGCCTGCGTCCTCGCGCTCGCGCCCGCGACCTGGATGCACGCCGTCGCCGACAGCCGCGTCCGCACCGTCGCTCAGGTCCCCGCCCAGGATGTCGCCGTCGTCTTCGGGGCCGGGCTCTGGAAGGGCCGCCCCATGCCCTATCTCGCGCACCGGCTGGACGCCGCCGCCGAGTTGTACCGGGCAGGCAAGGTCAAGGTCGTGCTCGTCACCGGCGACAACAGCCGCGTGGAGTACGACGAGCCGGACGCCATGCGCACGTATCTCACCTCCCGCGGCGTGCCGGACAAGCGGATCGTCAGCGACTACGCCGGGTTCGACACCTGGGACTCCTGCGTACGCGCCAAGAAGATCTTCGGGGTCCGGCGCGCGGTCCTGGTGACCCAGGGCTTCCACATCCGGCGGGCCGTCGCGCTCTGCCGGGCGGCGGGGGTCGAGTCGTACGGCATCGGGGTCGCCGAACCCCACGACGCCACCTGGTACTACGGCGGGACACGGGAGATGTTCGCGGCCGGCAAGGCGGCGCTGGACGCCGCGTTCACGCCGGATCCCCGCTTCCTGGGGGCCGAGGAGCCCGGTGTGAGGGAGGCGCTGGCCGCAGCCGCCCGGTGACACGCGGCGACAGACTCGCGTCGGCATCCGCGGCGCGCGACAGTGAACCGTATGGAAAACGACGTAGCAACCCTGCTCAACCGGCACTCCGAGGCGCTCGCGCTCTTCACCGAGCGTGTGCACGCCGTACGGGCCGATCAGTGGGACGACCCGACGCCCTGCACCGAGTGGTCAGTACGCGATCTCGTCAACCATCTCACCTCGGAACAGCTGTGGGTGCCGGACCTGGTGACCGACGGAGTCGGCATCGACGACGTGGGCGACGCGTACGACGGCGATGTGCTCGGCGCCCACCCGCGGGCCAGTTGGGACGCGGCGGCGCGCGCCGCGCGGAGGGCGTTCGGGGCGTCGGGGGCGCTGGAGCGGACCGTGCTGCTGTCGTACGGCGAGACCCCCGCGGTGGCGTACTGCGCGCAGATGATCACGGATACCGTCGTGCACAGCTGGGACCTGTCCCGTGCGATCGGCGCGCCGGAGCGGCTGCCGGACGCGCTCGTGAGCTTCGCGCTCGACGAGGTCACTCCGTACGCCTCGGAACTGTCCAAGTCCGGTCTTTTCGCCCCGCCGATCGAGCCGCCGCCGGGCGACAGCCACCAGACCGTGCTGCTGGCGCTGCTCGGCCGCCGCGCGTGAGGAGTGGCGCCCGGGCGAGGCGGCTCGGGGCGGCGCGGTCCGGGGCGGCGAGCGTCGGGGCGGGGAGAGTTCCTCACGGGGCGGCAGGGCGCGGGCGGAGATGGGCGTACCCGGACCGTAATCCGGCGCGCCCGTCCGCGTAACACGGGCGTCCCAACCTGGCCGTATGTCCGAAACCACCACCCAGGCCGCCGGCCCGGCCACGCCGACCCACTGCCCCTACTGCGCCCTGCAGTGCGGGATGAGTCTGCGCGGCGGACCCGAGGCGGTCGAGGTGGTGGAGCGCCCGGACTTCCCGGTGAACCAGGGCGCGCTGTGCGGCAAGGGCCGCACCGCGCCCGCGCTGCTCTCCTCCCGGGTGCGTCTGACCGAGCCCCTGGTCCGTCGCCCCGCCACAGGCAGGCTCGAGCCGGCCACCTGGGAGGAGGCCCTTGGTACGGTCGCGGCGGGACTGCGCCGTACGAGAACGGAGTACGGCCCCGACGCGGTCGGCGTCTTCGGGGGCGGGGGCCTGACCAATGAGAAGGCGTACGCGCTCGGGAAGTTCGCGCGCGTCGTGCTGGGCACCTCACAGATCGACTACAACGGGCGCTTTTGCATGTCGTCGGCGGCAGCCGCGCATCAGCGCGCGTTCGGGCTCGACCGCGGGCTGCCGTTCCCGCTGGAGGACATCCCGCGCACCGGGTGTGTGATCCTCGTAGGCTCGAATCTCGTCGAGACGATGCCGCCCGCGCTGCGGTATCTGACCGAACTGCGCGACAACGGTGGCACGTTGATCGTCGTCGACCCGCGGCGGACCAGGACGGCGGAACAGGCCGACCTGCACCTCGCGCCCCGGCCCGGGACGGATCTGGCGCTCGCGCTCGGGCTGCTGCACCTGGTGGTCGCCGAGGGGCGTACGGACGAGGACTTCATCGCGTCGCGCACGAACGGCTGGAGTGAGGCACGGGCCGCGGCGATGGCTCACTGGCCGGAGCTGGTGGAGCGGATCACGGGCGTGGGCGTACCCCAACTGCGAGAGGCCGTGGGGATGTTCTGCGGCGCGGAGTCGGGCATGGTGCTGACCGCCCGCGGTCCCGAGCAGCACTCCAAGGGCACGGACACGGTGAGCGCGTGGATCAACCTCTGCCTGGCGACGGGCCGCGCGGGCCGGCCGCTGTCCGGCTACGGCTGCCTGACCGGTCAGGGAAACGGTCAGGGCGGCCGCGAACACGGCCAGAAGGCTGACCAGTTGCCGGGCTATCGCAAGATCGACGACCCCGCGGCGAGGGAGCACGTCGCCCGGGTCTGGGGGGTTGATCCTCAGACGCTGCCCGGCCCGGGGCGCAGCGCGTACGAGCTGCTGGACGCGCTGGGCGGGGACGTGAAGTCGCTGCTGCTGATGGGCTCCAACCCGGTGGTCTCCGCGCCCCGGGCCGGGCATGTGGAGGAGCGGCTGCGCTCGCTGGACTTCCTCGCGGTCGCGGACGTGGTGCTGTCGGAGACCGCGGCGCTCGCGGATGTGGTGCTGCCGGTCACGCAGTGGGCGGAGGAGACGGGCACGACGACCAGCCTGGAGGGCCGTGTCCTGCTGCGCCGCCAGGCGGTGGCGGCCCCGCCGGGCGTACGGAGCGACCTGGAGGTGCTGGGCGGGCTGGCGGCTCTGCTCGGCCACGAGAAGGGCTTCCCGGCGGACCCGGAGGAAGTCTTCGAGGAACTGCGCAGGGCGTCGGCGGGCGGTCCGGCGGACTACTCGGGCATCACATACCGGAGGATCGCGCAGGAGGACGGGGTGTTCTGGCCGTGCCCCGAGGAGGGCATCGGAGACCACCCCGGCACGCCCCGGCTCTTCCTCGAACAGTTCGCGACCCCCGACGGGCGCGCCCGCTTCGTCGCCGTGGCGCATCGGGCAGCGGCCGAAGAGGCCGACGAGGCGTATCCCGTGCTGCTCACCACCGGGCGGGTCGTCTCGCAGTACCAGTCCGGGGCGCAGACCCGGCGGGTCGACGAGCTCAATGCCGCCGCCCCCGGGCCCTTCGTCGAGCTGCATCCATTGCTCGCCGAGCGCCTCGGGGCGGTCGAGGGCGAGCCGCTCGCCGTCGTGTCCCGGCGCGGGAGGGCCGTCGGGCCCGCCCGGATCAGCGCGGGGATACGGCCCGACACCGTCTTCATGCCGTTCCACTGGCCGGGCGAGGGCCGGGTCAACTCGGTGACGAACCCCGCGCTCGACCCGACCTCGCGGATGCCGGAGTTCAAGGTGTGCGCGGTCCGGGTGGAACGCGCGCACGGGGCGTAGCCGCAGTTCAGCTGCTCAGCCGGCCGCACCAGTCGCCGCCCCGGATGCGTGTGCCCTGCGCCCGCAGCTCTCCGGCCACCCCCGGCGCCGCGACGTACACCCAGGCGCGTACGGCCGTGCCGTCCGGGCGCAGGACGTCGCGGGCCAGCCGCTCGTACAGATTGCGCGGGTGGCCGGGCGCGGTGTACTCCTCCAGGTGGTCGAGTACGGACAGCAGCTCGCGGTACTCCCCCGGGGCGGCAGTCACCAGCTCCCCCGCGACCGTGCCGTCACCGGCGTCGAGGACGGCGTACGGATAGCCGGGGCCCTCGTACAGCACCGCACCCGCGAGCACCGCGGGCTCTTCCGTCGCCGTTCGGCCGTGCAGGAACAGATCGTGGTTGCACTCGCCCGGGCGCAGCGTGCCGTAGACGAAGAACGGGAGCTCGTGCGCGGACATCGTCACGGTGCCATGGTCTCCGCGTCGATCCACGCCAGATACGCGGCGCTGCCGCCCACCACCGGCGTCGCGATGATTTCCGGCGTCTCGTAGTCGTGCGCGGCGGCCAGATGCGCCTCCAGCGCCGGATAGCAGGCCTGCGTGGTCTTGAAGAGGACCTGCCACTCCGCCGCGGTCTCGATCGCGTCCTTCCATCGGTAGACGGAAGTGACCGGCGCGGAGATCTGCGCGCACGCCGCCAGTCTCGCCTCCACCGCGCCGCGCGCCAGATCCTGCGCCTTCGCGGCGCTGTCAGTCGTGGTCAGTACGGTCAGCGCCTGGGTCACTGACGGGCTCCTTCTGATCGCGGTCCACTACCGGTCAGACCACCGTACGCACGGCTGCAGCGCAGCGTCACGGCACCCGCGACACGCCCTTCCGGCGGCGATCGTCCGCGTGCGTCGATCATCGTGGTCCGCCCCTCAACCGGCGTACGGGTGGCTGGACTTGGCGATCCGCAGGGCGTGCCCCCACCAGGCGAGCCGGTCGAGCATCGTCTTGGCGGCGGCGTCGCAGGCGGCGGGGTCCTTGTGCCGGCCCTGTGCGTCGAAGTGGGCGCCGGCGTGATGGAAGGAGACCGTGTCGCGGACGGTGACGGCGTGCATCTCGGCGAAGACCTGGCGCAGCTGCTCGACGGCACGCAGGCCGCCGGAGATTCCGCCGTACGAGACGAAGCCGACGGGCTTGGCCTGCCACTGCGTGAAGTGCCAGTCGATGAGGTTCTTGAGGGCGGCCGGGAAGGAGTGGTTGTACTCGGGGGTGAGGACGACGAAGGCGTCGGCGTCGGCGAGCTTCGGGGAGACCTTGGCCAGTTCGGCGCGGACGGCGGGGCCGGGGTTGTAGGAGAGGACGGTGGGCAGGTCGGCGTCGGCAAGGTCGATCAGTTCGACGGTGAAGTCCTCGCGCTCGGCGGCCCGGGAGAGGAACCAGTCGGCGATGACGGGGCCGAAGCGGCCTTCGCGGTTGCTGGAGAGGATGACGGCGAGCTTCAGCGGCGCGGCGCGGTCGGGCCCGGTTCCGGACGGGGTCCCGGGCGCGGTGTCAGGCGTCGTTTCAGACGTGGTTTCAGGCGTGGTTTCAGGCGTGGTTTCAGGCGTGGTGAGGTCCATGAGGATGAGACTCGTATCTCAAGCATGGTTGAGGTCAAGCCCTTGCCTGCCGCGCACGGATGGACGGATGGACAGATGAAGGGCCTGACCCCGGGGCGGGGGCCCGGACACCCCGCCCCAGCCGCCTGGCCCGTCGGCCGGGATCCGCCCTCACCCGTTCGGCACGGCCGGGGCAAACTCCCCCATCTGATTCACCATCACACGCAATGACCTGCGACAACGTCCCATGTCCAGCACGACACGCCGATCCTGCCCGTCAAATCTGATTGCCCATCAGCAGGCGTGGTCGGCGGGCTGCGCCTTACCTCAAGGAGAAGACGCTCAAGTCGCACCACCGCGCTTCTCCGGAGGACCGCCATGCGCACCACCGCCCGCCTGCTGGCCGCTACCGCGGTGGCAGCCGCCACGATAGGGCTCGGCGCCCACGGGGCGTACGCCGGGGACTTCGCGGTACTGGAGGTGTTCCCGTCGATCGTCGCGCCGGGCGCGATCATCACCGTGAACACCCCCGCCTGCGGTCCCGGCGGCCGCGGCGTCGGAAACGCGCGGGCGCTGGGCGCGGGCGAATTCCGTCTGGCGCCCAGTACGCACAAAGAGGTCGCGGTAGGCCGGTTCACGGTCCCGCACCACACCGAGCCGGGGACCTACGCCATCGAGGTGAGCTGTAAGAACGGCAAGCGGGTCACCGGGGACCTCGTGGTGCGCCACGACAAGCAGCCGAGCGGCCGTGTGCATACCGGCGTCGGCGGCAGCGTGGGCCCGGACACAACCCAGATCGCGGCGGGCGTGGCCGTACTGGCCGCGGCCGCCGTCGGCGGAACCCTGCTCCTGCGCCGCCGGGCGAGCGGCGCGCAGGGCAGCTGACGGGGCGGTCTTGACCGCCCCGGGGGACCGCCGTGTCCCCGCTCCCGTCAGGCCCCCGGGCCTGCCGGGAGCGGGCGAGACCGCACCCGGAGGACCGATGAGCGCCAAGGGCAACGGCTGGTTCATAGCCCTCGCCGTCTGCGCCGGCCTGTGGCTGGTCCAGAACGGCTCCGAGAACGTGACCCCGCCGGTCCCGTCCGCCGCGGAGGCCTTCGCGGCCGGTCCCGGCCACCACACCGACGCGGCCGCCGACCCGCTGCCGCCGTCTCCTCCCCTGCGGCTGCGCATACCGGAAATCAGGGTCGAGGCCCCGGTCACGGGTCTGGGCCTCGACAGCGAGGGCAGCCTCGAGGTGCCACCTGCCGCCGACCGCAACCTCGTGGGCTGGTACCGGGACGGCACGCCCCCCGGCGCCAAGGGCACGGCGATCGTCGCCGGCCATGTCGACAACGCGAAGGGCCCGTCGGTCTTCTACAACCTGGGCGCGCTGAAGAAGGGCCACCGGATCGAGGTGACCCGGCGGGACGGCCTCACGGCCGTGTTCACTATCGATGCGATCGAGGTGTACGAGGCAGCCGCGTTCCCGGACAAGAAGGTGTACGGGCCCAGCGGCCGGGCGGAGCTGCGGGTGATCACCTGCGGGGGCGGCTTCACGCAGCAGACGGGCTACATGGGGAATGTGGTGGCGTTCGCGCACCTGATCGGCGTACGGCCACCGCCGGCGTGATCGTCCGCGCTACGGCGCCGATCCGCCTGAGTCGGCCGGCACCCCGCTACGCGGTCCACTGGTCGAAGGCGAGCTTCGCGACGAGCGAGAAGACCACGACGAGCAGCACTCCGCGGACGAACTCGCTGCCCTTCCTGAGCGCCATCCTGGCGCCGAACATGCCGCCCGCCAGGTTGAACACCGCCATCAGCGCAGCCAGTTGCCACATCACCGTGCCCTGGTAGGCGAACATCGCGAGGGCCCCGCCGTTGGTGCAGACGTTCACGATCTTGGCGGTGGCGGACGCGGTCACCAGATCGAGATGGAGTACGGCGGTGAGCGCGAGCACCAGGAACGTGCCGGTGCCCGGCCCGAACAGGCCGTCGTAGAAGCCGATTCCGCCGCCGACGAGCACGATCGCGGCGATCATGCGGGCGCGGCCGACGGTGCGCCGGTCCGCGTCCGGTGCGGTGCCGAAGGTGGGGCGCAGCATCACAAAGGCCGCCACGCCGAGCAGCACCACCATGATCACGGGCCGGAGTACGTCGCTGCTGATCCCGGCCGCGAAGAACGCGCCGCCCATCGAGCCCGCGAGGGCGGCGAGCCCAATCCGTACCGCCGTCTTCACCTGAACCGGGGCCTTGCGCACATAGGTGATCGCGGCGCCCGATGTGCCGACGATGGCGACGGCCTTGTTGGTGCCGAGGATCTGCACGGCCTGGACGTGCGGCAGGCCGAGCAGCATGGCCGGCAGGAGGAGCAGCCCGCCGCCGCCCACCACCGCGTCGACCCAGCCCGCCGCGGCGGCGGCGAGGCAGAGAAAGACGAGCATGGTCAGCGATATGTCGGGCATGATCGCGACCCTACGGACGAGATGGGTGTGGCGTCCATCAATCCCGGGAGAGTTGAGCGACGTCTGAGGTTCCGCCGGCGGGCGAGCAGTCGGCACAGGTCGGCCGCGGATCAGGCCCGGGAGAATTCCGCGGGCCTGGTTCCGATGACGACGGTGGCGTACAGCTCCTCGCAGACAGCCACCCGCGGCACCAGCCCGCTGCCGGCGAAGGCCTCGACGGCCCGCGGCGCCTGCCGCTCGCTCGTCTCGACGAGCAGGCACCCACCGGGCGCCAGCCACCGCGGCGCCTCACCGGCCACCCGCCGCAGCACGTCAAGCCCGTCCGCACCCCCGTCCAGCGCCACCCGCGGCTCGAATTCGCGCGCCTCCGGGGGCAGCAGCTCGACCTCCTCGGTCGGTACGTACGGCACATTCGCGGCCAGCACATCGACCCGGCCCCGCAATGCCGCGGGCAGCGGCGCGAACAGGTCGCCCTCGTACACCTGGCCCCCGACAGCCCCGACATTGCGCCGGGCGCACCGCACCGCGGCCGGGTCGACATCGGCGGCGTACAGCTGGGCCTCCTGCAGTGCCGCCGCCAGCGCGACGCCCACCGCACCGGAACCGCAGCACAGATCGACGACGACGGCGCCCGGCCCGGCGAGCCCGACGGCCTGCGCCACGAGGAACTCGGTGCGCCGGCGGGGCACAAAGACCTCGGGCTCCAGGACCACCCGCAGACCGCAGAACTCGGCCCACCCGAGGACGTGTTCAAGGGGCAGCCCGGCGACCCGGCGGTCCACCATGGCGGCGAGTTCGGACGGCGTCAGTGCCGTGGAGAGAAGCAGTCGCGCCTCGTCCTCGGCGAATACACAGCCGGCGGCGCGGAGTTTGGTGACAATGACGGATTGAGCAAGAAGTGACGGTGAAGCCGACATGGAAGCCTTTCGGGAAGCCTGTGGGCGCTCCCGCGGGGCGGTCACCTATGCCGGATCGACCGCGCTGCCGTGAGATGAGAGCACCCAGCCTGCACGTGCGGTAATGGGTCTCACCTCCTAGGACGGTCCACTGCTGGAGAGGGGAACACTACCCGAGCGGGCGGGCGGCGGGCGCGCGTATCCCGGTTCCCCTCACACACTCGCCGCCGGCGTGCTGAGGGCAGCGTTCCTCACGGGAAACAGACGAGAACCTGCCGGGTAACAACGAAGCCGCAGGCTGCGAGCATGGCTTCAGAGATCGTGGTGATCGGCGGCGGCACGGCGGGCGCAGAACTGGCCCGCCGGCTCAGCTGCGCGGGCGTGCCCGTCACCGTTCTCGGCGAGGAGCCGCACGCTCCGTACAACAGGGTGCTGCTCGCGGAAGTCCTCGCCGGGCGGTACGGCCCCGAGGTCATCGCCCTGCCGGAGGTTGCGGTACGCCGCGGCGTGCGGGCACTGGAGATCGACCGGGACCGGCGTCTTGTGCACTGCGCGGACGGCACCTCGGTGGCGTACGACCGGCTGGTGCTGGCGACCGGTTCCAACCCGGTGCTGCCGCCCCTTCGCGGCATCGGCGACGGGCTCCCTGACGGGGTGCACCCCTTCCGTACGCTGGACGACTGCGCGGCACTGTCGGCCGCCGTACGTCCCGGCATCCGCGCGGT
This sequence comes from Streptomyces sp. ISL-1, assembly GCF_018614585.1. Lineage (GTDB taxonomy): Bacteria > Actinomycetota > Actinomycetes > Streptomycetales > Streptomycetaceae > Streptomyces > Streptomyces maoxianensis. The sequence continues at coordinate 153,017 of NZ_JAGGOI010000029.1, read as the reverse complement.
CGTCGTCGGCGGCGGGCTGCTCGGCGTCTCGGCGGCCAGGGCGCTGGCCGCGCGCGGCGCGAAGGTGGTGCTCGCCCAGCAGGGCGAGCACATCATGGAGCGCCAGCTGGACGTTTCCGCATCGGATCTGCTCCGCCTCCACCTGGAGGCACTGGGTGTGGAGATCCACACGGAGTGCCGGGTGAGGGGCCTGCACTGCGGCCCCGACGCGGCGGTCAGTGCCGTCGAACTCGCCGACGGGTACGCACTGGACGCGGAACTCGTCGTCCTCGCGTGCGGCGTGCGCCCCAGGGTCACTCTGGCGCTGGACGCCGGGCTGGAAGTCCGCAAGGGCATTATCGTCGACGACGAGCTGCGCACCTCGGACCCGTACATCCACGCCATCGGCGACTGCGCGGAACACGCGGGCATCGTCCAGGGCCTGGCCGGCACGGCACTGGAGCAGGCGGACGTCCTGGCCTCCGTACTCACCGGCACAGCCGCCCGCTACACCGGCACCCGCGCCCTGACCCGGCTGACCCTGACGGGCCTGGCAGTCCCGCCCGCGGCAACCGCAACCATCACTTCCGGCGCGGCCGGCACCGCCGCCGGCCCTCTCGATCTCGCCGCTTTCGGCGATCCGACGCCCCGCCCGGGGGACGACGTCATCCAGCTCGCCGACGCCACCCGGGGCGCGTACCGCAAGGTCGTCGTCCGCGGGGACCGGCTCGTCGGCGGGGTGCTGCTCGGGGATCTCGCCGCGGTCGGCGCGCTCGCCCGGGCCTGGGAGGGCAACGAGGCCCTGCCGGACTCCGTACCCCTGCTCCACCTGCTCACCAATGATGGAGGCCTCTGACATGCCTGCGATGCCCACCCCCGCAATCGTGGTCGTCGGCCACGGGATGGTCGGCCAGCGATTCCTGGAGGCCCTCGCAGAGCGCGGCGTCGCCGAGCGGGCGCGGATCGTCGTGCTGTGCGAGGAGCCCCGCGCCGCGTACGACCGGGTCCAGCTGACCTCGTACTTCTCGGGCCGCACCCCGGACGACCTCTCCCTGGTCGAGGGCGACTTCATGGAGCGCCACGGTATCGAGCTGCACCTCGACGACCCGGCCGAGACCATCGACAGGGCGGCCCGCACGGTCACCTCGCGCGCCGGGCGGACCTTCACCTACGACACGCTCGTCCTCGCCACCGGCTCGTACCCCTTCGTACCGCCGGTGCCGAACAAGGACGCCGCGGGCTGCTTCGTCTATCGCACGATCGAGGATCTGCTCGCGATCGAGGAGTACGCGAAGACGGCCACCACCGGCGCGGTCGTCGGCGGCGGACTGCTCGGCCTGGAGGCGGCGGGCGCGCTCAAGGGGCTGGGCCTCAAGACGCACATCGTGGAGTTCGCACCCCGGCTGATGCCGGTGCAGGTCGACGACGGCGGCGGCGCTGCCCTGCTGAAGACCATCGAGCGCATGGGGCTGACCGTCCACACGGGCACCGGCACCCAGGAAGTCACCGTCGACGAGTCGGGTGCCGTCAACGGCATGGCCCTGTCGGACGGTTCGGTCCTCGCCACCGACCTGGTGGTCTTCTCGGCGGGCGTACGGCCCCGGGACCAGCTCGCCCGCGACGCGGGCCTGGCGGTGGGCGGGCGCGGCGGCATCGTGGTCGACGACCAGTGCCGTACGTCCGACCCCGCGGTGTTCGCGATCGGCGAGTGCGCGCTGGCGTCGGACGGCCGGGTGTACGGACTGGTGGCACCCGGCTACGAGATGGCCGAGACGGCGGCTGCCGCGCTGGAGGGCTCGCTGGAGGGCGACGTCAAGTCCTTCACCGGCGCGGACATGTCGACCAAGCTCAAGCTGCTGGGCGTGGACGTGGCCTCCTTCGGTGACGCGCACGGCGCGGCCGACGGCTGCCTCGACGTCGTCTACTCCGACTCCCGCTCCGGCGTCTACAAGAAGCTGGTCATCGGCCCGGACGGCGAACTGCTCGGCGGCGTACTGGTCGGCGACGCCGACTCGTACGGCATGCTGCGCCCGCTCACCGGCTCCGTCCCGCCGATCTCGCCCGAACAACTGGTGCTGCCCGCGGGGCTCGGCGCCCCGGTCGCGCTCGGCCCGTCCTCGCTGCCCGACGACGCGGTCATCTGCTCCTGCCACAACGTCACCAAGGGCACCATCCGCGGCGCGGTCACCGAGCACTCCTGCACGACCGTGCCCGAGGTGAAGAAGTGCACCAAGGCCGGTACGGGCTGCGGCAGTTGCGTCAAGGTGCTCGGCCAGCTGGTCAACGCCGAGCTGGAGGCGTCGGGCGTCGAGGTCGACAAGGGCCTGTGCGGCTGCTTCGGGCAGACCCGCCAGGAGCTGTACGAGATCGTGCGTGCGCTGCGCATCACCTCGTACGCGGCACTCCTCGACTCGCACGGCCGTGAGGCGGCGAAGGGCGGCAACGGCTGCGAGATCTGCAAGCCGACCGTCGGCTCGATCATCGCCTCGCTGGCCCCCACTATCGGCGCCGACGGCTACGTCCTGGAAGGCGAGCAGGCGGCGCTCCAGGACACCAACGACCACTTCCTCGCCAATATGCAGAAGAACGGCTCGTACTCGATCGTGCCGCGCATCCCGGGCGGTGAGATCACCCCCGAGAAGCTGATCGTGATCGGCGAAGTGGCCCGCGACTACGGCCTCTACACGAAGATCACGGGCGGCCAGCGGATCGACCTCTTCGGCGCGCGCGTCGACCAGCTCCCGCAGATCTGGGCGCGCCTGGTGGACGCGGGCTTCGAGTCCGGGCATGCGTACGGCAAGGCGCTGCGCACCGTGAAGTCCTGCGTGGGCCAGACCTGGTGCCGCTACGGCGTGCAGGATTCGGTCAAGATGGCCATCGATCTGGAGCTGCGCTACCGGGGCCTGCGCTCCCCGCACAAACTCAAGTCCGCGGTCTCCGGCTGCCAGCGCGAGTGCGCGGAGGCGCAGAGCAAGGACTTCGGCGTCATCGCCACCGCCAACGGCTGGAACCTGTACGTCGGCGGCAACGGCGGCGCGACCCCGCGCCACGCGGATCTGCTCGCCCAGGATCTCTCGGACGCGGAACTGGTCCGGCTCATCGACCGGTTCCTGATGTTCTACATCCGCACCGCGGACCGGCTCGAACGCACCTCGACCTGGCTGGAGCGGATCGACGGCGGGCTCGGTCATGTACGGGATGTGGTCGTCCATGACTCGCTGGGCATCTGCGCCGAGCTCGAAGCGCTGATGGCGGACCATGTCGCCGGCTACCGCGACGAGTGGGCCGAGACCATCAACGACCCGGAGCGGCTGCGCCGCTTCGTCTCCTTCGTGAACGCGCCCGAAGTCCCGGACCCGACGGTGAAGTTCGTGCCCGAGCGCGACCAGGTCAAGCCGGACCTGCCGGTACTGCAAATCCGTACTCTGGAAGGAACCGCTGCCCGATGACGATCGCCCCTGAGAAGACGGACACGCAGGTCCAGCTCCGCCTCGGCGGTGAGTGGCTCGCACTCTGCTCACTTTCCCTGCTGACCCCGGGCCGCGGCGTCGCGGCGCTGCTGCCCGACGGCCGCCAGGTCGCGGTGTTCCTGGGCCGCGACGGCAGGTCGTACGCCATCGACAACCGGGACCCCTTCAGCGGGGCGCAGGTCCTGTCCCGGGGTCTGGTCGGCTCGTCGGCCGGGAGGCCCTTCGTGGCGTCGCCGCTGCTCAAGCAGCGGTTCGACCTGGCGAGCGGGGACTGTCTGGACGACGAGTCGGTGTCGGTGACGTCATACGAGGTACGGCTGGGCACGGACCTGGCCGTCGACAGTGGCTCCGCTGCCTGATCGTTCGTAGGGTGGACCTACCAAGGTTCCCTAGCGAGGAGTTCAGCCATGTCGGGCTGGAACGCGAGCGACATCCCCGACCAGGGCGGACGTACCGCTGTGGTCACCGGAGCCAACAGCGGCATCGGACTCGTCACCGCACAGGAGCTGGCCCGCCGCGGCGCGCGAGTGATCCTCGCGTGCCGCAGCGAGGCCCGCGGCAAGCAGGCACAGGAGCACATAGCCCGCCGGGTCCCGGGCGCCGACGTACATTTCCGGCCCCTTGACCTGGCGGAACTCTCCTCCGTACGGGAGTTCGCGGCGAGCTATCCCTACGAGAGCCTCGACCTGCTGATAAACAACGCCGGTGTGATGGCCCTGCCCTACGGCAGGACGGCCGACGGCTTCGAGACGCAGTTCGGCGTCAACCACCTCGGGCATTTCGCGCTGACCGGGCTGCTGCTGCCGAAGCTGCTCGGCACCCCGGGCGCGCGGGTGGTGAGCCTGTCCAGCTTTATGCACGCTCTGGCCAATGTCGACATGGGCGATCTCAACAGTGAGCGCCGCTACCGCCGCTGGGTCGCCTACTCCCGCTCCAAGACGGCGAACCTGCTCTTTGTCCACGAACTGGCCAGGCGGCTGGGCGCGGCGGGCTCCGACGTCGTCGCGGCCGCTGCCCATCCGGGCTACGCGGACACCAATCTGCAGACCGCGGGCGCGCGGCTGGAAGGCAAGAAGGCGACCGAGCGGTTCATCCGGGCCGGCAACCGGATCATGGCGCAGCCTGCGGAGTCGGGCGCGCTGCCGACGCTGTACGCGGCCACCGCGCCGGGCGTGCGGCCGGACTCCTTCACCGGGCCGAAGCTCCTCTGGCGGGGTGCGCCCGCGCCGTCGAAGCGGGCGAAGTGGACGCGCAACGACGCGGCGGGCGAGCGGCTGTGGGTGGCGTCCGAGCAGCTCACGTCGGTGACGTACGAGGGCCTCAAGGCCTGAGGAGCAGGCTGGGCGCCGACTGCAGCCCTCCGCTGGTGCCGCTCACGGAGATCCAGGCGCCCGGCCCGTACGCGACGTGGACACTGCCGGCTTCGCTGCCCTGCTCCACCCGGATGAGCAGGGCACGCTGCTGCCGATCTCGTACGAGTAGCGGCCTTCCTCTTCGCTGTCGGCGCGACGCCCCTCGTCGGCCGCGTGTACCGACATTCCGCCTGATCCCGGCACAACCCATGTAGCGGACACGCCCTGACGGTATGCCCGATCGGTTCCGGACTCCCGGCAACGGTGCCGATGGCCGAAACCCCGCACATTCGACCGCTGTGCGTCACCTGTCGTTGACGTACAGTCAATTCGCCACTCGTAGGTTCCGGAAGCGCGGGACCCCATGGCGCCGACCGGTGCCACGGGGCGGTCACCACCACCCTGGAGTGACAAGTGGAACGTCGCAGCTTCCTGCGCGGAGCAGTCATCGGCACTTCCGTGGCCGCCTTCGGCGGCACCCTGATGCGCGGTGCCGCGTACGCGGCCCCCGCCCAGAACGGCCCCGGCCCGTACGGCTCACTGGGCGCGGCCGACGCCAACGGCATTCAGCTGCCGAGCGGGTTCACCAGCCGGGTGATCGCCCGCTCCGGGCAGACCGTCTCCGGCACTTCCTACACCTGGCACAACGCCCCTGACGGCGGCGCCTGCTTCGCCGACGGCAGCGGCTGGATCTATGTCTCCAACTCGGAGATCAACCCCGGCGGCGGCGCCAGCGCCGTGAAGTTCAACTCCTCCGGCACCATCACCAGCGCGTACCGGATCCTCTCCAACACCCGGCAGAACTGTGCCGGCGGCGCCACCCCTTGGAACACCTGGCTGTCCTGCGAGGAGGTCTCCCTCGGCTACGTCTACGAGACCAACCCGTGGGGTGGCACCAGCACCCGCAGAGACGCCATGGGCAAGTTCAAGCACGAGGCCGCCGCCGCCGACCCGGTGCGCCAGGTGATCTACCTGACCGAGGACGAGTCCGACGGCTGCCTCTACCGGTTCATCCCCACCACCTGGGGCAACCTCTCCTCCGGCACGCTCCAGGTGCTCAAGGCCGGCACCGGCACCTCCGGCAGCTTCACCTGGGGGACCGTGCCCGACCCGGACGGCTCGCCGACCGCGACCCGCAACCAGGTCTCCGGCGCCAAGCGCTTCAACGGCGGCGAGGGCTGTCACTACGCAGGCGACACCGTCTGGTTCACCACCAAGGGCGACAACCGCGTCTGGCAGGTCAACCTGCTGAACAGCACCTACGAGCTGGCCTACGACGACAACCTGGTCAACCCCGGTCCCGCCCCACTGACCGGCGTCGACAACATCACCGGCTCCTCCTCCGGCGATCTCTTCGTCGCGGAGGACGGCGGAAACCTGGAGATCTGCATCATCACGCCGAACGACGTCGTCGCAGTGTTCCTGCGGATCACCGGCCAGTCCTCCTCCGAGATCACCGGACCGGCCTTCTCTCCGAACGGCCAGCGGCTGTACTTCTCCAGCCAGCGCGGTACGAGCGGCTCCTCGTCCGGCGGCATCACCTACGAGGTGACCGGGCCCTTCCGCTCCTAGCCCGCGGCCTCCGCAGTGGCGCCGCCCCGCAGCAGGGCGGCGCCCAGCGGAGTGAGGGTGTGCAGTACGGCGTTGCCGTGGCGCAGCGTCACCACCAGGCCCGCCTCGCGCAGGACCGCCGCGTGCTGGCTGGCCGAGGCGAGCGACACCCCTGCCCTGCGGGCGAGTTCACTGGTCGTACAGCCGAAGCGGATGGCCTGCAGGATGGCCGAGCGGGTGTGTCCGACCAGCCGGCCGAGCGACGGGCCGCCCGTCTCGCCGAAGGCGGGGGCGCAGCTGTGGACGGCGGGGTAGACCAGGACCGGCGGGAGCGCGGTGTCCCGGTAGACCACCGGGTTGCCGCGGCAGAAGAACGAGGGCTGGAGCAGCAACCCCCGACCGTCCAGGTGCAGTTCGCGCTCCACAGGATAGTCGGCCTCCAGCACCGGCGCCCGCCAGCGCAGTACCGGCGGCAGCGAGTCGAGCAGTTCGCCCGCGCCGCCGTCGAGCAGCGCCCGGCCGCGTACGGCACGCTCCGCCTCGACCCTGGCCTGGATGTGCGGCCAGTACGGCTCGACGGCGGCGCGGTAGTAGCCGCGCAGGCCTCCTACGAGCCGGGCGAGCGGCTCAGAGCCGCCTTCGGCGAGCGCGGCGAGCGGGCCGGGCAGCACTGGCACACCGCCCCGTCCAGAGGCCGCCAGAGCCAGCTCGGAGTGCAGCCGGGCGGGCGGGGTCGCCCGCACCGCCTCCAGCCCCGCGTCCAGCCCGCAGCCCCCTTCGGGAGGCGTGAGAAAGTCCGGGAAATAACCCCGTTGCGGAACCAGCGGAGCAATCAGACGTGTTTCACCATTCAACCGGGCGCGGGCTTCCGATCGCCATTCTCCGAACACGAGCACGCGGCGGCGCTCCCGCAATCGGTGAAAGCTGAGAATCGTTTCCCACAACACATCAGGGCGGACCGCCATCCGCACTCTGGCTAGGTCGTCGCCAGTGAAATGGATACGTAGCACCGAACCCCCACATGTTGCATCCGCAATCGCCCCCGCCACTGAGTATGCACGCCATCACAGGACGTTACCACGGTGTTTCAGCCACAGTTGAAACGCCTCGCGAGGGGTGGGTGGGAACCGAAAGGCTGTACGACGTCGGGCAGGAAACTTTCTGTCACCGATGGACGTGCGAAGACCGTGGGGGGCTTTGCGCGACCGGCGGCGGGCGACAGAGGGTGCGGCTCCCTGTCCGGCACGGGTAATGGGGCGCGGTCGGCGGATGGGGATCCGCGGGCCGCGCTCCGCCCGTTGATTTTCGCGTAGCGAAATGGCAGGAATTCGATTGCCGGAAACGGCCCGTCGGGCAATGTCAAGAATTCAACGGGACTTTACCGAAAGGTCGAAAGAACATGGAAGGGGCGGGCGCCCCGCACAAGGCGCCCGCCCCTTCCCCTTCGGTGTTCCGGAGCCGCCACCGGGTCGGTGAGGGTCGGGGTACCGACTGGGGGCGAACCCCCAGACCCCGGCGACGGCTCCGGCGTCTTATCGCGAGTCGCTGCCCCGCTCCTTCGCGGACGCGGACGCCGCGCGGCCGGCCTCCAGGCGCGCCACCGGGATGCGGAACGGCGAGCAGGACACGTAGTCCAGACCCACCTCGTGGAAGAAGTGCACCGACTCCGGGTCGCCGCCGTGCTCGCCGCACACGCCCAGCTTCAGGCCGGGGCGGGTGGCCCGGCCGGCTTCGACCGCGCTGCGGACCAGCGCGCCGACGCCGTCCCTGTCGATGGTCTCGAACGGGGAGACCCCGAAGATGCCCTTCTCCAGGTACGCGGTGAAGAACGAAGCCTCCACGTCGTCGCGGGAGAAGCCCCACACGGTCTGGGTGAGGTCGTTCGTGCCGAACGAGAAGAACTCGGCGGCCTCAGCGATCTGGCCGGCCGTCAGCGCGGCGCGCGGCAGCTCGATCATCGTGCCGATGGTCAGCCTGAGGTCGGTGCCGGTGGCTGCCTGCACCTCGGCGATGACCCGGTCGGCCTCCTCACGGACGATCTCCAGCTCCTGAACGGTGCCCACCAGCGGGATCATGATCTCCGGGCGCGGGTCGCCCTTGGCGTTCTTGCGCTCGGCCGCGGCCTCGGCGATCGCCCGTACCTGCATGGCGAACAGACCCGGGATGACCAGACCGAGACGTACACCGCGCAGGCCCAGCATCGGGTTCTGCTCATGGAGCTTGTGCACGGCCTGCAGCAGGCGCAGATCGTTCTCGTTGTGGTCCTTGCGGGCCTCGGCGAGCGCGACTCGTACCGAGAGCTCGGTGATGTCGGGCAGGAACTCGTGCAGCGGCGGGTCGAGCAGCCGGACCGTGACGGGCAGTCCGTCCATCGCCTCGAACAGCTCGATGAAGTCCTTCTTCTGCAGCGGCAGCAGCGCGTGCAGTGCATGCTCGCGCTCGTCGTCGGTGTCGGCGAGGATCAGCTTCTCGACCATCTCGCGGCGCTCGCCGAGGAACATGTGCTCGGTGCGGCACAGGCCGATGCCCTGCGCGCCGAACCGCCGTGCGCGCAGCGCGTCCTCGGCGTTGTCGGCGTTGGCCCGTACGCGAAGGCGGCGTACCCGGTCCGCGTAGGCCATGATCCGGTGCACGGCGGCGACCAGCTCGTTGGCGTCGTCGGCGCCCGCGTGCATCCGGCCCTCGAAGTACTCGACGACCGGGGACGGCACGACGGGCACCTCACCGAGGTAGACCTTGCCGGTGGAGCCGTCGATGGAGACGACGTCGCCCTCCTCGATGACGGTCCCGTTCACGGTGAGCCGGCGCCGCTTGGTGTCGACCTCGAGCTCCTCGGCGCCGCAGACACAGGTCTTGCCCATGCCGCGGGCGACGACGGCGGCGTGCGAGGTCTTACCGCCGCGGGAGGTCAGGATGCCCTCGGCGGCGATCATTCCGTCCAGGTCGTCGGGGTTGGTCTCACGGCGGATGAGGATGACCTTCTCGCCGGAACGCGACCACTTGACCGCGGTGTACGAGTCGAAGACGGCCTTGCCGACGGCCGCGCCGGGCGACGCGGCGATGCCACGGCCGAGCAGCTCGGGCCCCTTCCCGCCGCGTGCTCCTTCGTCTGCGAAGCGGGGGAACATCAGCTGCGCGAGCTGTGCGCCGTTGACGCGCTGAAGGGCCTCGGCCTCGTCGATCAGGCCCTGGTCGACGAGCTGGGTGGCGATACGGAAGGCGGCGCCGGCGGTGCGCTTGCCGACCCGGGTCTGCAGCATCCACAGCTGGCCGCGCTCGATGGTGAACTCGATGTCGCACAGGTCCTTGTAGTGCGTCTCGAGGGTTTCCATGATCTGCATCAACTGGTCGTACGACTTCTTGTCGATCGACTCCAGATCGGCGAGCGCCACGGTGTTGCGGATGCCCGCGACGACGTCCTCGCCCTGCGCGTTCTGCAGGTAGTCGCCGTAGACGCCCTGGTGGCCGCTGGCGGGGTCGCGGGTGAAGGCGACACCGGTGCCGGAGTCGGGGCCGAGGTTGCCGAAGACCATGGAACAGACGTTGACCGCGGTGCCGAGGTCGCCGGGGATGCGCTCCTGGCGGCGGTAGAGCTTGGCGCGGTCGGTGTTCCAGGAGTCGAAGACCGCGTGGATGGCGAGGTCCATCTGCTCGCGCGGGTCCTGCGGGAAGTCGCGGCCCGCCTCGCGGGAGACGATCTTCTTGAACTGCTTGACCAGCTTCTTCAGATCGGCGGCGTCCAGGTCGGTGTCGACGGTGACCTTCTTGGCGGCCTTCGCATCCTCGAGCGCCTCCTCGAAGAGCTCGCCGTCCACTCCGAGGACCGTCTTGCCGAACATCTGGATCAGGCGGCGGTACGAGTCCCAGGCGAAGCGCTCCTCGCCGGCCTGCTTCGCGAGCCCGACGACCGACGCGTCGGAGAGGCCGATGTTGAGGACGGTGTCCATCATGCCCGGCATGGAGAACTTCGCGCCTGAACGCACCGATACGAGAAGGGGGTTGTCGGCCTGGCCGAGCTGCTTCCCCATCGTCTTCTCGAGGGCGTCGAGGTGGGAGCTGACCTCGTCACGCAGTGCCGCGGGCTCCTCGCCACTGTCGAGGTAGACCTTGCACGCCTCGGTGGTGATCGTGAAGCCCGGAGGGACGGGCAGCCCGAGATTGGTCATCTCGGCGAGGTTCGCGCCCTTGCCGCCGAGCAGGCCCTTGAGGTCCCTGTTGCCCTCGGTGAAGTCGTAGACGAACTTCTGATCTTTGTTTTCCGACACGGGTCTCGACTCCTCGAGGACTCGGTGGCTGCCCTGACGGCGAGGAACATACCCAGATCGAAGGCGTCTGGGTACGTCCACCTGGCCGTCATACGGCCGTAACCACTCCTCCGCCACCAGATCGAAAGTACTTGGTGGACTGTTGGAGCATCAGTGTGTTTTCAAGACTCGAAGCCATCGATACTCAAGGTGACGGATACCGCGGGTAGCGCCACGCATGGCGACGAGTCGCCCGACCGAATGAACCCAGGAAGGGTGGCACTGCGTGCCACTCCTCCGAGAGGTGCAGTCGTCGTCAATTTGCTCATCTGAGCGCCACCCTTATCAAGGGTGGCGAGAATCACGCGACAAACGAGCGTCCTGTCCCATCATCCGGACCCGCGTAACACACCGCAACACACGGCTGAGTCCGTACTGCTTGCCCGGCCGGGAGCGCTAACCCACGGCCGCCGAGGGGTGGCACTCAGGGCCACCTGATCCGCGTCTCGGTGCCGCCGGCCTGCATCAGATGAGCGCGCTACGGGTGCGCCGGGCCCCGGGCGGACCCGGGCCGCCCCTCAGCCCGGTCGGACCCGGGCCGCCGCTCAGCCGCCCGACGTGTCCAGTTCCGCTTCCGCGCTCACGCCCGCGCAGTCGTACGGGTCCTTCAGCCAGCCGTCCGGCAGGACCACCCGGTTGTTACCGGACGTACGCCCCCGCGGGCCGTCCGCGCCCGCCGGCCACGGCTGGTCCAGGTCCAACTCGCCGAGAAGCGCGTCCAGTTCCGCCAGCGACGATGTGATCGCCAGCTTCTTGCGCATCTGAGAGCCCACCGAGAAGCCCTTCAGATACCAGGCCACGTGCTTGCGGAAGTCGATCACGCCGCGCGCCTCGTCACCGATCCACTCCCCCAGCAGCTCCGCGTGCCGCCGCATGACGACCGCGACCTCATTGAGCGTCGGCGTCGCATAGTCGTCCCTGCCCTCGAAAGCCGCCACCAGATCGCCGAACAGCCACGGCCGCCCCAGGCACCCGCGCCCCACGACCACCCCGTCGCACCCCGTCTCGCGCACCATCCGCAGCGCGTCGTCCGCCGACCAGATGTCGCCGTTGCCGAGCACCGGGATCTCCGGGACGTGCTCCTTCAGCCGGGCGATCGCGTCCCAGTCCGCCGTGCCGCCGTAGTGCTGCGCCGCCGTACGCCCATGCAGCGCAATCGCCGTCACACCTTCCTCGACCGCGATCCGGCCCGCGTCGAGATACGTGATGTGGTCGTCGTCGATGCCCTTGCGCATCTTCATCGTCACCGGCAGATCTCCCGCGCCCGTGACCGCCTCGTTCAGGATCGCGCGCAGCAGTGGCCGCTTGTACGGCAGGGCAGAGCCGCCGCCCTTGCGCGTCACCTTCGGGACCGGGCAGCCGAAATTCAGGTCGATGTGGTCGGCCAGATCCTCGTCCACGATCATGCGAACGGCCTTGCCTACGGTCGCCGGATCCACTCCGTACAGCTGGATGGACCTGGGCGTCTCCGTCGCGTCGAAGTGGATGAGCTGCATGGTCTTCTCATTGCGCTCGACCAGCGCCCGCGTCGTGATCATCTCGCTGACGAACAGCCCCTTACCGCCGGAAAACTCACGGCAGAGGGTGCGGAAGGGCGCATTCGTGATGCCGGCCATGGGCGCGAGCACCACGGGGGGCTGCACGGCGTGCGGGCCGATCCTGAGCGTCGAGGAAGGGGCGAGCGAGGTCATTGGCCCATTGTCGCGCACTGCCGAAGTCGTTGGTCAGCCGTACGATCCGCGTATGCCCGAGCTCACACACCGGCGGCAACTGCTCGTGCTGGCGATCTGCTGTATGAGCCTGCTGATCGTCAGCCTGGACAACACGGTCCTCAATGTCGCGCTGCCCTCCATGCGCGAGGAACTGGACGCCTCCGTCGCGGGCATGCAGTGGACTCTCGACGCATACACCCTGGTCCTGGCCTCCCTGCTGATGCTCGCCGGTTCCACCGCCGACCGGATCGGCCGGCGCAGGGTCTTCCAGGCCGGGCTCGCGCTGTTCACCCTCGGCTCGCTGCTCTGCTCCCTCGCCCCCAACCTCGAATCGCTCGTGGCCTTCCGAATGGTGCAGGCCGCCGGTGGCTCCATGCTCAACCCGGTCGCGATGTCGATCATCACCAACACCTTCACCGACCCGCGCGAGCGCGCTCGTGCCATCGGCGCGTGGGGCGGTGTCGTCGGCATCTCCATGGCCGCGGGCCCCCTCGTCGGCGGACTGCTCGTGGACAGCGTCGGCTGGCGGTCGATCTTCTGGCTCAATCTGCCCGTCGGCCTCGCCGCAATCCTGCTGACCTGGCTCTACATCCCGGAGTCCCGCGCTCCGAAGCCGCGCCGCCCCGACCCCGTCGGCCAGCTGCTGGTCATCGCGCTCCTCGGCTCGCTCACGTACGCGATCATCGAGGCGCCGTCGGCCGGCTGGACCTCGCCCCTCATCCTGGGCTTCAGCGCGCTCGCCGTCCTCTCGCTCGCGGGACTGCTGCTGTACGAGCCGAGGCGCGCCGAACCGCTGATCGATCTGCGCTTCTTCCGCAGCGCGCCGTTCAGCGGGGCCACCGTCATCGCGGTCTGCGCCTTCGCCTCGCTCGGCGGGTTCCTCTTCCTGAACACGCTCTATCTGCAGGACGTCCGCGGCCTGTCCGCACTGGACGCGGGGCTGTACATGCTGCCGATGGCCGCCATGACCCTCGTCTGCGCACCCCTGGCAGGTCGGCTCGTCGGCAGCCGCGGCCCCCGTCTCCCCCTGGTGATCGCCGGCATCGCCATGGGCGCGACGGGCGTGCTGTTCGCCGCCTTCGAGGCCGAGTCCTCCGATGCGATGCTCTTCGCCGGATACGTCCTGTTCGGCCTCGGCTTCGGCATGGTGAACACGCCGATCACCAACACCGCCGTCTCCGGCATGCCCCGCGCCCAGGCCGGGGTCGCTGCCGCCGTCGCCTCGACCAGCCGGCAGATCGGGCAGACCCTCGGCGTCGCCGTCATCGGAGCCGTACTGGCCGCCGGGGTCTCGTCCGCCTCGTACGCGGAAGGCTTCGTCGCGGCGAGCCGCCCCGCCTGGTGGGTCATCGCCGGATGCGGCCTGTGCATCCTGGTGGTCGGCGCGCTGACCAGCGGTGTCTGGGCGCGGGAGACGGCACGGCGCACAGCGGACCGCCTGGAAGTGCGGGACCTGGACCACACGCCGTCCACAGCGGCCGCATAGTCGGCGCCGAGCCCGGCGCGTAGGGCAGTGGGGCCCGTACGCAGTAGGGGGGCCCGTACGGCATCGTGGGGCGCGGCCGGCAGTGGGGCGTGGCTCACCTTCGTACGGACACGGTGGTGCCGGCCACGGTCGTTGGGCAAGGATTCGGGAGATGAGCCCGAGTCGCACGTGCGAGACATGCGGGAGAGAACTGCCCGGTCGTGGCCGGCGTCCGGGCGGCAAGCCGGCACAGGGCGGCCGGCCCGCCCGCTACTGCTCGGACGCATGCAGACAGCGCGCCTTCCGCCGACGCTCCGCACGGCAGCACGGCGCGGCCACCCCGGCCACGCCCGCCCCCGGCCGGGACCTGCCGAGGGCACTGGACTCCTTCGTCGGCCGCGGGCCCGAACTGTCCCGGCTGCGCGCCCTGTCGAGGTCGTCACGGCTGCTGACGCTCACCGGCCCGGGCGGGGTGGGCAAGACACGTCTGGCGCTGGAGTTCGCCGCCGGTCTGCGCGGGGCCGGGGACGGCCGGGTCCGTCTCGTCGAGCTGGACTCGCTCCACGACGGCGGCCGGCTGGCTCAGGCCGTGGCCGCCGCGCTCGGCGTGGGCGAACGCGGCGGCAGGACCGGCGTCGAGGTGCTCGCCCATGCTCTGGGCGACCGCTCGACGCTGCTGATTCTGGACAACTGCGAGCATCTGGCCGAGGCGTGCGCACAGCTGGCCGCGGCCCTGCTGAGCCGGTGCCCCCGGCTGCGTATCCTCGCGACCAGCCGAGAGGTGCTGCGCGTACCCGGCGAAGTCGTGTTCCGGGTCGGCGAGTTGTCCCTGTCGCCGCCCGGCGGGGACGACGACCCGGCGGCCGTACTCCGGGCGGACGCGGTACGGCTCTTCGTGGAGCGTGCCTGCAGCCGCGCCCCCGGATTCGCGCTGGACGCCGCCAACGCCCGTACGGTCGCGGAGATCTGCCGACGGCTGGACGGCATGCCGCTGGCCATCGAACTCGCGGCACGCCGCACGGGCGCCCTCCCGCTGACCGACGTCCTGACCGGACTGGACGACCAGCTCGCCCTCCTCACGGACGGCAGCAGAACGGGGCCCGGGCGGCACCGCGAGCTGGCCGCCGCGATCGACTGGAGCCATCGATTACTGGATCCCCAGGAGCAGACGCTCTTTCGTCGGCTCGCCGTTCTCGTCGGCGGATTCGACGCGGAGGGAGCGGCCGCGGTCTGCGCGGACGGCGAGATGCAGCCGCGGCACGTCCTGCCGGTGCTGTGCGCGCTGGAGGCCAAGTCCTTGATCGTACGGCTGCCGGGCGACGGCGAAGGCACCGCGAGATTCAGGCAGTTGAGCGCCATCCGCGCCTACGCTCTGGACCGCCTCGAGGAGTCCGGCGAACTGGACGGCACCTGGCAGCGGGCCGTCGACTGGCTGACCGGACTGACGCGGCCGACCGCGGACCAGGTGTTCGCCGACCAGGCCGACGGGCCGCTGACCGAGGAACGGGACAACCTCGCCGCGGCCCTCGCCCACACCGCCGACCGCGACGGCGCACCGCACATCGGGCTCGCATTGGCGCTGGCGCGGGTGCGCTTCCAGCAGGAACAGCTGACGGCCGCCCGCGCACTGCTGACGGAGGTGCTGGCGCGGGACAGTTGCTCCCCGCAGGGCGGTGCGGCTCTGGCGCTCGCCGCGCGGGCGGCCTGTCAGCAGGCGGACCCGGCGGCCGCACTGCGCTTCGCGGAACAGGCGGTGGCCGCCGAGCGACGGCGTGACAATCCCGCGGGACTCGCCAACGCGCTGGACGCGCGGGCTGCCGCCAAGCTGAGCCGCGGCGAGTTCTCCGAGGCGGTCGCCGACTTCGCGGAGTGCCTGGCCGTCGTCGTCACGCTCTGCAGCCCCCGGGACGAGGCGTGGTGTCGGCATCACCTGGCCTGGGCGCTGCTGCATGCCGGCAAGGCGGCCGAGGGCGACGCGCTGATGGCTTCCTGCCTGCCCGTGCTGAGGAAGCGGCAGCCCTGGTGCCAGGCGTCGGCCGCGCTGCACACCGCCGGTGCGATACGGCTCGCCCTGGGCGAACTCGAAGCGGCGCGGGGGCTGTTCGCCGAGTCACTGCGCACCGTGCCCGGCGAGAGCTTCCACGCGCTGTATCCGCTCGAAGGACTGGCCATCGTGGCGGCCGAACAGGGCGACATGAAGCGGGCGCTGCGGCTGTTCGCCGCCGGCGCGCAGGCGCGACGGCGATTGGACACCGAGCCGGAAGCCGAGTGGCAGCGGCAGGTCGGGGCGGCGGCCGCCCGCGCGAAGGCGGCGCTGCCCGCCGCGGCGCGGGAGCGGGAGCTGGCCGGCGGACGCGGGCTGCGCTGGGAGGCGCTGCTCGCGTACGCGCTACGGGCGGGCGACGACGCCACTTCCGTCGACGGCGCCGACGCCGGCGGCGTCTCCCCGCTCACCGGCCGGGAGACGGCGGTGGCCGCGCTGGTCGCCGAGGGCCTGACCAACCGCGAGATCGCCGCACGGCTGGACCTGTCGGTGAGCACCGTCGCCACGCACCTCGACAAGGTCCGCGACAAGCTGGGCATGCGGTCCCGGACGCGGATCGCGCTGTGGGTGGCCGGAAGGGAACGGCGCGGCGCCGCGGACGACGCGCTGCGCCGGGACGAGCTTTCGTAACGCCGAGAACCCACCGGTCATCTGATCGATCCGCTCGGTCACGACAGCGGCCAGGCTGACTCGGAACAGGGCATTCCAAGGACTCGTAGGCGTGAACCCGGTCCTTCCCCCCACGGAATGCCCTGCCTGGCGATCGAATCCGGCAAGGAGACGCGATGCGGCACGACCACGATGCGGACGGCGAACACACCGGCTCACGAAGGGCGTTCATCAAAGCGAGCTCGGTGGGACTGACCGCCGCCGCCCTCGCGGCGACGGGAGCCGCGCCCGCAGCCCCCGCCCCAGCCTCCGCCCCCGCGGCCCCCGTGACCGCGGTGACCGCGGCACTTCGGGCGGGGCGACCCCTGGCCGTCACGCCCGCCTGCGACGGTCACGAGACCCCGGAGTCGACGGAGGGCCCGCTCTTCAAACCGCAGTCCCCCGAGCGGGGAGACTTCATCACCCCGGCCATCCGCGGAGTGCGGCTCGACTTCACCGGTGTCGTCTACGACACCACCTGTAAGCCCCTGCCCGGGACGCTCATCGAGTTCTGGCAGTGCGACCAGAACGGCGACTACGACACCGCCGGCTTCTCGCTGCGCGGCCACCAGTACACCAACAGCAGGGGCGGCTTCCGGCTCAGCACGATCATCCCCCGTGACTACTGGGGCCGTTGGGGCCGACGAGCGCCCCATATCCACACCCAGGTCCAGGCCCCGGGCGGACCGGTGCTGATCACGCAGCTGTACTTCCCGGACGACACCCAGGCGTACGGCAGGGACTTCGCCGCGCTCAACGCCGCCGACGGGCTCATCAACCGGGCCTGCACGATCGCCCTCACAGGTCCGCAGAACAGCGCCTACACCGGCGCCTTCGACTTCGTCATCAAGACCACGGTCCAGTAGCCGACCGCCGATCACCGAAGGATTTCCGTGATGCATACGAGCAAGTCATCCGGGCGCCCGCACCTCGGCCGGTCGCCCATTCTGGCGGCGCTGGCCGCAGGCGCCATCGCGACCGGCGGCCTGGTCGTCGCCGGCACGGGCTGGGCCGGTCCCGCACCCGCCCCCACCGGGTCGGACGCCGCCCTCCCCTCGTCACCGGCGCGGGCCGGGCAGTGGAGCCCAACACCGGTCCCCGTGACGAAGGGCGACCTCACCGCCGTGGCCGCCCTCAGCGACAAACAGGCGTGGGCCGTCGGCTACCGGCTGAAAAGCTCGACCGAAGTGGAGGCGCTGGCCCTGCGCTGGAACGGCACCTCCTGGGCCCAGGAGTCGACCCTGCCGGGCGGCAGCTTCCCGCAGGCGCTCGCCGTCCGCTCGGCCAAGGACATCTGGGCGGTCGGCGCCAACACGGCGCACTGGGACGGCACTTCGTGGACCACGCGCAACCTGGACCGGGACCCGGCCGGCCGGGTAGTGCCCGACGCGGTGGCGACGACGTCCGACGGAAAGGCATGGACAGCCGGCCGGGCGGTGCCGCAGTCCATCAAGAACGCTGTACCGGCCATCCAGTCGTGGGACGGCTCGGCCTGGCGCCGGCAGTCCTTGCCCGACGTCGGCAAGGGCGAACTCACCAGCCTCGCCGCCGTCGCGCCCGACAACATCTGGGCGGCGGGCACGGTCTACGGCACCGGCACCACCGATCAGACCGCCCTGCTGCTGCACTGGGACGGCACGTCCTGGAAGCGCGTCGACGCTCCCGCGGTCAAAGGCGGCGAAGACCCCTTCCTCAGCGCCATCACCGCACTGGGCGCCGACGACATCTGGGCCGTGGGCGGCGTGAACTCCAAGGGGCCGGATCGCCCCTACGCGCTGCACTGGGACGGCAAGAAGTGGGCCGCCGTCACCACACCCGACATCGCCGACGGCCGGCTCCGGGCGATCGGACGAGCCGGGGACGGCACGCTGTGGGCGGTCGGCGGCAAGGGCGCGGTCTCAGTCGCCCTGCGCTGGAACGGACAGCAGAGCCGCTGGGAACAGAGCGCCGACCCCGCCGTGGTGGTACGGGGATTCAGCACGGTCCCGCAGAGCGCCGACCTGTGGACCGTGGGCATCGCCAAGCAGGGCGACCTGGTCCCCGCGGTGACCCGCTTCACGGGCTGACGCCTGCGACCGCGAGCGCCTGAAGCTTCTCCAGGCGCTCGCGGGAGTCGTCGTCGAGGGGAACGTAACTGACCAGGCGGGGACCGGCCGCGGGCCCGAGCCAGAGGTTGTTGTGCTCGAGGTGCAGCAGGCCGACATGGGCGTTGTGGATGTACTTCGTCCTGCCGCCCTGGCCGACGACCTCATGGCGCGCCCACACCTCGCGGAACTCCGGCGAGGCCGACTCCAGCCGGGCGAGCAGCGCCTTCCAGGCGGGCTCGGCGAGATGTTCGGCCATCGATGCGCGGAACCTCGCGGCCATCATCCGGGTGGCGTCCGCGAGATCGGCGACCGCCGCCCGCCAGCCGTCATTGGTGAAGGCAAGGATCATGCAGTTGAGGTCCTCCCGAGGCAGGGAGTCGAGGTCGCAGAACAGCCGTCCGTAGGTGCGGTTGTACGCGAGGATGTCGTAACGGCTGTTCATGATGCAGGCGGGAATCGGCTCGAGCTGCTCAAGCACCTGCCGCAGCGCCGGGGTCACGGTCGGGCAGGGCGTGCCGGGCGCCGGGTCGGCGATGCCGGACAGCGCAAAGAGATGGGAGCGCTCGCTCGGGTCGAGGAGCAGGGCGCGGGCGATGGCGTCGAGGACCTGCGGGGAGACCTGGATGTCCCTGGCCTGTTCCAGCCAGGTGTACCAGGTGACTCCGACGGCCGAGAGCTGCGCGACCTCCTCGCGGCGCAGACCGGGAGTGCGCCTGCGGCGGCCGCGCGGCAGGCCGACCTGCTCGGGGGTGATGCGCTCGCGACGGCTGCGCAGAAAACCCGCGAGCTCATGCCTGCGTACGTCGGACTCCTGCACCATCGTCGTCGTCATACTCCCAGGATGCCGAACGCCCCACCCCATTGCCAGGTACCGCCTGTACCAGGATAGAGAGACTCTGGTACCAGGCTACGCGGCCGAGCATCGTTGAGGACGTGAGTAAGTCCAGTGTCCTTTCTCCAGTCCCCGTCCGCGCCGCCGCCGGCCCGAGCGGACCGGCCCTCGGTCCGCTCGGGCTGTTCACCCTGCTGCTCGGCGCGGCACTCCCACTGATCGACTTCTTCATTGTCAACGTCGCCCTGCCGACCATCGACCACGACCTGGCAGCGGGCCCCGCACTCCTCGAACTGGTCGTCGCCGGCTACGGGCTGTCGTACGCCGTGCTGCTCGTCCTCGGCGGACGGCTCGGGGACATGTACGGTCGCCGCCGGCTCTTCCTCGTCGGCATGGCGGCCTTCGGGCTGACCTCACTGGCCTGCGGACTCGCTCCGGACGCCTGGACGCTGGTCGGCGCACGGGTGGCACAGGGCGCGGCGGCCGCGCTGATGCTGCCACAGGCGCTGGCCACCATCCAGGCGGCGACGGCCGGACCGCGCAGGGCCAGGGCGATGGGCCTGTACGGAGCGACCGCCGGTCTCTCCATGGTCGCCGGACAGATCCTGGGCGGCGTGCTGGTCGCCGCGGACATCGCGGGCACCGGCTGGCGGGCGATCTTCCTGGTGAACGTGCCGGTGGCGCTGCTCGGCCTGGTGCTCGCGGCCCGCTCGGTCCCGCGGACGCGCTCGGAGTCCCCGGCCCCCGTCGACGTCCCCGGCACCGCGCTGCTCGCCGTGGCCCTGCTGACGCTGCTGGCGCCACTGACGGAGGGACGGGCCGCGGGCTGGCCGCTGTGGACCTGGATCTCGCTCGCGGCCTTCCCCCTCGCGGCGGTCGCCTTCTACCGGGTGGAGCGGCGCGCGGACCGGCAGGGGCGCACACCGCTGGTGCCGCCGAGCCTGTTCGCGCTGATCCCGCTGCGGCGCGGGCTCGCACTTGTGCTGCCGTTCTCGATCGGCTTCGGCGGCTTCATGTTCGTGATCGCGGTAGCGCTGCAGCAGGGGCTCGGGATGGGGGCCGTGGCGTCCGGCATGGCGCTGGTGCCGATGGCGCTGGCGTTCTTCGTGGCGTCGCTGGCGGGGCCGCGCCTGGTCGTGCGGTACGGGACCCGGATCGTGACGGCGGGCGGAGTGCTGCAGGGCCTGGGCATCGCGCTGCTGGTGCTGGCCGTGTGGCGCGGCTGGCCGGACCTGGGCTTCGTACAACTGCTGCCGGGCGTCGCTCTCGCCGGGTTCGGCCAGGGGCTCCAACTGCCCGTCATCTTCCGCATCGTGCTCTCCGAGGTGCCGACGGAGCGGGCGGGCGTGGGCAGTGGGGTGATGGTGACGACGCAGCAGTCCGCACTGGCACTGGGCGTGGCCACACTGGGCTCGCTGTTCCTGGCGCTGGCCGCGGAGGCGGGGATGCGCCAGGCACTGTCCGTCACGCTGCTGGTGCAGCTGGCGATGGTCGCGCTGACTGTGCTGCTGAGCCTGCGCCTGCCGCGCACGGTGGACTGACTCGGTGGACTGACCCGGTGGGCTGACCAGCACCGGACATGGCCGTGGGCCCGGACCGCATCGCGCGGTCCGGGCCCACGGTCCTGATCAGGCCTGCTGCTCCTGCGGCGCATCGGGCGTGCTGTCGCCCAGGGCGCGCTCGCGCATCTTGCGCACGAGGTCCTGCTTCTGGTCTGCGGCCGTCTTGCGATCGGCGTTGCGCGCGGGACCGTTGCCCTGCTGGTCGGCTCGGGACAGCTTCTTCCGCTGTCCGCCCACGCCGAGGAGGTTGTTACGGCTCTTGGCCACGGGGTTCTCCCATCGTGGTGAGAAGTGACTCGGGAATCATCAGACGGGGGCGGGACTGGGCCGCCGCCCTCTCACTCGTAGATCTGGAAGAACGAAGACATGCAGGTGACGGTACCTCGCCAGGGAGCCTCGCGATAACCAGTTTTCGGACGAGGCCCACGGACTGAGGACGCATGACGAATGACAGATATTGAAATCTGTCATTCGTCATGCCATAGTTGATATCCGTCACCTCACCGAACAGGAGCCGTCATGACCACCCCGCTCCCCCTTCACACCCTCGGATCCACCGGCCCCCAGGTCCCCCCGCTCGGCCTCGGCTGCATGGGCATGTCCGCGCTGTACGGCGAGGCCGATCGCGCCGAGTCCATCGCCACCATCCACGCTGCTCTCGACGCGGGCATCACGCTTCTCGACACCGGCGACTTCTACGGCATGGGGCACAACGAGCTGCTGATCAACGAGGCGCTGCGCACCGCCCCCGCGGCCCTGCGCGAACAGGCGCTCACCAGCGTCAAGTTCGGCGCCCTTCGCGACGCGGCCGGCGGCTGGGGCGGTTATGACGGCCGGCCCGCCGCGGTGAAGAACTTCGCCGCGTACTCCCTCCAGCGGCTCGGCACCGACCACATCGACATCTACCGCATCGCCCGCATCGACCCGGACGTCCCGATCGAGGAGACGGTCGGCGCGATCGCCGAACTGGTCGAGGCGGGCCATGTGCGCCACATCGGTCTCTCCGAGGCCGGCGCCGAGTCGATCCGCCGGGCCGCGGCCGTGGCCCCGATCTCGGACCTGCAGATCGAGTACTCCCTGATCTCGCGCGGCATCGAGGAGCAGATCCTGCCCACCACGCGCGAGCTGGGCATCGGCATCACGGCGTACGGCGTGCTGTCCCGCGGTCTGATCAGCGGCCACTTCGCCCGCGACCGTGAGCTCGCGCCTGGTGACTTCCGCGGGATGAGCCCGCGCTTCCAGGGCGAGAACCTCCAGCACAATCTGGATCTGGTCGAAGAGCTGCGCAAGATCTCCGAGCAGAAGGGCGTCAGCGTCGCGCAGATCGCGATCGCCTGGGTGCTCTCCCGCGGCGAGGACATCGTGCCGCTCGTCGGGGCCCGTAGCCGGGACCGGCTCACCGAGGCCCTGGGCGCGCTGGACGTCACCCTGGACGCCGACGAGCTCGCCGCGATCGAGCGGGCCGTCCCGGCCGGTGCGGCCGCGGGCGACCGTTACCCCACCGCGCAGATGGCGCACTTGGACAGCGAGCACTGACGGGCCGGTACCGTCTGGATTCTTGTCCAGCGAAAGGCAGCACAGACGCGATGACGCCCGAAGCACTGACCCCCGAGCGGATCCTCGAGGCGACCGAGGATGTTCTGCGCCGCTACGGCCCGGCGAAGGCCACGGTCGTGGATGTGGCCCGCGCGCTCGGCGTCAGCCATGGCAGCGTCTACCGCCACTTCCGTACGAAGGCGGCGCTGCGCGAGGCGGTGACCAGCCGCTGGCTGGAGCGGACCGTGGTGGAGCTGGCGAAGATCACCAATGGCACGGAGCACCCCGCCCCGGTCCGGCTGCGCTTCTGGCTGACGACGCTGTTCGAGGCGAAGCGGCACAAGGCCGGTGACGATCCGGAACTGTTCGCCACATACAGCGTGCTGATCGAGGAGAACAGCGGCGTCGTGGAGGAGCACATCCGCGAGCTGGTGACGCAGCTGCGGGAGATCATCGAAGAGGGCGTACGCGCCGAGCAGTTCGCGTTCATGGAGCCGAGCGTGGCGGCGCAGGCGGTGTTCGACGCGACGGCCCGTTTCCATGATCCGGCGTATGCGCCGGAGTGGCGGAAGCCGACGATCGACGGCGAGTTCGCGGCGGTCGCGGATCTGGTGCTGCGCGGCCTGAGCGCCTGAAGCCAGGCGCCCACGCCAAAAGGCCCGGGCCAAAAGGCCCGGGCCAAAGCGTTGAGGCCGGAGCGTTCAACTCACGCGCTCGGGTCGACCGTCGCCTGGTGTGCCTCGGCGAGGTGTTCCTCGGCCTTGAGCCACGGCAGGAACTGCGCCCCCTTGCGCCAGCCGCAGGTGTCGCAGGTCAGCGTCCGCTGCATGCCCGACTTCTGCACGTGCACTATGTGTTCGCGGCCGTGCCCATCCCATCTGCTGACCTTGCTGGTGGTCATGGACGGCATCGTGTCCTCCTGGTGACGACTGCGCCCAGTGTGCAGCAGGGACAACATCAACAGCAGATTCTTGTCGCGCTGTTGTCCCATGCGTAGCCCAGCGGGCGTTCAACGGGCGCTCAGGCGCTACCTTCCAGGAGCTGTGAGCGGTATGACAAGGCCGGCCGGGCTGTGGCCCGGCCGGCCCTTCGTCTACCTCCGCGGGCGTCAGCAGCCGATCAGGCGGCTGGCGAGGTAGCCCTGGATCTGGTCCAGGGAGACCCGCTCCTGCTTCATGGTGTCGCGCTCGCGCACGGTCACGGCGTTGTCATCGAGGGTGTCGAAGTCGACGGTGACGCAGAACGGCGTGCCGATCTCGTCCTGGCGACGGTAGCGGCGGCCGATGGCACCGGCGTCGTCGAACTCGATGTTCCAGTTCTTGCGCAGGTCGGTGGCGAGGCCCTTGGCCTTCGGCGAGAGCTGCGGGTTGCGGGACAGCGGCAGCACCGCGACCTTGACGGGCGCGAGGCGCGGGTCGAGACGCATCACCGCGCGCTTCTCCATGACGCCCTTGGCGTTGGGGGCCTCGTCCTCGTTGTACGCGTCGAGGAGGAAGGCGAGCATGGCGCGGCCGACACCGGCAGCGGGCTCGATGACGTACGGGGTCCAGCGCTCGCCGGCTTCCTGGTCGAAGTACGACAGGTCCTGGCCGGACGCCTTGGAGTGCGCGGTGAGGTCGAAGTCGGTGCGGTTGGCGACGCCCTCGAGCTCGCCCCACTCGCTGCCGCCGAGCTGGAAGCGGTACTCGATGTCCGCGGTGCGCTTGGAATAGTGGGAGAGCTTCTCGGCCGGGTGCTCGAACCAGCGCATGTTCTCGTCACGGAGACCGAGGTCGCGGTACCAGTTCCAGCGCTGCTCCATCCAGTATTCCTGCCACTGCTCGTCCTCGCCGGGCTTGACGAAGAACTCCATCTCCATCTGCTCGAACTCGCGGGTGCGGAAGATGAAGTTGCCGGGCGTGATCTCGTTCCGGAACGACTTGCCCATCTGGGCGATGCCGAACGGCGGCTTCTTGCGGGAAGTCTGCTGGACCTGGCCGAAGTTGGTGAAGATGCCCTGGGCGGTCTCGGGGCGCAGATAGGCGACGGAGCCGGAGTCCTGGGTGGGGCCGAGGTGTGTGGAGAGCAGGCCGGAGAAGTTCTTGGGCTCGGTGAAGGTGCCCTTGTTGCCGCAGTTGGGGCAGTTCAGGTCGGCGAGGCCGCGCTCGGGGGCCCTGCCGTGCTTCTCCTCGTACGCCTCCAGCAGGTGGTCGGCGCGGAAGCGCTTGTGGCAGGAGGTGCACTCGGTGAGCGGGTCGGTAAAGGTGGCGACGTGGCCCGACGCCTCCCAGACCTCACTGGCAAGGATCACCGACGAGTCGATACCGACGACGTCCTCGCGCGAGGTGACCATGTAGCGCCACCACTGACGCTTGATGTTCTCCTTCAGTTCGACACCCAGCGGCCCATAGTCCCAGGCGGCCCGCTGACCGCCGTAGATCTCACTGGACGGGTAGACGAAGCCACGGCGCTTGCTCAGGTTGACGATGGTGTCGATCTTGTCGGCGGCCACGGTGCTCTCTTCATTACGACGACGACGAACGGCGAATGCTTCAGGTTACCGGCGGCCCGGCCCCCTGGATCAAATCGGTTCGGAGGCAGGGGGCCTCGGCAGCTTTGTTGACAATCGTTTCCAGTTTTGTTGAAAATGACTGTCATGAACGTACGCCGCCTCATACCCACCACAGCCGCTGCCGGAGCCGTCGCCCTCGGCCTCATGGCCGTCTCCGCCTGCTCCAGCTCCGATGCCGCCGCCGGCGGCAAGAACGGCGACAAGCTGAAGGTGGTGGCGTCCTTCTATCCTATGCAGTATCTCGCGGAGCAGATCGGTGGCGACCACGTCTCCGTCTCCACTCTGACCAAGCCGGGCGTGGAGCCGCACGACCTGGAACTGGGGCCCCGCCAGACCGCCGAGCTGAACGAAGCCGGCTACATCCTCTACCTCAAGGGCATCCAGCCCGCCGCCGACAAGGCCATCGCCCAGTCCGAGGCGAAGAACAAGGTCGACGCCGCCACACTCACCAAGCTGGAGCACCACGGCACCGAGGGCGGCCATAGCCACGGTGGCGAGGAGCCCGGCCACGAGGAGCCCGGCCACGACGAGCACGCCCACGAGGACGAGGCGGGCGCCGATCCGCACATCTGGCTCGACCCCGTGAAGTACTCCGAGGTCGCCAAGGGCGTCGGAAAGTCCCTGGAGAAGGCCGACCCGGACCACGCCGCGGACTACCGGAAGAACACCGACGAGCTGGTCAAGAAGCTGAACGGGCTGAACGCGAAGTTCCAGCAGGGTCTGAAGAACACCGCGACCAAGACCTTCATCACCACCCACTCAGCCTTCGGCTACCTCGCGGAGCGGTACGGCCTGGACCAGGAGGGCATCGCGGGCCTGGACCCCGAGTCCGAGCCCAGCCCGGCCCGTATCAAGGAGCTGCAGGACGTCGCCAAGAAGGACAAGGTCTCCACGGTCTTCTTCGAGACGCTCGCCAGCGACAAGACCGCCAAGACCCTCGCCAAGGACGCCGGTCTGAAGACGGACGTCCTCGACCCGCTCGAGGGGATCACGGACAAGTCCAAGGGCCGTGACTACCTCGAGGTCATGGACTCGAACCTCGCCGCGCTGCAGAAGGCTCTCGGCGCGAAGTGACGCGCAAGGCACGCAAGACAGCATCGGAGGCGCACGGCATGACCATGGAGCCCGTCATATCCGTCCGCGGGGCTCAGGCCACGCTCGGCTCGCGGCCCGTGCTGCGCGGCATCGACCTCACCGTCCAGCGCGGCGAGGTCGTCGCGCTGCTCGGGGCCAACGGCTCGGGCAAGTCCACCGCCGTACGCTCCCTGATCGGCCAAGTGCCGCTCACCGGCGGAGAGATCGCCCTGTTCGGCACGGAGCTGCGGCGCTTTCACGCGTGGTCGCGCATCGGTTACGTACCGCAGCGCACCACCGCGTCGAGCGGCGTGCCCGCGACGGTGCGTGAGGTCGTCTCCTCCGGGCGTCTGTCGCGTACGAGGCTGGGCCGGCTGTCGAAGGCCGACCGGGCGGCGGTGCAGCGTGCCATAGATCTCGTCGGGCTCGGCGACCGCGCCAAGGACTCGGTGGACGCCCTCTCCGGCGGCCAGCACCAGCGGGTGCTGATAGCGCGTGCGCTGGCCTCCGACCCGGAACTGCTGATCATGGACGAGCCGATGGCGGGCGTGGACCTGGTCAGCCAGGAGATCCTGGCCGGCACATTGCGCGAGCAGGTCGCGGCCGGGACCACCGTGCTGCTGGTGCTGCACGAGCTGGGCGCGCTGGAGCCCTTGATCGACCGCGCGGTGGTGCTGCGCGACGGCTGTGTGGTCCATGACGGGCCGCCTCCGCAGGCCGTGGGCCAGCACGCGCTGCCCGGCCACGACCACGTACATCCGCATGCGGCCGACGAGCCGCTCCGCACGGGACTGCTGACCTGATCATGGAAATCCTCGAGACGGCCTTTATGCAGCGGGCGCTCATCGCCGCCGTGCTGGTCGGCATCACCGCGCCGGCCGTCGGCATCTATCTGGTGCAGCGGCGGCAGGCCCTGATGGGCGACGGCATCGGTCATGTCGCGCTGACCGGCGTCGGCCTCGGCTTTCTGCTGTCGACCAACCCGATATGGATGGCCACGGTCGTCTCGGTCGCGGGCGCGATCACGATGGAGCTGATCCGGGCGTACGGACGCACCCGCGGCGACATCGCGCTGGCGATGCTCTTCTACGGCGGCATGGCGGGCGGCGTCCTGCTGATCAACATCTCGGACGCCGGGTCCACCGCGAATCTGAGCTCGTTCCTGTTCGGTTCGCTGTCCACGGTCTCCGACGAGGACCTCACCGCGATAGCGGTGCTCGCCGCCTTTGTGGTGCTGGTCTCGCTGGGGCTGCGCAGGCAGCTGTTCGCCATCAGCCAGGACGAGGAGTTCGCGCGCGTGACCGGTCTGCCGGTGCGTGCGCTGAATCTGCTGATCGCCGTGACCGCGGCGGTCACCGTCAGTGTGGCAATGCGGGTGGTAGGGCTGCTGCTGGTCAGCGCGTTGATGGTGGTGCCGGTGGCCGCGGCTCAGCAGATTTCGCGGTCGTTCAAGGCGACGTTCGCGGTGGCGGTGGGGATCGGCATCGCCGTCACGCTGGCCGGAACGGCCACCTCGTACTACCAGGACGTACCGCCGGGCGCGACGATCGTCCTGCTGGCCATAGCCATCTTCGTGACGCTGACCGCGCTGGCGACGCCCCTCGCCAGACGGCGTGCGCGAGCCTTGGAGGCGAGCGAGGCCGAGTGCACCATGGAGGGGCCGGGCACACGACGGCCGGGTGACGACGTCAAGGTCTGACCCCGGGCCTGGCAGAATGGCCCGACACTGTGCGGGCTAAGCAAGGAGGCACCTGTGACGACGGCGCCAATCGGTGGGAACACCGCCCCGGTGCGAGGCCGGTCGACCCGGCAGCGTGCCGCGGTGGCTGCGGCGCTCGACGAGGTGGATGAGTTCCGCAGCGCGCAGGACTTGCACGACATGCTCAAGCACCGCGGCGATTCGGTGGGCCTGACCACGGTCTACCGCACGTTGCAGTCGCTCGCGGACGCGGGCGAGGTGGATGTGTTGCGCACGTCCGACGGCGAGTCCGTCTACCGGCGTTGCTCGACGGACGACCATCACCACCATCTGGTGTGCCGGGTGTGCGGCAAGGCGGTCGAGGTCGAGGGGCCGGCGGTGGAGCAGTGGGCGGAGACGATCGCGGCGCAGCACGGTTACGTGAATGTGGCGCACACGGTCGAGATCTTCGGCACATGCGCGGAGTGCGCGGCGTCCGCCGCAAAGTAACCGGGGCTCCGCCCCGGACCCCGGTCCTCAATCGCCGGACAGGCTTGAACATCAAGCCTGTCCGGCGATTGAGGACACAAGGGGCCGGTCGCCACTGAACACCCGCGGCACCCGCCGTCCGCGGCGCGAAGCTGCCACTCTCGGGAGCGGGGCCCCCACCCGTCCGTCCCGTCAGGGTTTTCGGGAAGGGTTGGGGTGGGGGAAACTCACCGCTCGCTCACGCGGACGTGCCCTCTTCGCGGCCCCGCATCGCTTCCAGTTCCTCGTTCGGGATCGCCCCGCCGAACCGCCGGTCCCGCTGTGCGAACTCCAGGCACGCCCGCCACAAATCCCGCCGGTCGAAGTCCGGCCACAGCACGTCCTGAAAGACCATCTCGGCGTAACTGCTCTGCCAGATCAGGTAGTTGGACGTGCGCTGCTCACCGCTCGGGCGCAGGAACAGGTCGACGTCCGGCATGTCCGGGTAGTACAGGTACTTCTGGATCGTCTTCTCGGAGACCTTCGACGGGTCGAGCTTGCCGGCCTTCACATCCGCCGCGATGGCGGCCGCGGCGTCGGCGATCTCGGCGCGCCCGCCGTAGTTGACACAGAAGTACAGCGTCATCGCGTCGTTGTTCTTGGTCTGCTCCTGCGCGACCTGGAGCTCCTGGACGACCGACTTCCACATCTTCGGCATCCGGCCGACCCAGCGGATACGGATGCCGAGCTCGTCCATCTCGTCGCGGCGGCGGCGGATGACGTCGCGGTTGAAGTTCATGAGGAAGCGCACCTCGTCGGGCGAGCGCTTCCAGTTCTCGGTGGAGAAGGCGTACAGGGAGAGGTTCTTGACGCCCATCTCGATGCAGCCCTTCAGGACGTCGAGGACGACGCCCTCGCCGACCTTGTGACCCTCGGTGCGCGGCAGGCCACGCTCCTTGGCCCAGCGGCCGTTGCCGTCCATGACGCACGCCACATGGTTCGGCACCAGCTCGCCGGGGATCCTCGGCGGGCGCGCGCCGGAGGGGTGCGGCTCGGGGACCTTGTACTCGCGGCGGGACCTGCCCAGGATTCCGCGTCGTGCCATGCGGTTCACATCTCCTATTTCTCTACTTCTCGACGTACCTCAGCGAGCGCAGGCCGCGCTCCAAGTGCCAGTGCAGATAGGCGGACACAAGCCCGCTGCCCTCCCTGACGTGGCGCGCCTCGCACGCGTCCGCCGTGGGCCAGTCTCCGGTCAGCAGCGCACTGAGCAGACCGATGGCCTCCGCAGAGGGTACGACGCTGCCGGGAACCCGGCAGTCGCCGCATATGACGCCGCCGGCGGCGACGGAGAAGAAACGGTTGGGCCCGTGCATTCCGCACTTCGCGCAGTCCTCGAAGCTGGGCGCGTAGCCGTTGACGGCGAGGGAGCGCAGCAGGAACGCGTCAAGGATGAGATTCGGCGCGTGCTCGCCGCGGGCGAGGGTGCGCAGGGCTCCGACGAGGAGG
This sequence comes from Streptomyces sp. ISL-1, assembly GCF_018614585.1. Classification (GTDB taxonomy): domain Bacteria; phylum Actinomycetota; class Actinomycetes; order Streptomycetales; family Streptomycetaceae; genus Streptomyces; species Streptomyces maoxianensis. Next base: position 123,195 of record NZ_JAGGOI010000029.1, on the reverse strand, counting down.
AGGTACTGCTGGACTGCGGGCTCGCCCTCGTGGTCGGTGAACCGCTCGGAGGCCTCCAGCATGGCGGTGCCGGCGGTGTAGCGGGCGTAGTCGGTGACGATGCCGCCACCGTACGGAGCGATGGTCTCGCTCTGCGTGCACAGAGGGAGCCCGCGGCCGACGAGTTCGCTGCCCCGGGCGAAGAACTGCACATCGACATGCGAGAAGGGCTCGAGCCGGGCCCCGAACTTGGACTTGGTCCGCCGCACGCCCCGCGCGACCGCGCGGACCCGCCCGTGCCCGCGCGTGAGCAGCGTGATGATGCGGTCGGCCTCGCCCAGCTTCTGGGTGCGCAGGACGACGCCGTCATCACGGAACAGGCTCATGCGGCCATTGTCCCGTACGGACCGCTGTCGGTTGACCGGGTCCGGTCAGCGATCAGTCGTTCACCCTCTCCTCCAGGCGGACCGTCACGCTGTCCCCGGCCTCCTTGCCGATCGCCTTGCGTACGTCCGCCTTCACGGGCAGCTTGTGCGTACCGTCCCCCAGAGCCATGAAGGAGCTCCGGAACGGATGCCCGTCGATCGTCCCCCGGACCTTGACCAGGCCCCGGGTGCCGAAGAACTCGACCGACTCGGGCCACACCAGATAGGTCCAGCCGCCCTTCGCGGGGCTCTTCTGCAGCGTTGCGCTGAATTGTTTGTCCATGCGAGTAGGACGGCGCGAAGCGAGAGAACTCATCGCCCGCCGCGCAGTATATAGAGACGCAGGTATACTGATATACCCGAGCGTATACATCACGGAGGAGGGCCCCATGAGCCGCACCGTCATCGATCTCGACGACGACGCCCTCGAAGCAGCCGCCAAGGAGCTCGGCACCGCCACCAAACGGGACACCATCAACACGGCACTGCGCGAGGTGACCGCTCGCTACCGGCGGCTGCGCTCCCTCGAAGAGGCCCGCGAGCTCGTCGCGGAAGGCGCGCTGGACATGGACATCCTCCTGGACAAGCGCAGATACCGCAGCGGACAGGACGAGACCGCCGTCTCGCCCGGGAGCGCGTGAGTGAGCGTCGCGGACTACCTCATCGACACCTCCGCCCTCGCCCGTGTCCTGCTCGGCCGGACCACGGCCGAGTGGGACGAGAGGATTGGCGCCGGTCTCGTCGCGATCTGCGACTTCACGGAACTCGAACTTCTCTACTCCGCCCGTTCGACCGCGGACCGGGAGCGGCTGAGGAACGCCGTCCACGCCCACTACGCCTGGTGCCCGATCCCGGACGGCATCTACCGGCGGGCACGTGCGGTGCAGGAACTGCTCACCGCCAAGGGTCAACACCGCAGCGCCGGCCCCGTCGACCTCCTTGTGTCCGCGGTTGCCGAGGAGGCCGGTCTCACGCTCCTGCACTACGACCGGGACTTCACCACGATCGCCCGCGCCACGGGACAACCGGAGCGCATGATCAGCCTCCGGGACTGACCCCTCCGGCGGAGCGACGTCCGGCCGGGTTTCGCAATGGGCCATTCCATACGAGAATTGGAGAGACACTCCTGACGTGCAGGCCACGCCACCATCGCAGCGATCGAGGCCAGCGTGTCGTCCAGCGATACCAGGTTGAGTACGCGCCCCTTCGGCACTACGAGCGCCGAAGGCGCGGCAGAGCGTGACGACGCACTGGCTGACGCCGTCCTCAGAGCCGTAGAGGTGACCGGTGCCCACGCCGGGAGTGTGTTCCTGATCTCTCGCAACCGTCACACGCTGGTACTCGCAGCGGCTGCCGGGATGCCGCCATCCCTGCTCGGCGGCTGGCGGCGGATTCCGGTGAACAGTCCCATTCCGGTGGCGGAGGCGTTCCGCTCGGGGAGGACGGTCCATCTGGTCGACGCCGATGAGACCATGCGGCGATTTCCCCAGCTCGCGGTGTCATTGCCCTACCCCTTCGGCTCCGCCTCCGTACCGGTCACGGCGGGGCGGGAAACCTTCGGGTCCATGGCCGTGGTGTGGGCCGCCAGGCCCGGAGGGGAAGGGCTGTCCAAGGCGCAGCGACGGCAGTTGCGTACCGCGGCCGCCCGCCTCGGTGTATCGCTCGCCGGGCTGAGCGCGCGCGGCGCCGATATCGGATGCGACATGGAGACCGCCCCGGTGGAGGTCCCGGTGCCGGCCGCCTCGGCGGTACGGGTAGGCCTGTTCGACTGGAACCTCGACACGGGAGCCCTCGCGGCGGATGCCACGTTGTGTGCGATCTTCGGCCTCGCCCCGGACGAGTACGACGGACAAGTGGCCACGCTGGCGGCCAAGTTGCACCCCGCCGACCGTCCCGGTTTCCGGGCCGCCGCCCGTACCGCGGTCGAGGGCGGCCGCGTCCTGGGCCAGTGCCTGCGCGTGCCGGAGAAGGGCGGCGGCCACCGCACCATCGAGCTGTGGGGCCGGATACCTGAGACCAGCACGGACGGAAAGGCCAGGCCCCACCTGGTGGGCGGGGTCCTCGACCTCGGGGCCTCGACGTCCGCCGTCGCCGCCATCGAGCGGCTCACGGACGGCTTCTTCTCTCTCGACCGGGAGGGATGTGTGACGTACGCCAACCACAGTCTGCTGCGGCTGATGCGCGTACGCCGGGAGGATCTGATGGGCCGGCGTCCCTGGGACGTCCTTCCGTGGCTTGCCGATCCCGCCTACGAGGACCGCTTCCGGGCCGCCAGGATCTCCCAGCAGCCCGTCTCCTTCCTGGCCCAGCACCCCGACCAGTGGCTCGTGTTCTCCCTCCGCCCGGATGCGCAGGGCATGACCGGCTGGGCAGCGCCGGCCGGACAACCGGTCCCGGCCGGGGCCCAGCCCGGATCACCACCCGAGGAGGCGGGAGAGGCCACCCCGTCCTCGCGGCCCGTGCCGACGCGCCTGGGTGCCATCTATCGCTTCCTTCAGATGAGCAGCGCCCTGACCGAGGCGGTCACCGCGCGCGAGGTGTGCGATGTCGTCGCCGACCAGCTCCTGCCCGCCGTCGGCGGTCATCGGCTGGCGATATACGTGGTGCACGAACGGCACATGCGTCTGCTGTCGCAGCGCGGCTACCGCGAGAGCTTCCTGGAGCAGTTCGACGGCAAGCCGCTGCAGCACGCCCGGGAGCCCGTGACCGGGGCGCTGACCTCCGGGGTCCCGCTGTTCATCGAATCGCGGGAGGAGTTCTCGCGGTCCTATCCCGAGCTCCCCACCGAGTCCAGCTCCTTTGTGTTCCTGCCCCTGATCGCCTCCAACCGCCCCGTGGGCGCATGCATCCTGGGCTACGACGAGGTCCATCGGTTCTCCACCGAGGAACGAAGCCTCCTCACCGCCATGAGCGGGCTGATCGCCCAGGCAGTGGAACGTGCCAGGCTCTACGACGCCGAATTCGCCCTCGCCCGGGGCCTGCAGAACGCGCTGCTTCCGCACCGACTGCCCACAGTGCCGGGCGTCCGCGTCACCGGCCGGTACCTGCCCGGTACCCGCGGGATGGACATCGGCGGCGACTGGTACGACGCGATCCCCACCGAGCGCGGAGTCGCGCTGGTCGTCGGAGACGTCGAGGGCCACAACGTCGCAGCCGCAGCCACCATGGGCCAGCTGCGAAGCGCGGTACGAGCCTTCGCCTCCGCGGGCCACCGACCGAGCGATGTGATCGCCGGGATCAACCGGCAGCTCCTCGATCTCGGCGGCGGGCTCCTCGCCAGCTGCTGCTACGTCCTGCTCGACCCGGGCCCGGGAGTCGCGCGGGTGGTCCGCGCAGGCCACTGCCAGCCCCTGCTGCGCGGGCCCGGCGGGCACACCGAGTTCCTGGATCTGCCGGGCGGCCCGCTGCTCGGAGTGGACCACACTGCCGAATACCCGGAATCGGAGCTGCGTGTCCAGCCGGGCTCGGTCCTGGCCCTCTACACGGACGGACTGATCGAGGCGCGCGAGTCCGACATCGGTGTGGGCATGGACCAGCTGCGGACCACGCTGGCACATGCATGCGTGGGCTCCCTGGAAGACCTGGCCGACGCACTCCTGCAGGACGCCGGCCAGTCCCCGAACCGAGTGGACGACATCGCGCTGCTACTCACCGCCTACGCCCCTGTCTCGCCTCCCACACCGTTCCTAAAATCTGAGCGGGAGTGAGTCCTGTTGCCAGGGCCCATGCTCAGTCGCGTGTCCCGAACGGTGTTGGACACGCTGGTTCCCCGCTGTGACCGCACGGCCGGTCGCCGCCCTCGGGGGGCTGGTTCCGTTCCGTGTCCGGCGGAGTCCCTCACGCCCCCGGGTGCCCGGTTCGGCCTGGACGTTCCGATGCCCGTCACCATCGCTCTGGTGGTGGCGGGGCGGTTTCGTCCGTCGCCGGATCGGGTGCCCGAGGGCGCGCCTTCCGATAGCGATTCCCGCGGCATCATGGCGGGATATCGCACGCTTACTGCTGGTCAGGGGCGTTTTCCAGTGCTCGGCGCCCCACTTGCTGGTGTAGGCCGCGTCGACGGCGACCATGGCGAGGCCGTGTTCGGCGGCCATGTTGACCAGCCGGGCCTTGACCTTGGCGGTGGGGATGCCGTGGATGAGCTGCCTCAAGCGCTTCTTGCGGCCGAACTTCTCGCGGGTCTTCCTGTCGGAGAAGTCCAGATCTTCGACGGCGATCGCGGCGACACCGATGCGTGTGGCCCAGCGCAGCAGCCGGCTGAGCGCGTGCCGCAGCTGGGCGTCGCGGTGGTTCGCCGACCCGGTGAGGTCATACCCGAAGCGTTGCGGGTTCCCGGTCGGGTTGCCGTGCTTGTCGAGGAGGTAGGCGGCGAAGTGGTCGGCGTTGGTGTCCACGCCGATCAACCCGCCCGCCCGTGCGGCCTTGAGTGGGATGGCCTGGACGACGGGGCGTTTCCACGATGCGGTCAGGTACCAGCGGCTCTTGACCGTGTCGTAGTGGATCTCGTACGCGACCGCCCGGTTCCCGGTGATGCGGTCGGCCCACTCATCGCCCCGGTATGCGAAGGAGACCCGGCCGGACAGGACGTACCGGCCTCGCGGCGCGTTCGCCAGGTGCTCCAGCGGCTTGGGCAGCTTGATGCTGACCTCGCCGTCGGGGGTGACGCGGATCGTCTCGTTCCCGAACCGCTTCCCCGACTCCCCGTCCGCGCTCAGGAACCAGCGAGCCGCCTCCCAACGGTCCCGCCATCCGGCCTCGGTGAGCCCGGCGGCGGCGAGGTTGTGCCGGTTGCGGGCGAGCTTCTTCCCGCCGCGCACGACGTGCACCCGCCCGGTCGCGATGTCCTCCTCCACGGCCGCGAGACGGGCGTGGAGGATGTTCAGGCGGCGGGACTTGTGGAACCACTCGCCCTGCGACCGGTACCCGCCCGGCTTCCCCTTGGTGCCCTTTTCCCCGACAGGTAGGGACAGACGGTGGAGGAGCATGCGGATGCCGTCGTAGAGCGTGTCCCGGTAGGCGAACTGGCCGCGACGGGCGAGAGCGTACTGGTCGTGGGTGCCCTTGGTGACCGCGCCCGCCCACCGGGACGACGACCGGGCCGTCAGACCCTGCTTACGGCCCGCCCACGTGTCCTTGTTCCGCTCGAAGCCGGCCCGGGAATACAGAGCGAGGTCAGCGGCGGCGAGACCGCCCATGTGGGCGCCGATCAGCCGGATGACCTTGTCATCGGCAGGCGCGAGGTCCTTGACGCGGGTGCGGATCGCGACACCCGTCGCGTCCTGGACCACGAACGGGTCCCGGATCGGACGGAACGGCTTCTTGCGCTCGCTCACTCCGCAGCCGCCTCAAGCGCTTTCTGCGCGCGGTTCCTCGCCGAGCGGCGGCCGTACAGACGGGCGCAGAACGAGGTCAACACCTCGGTCATGTCGCGGACCAGGTCATCCTCGAACTCACCCTCGTCAAGAATGACCAATCGGCGACCGTGCGCGGCCAGCGCGGCCTCGACGAGCTCGACGTTCATCCGGCCCAGGCGGTCCTTGTGCTCGACGACCACCGTCGTCACCGACGGGTCGGCCAGCAGACGGCGGACCTTGGCCCGCGAGCCGTTCATGCCCGAGGCGACCTCGGACTCGACGCGCACGACCCGGTGTCCGGCCTTCGCCGCCCACTCCACCAACCGAGTGGTCTGCCGTTCCAGATCGGCTTTCTGGTCGTGGGAGGAGACCCGGGCATACAGACCCACACCACCGACGACACCGACGGCCTGGTTGGCCTCGACGTTCACCAGGATCGTGCGCGGACCCACCCGCATCGCAGGCACCGGCATCGTTCCCTCACGGAACCAACGGCGCGCGGTCTGCGGATGGATGCCCTGAGCCTTCGCCCACTCGGTCAGATTCACAAAACCGACCGTAGAGACGTATCACTCGTGATCGCTAATAAATGCTCATTCTTCCCTAGAACGAGTGCAGTTCACACCCCTGCGCCGAGTGAGCGAAGCAGGCTCGGGACGGCGACGTCAGGTCACCTCGCCCCTGCTGCGGGCGTTCACATACGCCGTCGTCGCACTGATCCGCTCCGCCGCGGTCGCGGGCCGCACGTCGTCCGGCTCGCAATCCCACTCCCGGCCCCCGCCGACCGGTCTCAGCAGCAGCCGGTGGCCCGCCTCCCCCATGAGCCGGCCCACCTGTCCGGTGCGGATGTCGACGACGTAGGACCCGACGGGCGGCGTCACCGTGCGACTCCTCCTTCCTTCGGCAGTACTGCCGTGAGCACGCGGACGATGTCGATGGTGCAGCGCCCCAATTCGACCAGGGGACAGGGCGCCTCCCGTGCGTACGAAGCGGGCTCCAGGCGCAGCGACGGCAGGGTAATGCCGGACCGTTCCAGAGCCGTACGCAATTTGTTCACAGCTTCCTCCGCCTCTTCGATGCATTCCACCGAGTGCCGCGGGTTTTCCTTGCGAGCCATGAGACTTCCCTGCCCGATCCGACTTCACGTTTCGCATTACAACGGTGACGGGCCGCGGCTATCCTCGACAGGGGTATGCGCACTACAACTGGGCAGCTGCACAAGGGGGTTGATTTATGGCCAACGGTTCACGGCAGGCGGCTTGGGAGTTCTTCGGGGCCGAGTTGAAGCGGCTGCGCGAGGAGGCGGGATTCACTTAGTCGGCCCTGGGCGCGCGGGTTTTCGTGTCGGGTGGGTACGTCGGTCAATTCGAACAGGCCATTCGGAAGCCGCAATTGGATGTGGCGCAGCGGATCGATGAGACGCTGCAAACCGGAGGCTTTTTCGAGCGGATGTGCCGGAAGCTGATCAGTACTTCGCGGTACGCGGAGTACTTCGCCGCCGCAGCGGAGCTGGAGGCGCTGGCGACGAGGATCTGCGAGTTCGCGCCGACGGTGGTGCCCGGGCTCCTCCAGACCGCGGAATACGCCCGGGCGGTCGTCCTGGCGAGCAATCCGCTCGCCGCCGACGAGTACGTCGAGGAGACGGTCAAGGCGCGCCTGGACCGCGCGGAGATCCTTAAGGACGCTGCACGGCCCGAGTATTGGGCGATCCTGCACGAGACCGCTCTGCGCATCCCGGCGGGCGGCCCCGCCACGATGGCGCGCCAGCTGGACCACCTCGCGGCGCTGGTCCGCGAGCGCAAGACCCTCATTCAGGTGCTGCCGTACGCAGCGGGTGCGCACCCTCAGATGGGCAAAATGCTGACGCTCATGGAGTTCGAGGACGCACCGCCAACCGCCTATACAGAGGCGGTGTATTCGGGGAATCTGCTGGACAATCCGGCCCTGGTGAAGCGGGTGCAGGGCACATACGATCTACTGAGGGCCGCCGCGCTGTCGCCGGAGGCGACCCTGACCCTGGTCGAGTCGGCGGCGGAGGACCACAGACGATGCGTGAGTACGACCTGAGCACCGCCCGGTGGCGCAAGAGCACCTATAGCGGCGGCGCCGGCGGGGAGGACTGCGTCGAGGTCGCGTACGACTTCGTGGGCGCAGCCGAGTGGCGCAAGAGCACCTACAGTGACGGCGACGGCGGCAGTTGCGTCGAAGTCCTCGACAACGTCCCCGGCGTCGTCCCCGTCCGCGACAGCAAGACCCCCGACGGCCCCGTCCTCGTCATCGGAGCCGCCAGTTGGACCGCTTTCGTTGAGGGTGTCCGCCGCTAGAGCGTGCCATCTCCGCGTCCTTGTTGATGGCGCGGGCCATGATCACCCCGATGAGGATCAGCCCGACGCCGAACCAGGACGCCGCGGCGTCGAAGATCAGTGAGACGACGCCCACCGGGATGATCAGGCCCGCCAGCGGGATCAGCAGGTTGCGCACCGGCGGCGGGGGTTCACCGCTGCAGTGCCGGCTGCGGACGACCTGTGGGTACCACTCGGTGAAGCTCAGCGCGGCGACGATCGCCGCGATCTGGATGATCCACGCGGTCCAGAGGTTGTTCGGGTTGTGCAGGACCAGGTCGCCGAAGCCGCCCGCGATGGCCGCGACGAGGAAGGCCGCGCCCCAGATGCCGGTGATCACTTGGTTGGTGTGGAGGAACTCCGGTGACTTCCAGTACTCCGGGCCGACCCGTTCGCGTGCGTACTGCATCGTGAAGGGCACCCGCACGGCCATCGAGCCGAGGGCCAGGACCACCAGCGCGAGGTTGGAGATCTCGCCCGCGTACGTTTCCAGCCATCTGAGGGTGCCCGGCGACGCGGCGGCTCCGACTCCGGCGAGCACGGCGAAGAAGACGAGGTCCGCCACTTCCAGGATCTTGAGCGAGGTGCCCCGGTAGAGCATCCGCGCCCAAACGAAGAGCGCCACCGACATCGCGAGGGCGAGGGCGACCGCCAGCTCGAAGCGGCCCGGACCGACCAGGGCCGAGAAGATGATCCACGGGGACATCCCGACGACCGGGCTCTCGAGCGCGGCGGCGAGACGGCCGCCGGGTGCCGTGTTTGCGACAGCGTTCATTGCGGGGGCCCCTTCACCCGGGCAGATCCTCCTGGTTCCAAGCTTCCCGCGTGCTGCCCGGCGGCGCGATAGGAGCGCGGCCGGAACCGGTCGGGTACGGGGCCCTGCGGGTGATCCTGGGGCGACAGGTTAGGGTGTCCTTACCCCGCCCCTCCCGGGTACCGGGTCATAGATCAGCCTTATGGGTTCATAGGCACAGGGCGGGTACCGCGGTGGGAGCGCCGTTGCCAGGGTGGCGTAGGAGAGTCGGCTCCCTCCGCACCCGCCGGACCGTCTCACTCTCCGGGTCACGCCCGTGGACCTCGTTCGAAGGGAACCATTCATGCCCCGCCCTCTGCGGATCGCGATCGTCGGTGCCGGCCCCGCCGGGATCTACGCCGCCGACGCACTGCTGAAGTCCGAGGCCGCTGTCGAGCCCGGCGTCTCCATCGACCTCTTCGAGCGGATGCCTGCGCCGTTCGGGCTGATCCGGTACGGCGTCGCGCCCGACCACCCGAGGATCAAGGGCATCATCACCGCCCTCCACCAGGTGCTCGACAAGCCGCAGATACGTCTCTTCGGAAATGTCGACTACCCGAACGACATCGGCCTGGACGATCTGCGTGAGTTCTACGACGCGGTGATCTTCTCCACCGGCGCGGACGCGGACCGGGCGCTCGACATACCCGGCATCGAGCTGGAGGGCTCGTACGGAGCCGCCGATTTCGTTTCCTGGTACGACGGTCACCCGGATGTGCCGCGCAGCTGGCCGCTGGAGGCCGAGAAGGTGGCCGTGCTCGGCGTCGGCAATGTCGCCCTGGACGTGGCGCGCATCCTGGCGAAGACCGCGGACGAGCTGCTGCCGACCGAGATCCCGCCGAATGTGCACGAGGGCCTCGCCGCGAACAAGGCACTCGAGGTGCATGTGTTCGGGCGGCGCGGCCCCGCGCAGGCCAAGTTCAGCCCGATGGAGCTGCGGGAGCTCGACCACTCGCCGACCATCGAGGTCATCGTCGACCCCGAGGACATCGACTACGACGATGGTTCCATCGCCACCCGCCGTGCCAACAAGCAGGCGGACATGGTCGCGAAGACGCTGGAGAACTGGGCGATCCGGGACGCCGGCGACCGGCCGCACAAGCTGTTCCTGCACTTCTTCGAGTCGCCTGCCGAAGTAATCGGCGAGGACGGTCGCGTGGTGGGGCTGCGTACGGAGCGCACCCAGCTGGACGGCACGGGCAATGTCACCGGCACGGGCGAGACGCGCACGTGGGACATAGGGGCCGTCTACCGCGCCGTCGGCTATCTCTCCGACGAACTGCCCAAGCTGCCCTTCGACTTCCTCACCGGCACGGTCCCGCACGAGGGCGGCCGGGTCATCGAGGGCGGCGAGCACATGAGGTCGACGTACGTCACGGGCTGGATCAAGCGCGGCCCGGTCGGCCTGATCGGCCACACCAAGGGCGACGCGAACGAGACGGTCGCCAACCTGCTGGACGACCACGGCAACGGCCGCCTGCACGCTCCCGTGGCGCCGGGCGAGGAGGCGGTCGTCAACTTCCTTGAGGCCAGGGGTGTTTCGTACACCACGTGGGAGGGGTGGCACCGGCTGGACGAGGCGGAGCGGGCGCGGGGTGCGGCGGAAGGCCGCGAGCGCGTGAAGATCGTCGAGCGTGAGGCGATGCTGCGGGCGAGCGAGGCCTGACCGGGCAGGGCGGAGCCTGGGGCTCCGCCCCCGCGCCCCGGCGCCTCAAACGCCGGCCGAGGCGGGATTCGGGCCTCGGCCCCGTATCCCGCGCCTCAAACTCCCCCAGACTTCGTCCGGGGGGACCCCCACGAGGCTTGGTTTCGGGGCTCCGCCCCGGACCCCGCTCCTCAATCGCCGGAGGGGCTGGAGTGTGCCGTACTGGGGGTCCCACCACGCCCGCCAGGGCGTGGGGGAGGGTTGGGGAACAGCCCCGTAGAACCCCCCTCGCCCCCGTTAGAACGGCGTACGCGCCGCCGCCAGCAGCCGCGCCGTATCGTCCGCGCACAGCCGCAACGCCGCGCCCACCGTCGCCAGCACGTCCCGCTCCGCCGGGCTGTACGGCCCGTCCGCGAGGGCGATCCGCGCGCCCTGGAGCAGGATCGACTCGCGGCCCGCGGGGGCCAGATGCGGCGAGAGCGGCTCCAGCGCCTCGTGGAGCTCGATGGCGAGCGCGGCGCCGTAGGGCCCGGTGTCGGTGACGAAACGGCCGGTGTCGGCGGCGAGCGCCTCGATCAGGCCCGTGAGCTGGTCCTCCGTGCAGTCGTCGAGGCCGGCTGCGCGAACCGTGGCGACGGCGGTCCGGCAGACCGAGCGGGAGGAGGTGCCTCCGGCGGCGAGGACGGCCAGGGCGACGGTGTGGACGGCGTCACGGAGCATCGCGGAGAAGCGGGCGGTGGTGGGGTGGTCGAGGGTGTCCATGCCGAAGTGGCCGTGGCAGGCGGCGCATTCGACGACCGGACCCGCCGAGCCGCGCGACAGCAGGGGCACTCCGAGGACGGTGAAGCGGCGACGGCCGGTGCGGCGGCGGTAGTTGCGATCGCCTCCGCAACCGGGGCAGAAGAACTCACCGTCGCCCACAGTGTTCCAGGAAGTATGAACGCCGCAGACCAACACTTTTCGGCCGAATAGCCCTCGGTCTGGCTGCACGTCGCACCTCCGTAACTCCCCCGTAGCCCTTTGGGCACGGGGGCGCCCCCACGGCAACGTTGCCGCGTTGACGTGATGTTAGCCACACCGGTGAGGTGGCGTCAGCACCCAGGCATGAGTACAGCTGGACATGGCCGATCCTCGCCCTCGCGCGGCGCCCGGGAACCGGCACCGTTGTCCCGTGCGTCAGCACCCCATCAGCCTGCCCGGCTGCCCCTTCGGTCGCGTTCAATCGCACGCGCGGCCATGAAGTACTGAGTGGAAAGCGACCCTCGACAGGGACCCTCAACGGGCTTGAATCTCAGGCCCGGACGTCACAGCGACGGCCGACCGGGCGGACCCGGTCGGCCGTCGCTGCTCCCCGCGTCCTAGCGAGTGGCCCTGTTCACCGCGGAGACGACCGCCTTCAGCGACGCCCGCGTCGTGTTCGCGTCGATGCCGATCCCCCACAGCACCTTGCCGTCGATCGCGCACTCGATGTACGACGCCGCCTGGGCGGAGGCGCCCTCGCTCATCGTGTGCTCCTGGTAGTCCAGCAGCCGGGCGTCCACGCCCACCGCGTTCAGCGCCTCGAAGAAGGCCGAGATCGGGCCGTTGCCGGAGCCGGTCAGCACGGTTTCCACGCCGTCCACGACCGCCTCGACGGTCAGCGTGTCGACGCCGTCGGTGTCGGTGGTGGTCTGTCCGGAGCGCAGCTGGATACGGCCCCAGGCGTTGTCCGGGTTCGGCAGGTACTCGTCCTGGAAGACCGACCAGATCGCCTTCGGCGTGACCTCGCCGCCCTCGGTGTCCGTCTTCGCCTGGATGATCTTCGAGAACTCGATCTGCATCCGGCGCGGCAGGTCCAGCTTGTGGTCGTTCTTCAGGACGTACGCGATACCGCCCTTGCCGGACTGCGAGTTGACCCGGATGACTGCCTCGTAGGAACGGCCGACGTCCTTCGGGTCGATCGGCAGATACGGCACGGCCCACTCGATGTCGTCCACCGTCTTGCCCTGAGCGGCCGCGTCGGCCTCCATGGCGTCGAAGCCCTTCTTGATGGCGTCCTGGTGGGAGCCGGAGAAGGCGGTGTAGACCAGGTCGCCCGCGTAGGGGTGGCGCGGATGGATCTCCATCTGGTTGCAGTACTCGCTCGTACGGCGGATCTCGTCGATCTGTGAGAAGTCGATCTGCGGGTCGACGCCCTGCGAGAACAGGTTCATGCCCAGCGTCACCAGATCGACGTTGCCGGTGCGCTCGCCCTGCCCGAACAGGCAGCCCTCGATCCGGTCCGCGCCCGCCATGATCGCCAGCTCGGCGGCGGCGACGGCGGTGCCGCGGTCGTTGTGCGGGTGCACGGACAGGCAGATGTGCTCGCGGCGCGACAGATTGCGCGACATCCACTCGAAGCGGTCGGCGTGCGTGGACGGAGTCGAACGCTCCACCGTGGCAGGCAGGTTGAGGATGATCTCGCGTCCGGCCTCCGGCTGCCAGACGTCACAGACGGCCTCGCAGACCTCCAGCGCGAAGTCCAGCTCGGTGTCGGTGAAGATCTCCGGGCTGTACTGGTAGCCGAAGATCGTCTCGTCGGTCAGGATCTTGTCCGCGTACTCCATCACCAGCCGCGTGCCGTCCACGGCGATCTGCTTGACCTGCTCCTTCGAGCCGCGGAAGACGACACGGCGGAAGGTGGGCGCGGTGGCGTTGTACAGGTGGACGGTGGCCCGGTGCGCGCCGCGCACCGACTCGACGGTGCGCTCGATCAGCTCCTCGCGCGCCTGGGTCAGGACGGAGATCGTCACGTCCTCGGGGATCGCGCCCTCTTCGATGATGGAGCGTACGAACGCGAAGTCGGTCTCGCCGGACGACGGGAAGCCGACCTCGATCTCCTTGTAGCCCATGCGTACGAGCAGGTCGAACATCTCGCGCTTGCGGGCCGGCGACATCGGGTCGATCAGGGCCTGGTTGCCGTCGCGCAGATCGGTCGACAGCCAGCGGGGGGCCTTGGTGATCCGCTCGTCGGGCCAGGTGCGGTCGGGGATGTCCACGGCGTCGTACGTGCCGTACTTGTGGATCGGCATCCCGGACGGCTTCTGGGAGTGGGTCGCGTTGGTGACGGGCGTGGGGCGACCGACAGAAGTGTCAGACATTTGCGTAGGGCTCCTCGGGGTCCATCAAGTTGGACGGCCGACTGAGGTCGAAGCAGCAGCAGATCCCGCGGGGAGGGGGTCGGCCTACGACTACAGGCCCTCGCCGCGGCAGCTAAGAAGAAGCAGCCCGAAACGCATGATGCAGAGCACTCTAGCCGAGGCTGCGGTGACCGGACGTCCCGTATCACTATGCGGGACGAAACTTCGGTTACGGCCAAACGGTGATCCATCACTCCATTTCGTCAATCATGGTGGCAACTAGTGACAGCCTGATGACCGAGTGCAACAGTCGCCCGCATGGACGCCAACGCCCGCCGGGTCAACCCGGCCTTCTGCACCATCGTGCCGCCCCATGTCCTCGACAAACTGGCCCGCGCCCAGGATCCCGCGATCGCCGAGCCCGCCGCCCGCACGCTCGAGCACGACGCCCTCCAGCGCACCCGCCGCCGGATCACGACCGTCCGCGGCCTCGCTCCGAGCGTGAGCGGCGTCGCGCCGGACAAGCCGAACCGCACGATCTACGACGCCCGGCACCGCGAGACCGTACCGGGCGAGAAGGTGCACTCCGAGAACGACGAGCCCGCCAAGGACGCCACGGTCAACCGTGCCCACGCGGGCCTCGGCGCGACCTTCGAGCTGTATCTGTCGGCGTACGGCCGCCGCTCCATCGACGACTCCGGCCTGCCGCTGAACGCGACCGTGCACTACGGCGAGAAGTACGGGAACGCCTTCTGGGACGGCGAGCGGATGGTCTTCGGCGACGGCGACGACGATCTGTTCCTGGACTTCACGCTGCCGGTGGACGTGATCGGTCACGAGCTCACACACGGCGTCACGCAGTACACCGCGAACCTGGAGTACTTCAGCCAGTCCGGCGCGCTGAACGAGTCCATGTCGGACGTCTTCGGCTCGCTGATCAAGCAGTACTCCCTCGGCCAGAGCGCCGACCAGGCCGACTGGCTGATCGGCGCGGGCCTGCTCGGCCCGAACGTCACGGGGGTCGCGCTGCGCTCGATGAAGGAGCCGGGCACGGCGTACGACGACGATGTCCTCGGCAAGGACCCGCAGCCCGCGAAGATGGAGGACTACGTCAGGACGGGTCGCGACAACGGCGGCGTCCACATCAACTCGGGGATCCCGAACCACGCCTTCTACCTGGTCGCAACCGCGCTGGGCGGCAGTGCGTGGGAGCGGGCGGGCCAGATCTGGTACGACGTGCTGACCGGCGGCGAGCTCTCGACGACCGCGCAGTTCGGCGACTTCGCGGCCCTCACGGTGGCCGCCGCGCGTTCGCGCTACGGAGAGGGCGCGGAACAGGAGGCTCTGCTGAAAGCGTGGTCCCAGGTCGGGGTGCCTACCAACTGAGCCGTTCTCGTACTAGACAGGACCCATGCGTATCCAGGTAAGGCGCACGGGCGGATTCGCCGGCATCGAGCGGTTCGCCGAGGTGGACACCTCCGGGAGGACCGATGCGAGCGAGTGGCAGGTCCTGGCCGAGCAGGCGGTGGCCGGCGGCCGGGGCACGCCACCGGTCGGCGTGCCGGACGGGTTCAGCTACCAGATCACGGTCGACAGCCGGACGGTGTACTGCTCCGATCCCCGGCTGTCCGATGCGCAGCGGCAGCTGATCTCGCGCGTCCTCAAGGAAGGCTCCTGAAGGGCACGGGCACCGAGGCGGAAGCGGCCTCGACGTCCGTCCCCCTGAGCGATCGCGAAGTCCCGGACGAGCGCCCGCAGCGCCTCGTCCGGGGTGCGCGGGCCGGTGAACCAGCCCGCCCGCTCCAGCCGCGCGAGGCCGTGCGGCCGGCACCACCGATAGCGCCGTCAGCGCCGTTGTGGGTCAGAACCCCAGCTTGCGCAGCTGCTTCGGGTCCCGCTGCCAGTCCTTGGCGACCTTCACATGCAGGTCGAGGAAGACCGGCGTGCCCAGCAGCGCCTCGATGTGCTTGCGCGACTTCATGCCGACGTCCTTCAGGCGCTGGCCCTTGGGGCCGATGACGATGCCCTTCTGGCTCGGGCGCTCGATGTAGATGTTCGCGTGGATGTCCAGCAGCGGCCTGTCCGCCGGGCGGTCCTCGCGCGGGATCATCTCCTCCACCACCACCGCGATCGAGTGCGGCAGCTCGTCCCGTACGCCTTCCAGCGCGGCCTCGCGGATCAGCTCCGCGACCATGACCTGCTCGGGCTCGTCGGTGAGATCGCCCTCCGGGTAGAGCGGGGGGCTCTCCGGCATCATCGGGATGAGCAGCTCGGCCACCAGCTCGACCTGCTTGCCGGCGACCGCCGAAACAGGGACGATCTCCGCCCACTCCATGCCCAGCTCCGTGCCGAGCCGGTCGATCGCGATCAGCTGCTCGGCGAGGGTCTTGGAATCCACCAGGTCGGTCTTGGTGACGATCGCGACCTTCGGCGTCTTCTTGATCCCCGCGAGCTCCTTGGCGATGAAGCGGTCGCCGGGGCCGAGCTTCTCGTTCGCGGGCAGGCAGAAGCCGATCACGTCGACCTCGGCCCAGGTCGTGCGTACGACATCGTTGAGGCGCTCGCCGAGGAGCGTGCGCGGCTTGTGCAGGCCGGGGGTGTCCACCAGGATCAGCTGCGCGTCGGGGCGGTGCACGATGCCGCGAACCGAGTGCCGGGTCGTCTGCGGCCGGTTGGAGGTGATCGCCACCTTCTGGCCGACAAGAGCGTTCGTGAGGGTGGACTTGCCCGCGTTGGGGCGGCCGACGAAGCAGGCGAAGCCGGCCCGGTGGGGACCGTTGTTCTCATCAGTACGAGCGCTCATGGCGCCCATTCTCCCTGATGTCATGAGCCCGCGAGTACGCGCGCCCGTCGTCGCCGCAGCCACGCCCCTGCGCCCGCCCCCGCAAGAGCCGCCACGAGACAGGCGGGCGGCTCTGGCCGGTGCCCGGCACCGGGGGCTGCTGGTGGGTGAGTTGGACGTTCTCGGCCCCGAGCGCGGGGGCGGTGGGCTTGCGCTCCCGCGGGGCGGCCGGCCCGGTACGGTCCCGCGGCGCGACCCCGGCGGCGGCGTCCTCAGCCCGCGGTGACCGACGCCTTGAGCTCCCCGTCCGGCCCGGCGAGCAGCACCGGCGTCGCGGGCCCGCCCAGGTCACGTACCGCGGCGCGGTCCTCGCCGGAGGCGGAAGCGGCTTCGGAGACGACGGCCGCGGCCTCCAGCGACTTCGCGCCGCTGGCCACCGCCATGGCGACTGCGGTCTGCAGCGCGCTCAGCTTCAGCGAGTCGAGCGCCACGGTCCCGGCGACGTACGTACGCCCGGTCTCGTCCCGTACCGCCGCACCCTCCGGCACACCGTTACGGGCCCGGGCGCTGCGCGCCAGCGTGATGATCTTGCGGTCCTCGGGGCCGAGGTCGTTGCTCTGCGTCATGCCCCGAGCATAGATCGACGGGTTCAGACCAAAACGGCGAGGGCCCGGAGCACCGGGACCCTCGCCGCCGGCCGTGCCGCCGAGATCAGCTCTGCGCGGCCTTGGTGAACTTGTCGCCCGCCAGCTTGGCCAGCGCGTCGAAGTCCTTGTGGCCCGAGGCGTCGGCCGGAACGTGCGCGACCCGAGTCGCGCCGGCGCCCTGGCGGGCCACCATGACGTTTATCTCGAATTTCACCTCGGCCATCTCCGGGAACACCATCTTCACCCGGAAGGCAAGGGCCTCCTCGCCGGCCTTCGGCGCCGTGATCTTCTCGGTCTTGACGGAGGCCTTCATGCCCTCCATCTCGAAGGAGAAGCCCTTGCAGGTGTCGAGCGCGGTGGAGATCGCCTTCACGAAGTCGGTGGGGCCGTCGCTGTTCGGGTAGGTGAAGACCTGCTGGGCGAGCGACTTGTCACCGGCCTCGAACTCCTGGTCCCCGCCGACCGTCGCACCGGCGATCTTGTCGGCGAAGGTGCCGGCGATCGCCTGACACTCGGGCTTGTCCGCCTTCGGGTTGTCGTTCGTGGGCTCGGGCTTGCTGACCTTCCAGCCGGTCGGCAGGTCCCCCAGCTCCAGCGTCGCGGCCTTCATCTGCGCGGCTGTCAGCGGGGTGGGCGCCGGCGCCTCCCTGGCCTTGTCGCCGTCGGAGGATCCGCCGCAGGCCGCCGCGGTGAAGCACAGCGCGGAGACGGCAGCGGCGGCAGCGCCGCGGCGCATACGGGTACGCATGAGGTGGTAACTCCCCTGAAATTCGGATCCTGAATGCCGGATCACATGGCTCATGGGGAGCTTCCCCCCTCCCCGGTAACGGGCAGAGGATATACATACGCGCAGCTCAGCCTGCCACCGGATACCGGGGGCCAGTTGCTACGCCGGCCGGTCCAACCGGAGCCGCTGTGCCTTCGGCAGGCCCGCGACCACCAAGTCGTAGGAGTCCTCGACGAGTTCGTGGACCATCCGGTCCGGGAGCTCGCCGACCGTCACGGTGTTCCAGTGGCGTTTGTTCATGTGATAGCCGGGGACGATCGCCGGGTGGTCCGCGCGCAGTTGGACCGCGATCTCCGGCTCGCACTTCAGGTTCACTCTGAGCGGCTGCGCGTCCAGCGCGCTGAGGGCGAAGAGTTTGCCCAGAACCTTGAAGACCGACGTCTCGGGCCCGAAGGGGAACTCCTCCACCGCCGCGTTGAATTCCAGGCAGAACGCCCTGAGTTCCTGCGGCGTCATAGGGGCTTCCTCTCCTCCGGCTCCGACAGCACCGTGACGATCTTGTTCCGGCGGCCGGCCGGCGACTCCGCAGTCAGCCGCAGCGTACGGCCGTCCGGCAGGTCCACCAGCGCGGACGCCCCCGCGATCGGCACCCGGCCGAGCGCCTTCGCCAGCAGGCCGCCTACCGTCTCCACGTCCTCGTCGTCGAGTTCGTCGAGTGCGTACAGCTCGCCGAGGTCGCCGATGTCGAGCCGGGCGGTGACCCGGAAGCGCCCGTCCCCGAGGTCCTCGACCGGCGGCAGTTCACGGTCGTACTCGTCCGTGATCTCGCCGACGATCTCCTCCAGGATGTCCTCGATGGTGACGATCCCGGCCGTGCCGCCGTACTCGTCGATGACGACGGCGACGTGGTTGCGCTCCTGCTGCATCTCGCGCAGGAGATCGCCCGCGTTCTTGGTGTCGGGCACGAACATCGCGGGCCGCATCGCCGTGGAGACCAGATCGGATTCCGAATCGCGGTTGATGTGCGTCTTGCGCACCAGGTCCTTGAGGTAGACGACACCGACGATGTCGTCCTCGTTCTCCCCGGTGACGGGGATGCGCGAGAAGCCGGAGCGCAGCGCGAGGGTGAGCGCCTGGCGGATGGTCTTGTAACGCTCGATGCTGACCAGGTCGGTGCGCGGGACCATCACTTCGCGTACGAGCGTGTCGCCGAGCTCGAAGACGGAGTGCACCATGCGGCGCTCGTCGTCCTCGATCAGCGACTCCTGCTCGGCCAGGTCCACCATCGCCCGCAGCTCGGCCTCGCTCGCGAACGGGCCCTTGCGGAAGCCCTTTCCGGGCGTGAGCGCGTTGCCGATGAGGATCAGCAACTGCGGGACGGGACCCATGACCC
This sequence comes from Streptomyces sp. ISL-1, assembly GCF_018614585.1. Classification (GTDB taxonomy): domain Bacteria; phylum Actinomycetota; class Actinomycetes; order Streptomycetales; family Streptomycetaceae; genus Streptomyces; species Streptomyces maoxianensis. The sequence continues at coordinate 104,013 of NZ_JAGGOI010000029.1, read as the reverse complement.
TGGCGAGCGGGAGCAGGACGTACGCCGCGGCCGTGGCCGTGTTCAGCGGGTGCTGGCGGCCGATGGTGCGCGGTGAGACGCCCACCGCGACATACGAGACGAGCACCATCACGCCGATCGCGACGAGCAGCGCCTGCCAGGTCTCGCCGAACTCCTCCAGGCAGGCGTAGGTGACCAGCACCCCGGCCGCCATCTCGCACGCGACCCGCACCAGCAGGGCGACATTGAGATAGCGGGTCGGGTCGGCGGCGACCTGCGCGAGCTTCTCGGAGCCGCGCCGCCCGGAGCGTACGGCCTCGGCGGCGCGGAAGCTGGAGACGCGGGCGATGCCCGCCTCCGCGCAGGCCGCCAGCCAGGCCACTACGACCAGCAGGATCGCGCCGAGGACCAGTTGGCCGGTCATGAGACGGTCGGCGCCGGGGACGGACCGGTGAGGCCCTTCTCCGCCCGCCAGCCGTCGATGATCGCCGCCTGGAGACCGAACATCTCGGCCTTCTCGTTGGGCTCCTCGTGGTCGTAACCGAGCAGATGCAGCAGCCCGTGGACGGCCAGGAGCTGGAGTTCCTCGTCCATGGAGTGCTGCGTCGGCGCCTCTTCGCCCTGCTTCTGGGCGACTTCGGGGCAGAGCACGATGTCGCCGAGGAGCCCCTGCGGGGGCTCCTCGTCGTCCTTGACCGGCGGACGCAGCTCGTCCATCGGGAAGGACATGACATCGGTCGGACCGGGGAGGTCCATCCACTGGATGTGCAGTTGTTCCATGGCCTCGGCGTCCACGACGATCACCGAGAGTTCGGAGAGCGGGTGGATGCGCATCCGCGCGAGCGCATAGCGGGCGACATCGAGGATCGCCTGCTCGTCGACCTCGGTTCCGGACTCGTTGTTGACGTCGATCGACATGGCGCGCTCTGACTACTTCCCGTGTTGACCGTTTTGACCGTCGTACTTTTCGTACGCGTCGACGATACGGCCGACGAGCTTGTGCCGGACGACATCCTGACTTGTGAGCCGGGAGAAGTGGACGTCGTCGACGCCCTCCAGGATCCCCTGGACCTGGCGCAGTCCGCTCTTCGTGCCGCCCGGCAGGTCGACCTGGGTCACGTCACCGGTGACGACGATCTTCGAGTCGAAGCCGAGCCGCGTCAGGAACATCTTCATCTGCTCGGCGCTGGTGTTCTGCGCCTCGTCGAGGATGATGAACGCGTCGTTGAGCGTCCTGCCGCGCATGTACGCCAGCGGCGCCACCTCGATCGTGCCCGCCGCCATCAGCCGCGGGATCGAGTCGGGGTCGAGCATGTCGTGCAGCGCGTCGTACAGCGGGCGCAGATACGGGTCGATCTTCTCGTACAGCGTGCCGGGCAGGAAGCCGAGCCGCTCGCCCGCCTCCACCGCGGGACGGGTCAGGATGATGCGGTTGACCTGCTTGGACTGCAGGGCCTGGACCGCTTTGGCCATGGCGAGGTACGTCTTGCCGGTACCGGCGGGGCCGATGCCGAACACGATCGTGTGCTTGTCGATCGCGTCGACGTACCGCTTCTGGTTGAGGGTCTTGGGGCGGATGGTCCGGCCGCGGCTGGAGAGGATGTTCTGGGTGAGCACCTCGGCCGGCGTCTCGACCGCGCCATTGCCGCTCTCGCTGGATCTGAGCATGGCGATCGAGCGTTCCACTGCGTCCTCCGTCATCGGCTGCCCGGTGCGGAGCACCAGCATCATCTCGTCGAACAGGCGCTGGATCAGAGCGACTTCCACCGCGTCGCCGATCGCGCTGACCTGATTGCCCCGGACATGGATGTCGGCCGCCGGGAAGGCCTTCTCGATCACGCGCAGCAGGGCGTCACCAGATCCCAGGACCGTCACCATCGGATGCTTGGCGGGGACGGTGAAGTGGGCTCGTGCCTGACCGTGCGGCGGGGGCTCCCCCACGCCCTCAGGGCGTAGGGGGCGGGTCTGGGCGTTGGGTGTCTGAGTCATGGGCCGGCTCTGTGGCCTGCACATACCTCCCGTTGCAGGGTTCTCGCTGCTCGACAACCTCTGGGACACAAGCCTACGACCTGACACTGACAAGACCGAGGGCTTTTACGGCGGGGTGCGGCCCGGACCGCGCCGAGGCTCAGGCCGAACGGCCGAAGCCGATGGTCGGCACGGCCCTGCGCAACGGCCAGGGCCTGGTCGGGGCGGGTAGCAGCGACTCCAGGAAGGCGTACCGGCGCAGGGCCGCGGGGTCCTGGTCCTCGCAGCCCTGGACGTACTGCCACCAGGCCGCGACCTCCGACCAGCCGGGCGCGGAGAGCGATCCGCCGAACTCCTGCACCGACAGGGCGGCGGTCAGCCCGGCGAAGGCGAGGCGGTCGGCGAGCGGCCACTCGGCGAGGGTGCCGGTGACGAACCCGGCCACGAAGACGTCCCCCGCGCCGGTGGGGTCGAGGGCCTCCACCGCGATGGCCGGGACCTGGGCGCTCTCGCCGGTCGCGCCGTCCACTGCGTACGCGCCCTCCGCGCCGAGAGTGACGACGGCAAGGCGCACCCGCTCGGCAAGGGCGTGGGCGGCGGCGAGCGGGCAGTCGGTGCGGGTGTAGCGCATCGCCTCCTCGGCGTTGGGCAGGAAGGCCTCGCAGTGCTCCAGATCGGCGAGGTCGGCCGGATCCCAGCGGCCCGTCTCGTCCCATCCGACATCGGCGAAGACGCGGGTGCCCTTGTGCGCGGCCTGGGCGATCCAGTCGGCGCGCCCGGGGGTCAGCGAGGCGATGGCGGCGCGGGCGGGCGGCGGGCAGTCGGGCTCGGACTCACTCGGCGGGGCCTCGTGGCCGTGGGAGACCATGGTGCGCTCGCCCTCGTACGCCATGGAGACGGTGACGGGCGAGTGCCAGCCGGGGATCGTGCGGGAGAGGGAGAGGTCGATGCCTTCGCCCTGTTCGAGGGCGTCCCAGCAGTACTCGCCGTAGTGGTCGTCCCCGAAAGCGGCGGCGAGCGAGGTCCGCAGCCCGAGCCGGGCGAGCGCGGTGGCCATGTTGGCGACGCCGCCGGGGCTGGACCCCATGCCACGGGCCCAGGACTCGGTGCCGCGGATGGGGGCGGAGTCGAGGCCGGTGAAGATGATGTCGAGGAAGACGCTGCCGGTGAGGTAGACGTCACACCTGGGATCGGCGGGGGTGCGCAGCGCCGCGAGCGGGTCGAGGCACGCGGCGGTGTGATCCAGTTGCTGTGCGTGTCGAGTGGTCACCGTGCCGCTCCCGGTACGTGGTGCAGATCAGGCCAGTCTGCCTGATGGACAGGGGAGCGCGGGTGCGGCGGAGGCGGCGGGTGCGGCGGGGTGCGGAGCCGGGGAAGTCTCCCCACCCGGCCCTCCCCCTACGGCCTGGCGGCCGTGGGAGGTACCCCCATCCCGAACCGGGGCAAGCCCCGGACCCCGGACGACCTTCGGGCGGGTCCTCGATCTCCCTCACGTCCACCGGGGCGCAGGGGGAGGGTCCGGGGCGGAGGGGGAGGGTCCGGGGCGGAGCCCCGGCCGTCACCAGCGGGGGACCGGCGGCGCGGTCCAGCCGGGCTCGGCGGCCCGCATCGCCGCCGCGTCGTCGCGGTCGCGCATCGCGCCGTCGTCTTCGAGCCAGCGCCGGTGGAGGCGGGCCAGCCGCACACGGTCGAGTTCGACGCCGAGGCCCGGAAGATCGGAGACGGCCAGTCGACCGTCCTTGAATTCGAGGCGCTCGGTGATGACGTCCTCGCTCTGCCAGGGGTAGTGGCTGTCGCAGGCGTAGTCGAGGTTGGGGACGACCGCGGCGACATGGGTCATCGCGGCGAGGCTGATGCCCAGATGGGTGTTGGAGTGCATGGACAGGCCGACGCCGAAGGTCCGGCAGATCGCGGCCAGTTCACGGGTGTTGCGCAGCCCGCCCCAGTAGTGGTGATCGCTCAGGACAACCTGCACGGCACCCGCGGCGAAGGCCTCCGGTATCTCGGCGAAGGTCGTCACGCACATGTTCGCGGCCAGCGCCATCTCCGTCCCCGCCGCGACCTGTGCCATTCGGGCCGTCGTGGACGCCGGGTCCTCCAGATACTCCAGTATGTCGGCCAGCTCCCGCGCGACCCGCAGCGAAGTCTCCACGGACCACGCGCCGTTGGGGTCAAGCCGCAGCGGCTGCCCCGGGAACGCCTCCGCCAGGGCGCGGACCGCCGCGATCTCCTCATCCGGCTCGAAGACGCCGCCCTTGAGCTTGAAGGAGGCGAAGCCGTAGTCGCGGGCGAAGCGCCTGGCCTGGGCGACAACGCCCGCCGGGTCGAGTGCCGCGCCCCAGTCGTCGGGCTCCCCCGCCCCGCCCGGGTGTGCGGCCCAGCGATAGAAGAGATAGGCGCTGTAATCGACGGCGTCGCGCACCTTGCCGCCGAGCAGCGCGTGCACGGGGAGCCCGAGTGCCTTGCCGAGCGCGTCGAGGCAGGCGACCTCGAAGCCGGAGACGACGGAGAGCCGCAGCTTGTCCGCCGTCTGCACGCCACGCAGTCCCCCGGCGTCGACGGCGTCCGCGCCGCTGGCCTCGGGCGAGTCGCCGCACACCAGGGCCGCAAGCCGGTGCAGCCCGTTCACATCACTGACCCGGCGGCCCGGCAGCGCGTCCGCCAACGGGGCGGCCAGATCGAGGTACTTGGTGTCGCCGTAGGTCTCGCCGACGCCGGTGACACCGCCCGCCGTGACCACCTCGACGACAAGGCGGGGGGTGTACGGCTGGTGCACGCCCTGGGTGTTGAGCAGCGGCGGGTCGGCGACGAGGATCGGGGTGAGCCGCACCTCGGTGATCGTCAGGTCCTGCGTCATGCGTCCGCTCCTACGAGGTCGAGTCCGTCTGCCGGCAGCGTTGCGGGGTCCCCGAGGTCGACGCGCCCGGGTTCGGCCAACGGCGCGCGCCCCGGCCCGACGGCCTTCCGCGCAGCCTGGCCGCCGCCTTGACCTCTGTCCCCCTATATAGATGACGTACATGGATGAGAATGGAGACTAGGTACACGAACAATTGGCGTCAATGGGCGGGGAGTTGAGAGGCGAGCTCGGCAAGGCGCTGCTCGAGGAGCGGCCAGACGCTGAACTCCCGCCGCGGGAAGGGTGCGTTGGGGTGCCTCACGCCCAACACCCACGCCGACAGGACAGCCCTGGAGGCGGACCCGTCCACGATCCGGGAGCGCGGCGGCGCCACGCGCGGGAAATCAAGCCCCGCCGGCGTTTGAGGCGTGGGGCCCCCAACGCCGGCCAGGGCGTAGGGGGAAGGCCGGGGGCAGAGCCGCGAAACAAGCCCCGTGGGGGTCCCCCGGACGAAGCCCGGGGGAGATTGACAAGCCGGCCCCGGGGCGGAGCCTCGTACTCAAGCCCCGCCGGCGTTTGAGGCGTGGGGATCCCACCACGCCCGCCAGGGCGTAGGGGGAGGGTCCGGGGCAGAGCCCCGGTGCCTACTCCGGCGCGGTGAACTCGTACGCCTCGACCTCCGCGATCAACCGCCCCCTCCGCTCCTCGTCGTCCTCCAGGAACGACGCCACGAACGAGTTGCGCGCCAGCTCACGCAGCTTCTCCTCGCCCAGCCCCAGCGCCTCGTGCACCGCGTGGAACGTGTCCCCCACATAGCCCCCGAAGTACGCGGGGTCGTCCGAGTTGACCGTGCACAGCAGCCCCGCGTCCATCATCCGCGCCAGTGGGTGCTGTTCCAGGGTGTCGACGACCCGCAGCCGGACGTTCGACAGCGGGCAGACCGTCAGCGCAACCCGCTCCCGCGCGAGCCGTTCGACCAGCTCCGGGTCCTCCATGCAGCGCAGACCGTGGTCGATGCGCTCCACACCGAGGATGTCCAGGGCCTCGCGGATGTACGCCGGCGGGCCCTCCTCGCCCGCGTGGGCCACCTTGCGCAGGCCGAGCGCGGCAGCCGCCTCGTACACCTCGCGGAACTTCGACGGCGGGTTCCCGACCTCCGCCGAGTCCAGGCCGACCGCGGCGATCCGGTGCAGATACGGCTTCGCGGCGTCAAGCGTCTCCATCGCCGATTCGGCCGACTCGTCCCGCAGGAAGCACATGATCAGCCGGGTCGAGATGCCGTGCCGCTCCTCGCCGCCGTCGAGCGCGCGGGCCAGGCCCTCGATCACCGTGGCGAGCGGGACGCGGCGGGAGGTGTGCGCCTGTGGGTCGAAGAAGATCTCCGCGTGGCGTACACCCTGGGCCGCGGCGCGCTCCAGATAGGCGTCGGTGAGCTCGAAGAAGTCGTCCTCGGTGCGCAGGACGGCCATCAGGCTGTAGTAGACGTCGAGGAAGGACTGCAGATCCTCGAAGAGGTACGCGGCGCGCAGCTCTTCGGTGTCCTTGTACGGCAGCTCGACGCCGTTGCGCGCGGCGAGCGCGAAGGCCAGCTCGGGTTCGAGGGTGCCTTCGATGTGGAGGTGCAGTTCGGCTTTGGGGAGGGGCACGGCGTTCTCGTCTCGGTTACGGGTGACGTTTGGGGAAAGGGACGCGAAGCAGGTCGTGAGCGACGGTCAGTTCCCCCTCGAAACCGGCCGCGCGCGCCTGCCGCTCAAATTCTTCGGGTTCGTTGTACCGCTGCGAGAAATGCGTCAGGACCAGGTGCCGCACGTCCGCGTCACGGGCCGCCCGGGCCGCCTGCCCGGCGGTCAAGTGGCCGTGGTCCGCGGCGAGATGCTCGTCACCGTCGAGGAAGGTCGACTCGATGACGAGCATGTCGCAGCCGTCCGCGAGCGCGTGCACGCCGTCGCAGAGGCGGGTGTCCATGACGAATGCGAAGCGCTGCCCCCTGCGGAGCTCGCTGACCGCGTGCAGCGGGACGCCCCCCACCTCGCCCTCGCGCTGGAGCCGGCCGACGTCCGGGCCCTTGATGCCGTACGGGGCGAGCTTCTCGGGCAGCATCCGGCGGCCGTCCGGCTCGACGAGGCGGTAGCCGTACGACTCGACGGGGTGCGAGAGCCTGCGCGCCTCGATGGTGTACGACGCGGACTCGGCCATGACGCCGTCGCGGGCGACCGGGGACGCGATCAGCTCGACCGTCTCGCGGTAGGCCGTCGCGTACCGCAGCCGGTCGAAGAAGCGCTGCCCACTGGCCGGATAGTGCGCGGACACCTCGTGCGGGACCCGGTCGAGGTTGATCCGCTGGATCACCCCGGCGAGGCCGAGCGAGTGGTCGCCGTGGAAATGCGTGACGCAGATCCGGTTGATGTCGTGCGCGGCGACCCCGGCACGCAGCATCTGGCGCTGGGTGCCCTCGCCGGGGTCGAAGAGGATGCCCTCGCCGTCCCACCGCAGGAGGTAGCCGTTGTGGTTGCGGTGTCGCGTCGGGACCTGGCTGGCGGTCCCGAGCACGACGAGTTCTCGTACGGACAAGGTGAGTCGGCTCCGCTATCCAGGGGGCCACGCGAGGCCGCGGCCGCCCAGCAGGTGGGCGTGGGCGTGGAAGACGGTCTGTCCCGCGCCGGTGCCGGTGTTGAAAACGATCCGGTACCCGGCGCCATGGACCTTCTCCTCGGCTGCGACCTCACCGGCCTCCCGCACCACATCGGCGACAAGCTGCGGCTCGGCGGCGGCGAGGGCCGCGGCGTCCCGGTAGTGCGCCCTGGGGATGACCAGGACGTGGGTGGGGGCCTGGGGGTTGATGTCGCGGAAGGCGACGACGGTCTCGGTCTCCCGCACGATGGTGGCCGGCACCTCCCCCGCGACGATCTTGCAGAACAGGCAGTCAGCCTGCGGTTCTCCCGCCATGCCCGGGTCCTCCTCGCGTGAGTCCAGTACAACCGGCATCGTATCGAGTGATCGGGATCGTGGTGCTGTGCGCCGGGGCCCGCACCCCCTACGGCAGCGCCGGAGGCGACTTCGCCGGGTTCTCCGTCAGCACCGCCAGCGCCATCCGGACCGCCTCGTCCAGTTGCGGATCGCGGCCGGCCGCGTGGTCCTGAGGGGACATCACCACCTCCACGTCGGGGTCCACTCCGTGGTTCTCCACGTCCCAGCCGTAACCCTCCAGCCAGAACGCGTACTTGGGCTGTGTCACCAGCGTGCCGTCCACCAGCGTGTACCGGCTGTCGATGCCCACCACGCCGCCCCAGGTCCGCGTGCCGACCACCGGGCCGATGCCCAGCGCCTTGATCGCCGCGTTGACGATGTCGCCGTCCGAACCGGAGAACTCGTTCGCCACCGCGACGACCGGGCCGCGCGGCGCGTCCTGCGGGTAACTGTGGGGCTGCATCCCGCGCGGCAGGTCCCATCCCACGATCCGGCGCGCCAGCTTCTCCACGACCAGCTGGGACGTATGCCCGCCGCGGTTCTCCCGTACGTCCACGACCAGGCCCTCGCGCGCCACCTCCACCCGCAGGTCCCGGTGGATCTGCGCCCAGCCCGGCGCCTGCATGTCGGGGACATGCAGATAGCCCAGCCGCCCGCCTGACTTCTCGTGCACGTACGAACGCCGGCCGGACACCCACGCGTGGTAGCGCAGCGGCTCCTCGTCGGCGAGCGGGACGACGACGGCGTGCCTCGGATCGCCGCCGCCCGCCGGGGAGACGGTCAGTTCGACCGGCTTGCCCGCCGCGCCCACCAGCAGCGGCCCCGGCCCGGCGATGGGGTCCACCGGGCGGCCGTCCACCGCGAGGATCGCGTCGCCCGCGCGCACCGCGACGCCCGGCGCGGCGAGGGGCGAGTGGGCCTTCGGGTCGGACGTCTCGGACGGCAGGACGCGGTCGATGCGCCACGCGCCGTCCGCCGCCCGGGAGATGTCCGCGCCCAGCAGCCCCTGCCGCGTCGAGCTGTGCCCGTACCCGCCGCGTGGTGTGACGTACGCGTGCGAGGTGCCGAGCTCGCCCTGCACCTCCCACAGCAGGTCCATCAGATCGTCGTGGGTGGCCACCCGCTCGAGCACCGGGCGGTAGCGGTCGAGTACGCCGTCCCAGTCGACGCCGCCGAGGTCCGCGCGCCAGAAGTTGTCGCGCATGAGCCGGCCGGCCTCGTCGTACATCTGCCGCCACTCGGCGGCCGGGTCGACTCTGGCGCGTACGCGCGCGAGGTCGACGGTGATGTTGGTGTCGCTGTCCTCGTCACGCGAGGCCCTGCGGTCGCTCGGCACCACCTTGAGCTTGCCGTCGGTGTACAGCAGCACCCGCTTTCCGTCGCCGCTGACCTGGAATCCCGTGGCGTCCGAGGAGAGTTCCTCGATCTGCTGCTGGACCAGGTCGTACCGCTCCAGCGTGGTCTTGGGCCCCGGGTCGTCGGGCGTGGCGCGGGTCGTGCCGAGGACGCCCCGCAGCGGATGGTGCAGCCACAGCAGCCCGTCCTTGGCGGCGCGCAGCGTGGAGTAGCGGGCCGCTTCGACCGGGAACGGCACTATCCGGTCGGCGAGCCCGTCGAGGTCGATACGGGTCACCGGCGCGCCGGTGTCCTCGCCGTCCTGCTGCCGCTGGTCCTTGTCCGCCTCGAAGGCCCGCCCGTGGCGCTGCGGTCCGAACGGCGACGGCGTCGCCGCCGCGAGTGTGATCAGGTGCGGGCGGCAGCCGCCGACGAAGGCGAGGTCGAAGACATGCGTGTCGTAGACCGGGTCGAAGGCGCGCTCGGAGAGGAACGCGAGGTGCTTGCCGTCGAGCGTGAAGGTGGGCTGGAAGTCGCAGAAGCGCAGCGGAGTGGCCTCGGACACCGACAGATCGGCGGTGCCCGCGAGCTTGAGCTGGCGCAGCGGGTCCGGCCCCGGGTGCGACCAGGCGAGCCAGCCGGAGTCCGGCGAGAAGGCGAGGCCGGTGGCGTCACCGTGCTCGCTGCGGTCGACCTCGCGGACCTCGCCCGACTCGCGTTCGACGAGCAGTACGCGGCCGTCGTGCGAGGCGACGGCTGCACGGCTGCCGTCGGGAGCTACGGCCAGGCCCAGGACCCGGCCGAGCCGTCCCGCGCCGAGCCTGCGCGGCGTCGCGCCGGGCGCCGTGCCGGTGGCCGGGGCGAATTCGAGGGCGTCGTCGCCCTCGGCGTCGGTGACCCAGACGACGTGCTCCTCGCCGTCGACCCGGAAGGTCCGGGGCAGCCTCGCCCGTACGCCGGGCTCCACGGCGAGCGCCCGCGCGGGCCCCTCCCGGTGGGTGACCCAGTGGACGCCGCCGCGGATCTCCACGGCGCTGCCGCGGCCCGTGTGGTCGGGCGTGGCGGTGCCCAGGTTGTGGTCGGCCTTGACGGGGCGGGGCCGAAGATCGGTGCGCTGGCCGCCGAGCCGGATGTCGAGCCGACGGGGCTCGGCGGCGTCGAGGTCGTCGAGGAGCCACAGTTCACCGGCCGAGGCATAGACGACTCGGCTGCCGTCGGTGGCCGCGTGGCGGGCATAGAAGCCGTCAACTCCGGTGTGCCGCCGCAGATCGGACCCGTCGGCCAGAGACGAGTACACCGCCCCCACGCCTTCGTGGTCGGAGAGGAAGGCGATCCGGTCGCCCGCCCACAGGGGGTACTCGATGTTCCCGTCGAGCTCCTCATGCAGGCGTACGAACTCCCCGTCGTCGGCCCGGTCGATCCACAACTTGCCCGCCGTACCGCCCCGGTAGCGCTTCCAGGCGGCGGCCTCACGCCCCATGGTGGCGGAGAGCAGAACGGTGTGCGGCCCGTACGCCACGTCGCCCACGGGCCCGTACGGCAGGACGGTGGCGAGTCCGCCGTCGAGCGGCACCGCTCGCGCCCAGCTGCGGCGCAGCGAGGCCTGTCCGTACGTACTGATCGCGAGGACCTCGCCGTCCGGGGTCCAGCCGCGGACGGATGTCCTTCCGCTGCCCCAGTATGTGAGGCGGTCCGCGGGTCCGCCGTCGATGGGCGCGAGATGCACCTCGGGCGCGCCGGCCAGCTGCGACGACCAGGCGATACGCGTGCCGTCGGGCGAGATCCTGGGATGGTTCACCGGGATGTTGTCGGCGCTGACGCGCCACGCCCGGCCGCCGTCGAGCGGGGCGACCCAGACGTCGTCCTCTGCGGTGAAGGCGATCAACTCGCCGTGGACATGCGGATACCGGAGGTAGGCAGGGTGCGTCACACAGTCACCCTAGGCAGGCGGCGGCCGCTCGGTCACGGCTTTGGGATCACTTGCGTGGCGGATCGGGCGTCGCGGTGACGGTCACGGTGACGGTGACGGTGGCCGTGGCACCCGGGGCCTCGCTCGGCGAGTGGCCCGGCGGCCGGGTGGGCGAACGGGTGGGCGCGCCGGAGCAGTTGCCGAGCACGGTCGCCCGGAAGACGACCTTGCGGTCGACCTTCGCGATCAGGTCGCCGCGTACGCACTTGCCCGAACGCTCCTCCGTCACCTTGCCCTTGAGCGTGATGTCCTGCTCCGAGTCGGTCTCGCCCTGGCAGTCGACGGTGGCGACGCCCGACGGGGAAGGAGATTTGGGCGATGCGGAACCGGCTTTGCCTTCGTCGATCCTCGCCGTACAGCTGAGCCAGCGCACATCGAAGCCGAGGCGTTCCAGCGTACTGGTCGTCGTCTTGTCGGTGGTGACGGCGACGGCGACGGAGCTCAGCCCGCCGGCCGCCGGCTCACAGGCGGTGACACCTGCAACTGCGGCCCCGGCAAGGCAGATTGCGGTGAGGGTGCGCGGGCAGCGTCTTCGTCTCATGGCCCCCATGAGTGGCAGCCTCCCACTGCGCCCCCGCCTGTGGTAGACCACTTGCCGCCACGCATCGAACCGGGGCGGAGCCCCGGACCCTCGCCCTACGCCTGGCGGGCGTGGGGGACCCCACGAGGCTGGATATTCGCCCGGCGCGCGTGGAGTTCCGGCCGGATGGGCGGAACTTTTGAGCCCGTCGTGAGCACCCGGACGAAGTCTGGGGGAGTTTGAGGACAACGCCCGGAGGGCGTACTGGGGGTCCCCCACGGTTACGGGATGGGGGTACCCGCAGGCGACCCCGTCAGGACCAGCGGCCCGTGCGCCCCAGCAGCAGCGCCGTCGCCGCCGTACCCGCCGTCGACGTCCGCAGCACGCTCCGCCCAAGCCGGTACGGCTTCGCACCCGCGTCGGCGAACGCCGTCAACTCCTCCAGGGACACGCCCCCTTCGGGCCCCACCACCAGCACGATCGACCCCTCGGCCGGCAGTTGCGCCGTGGCCAGCGGCTCTGCCCCCTCCTCGTGCAGGACCGCCGCGAAATCGGCTTTGGCGAGAAGTGCCGCAACCTGCTTGGTCGTTGCGGCGTCCGCGATCTCGGGGAAGCGGAGCCTGCGTGACTGCTTGCCCGCCTCGCGTGCCGTGGCCCGCCACTTGGCGAGCGCCTTGGCGCCCCGCTCGCCCTTCCACTGTGTGATGCAGCGCGCGGCCGCCCACGGCACGACCGCGTCCACGCCGGTCTCCGTCATGGTCTCGACGGCGAGTTCCCCGCGGTCACCCTTGGGCAGGGCCTGGACGACGGTGATACGGGGCGTCGGCTCGGGCTCCGTGGGGAATTCGAGCGGCTCGACGATCAGCCGGTCCTTGCCCTCGGTCCGCAGGACGACGCCCGCGGCACCGCGCCCGTGGCCGTCCGTGAGCACGATGTCCTCGCCGGACTGCAGTCGGCGTACGGAGACGGCGTGCCGACCCTCGGGCCCGTCCAGGGTGAGGACCGCACCCGGCCGTACGCCCTCAAGGGAGTCGACGACGAATACGGGCGCGGTCATCAGGAACGGCCCAGGGCCAGCGCGGCGCGCGCGGAGTCCAGTTCCGCGACGAGGACCTCGACCAGCCGGCCGGCGGGCAGATCGCGCGCCATCTTGTGGCCCTGCCCGGCCCAGAGCGCCATGCCCTGGGGGTCGCCCGCCTTGGTGGCGGCCTTGCGCAGAGGGCTCGTGAGGTGGTGGACCTGGGGGTAGGCGGCGGGGGCGTACCGGCCGTGCTCCCGCATGAAGCGGTTGACCAGACCGCGGGCGGGCCGCCCGGTGAAGGCGCGGGTGAGTTCCGTGCGTACGAACAGGGGGTTGGTCATGGCCTGCTTGTGCAGCGCGTTGGCACCGGACTCGGGGCAGACCATGAACGCCGTCCCGAGCTGCGCCGCCACCGCGCCGGCCGCGAGCGCGCCGGCGACCTGACCGCCGCGCATCAGGCCGCCCGTGGCGATGATCGGCAGCTGCACGGCCTCGCGGACCAGCCCGATGAGCGAGAGCAGCCCGATGCCCGAGCCGTCGGCCGCGGGGTCGTCGCGATGAGTGCCCTGGTGGCCGCCGGCCTCGATGCCCTGCACGCACACGGCATCCGCGCCTGCCCGCTGCGCGGCCTGCGCCTCTTCGGGCGTGGTGACGGTGACGACGGTGAAGGTCCCGGCCTTGGCGAAGGAGTCGAGCACCTCGCGGGTCGGACAGCCGAAGGTGAAGGAGACAACCGGAACCGGATCGTCGAGGAGGATGGCGAGCTTGGCCTCGTATCCGTCGTCGCTCCCCGAGTCGGGGTCGCCGAGCGGTGTCTCGTACCAGGCGGCCTCACCGGCGAGCTGATGCCGGTAGACCTCGACGGCCGCGGCGTCGGCGGTGTTGGCCTGCGGCATGAAGAGGTTCACGCCGAAGGGCCGCCCGGTGAGCCCGCGGACCTGTTTGACCTCTTGGTACATGCCGTCCGCGGTCTTGTACCCGGCAGCGAGGAACCCGAGCCCACCGGCGTCGGAGACGGCGGCGACGAGTTGTGGACAGGATGCGCCGCCCGCCATGGGGGCCTGCACGATCGGATAACGGCAAAGATCGGTCAGTGCGGAGGACATGAACGCATCGTGCCACGTCGCGTGCGCCCGGCCGAATCGAGTGCGGCGAGCGGCCCCCCGGCTTTCCGACGCCCCCGGTCGAGGGGCAACGGTGGGGTGGTGGGCACCGCGCTCCCAAGCCACGCCGTCCGCTCCCCGACGGCGGGACCCCCGGGACCCGGACCGCCTCCGCGGCCCACGGCCGCTGCCGCCGAGCGGCGCAGGCGCAGACGCGGGCCGGTCCTGACCGACCCGCACCCCGTACGGGCTACCGCCCGTTGAACGCGTCCTTCAGGCGGGAGAACAGGCCCTGCTGGCCCGGCTGGAACTGGCCGGTCGGCCGTTCCTCGCCGCGCAGCTTCGCCAGGTCCCGCATCAGCCGCTCCTGCTCCGCGTCCATCTTCGACGGGGTCATCACCTCGACGTGCACGATCAGGTCGCCGCGGCCGCCGCCCCGCAGGTGTGTGATGCCGCGCCCGTGCAGCGGGATCGACTGCCCCGACTGGGTGCCCGGGCGGATGTCGATCTCCTCGATGCCGTCCAGCGTTTCCAGCGGACACTTCGTGCCCAGCGCCGCCGCCGTCATCGGGATGGTGACCGTGCAGTGCAGATCGTCGCCGCGCCGCTGGAAGACCGGGTGCGCCAGCTCGTGGATCTCGACGTACAGATCACCCGCGGGACCGCCACCGGGGCCGACCTCGCCCTCACCGGCGAGCTGGATGCGCGTGCCGTTGTCGACGCCGGCCGGGATCTTCACCGTGAGCGTGCGACGGGACCGGATACGGCCGTCGCCGGCACACTCCGGGCAAGGCGTCGGCACGACCGTGCCGAAGCCCTGGCACTGCGGGCACGGCCTCGACGTCATGACCTGGCCCAGGAAGGACCGGGTCACCTGCGAGACCTCGCCGCGGCCGCGGCACATGTCGCAGGTCTGCGCCGAGGTGCCCGGCGCCGCGCCCTCACCGGAGCACGTCGTGCAGACGACCGCCGTGTCGACCTGAATGTCCTTGGTCGTACCGAAGGCCGCCTCGTTGAGGTCGATCTCCAGCCGGATCATCGCGTCCTGGCCGCGCCGCGTACGCGACCTCGGCCCGCGCTGCGACGCCGTCCCGAAGAACGCGTCCATGATGTCCGAGAAGTTCCCGAAGCCACCGGCTCCGAAGCCGCCCGCGCCCTGGCCCGCTTGCGACAGCGGATCCCCACCGAGGTCGTAGACCTGCTTCTTCTGCGGGTCCGACAGCACCTCGTAGGCGGCGTTGATCTCCTTGAAGCGCTCCTGCGTCTTCGGATCCGGATTCACATCCGGGTGGAGTTCGCGCGCAAGGCGGCGGAATGCCTTCTTGATCTCGTCCTGCGATGCGTCGCGGCGCACGCCGAGTACGGCGTAGTAGTCCGTGGCCACTTACGACTCCGCCAGGATCTGTCCGACGTAACGTGCCACTGCGCGTACCGCTCCCATCGTTCCGGGGTAGTCCATGCGGGTCGGTCCGACCACGCCGAGTTTGGCAACTGCCTCGTCGCCCGAACCGTAGCCGACCGCGACCACGGACGTGGAGTTGAGGCCCTCGTGGGCGTTCTCATGACCGATCCGTACCGTCATGCCCATGCCGCCCGATTCCTCGGCCTCGCCGAGCAGCTTGAGAAGCACCACATGCTCCTCGAGCGCCTCCAGCACCGGTCTGATCGTCAGCGGGAAGTCGTGCCCGAAGCGGGTCAGATTGGCGGTGCCGCCGATCACCAGCCGCTCCTCGGTCTCTTCGACCAGGGTCTCGAGCAGGATCGCCAGCACCGTGGAGACGGTGCCGCGGTCCTCCGGGTCGAAGGAGTCGGCCAGGTCCTGCACCAGCTGCGGCACATCCGCGAAGCGGCGCCCGACGACCCGGCTGTTGAGCCGGGCCCGCAGGTCCGCGAGCGATGTGTCACCGAACGGCGCAGGGCAGTCGATCATACGCTGCTCGACCCGTCCGGTGTCCGTGATCAGCACCAGCATCAGCCGGGCGGGCGCGAGGGAGAGGAGTTCCACGTGCCGGACGGTGGACCGGGTCAGCGAGGGGTACTGGACGACGGCGACCTGCCGGGTCAGCTGCGCCAGCAGCCGTACCGTGCGGCCCACGACGTCGTCGAGGTCGACGGCGCCGTCCAGGAAGTTCTGGATGGCACGGCGCTCGGGCGACGACAGCGGCTTGACACCGGCCAGTTTGTCGACGAAGAGCCGGTAGCCCTTGTCCGTCGGGATTCGGCCGGCGCTGGTGTGCGGCTGGGCGATGAACCCCTCCTCCTCCAGCACCGCCATGTCGTTGCGGACAGTGGCCGGTGAGACGCCGAGCTTGTGACGCTCGGTGAGCGCCTTGGAACCGACGGGCTCCTCGGTGCCGACATAGTCCTGGACGATTGCGCGCAGCACCTCGAGTCTGCGTTCACTGAGCACCGCGCACACCTCCAGCTGTGGTCTCTTGCGCCTGCTTGGCACTCGATGCATACGAGTGCCAGCCTTTCAGGTGCCAGTGTACGGCCGTGGGGTACGCCCCTAGCAAGGGCGGCCGACGACCGTACCGTGCGACATCGCTGGTCGTTGCCTATAGCGTCCCGGTATGGACGTCCGTTGGGAAGAGTTCGGCTGGGAGGGTCTGGCCGAGGGGGTGGGCCGCCGGCGGATGCCGGTCTGGGACGCGACTGTCGGTCTGATAGCCGGTGAGCGCGGTGTCCTCATGTACGACACGGGCTCCACGCTCCGCGAGGGCGCCGAGCTCCGCACCCAGGCGCAGGCACTGCTGGGCCGCCGGGTGACGCATATCGCACTGAGCCACCCCCATTTCGACCATGTGCTGGGGACGGCGGCGTTCGCGGGGGCGGAGGTGTACGGCGCGGTGGGTGTGGCAGACCTGATGCGGCGGGAGAGGGAAGAGATCCGCGGCTCGGCGGTACGCGAAGGGGTGGCCGCCGACGACGCGGCCCAGGCGGCCGACCTGCTGGTGGTGCCGCAGCACATGGTGTGCGGGGAGTGGACGCTGGAGCTGGGCGGCCGTCAGGTGCTGCTGGCGAATGTGGGCCCGGGGCATTCCGGCCACGATCTGGCGGTCCTGGTGCCGGGCAGCCCGGAGGTGGTGTTCTGCGGCGACCTGGTGGAGGAGTCGGGCGAACCGCAGGCGGGCCCGGACGCGATCCCGTCCCGCTGGCCGGCCGCGCTGGACCGGCTGCTGTCCCTGGGCGGCGAGGACGCGGTGTACGTGCCGGGGCACGGGGCGGTGGTCGACGCGGCGTTCGTACGCGCCCAACGCGACGCGCTGGCGGCGCGCTTCGGGGTGTCGTAGCGTCTGCCGAATGCGCAGCTACAGCCCCGATCTGACGCCACCTTGGAAGAAGCAGCAGCCGGCTCCCGAGGTCCCCGCCGACCCGGACCTGGTCGTGGAGGAGGTGGGTACGGGCTTCTGCGGCGCGGTGATCCACTGCGAGGCGGGGACGGTGACCCTGGAGGACCGCTTCGGCAAGCACCGGGTGTTCCCGCTGGCCCCGCGGGGCTTCCTGCTGGAAGGCCGCGTGGTCACCCTGGTCCGCCCGGCGTCTTCGTCCCCGGCCCGCCCGGCCCGTACGGCCTCGGGCTCCCTCGCGGTCCCCGGCGCCCGCGCACGGGTCGCCCGCGCCGGGCGCATCTACGTGGAGGGCCGCCACGACGCCGAACTCGTCGAGCGGGTCTGGGGCGACGACCTGCGGATCGAGGGGGTGGTGGTGGAGTACCTGGAGGGCATCGACGACCTCCCCGCGATCGTCACCGGCTTCGCCCCAGGTCCGGACGCGCGCCTCGGGGTCCTGGTGGACCACCTGGTCCCCGGCTCGAAGGAGTCGCGCATCGCGTCCGAGATCTCCAGCGCCCACGCCCTGGTGGTGGGCCACCCGTACATCGACGTGTGGGAGGCGGTGAAGCCGTCCTCGGTGGGCATCCGCGCCTGGCCGACGGTCCCGCGCGGCCAGGACTGGAAGACGGGCGTCTGCCGTGCGCTGGGCTGGCCGGACAACAACACGGGGGCGGCGTGGCAGCGGATCCTGTCGGGGGTGCGGTCTTACAGAGACCTGGAGCCGGAGCTGCTGGGGCGGGTGGAGGAGCTGATCGACTTCGTGACGACGCCAGGGGGGTGACCCGGGGTTTCTTCCCAGGCCCCCGCAGGGCTCACCCGTCAGTCCACCAGGTCCCGCACCACCGCGTCCGCCAGCAGCCTCCCCCGCAGCGTAAGAACCGCCCGCCCCTCGGCGTAAGCCCCACGCTCCAGCAGCCCGTCCGACACCGCCCGCCCCGCCGCCGCGAGGCCCGCCGGGTGCAGCAGTGACAGTTCGCAGCCCTCCCGCAGGCGCAGTTCCAGCAGGACGCGCTCCACCCGGCGGTCCTCCGGGGGTAGCAGCTCGCGCCCGGCGCCCGGTGACCGCCCCTCCGCGAGCGCCGCCGCGTACGCGCCCGGGTGCTTCACGTTCCACCAGCGCACTCCGCCCACGTGGCTGTGCGCGCCCGGACCCGCGCCCCACCAGTCCGCACCGCGCCAGTACAGCTCGTTGTGCAGGCACCGGCCGGCCGCCGTGGTCGCCCAGTTGGAGACCTCGTACCAGTCGAAGCCCGCCTCCCGCAGCACCGAGTCCGCGATCAGGTAGCGATCCGCGTGGACGTCGTCGTCGGTCATCGGCACCTCGCCCCGGCGGATGCGCCGGGCCAGCTGCGTGCCCTCCTCCACGATCAGCGCGTACGCCGAGATGTGATCGGGTCCCGCGGACACCGCCGCCGCCAGCGACGCACGCCAGTCGTCGTCGCTCTCCCCCGGCGTGCCGTAGATCAGGTCGAGGTTCACATGGCCGAAGCCCGCCTCCCGCGCCTCCGCGACGCACGCCTCCGGCCGGCCCGGCGTATGTGTGCGGTCCAGCACCTTCAGTACGTGCTGCCGCGCGCTCTGCATCCCGAAGGAGATCCGGTTGAAGCCCCCGGCGCGCAGCTGGGCGAGATACTCCGGATCCACCGACTCCGGATTCGCCTCGGTGGTGATCTCCGCGTCGTCCGCGAGCCCGAATTCGTTCCGTACGGCATCCAGCATCCGTACGAGATCCCCCGCGGCCAGCAGCGTCGGCGTACCGCCCCCGACGAACACCGTCCGCACCTGCCGGGGGTCGTCGCCCAGCACCTTGCGGGCCAGCCGGATCTCCTCCGCGACCATCTCGGCGTAGTTGTCGCGGGAGGCCAGCACGCCGCCCGAGCCGCGCAGCTCGGTGGCCGTGTAGGTATTGAAGTCGCAGTAGCCGCAGCGCGTCGCGCAGTACGGCACATGCAGGTAAAGGGCGAGCGGCCGGTCCTCGGCTCCCTGGAGCGCGGACGCGGGCAGCGCCCCGTCCTCGGGCATGGGCTCACCATCGGGCAGTACGGAAGGCATGCCACCCATTGTCCGTCACCTCGTCCAGCGCCCCGAACGGCTACTGCGCCTGGAGCACCAGCAGCGCCAGATCGTCCCCCGGCGGCGTCTCCCCGAACTCGTACACCGCCTGCCTGATCCGCTCCGCGACCCCCTGCGCGGTGAGCCCGGCGCACCCCGCGAGCACCCGCTCGAGCCCGTCGCTGTCGTCGAACATCCGCGGCCCGGAGCGCCGCTCGGTGACCCCGTCCGTGACGCAGAGCAATGTGTCGCCGGGCTCCAGATCGAAGGTCTGGCTCTGGTACGCCACGTCGTCGATGACCCCGAGCAGCACCTGCGGATGGGCCGCCGTAAGCACCCGGCCGTCGGGGCGCAGCAGCAGCGGCAGCGGATGACCCGCGCTCGCCAGGGTGCATCGCACGCCGCCCTGCGGAGAGCGCACCAGCTCGCCGTAGAGCAGGGACAGGAAACGCGCCTGCGGCCCCTCCGGCACGTCCTGCCCGCCCGCCGCGGCGACCATGAGGGCGGCGGCCTCGGCCGCTTCCATCGCGTCGTCGAGCAGCAGGCCGTTCAGCCGGTCGAGCACCTCGCCCACCTGGTATCCCTCGCGGGCGAGGAGCCGCAGCCACGGGCGGGCGAGGCCGGTGACGACGGCGGCCTCGGGCCCGCTGCCCTGGACGTCGCCGAGCATGAAGCACCAGCGGCCGCCGGAGCCGGCCGGGAAGATGTCGTAGAAGTCGCCGCCCGCGACGCCGTCGTCACTCGGCTCGTAGACCAGGAACCGGTCGACGCCAGGGATCTCGCCGACCTTGCCGGGGAGCAGCCCGCGCTGGAGGACCTTGCTGATGGTGGCCTGCCGGGTGTACTGCCGGGCCGCGCTGATCGCCAGGGCGACCCGTCGCGCGAAGTCCTCGATCAGTGCGGTCACTTCGTCGGGTACGCGCGCCAGTCCCTGCCGTGCCACGAGCAGCGTGCCGAGGCCCCGTCCGCCCGCGACGAGCCGGAAGGCGACCGCCGAGCCCTCCCCCGCGCCGGGCTCGCCGTCGCGGGGCCAGGGGATCGGCACAGGACCGTTGCCCGGGGTGTCGGGCAGCAGTGGCGGCTCCTTTTCCAGGGCCTCGCGCAGCTTCTCCATACGGGACTCGTCGCCGTGCCAGACGCGGGCGAGCCGCGGCGCAAGCCCCGCCGCACGGCTGGTACCCCAGCCCGAGCGCCCGCTCTCGCCGTCCAGCCAGATGGCGCACCAGTCGGCGAGCCGCGGGACCAGCAGCTGTGCGGCGAGCGCGGCGACCATGTCCTCATCGAGCTGTCCGGCGAGCAGGTCGGAGGCTTCGGCGAGGAAGGAGAGCGCTCCGCGGCTCACCCAATCCTGGTCCTCACGGACGGTGCGCCGCGGCGCGGGGGCGAGGATCTCGGCGGCGCGCAGCCCGCGCTGCAGCGCGGGTTCGGCGCCGGGCAGGGGGCAGGTGTCCCAGCCGTCGACGGGGAGCCTGGCCCAGACGGTCTTGAGGGCCGCGAGATAGGTGATGCCCCAGCGCTCGGCGAGCGCGCCGACGAGGTGGAGGCCGCGGCCGTACTCGGGGGTGCCGGAGCGGTCCGCGTCGTGCGGTTCGTTGCGTACGGCCCTCACCGGGTGGTGGTCCGAGACCTCGATCACCAGCGCGGCGGGTTCGCTGTCGGCCGACTCCTCGAGGCGGCAGAGGAGTTCGACGGTGGTGCCCGCGTGTACGACGGCGTTGGTGACGAGTTCGTTGACGATCAGGACGGCGTCGTCCGCGAGCCGGTCCGTGCTGTGATTTCCCGGCGGGCAGCCGGCGGTCCCTCCGCTTCCCCGGCAGAAGGCGCAGGTGGCGAGCAGCCCGAGGTTGGTCCAGTCGGCGAGGGCGGCGCGCACGAAACGGCGCGCGGCGGACGGCGCGAGCGGGTTGCCGGGCAGGCTGGTGCGGGAAATCGACCGCGCGTCGTCCCGTAGTGGATACAACGGCGTTGCGCGTTGGCCGGTGTCGCGCTGCATCGGAATGGGCCCCACAGTGCGGCTCCTGGTCGGTTCTGGCAATGCGCCGCTTATGACACCGACAGAGTGACAGACTGAGCCTGCCCATAAGCGTCGAGTCACCGAAGTGGGCGGGAATGAACAAAGATATTGCGTTGTCACCCCCGCAGCCGGCCTCCCGGCTGCCGGCCCAGCCGCCCCCGGACGGCGCCTGGATCCGTGTCTCGGAACTCCGCCCGCTGCTGGCCGCGATGACGGCGTTACGGGACGGCGACTTCCGGATACGGGTGGCCGAAACCCATGAAGGCATGTCCGCGGAACTGGCCGCGATGTTCAACCAGATCGCCGTGCGCAACAAGCACTTCGCGGACGAACTGACACGCGTACGCCGCGAAGTCGTTCGGCACGGCAGGCTGGACGACCGGCTGTCGGCCAGCCCCGGCCAGGGCGCCTGGACCTCCGGTGTGAACAGTACGAACGCGCTGCTCGACGCCCTGGTGGTGCCCGCGGCGAACGCCGCCCGGGTGCTGGACGCGGTGGCGGGGGGCGATCTGACCCAGCGGGTCGATCTGCACGACGGCAACCGCCAGTTGCGCGGGGATCTGCGCCGGCTGGGCCGCGCGGTCAACAAGATGGTCGACCAGCTCTCACTGTTCACGGGTGAGGTGACGCGGGTCGCGCGCGAGGCCGGCACCGAGGGGCGGCTCGGCGGCCGGGCCAAGGTGCAGGGCCTGTCCGGGAGTTGGCGGGACGTCACAGAAGCCGTCAATACGATGGCGTCGCGGCTGACGGCCCAGGTGCGGGACATCGCGGCGGTGACCACGGCCGTTGCGCGCGGCGATCTGACCCGTACGGTCACGGTCGAGGCGACCGGCGAGCTCCTTGAGCTGAAGCTCACCGTGAACACGATGGTCGACCAGCTCTCGGCCTTCGCCGACGAGGTGACCAGGGTGGCCCGCGAGGTCGGCACGGAAGGCCAGTTGGGCGGCCGCGCCCAGGTCCGCGGCGTGTCCGGGGTCTGGAAGGACCTCACGGACAACGTCAACTTCATGGCGTCCAACCTGACGTCCCAGGTCCGCAACATCGCCCAGGTCACCACCGCCGTCGCCAACGGCGATCTGTCACAGAAGATCACGGTCGACGCGAAGGGCGAGATCCTCGAACTCAAGTCGACCATCAACACCATGGTCGACCAGCTCTCCGCCTTCGCCGACGAGGTGACAAGGGTCGCCCGCGAAGTCGGCACGGAAGGCAACCTCGGCGGCCGCGCCCAGGTCCGCGGCGTGTCCGGCGTCTGGAAGGACCTGACCGAGAACGTCAACTTCATGGCGGACAACCTGACATCGCAGGTCCGGAACATCGCACTCGTGTCGACTGCCGTCGCCCAGGGCGACCTCGGCAAGAAGATCACGGTCGAGGCGAAGGGCGAGATCCTCGAACTCAAGTCGACCATCAACACCATGGTCGACCAGCTCTCCGCCTTCGCCGACGAGGTGACAAGGGTCGCCCGCGAAGTCGGCACGGAAGGCAACCTCGGCGGCCAGGCCCAGGTCCGCGGCGTGTCCGGCGTCTGGAAGGACCTCACGGACAACGTCAACTTCATGGCGTCCAACCTGACGTCCCAGGTCCGCAACATCGCCCAGGTCACCACCGCCGTCGCCAACGGCGACCTCTCCAAGAAGATCACCGTCGACGCCCGCGGCGAAATCCTGGAACTGAAGGACACCGTCAACACGATGGTGGAGCAGCTGAGTGCCTTCGCCGACGAGGTGACAAGGGTCGCCCGCGAGGTCGGCACGGACGGCCGGCTCGGCGGCCGGGCCCAGGTCCTCGGCGTCACGGGCCTGTGGAAGGACCTCACCGACAACGTCAACTACATGGCCGACAACCTGACATCGCAGGTGCGCAACATCGCGCAGGTGGCGACGGCCGTGGCCCAGGGCGACCTCTCCAAGAAGATCGACGTGGACGCCCGCGGCGAGATCCTGGAGCTCAAGACCACCATCAACACCATGGTGGACACGCTCTCCTCGTTCTCCTCCGAGGTCACCCGGGTGGCCCGCGAGGTGGGCTCGGAGGGACAGCTGGGCGGCCAGGCGCGCGTCGAGGGCGTGTACGGCACCTGGAAGCGGCTGACCACCAATGTGAACGAGCTCGCGCTCAACCTCACCACCCAGGTCCGCGCCATCGCCGAGGTCGCGTCCGCCGTCGCGCAGGGCGACATGTCCCGCTCCATCACCGTGGAGACGCGGGGCGAGGTCTCCGAGCTCAAGGACAACATCAACCTGATGGTGTCCAACCTCCGTGAGACGACCCGCGCGAAGGACTGGCTGGAGTCCAACCTGGCCCGTCTGGCCGGTCTGATGCAGGGCCACCGCGATCTCATGGAGGTCGCCGACCTGATCCTCCGTGAGCTGACCCCGCTGGTGAACGCGCAGTTCGGCGCCTTCTTCCTGGCCGACCCCGACCAGAACGGCACTCCGTCCCGTACGACGTCCACCACCAAGGGACTCGCCTTCATCGCCGGATACGGCTCCGCGCAGTCCTCCACCGTCGACACCACCGGAATGCCCGGTCACGGCCTGGTCCGGCAGGCGGCCCTGGAGAAGAAGCGCATCCTGCTCGAAGAGGCTCCGCCGGACTACATCAAGATCAACTCAGGACTCGGTGAGGCGTCCCCCGCCAGCGTCGTCATCATCCCGATCCTCTTCGAGGACAAGCTGCTGGGCGTCATCGAGCTGGCGTCCTTCTCCCGCTTCTCCGACGTCCACCTGGCCTTCTTCGACCAGTTCGTCAACACCATCGGCGTCGCGATCAACACCATCATCGCCAACTCCCGTACGGAGTCGCTGCTCGGCGAGTCCCAGCGGCTCGCGGTCCAGCTCCAGGAGCGCTCCGACGAGCTCCAGCGCCAGCAGGCGGAACTCCAGCGCTCGAACGCGGAGCTGGAGGAGAAGGCGGCTCTGCTCGCGACTTCCTCTCAGTACAAGTCGGAGTTCCTGGCGAACATGTCGCACGAGCTGCGCACCCCGCTGAACTCCCTGCTCATCCTGGCCCGGCTGCTCTCCGACAACCCGGACGGCCATCTGTCCGACCAGGAAGTGCAGTTCGCCACCACGATCCACCGCTCGGGCTCCGATCTGCTCCAGCTGATCAACGACATTCTCGACCTGTCGAAGATCGAGGCCGGCCGGATGGACGTACGCCCGAAGAAGCTGCCGCTGATCAAGCTGCTCGACTACGTGCACGCCACCTTCCGGCCGATCACACTGGACCGGGGGCTGGCCTTCGAGGTCGGCGTCAGCGAGGACGTGCCACGCGAGATGTACTCCGACGAGCAGCGGCTCCAGCAGATCCTGCGCAATCTGCTGTCCAACGCCATAAAGTTCACCTCCTCCGGCCGCGTCGAACTGAGCGTGAACAGGATCAAGGACCCCGACGACAAGCTGCTCAAGGGCACGGACGACCTGATCGCCTTCGCCGTCACCGACACCGGTATCGGTATCGCACCGGAGAAACTGCCGGTGATCTTCGAGGCATTCCAGCAGGCCGACGGCACCACCAACCGCAAGTACGGCGGCACCGGCCTCGGCCTGTCCATCAGCCGGGAGATCGCGAGGCTGCTCGGCGGCCGCATCATCGCGGAGAGCGAGCCGGGCCGCGGCTCCACATTCACCCTGTACGTGCCCGTCCTCTATCCGGGCCAGGTGGGCGGCGACAGCGACGGTTCGTACGACGGCCACGCTCCGCACGGCGGCCATGACGTCCATGACGTGCCGCTGACCTCGCCGGAGCGGCACTATGCCGAGCAACATCTTCAGCGCCCGGACCTGGACGACGGCTGGCCGACGACCACCAAACTGGAGGAGTGGAAATCGGGCAATGCGGGCCGCATTCTGGCGGGCCGTCGCGTCCTCATCGTCGACGACGACATCCGCAACGTATTCGCGCTCACCCATGTGCTGGGCCGGGTGGGCATGCCCGTGCTGTACGCGGAGAACGGCCGTGAGGGCATCGAGACCCTGGAGCGCAACCCCGACGTCGAACTGGTCCTGATGGACATCATGATGCCCGAGATGGACGGGTACGAGACGATCGAGGCGATCCGGCGCAGCCCGCTCTGGACGGCCCTGCCGATTGTCGCCCTCACCGCCAAGGCGATGCCCGGGGACCGCGAGAAGTCGATCGCGCGGGGCGCCAATGAGTATGTGCCGAAACCCGTCGACGTGGACCGTCTGCTGACGGTCGTCTGCGCCCTCCTCGACCCCGAGGGCGGGTCGGCCGAACCGGACGGCCGGGCATCGGCGGATTCACCCGCGATACCGGGACAGCCGAGCGGCGATGGAGAGCCCGCTGTCCCGCCGACCATCACGTGAGGCAAACACGATGAGTACAGAGGCGGTCACCGCCGATCGCGCGAGCATCCTCCTCGTGGACGACATGGAGGACAATCTCGTCGCCCTGGAGGCAGTACTGGGGTCCCTCAACGAGCCGCTGGTCAGGGCACGTTCCGGGGAGGAGGCGATGAAGGCGCTGTTGCGGCAGAAGTTCGCGGTGGTGCTGCTGGATGTGCGGATGCCGGGCATGGACGGCTTCGAGACGGCGTCCAACATCAAGCGTCTCGACCAGACGAAGGACGTCCCGATCATCTTCCTGACCGGGACGGAGGCGGACAGCGGCTATGCGTTCCGTGGGTACGCGACGGGGGCTGCGGACTATCTGACCAAACCCTTCGACCCTTGGGTGTTACGGGCGAAGGTGAACGTGTTCCTCGATCTGCACCGCAAGAACCAGCAGTTGGAGCGAATGCTGGCGCGCGAGCAGGAGCAGCTGAGGCAGATAGCGAAGCGGCTGACGGCGATAGAGACGGAGCTGGGGCGCAGCGGCCCGCGCGATGTGCCGGAGGTCCGGGTGCAGCTGGCCCGCATGGAGGAGATCCTCAAGGACCTGCGCCGCGGGCGGAGCCAGTAGCCCGTCCGGGGGTGCCCCCGGACGGGCTGAAGATCAGCCCGTCCGGCGATTTGAGGACGAGGGTCCGGGCTGAGTCCCGGCGGCGCGGGCTACGCCTCGCGGGAGCCCGCGTACATGTCCTCGATCAGGTCCTTGTACTCGCGCTCGACGACCGGCCTCTTCAGCTTGAGGCTGGGCGTCAGCTCACCGTGCTCGATGTCCAGGTCGCGCGGGAGCAGCCGGAACTTCTTGATCGTCTGCCAGCGCTGCAGCCCCTCGTTGAGCCGCTTCACATAGCCTTCGATGAGCTGCTCGGCCTGCTTGGTGGCCACCACCTCGGCGTACGACTTGCCATCCAGGCCGTTCTCCTTGGCCCAGCCGAGGATGGTCGGCTCGTCCAGCGCGATCAGCGCGGTGCAGAAGTTACGGTCCGCGCCGTGCACCAGGATGTTGGAGACGAACGGGCACACCGCCTTGAACTGGCCCTCGACCTCGGCCGGCGCGATGTACTTGCCGCCCGACGTCTTGATCAGGTCCTTCTTGCGGTCCGTGATCCGCAGATAGCCGTCCGCGGACAGTTCGCCGATGTCCCCGGTGTGGAACCACCCGTCGGACTCCAGGACTTCCGCGGTCTTCTCCGGCAGCCGGTGGTAGCCCTCCATGATGCCGGGGCCGCGCAGCAGGATCTCGCCGTCGTCCGCGATGCGCACCTCGGTGCCGGGCAGCGGCTTGCCGACGGTGCCCGTGCGGTACGCCTCGCCCGGGTTGACGAACGACGCCGCGCTCGACTCCGTAAGTCCGTAGCCCTCCAGGATGTGGATCCCGGCGCCGGCGAAGAAGTAGCCGATGTCGGGCGCGAGCGCGGCGGACCCGGAGACCGCGGCGCGCAGCTGCCCGCCGAAGGCATCGCGGAGCTTGGAGTAGACGAGCACGTCGGCGACCTTGTGCTTGGCGCTCAGCCCGAAGGGCGCGGAAGCCGTGCCCGTACGGCGGAAGTTGTCCTGCGCGGCCTTCGCGTACTCGCGCGAGATACCGGCCGCCCACTGGAAGATCTTGTACTTCGCGCCACCAGCGGCCCGCGCCTTCGCCGCGACACCGTTGTAGACCTTCTCGAAGATGCGCGGCACGGCTGCCATATAGGTCGGCTTGACCACCGGCAGATTCTCGATG
Source organism: Streptomyces sp. ISL-1 (assembly GCF_018614585.1). Classification (GTDB taxonomy): domain Bacteria; phylum Actinomycetota; class Actinomycetes; order Streptomycetales; family Streptomycetaceae; genus Streptomyces; species Streptomyces maoxianensis. The sequence goes on along the minus strand of NZ_JAGGOI010000029.1, from coordinate 76,836 downwards.
ATCTTGTCGACCCGGCCGTCGACCGCGGTGACATGGCCGACCTCGATCTGTCCGGAGGTCAGCACCTTGCCGAAGACATGGGCGAGCGGCAGCCAGAGGTACTGCACGTCGTCCTTGCTGATCAGCCCGGTCGCTGCGGTGGCCCTGGCCATGTACGACCAGTTGTCGTGCGGCAGCCGCACGCCCTTGGGCCGTCCCGTGGTGCCCGACGTGTAGATGAGCGTCGCCAGCTGGTCGGCGGTGATCGCCGCGACCCGCTCCTTGACGGCTTCGGGGTGCTTGTCGAGGTACTTCGCGCCGCGGGCCTCCAGATCGGCGAGCGAGAGCACCCATCCCTCGGGGTCGTTCTCGTCCGGCTCCACGCCCGCCGTGTCGATGACGATGACGTGCCTGAGCTCCGGCAGCTCGGCCCGCCGCTCGCGGGCCTTGGCCAGCTGGGTCGCGTCCTCCGCGATCAGCACCCGGCTCTCGGAGTCGGCGAGGATGTACGCGGACTCCTCGGCGTTGGTGGAGGGGTAGACGGTTGTGGTCGCGCCGCCCGCGCACATCACGCCGAGGTCGGCGAGGATCCACTCGACCCGGGTGGCGGACGCGAGCGCGACCCGCTCCTCGGGCTGTACGCCGAGATCGATCAGACCGGCCGAGATGGCGAAGACCCGCTCGGCGGCCTGGCCCCAGCTCAGCGACTTCCAGTCGTCGGGCCCCTGGCCGGCGGCGGGGGGCACCGGATAGCGGTAGGCCTCTGCGTCCGGCGTGGCCGCCACGCGCTCGGTGAACAGGGTCGCCACTGAGGGCGGTCGGTTCTCGATCAAGGTATGTGTGTCGCTCACGACGTCCTCCGGGCCTGCGGCAGTACAGCGCAACTGGCTGATTGTTTAACTGGCGAGTAACCATCGAGCCGTGATCAGGGTAGAGCGCGCAATCGCGGGGCGTAAGAGGCTGCGGGCTGCCGCTTGATAACGAACAGACCCCTGTCTCACTGACTGGATGCCATGGTCGGTGTATGCCTCATCTATCAGGCACTGTCTGCACAGACACGCCAAAAGCGCCCGTCCGGACCCCCGGTCGGGCGCTTTCGCGTGAGGTGCGGTGCGTGCGGGACGCGATGCGAGGCGACGTGCGGCTATGTCATGGCCGCGGCTGCGCTACTTCTCGCCTTGCCGCGCGCTACTTCTTCGCCACAGCGCGTGCTGCTTCTTCGCCTTGCCGCGCGCTACTCCTTCGCCTTGCCCCGCGCTACTTCTTCGCCTTACCGCCGCTCTCGTCGCTGGAGAGCACCGCGATGAAGGCCTCCTGCGGAACCTCCACGCTGCCCACCATCTTCATCCGCTTCTTGCCTTCCTTCTGCTTCTCCAGCAGCTTCCGCTTACGGGAGATGTCACCGCCGTAGCACTTGGCGAGGACGTCCTTGCGGATGGCGCGGATGGTCTCGCGGGCGATGACCCGGGAGCCGATGGCGGCCTGGATGGGCACCTCGAAGGCCTGCCGCGGGATGAGCTCCCGGAGCTTGGCGACGAGCCGCACGCCGTACGCGTACGCCGCGTCCTTGTGCGTAACGGCGGAGAAGGCGTCGACCTTGTCGCCGTGCAGCAGGATGTCGACCTTGACCAGGCTGGCGGACTGCTCGCCGGTGGGCTCGTAGTCGAGTGAGGCATAGCCGCGGGTCTTGGACTTCAGCTGGTCGAAGAAGTCGAAGACGATCTCGGCGAGGGGGAGGGTGTAGCGGATCTCGACCCGGTCCTCGGAGAGGTAGTCCATACCGAGCAGCGTGCCGCGGCGGGTCTGGCAGAGCTCCATGATCGAGCCGATGAACTCGCTGGGCGCGAGGATCGTGGCCCGTACGACCGGCTCGTGGACCTTGTCGATCTTGCCCTCGGGGAACTCGCTCGGGTTGGTGACCGTGTGCTCGGTGCCGTCCTCCATGGTCACGCGGTAGACCACGTTGGGGGCGGTGGCGATCAGGTCCAGGCCGAACTCGCGCTCCAGGCGCTCGCGGATGACATCGAGGTGCAGCAGACCGAGGAAGCCGACGCGGAAGCCGAAGCCGAGGGCCGCGGAGGTCTCCGGCTCGTAGACCAGCGCGGCGTCGTTCAACTGCAGCTTGTCGAGGGCCTCGCGGAGGTCCGGATACTCCGAGCCGTCCAGCGGATACAGGCCCGAGAACACCATCGGCTTGGGGTCCTTGTAACCGCCCAGCGCCTCGGTCGCGCCCTTGTGGAAGGAGGTGATCGTGTCACCGACCTTGGACTGCCGGACGTCCTTCACACCCGTGATGATGTAGCCCACCTCACCGACGCCGAGACCGTCGGCCGGGGTCATCTCCGGGGACGAGACGCCGATCTCCAGCAGCTCGTGGGTGGCGCCGGTGGACATCATGCGGATGCGCTCGCGCTTGTTGAGCTGACCGTCGATGACACGGACGTACGTCACGACGCCGCGGTACGAGTCGTAGACCGAGTCGAAGATCATCGCGCGGGCGGGGGCGTCGGCGACGCCCACCGGCCCGGGGACGTCGCGGACCACGCGGTCCAGCAGTGCCTCCACGCCGACGCCGGTCTTGGCCGAGACCTTCAGGACGTCCTCCGGCTGGCAGCCGATGAGGTTGGCGAGCTCCTCGGAGAACTTCTCCGGCTGGGCGGCCGGCAGGTCGATCTTGTTGAGGACCGGAACGATCGTGAGGTCGTTCTCCATCGCCAGATAGAGGTTGGCGAGGGTCTGCGCCTCGATGCCCTGGGCGGCGTCGACCAGCAGGACGGTGCCCTCACAGGCCGCGAGCGAGCGGGAGACCTCGTAGGTGAAGTCCACGTGCCCGGGGGTATCGATCATGTTCAGGATATGAGTCCTGGACTGGTCGGGGCCCTCGGAGGGAGCCCAGGGCAGCCGAACCGCCTGGGACTTGATCGTGATGCCGCGCTCGCGCTCGATGTCCATGCGGTCGAGGTACTGAGCGCGCATCTGCCGCTGATCGACCACACCGGTCAGCTGGAGCATCCGGTCGGCGAGGGTCGACTTGCCGTGGTCGATGTGCGCGATGATGCAGAAATTGCGGATCAGCGCCGGGTCGGAACGGCTCGGCTCGGGCACGTTGGTAGGAGTCGCGGGCACGCAGGGTCCTGATTCTTGAGACGTCGGGCGTCTCGTTCTCGGGCGATGTCGGATCGGGATCGATACGTAGAGCTTCTATGGTCCCACGGCTGCGGGGCAGAGCTCGGTTTGGGCCGGTCGATGGGCGACTGGTAGCCTGGGCAGCTGTGTCTCGTGGCCTCTCATGTACGAGACGCACACTCAAAGATCATCGAACCTGAAAAGGCTCTTTCGTGGCGAACATCAAGTCCCAGATCAAGCGGAACAAGACGAACGAGAAGGCGCGCCTGCGTAACAAGGCCGTCAAGTCGTCGCTCAAGACCGCGATCCGCAAGGCCCGTGAGGCTGTCGCCTCGGGCGACGTCGAGAAGGCCAATGTGGCCGTCCGTGAGGCGTCGCAGAAGCTCGACAAGGCCGTCTCCAAGGGTGTCATCCACAAGAACGCCGCCGCCAACAAGAAGTCGGCGCTGGCCTCCAAGGTTGGCTCCCTCCAGGGCTGAACCTCTTGATTGTCGCCGGTAAGGACTCAGCGGGCCCTCTCTTCCGCTCCTGACCCGGCACCCAGCGCCGCACGCGGCCTGCGTTCGCCACGCGGGTGCGGCGCACACTTTTCGAACTGCGAGCCCCGGTGGCCGTCCTTCCCCAGGACGGCAACCGGGGCTTTCGGCGTTGTGGGGTGTGGGGGTGGGGCTGGGGGCGGTGGCCGGGCGGGGCCGGCGGGCTGGGTCGGTGGCCGGGCGGGGGCTGGCGGGCCGGGGCGGGAGCTGGCGGGCGGATCGGGGCGGGGCTCGCAGCTGGCGCCGCGGGGACGGGGGTAACCCCCGTCAGGGCCCGGCCCGGCTCAGCGGCGGGGAGCCGGGAGCCCTAACTGGCGCCGCGGGCGATAACCCCCGACAGGGCTCGGCCCAGCTCGGCCCAGCTTGGCTCAGCGGCGGGAGCGCGCCGCGCGGGCGATCGCCACGACCGCCTTCTCCAGCGCATACTCCGGGTCGTCACCCCCGCCCTTCACCCCCGCGTCCGCCTCCGCCACCGCGCGCAGCGCGAACGCCACCCCGTCCGGCGTCCAGCCCCGCATCTGCTGCCGTACCCGGTCGATCTTCCACGGCGGCATGCCCAGCTCACGCGCGAGATCGGCGGGCCGCCCGCCGCGGGCCGACGAGAGCTTGCCGATCGCCCGCACCCCCTGTGCCAGAGCGCTCGTGATCAGGACTGGCGCGACCCCCGTCGACAGCGACCAGCGCAGCGCCTCCAGCGCCTCAGCCGCCCGCCCCTCCACCGCACGGTCCGCGACCGTGAAGCTGGAGGCCTCGGCCCGGCCGGTGTAGTACCGCCCGACCACCGCCTCGTCGATCGTGCCCTCGACGTCGGACGCGAGCTGCGAGACCGCGGCGCCCAGCTCCCGCAGATCGCTGCCGATCGAGTCGACCAGGGCCTGGCACGCCTCAGGCGTCGCCGACCTCCCCAGCGCGCGGAACTCGGACCGTACGAACGTCAGCCGCTCCGCGGGCTTCGTGGTCTTGGGACAGGCGACCTCGCGCGCCCCCACCTTGCGGGCAGCGTCCAGCAGGCCTTTGCCCTTCGCGCCGCCAGGGTGCAGCAACACCAGGGTGATCTCCTCCGCGGGCGCGTCGAGATACGCCTTGACGTCCCTGATCGTGTCCGCGGACAGATCCTGCGCATTCCGCACGACGACGACCTTGCGCTCGGCGAAGAGCGACGGGCTGGTCAGCTCGGCCAGCGTGCCCGGCTGAAGCTGGTCGGCGGTGAGGTCGCGTACGTCCGTGTCCGCGTCGGCTGCCCGGGCGGCCGCCACCACTTGCTGCACGGCACGGTCGAGGAGCAGATCCTCCTGGCCCACGGCGAGTGTGACGGGGGCGAGGGGATCGTCGGTCGAATTCTTCCTGGTGGCCATCGCGGTCCAGCATCCCACGCGGCACTGACACCGCCCTCTCCGCTCAGGGCTCTTCGCGCCAGCCGTCCCACTCCTCCGCGAACTCGTCCAGCTTCGCCGGGTCCAGCCGCCCGTCCGGGTCCTCGACGACCAGCAGCCACTGCGCGTCCTCTGCGTCGTCCTCGCCGGCCAGCGCGTCTCGCAGAAGCAGCGGCTCCTCGGCGACGCCGAAGCGGTCGCCGAGCGCCTCGGCCGCCTCCTCCGCGGCGTCGCGGTCGGGCAGCACCAGCACATGTCTCACAGCACTCACAAGGACATTGTTCAGGTCGCCCTCCCCGGGGCTGTCGGCAGGCGGTCGAGCAGCAGCCCGAAGTGATCGCGATAGGCCGCGAGCACCGCGGCATCGTCGGCCAGCGGCTGCTCATGCCGCTCACCGTGCACGGTGGTGATCAGCTTGCGGCCGCTGAGCGTGATCCGTCCCTCGGCGGTGAGCCGGGAGCAGACGACGGACTGAGTGAAGTGCGAGTGGGGCGAAGTGCTGTGCCACCAGGCCCCGGCCCGGAAGTCGTCGAGGACGCGGGGCCGTGTGTCGAGGCGGAACTGCGGCTTGCCGTCGCGGTAGACGTCGAGATCCCCGTACTCCGGATCCTCGACGATCCGGAACGTCCCCGCCGGGTCCTTCTGATCTCCCCTCTCCTCGAAGGCGAGCGGATGGTGGCTGTGGTCGCCGAAGCCGACGTCGGCCAGCCAGGGTCCGGTGGAGTCCACCGTCTCGACGAGCAGGGCGAGATGGTCGTACGGGATACCGAGCCGGCCCTCGTCGCCGAACACGCGGCCCTGGAGGAGCGTGACGGTGAAGCCGAGGTCGCACAGCAACGCGGCGAACGCGCCGTTGAGTTCGTAACAGAATCCGCCTCGCCGCGCGTCCACGATCTTGGCGAGAAGCGCCTTCTCGTCCAGCACGATGTCCTCGCCGAGGTGGATGGAGAGGTTCTCGAAGGGCACTGTCCGCAAGTGCCGCAGTTGCAGATCGCGCAGCGCCCCGGCGTCGGCGCGCTCGGGGCGGCTCGCACCGATACGGCGGAGGTAGGCATCCATGGGACGAGTGTGTCCCGAGAGGCGCCCGCGCACCATCGCTCCCTGGTCCTAGGCCTGTCGGCCGAGGCGTGGGGGGCCGAGTGCGGCGGTGGGTCCGGGCCTCGCGGGACCGCCCGCAGATCTCGCCCGCCGCGTCCGGTCACCGCGATCGCTCCGTCCGTGTCGGTACGCATCACCACCGCTCCCCCTGCCTGCAGCGCGGCGACCGTGCGTGGCGCAGGATGGCCGTACATATTGCCGCGGCCTGCGGAAATCAGCGCCAGCCGCGGGCGCACGGCGCGCAGCAGGCCAGGATGTTGGTGGGCCGAGCCGTGGTGGGCGACCTTGAGGACATCGACCGGTGGGAGCGCCGGATGGGCCCGCAACAGCCCTCGCTGGGCCGGTGGTTCGAGGTCACCGAGAAGCAGCAGGGTCGGGCCGCCCTCGATCCGTACGAACAGCGTGACGCTGGCGTCGTTGGGTCCCTCCGGCACAGGCCCGGAGCCCGCGCCGGAGCCGGAGCCCGCGCCGGAGCCGGAGCCCGCGCCGGAGCCGGAGCCGGAGCCGGAGCCGGAGCCGGAGCCGGGGGCAGGGCCGGAGCCGGGGCTCCGGCCAAGGGCTGACGGTGGCCACAGGACCTGCCAGGCGAGCGGCCCGACCCGGCGCCGCTCCCCCGGTCCCGCGCGGATCACGGGCACCCCGGCCGCAGTCGTCGTTCTCTCCACGAACTCGCTCTGGTCCCGAGGCTCGTCGAACGTCGTCGTCTGCACTGCTCCGACGGCCCTGCCCCGCAATACGCCCGGCAGCCCCCGGACGTGGTCGGCGTGGAAGTGGGTCAGAAGGATCAGCGGAATCCGGGTCACGCCCAGTGCCCGCAGACAACGGTCGGCCAGCGCCGGGTCGGGGCCCGCGTCCACGACCACGGCGGTGCCGGCGCCCGCCGCGAGCACCGTGGCGTCGCCCTGCCCGACGTCACACATCACGAACGTCCAGCCCGGCGGCGGCCAGCCGGTGATCATCCTGGTGAGCGGGGCCGGGCGCACGACGGCGAGCAGGAGCAGCAGCGCGCAGAGGGCGGCCGCCCAGGGGTGCCGCGGCAGCCGACGGGCGAGGAGCACGACCAGGGCCGTGGCGGCGGCCAGCAGCAGCCCGCCGCGCCAGCCGCCCGGCCAGGCCGTCTCCGCCCCCGGCAGCGCCGCCCCGGTGCGAGCCACGGAGGCGATCCACCCGGCGGGCCACCCCGCGCAGCGCGCCAGCAGTTCGGCGACCGGCATGGCCACCGGTGCCGCGGCGAGAGCGGCGAAGCCGAGAACCGTGGCCGGGGCGACCGCGAGTTCGGCGACCAGATTGCAGGGGATCGCCACCAGGCTGACCCTCGCCGCGAACACCGCCACCACGGGAGCGCACAGGGCCTGCGCCGCGGCGGCCGCGGCCAGGGCCTCCGCGAGCCGGGGCGGCACCCCTCTCCGTTGCAGCGCCGCGCTCCAGCGGGGGCCGATGGTCAGCAATGCGCCGGTGGCCAGCACGGAGAGTACAAAGCCGTAACTCCGGGCGAGCCACGGGTCGTACAGGACGAGCAGCAGCACCGCGGTGGCCAGCGCCGGAATCAGCGACCGGCGGCGTCCGGTGCCGATGGCGAGCAAGGTGACGGCACCGCAGGCGGCGGCCCGCAGGACGCTCGGCTCGGGCCGGCACACAACCACGAACGCGAGCGTGAGCGCGCCACCCAGAAGCGCCGTCCCTCGCAGGGTGATGCCCAACCGGGGTGCGAGACCCCGCCGTTCGGCCAGCAGAGCCGTGCCCGGCGGCCCGATCAGCAGGACGAGTACGACGGTGAGGTTGCTTCCGGATACGGCGAGAAGGTGCGTAAGGTCGGTCGCCTCGAAGGCGCCCTGCAGCTCGGGCGTGATCCGTGACGTATCGCCGACGACCAGCCCTGGCAGCAGGGCCCGGGCGTCCGGGGCGAGCCCGTCGGTGGCCGCGCGCAGTCCGGCCCGTAGTCCGCCGGCCGTGCGCTGGAGGGCGGTTGGCGGGCCGGTGATCCGCGGCGGACCGTCCCCCTGCAGCCTCAGTACGGCGGCGAACCTGTCGTCGGCGTGCAAGGGCGGCGCGAGCCGTCCGGCCAGCCGCAGCCGGGTCGAGGGCAACAGCCGCAGCCACGGCGTCTTGGACGCGGACGATTCGCCCGATGGCACGATCACCAGGATGGGCGTCCGGGTCTCGGTGACCGCGCCACCGGGTGCTGTCACGCGGGTCACCTCGGCGTCCAGCACGATGGATCCTCGCACCGTCTGATCGCCGCGGATCCGGGGCCGGGTCACTCGCGGTTCAACGGTGACCGTCAACTCAAGGGTGACGTACGCGTATTGGTCTGCCAGAGCCGGCAGTGGCCCGCGCCGCAGATCCGCGCTGTGCAGTCCGGCCGAGGCCGCGCCCGCCCCGGCGCACAGCAGCATCGCGGCGACGGCGGTGGCGTTGAGCCGACGCCTGCGCCTGCTGATCCGTGCGCCATCGCCGGCCGGCGCGGGATCCCCACTCGCTCCAGCCGCCATCGCTCGCAGGGCCCGGGCTGCCCGCACCGCCCGGGCCGCCCTCGGAGCCAGTAACAGCCCCGCGGCGACAACGCAGGCCGTCGCGCCCACCGCTGTCCACCACCCGCGCGCGCCAACCGCTACAGCCGCAGCGGCCCACGCCGCCAGCGCCGGGGGCACCAGCCGCAAGTCTGCCGGCCCCTCCTGCCACGGGTCGGAAGCCCCCAGCCGGTGGCCCGAAGCAGCGTGCACCGCCGCACGGGTCGCGGCCGCCGTCACAGTTGTGGTCATGGCTGTCGTCGTGGCTCCCGTCGTCGCCGTCGTCATGGCCGCACCAGAGGCTGCAGGTCCGCGAACCGGCGGTCGCCGATAGTGCAGTTGGAACCTATCTGATCCAACAGAACGGCCCCGCCACGGTGGTGGAACACCGCGACAGGGCCTGACCGAACCCTTGAACACGCAAGGAGAACGGCTCCATGGATCTTCCCATGTCCGCTGCCGTGCCCGGCAAGCCTGCTGACGAACTCCGCGGCCTGCTCGCGGCTGTCCTCGAAGCGCTCGACATCCCCCACCCCGCCACCATCGGCGACAGCGAAGTCCACCACCGGATCCTGGCCGACCGGGCCATGCACGCCGTGATCGCGCTCCGCAGCGCCCTCGGCAACCGGGCCCTGCTCGACATCGAGTGGACGACCGAGTACTTGCGCGAGCAGCTCGTCAAGCACCCCGCCACGGGCTACGTCACCAGTGACCAGACCCACGCAGCACTCGCCGAGGGCAAGACGTGGTCCGAGGCCGTCACCCTTCCCGCGGGGGAGGACCAGTGAGCGCGCTCCGCACCATCACGGTGCCCACCCTCGACTACGGGCCCGTCACCATGCCCGAACCCGCCTGGTGCGTCAGCGACCACCAGCCCGCCGGCTACCGCAACGACACCATCCACTCGGGGCCCGAGGTCACCCACGACTTCGACGGCCACGAGCTGTTCACCGCGAGCCTGGTCGGCTACCCGTACAGCGCGTCCGGCGGCCCGCGCCTCGGGGTGTCCGTCGACCTCGGCAGCATCGGCCAAACCCTCGACCCCACGGAGCTCGACAGGCTCGCCGCGGCATTCGTCGAGTCCGCGGTACGCCTGCGCGCCCTCGCCCGCGAGCTGACCGCGCTCAAGGCCGGTGGGGACCGATGAGCAGCCGACACCGCGCCGGATGCGTCAAGGGCGAACGAGGCCGGGCCCTGCGCTACCGCCTCGCCCGCCGCGACGGCCGGCAGTGCTTCTACTGCCGCACCCCATTCGCGGACATGACCAGGGCGACCCTCGACCACTACCTCCCCTACTCGTGGTGGGCCACGAACCGGCCCTTCAACCTCGTGTTGGCGTGCGAGCCGTGCAACACCCGCAAGGGCGACACGTTTCCCCTCGGGCTGCTCCTCGTGCTCCGTACGGCCGTGCACCGCGACGCGCTGGGGGTGGCAGCGTGAGCACCCCGCCTCTGCCCGGCAAGGGCCTGTCTGTGAAGACGGATCAGGAGCTGCACGACGACCTCGCGGTGATGATGGCCGCAGGTATGACCGCCTCCGCAGCGGTGAAACACGCGGTATCACTCATCGCCTCCGCCTACCGGCAGGCATGGGCCGCAGGCGCCGTCCCCAAGGGCGAGCAGCCGCGCATCATCGCCTATCAGGTCGGCCGGTACGCCCCTGGTGATACAGCGTCTGAGGCCGGTATGCCCGCACCTCACCAGCGGCGATGACCAGCATGGAAGCTGCGCTCTTCGCCGGTATGACGCTGCTCGCGCTGATCGGCCTCTGTGTCGTCGCGCTGTCCGACGTCCCGCGTATTACCGGGACCGTCGCCCTCGTGCTCACCCTCGCCGCCTTCGGGCTGGCCATCCTCCGATAGGACCCCGCATGGCCTCGCCCAACATCCCCATGACCCCGCTGGACATCCCCACCTACGGCCTCGTCTCCCTCGGCGGCGTCGTCGTCGGTCTCAGCCTCTTCGCATGGGACTTCTCCCGCTGGTGGGTCAGCCACAAGAAGCGGCTCGCCCTCAAATCCCTGCGCCAACTCGCCCCGTTCCTCCTCTGCGTGACGTACGGAACCCTGCTCATCCTGTCCGCCGGGGGCCTGATCGGCGCAGCCGCCGACTGGTCTCTGTGGGGCACGAACCAGGTCGGTGACGCCGTCCTCGTGTACGGCGTCGGCGGCACAAGGTCGGACGTCACCCGCTCGTCGCACCTCGCTCTCACCCCCGGCGGGCACGCCGTCGTGATCATCCTGACCGTCGTCATCATCGCCGTGTCGAGCCGCCGCGGCTTCCGCTGGGACTTCGTGCGCGGCACCCTCGCCGGGATCAGCCTCGGTCTCGCCTCCAGCGTGGCCGGCCTCATCGGCTTCCTCGTCGCGCCCGCCGTGTCGACGGCTGGTGACTACGTGGCAGGCCTGCTGTGAAGGCGCGTGCGGCCATCGTGGGCCGCCGCCTGTGCGTTGGGACGTGGCTCGCGCTGGAGGCGTGGGGCCGCTGGCTGTCCGGCAAGACGCACGCCGACCGATCCGGGCTGGTGCGCCTCGGTGTGGTCCTGCGCCGCCTGCTGGCGTCCGGGTTCGTCGCCGTGTTCTACGGCTCGATCATTCAGCGGGCTCCCGGCGGGATCTACCTCGTGCCTGTTGTGTGGGCGGTCGGCGCATGGCGCATGTCCGATTCGTCCGCCACTCCCCCACCGAGAGGGGTTGGCCCCTCTGACGGTGTTTTCGCTGATGAGGCGGCTAAGTCGGCGAGAGGGGCTCTCGACCCGAACCGGATCATGCACATCCTCCACCCAGCTGGCGAGGAGGTGAAAGAGCCGTGATCCGACGCCTGTTGGTCGCTGCGGCGGACCTCGTGTACTGCTCCGTCTGCGGCTGGTGGTACCCGCCGCACAGCCACTGACGCATGACCGCCCGCCCCAGGGGCACCCGCACGATCGGGCCCCGCCGCGCATCCCCCGTCGCGGCGGAGCCTTTCTATTGGCGGTCAACCTCACTGATCTTCTGGAAGCGATCCAGCTGCCAGGCGTTGCCGTGAACATCCACGAATGTCACCATCGGCTGACGATCATTGAGGTACTCGTTCGTGCCACGAGGTGAGTCGAAGACCCAAACGCCACCAGCCGGGATGGTGCTGGCCTCCTCGACGACCACCTCGTAGCTCGGCTTCTCCTGGAGAACCTCGGTCGGCTGATCCTCCCCGAAGGCGACCTGAACACTATTGATCGGCCCCTGGCTGGAGTTGGTGACCATGGCCACCCAGACAGCGGTATTCACAAGCGGCCGGCCACCGGGGCCTAGGCCTCCCTCTCCCTTCGTCACCACAGCCGTGAAATGGACCTGCCGCACCTGCTCCCAGCGCCTATCCTCAGCTGCTGCAATCAGTGCCCGCCGCTCAAGGTGCAAGTTCTCCGCTTGTTCTGCAATGAACTCTTGCTGCTCTGAGATCTGCTTCTGCTGGCTTTTCAGCGTGCTGCGCGCGTAGTACGCAGCTGCCGCCGCAAAAGCCCCCGCTACCCACGTGGGGGCGTCGCCCCAGTCGATCGACACCATGCGGCGACCGTAGCTTTGGAGTTGACGCCTGTCAGGTAGTCCCACAAGGGGCGTTATGCACCTGGTTGCATATCGCGCACGACGGCCCCCGAGCGCGGACACGCGTACGCGCTTCGGGGGCCGCCTGCTGCCCGCGCCCCGCCCACCCGGGGGCAGGGAGGCGCACCTCGCGCGGAAGCGCCACACGCAGGCCTCGGGGTCCGGCTACCGCCCGGGGGACTGGACACCAGACCGCCGAGTCTCAATATGCAGGCCCCGGCCTGCCCAGGGGGACGAGCGGCAGACCAGGGCCAGCCACCCACCCGCAGCCGATCGGCGTCGGCCACCGGCGGGAGATCATCAGCGGCGCTTCCTCGCGTGGCAGGAGCACCCGCACCGCAGCTCCTCCAGCGGCTTCTCCCACGCCGGCGCGCCCGAAAGCCGTATGACGCGCGGCCCGGGGCACTCGCCGCACTCGCCGATCCGGCACGCTGGCGCCTTCCCGTCCGCAGCCACGGCGGTGGTGGGCGCGGTCACTGGGGTTCCGGCCCGCGGTGCGGCCACGACTGGCGCGTGTACGCATGGAAGTGGTCGCCCTTGCTGTGCGGGGCCTGCGTGCAGCGTGTCTCGGTGCCCGGCTTCCGAATCCAGCAGTAGCAGGAGATCACGAAGCGGCCAGGGGTCGTGAACGGCTTCATGACGCGGCCCGCCCCCGTTCGGACAGCGGCGTCAAGTGGAGCTGTTCCATGCACGGGTCACACGCATACAGGTGGTACCCGCCCGGTCCGGACCCTTGATCCACCACGTCGATCAGAGTCGCGGTGCCGGACGGTCCCTTGTGCCAGTGGCAGTAGAGGGATGGTCCCGCTTCGGAGGCCCCCGAGGGGCGGGTGTTGGAGTCCATGACCGGGACCGTAGGGACGGCGGCCGGGCCAGCGCGCTCCGATTGCGCGGGATTGCGCGGGCCAGTCAGGCAGTTGGCCGAGGTTGCTCACACGGACTGGAACTGTGCCCGCGCCCTTGCAATCAGCCGGTGCGCCTTCGGCCCGTACGCCGCTGCCTCGTTGAGGCCATCCCACACCCGCCCGTACAGCTCGACGTCATCGGCAGACTCGTACTGCAACTCGGTGTTGACCGTCTCGACGATCACCCGCTCCTCGTCAAAGATCCAGAACCCGTGCTTCGGAGTCAGCGGCAGCGGTGCACCGAGGGGCACGATGCCGAGCTCCACCGTGCTCATGCCGATCAGCCCGACGAGGCGGTCCAACTGGCCGGCCATCACCTCGCGGGGGCAGATCAGCGCGTGCAGTGCGCCCTCCCACATCAGGACACGGAAGAGCTTGCCTGCCTCGTACAGCACCTCCTGCCGTCGCATGCGGGACTGCACGGCCGCTTCCGTATCGCGGGGCGACCGCATCAGCTCGGCGTTCTGGATGAGCAGGTGCCGGGCGTAGTCAGGTGTCTGGAACAGACCGGGGATGACGGTGGCCTCGTACCCGCGCATGGTCGCCGTGCGCTGGTACTCGACGACGTACCGGTCTTGCACGGAGCGGTGGCCCGCGGCGAGCTGCCTGCGCCATGAGCGCTGCTGGGACTCCAGCCCGCGGCGTCGGCTCTCCAGGTCCGCCGCTTGCGCGGGTGTGCCGGCGGCGCGGGCCCACTCTGCGAGGTCAGTCGCGGTCGCGGTCTGTTTCCCGTTCTCCAGCCTCGACACCTTCGAGCGCTGCCAGCCGAGCCGCGCGGCCATGTCCTTGCCGTTGAGCCCGGCCTCGGTGCGCAGCTCGCGCAAGCGCGCGCCGAGGGCGACCCTGGCGCTCTGAAAGTCCGTGCTCACACGGACGAACGTACCTGCGTCCACACCTCAGCAGTAGGGCGTGCAAGGGGCCAAGCGGCGTCCCGGGCTCGGCATGCGGCGAGCACCTCCGCGGCGTCGTCGACGAGCTCCACACCGATCGTGGTGTCTGTGTCGTCGATGTGCATGCGGACCAGGATGCGGGAGTCGAACAGCCACAGGTCGTGCTCCGGCAGCTCCAGCCGGTTCGCCTCGGCTCGGGTCAGTACGCGGATGTCCTCGCCGGCCACCACGTTCCCGGCCGCGGTCGCCATGAGGAACCGCTGCCCGTCCGTGGGCGGCTCGTCGATGATCCGCACACGGGAGAACCGGGCCCCTTCAGCTGCCCTCTGCCGCACGTTGACGTTCCACGGGTGGTCAGGCTCCGGCCGCGGCTCGATGCCGCACATGAACGCCTGGAAGCGGGCACCCTGCCGGTCCGAGGCGTACCCGCGGCGGGTCTCCAGCCGCCACGCGGTGCGCTCGAACTCCGAGAACAGATGGGTGATCTCCTCGAACGGAATCCGGGGTGGCACGTCACTCCTTGGGGGCGAAGCGGGTCAGAAGCTCGCGAGGGATGACGACGAAGGTCTCACCTTCGCCGACGTCGCGCAGCTGAGTGAGGTGCTCGGGGTCGGTCAGCCGGTTGCCCTGGACGACGATGTCACCAGTCTCCTCGACCTCGTACAGCGTGGGGCAGTTGCCGTGCTCGGAGGTGGTGCCGATGAACTTGAGCGTCATGGGGTGCTCCGTTCTCGCTGGTCGGAGCTCCAGCATGCGGCCAATGGTGGTGCGGTGGCCGCGAGTTGCGCGAGATTGCCGCTGGAGTCTGTCCGCCGGCCCGTTGCGCGCAACCCGAATGGAGGGAACGCCTTGCGCTTCGCGAGCGGAGGATCAGGTCTCCCGCCATGCTGACCTCATGAGCGAATACACGGGCCCTGCCGCAGTCATCGCGGACGGTACACGGATCGAGGTCGAAGTCGAACTGCGGAGCACGCAGGAGTACCACGAGACTCGGGCTGGCGGAGGGCGGGGGCATGTCCCTGGCCTCACATCGTGGGGCGGCAGGCTTAGCGCCTCCGGAGAGCCGGAAGCATGGGCCATCCAGGAATCCGACGAGCCGGAGATCGAGATCGGCAACCGTGTGGGCAAGTTCATCACTGTTGGCGGAGACCTGGGCACTGGCGAGCTAACAATCAAGGGCAGCGGGCCAGCCCCGTTCGGTGACGACTGATCTCACGACGCACGGGGGCGCCCCCGCTCGCCCGAAGGCGAGAGGGGGCTCAGCTCATTCGTGCCCGACCGCGGGCGCATCGTCCGCGGGCAGCCTGTGCGCGCGCAGGGGCGGGACGATCGACGTGTGCGGCGGGGCAGGCACGACCCCGTGCGCGCGGTGGGCGCTGTGGACCGAGTCCGGGATCATCCCCGCGGCGTAGGCCGGGGTGGCGACTCCCCCACACACGCGGCCGCCGCCTGAAGCCGCGCCCCAGCCCAGTGTCCGGCCGGCAAGACTGGCACCTCGGTGGGTCACTCCTGCGGAGACTCTGCCCTACAGGCGAGCTCGATCCCGCGGCGACGTCGAAGCCATCGAGTGAGGACATAAAGCCCACCGCCAAGGATCGCGCACGGCTCCCAGATCTCAGTGGCCAGCGCCGAAAGCCCACCATCGCGCACGATGTAGATCGCCTGCGCACCCACGACTGCGGCGATGAACCCGTGCGTCCGAGATTCGACGGCAAGCATCCAGTCCACTGGTCGCCACAGTCCGCCGAGTAGGTCATGGGCCCGCATTCGGATCGCCGCGACGACGAACCCCGAGGCGAGGTGACGCTGTTCCGTTGGAGTGAGCGGTAGACCGTTATTCGGGTCGCCAACCAGGTCGGCGAGCCAGGCATCGCGTAAGGCGCGCCGAGAACCTGCGAGGTGAGCGGCCATCGAGGCGACCCTCAGCGCCGACCTCGACTGCCGTCGGCGACTGCGCCCGTACCCCAACTCCTCCGTTACAAAGACGCGGATGGCGTGGAAAAGCCAACCAGCGGACAGCGCGATACTGACCCACAGGCCATTGTTCAGCAGTTGTGGCTCGTCACTAATCTCCTTAACCCAAAAGCCCGCCACATTGGTCGCCGACCAAGCCACCCCAATCCAGCTATAGCTCTTGTACCGCTTCACGCGTCACCGCCGACGAGCCCAAGCCCGAATCGGCGCTGTCGCGCGCGGCGCTCCCTGAGGGCATCCTGAGCATGCAAGCGACCGGTCCCCGTGAGCTCGTAGTAACGACGCGGAGGCCGACCGGGGTGCGGATCTGTTTCGTCTCGGCTCTCCACCCAGCCGCGATGTGCGAGGCGATCGAGTATGGGATAGACGGTCCCTGATCCTAGGTCAGCGTCACGGCAGATGCTCAGCCCCCACGCGGGGGCGTCATCCGTCGCGGCGAGGAGCACCTCCAGCACGGCGATAGTCGGCTTCGTGAGCCTCGGGGTTGACATGGCTCCAGTAGAGCATGTGTCGAGTACGACACACAACTTCCCTTGCCCCAGGGTCAGATGAGCCGCACGAAGCGCTCCGCCAAGGGCGGCGCATTTGCACACAGCCGCGAGCTCGGGTCCACCCACACGTGCGTCTGCGGGGGAACGATCGAGGTGTACGGCCGGGCCGGCGCCATCTCGGTAGCACGCTGCAAGGGCTGCGGGGCGCTGTGGGCGTCATCGTCGCCGCGTAGGGGGTCAGGGCGGCGACTCGTTCCACACCTCGGGCCCGCCGCCCCGCCACTCGATCAAGTCCGGATCATCGATCGCAGTGTCCGCCTCGGGCAGCCCCGCACGGCGCAGGAACTCCAGCAGATCGAACAGATTGGACGCGATGCCGACGCGCTCGCCGCGGATCGTCACCAGTCTGCCGCCCTCTGGCGACAGCGAATGAACGATCACGGGCGTTTCTTCAGCCATGCTCCCAGCGTCCTTCCGGACGGATCCGGACGCATCCGCACAGCGTGAAGAAATGCCCGCCCCGAAGGACGCGTCAAGGTCAGAGAGAGCCAGCGGCGAGGCCGGCAATCGCTTCGGCCAGGTGCTCACGGCACGCCCTGATGGAGGGCTGCCGGAAGTCCCCGTAAGTGCGGAGGGGCCAGACCGCGACGACGCTGTACCGCGTCTGCATGGGGTCAGCGCCGATGTGCTGCACGGAGCAGACGCCGATGGTGTCCACGGTGGCGGGGCCAAGGGTCCTGAGGGCGGCGTCAAGGTGGGGCAAGCAGACGACCCCGGACGGGCCGGGAACGCTGGTGCGACGCAGGTTGCTGGTCGTACCGCAGACGGCGCAGGCGTCGGGCACGACACCAGCGGCTGGATCGGCGGCGTCCAGTAGCTGGCCACCGATCAGGGTGCTGTCGACGTCCTGCATGGCCTGGCCCTCCCTCAGGCGGACGCGTCGGCGTCGTTCAGGGCCGCATCCAGGGGCGGCATCTGCGTCAGCACGCGCGGGACCATGAACTCGATGACCCCGAAGGCTTCCCGCAGTTCGGCGTAGTGGTCGGTGCCAGCGCCGAGCCCTACGGCGGCCGCCACGATGGCGGCGGGTCTGACGGACTCCACACGCGCGTACGGCTCGTGCACCGTGATTGCCAGTGCGCTGCCCTCGACGCCGTACCGGTCGCGCATCGCCCGGTTCGTGCTGGCGTCCAGGGCGGACAGTTCCAGGTCAATGCGGCGCAGGGTGCGGCCTGCCGTGCGGATACGGCTGTCACGCGCCTGGGCGACCGCGACGAGAGCGGCAGTGGCATCGACCACGGCACGCACGCAGGCGGCGAGTTCGCGGGGGTCGTCGTCACCAGCGATGTCGCGTGCGACGGCGGCGACCTCCTCGGCCCGTGCGCGCCGGTCGGCCTCCTCGGCCTCGGCGAGCTTGCGCTGAGCCGCGGTGATGCGCAGATCGGCGAACTCGGCGAGCTGCTTCGCCTCGGCGAGCTGCTTCGGTGTCACCTCGGGGTCGCCGCTGCGGACGCGCTCGGCCAGGGCCCCGCCGAGCTGCTGGGCTTCGGTCTTCTCCTGCTTGGCCGCGGCGAGTGCTGTGCGGGCGTCTGCGGGGCTGGTGGTCGTCACGGGGGTCACTCCTGCTCGGCTGACGTACGGGCGGTGGTGAGGGCGCGGTGCGCGACGATGGCGCGGCGCCCGGCGGACAGGGCGTCCCACGCGGGGGTGCCGTACAGGGCTGCGTCGGCTTCGATGCGGGCGCTGAACGCGTCCGCTTCGGCCTGCTGGGGCTTCGGCTGCTCGGCGAAGGCGGCGCCGACAGCGGCGCTCAAGCCGGGCCGTTGGGTCTCCTGCTCGGGTGGCATGTCGTGGCCCTTCCGGTAGGCGTTGAGGCTGTCTGCGTCGATGAGCCAGGCCGGGCCGGCGCGGCGGGCCCGTATCCGGCCCGTCCTGGCGAGACGCCGCATGTACTCGGTCGAGCACCCCATGAGTTGCCCGGCCTGTCGTGCGGTCAGTTCCACCATCGCCGTTTGTTCAGCGGGGGTTCCGGGGGCGGAACCTGTGGGCTGCTCGGCGGCGAGCTGGAGCGCGAACAGCAGCTGATGAGCGCCTACGGCGAGGGTGCCGCCGTTGGCCCGTACGCGGGCGGTCGTGCCGAGGACGAGCGTGCGCAGGACGTCGGGCACCAGCTCGGCCGGCACCAGGACCGATCCGTCCGGGCGGACCAGGTGCCGTGCACCGGGCGGCAGGTCAGGCCGCGTCGTCACCCTGCGGACCGTTCTCCGGGCGGCGTCCGAGGCCGCGCTCCAGCAGCCGGACGACCGTGGGGTTCGGTGCCTCGCCGCGGGCCTGCGCGCGGCGTACGGAGCCGCGCAACGCCCGGGTGGCCTTCGCCTCCAGGCGCGCCATCGCGGCCTTGTGGACGGCGGATTCCTCCAGCGCCTTGTTCGCCTTCACCGTGACCGCGTCCAATGCGGCAGCAGCCTCACGAACCAGGGCTTCGGCCTTCGCCGAGGTCTGCGGGTCCTTGTCGCGGAACACCTTGGCGACGGTGCGGCGGAAGCGGGCGTTCGCCGCGTCGAGTTCGGTCCGTCCGGGGTAGTGCCGGCCGCCGCGGGAGCCGGACCGGGGCGGGGTGTCGGGGGTGTCGGGCATGGGGGTTCTCCTTGTCGTACATGTACGGGCGTGATGCGCGCGAGGGGTCTGGAACCGGATGCGCGGCCGGAAGCACTACGGGCGTAGTACGCGCTTCGGCTCGCTAAGGACTGACCATTCGTGCGCGGTCAGGTAGTTGGAGAAGTTGGGCTCATCGCTGGCCACGGTTACGCGGCCGTCTGGG
This sequence comes from Streptomyces sp. ISL-1, assembly GCF_018614585.1. GTDB lineage: Bacteria > Actinomycetota > Actinomycetes > Streptomycetales > Streptomycetaceae > Streptomyces > Streptomyces maoxianensis. The sequence goes on along the minus strand of NZ_JAGGOI010000029.1, from coordinate 57,554 downwards.
GTGAGGCACTGCCCAACGGCGAGGCCGTGGTCGCCGAGGGTCCAGCAGATGAGGGGACGGGCGTGGAAGTGGGTCTCTCCATCGGTACCGGTGGTGGTGAAGAGGGCGAGGTGCCCAGTGCCGGGGATGAGGGTGCTCATGGGACTTCCGTTTCTGAGGGGGTGCACGGTTCCCCCCCTTGTAAGGGGGGTGGGGAACGTGCACCTAGAGCGTGTGAGGGTGCGTGTACCTCTGCGTGTAGCTGTGACCTGGCCTTTTATGGAAGTCGTGCACCTCCGTGCGGGGTGCGTGTGGGTGCACGGCTGTGAGGGTGCGTGTACCTCTGCGTGCACCTCCGTGCGGCTCATGCGGCATCCGCGCGGCCGAGGTAGTAGCGGGCGGGGTCGCCGGGTGCAGTGGGGTCGATGCGGGCCAGGAGACCGGACTTGACGAGCTTGTCGAGCTTCCGGCGGGCCTTCTCCTTCTGTGCGGGCGTGACCTTCTTCGTCTCGAAGATCGCTTCTGCCGCTGCGATCGCCGTGATTCCGTGGACACCGCCAAAGCGGGCCATCTCAAGGAGGTCGGCAGCGTGCTGTACGGCCGTCGTGCCGGCTGCGTGGTCGTGCACCAGGTGGAAGGGGCCGACCTCGTCCATCGGCTGCTTGAGGTGCCGGAACGAGATGATCGGGTCGCCCGCCTCGCCCCACAGGAGCACCACGGAGCCAGCGCCGGAGGTGATCCAGGTGGAGCCGTAGATGTCGGCCATGGTGTTGGGCGCAGCTCCGTTCGGGCCGCGCTTGATGACGTGGTGGTTCTCCAGGACCTGCACGCCTTCGGCCAAGGCCTTCTGCCGGGCCCGGTTGTACCCGGCGCCCACCGCGTCGTCAGACAGGCCGAGCGCGGCGTCCTTGATGCTGTCGATGATGACCGTGTCAACCTTGGCCTTGGCGCACATCGCGGCGAGGATGTCCGGCTGCTTGGCGAGGTCGAACGGCGGTGGGCCCTCCCAGACGACGAGGTGGTCGTTCAGGTACTTCGGATCGTCCTTGCCGAAGATGCGGCCGCCTGCGCGACGGGTCTGTGAGGGCCTGTCCATGGCTAGCAGCAGCGCCACGCCACCAGGCATCACGGGGAAGCCGAGGACGCTCTCCTGCAAGCCGAGGCGGGCCCGGATGAGCTGATGGGCGAGCGTGGTCTTGCCGACGCCCTGCGGCGCGGCGATTAGCAGCGCTTCCCCCTCTGCCCAGAGCACGTCACCGCCGCTCCCCCAGACGGCCGGCGGTGTCTCCGGTACGTCGTGGAAGAACGAGCCGCCGGGCTTGAAGGGGGAGAACGCCTCATCCGTCGACTCCGCCGGCGTCGGCTCGGGTTCCCGCACCGTCAGGGAGGCGCGCAGCCTGTCGTGTTGCGGCTCGGCTTCCTGCTCGGGCCCCAGCAGTGCCGAGAAGTCGTTGCGGTCGTCTGCTCGAGATACTGGGGGCCAAGGGTGCCGGGGTTGGGCCATGCCTGCTCGGAGCCCGGATTCGATGGTGGCGAGGGCACGCCCTTCGGGGTGGTTACCGGCGCGCGCTGCGGCGAGCAGGTCGTCACGGGCCTCGGCCTCGCTGAGGGCGCGAGCACCGACGAGGGTGCCGAGGCTGAACGCGGCTGTATTGATGGTGTTGTTCTGGTCGCCGAGCGGGGCCCCGGTGATCGCGTCGCATTCGGCTTGGACGACCTTGCGGGTGTATGCGTCGTGGCGGTCCGCGGGGATGACGATGTTCGTTGCCGGGGCGACCGGTGGCGTTGCACGCGTCTGGAGCGCGGTGAGCAGCCACTCAGGCGCCGGTGCGGGCCAGCAGTTGGGGTCTTCCAGGGTGTAGATGACCCCTGTTGCGTGGACCGATCCGGGCCCGATGACGTACGCGTTCCCTGCTCGTACGTCGCCGTCGAACTTGCCTTTCAGCGCGCCGAGTCCGTTGCCGAGCTGCGCGTCAGCAGGTGCCCAGTAGTAGTCATGGTGGCCCTTGGCCGTGAACACCCGCATCGTGGGCGCGTGCTGCTGGCCGAGGTCCGCAGCAGTGTCCTCGATGGCTCCGGGCCGGTCGCTGTCGACGACCAGGAGCCGCGCACCGTCAGGGCCCGTGCAGGCGCCTACGGCTACACCGACGTTGCGCAGCTGGCCACCGAACAGCCGGCGCACCTCCGCCTCGTCGGCGGTGTTGCTGCGGGTGAAGGGCACGGCCGGGTGCTTTCCACGGTCGGTGCAGGTCGCGGGGTCGTGTCCGCGGCCCACCCCGGAGCACCGTTCGGCTCCGGGGTGGTCCGCGGGGAAGACGGCGAAGCCATGCTGTACGAGCCACAGGGCGCCTTCGAGGGGCGCCATGGTGGCCGTGCCGTCGTCGGGGTTGGTCACTTACGGCGCTCCATGGCGAAGGCGTGCGCTGCTTGGCTGATGACGTTGGCGATCGCGTCGAGGCCGTGGATCAGCCCGAAGTCGTCAACCCGTCCGCGCGCGCTGTGGTCGGCGGTGCCGCTGATCGTGATCTCGGAGCAGTGGGCGAGGCTGCGGCCGATGAACCGGGCCTGCTCCACCGTCATAGCGGTGGCGCTGCCTGCGTCGAGGACGACGGACGCGCCCGGGGGGAACGGCCGGTAGTGCTCGCCGAGGAATCCGGCGCTCAGGATGCGGCCATCGGCCGGGAGCTTGAGCCGGTATTCGGCGCGTACGGCGGGCCCCCGCCCGGCCATCACGGCCGGACGGGGGCGCTCCTCGGTGCGGCGGCCATTCACTTACTGGCCTCGATGGCGGCGAGCTGGTCGGCGAGCGCGTCGAGCCGGTCGCAGTGCGCCCGGATCTTCGCAGCCTCAGCGCGGAGGCCGGCAGAGTCGAGGTCCTGCCAGGTTCCGGCGTCGAGTCCGGCGACCGCGCCGCCGCCGAGGTCGATCAGGTACGCGCCGAGGTACGGCTTTTCCTGCGGGTCCGGGGCGGGGATGTCGATGGTGGCGCCCATGTGGGCGTCGTGCTCGCCGGTCCCGGTGCACCAGGTGTGCGTTTCGCACTCGGTACGGGCGGCGTTGCCCATGAGGGTGAGGACCTGGTCCGTGACGGCGGTCGGGTCGCCGGTCCGGCGGATTTCGGCGGCGACGATGTCGAGGATTTCGGCGCCCGGGCCGGTGGAGTCCTTGCGGAACTCGCCGAGCTTGGCCAGCGCGTTGGTGACGTCGGAGTTGGCCTCGGAGACGATGTACGCCTCGTGGCCGGTCGGGGTGAGGTCGAGCGGTCCGATGTTGGCGGTCTGTGCCATCATGGCGATATCCGTTTCTGTCGTTGAAGCCCTGGGTCGCTGGCGAGCGAATGAGCCCGGGGCTTCGGCGTTTCTTCAGCTGGCTTGCTGAGTGGATTCGGTGGGCGGCGTCGAGGGTGCAACCTCGGCGCCGTTCTGCTGTCGCCGATCCCGACCGAGGCCGAGGAGAGCGAAGAGGCGGCGTACCTGCGCGTCCGTGAGCTCGCGGTCGGCGTAGACGTCGGAGATGGTTCGCTGCGCGGCCATCAGGCGGCGTCCCGCAGGGCGCGGATCGCGTCGACGTACCGGTCCAGCAGCGCCCCTCGCGGGGTGCGTGTGCCGGCCTCCCATTGCGATATGGCCGCGCGGGTGACGCCGATGGCGTCGGCGACTTCCTGCTGAGTGAGTCCCGCGGCCTCACGCAGCGCCCGACGCTCGTCGGGCTGAGGGAGTTCAAGGCGAACCCCCAGGCGAGAGCGGATGTAATCCGCCGTTGCGGTCATGTGAACAACGGTAGGCCCACCCCTTCAGTTTGTCCAGCAGGGTGAGCGCACCACTTCACTTCAATGCTGTGGGTGGGCCCAATCCGGCCCAATTCGCTGCGTCCCGTTGACCTGGCGTTACGGAAGGTGCGACATTTTCGGGGTGACCACCCCCCAGAGCGACCGACACGCGGACCGCCACAATGAGCCCGCGTGGATGCACCCGCTGACCAGCTTCCAGGAGCCCGCTCCCGAGGAGGAGGAGGCCGGGATCGTCGCGCACTTCGCAAAGGGCGGCGAGGGATGGCGAGCCACGGGGACTGTTGCCCGCAGCTCTCACGGTCTCGTGATCACGCGGCTTGTAGTCGTCCCGGGCGCGTGGGGTGAGCCGGTCGGCGCGAGCGTGACCTCGCGGTTGCTCCGGGACATCCCAGTGGGGTCGATTCTCGACGAGGTACGGCATTGGGTCGCTACGAAGGAGTGGATCACCGCAGCAGACGAGCAGGGCGTTCCCGGCCCCGTGTCCATGGAGTTCGTCACGCCCAGTCGGACCGCAGACCAGATCATCGCCGCGAGCAGCCCTGATAAGCCGAGCCCCGGCAGGGCCGCCCTGCCTGACGAGCTGATGCAGGCGGTCGCTGAGGGGTACATCGCCGAGTCTGCGGCAGGCATGCCACGAGGCGCGGTCAAGCGGCTAGCCGCTGCCTTGGATCGTCCCGAGCAGACCGTCTCCCGATGGGTCGTCCGGGCCCGTAAAGAGGGCTGGCTGGGCCCCGGCGCAGCTGGCCGCGAGGGTGCCGAGCCTGGCATCAAGCTCATCGCCGCACGAGCGACACGGCGGGACGACGCCAGCTCGGAGTGAGCTCCTGCGGGGCCACCGAACCTACGTGGCGGGGTCAAGTGGAACGAGCCGGGCAGGGTCGAATCGTCGCGCCACACCCTCCTCCATCGGCATCACGCGGTAGCCGGGCAGGATCGCGAGCAGCACCTCACGACGGCCGGCAGGCTTCAACTCCGCCCACCCCTCGCGCACATCCCCAGCGAGCAGCGCCCGCAGCACCCGCGGCGCCTGCGACTTGACGAGCGCTTCCGACTCCTTCACCCGCGTGGCGATGATGCGCCGGGCCTCGGTGTACTCCTGGAGTCCCATTTCCCTGCGCGCCCACATGCCCGCCAACTCCCGCAGCTGCTTCTCGTCTTCGGCCAGCTCGGCACGCGCTGCCGCGCTCGTCTCCGTGCTCGCGAGCGACCGCAGCCGGGCGAGGACGTTGCGCTTCCCGAGGAAGTCGAGGACCTGGCGCTCTAGTTCGGCCTCAGCGTGCGCCGCGTTTATCGTGATCTTCCCGCAGCCACCCCGCGGCGTAGCGCACCAGTACCGCGGCCCCCGGTTGCCCTGCCAGCCGCACAACGGGCGGTCGCACCGCGAGCAGATCAGGGCCCCGGTAAGCCACCGTACGAAGTCGTTGCGGGAGCCGCCGCCGCGCTCGTTGAGGCGTGCCTGAACGTCGTGCCAGGTCTCGCGGTCGATGATCGCGGGCCATGAGGCATCGCCGATGACCTCGCCGCGGAAGCGACGCAGGCCGGTGATGCGGGGGCCGCGGAGGATCGAGGACACGGAGCGCGGGTTCCACGTCTCGGCTTTGGCCGGCTTGACGCCACGTGCGTTGAGGTCGTCGCAGATCTCGTTCTGTGACCAGCCTTCGAGGACGCGAGCGGCCATCCACCGGATGACTTCGGCCTCAGGCTCGCAGACGGTCATGCCGTCGCGCTCGTAGCCGTACGGGCGGAAGCCGCCGCCGCCCACCTTGCCCTCTGCGGCCAACTCCTCGTGCTTGCGGGAGACACGGCGGGAGGTGTCCCGGCTGCTCTTGTTGGCGACGGCGCACATGATGCGGGCCATGGTGATGTCGGCGTCGTTGGCGAGCCTCAGTGAGCCGGTGACGGACTCCACGGGGATGCGGGGCCGGCGGGACTCCACTACGTCGATCAGGTCCTCAAGGTCACGCGGATCGCGCGCCACGCGGTCAAGGTCGTCTGCGATGAGTCCGTCGCACTCCCCCGAAGCGAGCATGTCGAGAGCGGCACGGAAGCCGGGGCGAACGGTGCGAAGGGCGGTGGTGCCATCGGGGAGCTTGATCTTGCGCCGCTTGAAGGCGGACGTGTCGTCCTCGGGGATGACCTTGACGATCGTCCACCCGAGCCGCTTCGCGAGGGCGCGGCCGTCCTCTTCCTGGCGGCCGATGCCCTTGGAGATCCTGTGCACGCGCTCGATAGTGGTCTCGTCAGCAGCGTCCGCAGCCTCCTCCTCGGCCTTGCGGTAGCTGATCCGGAGCAGGAGCACGGCCCTTGTTGGCGTCATGTTCGATAGGTTACATTGACAGCGTCGGATCGCCGATCCCATTGACCTCGCGGAGCTCGTCGACCGACCGGAAACCCCCTTGCTGGGTGCGGTAGTCGACGATGTGCTGGGCCAGTACGGGACCGACCCCCGGCAAGGTGTCGAGCTGCTCCACGGTCGCCGAGTTGAGGCTCACCGGCCCAGCGTTCTGCCCACCCGCGCCCGCTCCCGGCATCGGCGATCCCGGCATCGGCGATCCAGGGGGCGCGAGCGCGCCCACCACCACCTGCTCGCCGTCCATGAGTACCCGCGCCCGGTTGAGCCCCGTCAGGTCCGTACCGGCCCGGACGCCTCCGGCGGCCCGCAGCGCGTCGGCGACCCTGGATCCGGCCGGCAGCCGGTGCACCCCCGGCCGCCTCACCTTGCCGCTCACATCGACGACGATCCGTCCTCCGGGCCCCGCGTCGGACGGCGGCGGCCCCGGTGACGGCTGTGGCTCCGGCTCCCGCGTGCCCGCGCCTTGCTGGACCAGTTCCGGGGCCGGCACGGTCTGTGGCCGCCCCGCCCAGAAGTGCTGCGCCGCGAAGACCGCTGCCACTACGAGTACGACGGCCAGGGCGGCGAGGGCCCTGGGCTCGAGCCCGCATCTGAGCTGCATCCACAGCGGCAACCGCTCCCGCACCGCAAGCCCCACGCGCTGCCGAGTACCCGTGCTCGTCGTGGAGTCGACGTCCGCGGCCGCGCGGCCGCCCCCGCCCGCTTCGATGCGCGAGCGCCCCGCAGCGCTGTCGAGACTCGTGCCCGTACTGCGTGGCGGGCCCTCGAACAGCGCGTCCGCCCGGCGGCGCAGGGCGGCCGTACCCGGTGCGGCAGCCACCCGCCTGCCGCGCAGGCGGACCGGACGCCGCGAACCACGGCCGGGACCGCGCCCCGAACCCGGGCCGGAGCCCGGCCCTGAACCGGGAGAGCCCGAGCCTGAGCCCCACCCCGAACCCGGCGAGACCGAACCGGGGCCCGGCCCCGAGCCGTGAGAGACCGGACCGGGGCCGGGCCCTGGCCGGGCAGGGCCCAAGCCTGAGCCGCGGCCGTCACGGGCGCGGCTGTCCGAGGCCGGGGCGCGGCCCGGGCCACTGGTTGCGGAACGTGATCGGAGAGCCATGACACAAGACGCTAGGCACATCCGTCGGAACCCGCTGAGCAGGTCCAATTCCCGTGGACAACCGACCCGTTGTGGAAAACCCGGTCACTCACCAGGGTGACGGCGACCGCCTCAGCGCGCCCACACCAGCAGCTCAGCGGGGCGAGATCACAGCCCCCAACAGCCCCGGCCCCGTATGCGCCCCGATCACCGCGCCCACCTCGCTGACATGCAGTTCGGCCAGCCCGGGAACGCGTTCCCGCAGCCGCTCCGCCAGCGTCGCGGCCCGGTCCGGCGCGGCCAGATGGTGCACCGCGATGTCCACGCTGCTCGCGCCCGCCCGGTCGACGGCGATCTCCTCCAGCCGGGCGATCGCCTTCGATGCCGTACGCACCTTCTCCAGCAGCTCGATCCGGCCGCCGTCCAGTTGCAACAGCGGCTTCACCGCGAGCGCCGAGCCCAGCAGCGCCTGCGCGGCCCCTATCCGGCCGCCGCGGCGCAAGTAGTCCAGCGTGTCGACATAGAAATACGCGGAGGTGCCCGCGGCCCGCTTCTCCGCGGCGGCCACCGCCTCGTCGAGCGTGCCGCCGCCCTCAGCCGTCTCGGCGGCCGCGAGCGCGCAGAAGCCCAGGGCCATCGCCACCATCCCGGTGTCCACCACCCGCACGGGCACCGGCGCGTCCTTGGCGGCCAGTACGGCGGCGTCGTACGTGCCGGAGAACTCGCTCGACAGATGCAGCGAGACGATGCCGGTCGCACCGGCCTCCGCTCTCGCACGGTATGCCTCTGCGAACACCTCGGGGCTCGGCCTGGACGTGGTCACCGGGCGTCGCTTCTGCAATGCCAGCGCGAGTGAGCGGGCCGAGATCTCGGTGCCCTCTTCGAACGCCCGATCACCAAGTACGACGGTCAGCGGCACCGAGATGATGCCGTGGCGCTCCATCGTCGGTGGCGGCAGGTAGGCCGTTGAATCAGTGACGATCGCGACATGGCGGGACATGAGCGGGAGGTTACCCGCAGGAGCCGCCGCACGGCAGCCCGGCCCCTCGCCATCGATCGCGTCGCCCCGGCCGGCGGATCAACGAGGGGCCGCCGACGGACCGCCGAGGGAACGCTGATGGATCAGCGAGGGACCGCCGACGGACCGCTGATGGATCACGATCCAAACCGTCGGTGGGTCAATTCGTGGTCTCGGGACGGGCGGTCTTCTGCCAGGGATACGTCCTCTGCTGCCGAGGATCGCGCGCCGTGATCGCCTGCGGCTGCTGCGGCCGCGACTCAGCACCGGGCCCAGCACCGGCCTCAGGCCCGCCTTCAGCCCCCGCACCCGCCTCCGGCCACGTCTGCTCACGCACCGCCCCGTCATCGGCCCCCGCCTCCGGCCACGACGCAGGCGCCCCGTGAGCCTGCGCCGACGAAGATCCCGCATCCCCTTCCGGCGTCTCCGCCACCGACCAGTGCCGCAACGCCCCGGCCTCGACGTCGATCTGCGCGCTCAGCGCATTCAGATCGTCGTCCGCGAACTTCTGCGCCCGGTCCCGCGCCGCCCACCTCAGGGACTCGGCCGAGTGCGTGATTCGCTCCGTGCGCTCGCGCAGCCCGGGCAGCAGCGAGGCCACCGTCGCCCGGTCGGGCTCGCGCTCCAGCCGCTTCAGTTCGTCGTCGAGCTCGCGGCCGTGCGCGCTCAGCCGCTTGAACAGTCCGAGCGACTCGGACAGCGCGGCGTCTTCGGCGGCGCCCGCCTGCAGCGCGTCCTGCGTCGCCCTCATCGACGTACGCAGCGACAGCCGCAGCTGCGCCAGCTCGCCGACCACACCGCCCTGCCCGTAGCTCTTGGCCCGCAGTGTCGTCTCCTCGACGGTGCGGCGCGCCTGCGTGACCGTACGCTCCACTCCGCGCCTGGCCGCGCCGATGGCCTTCACGCCGACATACACCCCCAACGCCACGAAGGCGACGAAAAGCAGCGTCAGTATCAGAATCGCGGCTTCCATGTGCGCCCCTCCGGCTCGGCTGTTGTCCCCTCCACCGTAAACGGAACGGGCAGGCCCAGGGTTCCATCGGAACCCTGGGCCTGCCCGTAGGGGAAACCCCTGCCCGCGCGGTCGGCGCTACGAAGCCCGCCGGCCGGCGCTACGCGGGGACGATGTTCACCAGCTTCGGCGCCCGCACGATCACCTTGCGGATATCCCCGCCGCCCAGCGCCGCGACCACCGCCGCGTCACCCAGCGCCAGCGCCTCCAGCTCCTCGTCCGAGATCGACGGGGAGACCTCCAGCCGCGCCTTGACCTTGCCCTTGATCTGCACGACGCACGTCACGGACTCGTCCACGGCATACACAGGGTCGGCGACCGGGAAGTCATGGTGCACGACCGAGTCGGTGTGGCCCAGCTTGCGCCACAGCTCCTCGGCGATGTGCGGGGCCAGCGAAGCGATCAGCAGCACCAGTCGCTCCGCCACGCTGCGCGACAGCGGGCCGCCGGCCTTCGTCAGATAGTTGTTCAGCTCGGTGATCTTGGCGATGGCGGTGTTGAAGCGCAGAGCCGCCAGGTCCTGGCCGGCGCCGTCGATCGCCTTGTGCAGCGCACGCAGCGTCGCCTCGTCGGGCTCGGTGTCGACGACCGTGACCTCACCGGTCGCCTCGTCGACGATATTGCGCCACAGCCGCTGCAGCAGGCGGTACTGGCCGACGACCGCCCGGGTGTCCCACGGCCGCGACACATCCAGGGGCCCCATGGCCATCTCGTACAGCCGCAGCGTGTCCGCGCCGTACTCGGCGCAGATCTCGTCCGGAGTGACGGCGTTCTTCAGGGACTTGCCCATCTTGCCCAGCTCGCGCTTGACGGGCTCGCCCTCGAAGTAGAACTTTCCGTCCCGCTCCTCGACGTCGACGGCCGACACCGGGAAGCCGCGGCTGTCCCGGTAGACGTACGCCTGGATCATGCCCTGGTTGTACAGCTTGTGGAACGGCTCGACCGAGGAGACGTGCCCCAGGTCGAACAGCACCTTGGACCAGAACCGTGCGTACAGCAGGTGCAGTACGGCATGTTCCGCGCCGCCGACATACAGGTCGACGCCGCCGTGCGGCTGCCCTTCGCGCGGGCCCATCCAGTACTGCTCGATCTCCGGGTCGACGAGCTTCTCGCTGTTGTGCGGGTCCAGGTAGCGCAGCTCGTACCAGCACGAACCCGCCCAGTTGGGCATGGTGTTGGTCTCCCGGCGGTAGCGCTTGACGCCGTCGCCCAGGTCCAGCTCGACATCGACCCAGTCCTCGTTGCGCGACAGGGGCGTCTCGGGCTGGGTGTCCGCGTCGTCCGGGTCAAACGTACGTGGCGAGTAGTCGTCGACCTCCGGCAGCTCCAGCGGCAGCATCGACTCGGGCAGCGCGTGCGCGATGCCGTCCTCGTCGTAGACGATCGGGAAGGGCTCGCCCCAGTAGCGCTGCCGGCTGAACAGCCAGTCGCGCAGCCGGAAGTTGACCGTCCCCTCGCCGATCCCGCGGGCGGACAGCCACTCGGTGATCTTCGACTTGGCCTCGGCAACGTCCAGCCCGTCCAGCGAGATCTCGTCGTTCGACGAGTTGATCGCCGGGCCCTGTCCGGTGAAGGCCTCGCCCTCCCAGCCGTCCGGCGGCCGGACGGTGCGGATGATGGGCAGGTCGAAGGCCTCGGCGAACTCCCAGTCGCGCTCGTCCTGGCCGGGGACGGCCATGATGGCGCCGGTGCCGTAGCCCATCAGTACGTAGTCGGCGACGAAGACGGGGATCCGTTCGCCGGTGACCGGGTTCAGGGCGTAGGCGCCGGTGAACACACCGGTCTTGTCCTTGTGTTCCGTCTGCCGCTCGACATCGCTCTTCGTCTGGGCCTGCTTGCGGTACGCGGAGACCGCCTCGGCCGGAGTGGCGGCGCCCCCGGTCCACGCCTCATTGACGCCCTGGGGCCACTCGGCCGGGACGATGGAGTCGATCAGGCCGTGTTCAGGAGCCAGCACCATGTAGGTGGCGCCGAACAGCGTGTCGGGGCGGGTGGTGAAGACCGTGATGTGTGCGTCGTCGTGGCCGTCGACCGAGAAGTGGACGCGTGCGCCCTCGCTGCGGCCGATCCAGTTCCGCTGCTGCAGCTTGATGGCCTCGGGCCAGTCCAGCGCGTCCAGGTCGTCCAGCAGCCGGTCGGCGTAGGCGGTGATGCGCATGTTCCACTGGCGCAGCTTCGCCTTGAAGACGGGGAAGTTGCCACGCTCGGAGCGTCCGTCAGCGGTGACTTCCTCATTCGCCAGTACGGTGCCCAGGCCCGGGCACCAGTTGACGGGAGCGTCGGAGGCGTACGCCAGCCGGTAGTCGCTCAGCACATCGGCGCGCTCCGAGGCGCTCAGCTCGCTCCACGCGCGCGTGGAGCCCGGCACCGCACGCTCACCGCTCTCGAACTGCGCCACCAGCTCGTCGATCGGACGGGCCTTCTTCGCGTCCTCGTCGTACCAGGAGTTGAAGATCTGCAGGAAGATCCACTGGGTCCACTTGTAGTAGCCCGGGTCGATCGTCGCGAACGACCGGCGCTTGTCGTGGCCCAGGCCCAGTCGGCGCAGCTGGGACTTCATGTTGTTCATGGCGGCCTCGGTGGTGACCCGAGGGTGCTCGCCGGTCTGCACCGCGTGCTGCTCGGCGGGCAGGCCGAAGGCGTCGAAGCCCAGCGTGTGCAGGACGTTGTGTCCGGTCATGCGCTGGTAGCGGGCGAAGACGTCGGTGGCGATATAGCCCAGGGGATGCCCGACGTGCAGGCCCGAACCCGAGGGGTACGGGAACATGTCCATGACGAACTTCTTGGGCTTGGCGACCTGGGCGGGATCCCCGGCCAGGTCGCCGACCGGATTCGGCGCCTCGTACGTACCCTCAGCGTCCCAGACGTCCTGCCAGCGTGCCTCGATGTCGGCGGCCATGGCGGCTGTGTAGCGGTGCGCTGCAGTTACCTCAGCAGCAGCGGGACTGGTCTCGCTCATGATCCTTGAAGCTCCATCGATTCGTCTCTGCCAGCGGATTCCAAAACGAAAAAACCCCTCGCACAGGAGGGGACGCCGCGCCGATTCCGACCGGATCTTTCATCCGTCGGGACTGATCAGCGCGGCTCGCTAAGCAGAAGGCGTACGGCACGCATGGCGCCAGGGTACCGCAGCGAGTGAACCGGGCGCATGGGACCATTCCCGAGCGGCCCACGAGCGGCCCCCGAAGAACTCCTTAAAGATCCCGGCAGCCATCCCCGGCAACCCCGGACGCCGGCCAGAGCCCGCCTGAATAAGCTCGCGCCACTCCCCGGCACGCTCCCTGAGCGCCTTCCGCACGCCCCCCCGAACTACGCTTCCACATGACTCCAGACGCCGAGGTTACCCCGCGTATCGCCCCTATCCGGGGCAACCCCAGAGTCAGTTGACTGTGGTTCCGCTCTCTAAACGCTCAAACCGCGTACTGCCCAGAATGGGTGGACCTAGCATGCGTCAACGGGACCGCCTTTCCCGCACCATTCGGAGTCGCCCCATGAACCCTCATCGCAAGAGCCGTTCGTCGCCAGCGCCGAGTACCGGGCTAAGCCGCCCGGTGCAAGGCGGCTTGTCCGTCGCGGCGTTCGTGCTCCTACCCCTGATAGCCGTCGGCGGGAGCGACAACTTTCGCGCCGCGCTGGACTTCACCACCGGGGTGCTGTCCCTGGTGTCCCTCTCCGCCTCCGTCGCGTGGGGCCTGATCGCCACGGACCGGCTGCTCCTCTCCACGCGCCACCGCCTCCTTGCCCAGGGCATCCACCGGACCACCGCGGTCGCCTCGCTCGGCTTCCTGCTGCTGCACGCCACCGTGAAGGTGTCGCTGGGCCATGTGGATGCGATCGGCGCCCTGATCCCGTTCGGACTCGGTGTCACCGGCACGTCCGCCCTGATCGGCTTCGGTTCGCTGGCCGGCTTCCTCATGGTGGTCGCCGCAACGACCGGCGCGCTGCGCAGCGCACTGGCCGGCAACATCAAGATCGCGGGCCGCTGGCGGCCGCTGCACATGCTGGCCTACCCGGCCTGGTGCTCCGCGCTGGTGCACGGCCTGTTCACCGGCCGGCCCGCCGCGCCCTGGGTCGTGACGATGTACTGCTTGGTACTCACAGGTGTCGCCGCCGCCGTGTCCGTGCGGCTGATGCCGCGGCCGGTGCAGCGGCAAATCGCCGCCAAGATCATGTCGCTGACCGGCTCGGGCGACGACCGGTCGGCGGACGAGCAGCTACGGCGCGATCCGGCCATGTCTCCGCTCCCCGGCGCGACCGGACCGGTCGGCCTCAACGGCATGAACGGCATTCCCTCCCAGCGCCCCTACGAGCAGGAGTTCCAGCGTCAGCCTCCCCTCGACCGGCCGCGCGCGCAGCCCCGGCGGCTCGAAGCGCCCTCGCCCCAGCTCTACGAGGTGCCGCCGCCCCCGGACGCCGAACCGGCCGTCGGGCCCGGCGTGGGCCCCGGCACGGGCATCTCCGCCGCGTATCGCGCGGTCTCCCTCGCCGGCGACCAGGCGGCCCCGCTGGCCGAGCGCATACCGATGACGGAGGAGATCCCCGTCGTCCCCGAGTCGGGTTCCCGGTCCGGTCTGTGGCCGACCCCGTCACCGCCGCCGCCCGCGCAGGCCTTCCCGCCCGAGCCGCTCGAAACACCCGCTCCCCCCTCGTACGAGCCTCCCCCTTCGTACGAGCCTCCCCCTTCGTACGAGCCTCCTCCGGCTTACGAGCCTCCCCCGGCCTACCAAACTCCCACCGCGTACGAGCCCGCTCCCGCTCCCGCCTCCTACGACCCCTCTCCCCCCTACGAAGCACCTTCCGCCCTGTACACCACCGGCAACGCCGACGTGTACGACGACACGGCGCCCCTGCCCGGACCCCTCTTTCCGCCCCCGGCAGGAGAGCCCTGGCACACGCCCGCAGGAGACCGACCGTGAACACCCCCCTCCCTGATGTCCCCGAGGTTCGTGTCGTCGGCCTTCCCCAGCTGACGCAGGGGTTCGATCTAGTCGAGCGCCTGGACCTCCCCATGCATCTCAAGGTGCACGGCCCTCTCGAGCCGGTGACCGGCGAGCTGCTCGCCCAGCTCGCCGACGACATATCCCTGCGCGGCCGCGGCGGCGCCGGCTTCCCCTTCGCGCAGAAGCTGCGTGCCGTGGCCAAGTCCGCGATCAGACGCGGGGTGCGGCCCGTCGTCGTGATCAACGGCAGTGAGGGCGAGCCCGCCTGCCGCAAGGACACCGTGCTGCTCAACCGCGCCCCCCATCTGATCCTGGACGGCGCTCTGCTCGCCGCCGAGGCACTCGGCGCGCGCACCCTGGTGGTCGCGGTCACCCGCAACTCCACGGAGATCTCCATGCGCGCCGCGCTGGCCGAGCGCGGCCTGTCGGACCGACGCGGGCAGCAGCTGCGCGCGCGGGTGATCCGTACGCCGGAGCGCATGGTCTCCGGCGAGGCCTCCGCGGTCATCCGCGCCGTGAACGGTGGACCCGCCCTGCCGCCCGGCCGCCGGGAGCGCGCCTCCGACACCGGCGTCGGCGGTGCCCCGACCCTGCTGTCCAACGCCGAGACGTACGCACAGCTCGCCATCGGCGCCCGCATCGGCGCGCGCCGCTACGGCCACACCGGCCTGGACACCGAGCCCGGCACGGTCATGCTGACGATCTCCGGGGCGGTCGCGCGCCCGATGGTCGTCGAGGTCCCCACGGGCGTCCCGCTGCGGTACGTACTGCAGCTGGCGGGCGCCCCTCCGCTCCCCCAGGGCGTGCTCACCGGCGGCTACCACGGCAACTGGATCGACTCCGTCGCCGTCCACGAGGCCAACGTCTCGCGCGAATCGCTTGCTGCCGTGGGCGGCTCCCTGGGCGCCGGCGCGATCCTCCCGATCGGCCCCGAGACCTGCCCGCTGGGCGAGGCGCTGCGGGTGGCCAACTGGCTCGCCGCCGAGACCGCCGGCCAGTGCGGCCCCTGCAAGCTGGGCCTGCCCGCCGCGGCCGGCGGCCTGTCCGACGTCATGAATGGCGGCGGCCCCGCCGCCCTGGAGGCGCTGCGCGAGGTGACGCAGGCCGTGAAAGGCCGCGGCGCGTGCAAGCACCCCGACGGCTCGGCGCGCTTCTTCGCCTCGACCCTGTCCGCCTTCACCGACGACCTCGCCGCCCATGTGCTCGACGGTGGCTGCGGGCGCGAGACGACCGGCGTGCTACCGCTTCCCGGCCCCGGCTACCAGGACGCGGAGGAGTCGATTCCGAGCGGCGAGAAGCTGGCCGTCGACTGGACGCTCTGCCAGGGCCACGGGCTCTGCGCGGACATCGTCCCCGAGCTCATCCGGCTCGGCCCCGACGGCTATCCGGCGCTCGCCGACGCCTCTGTTCCGATGCATCTGCGGGGGCGCGCACAGCGGGCCGTACGCCGGTGTCCCGCGCTGGCGCTCCGTATCGAGCAGGGACCCGCCCCGACGCCGACCACCCGCCCCTCCCTGCCGGCGAGCAACCGCAAGGCGCTTGGCAGCGGCCGCAGTTGACAGTCCCCTGGGGTCACACCGACCCCAGGGGCACACAAGAAGCGGGCCATCCGATCCGGATGGCCCGCTTCTTTGTGTCTGTTGCTTCTGTGGAGCTAAGGAGAATTGAACTCCTGACCTCCTGCATGCCATGCAGGCGCTCTACCAACTGAGCTATAGCCCCTTGCGATGTGCCGCCTTGATCGAAGAGCTACCCCCCGCGGCGACGTCGACAACATTAACGCTCCCCCTGGTGCATCACCAAATCGTTTCCGGTCTGTACGGACTGGGCCGGTAACGTCCCTCTTCGTGACCGTGATCGCGCTGTCCAGTGCCCGACGTCCCGCCCTCGCCGCCTCGGTCTGTCTGCTGTCTTTCACGGCCTTCTGGATGGCTCAGCGCGCCGCCGACGTCTCCATGATCGACCTGATGGTCTACCGGGCGGAGGGCGAGACCGTACGCGCCGGAGCAGACCTCTACGCGATGCGCGCCACCAGGGCGAACCTCCCGACGACCTACCCGCCGTTCGCCGCCCTGCTGTTCACGCCGCTCACCCTGCTCGGCGTGCCCGAGATGCGCGCCCTCGCCACCGCCGGGAACCTGCTCCTGCTCGTCGCCTTCGTCTATCTGTCGCTGCGGCTGACGCACCCCCAGACGGACCGGCGCTCGGCGACGCTCTGGGTGGCCGCGGCCGCAGTGTGGTGCGAACCGGTGTGGACGACGCTCCGCTACGGCCAGATCAATCTGCTGCTCGCGGTCGCCGTGCTCTGGGACATCACGCGCCGGGAGGGGCACAGGTGGGCGGGCGTGGGCATCGGATGCGCGGCGGCCGTGAAGCTGACGCCCGCGCTCTTCGCGCTCTTCCTGTTGATCGCCGGTCTTGTACGGGCCCGGCGCGAGGGCTGGAACCCGTGGCTGCGGAGGGCGGCGACAGCACTGGCAGCCTTCCTCGGCACGACGCTCGCGGCCGCCGCTGTCCTGCCGTACGACTCCCGGCGCTACTGGACCGGGACGGTCTTCGCGGCCGGCCGGGTCGGCCACGCCGAGGACACCGCCAACCAGTCGCTGCGCGGGATCCTCGCCCGGCTGCTGCACACTCCCGATCCGGGACTGTGGTGGGTCGTCGCGGCCGCTCTCGTCGCTGCGGCCGGGCTCGCCGTGTCCGTGGGTGCGGCGGTGCGCGGCGACCGGGCCCGCGCGGTCGTGGCCTGCGCCGCGACGGCTCTGCTGATCAGCCCGGTCTCCTGGTCGCACCACTGGGTGTGGTGCGTGCCCATGGTGCTGCTCCTGGCGGCGCGCGGCAGCAAGGTGTGGGCGACAGCGGCGGGGCTGGTGTTCTGTTCGTACGCCCTGTGGTGGGTACCGCACGGGCCGGGGCGGCTCGAACTCGCCCAGAACAGTGGCCAGATGGTCCTATCCGCCCTCTATTCGCTCACGTCCGCGACCGTCCTGGTCATGCTGTGGCGAATGAATAGAACCGTTTCAGGGTGCAGTGCTCCTCCAGGAGCCGCCCATAGATCGGCTCCCCTTCGAGCTCTCTGTACGTCTCGATGGGGTCGCCCTTTATGATCAGCGCCCGCGCGCACTCCTCGCACCAGTACTGATACTCGGGATTGATCGGGTCCATGTCCCGGACGATGGGCGTACCACCGCCGCACCAGTCGCATTTACGCCTGTGTGCACCCATCATTCAGCTCCAGCTATGGCCGCAGGCCGTGCACACGTAGGAAACTCCGCCATTGTCGCCGAGGACTTGGACGACATGCGCCGATCCGCAGGACGGGCAACTGAGACGAACACGCACCTCCGCAGTGGCAAGCAGGTCATCGGCCTCCTCGCTGCTGGCGGACATCGTGCTCTCCCTCCCGTTCTGGCCGGTGTCCCCTCCGGCCGTCCGATTCTGCCATGACCACGCAAGCGGGTCAGCGGCGTTTACGTGTGGCCATCGCCATTCCTTCGTTGAGGAGACCGGCCGCCGCACCCAAGATCGACGCGGCTGCCGGCCGAGGGCGCACACCCATTGCGCGTGGGCTGACTCCAGTGCCGCGGGGCCGGTCTTCCGATTCAGGAAGAGTGTGCCGAATGCGGCGACGCCGAGCAGCTGTCCGAGCCGAGCGACGGTCACCAGCAGGCCACTCGCGTCCGCCGAGTCCTCCCGCCGTACCGTCGTGAACCCGCCCGGGACCAGAGCCTTTTGGAGGGCCGCGGGCCGGCGCCGCCAGGTCAGCCCGACCGCTCCAAAGATCAGCGCGGTCGGTGCGAACATCAGCCCCGCGCGGAGCGCGCTGTGGCCGAGACCACCCTGGGCATGGAGGGTGACGGCGAAGAGGAAGCCCGCGTTCACCGCCACTACCAGGAGGACTGCGCGGCTGAAACGCGAAATCCCGCCCTCTGATCGAGGACGGGACCCGGATTGTGGAACTTGTGGAGCTAAGGAGAATTGAACTCCTGACCTCCTGCATGCCATGCAGGCGCTCTACCAACTGAGCTATAGCCCCGCGTGTTCTCCGCGCTCGGCGCTGCGAACAAGAAGAACTTTAGCCTGCGACCTGCCGGAAAGTGAAATCCGGGGGTGCGGGTCCGAAGGCAGGTCCGCCGCCCGGCCCGGGCGGCTCAGTCGTCGTCGCCGAGGACCGGCTCCGGAAGCGTGCCGGCGTTGTGCTCGAGGAGACGCCAGCCGCGCGCGCCCTCACCGAGCACCGACCAGCAGCAGTTGGAGAGCCCGCCCAGGCTCTCCCAGTGGTGCGAGTCCAGACCGAGCAGCCGGCCGATGGTGGTACGGATCGTGCCGCCGTGGCTGACCATGACCAGCGTGCCGTTGTCGGGCAGCTTCTCCGCGTGGTGCAGCACGACGGGAGCTGCCCGGTCGGCGACCTCGGTCTCCAGCTCGCCGCCACCGCGACGCACGGGCTCGCCGCGCTTCCAGGCGGCGTACTGCTCGCCGTACCGAGCGATGATCTCGTCGTGGGTCAGGCCCTGCCAGGCGCCCGCGTACGTCTCGCGCAGAGCGGCGTCGTAGGAGACGTCGCACCCCGTGACCGCGGCCAGCTCACCCGCCGTGGCCGCGGCCCGCTTGAGGTCGGAGGCAACGATCGCGTCGGGCCGGAGGGAGGCGAGCAGCCGCGCGGCCCGGCGCGCCTGGGCGACGCCGGTCTCGGTCAGCTCGATGTCCGTGGAGCCCTGGAATCGGCGCTCCAGGTTCCACGCCGTCTGGCCGTGCCGCCACAGGACGACGCGGCGGCCTCTGCCGCTGTCCCTTCGCTTGCTGCTGTCGCCGCCGTTCAGCTCAGCTCACCGTCCGGGTCGCCGGCGAGCCGTGCGTGCTCCTTGGCCTTGCCGCGGGTCTTCAGGGCGTCCTCGGGGAGGGGCAGCTCGGGGCAGTCCTTCCACAGCCGCTCCAGGGCGTAGAAGACACGCTCCTCGCTGTGCTGGACGTGCACGACGATGTCGACGTAATCGAGCAGGATCCAGCGGGCGTCGCGGTCACCCTCGCGGCGCACCGGCTTGGCGCCGAGCTCCTTGTTCAACCGCTCCTCGATCTCGTCGACGATCGACTTGACCTGGCGATCGTTGGGCGCGGAGGCGAGAAGGAAGGCGTCGGTGATCGACAGCACGTCGCTGACGTCGTAGGCGATGATGTCGTGCGCGAGCCGGTCGGCGGCCGCTTGAGCGGCGGCATTGACAAGCTCGATGGAGCGATCCGTGGCGGTCACAAGCAGGCTTTCGTCGTCGGTCAGGTACCCCTCAAGGGTCTCACGGACCACCGACAGCGCTTGCCGCGATTATTCGGCCCTGGACAGGGCCGACCGCTCAGTCTTGATCATTCAGTCTCGTAGTCCTTGCCGAGGACGACGGAAACGTCGGCGTTGGGGGCGCGAGCACCCTTCTTGACCGCGCTCGACGGCAGGCCCAGGGTCTTGGCGACCTCCGCCGCCTTCGCCTTCTGCACCTCGTCCGCGTAGGTGACCCGCGAGGCCGACTCGGTGTCCGCCTTGCCGCCGTCGAGCACCGAGTAGCCGCCGTTGACCAGGTCGATCCGGGCCTTCTCCGTGGCACTGGTCTTCCCGGTGGCGTTCTTGATCCCCACACGGACGGCCGCGTCCTTGTCCGGCGCAGTGACCCTGCCGCCCAGGACGTCCTTGACGACGCTTTCGGCGGCCTGAGCGGTGAGCGTGCCGTCCTGCTGGACGGGCAGCAGCGCCGTCCTGTAGTCGCCACCCTTGGCGTGCTCGGCGAGCTTGGCCAGCGAGGCGGCCAGGTCGCTCTCGCGCAGCGAGGGGTCGAGGATCTGCGCCAGCGTCTCCACGGTGACGGTCGCCGCCCTGGGGTCGTCCGGGAACTTCTTCAGGATGCCCTGCATGACCTGCCCGAAGCGCTGCAGCTGCTTCGCCTCGGCCTCGCCGGGCCCGAGGTAGGTGGCGTACGCGACGGCGGCGCGGCCGTTCAGCGTCTGGTTCTCGCCCTTCTTCACCAGCGGCGCCTCGCCCTTCTTGGCGCCGGGCACGTCGGTGTCGGTGGTCAGGTCGATGTTGCCGACCAGCTCGACGAGGTTCTCCAGATACGGGGTATCGAGCCGCCAGGTGCCGGTGACCTTGGCCCCGAGGAGCGTGCCGACCGCCTCCCGGGTGCCCGTCGACCCGTCGTCCTCGACCGACTTGCCGAGGGTGGTGGCGGTGCCGTCGTCATTGGCGACGGAGAGCGAGTTGGGGAGCAGGACGGTGGTGCCCTGCTTGGTGGTGGTGTTGTCCACGAGGAGGACCGTGGAGGTGCCCTTCTTCTTGGTGTTGTGCAGATGCACCACGATCACGTCCCGCTTCTGCGGTCCGGTCGCCGTGCTGTTCTTCTTCTCGGTGTCCGACAGGCCGGGCAGCTTGCCCGCGTACCAGAGGTAGCCGACTCCGCCTGCGACGGCCAGCGCGAAGACGACGACGAGCGCGACGACGCGGTTGCGGCCGCGGCGCTTGGCCTCTTCGCGTCGCTCGGAGCGGCTCTCGCTGAATTTCAGCCAGTCGATGACGTCTTCGGAGTCCTCGTCGGGCTCCTCGATGAAGGAGAACTGCTCGGTGCGGTAGTCGCGGTCGGGCGCGGGCCCGCGCTGCCCCGGTACGGCGGCCCGCCCCTGCTCGGGTGCCCGCCCCGTCTCAGGCGCCTGCGCGGGGGGCTCGGCCGGAGCGGAAGGCTGCTGCGGGATGTTCCACTGCTGGCTGGTGTCGACGACGGCGGGCTGCTGGCCGGTGTCGTAGCCGTAGCCCTCATAGCCGTAGCCCTGCCCCTGCGGCTGCTGGGCCTGCTGCCGGCCATAGGGGTCGTACTGCTGAGGCTGGGCGTACGGGTCGTAGCCGTAGCCCTGGTCCTGCCCCTGCGGCTGCTGGGGCCGCCGCGGCTGCTGGGGTTGCTGTGGCCGCCGCGGTTGCTGAGGGTGCTGCGGCGGCTGCTGCGCGTAGGGGTCGTACTGCTGGGGCTGTTGATAGACCGGCTGCCCGTATTCGTCGTAGCCGATGATCTGCGGCTGGTAGTACGGGTCGTACGGGTTCTGCTGGTCGTTCACCGGTGCCCCTCTCCGTGGCTCACTCGCCGCGGTACAACTGGCGCTTGTCGATGTAGCGCACCACACCGTCCGGCACCAGGTACCAGACCGGATCACCTTCCGCGACCCTCGCCCGACAGTCGGTCGACGAGATCGCCAGCGCCGGAACCTCCACCAGGGAAACCCCGCCCTCCGGCAACCCGTCGTCCGTCAGATCGTGACCCGGCCGGGTCACACCGATGAAGTGGGCGAGCGAGAACAGCTCTTCGGCGTCCCGCCAGCCGAGGATCTGGGAGAGCGCATCGGCTCCGGTGATGAAGAAAAGATCCGCGTTCTTGTTGAGGGAGCGCAAGTCCCGCAGCGTATCGATCGTGTACGTCGGCCCGCCGCGGTCGATGTCGATGCGGCTGACCGAGAATTGCGGGTTCGACGCCGTGGCGATGACCGTCATCAGATAGCGGTCCTCGGCCGGAGACACCACTTTGTGGCTCTTCTGCCACGGCTGCCCGGTCGGTACGAACACCACCTCGTCGAGGTGGAACAGGGCGGCCACCTCGCTGGCGGCCACCAGGTGTCCATGGTGGATCGGGTCGAACGTCCCGCCCATCACGCCGATTCGGCGCTTGCCGGAACCGGAACCCGAACCGGTAGGCACTTCCTGCTCTCCCATGCGTGCAGAGCCTACTGGCAAGGCGGCCCGACTCAGCGGTCGCGGTTGAAGCGGGTGGTGATCCACAGCAGCAGAAGCAGCGCGAACAGCGCGCCGCCGCCTGTGAGGTAGGGGTTGAGGCTTTCGTGGTTGCCACCGTGCTCGGTGCCTTCGGCGAGAGTGACCAGGTTGGCGGCGGTGCTGGCGAGGCTCATCTTCAGCAGGACCTATCGATCGGGAGTCGGAGCTCGGGAATCGGACTGGCGGAGAGACTTCGCGCACATCGTATGCGGGCGGTCCGGGCACGCTCACGCCGACTCAGTCGTTGTCGTGGTCGTCGGCGCCGTTCCCTCGGTAGCCGCGCAGCAGGAACCAGGCGAGCAGGGCCGCTCCGGCGATCAACGCGATCAGCAGGATGCGCAGCGTATTGCCCAGCCCCTGCTGCTCGGATGCGGCGGCGAGCAGTGCGGCGGTGTCCGGCATGGCGGGTGTACTCCTCAGTTATCCACAGGCCCCGCCACACCGTAGCCCCAGCACCTACGCTGGGGGCCGTCAGGGGGACGAGCCGGTACTCGCAGCAACAGGGGCAACAGGGGGCTTGAATGACCGCAAGCAGTCACGAGAGCGTGCCGAGCAGGCAGCGCAAACGCTTCCCGGGCATCTCTTCACGGGCGTACGAACATCCCGCCGACCGCTCGGCGCTGGTCGCCCTGCGCAAGCTCAGCGGCTTCGACACCGTCTTCAAGGCGCTGAGCGGACTGCTGCCGGAGCGCAGCCTGCGGCTGCTCTTCCTCTCCGATTCGGTGCGCGTGAGCGACGCGCAGTTCGCGCATCTCAACAGCATGCTGCGCGACGCCTGCTACATCCTGGACCTCGAGAAGGTCCCGGCGATGTACGTCACGCAGGACCCGCGGCCCAACGCCATGTGCATCGGCCTGGACGAGCCGCTCATCGTGGTCACCACCGGGCTGGTGGAGCTGCTCGACGAGGAGGAGATGCGGGCGGTCGTCGGGCATGAGGTGGGCCATGCGCTCTCCGGCCACTCCGTCTACCGCACGATCCTGCTCTTCCTCACCAATCTCGCGCTGAAGATCGCGTGGATCCCGCTCGGCAATGTCGCGATCATGGCGATCGTCACGGCACTGCGCGAATGGTTCCGCAAGTCGGAACTCTCGGCGGACCGCGCCGGGCTGCTGGTCGGCCAGGACCTGCAGGCCTCGATGCGCGGCCTGATGAAGATCGCCGGTGGCAATCACCTCCACGAGATGAACGTCGACGCGTTCCTGCAGCAGGCGCAGGAGTACGAGGCGGGCGGCGATCTGCGCGACTCCGTGCTGAAGATCCTCAATTTGCTGCCGCGCTCGCACCCGTTCACCACGGTGCGCGCGGCAGAGCTGAAGAAGTGGGCCGAGAGCCGCGACCACCAGCGGATCATGGACGGTCACTACCCGCGGCGCACAGAGGACAAGGACACCTCGGTGTCCGACTCCTTCCGCGAGTCCGCCTCGCACTACGCCGACACGGTGCGCACCAGCAAGGATCCGCTGATGAAGCTGGTCGGCGACATAGCCGGCGGCGCGGGCGACCTGGGCGGCAAGCTCCGCGACAAGTTCACCGGCTCGGGCAGCGGCGCGAGTGGCGGGAGCGCCGACGGCAGCAAGGGCACCGGCAACGGCAGCGGCCCTGGGAGCGAGACCGGGAGCGGGGAGGGTCGGGGCGAAGGCTGAGCGGCAGCGGCGGGCTCGGCGAAGGCTGAGCGGCAGCCACCGCGGTCAGGGCCATGGCGGCGACCACGGCAGGTCAAGCGCCACCACCGCCAGGGCAAGGCCGCGCCACCACCGTCAGGGCGAGCGCTGAGCCGCAGCGGCGGTCATGGCGAAAGCCGCGCGGCGGCGACCACGGCCACACGGCCAGGGCAACGCCACCACGGCCAGAGCCAAGGCCGCGCGGTACAGCGGTGATGGCGACGGCTGAGCCACCTCGGTCAGGGCGACGGCTGAGTCCCGGGCGCCAGTGAGCCGCAGAGTGCCGCGGTGGCCTGGCCCGTGGCATACGGGTCGGTGCCCGCCGGGCCCCCCGCGGTCGCCCGTTGGCCCGCGAGCAGCGGACGCAGCGTGCCGGACGCGTCCTCGGAGCAGCCCTGCGGGCCGGCCTGGACATAGCTGGCCAGCAGCTCCGCGCGGTGCTGGTGCAGATCGTCCCGGTCGAAGCGGAAGTGCAGCTCTCGGCGGACGGTGAACAGCGACGCCTCGCTCGCCCGCGGCCCGCTCACGCCGACCGGCCGTAGCGCATAGGCGAAGGTGTGGTCCGACGTCACCTCCAGGGCGTCGGGCCCCGCCTCGGCGACGCGCAACGTGCCCTGCACCCGCACCTCGGGGTCGGCCAGCGACACCTTCGCCGAGTCGTAGCGCACCAGCCAGCCGGAGGCGGCATGCCGGCCGTCGGAGGCAGGGGCGGCCATGCTCCGGTCGAACTGCTCCAGTTGGTCGGGGTCGAGCAGCACCCGCACCGATCGCACCTCGCCGCCCGTGAGGACATCAGGGTTGAGTGAGGACTGCACGAGGTAGTCCTTCGCGGTGGTCAGGGCCGTCATCACCTGGCTCTCGGAGAAGTTCTTGGTGCGCTGAGCGGCGGGCAGAGTGATTCCCGAGGCTCCGACACGGAACTGCGCGGCGGGGCTGTGCTCGTAGAGGTCGGCGGGGGTGCCACCCGGGACCGGACCGTCCGGCACCAGCGGGATCACTGTGATCCGCAGTGGCTCGGCAGGCTTGGCGGCCGGTGCCTGGTACGGATGCCGGATGCCCAGGTATATGGCTGTTCCGAAGGCCATCGCGACCAGCAGGACGAGCATCAGGATCTGTTTGGAACCGCTCCTGCGACCCCAGGCGGGAAGGCTGCGCACGGCTCGCGCGTGCTCGCCCATCCGCTCCTGGGCCGAGAACTCCTGAAGCCGGGCAGCCCGCACGAACGATTCGTCGAAGACGACGGATCGGTACTCGTCCTCACCACCGCCGGGGAGTCCCTCGGGTGTCCCCTCAGGCGGGTCTCCGCGCCCAGCCATACTTTCAGGGTAGGTCTGGCGGGGCTGCGGTAAACGCGGTGATGTGCGACAAACTCCGACGAGTTCCCACGTAGCCGTCCAAGGGCCCAAGGGGCGGCCGTCCAAGGGCCGATGGAGCAACCGTCCAAGGGCTCGTGGAGCAGTCCGTTCGAGGGGGTACAGACGCGGCACACAGGGGGCGCACAAGGGGGCGCACAGGCTCGGTCAGGGCGTGCGAGGGTCCGCCGAAACTGCCGGCGCGGAGTACTCCGCGGAGGCGGAGGGCCCACCCACCCGGGCCGTGGCGGAGCCGGCTGTGGGTGTCGTGTCGACGCCGGTGGTGGCTGGTGGCGGGACCCGGTCCTGGCGGTTGCCCGCGGCCCCGCGGTAGACGGCCGTGAAGGCCAGGGCGACCATCCCGATGCCCATCACCATTGCGAGGATCCAGGCCACCGGCCGGTGCCAGCGGGCACTGCCACGGTAGGGGCGCAGGTTGCCGCCGTGCCGTCCGTAGGGCCCGGCGTACTCGCCGTCGGGGTCCAGGCCGTCGTCATCGTCGTCGTACGCCCGCTCCCGGCCGTACTCCGCGCCGGGTCCGTATCCCTCGTCGTAGAGCTCCTCGTCGGGCACCCCGCCACGGCGTCTGCCGCGTGCGGCCTCGGCGTCGGCGCGGGCCTGTGCGGCAGCCACCATCCGCTCGACGGCCGTGGGCTCATGGAACTCGGCGGCCCGTACGAAGTCCTCGTCGAACACCACGGAGGCGAAGTCCTCGTCCGCGCCCCCGCGGTCGTCGTCGGGCTCCCAGCCGTCCGGGAACGGCTTGCCCCCCACGTCGTCCGGCACGCCTTCAGAGTAGACCGGGGCAGTCGGTTTGGGCAGGGAGAGCGGGAACTCTCCCTGCCCGGGTGACGCCCCGCACAGCCGCTTTGACGATCACCGAATGTGACCGTCTCCCGTCACGATGTACTTCGTGGACGTCAGCTCCGGCAGGCCCATCGGGCCGCGTGCGTGCAGCTTCTGGGTGGAGATCCCGATCTCGGCGCCGAATCCGAACTGGCCGCCGTCCGTGAAACGCGTCGACGCGTTCACGGCGACCGTCGTGGAGTCGACCAACTGGGTGAACCGGCGGGCCGCCGCCTGCGAGGTGGTGACGATCGCCTCGGTGTGCCCGGAGGACCAGAGCCGGATGTGGGCGACGGCCGCGTCCAGCGAATCGACGACCGCCGCGGCGATGTCGTACGAGAGGTACTCCGTCTCCCAGTCCTCGGCCGTGGCCGCCACGATCGTGGCCTTGGTGGCGCCGGCGTACTCCAGCACCCGCTCGTCGCCGTGCACCGTCACCCCGGCCTCTGCCAGGGCGTCGAGCGCCCGCGGCAGGAATTCGGCCGCGATGTCCTGGTGGACCAGGAGCGTCTCGGCCGCGTTGCAGACGCTCGGCCGCTGCGCCTTGGAGTTGATCAGGATGTCGACGGCCATGTCGAGATCGGTCTGGGCGTCCACATAGACATGGCAGTTGCCGGTGCCGGTCTCGATGACCGGGACGATGGACTCCTCGACGACCGTACGGATCAGGGACGCGCCGCCACGCGGGATCAGGACGTCCACCAGGCCGCGGGCGCGCATCAACTCCCGTACGGAATCGCGGCCTTCACCGGGTACGAGCTGCACCGCGTCGGCGGGCAGGCCGGAGCCGCCGACCGCGTCCCGCAGGACCTTCACCAGTGCGGAGTTGGAGGAGTACGCCGAGGAAGAGCCACGCAGGAGCACCGCGTTGCCGGACTTCAGGCAGAGCGCGGCGGCGTCCACGGTGACGTTCGGCCGGGCTTCGTAGATGATCCCGACGACGCCGAGGGGGACGCGGACCTGGCGCAGGTCGATGCCGTTGGGCAGGGTCGAGCCGCGCACCACCTCGCCGACCGGATCGGGCAGCGCGGCCACGTCCCGGACGTCGGCGGCGATGGCCCGCACCCGCTCCGGGGTCAGGGTGAGCCGGTCGATGACCGACTCGCTGGTGCCGGCCTCCCGGGCGCGCGCGATGTCCTCGGCGTTGGCCGCGACGATCTCGCTCGTACGGACCTCGAGCGCGTCCGCGATCGCCAGCAGCGCGTCGTCCTTGGCCGACCGCGGCAGCGGCGCGAGGTCGGCGGCGGCGCCACGGGCCCGGTAGGCGGCCTTGGCGACCGGGGAGAGGTTGTCGTACGGCGAGAGCGAGGTCATACCCGCAGGGTAATGGCCTCCCCGCAGGCGTCCATCACCTATTCCGCACTACGAGACGGAAGTGAGACACAGGGCGCGGGAGGGGTTTTAGAAGGGGTGTACGCCCACCGGAGCGGCCGGCGGCGGGCCGTAGCCCTCCGCGATGCGCTGGTGGTACGTCTGGCGGTCGATGACCTCCAGGCCCACGATCTCCCACGGCGGCAACTGGGCGCTGGAGCGGTGCTCGCCCCACAGCCGCAGCGCGACCGCCGCGGCGTCGTGCAGGTCCCGCGCCTCCTCCCAGTACCGGATCTCCGCGTGGTCGTTGGCGTACCGGCTGGTCAGCAGGAAGGGGTGGTCGTGCGCGAGCTGCTCCAGACCGCGCCGGACCTCCTTGAGCGAGGCCTCGGCACCGGAGACGCTGAGGGTGATGTGCCACAGCTTCGACTGCACACGCTCTTCACCGAGGGCATCCGTCTCGGTGCCCTGGTCCGCCCGGTCCACCCGGCCGTCGTCGAAGTCCGCCCCCGCTCCGACGCTGGTCAGGGCTCGTTCCTCGCCCACGGCCCGGCGGCCGTGGGGAATGCCCCCTGTCCCGCGGGGCACATCCCCTGGGCGCGCTCGTCGCACCGGCGGCCTCCTGTTGCATGTGTCGTGTTGCTGTACCCCGCCATTCCTCCGCAACAAAGTTGACCAGTCCCGGGCGGAGCGTGGGGCGCTTTTGCCGAAGGTCTCTGCCACAAGACTGGACTTTCAGCCGTTTCAGGGGTGCAGGACGACCAGATCGTCCCTGTGTACGACTTCCCGCTCGTATTCCGGGCCGAGTTCCTGGGCGAGTTCCCGGGTGGAGCGGCCGAGGAGCTGTGGGATCTCCTTGGCGTCGAAGTTGACGAGCCCGCGGGCCACGGCGTGGCCCTCGGTGTCTCGCAGCTCGACCGGGTCCCCCGCGCTGAACTCGCCCTCGACCCCGGCGATCCCGGCCGGCAGGAGCGACTTCCTGCCGTGCACGACGGCCCGTACCGCGCCGTCGTCCAGAGTCAGGGAGCCCTGCGGGGTGGAGGCGTGAGCGAGCCAGAGGAGCCGGTCGGCGGAGCGGCGCCCTGTGCTGTGGAAGTACGTGCCGGTGGCGCGGCCCGCGAGGGCGTCGGCGGCGCGGCTCGCGGAGGTGAGGACGACGGGGACGCCTGCGGCGGCCGCGATCCTGGCCGCCTCGACCTTGGTGACCATGCCGCCGGTGCCGACGCCGGCCTTGCCCGCGCTGCCGGTCTGAACGTGGGCGATGTCGGCGGGGCCGCGTACCTCGTCGATCCGTGTGGTGCCGGGCCTGGCCGGATCTCCGTCGTAGAGGCCGTCGACGTCCGAGAGGAGGACCAGCAGATCGGCTCGTACGAGATGGGCGACGAGGGCGGCGAGACGGTCGTTGTCGCCGAACCGGATCTCGTCCGTGGCCACCGTGTCGTTCTCGTTGACGACGGGTACGGCGCCCATGTCGAGCAGCTGGTCCAGGGTGCGGTAGGCGTTGCGGTAGTGGGCGCGGCGGCTGGTGTCGTCGGTGGTGAGAAGAACCTGGCCGACGCGTACGCCGTAGCGTGCGAAGGAGGCGGTGTAGCGGGCGACGAGCAGGCCCTGGCCGACGCTGGCGGCGGCCTGCTGGCGGGCCAGGTCCTTGGGGCGACGGGCCAGGCCCAGTGGGGCGAGGCCCGCGGCGATGGCCCCGGAGGAAACCAGCACTATCTCCTTCTCGCCGCCGCTGCGGACCTTGGCGAGCACATCGACGAGGGCGTCGACGCGGTCGGCGTCGAGTCCGCCGGCCGCGGTGGTCAAGGAGGACGAGCCGACCTTGACGACGATCCTGCGGGCTTGCGTTACCTGCACTCTTGCCACTGTCACAGGGCCGAATCTATGTCAGGAGCACGGTGGGTGCTCGGTCATTTCATTCGCTGG
Organism: Streptomyces sp. ISL-1; assembly: GCF_018614585.1. GTDB lineage: Bacteria > Actinomycetota > Actinomycetes > Streptomycetales > Streptomycetaceae > Streptomyces > Streptomyces maoxianensis. Next base: position 28,487 of record NZ_JAGGOI010000029.1, on the reverse strand, counting down.
ACAGCGAGCCGTCGGCCGCGGCGAACGGCCGTCCTTGGGGCCCGCCTTGGCGTCGTCGACGGCCGGGAGCGCCTCAAAGCCCGCGGCGCAGCCGGCGCATCGCACGCAGCACGCGGGACGGACGGCTGCGACGACCGGTCGCGGCGGCCGGGTCGAGCGGTGTGAGGTGCTCCTCGCCGGCCCGCTCGGCCACCCGTACCTCGTAGACCTCGTCGGTGAAGCCTTCCGTCCCCTTCCCGAAGTGCGGATACGCGAGATACCTCCGGCCCTCCCGCTCCACCACGTCGGGCACGGTCCCGGCCCGCTCGAAGGCCAGCACCTCCTTGAGGACGTCGAAGCGTCCCGTAGCGGCACATGTGAGCCGCAGCCGCTCGCCGACCTTGAGGCGCTTGGCCACCCCGTCGGTCCAGTACGTCTCCATCAGTGGAGCGACGAGCGCGAGTTTGTCCCGCCCTCGCTCGTCCGGCTGCTTCAGCACGATGGGGCCCAGCTGGGGCAGCAGGGAGGTCACGAAGGGCCTGACCATCAGCAGGTCGCGCCGGTCACCCGGCGGCACATGCGCGGCGATCAGCTTCATCAGCCGGTGCGCCGCGTCGATGATCGCGGCATGGTCGATGCCCTTGGTGACGTGTTTGCCGTCGTCGCGCCCGACCAGGTAGTAGCAGGTGTGGTCGGCGACCACGGAGACTCCGTCGGCGCGCAGATACGCCTCCATGGTGAACAGCGCGTCCTCGCCGAGCCGCATGCCCTCGTCGAAGCGCAGCTCGTGGCGGACGAGCAGCTCGCGCCGGAACAGCTTCTGCGCGCTGAGCGTGAACTTGATGCTGGAGGAGAAGACGTCCGTACGCTCGGCGTTCTTGCGGTACATCGACTTGCCGGCACCCCGGTTGACGCCCTCGGTCCGGCCGAGCACCACGTCTGTGCCGGCCCGGTCGGCCACCGCGACCATCCGCTCAAGTGCCTCGACGCCGAAGTAGTCGTCGGCGTCGAGGAAGAAGACGTAGCGGCCGCGGGCGAGGGAGAGCCCGAGGTTGCGCGGGCCGCCGGGGCCGCCGGAGTTGGCCTGTCGCACCACCCGGGCCGCGACCTCGCTGCGGACCGCGAACTCATCCAGGTACTCCCCGGTGCCGTCGGTCGAGCCGTCGTCGACGGCCACGATCTCGATCCGCTCGGCGCCGATCGTCTGCGCCTCGACCGACTCCAGGCAGCGCACCAGATAGGGCATGGCTTCATAGGCCCCGATGATCACGCTGACATCGGGCTCATTGCCGTTCATGCCCGCAATCCTCTGTCATGATCCTCTGTCACGCCGGGCCCAGGGACGTCAGCGGGCGGCAGACGAGTCCAATGAGGCCACCGCGGCTCCGGCCTCACCGGCTGCCGCCTCCTCCGCGGCGTCCTCCGCCGCGTCGTCCATCGACACCTCGACCAGTTGCTGGCCGGGGCCCGTGTTCCGCGCCTCGGCCCGCGCTGCCAGCACAGCCACCGCGGCGTTGAACTGCTCGATGGAGGTGGGCTCGTCCGGCCCGAGCAGATAGCGCTTCAGCTCACGTCGTGCCTCCGCGAGGACGTCCGCCGCCGGGTCGGCGACGGCATCCAGCAACTCGCCCAGTTCCTCAGCGCTGTTGGAGAGTACGACCGCGGCCCGTACGGCGGTGTTCTGCCGCCTGAACTCCTCGGCGCCCACGGCGCCCGAGTCGGTCACGGCGTACGGCTTGCCGCTCGCGATGAAGTCCGAGACCACGCTGGAGATGTCGGAGACCATGCCGTCCGACTCGTTGAAGCAGTCGTACAGGTGCGGCTGGGTGCCGGTCACCGTCTTGTGCTCCCACCAGCCGAAGGAGCGCCAGTAAGCCTCGTTCCACTCGGCCCGCAGCTGCTTGATCTCGGCGAGACGCTGCGGGTCGGCGAGCGAGACCCGCGACACCTCCGACTCGTCGCCACCGGCCCGGCCGGGCTTGGACAGCTCGGCCAGCCGGGCATCGATGCGTGCCAGGGTCGCCCGCGCTGTGGCCTGGTCGGCCTGCGCGGCGGCTGTCTCCTTGGCCCAGCGGGGCTCGGCGGCGCGCTCGGCGGTGGCCTTGTCGACCATCGCCATGATCCGGGTGTGGACCGCCTTGGCCCTGGCGCTGCGCGTGCCCGTGAAGGGGTGCGGCTTGTAGATCACCCGGACCGGCCGCTCGGCGTTCAGCAGCCCCTTGACGATGTTCTCGCCGGCCAGCAGGAGCGAGGTGTTGCCGGGGTTGTCGTCCCAGCCCTCCCAGGTTGGGGCGTACAGGATCGTCGGGATCGGGTTCTTCGGGGTGCCGGTCCAGGTCTTTATGGGCGCCAGCTGCGGGCGGCCCACCTCGACGATGTCCTCGTCGCGCACACCGACGTCGGCGAGGGCATAGCGGTCCCGCCCGGCCCGGCCGGCCGTCCACACCTCGTCGTACACCTTGCTGAACGGGTTGACGCTGGCCATCTTGTCGCTGTCGCCGTGTCCGATGAAGACGTGCTTCATGGTCGGTACGCGCAGGATGTGGATGTTCTTGCCGACGTTGGCCGGGTAGAGCGCCACCCGGAGCGTGGACAGGTCCATGTTCATCAGGTGTATGCCGCCGGGCACACAGATGACCGGCACCGAGGTCTCACCGAGCTGCGGCACGATGTAACGCTCGCGCAGGATGATCAGCGGCCGGGCCTCCAGCTGCTCCATCGCCTCGATCCACATCTTCACCTGGTACGCCGACTCCTTCGAGCCGGAGAAGTACAGAACCGCGGTCGGCCGGTACTCGCGCAGCCAGGTGTCGACGCCCTTGAGGACCTTGGCCGCGTTCGGTACGAGCCTGCTCGGCCGCATGTAGCGGAAGAGTGCGGCGGTATAGAGCAGCGCCAGGCCGATGGTGACGGAGATGCCGATGTAGGCGAGGACGTCGGTGTCCATCTGGGTGGCGGCGAGCACACCGGCCACCGCGGGCACGTCCAGGTGGAGCATCTTCTCGGCGGAGCGGTTCAGCAGGACCCTCGGCGGGGCGTCCGGGATCTTCAGGCCGTGCAGGTCGACGTTGCGCGTCACCACCGGCATGGTGCGGCGCAGCCGGATCAGGGTGGCCAGGGCGCCGTGCGGGGCCTGCAGGCCGAAGGTGAGCAGGAAGCCGCCGACCGCCAGATAGAACAGGGTCTGGTCCGCGAGGTTCAACCGGGACAGCAGCAGGACCAGCAGCAGCTGACGCACCAGGAAGTGCATCGGCAGACCGAACTTGATCTTGTTCAGTCGGTTGACGAGATAGCTGCCGCGCTGATGCAGGTACCAGTCCGCGACATACGTCACGGCGGCTGCGGCGACGAATCCCCAGAAACTGGGAATCAAGGCGGCGATCAGCGCACACGGAAAGCCCAGCCCCAGAAGGACTGCAGCAACCAATTCTGATCCGCTGCCCACGCGGGCCCGGCGAATGGCGGTCGAAATCACGAAGAACCTGCTCCAAGGGGTGCCGGTTTTACCACATTAAGATGCAAAAGCGAGGGATAAACTTTATGAATTCGGGCCTCTGCGGTCGCATCACCGCAACCGCAGAGGCCCATAAATTCAATTATCGGGATTATTACACATCTTCCTGACGATCCAGGACAGAAGCCAGCGCCTGCTCGAACCCGGACGACTCAGTCGCCTCGCGGGTCGGATCCTGCTGCCGTACATCGATGACATGGCCGGTCAGCTCGGAGAGCAGCACGTCCAGGGAGGTCCGGGCCACGGCCTCGGAGGAGAGCAGCGAGCCGCTCGGCTCCTGACCGAAGGCCTTGGTGCGCATCGGGGTCGCGGTGCGCTCGGGATTCACGCAGTTGACGCGAATTCCATCGGGCGCCCATTCGTCGGAGAGCGCCTGCGTGAGGTTCACCATGGCCGCCTTGGTCGACGAATAGAGGCTGTACTCGGCACGCCCGCGGGTGTAGCTGGAGGAGGTATAGAGCAGCAGTTGCCCCTTGGTCTCCGCCAGGTACTTGTACGAAGCACGAGCGATCTGGACCGGCGCCAGGTAATTGACGTTCAACGCCTCCTGAATGGTCGTGTTGTCCGTCTCCGCGAGCTTGCCGATGCGCAGCACACCCGCGGTGTTGATGACGTAGTCGATCCGGCCCGTCTCGGAGTACGCCTTGGAGAGCGCGTCGTCGACGTGTTCCGGGTTCTCCACGTGCGTGCCCGTGGTGGAACGACCCAGCGCGTACACCTGGGCGCCGTACTGCTTGGCCAGTTCGGCGATGTCCGCGCCGATGCCGTACGAGCCGCCGAAGACGACCAGCGTCCGGCCGGCCAACAGCTCGCGGTACGCGGCCTCGTCGGCCTGCCGCGGCGAGGCGGTGGTGGCCAGCTGGAACAGCTTGTCGGCGATGAAGACATCGACCGGCTGAGTCACCTTCATGTTGTACTCGTCGCCCGCGACGACGTAGATCGGCACATCCGGCAGATACCTCAGCACCACCGAACAGTCGTCGGTGGCCTGGAAGTTGGGGTCGCCGGCCGCGATCTCGTACGCCCTGCGGATCGTGGAGAGCTTGAAGGCCTGCGGGGTCTGGCCACGGCGCAGCCGCGAGCGGTCCGGCACCTCGGTGATGAACTCGCCGTCCTCGCCGTGGGTGCGGGTCACGATGATCGTGTCCGCCGACGGGATTGCGACATCTACGGCCTGATAGCGGTCGAGGGCGTCGACACAGCCCTGGATCACACGCTGTGACAAAAGCGGACGGACAGCGTCATGGAAGAGGACGTTGGCGTCCTCGCCCTCGGCAAGCCCCTCGCCCAGTGCGGCGATTGCACGCTCGGTGGTCTCGTTGCGGGTGGAGCCGCCTTCGATGACCCGGGTGACCTTGGTCAGTCCGGCCTTTGCGATGATCTTCTCCACGTCGGGTACAAAACCCGGCGCCATCAGCACAATCACGTCATCGATGGACTCGGCCTGCTCGAAGATCGTCAGCGTGTGCTCGATGACAGCCTTGCCGGCGATCTTCAGCAGCTGTTTGGGGATCGACAGACCCACGCGCTGGCCGGTGCCACCGGCGAGCACGACTGCTGTGGTGCGGGGCTTGGCTATGGGCTGCACAGACACAGACGACCTACCTTGCAGGGGCTGGGGAACATTCCGATAGTTGCACTCTGCGTTACCGTCCCGCAAGGCGGATGCCTTTCCCACCTCACCGTGGTGCAACCTGCTGTTTGCCTTGTGATCAGGGCAATCCGGGCGCGCCCCCCAATTATGCGCGTGACCGAAACCACATGAGACCAGGCTCGAATCACTCTTGCGGCCAAAACCGCACTACGGCAGCCGACCTCCGTAATCCACGTGCGGAAAATCTCTACAAATCGACCACGTTGAGAGCGAGATCGTTGGAGGCGGTGTAGAAGAGGCGCACGCGGACCCGCTGCTTCGGCCTTCGGAGCACTTTCTTGGCGAGCGCACGCACAGGACTCCCCCTCCTCTTCTTCGGCAGGATGGCCAACGGGTAGTTGTAGACATCCTTCTTCATTACGACATCGTCCAGCACCCGCCCGATCTTCACCGGTTGGACATTCGGCACATATCGCAAGAAGGTGTCCCACACATCGTGTGCGGTGTTCTGCTGCGCGACCGGAGCGGCGCAGGGAATGGTGAAGCGGAACGTGCTCGCGCCGTCCCACCGCCCGGAAATGGTCAGTTCACACGCCGGCCCGCCGCGACGGCGCAGCACGAGCACGGGGTCGCCGACCGGGGTGGCGCCGATCAAGCGGCCCGACAGTGTGACCTTCTTGCCGGCGAGCCGCACATCCGCGGCCTCCGCGTGCACCGGCCGGACCCAGGACCGAAGGACGAGCGTGCCCTTGGCCTTGTCGGCGTACGGCACGAGGTTACGGACGGCCTCGCCCGGCGCCAGGCGCTCCGCGGCGTGCATCGCGCCGCGCTGATCGACATTGCGGCTCCCGAGCCGGGAGCGCGCACCGGTGGCCGCCATCTCGACGAAGAGCTCCCAGACACCCTCGCCCAGTTGCTCACCGGCCGGGATCGTGACGGATCCGTTCGGCCCGAACGCGAACGTACGGACCTCCGTACTGCCTTCGGTACGTGCGCACAGCAGCCGCAGCCCGGCCTCGTCGGCCGTCGGTCGCGGGCCGACCAGGGTGATGGTCAGCGCGCCGTCCGCGGCCACCACGCAGTCGGCCACCGGCGCGAACTCAGGCGCGGAGCCGCGCGGTGACTCGCCGGCAGCCAGCTCCTCGAAGAGGTTCTCGTACTCCTTGACGACCTGGGAGGGGTCGAAGCGGCGAGCGCTCTCCTGCGCTGCGGCGCCCAGTCGGTGCCGCAGCGCCTGGTCGTCGATCAGCCTGAGCAGCGCGTCGACGACCGCCTTCACATCGCCGACCGGGACGAGGACGCCGTCCACGCCGTCCTTGATGATCTCGCGCGGCCCGTAGTCGCAGTCGGTGGAGATCACCGGCAGGCCGCAACGCATGGCCTCCACCAGCGTCATGCCGAACGACTCGTGGCGCGAGGTGGAGACGGCGATGGCGCCCTTGGCCCACTCCGGTTCGATGGGTGAGTGCGGACCCATGAGGTGGACCTTGTTGTAGAGGCCCATCCTCAGGATCTGGTCCCGGAGCGCGGGTCGGCGGTCGCCGCCGCCGTAGATGCGCAGCACCCAATCCGGGCGTAGGGCCGTGACCTTGGCGAAGGCGTCGATCAGGACGTTGTACTGCTTCTCCGTCGCCAGCCGGCCGGCCGCGACGACGGTGCTGCCCGTCCCGTCGGAGGGAGCGACCTGCGGCTCGGGAACGCTGTTGGGGATGGCCAGCACGCGGGTGCTCGGCAACGGCATCTTGTCCCGCCACACCCTGGCGTCGCCCTCGGAGACCGTCACAAAGGCGTCGATCGCGGCGAGATGCTCGTACATCTCGGCGCGCAGGGCCGCCTTGTGGTGGTTGTGCGTCATGTGTTCCTGGCCGATGCGGACCGCTCCGGTCGGGGCGAACTGCGCTACGTACGCGACGAGTCCGGGCCGGGTGCCGACGACGACATCCGCGTCGGATGCGGCGTAGTGCTCGCGGACACGGTCGTCGGTGAGCCGGCTGTACTCCTTGTAACGCGCCTCGTTCTGCGGCAAGAACGTCGCGGGCTGGAGCTGGAAGGGGTGTTCCTTCTCGTTCGTCGGCGAGTTCACCCGGGTGTCGACGAGGGGCACGACGGTGATGCGCGGGTCGATGGAGAAGAGCGGGTCGTCCCGGTGCCGGAAGACCGAGACGATCTCGACCTCGTGGCGGTTCACAAGCTCTTCGGCGAGGTTGAGCGTGGTGCGGATCGTCCCGCCAATACCGTAAACGGTATGGATGAGGAAGGAGATCTTCATCGGCCCTTGGTGCTCCGTTCGACTGAGACTCGGGAGACGTACGGGTAGTCCCCGTAACGCCACACGCCAGTCAGACGGGTCTGGAAGCCCGGAGGTTGCCCTCGATCCGTGGATTTAGCCGGATCAGGGGATACAGAACGGGACAAACTCGTCGTACCCGCACTGCGCCTCGCCCCGCGGCCCACGGCACACCGCCGCCGGCCGCGGGCACCACCCCGCGGCCGGGGGCCGTCCTAGAACGGGTCGAACTCGTCGTACTCCCGCTGCGACTCGTCCCGCTCGGCATCGCGGTCCCTGCGCCGCTGCTCCGCCGGACGCGGGGCCTCCAGGCGGTGGTCCTCGCCGCGGCGGCCGAGCATCTCGGCGCCGGCCATCATCGTCGGCTCCCAGTCGAAGACGACCGCGTTGTCCTCGGGGCCGATGGCCACGCCGTTGCCCCCGCGGGCACCGGCCTTCATCAGCGCCTCCTCGACCCCGAGGCGGTTGAGGCGGTCGGCGAGGTAGCCGACGGCCTCGTCGTTGCTGAAGTCGGTCTGGCGGACCCAGCGCTCCGGCTTCTCGCCGCGCACCCGGAACAGCCCGTCCTCCTCCTGCACGACCGTGAAGCCCGCGTCGTCGACGGCCTTGGGGCGGATGACGATTCGGGTCGCCTCCTCCACCGGCTTGGCCGCGCGCGCCTCGGCGATGATGCCGGCGAGGGCGAAGGACAGCTCCTTGAGGCCCGTATGAGCGATCGCCGAGACCTCGAAGACCTGGTAACCGCGATCCTCGAGCTCGGGACGGATCATGTCGGCCAGGTCCTGGCCGTCCGGGATGTCGATCTTGTTGAGGACGACGATGCGCGGGCGGTCGTCCAGGCCGCCGTACTGCCGCAGTTCCTCCTCGATCACATCGAGGTCGGAGACCGGGTCGCGGTCCGACTCCAGCGTCGCGGTGTCCAGGACGTGTACGAGCACCGAGCAGCGCTCGACATGGCGCAGGAACTCCAGGCCAAGACCCTTGCCCTGGCTGGCGCCCGGGATCAGACCGGGGACATCGGCGATGGTGTAGACGGTCGACCCGGCGGTGACCACGCCCAGGTTCGGCACGAGCGTGGTGAACGGGTAGTCCGCGATCTTCGGCTTGGCCGCGCTGAGCACCGAGATCAGCGAGGACTTGCCGGCGCTCGGGTATCCGACCAGCGCCACGTCGGCGACGGTCTTGAGCTCCATGACGACGTCACGCGACTCGCCCGGCACACCGAGCAGCGCGAAGCCGGGGGCCTTGCGGCGGGCGGAGGCCAGCGCGGCGTTGCCGAGGCCGCCGCGGCCGCCCTGGCCGGCGATGAAGGTGGTGCCCTGGCCGACCATGTCGGCGAGCACATTGCCCTGCTTGTCGAAGACGACGGTGCCGTCGGGCACCGGCAGGACCAGGTCCTGGCCGTCCTTGCCGGAGCGGTTGTCGCCGGCACCGGGCTGGCCGTTGGTGGCCTTGCGGTGCGGGCTGTGGTGGTAGTCGAGCAGCGTCGTCACCGACTGGTCGACTACCAGGATGACGTCACCGCCACGGCCGCCGTTGCCGCCGTCGGGGCCGCCGAGCGGCTTGAACTTCTCCCGGTGAACGGAGGCGCAGCCGTGGCCTCCGCTACCCGCGGCGGCATACAGCTCGACGCGGTCCACGAAGGTGGTCATGGGTGTGCCTCCAGATACGTACGTACGAAATGTCTTAGCTACAACACGCGAAAGGCGGACCCACTTCCCGAACGGGAAGTGAGGTCCGCCCTCGCAAAGATCCGATCAGGCGACCGGGACGATGTTCACGACCTTGCGGCCACGGTGCGTGCCGAACTCCACCGCACCGGGCTGCAGGGCGAACAGGGTGTCGTCGCCACCGCGACCGACGCCCGTACCCGGGTGGAAGTGGGTGCCGCGCTGGCGGACCAGGATCTCACCGGCGAGGACGACCTGACCGCCGAAGCGCTTCACGCCGAGCCGCTGAGCATTGGAATCGCGACCGTTCCGAGTGGACGATGCGCCCTTCTTGTGTGCCATCTCTCCTCAGTCCCTTACTTCGCAGCCGTGGGGATACCGGTGACCTTGATCGCCGTGTACTGCTGGCGGTGACCCTGGCGACGGCGGTAGCCGGTCTTGTTCTTGTAGCGAAGGATGTCGATCTTCGCGCCCTTGTGGTGGTCCACAATCTCGGCCGTGACCTTGATACCGGCCAGCACCCACGGGTCGCTGGTCACGGTGTCGCCGTCGACAACGAGCAGGGTCGAGAGCTCGACCGTGTCGCCAACCTTGGCGGTGGGAATCTTGTCAACCTCAACGATGTCGTCGACAGCAACCTTGTGCTGGCGACCACCGCTGCGCACGATGGCGTACACGCGGACTCTCTTTCGCTCGGAACGGATCCCCTGATGCCAGCCGCTCGCACAGGCCGAAGCCTGTGACGATCCGGAAGGATGAGCGGCCTCTCCCGACCGGCGGAACCATCGGGAGGGAGTTGCTCAGGGGTGGGCGTGCATGGAAACACACCGAGGGTCAAGGTTACGGGGCCGGGCTTGAGGGGTCAAACCGGCTACGCGCCGTGAATCCCTGGTGGATGCCGGACGTGGCCTGTTGAATAGGCGGTCGTGTCCCTGCGCTCCCTGATCACCATGCCTCGTATGCTCCGCCACGGCTCGGCCGTGGGCGCCGATCTGCCGCCCGACGAGGCAGTCACCGTCGATGCCGTCGCCGACCCCACTCTGCGGGCCGCGCTGGCCGCCGCCGCGAGCGGCGATGCCGGCCCCGCCCGCGAACTGCTCGCGCAGACCCGGCTCGACGCCCAGTGGGAGCGCCGCAGTGGGTGCGTCTCCGAGCTGGCCGAATGCGCCCTGCACAGTCCGGGCTGGCTGGAGGGCTGGCTGGCCGCTTCGCCCGAGGACCCCGACGCGATGCTGGTGAAGGCGGATCTCTGCATCCAGCAGGCCTGGGAGATACGTACCGGCCACCGCGCCAGCCATGTCTCCGAGGATCAGTTCCGCGCCTTCTTCACGCTCCTCGAGGATGCCGTTCCGGTGATCGCCGCCGCGGCCGAGCTGAATCCCACCGATCCGGTGCCCTGGGAGGTCGCGCTCACGCATGCCCGCGGCATCCAGGCCCCCCGGGAGGTCTTCGACACGTACTGGGCACAGGCCGTGGCCAGGGCCCCGCACCACTACGGCTGCCACGCGACCGCCCTGCAGTACCTGTGCGACAAGTGGTACGGCTCGCACGAGGAGATGTTCGCCTTCGCCGAGCGGGCCGCCGAGGGGGCGCTGCCCGGCTCGAAGCTGCACGCGCTGCCGCTGATGGCCGCCGTGGAGTACGAGGTCGTCTCCGACGACTCCACCGAAGACGGCCCGATCGGCCGCGCCCGGGTCGAGGCGGCGGTCACCCGCGCGCTGGAGCTCTCCAGTTGGTACGAGCCGGGCGACCCCGACGCCGCGGGCTTCCGTAATCACCTGGCCCTGATGCTGATCTTCGCCGAGCGCTGGACCGAGGCCCTGGAGGTGTTCCGGGCGATCGGCGTGCACGCGCGCAGCTTCCCGTGGGGGTACGTCGGCGAGGCCCGCAAGGAGTTCCTCGAGTTCCGCCTTGGCGTACGGATGCAGGTCGCGTCGCAGACCCCGTTCTTCGGCCGCCCGCAGCCCACGACCCCGACGGCCGCCGCCTCCGTCCCGGCGCCGCGCTCGCTCGCGATAGCCGCGGCCCCGCCGCACGAGGTCGCCGAGGCGGCATTGATGTGCGGCGTCTCGCTCCGGATCGCCCCGGCACCGTCCCGGATGAGTTACGTCGAGCTGGTCCCCGACCCCTCCCCCGGCAGACGGGCGACCCTCGCGGCCGGGGAAGAGCTGCTGACGGCCGTCGCCGACAACTTCACCACCGGCGAGAAGTGGCCCGCGCTGGTGCTGCGCCGCACCGACGACCGCTACGGCTTCACACTCTTCCTCAAGGGCAAGCCGGTCGCCTCCCACCTGTGGGACCCGTCCGCCCCGGTCACCGGCCACACCGAGGCCACGGCCACCGCGCAGGCCCTCGCGGCCGTCTTCCCGGTCCCCGACCCACGCCCGCTTCTCACCCTGCTGCGCGGCACGAACGACCCGGCCCGCCGCCAGTCGGAGCTGGTCACGGCGCTCAAGCTGCCCTTGGTCCCGGCCGGCTTCGGCGAGCGGGACGAGATCCTGGCCGACTTTCCCGGAGCCCAACTCCTCGCCCGGCGCGGGGTGTTCAAGGGCATCCGCGACACCATGTCGACGGACCTGGGCACCCCCGCCATCCCGGTCCCCCGCCCGAGGCGCTGGTGGGTGCTGCGCATCGCGGCCCTGACGGTCATGGTCCCGACGGCGGTGTACGGCTGGTGGTCGCCGGACGTTGGCTGGTACCGCACGGTGGTCCCCACGGCGGCGTCACTCTTCTACACGCTCCAGCTGCGGAAGGCGTGGGCCCAGCGACGCTGAGCGGTCGGCGGGCTTCTGCTCTCCGGCGGGCGCGACCGATTCGTCGATCCAGTCGTCCGCTTTGGCCCCGGTCGCCGTGACCCCGCGGGCCGCTCCAGGGGCCGACGTATGCTCGCGTGGCAAACCGCGCACCGGAAGGCAGAACAGTGAATTACAGGGTCCAGCCCACCGCCCAGGTCGACGAGAGCGCCGAGATCGGCGCCGGGAGCAGCGTCTGGGAGCTCGCCCAGATCCGCGAGGGCGCGCGGCTCGGCGAGGGCTGTGTAGTGGGGCGGGGCGCCTACGTCGGCACCGGCGTCACGATGGGCGACAACTGCAAGCTGCAGAACTACGCGCTGGTCTATGAGCCCGCCGAGCTCGGCGACGGTGTCTTCATCGGCCCCGCCGTGGTGCTCACCAACGACCACAACCCGCGTTCCGTCGACCCCGAGGGCAAGCAGAAGCGCGGTGGCGACTGGCAGGCCGTCGGTGTGCAGATCGCCGACGGTGCCTCGATCGGCGCGCGTTCGGTGTGTGTCGCCCCGGTGCGGATCGGGCGCTGGTCCATGGTCGCGGCGGGCGCCGTCGTCACCAAGGACGTACCGGACTTCGCGCTGGTCGTCGGCGTGCCGGCGCGGCAGATCGGCTGGGTCGGCAAGGTCGGTGTCCGTCTGGTGGAGCGCGCGGACGAGTCCGGCGTGTGGGAGTGCCCGCAGACCGGCGCGTTGTACGTGGAGAAGGACGGCGTCCTCGACGAGCGGAGCTGACACCTGACGGTGATGCGGCCGGAACCGGCACCCGTCAGCTCGACGACCGGAACGGGCACCCGTCAGCTCGATGGCCGGAACGGGCACCCGTCGGCTACGACCGAGTCCGGCACCTGTCCGGCTCGGCGACCCGATCCCGCACCCGTCCGGCTCCCCGCCACCTCTCCCCCACCCTCTCCTCGCCGCAGAGTCCGCCCCGGGCTTCGATACCCTGGGGCCCTGCGTCATGTTGTGCGAAGGGAACCAGATGAAAAGCCACGTGCTCTATCTCGCGCTCGGAACGTACCGGGTACGGGCAGCACGCGAGCATGTCAAGGAACTTGCGTCCTCCGGCTCGCCGGTCGTCCTGGTCGTCGCGGACGGCGAGGAGTGGGCGGAGACCGCCGACGAGCTCTCGCGCCTGGACGGCGTGGAAGTCGTACGCCTCCCCCTCGACAAGCACGGCTCGGCATGGCCCGCCGCGAAGAAGCTGGTCGGCAACAAGTCGGGGCCCTTCGCCACGGCCGAGCGGCTGATCGCCGGTGACGCGCACGCACTGCCGGCGGCCTGGGCGACCACCCGGCGGCGCCCGGAGCTCACGCTCGAGCTGGAGCCCGCGAACACGGACGGTCACACCGCGCAGCCTTCGGACCTCGCCGTGATCACCCCCTGGTACCCCTCGCCGAACAACCCGTACGCCGGTTCGTTCGTCCAGGCGATGACGGCAGCGGTGGCCGGCCAGTTCGGCCGGGTCACCGTCATCCACACCGAGGACTGGTCGGGCCGGGCGCACCCCGCGCTGAACGACGCGATCAAGGTCACCGTGAACCGCCTCCAGGAGCGCTCGGACCTCATCCCCGTCGTGGAGTCGGCGGAAGGCACCGTCGTCCGGGTCCCCGTGCCCCTCACCCACCGCAAGAACTACGGCCCCTGGGTCGCCGCCCAGGAGGAGGCGCTGCTCCCCGCGCTGCCCACGGGCAAGATCGAGGCCCCCCTCGTCCACGCCCACACCGGCGTCTACGGCGGTGTGCTGGCCCTCCACCTGGCCAGGCCCGACGCGCGCGTGGTCGTCACCGAGCACTCCTCGTTCCTCGAGAAGGTCTTCGCGCAGCCCGCCGCCCGGGAGCTGTACGGCGAGGTGCTGGAGCGGGCTGACGCGTTCCTGTGCGTCAGCACCCGGCTTCGGGATCAGATCGCCGCGGAGTTCCCGGCGTACGCGCACAAGCTCAGCGTCGTACCGAACATGATCGACTTCGATCGCTTCACGCCCGGCCCGGAGCGCTCGGCCGAGCTGCTCAGCTGGCTGTACGTCGGCCGGCTTATCAAGCCGAAGGGCGTCGACGAGCTGCTCGAAGCCTTCGCCCTGGTGGCGAAGAAGGAGCCGCGGGCGACGCTCACCCTGGTCGGCCACGGTGCCCGTGAGGAGGACCTCATCGCCCGCGTCGACGAGCTCGGCCTCGGCGACCGCGTCAGCATCCTGCCGCCCGTGTCCCCCGAGGACGTCAACGCGCTGATGCACAAGCACGATCTGCTCGTGCACGCGAGCAAGGGCGAGACGTTCGGTATGACGGTCGTGGAGGCCGTCGCCGCCGGCCTGCCCGTCCTCGCCACACGCAGCGGCGGCCCGCAGGAGAGTCTGGCCGGCATCGAGTCCAAGGCCGGCGCGTTCATGGACGTCAGCGAGGACCCCAGGGTCATCGCCGACGCCTACTGGCAGCTGCGGCAGGACGCGGCCGGGATCGACCTGTCGGCGGCCCGCGAGGTTCTGGAGACCCGGTACGGCACCGAGGCGGTGGCCAAGCAGCTCATCTCGGTCTACGAGGGCACCCCGCTGCCCGCCGCGGAGGTGCCCCTCCCGGCCTTGGCCGAGCGGCCCGAGCAGCCCGAGCAGCCTGCCCAGATCGCCGCGACGGTCGCCGAGAAGCAGGACGAGAAGGCCCCTGAGAGCACCGAGCCGGTCGGCCGCGCGGTCATCCTCGCCCTGACCCCGCCCGGCAAGCCGCGCCGTATCGTCGACTTCGCCAACTACCTGACCGAGGTGGGCGTCGAGGTCACCGTGGTGTCGGGCAGGGCGGGCCAGTTCTGGCAGCGCGCGCAGCTTGACTCCCGAGTCCCCGTGGTGAGCATCGAGGACGCCGAGAAGAAGCTGCGCATCCCGCGCGGCGAGCGCTTCCTCGTCTACCGCGCCCCTCGCGCGGTGCTGCGCAGGGCCCGCAGGGTGGCCGCGCGTAACCGCAAGTCCATCTCCCCCGAGCTCGCCGTCGCGTCCGTCCAGCGGGCGCACACCAGGGCGGCCAACGCCTTCCACAAGAAGATCTTCAACCGTGGATACCGGGAGATCCGGCCGCAGTTGCTGTCCCGTGTGGCAAAGCGCGTCGCCCTTCCGGAGGTGCGGCTCGACCTCGCGGACCATGTGTTCGTGAGCGACATCAACTCCACGGTGACGGGCTGGAAGTGGGCCAAGGCCCACCCGCACCTCACCGTCACCATGCACATGGACCGGGAGATCTACGCCCCGAAGGACGAGTAGGCGCCGATGCCGACGGCGAAGGCCCCGACCGGAACTCCGGTCGGGGCCTTCGCCGTTGGCGGCTCCGGATCAGTCTCCGGATCAGTCTCCGGATCAGTTCTCGAATCAGCCCGCGAATCAGCCCGCGGAACGGTGCTCGGAGGGGTCCTCGGATCGGTCCTCGCGGCCGACGATGGTCCGCAGCCGCTCCTCGAAGGGCTTGAGCACGGCGTCGCGCTGGTACATGTCCGCGTGACTGCGCGCGATCTCGCGCTGCTCCGGCGTCAGATCACGCGCGGCCTTGCCCGCCGCGACCATCGAGGCCGCCAGCTCGTCCACGTCCAGGCTGTTGGCGTTGAACCACAGCGGGTAGCCATCGAGCACGTCCTGGGCGGCGATGCCCGGCGCGTGCACAGAGACGATCGGGTGCCCGAAGGCCATGTACTCGAAGATCTTGCCCGAGGTCACGTACTTGCCGCCGCCGGCCAGGAAGACCAGCACGTCCGCGTCCTCGTAGACCTTGCCGACCTCCGTCTTGGAGACCGGTCCGCAGTAGCGCAGTCCGGTGTCCTCGGCCCCGTTCTCGGCAGCCTCGTCGTCCAGGCCGAGCTTCTTCTTCAGCGTCGCCGGGCTGTTCTTGAAGAAGCCGAGGTGGCCGTGGATCTGCAGCTCGGCGTCCGCCAGATCGGGATGACGGCGCGCGATCTTGAACGCCTCGGCCATCTCCTCGACGGGCTGCTTGACGGTGAGCGTGCCGAGGTACGCGAACTTCAGCGGCCGCTGCCCGTTGGCAGAAGGCTGCTCGGTCGCGGGCGCCTCGGCCCCGGCAGCCGCCGGGACCTCCTCGGCCGGCTCGGGGGCCGCCGGAATGACGTCCGCGTCCCAGCCGTTCGGGACCACCATCATGCGGTCCGCGACCTCCGGGTACCGCTCCGCGTGCCAGCCCCGCAGCGCCTCGTTCACGAACACCGACGCCGACGCCTTGCCCAGCATCCGCTTCTCCCAGGCCCACGCGATGTGGCCCTTGGGGAAGGCGGGCTCGTCGTGGAACAGGTCCAGCGTCCACGAGTCGCGGTAGTCCATGACGTACGGCACACCCGTCAGCCGGTTGAACAGCCAGGCCGCACCGAACGACGCGAACGGGTTGCCGGTGGCGACGACGACATCGAAGCGCTTCTTGGAGTGCAGCTTCAGGGCGCGCACAACCGAGGCCCAGGCCCATGAGGAGTAGCGCTCCGGGAACAGCTTCGTCTGGCTGAACTGGTACACGCGCTTCGCCATCAGCGGGAAGCTGCGGCGCAGCCAGCTGAACTCACGCAGGTCCTGCTGCCAGGTGTACTGATTGAGCGAGGGCCGCTCGACCTGGATACGCGGGTCGACGGTCTCCGAGAGACCCTCGTCCACCGAGCCGATCCTCTTGTAGAGGAAGTCCAGCGGAGACGCGCAGACCGTGACGTCCCAGCCCTTCTCGACGAGGTGGTTCGCCGTCGCCCTGGCGCGGTACACACCACTCGCCCGGGAGGGCGGGAAGTAGAACGCCAGATAGAGCACGCGGGGGCGCCGGTCGCTGCGGTTCTTCATGGATCTTCCTCGGTGTTGAAATCAGCGAGCGGCTGAGGTCTGCGGGGTCTGCGGGGACACGTCGGAGTCGATGCCGTAGCAGACTCGGGGGACTGCCAGGCCGTCCGACTCCCACGCCTGAATCAGTTGTACGGCGCGGGGCACCGAAAGCGCATCGGCGACGACGAGCAGCTCCGGGCCCTTGCGCGGGCCGAAGTGGCGCCAGACCAACCGGTCGGAGACCCTCGGCCACACCCGGCGGTGCAGCGGAACGAAGACCCGCCGGTGGAGGCGGGCCGCCACGCGACGCTCGTACGCCTTGAGGGCTCGCTTCGCCTTGCCGGCCAGTGGGCCGCGGCCCGCGACTCGTACGACGAGCCTCGGTACACGGTAGAGCACCATGCGCTCCAGCCGCCGCGGCAGGTGGCGCGCCTCCAGGTCGTCGGCCGTCAGCAGCTCCACGCCGGGCTCGAAGCCCTGGTCGAGCCACGGTTTGCGCGCGCCTACCAGGACGACGGCCCGGCCGCCGCGCGCCACCACTTCCGCCGACTCTTCGACCACTGCGCGCTTGCGGGAGGCGCCGAGAGCCAGGAACAGGACCTGCATGTCACTCCATCACGGGGAGTCGGGGAACCAGAGACGGTAGTGCGCCTGGGCGACGGCCTCGTAGCCGTACTGCGCGGCCAGCTGCTCCTGGGCACGCTTCAGATCCAGACCGCTGCTGTCGAAGCGGCCGCGCAGGCGCCGGTAGCCGTCACTGATCGACTCGGCGTTCTCTTCCACATCAATGAGCTCGCCGGCCGCGTCCTCGATGCCGGCCAGCGTCTTCTCGGGTCCACCGCAGCGGGTCACAAGCACCGGCATTCCGGCGGCGATGCCCTCCACGATGGTCATGCCGAACGTCTCGTACCGGCTCGGGTGGACCAGCAGGTCGTGCTCGCGCATCAGGTCGAGCGCCTGCTCGTGCGGGATCGAACCGGGCAGGTCCACGGCGTCGCTCAGCCCGAGCTCGGCCACCCTCGCGGTCAGCGGCTTACGCAGCGGGCCCTCGCCGACCATCGTCAGCGTCAGCGTGGGGTCTTCGGCATGGCACTGGGCGAAGGCCTCGACCAGCCAGTTGACGCCCTTCAGCTCGACCATGCTGCCCAGGTAGAGCCACCTGCGCAGCTCGGTGACCGGGGCGGTGCGGCTCACGTCGAAGGCGATCGGGTTGGGGATGCGAAGGATCTTGTCCGCGTGGTGCGGGAACTGCTTGCCCAGCACCTCGGTGACCTTGTCGCCGACGGCGAAGAAGCCGGTGACCCGGGCCAGCAGCTCGTCGTAGAGCTCGACGGCCTCGGGGTCCTGGAAGACCCGCTCGAGGAACGAGGCGTGCTCGGTGACGAAGACCTTCGCGTCGGGGCGGGCGTTCTGCACGGCGGCCCAGCCGCTCGGCAGCCCGACATGGGCATGGACGACAGCGGCGTCGATGGGCTTGTTGCCGAGGGCCGCGCGCAGCTGGCGTTCGTGGTTGCGGGACTGGGCGCCGTAGTCCTGGCCGCGCGGGGTGGTGACGGGGAAGTGCACCAGATCGGCGCCGCCGGCGGTGGGCACGCGGTGTGCGGCACGGGTCACGAGTTTGCCATTGGCCGCTTCCACCGCTTGGGTGGTGGTGGCGTCCATCGGGGCGACCCAGGGGTCACAGTGATAAACCACGAAGCTGTCACAGCCCGGGGCCGTCGCACCGACCATTGCCTGGACGAAGGAACCTCGGAAAGGCAGCTCACGTGTGGGGTACCACGGCGTGACCACGGCCGCATCCCTGGATGCTGCCTCTTTCATTACCGACTTCCTCCCCGGAGCACACGTCGAGGCGTCACTTTATCATCGGACGGAATTCGGTCTCCGGCCCAGCCGGAGGCCCGTACCCAAGGTATCGAGGAGCAGTTCACCGTGAAGGTCATCAGCGTCGTCGGAGCTCGTCCCCAATTGGTCAAACTCGCACCGATCGCCGCTGCGTTCGCGGAGACCGACCACCAGCATGTGATTGTTCATACAGGCCAGCATTACGACGCCGACCTGTCCGACGTCTTCTTCTCCGGCCTCGGTATTCCGGACCCGGATGTCCACCTCGGCATCGGCTCGGGCAGCCACGGCGTCCAGACCGGCGGTGTGCTCACGGCGATGGACCCGGTCCTCGACGCCGAGCAGCCCGACTGGGTCCTGGTGTACGGCGACACGAACTCCACGCTGGCCGGCGCGCTGTCGGCGGTGAAGATGCACTTCCCCGTCGCGCACCTGGAGGCAGGGCTGCGCTCCTTCAACCGCCGGATGCCTGAGGAGCACAACCGCATCCTCACCGACCACGCGGCCGACCTGCTGCTCGCGCCGACCGAGGAGGCCATGCGCCACCTGTCGGCCGAGGGCCTGGCCGGGCGCTCCGTGCTCGCCGGTGACGTGATGGTCGACGTGTGCCTGCGGATCAGGGACGCGGTGCTGGCCGGCGAGCACCCCGAGCCGGTGCTGCCGGAGGGCATCGACCCCAAGGCGCCGTACCTGCTCGCCACGCTGCACCGGCCGGACAACACCGACGACCCGAAGCGGCTCGCGGCGATCGTCGACTCGCTCGCGAATCTGCCGGTGCCGGTGGCCCTGCTGGCGCACCCGCGCCTCGTCGTGCGCGCCGAGGAGCACGGCATCAAGCTGAACCAGGGCTCGCTCCACTCGGGCCGTCCGCTGCCGTACGCGGGGCTGGTCGCCGCCGTCCTCGGCTCGGCCGGTGTGGTCACGGACTCGGGCGGTCTGCAGAAGGAGGCGTTCCTGCTGGACCGCGTCTGCACCACGATCCGCCCGGAGACCGAGTGGGTCGAGACGATCGAGGGCGGCTGGAACCAGCTTGTCCCGAACCCGCATGAGCTGGGCGCTGCCGACTGGGCCGCGATCGCCACTCGCCCGGCCCCGGCGGCCGAGCGCGGCACTCCCTACGGCGACGGCCGGGCGGCCCACCGCGTGGTGGAGTTCCTGGAGCAGCACAAGCGCTAGTACGTACGACGAAGGCCCTGCTCACCTCCAGGAGGTGAGCAGGGCCTTCGTCTTGGTACATCAGCCATCAATTGAGGAACCCCAACGGCGCCCGGCCACCTCCGCGAAAGCGGCGCCGGCTTAGGCGCAAAAACAGCGCGTCAGCCGCCGATGACGACCCGGCGTACGCCTTCCCAGCGCTTCGGGTCGGTGGTGCGCCGACCGTCGACCAGGACGCGGACGTCCGGCAGGTCGGCGGCGGCCAGCTCGCGGTACTCGGCGTGGTCGGCCTGCAGGATCGCGGCTGTGACGGCCTGGCCCTCGTGCGGGGTCAGCCCGTGCGCGGTGAGCTCCTCGGCCGTGTACATCGGGTCCGACACGAAGGGGACGGCCCCGCGCGCCTTGAGCGCCTCGACGGTCGGGAAGACGCCGGAGAAGGCCGTCTCCTTCACGCCGCCGCGGTAGGCGGCACCGAGCACCAGCACGCCCGCGCCGTCCAGGTCGCCGTAGGCGGCGGCCAGCAGGTCGACGGCGTACTCGGGCATGGCGGCGTTCGCCTCGCGCGCCGAGCGCACGACGGTGGCCTCCGGGTCGTTCCACAGGTACATCCGCGGGTAGATCGGGATGCAGTGGCCGCCAACCGCGATGCCGGGCTGGTGGATGTGGCTGTAGGGCTGCGAGTTGCAGGCCTCGATGACCTTCTTGACGTCGATGTCGTTCTTGTCGGCGAACCGCGCGAACTGGTTCGCCAGGCCGATGTTGACATCGCGGTAGGTGGTCTCGGCGAGCTTCGCCAGCTCGGATGCCTCGGCAGTGCCCAGGTCCCAGACTCCATTCGGCTGCGCCAGGTCGGCACGCTCGTCGAAGTCCAGCACCTGCTCGTAGAACTCCACGCCGTGCTTGGCCGAGGCCTCGTCGATGCCGCCGACGAGCTTGGGGTAGCGGCGCAGGTCGGCGAAGACACGGCCGGTGAGCACCCGCTCCGGCGAGAAGACCAGGTGGAAGTCCTTGCCCGCGGTGAGTCCGGAGCCCTGCTCCAGCATCGGGGCCCAGCGGGTGCGGGTGGTGCCGACCGGCAGGGTGGTCTCGTACGAGACGAGGGTGCCCGGCTTGAGACCGGCGGCAATCGCCTTGGTCGCGGAGTCCATCCAGCCGAAGTCCGGGACGCCCTCGGCATCCACGAACAGCGGGACGACGACCACGACGACGTCGGACTCGGCGACTGCGGCCGCGGTGTCGGTGGTCGCGGTCAGCAGCCCGGCGCCGACGGTCTCCTTGAGCAGACGGTCGAGGTCGTGCTCACCGGGGAACGGCTCGGAGCCGGCGTTGACCAGCTCGACGACCTTCTCGTTGACATCGGCGCCGATGACCCGGTGGCCCTTGGCGGCGAACTGCACGGCGAGCGGAAGCCCGATCTTGCCGAGCGCGACTACACAGATATTCATCGGGATACTTTCCTCTTCAACCGGACCAGCAGGGGTCGCACACGCGACCACCATCTATTCGCGGGCGGGAACAGCAGGCCGGTCAGAACGACCATCCGGCCCTTGTTGTTCACGCGCGCCGCCACTCGATACGGGGTGCCACTGCGCCAGCGCCGGGCCAGCGGCATCGGCTTGTCCGTGCCGCGCACCGGGATCTCGTACGTCCAGCCTGCGACATCCACGTAGAGACGCACGCCCAGCTGGGCCTGGCGGGGCTCTATCGGGATGCACGCACGGATCACCGTGCCGACTCCGTCAGCAGCGACTTCCTGGGTGAACTCGCCCACGGGTGCGGGGAGTTCATGACCGGCGGGCAATCTGCGGGCGCCGGCCTTGTCCGCGCTCCTGGGCATCGAGCCCTGGATGAGGCGGATGACGGCCGACTCGGTGTCGCCGGTGAGCGCGGTGCGTACCGCGATGGCCAGGGACAGATCGTCGCCGCTCTGCTCCCACTGCGCCGAGACGAACTCGGTGCCCGCCGAGAGCCGGCCGGGCACCGACTCCCCGATCAGCTCGAAGACCCGGTCGGGGATGTTCAGCGCGGGGTCCCTGAAGCCCGGGTACCGGGCGAAGGCCCGGTCGTCCTCCAGGTGGAACGGCGGTGCGCCGTTCGCCTCCTCGTCCACGATGGCCGCGACGAGCTCGTCCACGGCGCCGCGCTGGGCCAGGGCGAGCCTGACCCGCCGCGTGACCGGCAGGGAGTCGCGCAGTGGGTCGGTGAGGTACTCGTCGGCCAGACCGGCGATTCCGGCGCACACCTCGCGCCTGGTCTGCGGGTCGAGCGCCGGGAAGTCGGCCTGGATGAGCTTGGAGATCTCCCAGTTGAAGTGGCGCTTGAAGACGGTGTCCCGCTGCGGCCCGGGCTCGATGAGTCCGGCCGCGTGCTTCATGATCTTCGCGGTGCAGCGCAGCCGCGCCAGATGGTCGGCGCGGTATGTGATGTTGCTCGCGTCCCCGCGCTTCACCGCGTAGTAGTACGTGTAGTCCGCGAGCACCGAGATCTTCGAGGCCCGCACGCACGCCTCGACGGTGAACGGCTGGTCGCTGCCGACCGGCAGGTCCTCGGGGAAGCGCAGCTTGTACTTCTCCACCAGCTCGCGGCGGAACAGCTTGGTGTTGGCCAGCGTGTACGGCAGCGCCGAGTCGTACAGGCTGACGTCCGGGTCGCTCTTCTTGTAGAGCGCCTGGTGCACATAGCGGCCGTTGGTGCCGACCATCTTGCCGACCACGACGTCCGAGTCGTGCTTGTCGGCACAGGCCACCATCCGCGCCAACGCCTCTTTGCCGAGGTGGTCGTCGGAGCCGATGAAGTAGACGTAACGTCCGGTGGCCACGTCCAGCGCCCTGTTGCTGGGCGCGGCCGGGCCACCGGAGTTCGCCTGGTGGATCACCTTGACGGTGTCCGGGTACTTCTTGGCGTAGCGGTCGAGCTCCGCCCCGCTGTCGTCCGTGGAGCCGTCGTCGACGGCCACGATCTCGAGCCTGTCCAGGCCAATGCTCTGCCCGACAAGGGAGTTAAGGCATTCCGTCAGATACGGCATCGTGTTGTACACGGCGACGACGACGGTGACATCAGGACTGGTCAAGGCTCCTCGCCCTACTGGGCCGCGGCGTGCGCGGAGAGATCGACTGTGGTGCCGCTGGCGGCTGACTGCAGCACGGCTGCTGCCACCTCTACCGTACGAAGTCCCTGGCGCAGCGTGCAGATGTCGCTGGACTTGCCAAGGACAGCGTCGCGGAAGAGCTCGTGCTCGACCAGCAGCGGCTCGCGCTTCGGGATGGCGTAACGAATCATGTCGCCCTCGGCGACACCGCGGAACGCCTGCAGCGCCTCCCACTCGGTGGCCTGGGCGGCGTTCGAGTAGAAGGTCAGGTCGGCGGTGAGGGTGTCCGCGATGAAGCAGCCCTTCTCACCGGTGACCGAGGTGAACCGCTCCTTGAGCGGGCTCAGCCAGTTGACCAGGTGGTTGACCATGGTGCCGTCGGAGAGCTGGCCGACCGCGGAGACCATGTCCTCGTGCGGACGGCCCGACTTGGAGACCGTGCGCGCCGAGATCGACGTGTACGTCTGGCCGGTCACCCATCCGGTGAGGTCGATGTCGTGGGTGGCGAGGTCCTTGACCACGCCGACATCGGCGATGCGGTGCGGGAAGGGGCCCTGGCGGCGGGTGACGACCTGGTAGACGTCACCGAGCTCGCCGGCCTCCAGGCGCTGGCGCAGCGAGCGCAGCGCCGGGTTGCAGCGCTCGATGTGGCCGACGCCCGCCACCAGGCCGCGCGACTCGAAGGCCTCGACGAGCCTGCGGGCGCCGTCCACGGTGTCCGCGACGGGCTTCTCGACCAGCGCGCCGACACCGGCCTCGGCCAGCTTGAGGCCGACTTCCTCGTGCAGCGCGGTCGGGCAGGCCACGACGGCGTAGTCGACGCCGAGCGAGATCAGCTCTTCGACGGTCGACAGCACGGGGACGCCCTGCGCCCAGCCGTTCTTGTCACCCATCGGGTCGACGACGGCGACGAGTTCGACGCCTTCCAGGCCGGCGAGTACGCGGGCGTGGTGGCGACCCATCGAGCCGAGGCCGATCAGGCCGGCCCGCAGTCTCTGGGCGGTGGTCACAGGTTCTCTCCAAGCTCGTTCACGGCGGCGACGATGCGCTCGAGGTCCTCCGCGGTGAGCGAAGGGTGCACCGGAAGCGAGAAGACCTCGGCGGCCGCACGCTCGGTCTCGGGCAGGTCCCAGTTGCGGCCGGCCTTCTGGTCCGGCTCCCAGTACGGCTTCAGCCGGTGGATCGGGGTCGGGTAGTAGACGGCGTTGCCGACACCCGCCTCGGTGAGCTTCGCCATCGCGGCGTCGCGGTCCCCGCTGATGCGGACCGTGTACTGGTGGTAGATGTGGCGCGCGCCCTCGGCGACCGTCGGGGTCTGCACATTCGGCGCGGTGATGTTCTCGGTGAGGTACGCGGCGTTGGCGATGCGCTGCTCGGTCCAGCCGCCCAGCTTCGCGAGCTGTACGCGGCCGACTGCGGCGGCGACGTCCGTCATACGCATGTTGGCGCCGACGATCTCGTTGGCGTACCGCTGCTCCATGCCCTGGTTGCGCAGCAGGCGCAGGGTGCGGGCGATCTCGGCGTCACCCGTGGAGATCATGCCGCCCTCGAGGGAGTGCATGTTCTTGGTCGGGTAGAAGCTGAAGGTGCCGCCGGAACCGAACGCGCCGACGGGGGTGCCGTTCAGCGCCGCCGCGTGCGCCTGGCAGGCGTCCTCGACGACGGCCAGCTTGTGCTTGGCGGCGATGGGCATGATCTTGTCCATCGCGGCCGGGTGGCCGTACAGGTGCACTGGCATGATCGCGGCGGTGCGAGGCGTGATGGCGGCCTCGACGGCCGCCGGGTCCAGGCCGTAGGAGCCGGGCTCGATGTCGGCGAAGACGACATCGGCGCCGACCAGGCGGACCGCGTTCGCCGATGCGGCGAACGAGAACGATGGAACGATTACTTCGTCACCCGGGCCGATGCCCAAAGCCAGCAGAAGGAGGTGCAGCGCGGAGGTACCCGAGTTGACGGCCACACAGTGGCGCCCCTCGACGAGCTCCGAGAAGCCCTCCTCGAACGCTGCGACCTCAGGGCCCTGTACGACCCTTCCGCTGCGCAGTACGCGTACCACGGCCTCGATTTCTTCCTCACCGATAACCGGGCGGGCAGCGGGAATGGGCTGCTGATTGCTGCTCGTCATTGGACGTCCTCCTTGAACACCGCAAGAGCTCTTTGTGGCAGAGGTCAGGGGCGGAGCGGACGTCTCGCGAGGCCGCGCACACCCCTCCGGCGCAAGCCAACGCCCTACCGAGGATCTGGGACCGGTCTTGTCCCGAACCGGGCCGGTCACCCACCGTAGTCTCCGGAAACGGGGCACTCACCCGGCAGCGACCGCCGTCACATTATCAGGGATTTCCTAGTCAATTTCGGGGCTGTTAACGGAGCACTGCATCGATTCAGCGACAAACAGCGTGTCCCACCCCGCAAGCTGCGAGGTGGGACACGATCCGTTCACTGAGGGCTCATCAACTGTTCAGCTCTCTGTGGACGCCGTCACAGAGGGCAGCGTCTGCTGCTCGGCCGCGGCGGTCTTCTTCGCATCGGCCTTCTTGGCGGTCGTCTTCTTCGCCGCGGTCTTCTTGGCCGCCGTCTTCTTGGTGGCGGCCTTCTTCGCGGTGGCCTTCTTGGCGGTCTTGCGAGCCGCCTTCTTGGCCGGGGCGGCCTCTTCCGCTGCCCTCGCCTCCTCGGTCTCGGCTGCCGTGGCGCTGCTCACCACGACGACCGCGGCCTCTTCCCCGCCCGAAGGCGAGCCGGCGGGGGCGGTGACCTTGCGGGTCGCCCGGCGGCGGGCACGCGGCGGGGCCGCGACCGGAGCCTCCTCGGCGACCGGGGCCTCGGGAGCCTCAGGGGCGGCCTCGACAGGCGTCTCAGCCTTCGCCTCGATGACGACCTCCGCCTCGGCGGCCTGCGCCTCGGCAGCCTTCGGCGCACCGGCCGGAGCCGTCGCCTTACGGGTGGCCCGGCGGCGGCCACGGCCCGTCGGGGCCGCCTCCTCCACGGGAGCCGCGGGAGCCTCCGGCTCGGCGACCGGAGCCTCGGCCCTGGCCTCGATGACCACCTCGGCCTCTGCGGCCTTCGGCGCACCCGCCGGAGCGGTCGCCTTACGGGTCGCCCTGCGGCGGCCACGGCCGCGCGACGCGGCGGCCTCGGCCTCCGCGGCACTGCTGTACAGCTCCTCGTCCGGCACGAAAGTGTCCGACAGCGGCTCCGGCGCGGGCAGCTCGGCCGGGGCAGCCACCTCGGCGGCGACCTCCGCCTCGGTTTCGGCCTCGGTCATGTCCACGGCCTCGAGCTCGTGGACATGCTCCGCACCACCGCGGCCGCGCTTCTTGGAGCGCTTGCCACCGCCACCGCCACCGGCGACGGTCGGCTGCTCCATGTGCACGATCACGCCACGGCCGTTGCAGTGCACGCAGGTCTCGGAGAAGGACTCCAGCAGACCCTGGCCCACCCGCTTACGGGTCATCTGCACCAGGCCCAGCGAGGTGACCTCGGCCACCTGGTGCTTCGTACGGTCGCGGCCCAGGCACTCGAGCAGTCGCCGCATGACCAGGTCACGGTTGGATTCGAGCACCATGTCGATGAAGTCGACGACGACGATGCCGCCCAGGTCGCGCAGCCGCAGCTGGCGCACGATCTCCTCGGCCGCCTCCAGGTTGTTCCTGGTGACGGTCTCCTCGAGGTTGCCGCCCTGACCGGTGAACTTGCCGGTGTTGACGTCGACCACGACCATGGCCTCGGTCTTGTCGATCACCAACGAACCGCCGCTCGGCAGCCAGACCTTGCGGTCCAGCGCCTTCATCAGCTGCTCGTCGATCCGGGACGACGCGAAGACGTCGGTCTCGCTCGTCCACCGCTGCAGACGGTCGACCAGGTCCGGCGCGACGTGCGACACGTAGCCGTGGATGGTTTCCCACGCCTCGTCGCCGCTGACGACGACCTTGGAGAAGTCCTCGTTGAAGATGTCGCGGACGACCCGGACCGTCATGTCCGGCTCGCCGTAGAGCAGCGTCGGGGCATTGCCGTTCTTGGACTTCTTCTGGATCTCTTCCCACTGCCCCTGGAGCCGCTCGACGTCGCGGCGCAGCTCGTCCTCGCTCGCGCCCTCCGCGGCGGTACGGACGATGACGCCCGCGTCCTCGGGGACGATCTTCTTGAGGATGGTCTTCAGACGCGCGCGCTCGGTGTCGGGCAGCTTGCGGCTGATGCCGGTCATCGAGCCCTCGGGCACGTACACCAGGTAGCGGCCGGGCAGCGAGACCTGGCTGGTCAGGCGGGCGCCCTTGTGGCCGATCGGGTCCTTGGTCACCTGGACGAGGACCGACTGGCCGGACTTGAGGGCGACCTCGATACGGCGCGGGCCGTTCGCCATGCCCAGCGCTTCGAAGTTGACCTCACCGGCGTACAGGACGGCGTTGCGGCCCTTGCCGATGTCGACGAACGCGGCCTCCATGGACGGCAGTACGTTCTGCACCTTGCCCAGGTAGACGTTGCCGACGTACGAGGTCGCCTGCTCCTTGTTGACGTAGTGCTCGACGAGCACGTCGTCCTCGAGGACGCCGATCTGGGTGCGCTCGCCGCTCTGCCGGACGACCATCACGCGCTCGACCGCCTCGCGGCGGGCCAGGAACTCGGCCTCGGTGATGATCGGCACACGGCGGCGGCCCTGCTCGCGGCCCTCGCGGCGGCGCTGCTTCTTCGCCTCCAGACGGGTCGAGCCCTTGATGGACTGCACCTCGTCGGACGGCTCGTCGCTCTTCGGGCGCGCGGGGCGGGGCTCGCGGACCTTGACGACCGTGCGCTCAGGGTCCGTCGTACCCGTCTCGTCCTCGCCGCCCGAGTCACCGCTACGACGGCGGCGACGGCGACGGCGACGGCTGCTGGCGGTGCCGGCGGCAGAGGGAGTCTCGGTCTCGCCGTGCTCGTCGTCCTCCTCTTCCTGGACGTCCTCTTCCTGGACGTCCTCGGCGGCGGCCTCGTCACCCTGCTCATCCGAGGTCTCATCGGCGTCGGCGGGCTCGCCACGGCGACGGCGACGGCCACCACGGCGGCGACGGCGCGACGGGCGGTCCTCGAACTCGTCCGACTCCTCGCCCTCGGCGGCCTGCTCGGGCTCGGTCTCCTCCTCCGGCTCGGCATGCCGGGCGGCCCGCGCGGGGGTCTCGACGGGCTCGGCGGGCTCACCGCGGCGGCGGCGACGGCGACGGCCGGCGGGCTCCGGGGCCGCGGTCTCGGCAACCGGCTCGACGACGTCCTCGTCCGCTTCCGGCTCGGTGTCCACGGCAGCGGCGGCGGCCGCGGCGGCCGACTCCGGGGTCTGGAACATCGGCTCGGTGAAGACCGGGGCCTGGAACACAGCCATGGCGGGCCGGGCGGCACGGCGGCCGCGCGTGGGCGCCTCGGCCTTCTCGCTCTTCCCGGCCCTCTGGGCCTTGTCGCCCTTCTCGGCCTTCTCCGGGTGAGCGGCGGGCTCGGGGGATGCGGCGCGGCGGCGTGTACGGCCCCGGGTCGCCGCCTTCTCGGCTGCCGCGACCTCGGCCTCGTCGGAAGCGATCTGCGCGACCGCGCCGGCGGGCAGGCTCTCGCCCTCATCGGTGACGGCCTCGTCGGCCTGCGGGGCACCGGCGGGCGCGGTGGCCTTGCGACCGGCGCGACGACGGCTGCGGGCCGCCGGGGCGGTCTCCTCGGCGGCGGTCTCCTCGGCGGCGGCCTCCTGCTCGGTGGCCTCGGCCGTCTCCACGGCCTGCGGCGCACCGGCGGGCGCGGACGCCCGTCGACGGGCACGCGCACGCGGCGCGGGGG